>NZ_FSRK01000001.1:0-1292290 GCF_900141765.1 Epilithonimonas zeae | reverse complement strand
TGCCTGCGAGATTTTTACAGGCAGTCAGCAAAGCTCAGGCAATTCTCGAAAGCAGAAAAGAAGATGTGGAAGTCACCAAAGATGAATTCCTATTCGTGAGAGATTCTAATATCACAAGGCGTTTGAAGCTCGATGATATTTTTTATGCGGAAGCAATGGGCGATTATGTAAAATTCTACACAAGAGAAAAAATGTTCGCCATCCACGGCAAGATGAAAACGGCCGAAGAACGTTTGCCAAAAGATGATTTTATCCGTGTTCATAGGTCTTATATTGTTTCTGTTGGCAAGATAGACACGCTTCAGGACGGCGGAATTATGATCAACGGAAAATTCATTCCCGTTGCAGATGCATACCGAAAAGCGCTTAATACAAGAATGAATGT
Organism: Epilithonimonas zeae; assembly: GCF_900141765.1. Classification (NCBI taxonomy): domain Bacteria; kingdom Pseudomonadati; phylum Bacteroidota; class Flavobacteriia; order Flavobacteriales; family Weeksellaceae; genus Epilithonimonas; species Epilithonimonas zeae. The sequence goes on along the minus strand of NZ_FSRK01000001.1, from coordinate 1,291,905 downwards.
CTTTTAAAATTAAGATATTTATTTGGGCAGCTTAATCCGCCTTCCGCTCCCAATCTTTTTTGCAGACGATTTCAATCTAAATAGAACTTGAGAACAAGCAAAAAAGGATTTCCGCTCAAGTCGGGCTGCAGATTCAGTGTAAAAGAAACATTAACATAAAAACAGTGTTTTGTCATTCCGTAGGAATCTAAATTATTCTTTTAAATACTTTGTTGAGATTCCTACGGAAATCGCAGATTCGACGAAGTCAATGACAAACTTAATATTTTAATCTTTGCTGAGTTTACGCCTTTGCGAGCAAAAATATTTTCAATAATAGTAAAAAATCTTTGCGGACTTTGCGTTAAAAACAAAGAAAAACATTTATGAAAAAAATATCTTCAGTAATGGGAAACAGACGGTTCAGTTATTTCATCATCCTCACATTTATTGCGGGTTCTCTCCTATTGATAGCGGTTCAAATCAATTCGGCTAAAAATACCAAAGAACTCATTCAAAATAACAACCGACTTCTCAACGAATTGCGTTCCAGCAACCATTTACGTGAAATCGACCGTGATATTTTGGGCGTTGAAAGCAGAATCCGAGCTTCCATTGCGACCAACGACACGACGCATCTCGAAGGAATCGACCAAAAAATAAATCAGATAGAAAACTTTCTCGATTCCCTTTCCAAAGACAATTCAGACGACGTTGAAGAAAAGCTGATTCACAGATTGAGCGTTCTCGCAATGGAAAAGAAAACGACGAAGGATAAATTGCTGCTCCGTTATCACACCCTTGGAAATATGGATGACAACACTTCCATTGCTAATCCAAGAGCTCGAAAAATCTCGAACGAAATCACTTCCATCACTGCAAAAATCTACGAAAGCAGAAAACTTCATATGGTTGACCTCAGCAAAGAAACGGAAGCAATGGGACAAAAAGCGAGATTGTATGACATTTCTCTATTGATTCTTTTGATTTTGAGCGGTTCCATTGTTGGTTATCATATTCTTCGCCAATTTAAACGTCAGCGATTATTGATTCAGGAATTGGATGTTGCAGAGAAAAAAGCATCGGTCGCCGCACAAACAAAAGAAAATTTCCTCGCTAATATGAGCCACGAAATCAGAACGCCTTTGAGCGGGATTTTGGGCTTTACCAACCTTTTGCAGAAAAGACCTTTGGATGAAACTTCGAAAGAATTTGTCTCATCCATTCAACGTTCGGGAGAAAATCTGATGGCGATTATCAATGATATTTTAGACTTATCAAAAATCGAAGCCGGAATGATGCGCATTACCAAAGGCATATTCAGCATCAATGGATTGGTAAATTCGGTTGAAACATTTTTCGTAGAAAGAGCCAAAGAAAAAAGATTGACGATTTCCAGCAAAATTGACACTTCGATTCCTGACACTTTGAATGGCGACGCCACGAGACTCACGCAAATTCTTGTCAACCTCATCGGAAATGCCATTAAATTTACGCATCAGGGAAACATTAATATCGAAATTTACAATAAACAACAGAGCGAAAATGAAGTCGTTGTCGGCTTTAAAGTTTCTGACACCGGAATCGGAATTGATAAAGAAAAACTTCTTGAAGTCTTTGAAAGATTTAATCAGGGTGAAGATTCTACGACCCGAAATTACGGCGGAACCGGTCTTGGTTTATCAATTGTGAAAAGTCTGATTCAGTTGCAGAATGGCGATATCGAAGTCATCAGCGAACAGGGAAAAGGCACGACTTTCCATTTTTATATTCCTTATGCGATTGCGAAAGAACAGCTTAATGTAGTTCCGAAAGTTGACACCGATTATTTTAAAGATAAAACAAACACGCCTTTGAAGGTTCTAATCGTTGATGATAACGCTATCAATCAAAGTCTGATGAAACATCTCCTTTCACAATGGAACATTGATTTTGAAACTGCAAACAACGGTCTGGAAGCGGTAGAATTTCTCAGAAATAACGACTGTGATTTGGTTCTGATGGACATCCAAATGCCACAAATGGACGGTTATGTTGCCACGCAAACCATCCGTGAAGAACTGAAACTGAACACGCCCATCATCGCAATGACCGCACACGCTTTGGCAGGCGAACGCGAAAGATGTATGAGCCGTGGAATGAACGAATACATTTCTAAACCTATTACAGAGGAAGAGTTATTCAAATTAATTTCCAATTTCGGATTAAAAGAAAACGAAAAAACGGAAACTAAAGCTGAAGAAATCGTTTCTAATTACGAGTTCATCGACCTTACTTATTTGAAGTCTATCAGCAATGGCGACAAAGATTTTGAAAGAACCGTGACACAACAGTTTTTAGATAAAGTCCCAACTCATTTGCAGGAACTGAAACTGGCTTATGAAAATAAAGATTTTAAATTGCTGAAATTGAGAGCGCACGATTTAAAATCAAGTGTGGCAATAATGGGTTTGCTTCCTTTGTTAGAGGAAAAATTAGATATTTTAGAATTAACAACCGAAGAAAATCCAGCATCGCAACTGGCTTTGGAAGAGGTAAAAGATGTTTTACTGAAATCTTTTTTTGAAGCTAAATTATTTATGAAATCCATCGGTAACTAAATTAATTAAAACCAATTTTATTATGGAAAATCAAGGGGTATCTGTTGTTATTTCACATCATATTCTAGATGGAAAACAAGAGGAATATGAAAATTGGTTAACTGAAATCGTTCCTTTAACCAAGCATTCAAAAGGTTTTATCGATTGGCAAATTATAAGACCTATTCCCGATTTAACGTTTGTTTACACCGTGATTATCAGATTTGATACCATTGAAAATCTAAAAAAATGGATGGAATCTGACACCAGAAAAAAACACATCGAAAAAGCTAATTCATTGTTCCGAAAAAATGATAAGTATAAAATAAAATCAGGTCTTGATTTCCTTTTTGAAACTGAAAATCAAACCAAAGTTCCCGTCCGATGGAAACAATTTTTAGTAACCTGGTCAGCCATTTATCCTCTGTCATTATTGGTTCCGTTGGTAGTTTTACCCTTTTTAAGACTCTTAAAAATCCCTGCGAATCATTATTCAGACGGACTTTTGATTTCAGGCTGTATTGTTTTTCTGATGGTTTTTGCTGTAATGCCGAATTATACAAAACTGATTAGAAGATGGCTTTTTAAATAATATCAATCAACATCAATTTAATACCTAAGAATCACTGTGCATTACAGTGATTCTTTTGTTTATAATAAAGGTACTTTTCACTTTTGTCATTCCGCAGGAATCTAGATATTATTTTAAATACTTTGCTGAGATTCCTACGGAAAAACAAACTTTGAGTTTAATTACTTCATTGTCTTTATTCAATAAATCATAACACTTACTCAACGACAGTTTCCGCCTGTTCATCGAACACCAATTGATTTTGAAATTTGTTGAATGTAGCTTTACACCATCAAATTAACATATACAAACAATTAAACTTTAAACATTATGGAAATCCTTCAAACACCAGAAAACGCATTGTCTCACTCTACAGTTACAGCGATTATCAATGCCCCAATCGAAAAAATAAACATCGCAGATTGGCTACTCAATCTTCCCGATGCCGAATATCAAAGATGCTCAACGCAGCACATCGGAGCGGCTATTTCTACCACTTTTGACGGCGAACCGGTTTCTTTGAACGTAGAAACTATCGGAGATGCTTTGATGATTCAGCATTATGTAGCGGTAGAACACCGTCCGGATTACTGCAGAATGTTGTCGATTTCAGATTCAATTACCAAAGGTGGTCGTACCAAAGTTCAGGTTTTATGGGAACTGAAAGCCACAAAAATCGATGATAACACAACATTGTACACTAACGAAATTCACGCAACCGCAACACCTGAAATGTTCGAATATCTAAAAGAACACAACGTGAATCTTGCTGATGCAGCCGCTTCCAGACAAGCTGCTTCCGACGCTCACAACCACGAAGAAACGCCCAACTTTGCAAAAAGCATCGAAAACAAAGCATTGACAGGTAAATACAATCAGCCTTTCTAATTCAAAAAACATAATGAGCGTATTTCGGTACGCTCATTTAATTTTAAAAGTTATGGAAACACTTTTTGAAAAACTTGTAGGAACTTGGACTTTGGTAGAACTTAATGAAGTTCCTGTCAACGGCGGAGAAATTACCCATCCGATGGGCGAAAATCCGAAAGGACTGATTATTTACAATCCAGATGGTTATATGTCGGCACAAATTATGGATACGCACCGTGAAAACTTTCATCAGGAACATTGGACCAATGCCACGCCGGAAGAATATACACAGGAAGGCTCGACCTATCTTGCGTATTCGGGACCGTTCAAAACGGACGATGAAAAACAGTTGGTGAGCCACACGATGTACGTCTCACTTTTTCCCAACTGGACGGGGCAAATGCAGAATAGAATCGTTATCTTTAAAGATGGTTTTCTGCATCTTGAAAGTGAGAAACCATTCATAAGCAATTCACTATTGGTGACTCATCAACTTACCTGGAAAAGAGTTTGAAAGAATCTGATATTAAAATTTAAAAAAAATGAAAGCAATCGTTATTACAAAACCTGGAGCTCCTGATGTATTGGAATTACAGGAATACCCTACTCCCGAAATATCCGGAGACGAAGTCTTAATCGAAGTGAAAGCCGCGGGAATCAACCGTCCGGATGTATTCCAGCGTGAAGGTAATTATCCTGCTCCTGAAGGTGTTGTTGCAGACATTTCAGGATTGGAAGTTGCCGGAACCATTGTAAAATGCGGACCTGATGTCGTAGATTTCACCGTTGGAGAAAGAGTTTGTGCACTTCTTGCAGGCGGCGGTTACGCAGAATATGTTGCTGTGAGAGAAGGTCAATGTTTACCCATTCCGGGAGATTTAAGTTTTGCTGAGGCGGCGAGCTTACCGGAAACGGTTTTTACAGTTTGGTCTAATGTTTTTCAGAGAGGCAAATTAAAATCGGGAGAAACCTTTTTACTTCACGGTGGAAACAGTGGAATTGGAATCACGGGAATTCAGATTGCTCACGCTTTGGGTTCAAAAGTAATTGTCACTGTTGGTTCTAATGAAAAAGGACAAAATTGTCTTGAACTCGGCGCAGATTCTTACATTAATTATAAAACACAGAATTTTGAAACTGAACTTCAAGATGAAGGTGTCGACGTCATTCTGGATATGATTGGCGGTGATTATTTGGCCAAAAACATCAATATTTTAAAGCCTGAAGGCAGATTGGTTTACATCAATGCGGTAAGTGGAAGTCGTGTCGATTTAGATATTTGGAAAGTAATGACAAAGCGTTTGACCATTACAGGAAGTACTTTGAGAAGCAGGGAATATGCGTTTAAAAAACAATTGGCTAAGGAAATCCAAAAGAATGTCTGGCCTTTAATTGAATCTAAAAAATTCAAACCTTTTATTTTCAAAACATTTCCTTTCTCGGAAGCTGCGGAAGCACACCGATTGCTTGAAGAAGGTTCTCATACAGGAAAGATTATTCTTGTGAGATAAAAAAATACATACATTTAATAATAATTTGACCCAAATTTTAATCCTTCTCAATCCAAATTGTGAAGGATTTTTTATTATTAAATCAAATCGAAAGTCTTTTATCTATCGTTTATTTTCTGTACTCTTAAGAGACCAACTACTCCTTTCAAATTCTCACCGACTCATTTTGCCCATTCACCGAAAATCACCTCAAAAACGTCTCATTCCGAAGTAGCTTTACAATAGAAATAAAGACAAACACTAATTAATCACAAAAACTTATCATTATGAATACTCCATCATTAAGTTTCAAATACGAATTAGAGAAAAAAGAACCACGCACGAATGACGGTGGAACTACAAGAGGTGCTTCTGTAAAAGATTTTCCTGCTTCTATCGGCATTGCAGGAGTTTCTATGAGACTGCAACCTGGAAGTATGAGAGAATTACACTGGCACGCCAATGCTGCTGAATGGGCTTACGTGATTTCGGGAACAGTTCGTACCACGATTATTCATCCGGATGGACACAGTTACACAGACAATTTTGAACCGGGTGACGTTTGGTATTTTCCAAAAGGTTATGGCCACTCTATTCAGGCGACAGGAACGGAAGAATGTCATTTCATTTTGATTTTCGATAATGGTAATTTTTCTGAAGACCACACGTTCAGCGTGACGGATTTTGTTTCGTCTGTGCCACCTGAAATTGTCGCTCAGAATTTAGGATTAACTTTAGAAGAAGTGGCGGCTTTGCCTCAGAAAGAAGCGTACTTCGCAGCAGGAATTGTTCCGGATGAAATGTCTTTCGTTGCTGAAGCTCGTCCGAATGAATCTGATATTGAATTAACGAGTTTTCACCGTTATCCTTTGCATTCTCAACAACCGAGAATTGTTCCGGGCGGAGGTTTGCAAAGATTGGTTACAAGTAAAGAATTTCCCATCAGCAGTACAATGTCCGGTTCTATTTTAGAATTGCAACCGGGAGCTTTGAGAGAAATGCACTGGCATCCAAATGCGGACGAATGGCAATATTTTATTTCAGGACAGGCGGAAATGTCGGTTTTTTTAGCGGAATCTACTTGTGTTACGGAGCAGTTCAGTGCAGGCGATGTAGGTTACGTTCCAATGGGAGCCGGACATTACATCAAAAATACAGGCGATACGGTTTGTAGAATTCTGATTGGTTTCAACAGTGGAAAATATGAATCGATTGACTTAAGCGAATGGCTTGCCGGAAATCCGAAAGATGTCGTTGTAACGAATTTCGGTTTGAAGGAAGGCGAAATTGAGAAATTCCCAGCTGAGAAAGTTTTCATTCAGCCTGAGAAATAATATTTAATCTAATAAATCCTAAGATTATGAAACTTTTAAACATCAAAAAAGCAGTACAAATTGGCTTATTTGCAGCAATAATTTCTGCAACACCACAAATATATTTCGCACAAACTGCAGTACAGACAACACCCGCAAACACCTCTAAAATCTGGGGAAAAGTGGACGAAATCGCCATCGAAGGAATGGTACAAGGGCCATCAACAGAGATCACACCTTTACAGATTGCCTGCGTTTTTGAATATACAGAAGGTGATATTTTTAATTCGCCACCGGCATTGCCAGAAGCCGTCAACGGAATGGTTCATCTTGATAAAAGCCTGAATGGCATCATCACAGAACTCAGAAAATCCGGAAAATTTGCTGGACATTCCCTGGAAACATTACTGATTACGCCTCCTTCAGGAACCATAGGTGCAAAGAAATTATTGCTTATCGGTTTAGGCGATCGGAATAAATTCACACCCGAACTGATGCAGCAAATTGCCAGTGTCGGAATGGAAGAAGCCCTAAGACTGGGCGTTACAAAATATGCATTTGCCACCGACCTGAAAGATGCTGGAATAGATTCTCCAACTGCTGAAGTTGCCGGATACGGCATAACTGGAGCTATTAACGCTTACAGAACTCAGGTTTATTTGAAAAGTAAAAAGATGTCTGCATTTAAGCCGATTGAGAAAATAACATTACTTGCGGGACCAGCATTTTTTACAACTGCAGGAGAAGGAATTACGAAAGCAATTTCAGCTTTTAATAAATAAACTATTCTCAATTAAGTTTTCAAAAATGAAAAAGCTAATCATTTCTTCTACAAGCATTATTAATTTATCTGAGTCCATCAGAACACAAGAGAGATTGGCGATATTTTTAGCTTTGATTGCCGGATATATTGATGCAACAGGATTGATTCAATGGAAAACGTACGTTTCTTTTATGAGTGGAAATACCACTTCATTGGGAGCGGCCATTTCAACGGGTAAATCTGGAATCATTACCACATCAATTACAGTCATAAGTTGTTTTCTATTAGGAATTTACACCGGAACCTGCCTTTCATTATGGAAGAGAATTAAGAACCAAATATTAACATTTTATATAGTTTCCGGAATTCTCATTTTCTATTCAATTATTGCTTATTTTTATAATATCAATAATTTGTCATCCATTGCAATTGTCGGATTTTCGATGGGAATGATGAACACGATTGTGACTTCAGTAGGAAACCAAAAGGTGAATACGGATTTCGTGACAGGAACTCTGAACAGTCTGGCAAGGAACACCGCAATGCTGACGATGACGAAAGATATAGCAGAAAAAAAGGAATATCAATCCAACGCCGTTCATCTTTTGCTTTTGTGGATAGGCTTTTTATCCGGTGCGTTTATCGCTCCTTTCCTACTCGACTATTTTGGAAAATGGACTTTGATGATTCCTGCATTATTACTGATGATTTACGGATTATTGATTTCAAAAATTAACACTAAAAACTAATATTATGTTACAGAAAAACGATGTTGCCCCAGATTTCACTTTGTATGCAACGCCAGACCAGAAAATTACACTCTCAGAATTCAAAGGAAAGAATGTTATCCTCGCCTTTTATCCCGCAGACTGGAGTCCGGTTTGCAGCGACCAGATGGCTTTGTACAATGAAACTTTGAAGTTTTTTAAGAAATACGATGCAGAGATTTTTGGAATTTCTGTCGACAGCAAATGGTGTCATCTGGCATTTTCAGAATCCAGAAATTTACATTTTCCTTTACTCGCAGATTTCGAAGCTAAAGGAGAAATTGCTAAAAAATACGGCGTTTATGACGAGGAAGAAGGCGAATGTAAAAGAGCACTTTTCGTTATCAACAAAGATGGCATCATTGAGTGGAGTTATCTGTCACCAACGGCCATCAATCCAGGCGCAGACGGAATTTTAGACGCTTTAGAAACCCTTAACACAAAATAAATTATGTCATTAAAACCAAACGTCAGCCAAGCTGACCACGCACAAGGCAACTTAGAAGCCGACCTTGTTATTGTAGAATACGGCGATTATCAATGTCCATATTGTGGCGCTGCTTATCCGGTTCTGAAAGAATTGATGAAAGAATTTGGAAGTCAAATCAAATTTGTTTTCAGAAACTTTCCACTTTCGGAAATGCATCAGTATGCAAGACCGGCAGCCATCGCAGCAGAAGCAGCCCATCTTCAGGGGAAATTCTGGGAAATGCACGATGCGATTTATGAAAATCAAAGAGATTTGAATGAAAACTTACTGATGAAGCTGGCGGAAAAATTAAAACTGAACATTCCTCAATTTGAAAAGGATTTGGAAAGTACTGAATTGGCAGAAAAAGTGGATTCAGATTTTGAAAGCGGGATTATGAGCGGCGTGAACGGAACACCTTCTTTTTTTGTGAATGGGAAGAAATTCGATGGTGGCGCAGAAGACCTTTTGGAATTGGTAAGGGAAAACGTGAACTAATACCGAATCTGCAGCCCGACTTGAACGGAGCTCATTTTTTTGCTGGGGATTTAGCTTGGAAAAAAATAGCGGGAGTGGAAGGCGGAAATAGCTGCCCAAAATAAAAATTATCAAAAATGTAAGATATTAAACTAGATTAACGAGAAACGATGCGAACCATCCTACATTTGCTAAAGAATTAAGACAACAAAATATTAAAATAAATTAATCACAACATTAAAAAAATTAAATTATGAGCACACTAAAATTAAAAGACGGAACAGAGATTTTTTACAAAGACCAAGGCGAAGGACCAGTTTTGATGTTTCACCACGGATGGCCATTGTCATCAGACGATTGGGATGCGCAGGTTATTTTCTTCTTGCAAAGAGGTTACAGAGTGGTGACGCACGACAGAAGAGGTCACGGCCGCTCCAGTCAGGATATTTACAACCACACGATTGAGCAATATGCTTCTGACGCAGCGGAATTGGTAGAATTCTTAGATTTGAAAGATGTAGTTCATATCGGTCACTCAACAGGTGGTGGTGAAGTAATCAGATACGTGAATAAATATGCTAACGGAAGAGCTAAAAAAGCAGTTTTAATCAGTGCAGTTCCGCCAATTATGGTGGCGAGTGATGAAAATCCTGATGGTGTTCCGATGTCAGTTTTTGATGGTATCAGAGAACAGACTTTGAACAACAGACAACAGTTTTATATTGATTTGACTTTCCCTTTCTACGGCTACAACAGAGAAGGTGCAGATGTGAAAGAAGGTGTGCAGAGAAACTGGTGGAGACAAGGAATGATGGGTGGAATTGTCGCTCACTATGACGGCATCAAAGCATTTTCTGAGACTGATTTCAGAGATGATTTGAAGAATGTTGATATTCCGGTTTTGGTACTTCACGGTGAAGATGACCAGATTGTACCTTACCAGAATGCGGCTTTGAAATCAATCAAATTATTGAAAAACGGAACGATAAAAACGTATCCTGGTTTCCCTCACGGAATGCCGACTACGGAAGCAGCTACCATTAATAAAGATCTTTTGGAGTTTATTGAAAGTTAATTTAAAGTATAGAAAGCAAAAGTGAATCGATTGATTCACTTTTTTTATTTAATAGTTAAGCTTTCTACTTTTCTACTAACACTTTTATAATGGTATTCTAATGAATATTTTTGATAAGATCCTGTTAACCTAAATAACTCAATTTTAATCTTAAATGGAACTGTTCTTTATTTTTTCAGTTCGTGTAATTACAATTAATTTTTGCAGGTAGATCTTTATAGAGATGTTAGATACTTTTTCTTATCCGACAGCCATTTATTCTAATAATCAATTTTGCTAATTATAAAACGGTATCCATTTAAAAAAAACTGACTACAAAAAAGCATTAAAAAACCTTTGGTGAAATCGTAACTAAGCAAAACTAGATAAAGCCTGGCTTACTATATTTTTATATGGTCTTTTGGTAGGAAGATCTGAACCTTTTAATGCGAAGAATATATTCTGGAGTTCGTGAACATAGCGAATAGGTTCTGCACCAGCCAAGACCTGGTTTCCCCAGCGTACTATATAAGCATTGTTTCGGGACGTCAGCACTGAGAATTCATATATATTTTCATAATAGTAACCAAAGTGTTCTTTGGAAAAATCAAACTTATTAAACCATTCGTCATTCAACTCAACCGGTTTATAGTCGGTACTGCCATTCATTATACTTTGGATAATATTGATATCCACTTGTTCATTGTTTCCTGTAGTCATATTGGAAACCAGATTTCCTATTCTTAATTCTTTAGCTTTCATAGCCACTTGCTTAACAAGTTCTATGCCTATCAATACTTATTCAATTATTTTGAATAGTTTTTGTTTGATGATCTTATTTGGTTGCTAGTCTAAAAGTCCAAAATATTTCAAAGCTTTTTCAACACCGTCGTTGTCAACATCATCAGTTACATAATCGGCTGCCTGCTTGACATTATCACCGGCATTGCCCATTGCAACTCCAGTTTTGACATATCTCAGCATAGAAATATCGTTGCCTCCATCACCAAATGCCATCGTTTGAGAGATATCAATATTGAAATATTCACAGAATTTTTTAACACCTTTCTGTTTGCTGATTCCTCCTGGATTGACATCGGCGAACAAATCTGTCCATCTTGATGATAAGGAATTGGGCATTACTTTCTCCATAAAAGTTTCTTCATCTTGAGGATCAATAAAAACATTCACTTGTAATACATTATCTATATCAGCATTGTTCTTATCATACAGTGGCGGTATCTTAAGGTTGAGATTTGTATAAAGCTCCAAAACTTTGGGCGCTGCATGGCTGATCTGTACTTTATCTTCATACATAAGGGAGAAGCCCACATTGGTTTGTTCCGAATAATTAATCAGATTTTGGATATCTTCCGGGTGAATTGCCTGTTTGGACATAACCTTGCCATCAACAGTCATACAGTAACCTCCATTAAATGTTAGGAAACCGTCAAACTCAATGGCTTTAACATGATCAAGATCATTAATAGAACGTCCAGTTGCTACGATAACCTTGATATCTTGCTCTCGAAGTTTCTTTATAGCTTTCTGTGTTGACTCTGGGATTGTTTTGCTTTTTAAACTGACTAAAGTGCCGTCTATATCAAAAAAGACAGCTTTGATCGTATTGTTTTTTTTATCTGTATTCATAAATTGTACAACTGCATTCTTTCTTCAAATATACGAACTACCAATTGTTATTTTAATTCTTGTGATAAATCATCTTCTTAATAAAGTCTCTTTTTCTAAATTTGAAATTCAATTTTTTTCTTTATAAAAAAATATTTACCTTGTGAAGATAAATCTTATTTTAATAGAAAGGCGTATAGGCTTTAGTCATTCAATTTAAACGAGTTTATGATTCAAATCATCATTGATAAAAAATATTTAACAGTTAAAAATTTATTTTAAATTTCATTTTTATTCTGCCTTATGGTATGAATTTCTGATATTCATTATTATATTTGCAAAATCACTTATGAAATTTACATTAGAAATCACTAAGCCTGAAAGCGGATCAAATCTCGGCTTTAAAACGATATATTTTAACGCGTTTAAGATCAATATTATTGAGAGATATAGTGGAAAGACTACATCCAAATTCTATCATATTGTTATTAAACTCAGAACAATTGAGGACGAGATTATCAATACTAAGGATGGCGCCGGAAGAATAAAGCTTAAGGAATCTGATTACCAAGCCTATGGTCAATTGGCAAGAGCTTTAACATCCTATGAGTACCGAAACAAGCTGGTCGACCGAAAGAAAATAGATGATGACTTTATCAACTTTATTCTGAGCAGAATGGTTGGTCATTATCAGCTTTAATTAAGATTAAATTGTTCATTACAATGTAAATGATTTGTTACTAATACGGCACCAGAACAATTTGTAGCTCAGTTTAATCATTAATATTAACAATTTTTATTTGTTAATGTGCTTATGATTAGATCTACACTTATTATTTTACTTAAAATTTTTAATAAGACTGCAATGCAGTCTTTTTTTTATATAATGTCATAGTTTCATTAGTAATCTCACAAGCTATTTTAACATCAGATGCTTTTGTTTGATAACAACCATCATATTGTTCTGTTAATTTGATACAATATAACAGTCCAAAAAATTTCTAGGCATGATTTTAGATTAGACCAATCTAATTATAAAATTCAGTATTGAAATTTTAATTCAATTTATAATAAATCATCATAAAATTGAAAACTGTGAACCAATCAAATCATATTAACCGAAATGAAAGCCTGGATTATGAAATCTACTTGCAGGCACTTAATTCTTCTAATTCCGGAATTATTATTACGGATAATGCTATTCTAGACAACCCTATTATCTATTGCAATAAGGCCTTTGAAAATATTACAGGTTACAGCCATAACGAAATCATAGGTCACAACTGCCGGTTTTTACAGGCACAGGATCGCTCGCAACCACAGAGACAACAGCTTAAAGAAGCGATTGAAAATGGTTACGAATGCAGAGTAGAAATCAGAAATTACAAAAAAGATGGTACCTTGTTCTGGAACGAATTATTTGTTTCGCCAGTAAAAAACAATGCCGGAGAAATCACGCACTTCATTGGTGTACAAAATGATATCTCGGAACGTAAGAACGCTGAAATAGAGCTTATAGAAGAAAAAGCCTCCACAGAAAAAAAAATAGTGGCAAGAACGAAAGAGCTTCAGGATAGTGAAGCGTTTCTTTCCAGTATTATTCAGACGGTGCGCGAAAGTCTATTGGTTTTGGATTCTAACTATCGTGTTCTGAGTGCCAACAAACACTTTCTTTCATCTTTTAAAGTAACAGAAGCCAACACAGTTGGTAAGATATTATTTGAACTAGGAAATCATCAATGGGATATTGAAGCTTTAAAACAATTATTGACCAAAATTCTTCCGACAAACAATCCTGTTATTGATTTTGAAGTCTCCCATGATTTTCCATATATCGGTAGAAAAGTAATGCTGGTCAACGCTTATCGTGTTGAGTTCGAAGGTCAGTTCAAAGACCGAATACTGATAGCGATTGAAGATATCACAGACCAAAAAGAGATTGAACAGAGAAAGGATGATTTTTTATCGGTTGCCAGTCACGAGTTAAAAACGCCATTAACCAGCATCAAAGGCCTGATACAAATTTTACAGCGTGTAAAGCCTGAAAATTCTTCGGAGAAATTTAACACTATTTTAGATAAGATTGCAAACCAGACAGACCGTCTTAATTTGCTAATCAACCAGCTCCTGGATACCTCTAAAATTCAGTCTGGTCATATAGAATTGCACAAAGAACCTTTTGAAATTGATAAATTATTAAATGATGCGGTCAGCAATTTTAATTATGCAGGTTCCAATCATCAGATCAATCTTAGGGGAAAAACCAATGCGGTTATTCTTGGCGATGATTTGCAGATCACCCAGGTAATTAACAATCTATTGTCTAATGCTATCAAATATTCGCCCGAAGATAAGGTGATTGATGTCCAGTCCGACAAAGTTTCAAATTATGTAAAGGTGTCGGTCACAGATTATGGTATTGGAATCAGTCATAATGATCAAGCGAAAATATTTGACCGTTTTTATCGTGCACAGGATATTCAGCAGAAGTTCGCAGGATTAGGAATTGGTTTATACATCTGCCAGCAGATTATTACTGCACACGACGGTACATTATGGGTTGAAAGCGAAGAAGGCCGCGGCGCAACTTTTAATTTCACACTTCCAATTATGAAAATATATGATAATGAAGAATAAAGTAATAATGGTCTGCGATGATGACCAAGGAATTTTGGATGTTGTTGAGTTGATGCTTGAGATCGAAGGTTATCACGTTATCAAAGTAATTGACAGTACAACGTTGCAGGAAAAACTGCAGAATAGCCGTCCTGATCTATTATTATTGGATCTGTGGATGCCGATTATCTCGGGTGAGCAGATTCTAAAATCTTTAAGATCAAGTTCAGATTTTAATGACTTACCTGTTATCATTTTTTCAGCAAGTATGGATGGTGCTGAAATTGCTGAAAGAGCTAATGCCAATGCTTTTCTTTCAAAACCATTTGATATGGTACAGCTGGCAAGTGTAGTTGAGGAAGTTATTAATTAACCTAATGCATAATTAATATTTATGAGGATTTTTTTAACAGGCGCTACAGGATATATCGGAAAAAGATTATTAATACAACTGCTTAATAACGGAAATCATGTGATTTGCTCCGTAAGAGATAAAAAACGTTTTGATTTATCGCCATATCAAACCTTCAAAGATCAGATAAGTGTAGTCGAAAATGATTTTAATGACGATTCTACTTTAGAAAACATACCACAAGATATCGACATTGCATTTTATCTGATACATTCCATGTCATCCAATGCAGATTTTAGTAAAGCTGAAAAAATCAGTGCCAGAAATTTTGCAAAGTCTGTTGAAAAAACCAATTGCAAACAAGTCATTTATCTCACAGGTATTGTTAATGAAAAAGATTTATCAAAACATCTGCAGTCACGCAAAGATGTAGAAGAGGAATTGAAGTCTGATGTGTATGCACTTACAGTTCTAAGGGCTGGAATTATTATCGGCTCCGGATCTGCCTCATTTGAGATTATCAGAGATCTAGTTGAGAAACTTCCCGTGATGGTTGCTCCCAAATGGCTCAAAACATTGTGTCAGCCAATCGCCATCCGAAATGTCATCGAGTTTTTAACAGGTGTGATGGGCAAAAAATCAACTTACAATAAGCATTTTGACATTGCCGGACCAGATGTCCTATCTTACAAACAAATGCTAAAGATTTATGCAGATGAGCGCGGTCTTAAAAGAACCATTATTTCAGTTCCAGTGCTAAGTCCAAGATTATCGTCTTATTGGCTTTACTTCATAACTTCGACATCTTATGTATTAGCTAAAAATCTTGTTGATAGTATGAAGATTAATGTAGTTGCAGAAAAGAACAGTCTGGCAGAAGAACTAGGTTTGCAGCTCCTCACTTACCGGGAAAGTCTAAGATTGAGTTTTGATAAAATAGAACAGAATGATGTTCTGTCAACTTGGTATGATTCTTTTGGCAATTACCGTTATTCCAAAGATGTCTGGAACTTTTTGGAGATACCTAAAATGGGCGTTTTCAAAGATCGGCAATCTGTAAGAATTAAAAATGAGAAAAAGACACTGGACAAAATATTTGGCATTGGAGGGAAGAACGGTTGGTACCACGCCAATTTTCTATGGAGTCTTCGCGGAAGTATTGATAAACTTTTTGGCGGTGTAGGACTTAAGAGAGGGAGAAAGAATAGTAGTAATTTGGGAGCTGGTGATTCTCTGGATTTTTGGAGGGTTTTATACGCAAGCAGAGAAGAGAAGAAATTACTTCTGTTTGCTGAGATGAAGGTGCCTGGTGAAGCATGGCTGGAATTTAAAATCGTAAATGATATATTGATACAGGAAGCAACTTTTAGACCGCTTGGACTTTGGGGACGACTTTATTGGTATGCTGTTCTACCGTTTCATGGTTATATCTTTAAAGGGATGATTAAAAGATTAGCTGATGAAAAATAAGTTGTTTGTATTCTTAATGATGATGCTCTGCCCTATTTATGTTACGATTGCGATCTTAAGCCTGCAACCATTATCACTTCTTGACTTCATTTGACATTACTATTAACTTACTTATTCTGGCTTATATTACATTCCATTATTCTGATGATTTGCCTTTCAAAATTTTCCAGGCATAAATCCCAATGATTGTCTGATTTTTCGAGACTCTACAAATTGACAATCGCTAGACCCTGATTAACTGAGAATTTTTGATTAAATAATCCTTCTATAACAGTTCGTCTGTTATTAAAAATATACTCTAGTTTGTCCCTAACAATCAAATGATTGACAATTTTCCCTAAGAAACCATACTTCATTTCATATTTTAAAAGGTCTTTCATCATTACACCTTCTTCATTCTTCTTAAATTCGTGGTAATGAAGCCACATCTTGTAAGGTCCTTCCAATTGGTAATCAACAAAACACTTTTTATTCTCCAACGATCGGACTTCTGACTTCCAACGGATTGGAATTCCAAATAGCGGCTTCAACCTGTAATCAATCTGCATTCCGTTATAAATAATACCATTACTAACTTCTGTAAGAACAGTAAAATCCATTTCCTGTGGTGCAATAATCGGTAAATTATTGGGCGACGTAAAAAAATCCCAGGCTTCATCAAGACTGCAATAGAGTTGTTGCTCGCGGTACAATTCGTAGATCATAGTTATATTTAATAATTGATGATTTCAAGTTGTGTACCAATTTCATAGATTTTTGTAAGATGATTTTTGATATAATTAAATGATCTGGTATAGTCCTTATATATCAAGTCTAACACTCAATTTCTTTTTTGAATCCTAGAAGACTATTTTATTTTTTTTCATAAACTATCGAGACAAAAAATAATAAAATACAATCCTTTTTCTTTACCACTTATACCCTATTTTTGTAAAAAGATCAAATGGACAAACTCAATTTTCTGGAAGTTATTGCTGCGATTGCCGTTGTTATATCGCTGCTGCTTGCCGTATTTTTATTAACGGTAAAAACAGAAAGAAAACTGGAAAATAGATTGTTTGCAGCGTTTCTTATCATTAATGCCATTGATATTAGCGGACTTTTCATGCACCTTTTTACAGATAGTTACAATCTGAAGGGTTTCAAAATATCTGCTTACTTATTGGTAATGCCTCTTTTCTATCTGTACGTTAATGCTGTTTGTTATTCAGATTTTGCCTTAAAAAGAAAACATTTACTGCATCTTATTCCGTTTATTGTGGCCAATTTAATTTTAGTTCCACGACTTTTTCTGGCAGAAGGTGTTGCTAAAGAGTCGTTCTTTAAAGATATGTGGCATTCCCCTGAAATGTTTTTTTATCAGGCAATCGCAGAACTGCAGTATTTCTTTTATATTGTTGGTGTATTTCTTATCCTAAAAAAATACAAGAAGATTTACCTTGAAAATTATACCAATCCAAATACTTTATTGTACAAATGGTTGTCTCAACTTACAATAATCTTTCTATTCATCCACTTATGTATTATTATAAAAAACCTCGTAAGATACTCGCAGGATAGAGACCTGTTTATTTGGTTAAATATTGTTGCGGGAACGGTGTTTTTACTCACCGCCTGTTGGTTTATACTAAAAGCATTAAATCATCCTGAACTTTTCCGCAGAATCGATTCTACCTTACAACCGACAGAAAATTTTGTTGAAACTCTGGAAACTGAAAATAAAACCAACGAAACAAAAAATTTTCAGATTGAACAGCTTAAAAAATTTATGATTGAAAAAGAACCGTTCTTAGAGCCTTCTTTAACGATTCAGGAGTTGGCAAATCAGGTGGAAATTCCTGTTCGTGAGTTGTCTGTTTTAATTAATCATCACATCAATCAGCACTTTTTTGATTTTGTGAATGAATATCGCATTAAAAAAGCAATGACCATTCTAAAAGACCCCACAAAAAAAGAGTTAACAATTTTAGAAATCTTATATGAAGTTGGTTTCAATTCAAAATCTTCTTTCCATACCTCTTTCAAAAAATACACGAATCAAACACCAACAGAATTCAGAAACAATTGATAATTAGATAATTGTAAATACTCGAACTCCAAGTTGTAGATAATCGGACTCATTTTATTGTTTAAAATGAGTCCGACTTTTTTTACACGGACTTTTTTCAAAATTCTCTACAGCATATTTGTACCAACATATTTAAAGTCAAATTAAAACTTAGAAATAATGAAAAAAATAAGTCTTTTTGCTTTTTTACTAATGTCTGTATTTTGTTTATCACAATTACAAGCCGTAAAAATGGACACCCTCTTAACTGTAGAAATTGGCGGAATAAAACAAGCCATAGAAATTAAAACAGACGATGTTAACAAGCCTATTCTTCTATTTTTATCAGGCGGTCCAGGAAGTTCAATGATGAAAAATGCAGATTCTTTCACCAATATTTTAAAGAATAAATTTACGATTGTTCAATGGGACCAAAGAGATGCGGGAAAAACATTGGAATTAAATCCTTCACCCATTCAACCTTCAGTAGAACTTATGGGAAAGGATACTTATGAAGTTATTAATTTCCTGCTCAAAAAACTCAATCAGAAAAAGCTTTATCTGTTAGGCAGTTCTTGGGGAAATGCTTTAGGTTTTTATATTGTTAAAAATCATCCCGAATTATTACACGCTTATTTTGCTGTCAATCCGGTAATCAGCCAGCTAGCAAGTGAGAAAGAATTGCTTAAAACGTTAAAAATTCATTTTGAAGACAACCTTGCTGCTATGGAAGAATTGTCACAAGTACATTTTCCTTTTACCAATGATGAATCTATGTTTTACTTAAGAAAGTGGCTTTTTTACAAAGATGGAAAACAATATGTAACAAATGATGATTTCAAAAAAGGCTTTCTTCAGTGGTCAAAAACCTGGTCACCTGCCTGGAATGAAGTTATGAAAATTGATTTACCAAAAACTTTAAAGAAAGTCGATTGTCGAATTTATTTCTTTGTCGGTAAAAATGATATTCAAACATTAACTTCCATTACAGAAGAATATTATCAGCAAGTGAAAGCGCCTAAGAAAGATTTATTTTTATTTGAAAACTCGGGACATCAAATTCATAAAGATGAATCTGAAAAGTTTCAAAATACAATCATTAAGACATTAGATTAATATATTCCATTAAGTTTTAAATTATTACAATGAAGTATTTAGCCATTATTTTATTTTTTACATTAATTGGTTGTAAAAGTACTCAGCAAATCAATCAACAGAATATTGAAAATGCAATTACAAAAAATGCGCTTCAATTATTGGAGGACAAAAGATTTCATTCTGTTTCTGTTGCCGTGCTTAAAGATGGAAAATCTACCATCAAACATTTTGGAGAATTAACGATTGGAAAAGGCAACAAACCAAATGATTCTACATTGTATGAATTGGCTTCAGTCACTAAAACTTTTACAGGTTATGTAGCTGCAAAAGCTGTCCTTGATAAAAAAATAAATTTAGATGATGATATTAGAATCTACATTGATGAGTCTTATCCTAATTTACAATTTAAAGGTGAACCCATAACAATCAAACATCTCATCACACATACAAGTGGATTTCCTAATATGCCTCTAAAAAGTGAAAATAAAAAGGCATTTTTTGAAGGGTTGAAACTCATCAAAATTGAAACGAAGCCCGGAGAAGTCTATTCTTATTCCAACACAGCTCCAGAGTTAACCGCATATATTCTTGAAAAAGTGTATAAAAAACCTTTTGAGGAATTGGTCATTGAATTTGTTTTGAAACCCAATAAAATGAGCCAGACCAAGTTTATACTCAATGCAAATGACAAAACAAGATTGGTAAAAGGCTACAACGATAAAAATGAGTTAATGCCTAATTTCAATAGAACTTTATGGGGCGGAATTTCGGGATTGCATTCTACGGCTCCAGATTTGGTTAAATATATGAAACTGCAACTTGACCAGTCAAATCCTATTGTAAACGAATCTCATAAAAAATTACATAAAGAAGGTTCTGATTTTTGGGAAGGTTATCATTGGTACATCATAGAAAATGATAACAATTTAATTTACCGGCATCACGGCGGTATCTACGGAATGCAGAATTGGTTTGTGATTTATCCTAAACAAAATATAGGGATATCCATATTGACAAATACGAGCTTTAATGAAATGGGGGAGATTTTAGAAAAAGTAGTTGATAGCTTGTATGATGATATTAATGTGAATTAGAAAATACACAAACAGCAAGCAAAATCGACGATTTAATGCTTAGTTGAAATTTATTGAATACTATTTAAACCTTTAAAAACATTCTTATAATAAATTGTTTTGATAAAATTCTATTAAGTTCACATAGCAGGAATATTTTTATATAAATCTTCTTACAAATGTTTCGATATTCTTAAAATACCAATACAAAAGACCATTGAATTAATTCAGTGGTTTTTTCATATATTCTTTAGAAAAAACGAAAACAAACTCCCCACACCCAGCTCACTTTCAACCGAAATTTGTCCTCCTTGAGCCTCAATAAACTGCTTACTGATACTTAATCCCAATCCAGTTCCTTCTTTTTTTGTACCTGGAATTCTGAAATATCGATCGAAAATTTTATCCAGGTATTGTTCTTCTATTCCACGACCATAATCCCGAACAGAAAATTTGACCTTGTCATTTTCATTCCTAACATCTATCTCAACTTCTGAGTTTTCATAAGAATAACGGATGGCATTTGACAAAAGATTATTGAGAACCCAAGACGTTTTTTCTTCATCAGCAAAAATATTAGTCAAGCCATCTTCTACTTTAATTTTGATATTAATCTGCTTTTGCTCGGCAGCAGATTTATTAGCATTTACAGCATAATCAATGATATCGTGAATATTGGTAAATTTTGAATCGATTTTTATAGATCCACTTTCTACCTGCGTAATATTAAGCAACTCGCCAGTGATTTTTAATAGTCGGTTGGAGTCTTCTTTGATTCCGTTCACCAGATTTTTCTGTTCAACATTCAGGTTTCCGATTCTTTCATTTTCTAATAGTTGAAGCCCCATTTGGATGGAAGAAATTGGGGTTTTGAATTCGTGCGAAACCGTTCCTAAAAAATTGGTTTTAGCCAAATCCAATTCTTTGAATGGTGTAATATTTCGAAGCATAATCACCTGACCAATGAAATGACTTTCCTTCTCGCCAGTCGGAATCACATTAATGTCGATGATTTCTTTTTCAAAATAACTTTCTTTTCCGTCCGCATAGATTTTCATCGGTTCTTTGTCAGAATTGTTATTTGCCGGATGAATCATATCCTTAATCAAATCTCGTACTAAATCATTGTTCACCGCCACATCCTGAATCAGTTTCCCGACAAAATTTTCCTGTCTTAGGCCTGTGATTTTCAAAGCTTCATCATTCACGAAAAGCACTTTTTTATTTTCATCGATGCCAATCACCGGATCGTGCATATTATCAATTAGAGTCTCGATGCGTTTTTTTCCTCTGATGATTTTATCCAGTTTACTTTCAGAGTATTCCTGAAGCTTTTCAGCCATTGTATTGAAGGATTTTGCCAATTCTCCAAACTCGCTTCTGCTTTCAAAATGAACGCGTTCTTTATAATTTTGATTTGCTATTTGCCTAATACTTTCAGTGAGTGTCTTGATTGGATTTGCAATGTTGGAAGGCAGATTTACCAACAAAATGAAGGCAATGATGAAACATAACATTCCAGTCACAGATATCACCATTATTGCATTTTTCGCCGTAGAATCTGCAATACTGCTTTTATGTTCGATAGCACTCATATTGAGTTGCATCAATTCAGCAATATCTTTTCTTATTGATGATTGAAGAGTCGTATTTCTTGAATCTTTTTTTAAAGCCTGAAAATGAATCGCAACATTATCTGTAGCTTCTTTCTCTCCCGGTTCAGTCACATTTTTTTGTTGATTTTTCAAATGTTTTTCAAACACATTGAAAGCGAGTGGATCCGTGTTGATTTCTTCCAGAGCCAGAAGCATATTACGGGAATACTCCAGAGTATTATAATTGGCTTTCAGAATATTACTTGTGTCTTTTTTCAGTTGATTGATGTACCAGCCACTCAGGACAGACAGCACCAAAATCATCATAAAAAGAAGACCAACACCGATGTTTAATTTTGTTTTAATTTTCATTATGAAAGAATGACTAAATCTATATTTTCTTTTGACAATCTGTTAAGTAAAGAATTGAAAGTATCAGTAGCAACAATTATTTTCCAAAGATTAAGATGCGGTTTTCCGATACACACTGTTGTGATCTTCCGTTCTTCGCATTGTTCCATTATAGTGTGAGCGATATTTGTACCTTCAACCTTTATAATTTCCGCTCCTAATTCCGTTGCTAATTTAAAATTATTAATCAAATGCCTTTGCTTGTCCAACGCTATTTTATCTGCACTTTCTCTAGGAATCTGAACATAAAGCAAACACCATTGGCTGTTATAATAATTGGCTAATCTCGCCGCTTTCCTAATGACATTTTTCGCTGTTTTTTCGTTGGAACTAATGCAAGCCAAAAATTTTTCTTTCCTGATATTTTTGATGGATGAGATTTCGGTTTCCACCTTCCGCTGAACTTGGGAAGCCACTTCTTTCAAAGCCAATTCACGCAGTTGAAGGATATTTTCACTTTTGAAAAAATTATTAAGTGCCGAATTGATTTTAGCTTGGTCATAGATTTTCCCTGCTTTCAATCGGTCAATCAATTCTTCTGCTGTCAAATCAATGTTCACAACTTCATCAGCCTGAGCCAAAACACTGTCAGGAATTCTTTCTTTGACTTCAATATCAGTAATATTTTTCACGTCTTCATTAACACTTTCGATATGCTGAATATTGACAGCGCTAATGACATTGATGCCAGATTCCAGAATTTCCATCACATCCTGCCAGCGTTTTTCATTTTTACTACCTTCGATATTGGTGTGCGCCAACTCATCCACAATCACGACTTCCGGCCGAAGATTAATCACCGCCTGAACATCCAACTCGTCCAATTCTTTTCCTTTGTAGAACAAAGTTCGTCTCGGAATCACGGGAAGTCCATCCAGCAAAGCGTGCGTTTCTTTTCGATTATGAGTTTCGATATATCCGATTTTAACATCAATACCGTTTGACAAAAGTGTGTGCGCTTCCTGAAGCATTCGGTAAGTTTTACCCACACCAGCACTCATTCCGATGTAGATTTTGAATTTTCCCCTTCTTGATTTTTTGATTAGATCGAGGAAGTCCTGCGCAGATTTTTTCTCGTCCATAAGAGATTATCTTTATCAAAGTTAATAAATCCCTTACCAAGATTTTCGGTAAGGGACGATAATATGGAAATTGTTAAAAACTAACGGCCAGCGATGTCACTGCCGAAAAATTATTATTCTTAAAGGTCTCATCTCTGGTCAGGAAAATCTGGTCTTTGCTATTCAAATTCTTGACTTCTGTTCGCCAAACCAAATTTGGAAGAATCCAGTAATCGGCGTTCACAGAATATCCAAAGGTTTGAAAACCATTATCTGTTCCTGTCGTGATGATGACGCCCTTTTTATCATTGTAATACTCTCCTCTCACAGCAAAACTCAACTTTTCAGTCGGACTATATTTCGCAATAATCGCGGGCGAATACCAAATATTATATTGTTCACTTCCTTTCGCTTTTTGCTCTGCTCCGATATCAAAACCTGTTGTCAACGCCAATTTGTCTGTCAATTGAAAAATCCCATACAAATTATGGAAATAGCGCATCTGTCTGAGGCTGTCCGGTTTATCATTCCCTATGAATGAACTGCTGTTCAACGTGATTTTTTCGGTCGGTTTATAAGTTAATTGATGACCAAACGCCACAGTAGAATTGCCGTCAACTCTCTGGATTCTTTGCCAGCCATTCAGTACCAAACCGCTCAAAAACCATTTTCCTGAATTGCTGGTGTAGGAAATCTTTGCGCCGGTTTCAAAGTAAGGCGAATTTTCTGCCTGTAGACTTCTCGTCAAAGCCCAGCAATCTTTGCTGACCGCACTTTCGAATCCGATATGTGATGGTAAAATCCCTGCATCAATCCAAAGATTTTTTGATTTTGAAACTTTTACGCCAACATTCGCTTCATAGATGTTTTTCAGAACGCCGGATTCTGCAGAATAATTGGCATTCATATAAGTTCCCGTTGCCAGTGAGAGATTGGCTCGGACTTTTTCGGTTTCATAATTGGCCTTGATGAAGCCTAGATTCAGATTAACTTCGTTATTTCTATTATGGCTGTAAATAAACGATGGACGTGAATTATTTTTAGGATTATTAGCATCAAACTGATAATATATTTCTGCATAACCAGAGATTCTCAGTGGTTTACTTTCTTCCTGTGCAAAAAGCATAGTGGATAATCCGAGCATCGAAAATGCCAGTTTTATAGTTGTTTTCATACTTTTATTTTTTAATGTTATTTCAAACCGTCTAAAGCGATATTGAGTTTCAGAACATTGATTTTTTCAGTTCCGAAGATTCCCAAAAAAGGTTTTTCTATATTGGATGTGATTAATTTCCCAATTTGATTTTCATCAAGATTTCTGATTTTCGCAATTCGTTTGACTTGAACATTGGCGCCTTGAACAGAAATATTCGGGTCCAATCCGCTTCCGCTTGCTGTGACCAAATCAGAAGGGATTTTGGATTTTTTGACGTCCGGATTATGTTTCATAAAATTGTCGATTCTTTCCTGAACAGTTTTCAGATAATCGGGATTGTTCGGACCTTTATTGCTTCCTCCTGCACCCGCTGCATTGTAATCTACAGCCGATGGACGCGACCAGAAATATTGGTCTTTCGTAAATGCTTCACCGACATTAGCATAATATTTTTTATTGTTAAAAGTCAGGATTTCGCCTTTCCCGTTGTTGGGAGAAAACTGAGCGATTCCAAAAATGATTAAGGTGTAAAAGCCAGCGAAAAATACAAGGCAAACTGCTGTGAGTCTGATGGCTGGTAATATATTTTGTTTCATTATTAATTATTTTAAATGTTCTATTGATTGTTGGGAAGTCTTTTTATGTTGAATCTGCAGCCCGGCCTGAGTGGAGCTCATTTTTTTGTGGCTGGAAAAGCTTGGCAAAAATTAGCGGGAACGGAGGACGGAAAAGCTGCCCAAATCATTCTAAAAAAACAGCGACACCAGAAGGTCAATGATTTTTATCCCGATAAAAGGTATCAAAACGCCTCCCAGACCGTAAATCAAAAGGTTTCTTCTGAGCAGTGCACTGGCGCCAATTGGTTTGTAAGCAACACCTTTCAAAGCCAGCGGAATCAGCATCGGAATGATAATCGCATTGAAAATAACTGCGGATAGAATGGCTGTTTCCGGAGAATGCAGATTCATAATATTGAGACCTTGGAGCGCAGGAATGGAAGCGATAAATAAGGCTGGAACAATGGCAAAATATTTCGCAACATCGTTGGCAATACTGAACGTCGTCAAAGTTCCTCTGGTCATCAAAAGTTGTTTTCCAATTTCAACAATTTCAATCAGTTTGGTTGGGTCGTTGTCCAAATCCACCATATTGCCGGCTTCTTTCGCTGCCTGAGTTCCGCTGTTCATTGCTACACCGACATCGGCTTGTGCAAGTGCTGGCGCATCGTTGGTTCCGTCGCCCATCATTGCGACCAAACGCCCTTCGGACTGTTCTTTTTTGATGTAATTCATTTTGTCTTCCGGTTTGGCTTCTGCAATGAAATCGTCCACACCTGCTTTTTCGGCGATGTATTTTGCTGTCAAAGGATTATCTCCGGTTACCATTACGGTTTTGATTCCCATTTTTCTCAAGCGTTCAAAACGTTCCTGAATGCCCGGTTTGATAATATCCTGAAGCTCTACAACGCCTAAAACTTTTTCGTTTTCCGAAACCACCAAAGGCGTTCCACCGTTGCTCGAAATATTTTTTACAGCTTCTTCTATTTCTTTCGGAAATTGATTGCCTGCTTTCTCTACCAAATTTCGGATAGCGTCAGAAGCACCTTTTCGGATTCTGATTTGGTCATAATTGATACCTGAACTTCTGCTTTCTGCGGTAAACTTGATGAATTCCGAATTGTTGATTTCATAACTTGAAGGATTGACTCCAGCCAATTCTATGATGGATTTTCCTTCTGGCGTTTCGTCTGACATTGAGCTTAAAACAACAGCTTTTGTAAAGTGTGTTTCATCAATTCCGTTAGCCAAATGAAAGTGAGTTGCTTTTCTGTTTCCGATGGTGATTGTTCCTGTTTTGTCCAATAAAAGTACATCTACGTCACCAGCCGTTTCTACCGCTTTTCCACTTTTGGTGATGACGTTTGCACGCAAAGCTCTGTCCATTCCGGCTATTCCGATGGCTGACAATAGTCCGCCAATCGTAGTTGGAATTAAACAAACAAATAATGAGATGAAAGCGGCAATCGTAATTGGTGTATGGGCGTAATCTCCGAATGGTTTCAAGGTCACAGTCACGATGATGAAAACTAAGGTAAATCCAGCCAACAAAATAGTCAAAGCAATTTCGTTAGGGGTTTTTTGTCTGGAAGCACCTTCTACCAAAGCAATCATTTTATCCAGAAAACTTTCGCCAGGTTCGGTGGTTACTTTTACTTTTATCCTGTCCGAAAGAACTTTTGTTCCGCCGGTTACACTGCTTTTGTCACCACCAGATTCTCGTATTACCGGTGCGCTTTCTCCTGTGATGGCACTTTCATCAATCGTAGCAAGACCTTCGATAATTTCTCCATCGGATGGAATAATATCGCCAGGTTCACAAAGAAATACATCGCCTTTTTTAAGTTCAGAAGAAGGCACGATTGTGATTTCATCATTGAATATCTCTCCAACTGGTTTTATCCATTTTGCGGGCGTTTCTTCCCTTGTTTTTCTAAGTGAATCGGCTTGTGCTTTTCCTCTCGCCTCGGCGATGGCTTCGGCAAAATTGGCAAAAAGCAAAGTGATAAACAGAACTGCTGTTACGATAATATTGTAAATCAAACTTCCTTGATTTTGTTCGCCTGTTGCAATCCAGACGCACACGCCAGCCATTACCAGCGTTCCCACCCAAACCATAAACATGACCGGATTTCGGAACATTTTAGCTGGATTTAGTTTTATAAATGATTGTTTCAAAGCCTCATTCACGAGTTCTTTCTGAAACAAATTGTTATTATCTCCTTTCATTATGGAAAATTTATTATTTTTTTTAAATGTCATATGCAATCGCCTAGTAATTCGTTTTATTTAAAACCTTTATTAGTGATGATTTCATTATTGATAAAAATTAAATTGAAAAATATTCTGCAATCGGCCCCAACGCCAATGCCGGAAAGAAGGACAATGCGGCAACTAAAGCAATGACGGCAAAAACCATTAATCCAAATGTTGAAGTATCGGTTTTCAAAGTTCCTGCACTTTCCGGAATATATTTCTTAGCAGCTAAACTTCCTGCAATAGCGACCGGACCTATGATTGGGAGATATCTTGCCATCAACATCACAATACCACAGGCGATATTCCAGAATGGCGTGTTGTCGCCCAGGCCTTCGAAACCGCTTCCGTTGTTGGCACTTGAAGAAGTGAATTCATAAAGCATTTCGCTGAAACCGTGGAAACCGGGATTGTTGAGCCAACTGGTGTAAGCTTCAGGGTTGTTGGCATAAGTATAACTTGCAATAGCTGTTCCTGCTAGAATCAAAAATGGGTGAAGCAGCGCAATCATCATTGCGATTTTCATTTCTTTGGCTTCGATTTTTTTGCCAAGGAATTCTGGCGTTCTACCGACCATCAATCCACTGATGAAAACGGCGAGAATAATAAAAATGTAGAAATTCAGAAATCCGACTCCGACTCCGCCGTAGAAACAGTTGACCATCATACCGAGCAATTGATTCATCCCACTGATTGGCATAAAACTATCGTGCATAGAGTTGATACTTCCCGTTGAAATAACGGTGGTTGCGATGCTCCAATAAGCCGAAGCTGCAGAACCGAATCTGATTTCTTTACCTTCCATATTTCCCATCGTCTGAGAAATTCCCATTTCAGAAATCGCTGGATTTCCGCCAGTTTCTGAGATGACTGTTGGAAACATCAGCAATAAAAATCCAATGGTCATCACACCGAAAATGGTCCACGCCAGTTTTCTTCTTTTAAGCATATAACCCATTGCAAAAATCATTGCTAATGGAATCAGCATCTGTGTAACGATTTCGACGATATTAGTAAAATAATTCGGATTTTCTAATGGATGCGCCGAGTTCGGTCCAAAAAATCCGCCGCCATTTGTACCTAAATGTTTGATGGCAACAAATGCGGCCACAGGACCGCGACTTACTTCTATTTTGTCACCCTGAAGATTGGTGATTACGTCTTTGCCTTCGAAAGTCATTGGTGTTCCATCAAATGCTAATAGAGAAGCTACTATGACGGCAATTGGAAATAAGATTCTGGTGCAACTTCTCACAAAAAAGAAGTAAAAATTACCCAATTTATCAGTAGTTCTTTCTTTCATTGCAGTGAAAACAACAGCTGCTGCAGCCATTCCGCAACCTGCACTGATGAATTGCCAAAGCATCAAAGTCAATTGCCCCAAATATGACATTCCGGTTTCACCTGAGTAATGCTGAAGATTAGTATTACAGACAAAACTGACAGCGGTGTTGAAGGCCAAATCGCCACTCATCGATGGATTGTTGTCCGGATTCATTGGAAGCCAACTCATATTGGTAAGTACTAACATTGCTACCAGAAACCAAACTAGATTGATGGTCAACAATGCCAAAAGATGTTGTTTCCAATTCATTTCTTTGTCAGAATTGATGCCTGAAAGTTTATAGAAAAGATTGTCTATTGGGTTTAAAATTTTATCCAGCCAGGTTTTTTCGTTGCTGAACAGTCTACCAATGTATCTTCCCAGCGGTATCGCGAGAGAAACGGCGAGAAAAAACATTAATATAATTCCTAAAATTTCTGAGTTCATTTTTTTAAATTTGAAGTGAGTGAGAAGTGAAAAGTGAGAGGTAAAAAGATTGACAGAACTTCTAACTATTTACCGTCAACTTTTCACTTTTTAAAATTTCTCCGGTTTTACAAGTACGTAACACATATATGCGAAGACGGCGAGGGCGATGATGAATAGAACGGTCATATTTTTTCGAAGTATTTTACGGTTAGAAAAAAAACGGCAAAAAGAGCTAGTCCTAAGATGATTGTAATTGTTGTCATTGTTGAATTTTTATGAAAATTGAATGATTGCTGCAACTACAAAAACACTGAGAATCACAGCAATATTGACGATTAGAATCTGAAATTGGTGTCTGGAGTTAGAAGCTTTCCAAAGTTCCCAATCTCCTCTGTTTTTAGTTTTCATTGGTTTGAAATTTATAATCCGGATTTGTAAACCTGGCGGAAATAAGCCTTCTGCAATCCCACAGGAATTTTCTCGAAAATGAGATTTTTGTAAACGCTGTCGCAAGAAAAAATCATACTATCCAAGGAGTAAATGAAGATAGATTCTACCGCATTTTTCAGGGTTTGGTCGCCTTTTCTGTAGATTTCGTTCATTTTGTTGAGACAATTGATAAGGACGATTTTGTCTTTCTTTTTTATCAGTTTTTGGATTTGTTTTGTGAAAACATTGATGACCATAAAAGAATTTTTGGTCTTATAGATTTCTTTGAACTCTTCTTCAGACTCAGGTGCGACTTTGATGATTTCCTGAATGGCTTCTGTGTGATTCATTTTATTATTATTTTAAATCACTAATGCCAAGATATGTTCCCTTTGAAAATTTAATTATTCAATTCAATGTAAATCAATTGATTAAAAATTATTTTTGAAATTTAAGCAACAAAAAAGCCTATCAAAATGATAGGCTTTTTCTCAATATGATAATTAATTTATGATATTTTGTATTCTTCTATTTTGCGATAAAGCGTTGCAATTCCAATTTCCAGCAAACGTGCAGCTTCGGCTTTGTTACCTTTGGTATAATTCAAAGTTTTTTGAATGTGAATTTTTTCGGCGCTTGCCATCGAGAATGCGGACAAGGTTTTGTTTGCAGTTTCGGAAATTTGTGACTGTTGTAAATCGAAAGGTAAACTATCGATTGATAAGGTGTTACCGTCTTCTAAAATAACACTTCTTTCAATGATATTTCGTAGTTCGCGGATGTTACCTTTCCACGAATGTTTTTTTAGGACACCAAGATAATCATCAGAAATCGAAATGATTTTTTTTCCGATTTTTTGAGAGAATTTCATCAGAAAATAATTGGCTAATTCTGGAATATCGGAAGTTCTATCGCGCAACGACGGTAGAACGATGTTAAAAATATTGATTCTATAAAACAAATCTTCGCGGAAGTTTTCTTTGTCGATTTCGGTTTGCAAATCTCGGTTCGTTGCAGCAATTATTCTTACATTAACTTTCGTCGGTTTGCTGTCTCCAACTTTCAAAAACTCGCCAGATTCCAGAACACGGAGCAATTTGGCCTGCAAATCTAAAGGCATCTCCCCTATTTCGTCCAGGAAAACCGTTCCATTGTTGGCTTCTTCAAAAATCCCTTTTGAATCTTTCATAGCGCCCGTAAAAGCGCCCGCTTTGTGACCAAACAATTCGTTCTCCAACAATTCTTTGCTGAAAGCCGAGCAGTTGATGGCTACAAAATTTTGCTTATTCCGATTGCTTGCATTATGAATAGCCTGCGCAAAAACCTCTTTTCCAGTTCCGGTTTCTCCGTTAAGAAGAACTGTGGCATCTGTGACAGCCACTTTTTTAGCTGAATCGATAGCGAACTGAATCAGTTTTGATTTTCCAATGACATTATCAAAAGATTGCTTGTTGTCGAGTTGTTTCTCTAGTTGTAAAACTCTTTTGTTAAGGGTAACTTTCTCCAAAGCTTTATAGACCAAAGGAATGATTTTGTTGTTGTCATCACCTTTTGTAATATAATCGAAAGCACCATTTTTAATAGCCTGAACGCCATCCGGAATATTGCCATAAGCCGTCAAAAGAATAGTTTCTACTGAAGGATATTTCTCTTTAATAATTTTAGAAAACTCAACACCACTTCCTTCGGGAAGTTTGACATCGCTTATAACAACATCAATATCCGAAACTTCGAGTCGTTTTTTTGCATTTTTCAAATCAGAGGCCTGGAAAACTTCGAAGCCTTCCAGACTGATAATTCGGGAAAGTAAAGTTCTGATTTTTTCTTCGTCGTCTATGATGAGGATTTTGTTCAATTGCTGAGATTATGTTGCAAATTTAAATATTGTCTTTAGAAATAATTAAATAATATTTGAATTTATATAGAAAAATATAATTGGAAGCAATTATAAAATTGGTATTTCTATTCCAGACACCACAGGACAATCACCACACCCATTTATTTTAAATTGCGATAAATCAATTTCAAAATTTAAACTAATGAATATTATAAGTCGTAAAATAAAAATTCTCACTTTCACAGTTTTAAGTTCGGGGTTATTCTTGGTTTCTGCACAATCAAAAGTGACAACTAAAACAGAAACTTCAAAACCTCAATCAGGAAAAATTGTTCCCACAAATCTGAATTGGTCAGAGAGAATGCTGCTTTCCGAGATGCATCGTTTCCCTGAAGCTTGGATGCTTGATTTTAGTAAAAGCCCAAAATGGACTTATCCATCTGCCATTGTATTAGATGGCGCAGAAAAACTGTATGCAAAAACCGGAAAGAAGGAATACTATGATTATATCAGTGGTTTCGGCGAAAAGTTGATCAATGAAGACGGAACCATTCAAACATACGAGCTGGAAAAGTATAATATTGATATGTTGAATAGCGGAAACGTATTGCTTTATCTTTACGAAAAAGAAAAAAAAGAAAAATACCTGCGAGCACTTCAAACCTTACGTTCACAAATCGACGGACAACCAAGAACCAAAGAAGGCTCTTTCTGGCACAAAAAAATCTATCCATATCAGGTTTGGTTGGACGGGCTTTATATGGGAATGCCCTTTTATACACATTATACAAAAGATTTTACAAAAGGAACAGATGCACAAAAAGCATATGATGACATAGTTTTTCAATTTGATTCGGTTCAGAAAAATCTTTTAGACAAAAAAACAGGGTTGCTTTATCACGCTTGGGACGAGAGCAAAGAACAAGCTTGGGCCAATAAAGAAACGGGGCTTTCTCCTAATTTTTGGGGTAGAGCGATGGGTTGGTACGGAATGGCAATGGTTGACGTTCTGGACTTTTTACCCAAAGATCATCCCGGAAGAACGAGAATCATTTCCTATATCAAATCTTACGCTGATGCCGTAATCAAAGTTCAGAATAAAAAATCCGGACTTTGGTATCAGGTTTTGGACAAACCTTTGGAAAATGGTAACTATGAGGAAGCAAGCGCTTCTGCGATGTTTGTTTATACGATTATCAAATCTGTCAACGAAGGCTATTTATCACAATCTTACAAGGCTGCTGCAAAAAAAGGTTATAACGGAATTATCAAAAACCTAATCACAGTTGATGAAAATGGCGTTGTCAATCTTAATAAATGTTGTGCTGTTGCGGGCTTAGGCGGAAAACCTTACAGAGACGGTTCTTACGAATATTACGTCAATGAAAAAATCCGTTCCAATGACGGGAAAGGAACCGGACCTTTCATTTTGGCAAGCTTAGAATTTGAGAAATAAAACTATAATTATTTAATTTAGGGCAGCTTTTCCGTCTTCCGCTCCCAATCTTTTCAATCCACTACGTTGCGTAAAAAGGATTTCCGCTCAAGCCGGGCCGCGAATGATTCAATGTTAAAACAATTCAAAAATGAATAAAAAACTTTCCATCATATTTCTGTTTCTTTCATTAATGATATGGGCTCAGAAACCAACCTTATTTTTAATAGGAGATTCTACAATGTCCAACAAAGACAATCCTAAAAAAAATCCCGAACACGGCTGGGGACAGGTTTTGCCACAGTTTTTCACATCAGGAATCGAAATCCAAAACCACGCGATGAACGGACGAAGTTCCAAAAGTTTCCGCACAGAAGGACGTTGGGACAAAGTGGAAAAACAATTGAAAAAAGGTGATTTTGTGGTGATTCAGTTTGGTCATAATGATCAGAAAATCAAAGATTCTACAAAATTTACCAATCCTTATACGCAATACAGAGCCAATCTCGAAAGATATGTAAATGAAACCAGAGCAAAAGGCGCAACTCCAATTCTGATGAGTTCCATCACAAGAAGAAATTTCAATGAAAATGGAGTTTCAGTCGATACGCATAAAGAATATCCGTTGGTAGTAAGATTGGTTGCTGATGCTATGAAAGTTCCTTTCGTTGATATGCAATTATTAACGGAGCAAATGGAAATTTCTGCAGGTCCAGAAAAATCAAAACTCTTACATCTTCACTTCAAAGAAGGCGAAATCGAATATTATCCAAAAGGAAAAAATGACGACACCCATTTATCAAAATTAGGAGCTGAAACGGTTGCAAAACTGGCAACAAAATCTCTGAAAAACCTTAAAACAGGATTGGAAAAATACATCAAATAATTTTACCATTTTAGTTTAATGACAATGAAAAAAGCCGCATTCATTTTATTGATATTAATTATAAATCTGACTTCTGCTCAGGAAAAAATAACCTTGTGGCCAAAAGGTCAAATGCCGAATTCCAAAGGTTTAAAGTTAAAAACTGAAGAGAAAGACAGCAGAATTACACAAATCAAAGAAACCGAACTTTTTGCATTTTTCCCTCCCAAAGAAGACAGAAAACAGATGTCTGTCATCATCATTCCTGGTGGTGGATATTACAAATTGACTTATGATTTGAATGGTTTTCAAATTGCAAAATGGTTCAATACATTGGGAATTACAGCTTTTGTTTTGAATTACCGATTACCAACTTCTCTGGATCTTAAACAAAGAGAAATCGCTCCGTTACAGGATGTACAGGCCGCTATCAAACATATCAGAAAGAACGCTTCGGAGTATGGTATTTCGCCGGATCAGATAGGAGTTATAGGAACTTCTGCGGGTGGCCATTTGGCCGCATCTGTCAGTAATATTTCCACAGATTATACAGAATTGAAAGGCGATTGGGAAACCATTCCTACAATTCCGAATTTTGCGATTTTAGTTTCTCCTGTTATAGATTTAGGGGAATTTGCACACTTAGGAAGCCGAAACAGTTTGCTTGGCGAAAATGCTTCCCTGGAGAAAATCAGCGAATACTCTATGCAAAACCGCGTGACTGAAAAGACGCCACCAACAATTCTTTTTCACGCACAAAATGATAAAACTGTCCCCGTGATGAGCAGTCTTCTTTATTATCAGGCCATGACAAAAAACAAAGTAAAAGGCGCATTATTCATCTTTCTCGAAGGCGAACACAAAATCGGAATTACCAATAAAAATGAACTCACAGACAATTGGAAAAAACTCTGTTCTGATTGGCTTAAGACTTTATTTCAAAACAAATAATCTTGTAACCGACAGTGCAGGATAATTTTTCTTCGCATTAATATTAGTTTGCAATACAAGAAATTGTTATAAAATTTGAATCTAAATCTTTATGAAAAAATATATTCCATTTTTGTTCGCTTTAGTTTTGTCAGTTTCAGTATCGGCGCAATACAAACCGTGGACTTCCGCAAAACAGCCTTTAAAAGAAATCAAAGCTTTAAAGAAACAAATCAAAGCTCCAAAATTCAGAAAAGCAGATTATTTAATTACAGATTTCGGTGCAGTTGGGGACGGAAAAACAAAAAATACGGAAGCTTTCAGAAAAGCGATTGAAAAATGCAGTGCAGAAGGCGGAGGAAGAGTCGTGGTTCCAAACGGAGTCTTTTTAACTGGTGCAATTTATTTGGAATCCAATGTCAACCTTCATTTAACTGATAGTTCAACGATTCTTTTCAGTCAGGATAGCAACGACTACCCTATCGTTTTC
This sequence comes from Epilithonimonas zeae, assembly GCF_900141765.1. Taxonomy (NCBI): domain Bacteria; kingdom Pseudomonadati; phylum Bacteroidota; class Flavobacteriia; order Flavobacteriales; family Weeksellaceae; genus Epilithonimonas; species Epilithonimonas zeae. The sequence continues at coordinate 1,256,513 of NZ_FSRK01000001.1, read as the reverse complement.
ACGCGTTGGGAAGGAATGGAATGTATGAATTATTCATCATTAATTTACGCTTACGAAGAAGAAAATATCGCTATCACAGGAAAAGGAACTTTGGATGGAAATTCAGATTTAGACAACTGGTGGTTCTGGTGTGGTGCTACAAAATATGGCTACAACGCATCCCGTCCGGGAAGGCAAAACCCGGCGAGAGCGAAACTTCACGAATATATGGCTAACAGAACGCCTGCGAGAGAAAGAATTTTTGGAAACGGATGGTATTTAAGACCGAATTTCGTTCAACCTTACAAGTCAAAAAACTTTTATATGGCGGATGTTTTGGTGAAAAATTCTCCGATGTGGAATCTGAATCCTGTTTTGTGTGAAAATGTTTTGATTGAAAGAGTAAAAGTCATCAGTCACGGACCCAACAACGACGGTTTCGACCCTGAAGCCTGTAAAAATGTATGGATTAAAGATTCTTACTTCGACACAGGAGATGACTGTATTGCCATCAAATCCGGAAGAGACGAGGACGGAAGAGATATCGGAAGACCTGCTGAAAACCACATTATCGAAAACTGCGAAATGAAAGACGGTCACGGCGGTGTTGTGATTGGAAGTGAAATTGCAGGTGGCGCAAAAAACATTTACGCCATTGAAAATGTGATGGACAGTAAGAATCTTGACCGTGCTTTAAGAATTAAAACAAGCTCAAGCCGAGGCGGAATTATCGAAAATGTATTTTTCTACAACACAAAAGTTGGCGCTTACAAAGAAGCGGCAGTGCGTTTCAATATGCATTATGAAAAGCCTGGAAATCACATTCCGACCATCAGAAATATCTGGGTTGAAAATTTAACTGTTGACAAAGGTGGGAAATATGCTGTATTTTCTGATGCCTATGAATCTTCGCCTGTAACAGACTTCACAATGATTAATGCTAAAATGGTTGGCGTGCAGATTCCTTATAAGGTTGACTATATGAAAAATGTGACTTTAAAAAATGTAACCGTTAACGGACAACCATTAACTGAGTTAAAACCATAAAATGCGAAGAAAAACCATTTTCGCCGGACTTCTTGTTTTGTCGGCATTTTCACTTTCGTTTTCCCAGTCGAAACACTGGCAGAATAACGAACGTGAACTGCATTACAAAGAAGACAAAGGCGATTTTTTATTGGTCAACGGAACGTACAGATTCAATCGTGCTTTGTACGGAGATAATCGTGCATCGAGAGTTGAAGCGGGAGATTTACCGGAATTTGCATTATATCTTCCGGGAATGGGCGGAAATCTTCAATTTGTTATTCAAAAGGGAAATTCAATTAAACAATTAATTAAGGCTGATAAAATTGAAACACGTTACCGACCGGGAACGATGCTATACGAAATCAAAGATCCGATTTTGGGAACCGGAACTTTAAAACTGACCGTTTTGGCACAAGCTAAAGAAGAAGGTTTGGTTTTGAAAATGGAAACCATCAATGTAGATTCTTCAACAAAAATCTACGCAATTTACGGCGGTTCGAGTGGAACGACTTTCAGCAGAAATGGCGATATCGGCGCTGACCCGGAATCCGGATTTTATCTGTTGCCTGAATATTGTCTGAACAATCAGTTTCAGTTGAATAAAAATCATTTTCAGCTTAATTATTTAAATAAGAAAAAAGAAACTCAGATTGTTAGCGGAAGTTTTTCAAATGTCAATTCTTTACAGCAAACCGATGCAACGACTTTAGAAAAACTGTCTGAGTTTACTCAAAATAAAACGGACAAATCTCCAATTGTCTACGCTTCGTATTCTTCTCAAAAACAACCGGTTTACATTCAGGTTGTCAAAGGAAAATCAGACAAAAACTTTTCGGATGAAGAGTTGAAAAATATATTTAATGAAGCGGAAAAATCACGTTTGACATTAACGAACAGAATTCAGCTAAAAACTCCTGATGCAGATTTGAATAATTTCGGAGCCAATTTAGCGGTTGCTGCAGACGGAATTTGGGAAAGTCCGACCTTCCTTCACGGCGCAGTGGCGTGGAGAATGCGGTTGAATGCCTGGCGTGGCGCTTATACAGCAGATGCGTTGAGCTGGCACGACCGAGCAAAGGAACATTTTGAAAGTTACGCCAATTCGCAGGTTTTAAAACCAGATTTTGCACCGGTTGAAATGGATACGATGCGTCATCTTGCCCGACACGAAGAGAAAATGGGAACTTCCGTTTTTTCCAGCGGATATATTTCCAGAAACCCGAATGACAATACAAAACCGCACCATTACGATATGAATCTAGTATTTTTTGACCAAATGTTTTCGCATTTTAATTATACCGGAGACAAAGAATTCCTCAAAAAAATGTGGCCAACGATGGTTCGCCATATCAATTGGGAAAAAAGAAATTTCAAGCGTGGTGATTTGTATGATGCGTATGCAGCGATTTGGGCGAGTGATGCGCTGCAATATTCAGGTGGAAAAGTGACACACACGTCGGCGTATAATTACAGAGCCAACCGTGAGATGGCGAAACTGGCAAAAATAATTGGCGAAAATCCTCAACCTTACGAACAGGAAGCAGATGCGATTTTAAAAGCAATGAAAAACCAACTTTGGATCAAAGATAAAGGTTATTTTGCTGAATATAAAGATGCTTTGGGCAATCAAATTGTTCACGACAAACCAGGAGTTTGGTCTATTTATCACGTTTCGGATGCGTTTATTTTGAATGAATTTGAGGATTATCAGAACTTACAATACATTAATAATTACACTCCGAAAATTCCGATTACGGTAAAAGGTGCGGATAAGAAGAACTATTTCACGTTAGCAACAACCAACTGGCAACCGTACGATTGGTCGATAAACAATGTCGCTTTGGCGGAAAATTTACAGACGGCTTTAGCGTATTGGCAAGCCGGAAGAACTGAAGATGCCTACCAACTTTGGAAAGGAAATCTGGCCGAAAGTATGTATTATGGAATCAGTCCTGGAAATTTTGAACAGCTTTCTCATTACGATGCTTTTCGTGGAGAATTGTACCGTGATTTTGCTGACCCAATTGGTGTGGCTTCAAGAACTTTAACGGAAGGACTTTTCGGAGTTTATCCGAATTTACTGGAAAATAAAATCAGCATTAAGCCTGGTTTCCCAAAAGACTGGAATTCTGCCGAATTGAAACTTCCGGATTGGGAATATCAGTTTACCAGAACTTCAAAAAATACGGAGTATTTATTTAAATCAAAATATCAAAATCCGGTGGCGTTGGAAATGCAGATTCCTGTAAATTATTCCAATATCAAATCGGTGAAAGTGAATGGTAAAAAAGTAGATTGGAAGATTAAACCGAATTCCATTCTGCAACCCTTCGTTCAGTTTGAAACACCGAAAGGAAAAGATTTTAAGATTGAAATCAATTATTCCGGAGAAGAAATTAAAAACGAACAAACTGATTTCACTTCTTATATTTCTGAAAATCTTCAGTTGAATTTTGATTCAAAAAAGAAAATAAAAAAGATCTATGATCCTCAAGGACTAATTAAGAATTCCCCTCCCCTGAAGAGGTGGATTCGACCGAAGGACGAAGACGGGGTGGTTAATAACAACGAATTTCAATTAATTAACGAAGAAAGAAAAGGAACTTTTTTCGTACAAGTTGAGCAAAATGGCACAACCTGGTGGCAACCTGTGAATATCGACATTCGTTTTCCTTTGGAAACAAAATGGGTAAATAACAAACTTCAGATTCAGTCAAAATCTTCCAATAATATTAATGGAAAACTAACTGTTAATGGTTTAAATAAAACTTTTAACATTCAAAAAAATCAAAGTACATTGATAGAAATTCCTTTAAATTATTTAAGTAGAGGAACCAATTTAATCGTGCTTGATTATAATGGAATTAGACAAAATATTGAAATCACAGATTGGGAAATTGAAAATCAAGGTCAATTTAACAACATTTCATTAGCATCAAAATACAATGAAAAAGTTACCGAAATTTTCAATCAGAAATACCTTTCTCCAAGACTGGAAATTCCGACTCTACAGCTTCCGTGGCAGGGAATCGGAAATTGGTGTTATCCGTTAATCACGGCTCAAATCGATGACAGCGGATTGATGAATAAAAGAAAAAACGACAAAGTTGAATTCCTCGACATTCCTTTTTTAATTGATAAAACAGATAAAAATATTGCTTTTGTAAGTCAGTGGGACAATTATTCTGATTCTCTTGAAATTCCAATTTCAGGAAAAGGAAAGAAAATCTATTTTCTGATGGCTGGTTCTACCAATCCGATGCAGTCACAGATTGTGAATGGAAAAATTACGGTTCAATATGTGGACGGTTCGACAACAGAACTGGAACTTAAAAATCCAACGAACTGGTGGCCGATTGAGCAGGATTTGTTTGATGACAATTTTGCGTTTGAAATTCCGGATGATAAAATTCCGTACCGTGTAAAATTGAAGACCGGAGAATTATACAAAGGCGGAACTTTGAGCAAATATTCAAGCATCAAAGGATTTACAGACCGTCAGGTGGATGGTGGTTCTGCAACGATTCTGGATTTGCCGATTGATGCGAGTAAAGAATTAAAATCGATAAAATTAACTGCTGTGAGCAACGATGTGGTGATTGGAATGATGAGTGCGACGGTTTTGAGATAGGATTTGATGCCACGAATGCACGAATTGTAAGTATGCTTAAAAATGTGATATAAATAAAATGCAAGACTTCGACAAGCTCAGTCTGACAGCGCAAAAACGCAGTTAGTATTAGAATTGTCAGGCTGAGCCTGTCGAAGCCTCGTGGCTAAAAAAATAAATAAAATAAAAATGAAAAAAATTACAATATATCTAGGGATTTTCCTGATGGGATTTTCTTCAATGAATGCCCAGAAAATCGACCGGAAAAAGGTCGTTCAGCGACATAATATTGTCAATACAAAAGCAGACACCCTTTCCACTTTAACAGTTGGAAACGGAAAATTTGCCTACACGGTTGACATTACCGGAATGCAGTCGTTCCCTGAATATTACAAAAACGGAGTTTCTCTCGGAACGCAGTCTGAATGGGGCTGGAACAGTTTTCCAAATACCAAAGATTATAAGTTTGAGGAGACTTTGAAAGCGTATGATTTCAATAATGACGGACGCAAAGCTTTGTACAGTGTTCAGTTGAAAGAACCTGAACGCAACAAAGGTGCAGTTGAATATTTCCGTGTAAATCAACATCGCTTGCAATTAGGAAATGTGGGGATTGAACTGATTAAAAAGAATTGTCAGAAAGCACAAATTTCAGATATCCAAAACATCAACCAGAAAATTGATTTGTGGACAGGAATTATAACGAGCGAGTTTTCTTTGGAAGGAACTCCGGTAAAAGTCTGGACGGCTTCTTTTCAAAACTCAGATAAAATCGGGGTAAAAATTGAATCTGATTTGGTTGCTAAAGGAAAGCTTAAAGTTTTTGCCAAATATCCACATCCATCGGGACAGTTTTTGGATGATGCTGCATTTTATGGAAGAGAAAACGAACATACCACGAAAATTGTTTCTTCACAGTCGACGCAAGGTTTGATTCAGCACAAATTACAAAGTACGGATTATTATACTCAATTCAATTTTACGGAAGGAAAACTTCGTGAGGCAGGAAAACATTATTTCGTTTACGAGCCTTCGTCCAAAAATAAAACCGTGGAATTAAGTGTTGAGTTTTCAGCTAAAAGTCCGAAATCCGACAGAAATTTATTCGCTGATGCTGAAAAAGAAAGTACTTCTGGTTGGAAAAACTTCTGGGAAAGCGGTGCTGCCGTGGATTTTGAAGGAAGTACAGACCAAAGAGCCAATGAGCTTGAAAGAAGAGTTGTCTTGTCAGAATATTTAACCAAAGTTCAGTGCGGTGGAAGCAATCCGCCTCAGGAAACAGGTTTGACGTTCAACAGTTGGTACGGAAAACCGCATACAGAAATGCACTGGTGGCACGGCGTTCACTTTGCACTTTGGGGAAGACCGGAAATTTTGGAGAAGCAACTGGATTATTATTTCAGGTCGTTTGACAAAGCAAAAAAATTAGCTGAGAGACAAGGTTATAAAGGCGTTCGCTGGATTAAAATGTCGGATAATGAAGGGAATGAAAGTCCGTCTTCTGTCGCTGCATTTTTGATTTGGGAGCAGCCGCACATCATCTATATGACCGAACTTTTGTACCGAAACAGCAAGGACAAAAAAGTTTTGGAAAAATATAAAGATTTGATTTTTGCAACCGCTGATTTTATGGCAGATTTTGCTACTTATGACAAAGAAAAAAACCGTTATAATTTAGGTAAAGGTGTCATTCCGGCTCAGGAAGTTTTCCCTGCGAAAGATACTTATAACCCGACTTATGAAGTGGCATATTGGGATTGGGCGCTGAAAGTTGCTCAGCAATGGAAAGAAAGACTGGGACAGCCTAGAGATAAAAAATGGGATGAGGTGATTACGAAATTAGCACCGCTTCCGGTTCAGGAAGGCGTTTATCTGTCAACTGAATCGGCAAAAGATTCTTTCACATTTCCAAAATGGATGACCGACCACCCTGCAGTTTTAGGTGCATTGGGAATGGTTCCTGAGTCTCCTAAATTGGATAAGAAAATAATGAAAAACACGTTGGATATCGTTTGGGAAAGATGGAATTGGGAACATACCTGGGGTTGGGATTTCCCGATGACGGCAATGAATGCCGCAAGATTAGGACTTCCGAATAAAGCTTTGGATGCTCTTTTTATGGATATTCAGACCAACACCTATCTGAAAAACGGACATAATTTCCAGGACAAACGTCTTAGAATTTATCTTCCAGGAAACGGCGGTGTTTTGACGACCGTTGCGATGATGCTGGAAGGTTGGGATGCTTCGACAGGAGAATTTCCAGGTTTCCCGAAAGACGGAAGCTGGAAAATAAAAGCGGAAGGTTTTAAAAAGATGCCTTAAAAAATTTAAAGATTCATATTTTAGTTAGGGTCTGTCAGAAATGGCAGGCTTTTTTATGTTAAAAATTAAACAGCATAGTGCAGGACGATTTACTGATGCGAAGATGATAAATTGTTGGTTCATTATTACTTATGAAAAAAAATATCATCGTCGCTCTAAGCACCATTTTTATTATGTCTTGCGAGTCTCAGCTTATCGGTCAAACTTCAAAATCCTTGACAAAAACAATTGCTTTTCCCGGAGCGGAAGGTTTTGGAAAATTTGCAAAAGGTGCGAGAACGGTAACAAAACCAGAAGTTTATATTGTTAGCAATCTGAATGATGCTGGCAAAGGTTCTTTTCGCGACGCTGTGAGCCAGCCGGGGAGATTTGTAGTTTTCTCAGTTGGTGGAATTGTCGAGTTGAAAAGTCCGGTTACGGTTTCTAAAAACATTACAATTGCGGGACAGACCGCGCCGGGAAAAGGTATTTTTCTTTATGGTGAAAAAGTGTCTTTCAGTGGCGCTGATGATACCATTGCCAGATATTTGAAAATACGTCTCGGGAATAAGAATAAACCATCCAATAATACCGACGCTTCCGGAATATCGAACGGTAAAAATATAATACTGGACCATCTTTCAATTTTCTGGTCAATGGACGAGGTTTTTTCCATCAACTGGGACAAACGTGGCATTGAACCAGACAGCATCACCCTTCAGAATTCGATTATTGCGCAGGGATTGCATCTCTATAACCATTCAGCAGGTGGACTGATTCAGACGAATGGCAGCATCAGTATCATCAAATCGCTTTATGCCAGCAACAAAACCCGTAATCCAAAAGTGAAGGGTAAGAATGAGTTTGTCAACAATATAATTTACAATTTTGGAAATCTTGGCAACAAAAATGGTCATACTGTTTCCGGCGATGGTTATATAATGGGAGGTTCCGTACAGAAATCTGAAGTCAATATCATCAACAATTATTTTATCGGAGGTCCATTGAATACAGAAAATAGGACAACGCCGTTCAGCAGAGGAACAAACACTTTTCATCTTTATGAATCCGGGAATTATTTTGACAATAACAAAAATGGCATTTTGGATGGTCAATTGATTCCACATAATTCCATTGGTTTTCCTGGTGAGACGCCTGTGGTTTTTATGGATTCACCATTTCTGTATCCCGATTCCAAAACAGATTTATCTGCCACGCAAGCGTTTGAATATGTCATCAAAAATGCAGGCGCCAGCTTTCCAAAGCGGGATGATGTGGATGAGCTGATTATTTCGGAAGTCAAATCTCTGGGAAAAAAGGGAATTTATGTCTTTACCGAAAACGATTTACCACTAGCCAATAATGGTGTTGGGAATTTCCCGAAAACTGTTGCGCTTAAAGATTCGGATTCTGATGGCATTCCCGATGTTGCTGAACTGAAAATGGGACTTAATCCTAATGATTCATCTGATGCATTGAAATTCAATAAAAGGCAAAGCAATTATCTCAATATCGAAGTTTATGTCAATGACTTGGTGCGTTAATCATTTAATTAAAATAGAAATTTAAACAATTGATATAAAATTTGTAACTTGTCTTAGATTTTGAAACACTAATAACTCAATTTTAATTTATAAACATAAAACATTATCATTGCTTAATCCGATGTCTGAAATATTAGAAATTCAAATCAATGAAAATTCCAGAGTGCCAAAATATAAACAGATTGTGGACTCTATACTTAATGGAATTGACGCCGGAGATATCAAAATCGGTGAAAAAATCCCTTCTATCAACGAACTCAGCGAATCTTGCTTTTTATCAAGAGATACCGTAGAAAAGGCTTATAAGGAACTTAGAAAAAGGCAAATTATTGAGTCTGTCAAGGGAAAAGGCTATTATATTTCGAGGATTAATAAAAGTGATGTCATCAATATTTTCTTTTTGATTAATAAACCGAGCACCTACAAAATGATGATTTACAATTATTTTGTGGACGCTATCGGAACGAAAGGAAATGTTGAAATGTACATCTATCACTGCGACGAAACGCTTTTCATCAATTCATTAAAGAAAAATCTTGGCGGATTTGATTATTACGTGATAATGCCTCATTTCCGAGACGAACATTACAATCACACGAGTTCTACGCAGGAAGTTATTGATATTATAGAGAAAATTCCGAAAAACAAACTTCTGATGCTCGATAATACCAAACCTAACATCTCGGGAGAATACGGCAGTATTTTTCAGGATTTTGAGCACGATATTTATGAAGCTTTGGAAGAAGGCCTGGAAAAAATCAAAAAATATGAGAAACTGATTTTGGTTTATCCTGCCAAATCGGTTCATCCCTACCCTTTCCGTATTGTTCACGGTTTTGAGAAATTCTGCAGAGATTTCAAACTGGACTATGAGATTCTGGACGAAATCTATCCTGATATGGAACTCCAGGACAAAGATATATTTATCACTATTCAGGAGAGGGATTTGGTAAATTTAGTGAAGCAAATCAGACAGAAAAATCTGAAATTGGGGGAAGACATCGGCATTATTTCATATAACGAAACACCTTTAAAAGAATTGCTTGGAATCACTGTGATTACTACAGATTTCAAGGCAATGGCAGAATCTGCAGCTTATATGGTTTTGAAAAATAAAAAAGAACAGGTGAATAATGTTTTCAAATTTATTGAAAGGGAATCTCTGTGATTTTGTTTCTGATCCTACGTAGCTCAACTTCAATTCTATTATAGAATTTTCTTGAATTCAGACAAAAAAAACGGACTTGATAAAAGCCCGTCTGAGTAGAATAAACTTAAACAAACAACTATTTTACTCTGAAATTTTGTAAATCTTCTGGCTTTTCACAACAAACTTGCTCCATCACCTGTCTGAACTGCATTTTAAGCATTTCGATAATATGGTCACCACCTTTTTCGCCTAAAGCACCAACTGCGTACATAAAAGTTCTGCCCATAAAGGTAAATTCGGCACCACAGCTTAAAGCTCGGGCAACATCTGGACCAGTTCTAACACCGCTGTCCATCATCACTTTGATTTGATCTTTATATTTTTCACTTATTTCTTTCACCACAGTAATTGTAGATTCTCCAGCATCCAATTGTCTTCCACCGTGATTGGAAATAATCATTCCATCAAAACCGAGACGAACAGCTTCAGCCGCATCTTCATCGGAAGCAACGCCTTTGATAACCAGTTTTCCCTTCCATTTATCACGGATTGCTTTGATTCTGTCTGAATTAAGTCTTCCGGAAAACGTAGAATTCATGAACTGTCCCAGCTGTTTCACATTCATATTTTTGTCCATATATTTTTCCATCGTGGCGAAACTCGGAACACCATTTTTAAGCATTTCAAGACACCATTGCGGTTTTGCCAAAGCCTGAGAGACATTTCTGAAATTCAATTGAGGTGGCATTGCCAATCCATTTCTGATTTCCTTGGCTCTGTAACCAAACGTGGGAACATCCGACAGTACACAAAGAACGTCATAACCAGAAGCTTCGCAACGGTTGAAAATATCATCTCTCAGCCATTCTTCTCTTGGATGGTATAATTGATACCAAGCTTTTCCTTCGGTTAATTCTGCAATTCTTTCGATACTGCTTGTCGTGACTGTACTTAGAATGAATGGAATATTATGTTTGAAAGCGGCTTTTGCTAAAATTTCCGGAGCATTTGGCCACATCAATCCCTGCAAACCAACGGGCGAAATTCCGAATGGTGCAGAATATCTTACGCCAAATAATTCCGTTTCCATATTGGCTTCAGCAAAATTGTTATCCAAATAGCGCGGACGAAGCAAAACCTCTCTTAATTCTGTCGTATTTCTATCTCGGTTAATATTCTCATTACAACCGCCATCCAGATATTCGAAAGCGAAACGTGGCATTCTTTTTTTGGCTCTTTCAATCAACAATTCTAAAGACGCGTATCTTGTATCAAATGGAAATGACATAGTTTATAAATTAAAAATTAACGGTTGAAGTACTTTCATCTGATAATGTTGCTGTAGAAATGTCTCATCAATTTTTTTGTTCGAGATGACCATCGAAGCGCCTAAAGCTGATCCAAGCGGAGAATGCGTGGACATCACGTTATAATGCTGGAAATGATGTGACATCAGCTTCATAAAGACATCGTTATCCGTGAATCCGCCATCGATATAGATATTTTTGATTTCTGAATTTCCAATAGCATTCGTTATTGTGTGAATCTGCAAATCCATCAATTCAATCATCAGTTGATGATAGGCTTCTTCAAATGTTGAAAACGAATTCAGGTCGGTTTCGGTAATCATCTTTCTTTTCAGAATTATCCCTTCAAAACGGAAATAAACCGCTTTGTGCTTCATTAAATGCAAATATAAATCCTGATCAAACTGAACTTCTCTGTGCGCACCATATTCTTTTCCGTAGTAAGCACACAACTTTTCAACCTGAATCCTATATTCATTGCCCATAAAAAAACGTGAAGCTTTCACACGCTTTCCATCGATTCGCATATAATTCAGACAATTATTTTCGATATCTTCATCAGTCAGACTTTCATCATTAAAAGGATTGAGAGAAATACTCCAAGTTCCTGTTGAAAGCAATAAAAATGGTTCTTTTTTGCTTAAAATATAAGGTAAAAGTGCCGAAGAACTGTCGTGAATCCCAACACCGATTTTAATTTTTTTATTTCTATAAGACGTATTGATACTCGCAGAAGTCGGAACAATTGGTGGTAACAAAACATCAATTTCTTCTTCATAAACCCAGTCGTGATAATCATTTTTATCGTAATCCCACAAATTGGTGTGGCAGCCTATCGAAGTAAATTCCGACACACAAATTCCGGTAAACAAATACGATAAATATTGTGGCAAATGCAAACTGTAACGGATTTTTCTGAAAACTTCAGGATGCTTGTATTTTAACCAAAACAATTGCAGACCGGAGTTCAGCATTCCTGCTTGTGGAGAGGCTGTTTCACGGGAAATTTTTAGCTTGTCACCGTGCTTTTCATAGAAAAGATCAAGAATCTCCTGATCCATTGGTTTGGTGTAATTGTATAAAGGAGTGAGAACATTTCCTTTTTGATCCAGATGTACAAAACTTGCTCCGTACGTGGAAAAATTAATAGCTTTTACTTCATATTCATCATTTTCAAGGATGTTATGAAAATTTTCTTTGATCCAATTTTGCAAAGCTGGAAGATCTTCTGTGGGATAACCATCCTCATCTGTTGTCAGAGGCAATTCTGTATATTCTCTAACAACTTCTTGATAATTCTTATCAAATAAAAAGAATTTTTTATTGGTCTTTCCAATATCAAATACGATGGTTACTTTCTTTTTGGACATTCCTGAAAATGAATTTAATAATTGTATGAAAGTATAAAAATGGAATTCCGAATCTTATGCTTTCAAATTAAAACAATTAAGGAGTGTTTAGAAATTAAGAAAAATCATTACTAGTGAAACTTAATATCCTAAACACCCTTAATTAAAATAAAAATAAGTGGTTTATTTTTCAAACTTTCAAATTATAAGATGAAAGTTATTTCTATCAATACTAATAGGATTTTATAATCCTGTTGCTTTTACATTCAGACCTCTTTCAGATATTAATGTTTCTCTTACTTTAAGGTTTCTGTACGCCGCAATTGGGTCTAATGCAGCGCCTGTATGTAATCTTGCCGCTTTTAATAACGGACGCACGTCTGTTCTGTACGCATTCTGCAAAATTTCCTGTGCACGAACTACGTCATTGTTCAACTGAGCATCTTTCAATGCTTTTTGATCGACCAAAAGAGCCTGTGCATAAGCAATTAGAATCGCTTCCAAAGACTGAATTAAATCTTCCAAAGGATCTTTGATGTTATGACTCGCATCGATCATCCAAGCCGGATAAGGATTTTGAGGATTGTTCTCGATTCCGTACACCAGTTCGTTGAAAATCAGGAATAATGCATAAGGTTTGATTGAACCTACCGTTAAATCATCATCTCCATATTTGCTGTCGTTGAAATGGAAACCTCCTAATTTTCCTTTGTACATCAAGGTTGCAACGATTTGTTCGATGTTTGAGTTTGGTAAATGGTGACCTAAATCTACCAAAGTATAAGCTCTGTCGCCACAAGCATTTGCTAACATAAACGAAGTTCCCCAATCCTGGATGGTTGTTGAATAGAAATTCGGTTCGTATGGTTTATATTCGATGAATAATTTCCAGTCTTCCGGCATTCCGGCGTAGATTTCTTTTAAACTCTGTTCGGTTTTTGACAAAGCTGTCTGGAAATTCAACTGTCCCGGAAAACTTGCTCCGTCTGCCAACCAAACCGTTAAGCTTTTTGAATCTAGCTCTTTTCCGATTCTGATGACTTCTTTGTTATGCTCTACTGCGTAAGCTCTTGCATCTTCATTTACCGCATTTAACGAACCAAATTTGTACGATTGTTTTGCGTTCGGCTGATCCTGAAATGTGTTTGAATTCATCGCATCGAAAATCAATCCGTGAGAAGCTGCTTTTTCTTTAATCGCTTTCACATCGCTTGGAATATCCCAAGGAATATGAAGAGAAATTGCACCTGCAGAATGCGTTAAAGCGTGAATTAATCCTACATCATCTAATTTTTGTTCTAAAGAAGAAGGTTCTCCGCCGTAAGAAAATCTTCCGAAACGTGTTCCTCCAGCTCCTAAAGCCCAACTTGGAATTGCCACTTGGAAGTCAGCAATTTTGTTGACAATTTCAGAAACGTTGGCTCCTGACTTTGTCAGTTTATCTGATAAATAAGCGAAATCTGAATTGAAATTTTCAACCTCGCTTTTATTGTTTTGTTCAATGATATCTTTTCCTATAATCATATTTTGATTTTTGATTAGCCTTGTCAAGGTTTTGAATCTTGACAAGGCTAAATTTATTGTCTAAATTAGTACTAAATATTTTATTTTCTTTCCTTCAATTGCTTTCGAATCGCTCGCAGCCCGACCTGAGTGGAGCTCTTTTTGTCGCAGCGAAGCGGAGACAAAAAAGCGGGAACGGAGGGCGGATAAAGCTGCCCAAATAAAAAATATTTATAAAATAATTATCTTGGGAACGCATTTGCCATTCCGCCGTCTACATTGATGATATTTCCTGTACTTTTATCTAAAATTGCAACACACGCAAACACTCCGTTGGCGATATCTTCCGGAAGAATAATTTCGTTCAGAAGATTTCTTTTTGCGTAGAATGCGGGCAATTCTTCAACGGTGATTCCGTTTGCTTTTGCACGACCTTCTGCCCAAGAACCTTCCCAGATTTTGCTTCCAACGATTACGCCGTCAGGATTTACAACATTCACGCGGATTTTATCTGCTGCCAATTCTGCCGCCAATAATCTCGTCATATGCTGTTGCGCTGCTTTTGCCGTTCCGTAAGCTACGTTATTTGGGCCAGCAACCAAACCATTTTTACTTGCAATATTTACGATGTCGCCACCTAAGTTCTGCTTTTTGAAAATTTCAGTTCCTGATTTAGCCATCATAAACTGACCTTTAACCAAAACATTTTCAAGTAATTCCCAGTCTTTTGTCGTCGTATCTTCCAATGATTTAGAAATCGCCAAACCAGCTGAATGAACGATAATATCTACTCCACCAAAAGCCAAAACGGTTTCTTTGAAAGCATTGGCAATCGCTTCTTCATTCGTTACATCACACTGAACAGCAACCGCCTGGTCTTTGTTATATTTTGAAGTTGCAGCTTCTACCGCTTCTGTATTTAAATCTGTGTAAACTACAACAGCACCTTCTGCAACCATTTTATCTGCAATTGCCTGTCCGATTCCGCCTCCGGCTCCGGTTACGATTGCCACCTTTCTTGACAATGGCTTTTCTTTCGGCATTCTCTGAAGTTTTGCTTCTTCCAATAACCAATATTCGATGTCGAAAGCTTCCTGTCTTGGTAATGAAGTGTATTCAGAAATGGCTTCTGCACCTCTCATTACGTTGATTGCGTTCACATAAAACTCGCTTGCAACACGTGTTGTCTGCTTATCTTTCGAGAAACTGAACATTCCTACTCCCGGATAAATAATGATGACAGGATTCGGATCACGCATCGCAGGGCTGTTTGGATGCTTACAAGTTTCGTAATAGTCTTTATATTCCTGTCTGTATTGCTCGAAAAGTGGATTTAATTTTTCTAAAATCGCTTTAGAATCTGTTAAATCTTCATTTTTATCTAAAGTTAAAACTAAAGGTTGAATCTTAGTTCTTAAAAAGTGATCCGGACAAGAGGTTCCAAGCGGAGCCAATCTTTCCAAGTCGTTACTATTGATGTATTCCAACACCACATCGCCGTCTGTGAAATGACCCACCATTCTGTTTTCGGAAGAAGCTAAACCTCTTAGTAAAGGCATAATCTGAGCTGCCTTAGTTTTACGTTCATCAGCTGATAAAGATTCTACTTTTTGTCCGCCAAAAACCTGACCTTTTTCTTCGATTTTTTTAGCGATATATTCAGAAGCCATTTCGATAACTTCCAAACTGTTGATATAAGATTCGTAAGAAGTGTCTCCCCAAGTGAACAGGCCGTGGCTTCCCAAAACGATTCCTCTGATTCCAGGATTATCGTTTAAACATTTTTCTAACTGTAAACCTAAGTCAAAACCTGGTTTTTGCCAAGGCACCCAACCCATTGTATCACCCCAGATTTCTTTAGTTACAGCCTGACTGTCTTTTGCCGCAGCAACCGCAATTAAAGCATCCGGGTGAAGGTGATCGATATGTTTGAATGGAAGAAGTCCGTGAAGCGGCGTATCAATAGAAGGTGCTTTGCTGTCCAAATCGTAAATACAGTGATTGAAAAGCCCAACCATTCTGTCTTCGTCTGCCAAACCTTCATATACATTTTTAAGATTTCTCAATCTTTCTGTGTACAAACCAGCAATACCTTTTCTCGTCAGCGTTCCGATGTCACCACCTGAACCTTTTACCCACATTACCTCAACATCTTCATTTGTTAAAGGGTCTTTCTCTATGGTTTTACAGCTTGTGTTTCCGCCTCCATAATTGGTGATTCTTAAGTCTGCTCCCAAGATGTTTGAACGGTATAAAAATAAAGCAACCTGGTCATCTCCGAAAGATGCTGCTTTTTCATCATCCCACAAATAGTCTACGTATTTGAATGTTTTTACATTATTCATTATAATTATATTTCTAAATTTTTCTTCAAAATTAGAAGGTTGAATTGTCAACGGCATCCCGTACTATACTGATGAATATTATATTTAAAGTTAATTTAAAATAACATTCAACATTAATCCAAAGATTATTGATATTAAATCCAACCTTACTAATTTTTAAAAGATTAATAACCAGGTAATTGGGTCAGATTTGGGTTATCTATCATTGGGTGTCCTGCAGACGCAGCTGCAAATGGCAACAATTCTGTCTTGTTGGTCTGGAATCCGAAGAATAAACCATCATTAGCAGACTCTACCCAACCTGGATACGCATTTCCATTCTCAGCATAACCAAACGCTTTAGAATACATATTGTTACCCATTCCCAAAACGTTGAATCCTGCTCCAAACCCTACAGCTTTTCTCGCATTACCATTAAATGTACTGGTATAAGCTTCAAACATTTGTGTAGGATACCATTTATCATCTGTGGAAGTTGGCTGTCCGTGTGCTGCTACAATCGCTCTTAATGCTGTTTGATAAGCTGCATAATTTGCTGAACTGGTAGGAACATTTTTGATGGTCGCAATTTCCGTTGGATTGGTAATATCAATGTATGGTAAAGCTAAAAACGGATCACCATAAACCTGAGAATTTTTGTGGAATTTGTACAGTCTGTAAGTGGCAACATTAGCATATTTACCCAATCTTCTAGTCAAGTCTTTCATATCCTGTCTAGTGGCTTCGATTTCAGTAGTTAAGCTATTGGTTCTGATAAGATCTGTACGAAGCATAAACTCCCCTGCAAATTCCCACTTTCTTTCCTGAACAATAGCTTTCAAAAAGTCGGCTTGTCCGGATGGTAATGGTAATGAACCAATGCCAGCTCTTGTACGGACGGCTGTTAACGCAGCATTGGCAGCAGCTGTAGGACCATTATTAAGATAATTTTGAGTTTCTGCATACATCAATAGAACATCAGCATATCTCAGCAATGGAATATTAAGGTTTCTGTCAGCAGCAGCCTGCGGTTCTACACTCCAAGACAGTCTAAACTTGCCTGGCATAATCGCAGAATAAGTTGTACCTACATCTACAAAAGTATCGCCTGCAGCTCCCGCTTCCAGGAAGTAGACACTGTAAGACGTACAAGTAACATCTCTACGTGTGTCATTTTGATTAAAGGAAAGGTAATACGATGGTAAGATCATTTGTTGTGAAGAACGAGATCCAAAGACACCACCACGGTAACCAGGATGTGCGTAGACCTGGAATGCAGAATTGGTATTCTGTCCCAGAGATGCAATATGCCAAAGCATTTCGGAATTAACTGCACCAAAATTTCTACGATCAAAGTTGAACCATAATGCTTCGAATCCACTCTTTCCACTTTGGCTTTGTACAAGACTTTTTGTACCACCAGTGATGATAGCCGCGCAAGCATTATCTGCAATCTGATAAAGCTCTCTTACTCTTGCATTATCCGAACGGCGAGAAACAACACCCGGATTAGAAGTATTTAATTCCCAACGAAGTGAATAACCAGCAGCGTAAAGCGCAATTTTAGCCAATAAGGCATTGACACCTTCTTTTGACAAACGTTCAGTAGTTCCGTATCCGCTTGCTGCCAAGGTAGGTACATTGACTGCAGCTTCCTGCAAATCGCCTACAATCCTATCATAAATTTCATCACGTGATGCACGTTTTGGATAGAACGTATTTTCATCATTTGGGTCTAATGTTTCCAATGGCTCGAATACCGAAGGTACATCGCCATAAATCCTGATAAGATTATAATAACAAAATGCCCGAATCGACTTAGCCTCTCCTATCAAGGCGTCCCTCTTCTCACTCGCCGCCATTTTTCCAAGTTGATAAACTGCAATATTAGTACGCTCAATCACAGCATACATAGCAGAGTAAATTCCTGTTACGGTAAAAGGTGTATAGGCATCATAATTATAGTTTCCGATATTATATTTTGAATTATTAAGTGCCTCCAGCGAATGGTTCACTGTATCACCAGCGCCAAGCTGATAGAACATCTCTGCAGGAACAAGCCCTCTGTAACATCCTAAAACAAACATTTCCGCAGTCTGTAAATTTTCAAAAACTTTATTAGAATCTGTATTGTTATAAGAAGGCTGATCCAGGAAATCATCGCTGCAGGAATTGGTAGCAAGAACAGTTAGCACAACTGAAGACATTACCACCACTTTTTTTATAAGTCTATGTTGATTAAATATATTTTTCATTTTAAATCAATTTAAAAAATTAAAACGTTAAATTAATTCCAAGAACGTAACTTCTTGACCTTGGAAATGTAGAACTGTCATAACCAGGAGTTACAGCTACTCCACTTGCAGCAGAAACCTCCGGGTCGAAACCTGAATAACCTGTAATGGTAGCAAGATTATTAACCGTAACATATATTCTGGCATTAGTCACCATAATGTCTCTCAGGAAGCTTTTTGGTAAAGAATACCCTAAAGTCAACTGTGCAATTCTAAGATAAGAACCATCTTCTACATAATAAGATGATGGATAAGTAATAGTCTGAGTATTGGTATTGCTAAGGCTCCAAAGACGAGAATCTTCATTTGGATTTAGCTCTTTCAGCCTTGCCAGATTCATGGTCTGTTGTCCTGTGTTGGGGTCAATCAAATGATAGAAGTTAGTTCCGAATTCCGATGGAACGTTTTGGAACAAAGCATATGGACTTAAACTATGTTTAGTTGCATTGTAAACATCACCTCCAACGCTGAACTTCATAAACACGGCCAAATCAAAACCTTTGTAAGAGAAGTTATTACTGATACCTCCAATGAAGTCAGGCGTCGCATCTCCAATTTTCACCATTTTTCTTGTAAACTGATCGCCTGCTTCGTTATCTGCAGCGAACTTAATATCTCCAGGTTTTGGCGTTCCAGTTGCCGGTTTTACTACACCATCCTTAAGTGTTAGAGTCCCATTGGCATTCTGGGTAAAATCGTCTGTAGTGTAAATACCTTGATAAACGTAACCATACATCTCACCGAGCTGCTCCCCAACTGTCGCATAATAGGTTACAACTCCTGCTCTGTTACTTCCCACACTGAAGGTTCTGGAATCTCTTCCTTTTTCTAAAGAAAGAACCTTGGAACGGTTATGTCCAATGTTGAAATCTGTTGTCCATCTGAAGTCGTCTGATTTCAAGTTAATAGTATTCAAAGTAAATTCTATACCTCTGTTTCTCATACTTCCAATATTCTGATATTGTTTTGAATACCCTGATGACGCTGGAAGAACAGCTGACATCAGCATTCCGTCTACAATATTATTATACCATTCAGACGTCAGTTTGATTCTGTTATTAAATAGTCCCAGGTCAACACCAACATTGGTAGTTTTCATTTCTTCCCATCTTAGAAAAGGATTTCCAAGATTAGAGCTTGTAACGTACACTGGATTTCCTGGTGTGTTATTCATTGGATAATCCGTTATAGAATAGGTCGTGAGGAAGAGATTATTTCCGATGTCATTATTCCCTGTCACACCATACTCGAATCTGAATTTCAAATCATTAATAACATTTGTTATTTTAGAATTCTGCCAGAAACCTTCCTGAGACGCTCTCCAAGCTGCGGCTACGGATGGAAAAGTTCCCCATTTATTATTCGGTCCAAACTTTGACGATCCATCACGTCTAATGGTTGCGGTTAATAAATATCTGTCATCGTAATTATAGTTTACTCTTCCAAAGTAGGATAATAGACTATTGCTGCTTCTATCTGTAGATTTGTCAGAAACGGTCGCAGTAGAAATATCATCTAATCCGAAGTTGGGAAAAGGAAATTTTATTAAAGTTAGGTTATTGCTTTCTGATTGTGAGTAAACGACTTCCTGACCTATCAATGCATTAATTTTGTGTTTATCTCCAAAGGTATTGTTATAAGTCACTGTATTCGTAATCTGATAGCCGTAAGATTCGCTGTTTCCAATCTTTCCGTTGATACCGGTAGTTGTAGGATCTGTAAGATTAGCTCTTGAATTTTCATCGGAGAAGGAAGTAGATTTAACGTTTCTCCAGTTATACTGTCCCGCCGTTCTGAAGGTGAAATTTTTAAGAAAATCGATTTCCACACCTGCATTAGCCACAAAATTTCTATTGCGGGCATTGGAGGTAGATGCTTGAAGTTCGATAAATGGATTCTCAGTATCATAACTTGGATCCAAAGCTGCAAAGTCACCATAAGTCTGTGTATTGAAAAGCTGATTCAGGCTGAAACGTGTTCCACCAATAATCGGCTGTAGTAATATCTTTTTCATCCCAGAATAAGCACCTCCACCATTTAAGGAATTGGTATTGAATACAGAATTGAAATCTACCCTAATACCCTTGTACAGTTCGGATTTAATATTTGCTCTCAACGAGTTTCTAGTCTCGCTAAAGTTGTCAAGCAAACCATCCTGCTTATTATAATTATAACTTACAAAGGCCTGCGTTTTTTCAGTTCCTACAGAAAAATTAAAGTTATGGTTCGTAGTTACCCCAGACCCACCAAGCATTTTCTCCTGCCAGTCAAGTGTGGAAGTATTTGCGTATCTTTCATCAATCCTGTTAAATACACCGGTATGGAAGCCAGGAGTTTCCGGTGCAAGATTATTATCGAAATAATTGCTCCACTGTGCAGTTCTTCCAGCCAGATTAGCCATCTCGTACTGGTATTTTACATAATCCTCTGCATTAGAAAGCATATCCAGTTTTTTAGACAATGTATCAAACGATGTAAAATTATTATAGTTGATAATAGTTTTTCCTTTCTTACCACCCTTCGTTTTGATAACGATAATACCATTAGAGCCACGTGCACCATAAATCGCAATAGCAGAAGCACCTTTTAATACATCAATACTTTCTATGTCATTAGGATTGATGACGTTTAGAGCGTTGTCTAATTGGAAACCATCCACAATATAAAGTGGTTCTGTTCCCTGAGTAATAGATGCACCACCACGGATGGTTACGTTGGCAGTTGCACCAGGCGCACCACTTGCAGTTACAATGTTCAAACCTGCCGCTCTACCCTGTAAAGCCTGTAAAGCATTCATTGCCGGAGTTGCCGCCAGGTCTTTTGCGGAAACAGAAGATACAGAACCTGTAAGGTCAGATTTTTTAACCGTTCCATATCCGATGACAACGACCTCATCAATATCTTTAGTACTAATTTTTGTACTATCATTTGGAACCTGTTGAGCCAAGAGCAAATGAGATGAAAGCAGAAAAGCCGGAAAAACAATTCTCTTTACATTCTTGTGTTTAATTATCAATGACATATATTAAGTTTTTTTAATATTGAATTATTATGACCGAAATGTACATGCTTACAAAACTTTCAGCATCCTGTCATATCCTGCATTATCAAATTATTAATTTATCATAATTTTAAAGTCTTATTTACTTTAAAAATCGAAAATAAATACAATATAAATAAAAATAATATCAAATAATTGAAAAATAATCAATCACACTAAATAATAGATTTTCACTATTTTATTGTGCTGATTTTCAAAAATTAATACTTAAAAACAAAAACACTGATTTTTGTCAGTGTTCAGTGTTAATTCAATTTAAATTGAAAATAATAAGAATATTGAATAAGAAAAAATTGTTGAATTAATATTTGATTTATCGTAAAGAATTACCATACCCTACAATGAGTATAGAGATAAACATTACCAGCATTCCTAATACAATAGTTGAAATTGTTTTTTTGGAAACGCCTTTCCATTCTTTGATTATTACACCCCAAAGATTGGCAATTAAAATAATGAATGCCATATGTAAAATCCACGAACTAGGTCCATTTCCCATTTTACTCTCTCCCATCCCGTAGAAGAAAAATTGTAAAAACCACATTGTTCCGGCTAATGCACAGAAAATAATATTCTTTACAAATGGGACATTTTTCTTGGTATAATCGGTATAAGATTTATTTTTAAATGAAAGATAAAGACATCCGATAAGGTTAGAAGCCATTCCTCCCCAAAGTACAACCACATAAGTTACATTATTCTGAAAAAGAAATTCTCCCTGATTTGGATTGGCCAATTTCCAAGCTTCGTTGGCCACGTGTGCCATTGGTTTCCCTGCTTCCAGACCAAAATTAAAACAAGCACTCAGAACTCCTGAAATAATGGCTACAATCAATCCCAAACCAAATTTATATTCTGTCTTCACTTCTACACCGTGCGGGTCGATAGAATCGGTTTGAAGTTCTTTGTCCTTCATTACACCAGCTTTACCACTAATGACAATTCCGACAATACAAATCAACAATCCTAAAAGAACCATTTTTCCCCAATCACTGGAAAGCATCAAACCGATGTTGTCTTTTCCCGCTTGTGGATAGAATTCATAAAAAATGGAAGGAAGAAGCGAACCAATTACCATCGTCAATCCTAACATAATACTGCTTCCCAAGGCAACGCCCAGATAACGAACGCCCAAACCGTACATAAAACCTCCAATTCCCCAAAGTGCACCAAACAAAAATGTCAATCCTAAAATTGATGAATTTTCATTTTGGATAATTTCCCAGAAATCAGGAATGGTAAGAAAAGCGGCTAAAGGTGGAACAATAATCCACGAAAACACACCTCCAATCAACCAAAAAGTTTCCCATTGCCAGCCTTTTACTTTTTTATAAGGCAAATAAAAACTGCCTGATGAAAAACCTCCTAAAAAATGAAAAATAACTCCTAATAATGCATTCATAATATTATCTTATCGATTGAATTTGAAAATTAACAAGATGTAATCGATTGCGCATCTTGTACTGTCATGTGTAATATTTTGAAAAATAAGACTTTTTCTATTGTCTCGTAGAGATTTTTTAACTCATTACTTTATTGATAGTTATATCTGTTTTTTACAATTTTAGAACTTCTAATTATTTCCAAATTTTAAACTTAAGCCGTGATTATTTCCAATTTAGAATAAAATATTATCACTTAATTTATATTTAACCGCTATAAACAAAAAGACCTAACAAATTCTCATTGCTAAGTCTTAATTATCTAACGAAAGTAAAATTCTATTTTAGTTGATAAACCTCGCTTGCAGCTAACAACAAACACCCTAATCCATAATCTTCAAAATCAGGAACTTTGTCAATCGCTAAAGGCTGCCCATCCTTCGGCTCCTTTCCAGTCCCCTGAACCCAGCCTAAAAATCCGTTCGGTTGAACAGAATCTTTCACAATTGCATTCCAAGCTTTAGTAAGAACTGGCAAATATGTTTTTTTATCAATCAAACCTTTATTAATTCCATACGCCATTCCATAAACGAAAAGCGCTGTTCCGGTCATCTCTTTCCCGCCGAAATTGGTTGGATCGTGAAGACTCACATTCCAAAAACCATCCTCTCTCTGAATCGGAAGCAAAGCCGATAAAAGGTCTTTGTAATCCTGCAAATATTCCTGATAATGCGCATCCGACTTAGGCGTATCTTCCAAAGTTCTCGCTAAAGCCGCAACAACCCAACCGTTCCCTCTGCTCCAATAACAATCTTCTCCATTCGGTTCTGCGTAAGGCGGAACAAAACTTTTATCTCTCCACCAAAGTTTATCTTTTGCATTGTACAAACCATTTCCGCCGTGTCTATATTTGGTGAAAGCGTACATCTCGTAATTCTTGTCAAAATACTTTTGCTCACCTGTAATTCTACCTAACTTCGTAAAAATAGGCATCGACATTTGAAGGGCATCAATCCACCACCAATCATCAACTTTTGGAGTGGCAATCATACTGTCCATAGCAGCTTTTACATTTTTAATTCTTTCAGGATTTTTTCTTCCGTCGATTTCGTAAAGGTCAAGATAGGTTTGTCCGCAAGCCTGATGGTCTGCATTTCGGGTGTATGTTCCACGCTGTAAATCCCAATTGTGATTGTTTGCCCACGACATTGCATAATCGTAATACTCTTTCTTTGGGTCTACTGAATATAAAGCCATCAATCCTTCATAATAAACCGCTCTCGTCCATAGATTACTTGGCCAGACTTTTTTGCCGACAATATCTTTTTTGGTATCCGGCCATTTGTCCATAAAATATTGATTGGCACGTTGAGCGACTTCCAGAACTTCTTTCTTGTCAGGAATTTCAACTTTGTTTACCGAGCTAGATTTTTGAGTTGAACAAGAGGACAAAACTCCAATGATCAAGGCGAAAAATCCATTTTTAATTAATGATCTTTTCATATATATAATTTATTTATCAATTTTATTTAAAGATTTTATTGTTGTCACATTAGGTTTTGGCATTTCCTTCAAAGATTCATCTAAATAATAATCGGTATGCGGAGGCTGATTGTACCCTACATTTTGCCATACAATACTCAAACGATATTGCGGATTATGCATCAAAGTGTACAATCTATGCTTCGTTGGAATTGTTGTAGAAAAAATTCTCAATTCCTGATTGTCGGCTGTTCTGTAAATCACTTCTTCTCGCCAATCTCCATATAAATCTGCAACCAAAGCCGGATTTTTCTTAGTCCCGTTGTTAGACTCACACTGGAAAGTTTTAGCATCAAATATTAAATTAGACTTTTCTTTTTCCCAATCCCATTTTGAAACGACAGTTCCATCTAAAATTTCACTTAAAAAATCACCATCCCAATAAATTCCCATATTAGCAGGAGGATTTTTACTGCTTATTTTTTTTCCTTTGGTATTGTAAACTCCTTTCAGTCCAGCTCCGGCAGCCCAAGATTCTGAACCTTCGTAACGAGGGTCAATATTCAAAGATAAACCTCTTCCCGGACCCTGAAATTTTCCCGCTTCACTGTAAACTGTTGACGGTAATTTCCATAAAACTTTTCCTGTTTTTCCATCTCTGAAATGCGCTCCTGCATCATCAAACCTCTCCTGAATATCAAAAATTTCCAATCCCGGATTGGTCGGGTCTAAGTCTCCAACGTGCAACGCATCGCCGTGACCAAAACCTGTGCTGTTCAACACTTTTCCATCGTCATCCACAGTCATCGCTCCGAAAACAATTTCGTCTTTTCCGTCGTTATCAACGTCTGCAATGCTTAAATTATGATTTCCTTGACCGCGGTATTTTTTATTTTCTTCCGAACTTTCGGTATCGAAAAGCCATTTCAAACTGAGTTTTTTATCTTTATAATCCCAAGCTGCAATCGCCGTTCTTGTATAATAACCTCTCGACATAATCACACTCGGTGTTTTTCCGTCAAGGTAAGCAACTGCTCCTAAAAACCGGTCGATGCGGTTTCCTTTGGCATCTCCCCAAGTTTCGGTCATTTCTTCGTTAGTTGGGTTTAAACTTCTAGCAAATCTTGGAACCTGATAATTAACGGTATTGATTTCTGCTCCGGTTTGTCCGTCAAAAACTGTCAGATATTCTGGTCCGGAAAGAATCATTCCGTTTTCGTTGACGTAATTTTTGGTCGGGTCTCCAATAAATTTTCCTTTTCCATCTTTACTTCCGTCGGCAGTTTTCATCACGATTTCCGCTTTTCCGTCCTGGTCTAAATCATATACCAAAAACTGCGTATAATGCGCTCCTTCTCTAATATTTTTTCCTAAATTAATTTCCCACAGAAACTGTCCGTTCAGTTTATAAGCCTGAATAATTGGCGGGTCAGTTTCTCCTTTCTGACTGTTGTCTTTCGAACGTCCTGTTTGATGAAGGATGATTTCGTATTCTCCGTCACCATCCAAATCGGCCACTGAAGCATCATTCGGAGTGTAACCAGTTGGTGTTTTCAACGGAATTGAAAAATAAGGTTTTTGATTTGCTGTATATTTTGCAAAATCCTGGTCAACTTCCTGATGTTGTGTATTTGATTTTACGAAATAGGTGTAATTTTTTCCTTTGTCAGCGGTTTTATCTAAAAAATTAGTCTCGTTGAGCAAAGGTTTTGCATTCAACTTTTTAGTCTGATTATTTTCTGTACGATACACATCGAAATGCGTATTCTGAGCTTCCGTTCCCAGCAAACGCCAACTCACAAAAACGCCTGATTCTGCAGGAATCGCAACAATTCCTCTTTTCAGGTATTCCATTTGTCTTTGGGCAAAGAATGTCTGCGAAAGAAAAATGGCGGATGTAATGAAGATATATTTCATTTTCATAATTCTATATCAATATCTAATTATTTTTATGTTTTGACGAAATGCTTTTATAACTAAAATTTTCACAATGTCATTCTGACGAAGGAAGAATCTCATTAAGTTAGTTTAGATTCTTCACTCCATTCTATTTCGTTCAGAATGACAAATGCTGTAACAATAACATTTTAAACGTTGAATCTATCGCAACCCGACTTGAGCGGAAATCCTTTTTACGCAACGAAGTGGAGTGAAAAGATTGGGAGCGGAAGGCGGATTAAGTTGCCCAAATCATTCCAATTCTTCACATTCAATCGATTGCACAAATTGGTTTATTTTTTAGAAACCTGCTTCAGCAACCATTTTACCCATTCTTCAGTTCCCTGATAATTGGTGAAATCTGCCGGAAGTTTTTTGCCGTCGATATATTCATTGTAACACCACGGGTCGCCCAATGCGAAAACAGTTCCCTTGCCGAATTTTGCAATGGCTGCGATATTTTTACCTTCCGCCGACAGCAATTCTTTTGCCGGACTTTTCACAGAAATCGTCGCCACTTCTTTCATATATAATTTTTGCTCAGAGAAAATCTCATTTCCAGCCGGAACCATCACTTTTCCTTGTTCAAATTCTCTTTTCTGGACTCTGTTGTAACTGTCTTCGTTGAAATGAATACCGAATTTTTCTGATAAATGATTGAAATGTTCGAACTCAGAATTTCCTTTATCATTGCTTAGCAAAACCAAAACACCTCCTTTTTCTACCCATTTTACTAAATTTTTAATAGATTTTGCATCAATCAAATTGGCTTTTCCACCGTACGCTTCTTTGTCGATATCGGCATCTACAATGATGTAAATATTAGCGTTTTTTAAATCATTTTTTGAAGGAGCTGTTGTTAATGTACTGATTTCCGCACCCTGCTTTTGGAAGATTTCACCCAACAAAGAAAATCCTCCATTGGTTGTATCATTCCAAGTATAATGAGAGGATTCCAAAACTTTGGTTTCTTTATTTTCCTTTTTTTCGTTGTTGAAAAAGTTGTCTAAAACAACTTTTGGTTTGTTTTGAGCATTGGAAAATCCGAATGTTAGGAGCGTTCCTAATGCTAATGTTTTTACGATATTCTGCTTCATATCTATTTATTTTAAATTATTTGTTGGTTTTTCGCAAAGACGCAAGTTAATGAGAAAAATACTTTTTTAAGGCGCAAAGATTTTATCTTCGATAAAATTGTTTTCGGAATTTTTCAACAAATAATATTTCATTTTTATAATTTATTTTGAATAATGAATTGGAATTAATTGAATTTCGCCATCTAAACCTGAAGGTTGTACTTTCCAGTTGGAAGCGTCGAACGGTTTGTAATCGATGTTCACAAAATTGATTTCGTGATAATTTCGCCACTGGATTTTATTCTGGTCCATATAGCGGATTCGGTTTGCCATCAGGTTTGAAACTTCAATCTGAATGGTATTTTTTCCTTTTTTCAAGTATTTTCCGACATTGATTTCATATGGAAGACTCCAAACAATTCCTGCATTTTGTCCGTTGATGATGACTTTTGCACTTTCATATAATTTGTCGAATTTCAGTACAAAATCATCGGCTTTTTTATTTAATTTAAATGAAGTTGTGTAAACTCCCGTTCCTGAAAAACTCTGTGTTGACAAATCTTCTGTGAAATTAGTCCACGGTTGAAGTTTCTCTAAAGTTTTTGATTTCGGAAGTTCAGGACCACCTTCTTTGAAAGTTAGTTGCCAAGATTGGTTTAAAACAATTGGAGCATCTGCTTTTTCAATATATTTCCATTTTGAAATCGAATTATCCGGAGTTTCTGATGTTTTAATAATTAAAGATTCCCCTGATTTCAACTGAACTTTCACTGAATTATTCTGTGTTTCAGCAACACCGAAATCTCCATTTTCAGGATTCATCAGCGCCACTTGTTTACCTGTAAAATTTATTGGAATATTTTGATTAATTTCTTTCGAAGTGTGATTGACGATATAATAATATTTTCCGCCATCGAACTTTCTTCTGACAAATTTCAATCCTGTATCCGTTAATTTTTCTCTTTCGATTTTTAAATATTCCAACGCTTTTTCAACATCGGAACTCAACACTATTTTTCCTTTTCCGAATGTTGCTGATTTTAAATTTCCGTCTTGCTGAAAAGGAATTTTAGTCCATAAAGATTGTAATTCATTTCTTCTTTTTTCAAATTCAAAAAATCCCTGAACGTCTTTTGGTTCGCTTTGGAAAATCACCGAAGCGCCAGTTTGAGCTAAGTCTAAAATATTTTTTAAGGTTGATTCAGAGAAATAATTCAGTTGAGGAATAATTAAAACCTTGTAAGAACCGCCATTTTTTGAAACCTGAATATTCTGATTTTCAAACTTCGCTTCTCCAATCATTTTATCCGAAATCATATCCAGAGAATACCCTGATTTTCCTAATTTCTCAAGATTTTCATAGAAAACTGTCGGATGCAGCCACTTTTCAATATTATGAATTTTAAACGCCACATCTTTTCCTTTCGGACTTGCCCATTGGTCGTAAACAGGCCAGTACATCAGGATTTCATTATCCGATTTTCCACTTTGTAAAACAGATTGCGTTCTTTCGATGTAAGAATTTAAACCTTTAATATTTGGCCACAAACTGTTTTCAGGAACGAAATTCGTCGAAGCATAAAACAACCATCCCGGAAACTGAACATCAGCCGGTGTGTAAGTCGTTCCGTGGTAAAAAATATGATTGATTCCTGATAAAAAAATCTGCTCGGATTCAGGCTTTACCTGTGACCAAGACGTTTTGAAATGCTCCGTCAACCAAGTAAAAGATTCATTGGAAATCAAAGGTTTTCCGGTAATGTTTGCCGAAGAAGAAGCAAATTTCAACATATTAATATCGGGAACTTCCTTTGTATTGATGTCTTCCACATTCCTTTTCAAACCCTGAATATCAAATTTTGTACTTCCGAAAGTTTCAGATTCAGGAATATCAACTGCAGCATATAAATCAAGTAAATTTCCCGGCGAACCGTGTGCCTGATTGGTATTTTTTGAGTTTTTGGAATGCGCCCAATTTGTGAAATTATCCGTGAAATTATTCAGAATCAATTCACTCATTGTTTCACGGTAATCCGATTTTATCCTTCCGGCAATTTCACTTTCTTCATCGCTAACCAGATATTTGATATACTGACTTACATCGTAACCTCTTCTTTTCTTAAATTCTTCTTTAAAATCGGCAGTCCAGTCTGCGCCATAAACTTCATAACTGTCATTAAAAAACGAGCGAATTCCATAGTTTGAATTTCCAAAAGCTTTATCGAAAGTTTTCAGATAATCCTTCGTGGCATCGGGAGAAAAATGGTCTAAAGTATAGCCATCGCCACCCGGAGCAGCACGTTTTACTTTCTGCAAAGTTTTACCTATAAAAACTGCGTAGAGCGTCCATTTTCCAGAGGTTGGTTTCCAGTTTAAAGTTCCGTCCTGAGTTACTTTATCTGTTAAAACTACAGCTTCATTTTTTTCATTATAAGCGGTAACAATATCGAGTTTTATGGTTTTTAAATTCTTCTGCTTTTCGTCTTTTATAACAATCTTTTCAGAAAATTTTTCATTTGGCTGAATGCTGTAAGTCTGGACAATCATTTTTGTTGCAGCATCATTTTCATCAACCTGTGGTCCGCCAATTGGCCAGCCTGTTCCGACTGCCATATCAACGCCCATTTTCAGACTTTTCGCTTTATCTGTCGTGAATTGCAACATTTTCATCCATTCCGGAGAAAGGTAATTGATGTATTGGTTCTCAAATCCTTTCGCTCCGTAAATCGGGACAATTTCTACTCCACCAAAACCAGCTTTGGAAAGCGTTGTTAATTGTTTGTCCAAACCTTTTTCGTCAACGGCACTTCCCATCCACCACCAACGCGTCCACGGCTGAGCGGTGTTCGTCGCTTTTGGCCACGGATTTTGTGCGGAGAGATTTCCGAAGGCAAAACAGAGAACGCTAAGTTTGACTATGTTTTTAATTTTCATTTTTCAACTTTTTATTTAACCACGCTTTAAATTAACCACAAAAGTCACAAAAGATTTTGGACACGTTAGTTATTTTAAGTTTGTGATTCGACTTTTGAGAAGAACACATTAGCTTTAAAAATCAAAGATTTTTTTTAAAATCTGTTACTGATTTCGCCCTTTCAGGGCTTGCTCACATTCTTTTTTATTTTATCATTGGGCTTCACCCAATGGTTTTGAAAGTCGTCCTTTCAGGACTTTTTTTACATTAGATTAATTTCCATCAGGCTTCAAAGATTCCATAAAAACAGATTCCGGCCAGTGGAATTTTTCTACATCATCGGGTTTATTTGGGTTAAAATTTTTATAATTTTTTGAAATATATTTCTTTAAAGGTAAATTTTGGTCAACGATAGATTTCACGACACATTTCGCCAATTCATAAGCTCCGTAAGGATTAAAATGTGTATCGTCTGCCAAAGCATTCGGTTGGTTTAGATAAGAATTTGCGGGATAATGAACAAATGCTTTCTTCGCCGTTTCCGGTCCCATCGCTTCGAATAATGTTTTGCTTAATGCATTCAAATCAATTAAATCAACTTTTTCTTCTCTTGCAATTTTCCGAATCGCATCAGGAAAATCGTCTAAAGTGTTGACAATTTTATTGTTTTCATCAAAAACTCTGCGGTTCATTGAAGTCACCAAAACCGGAATTGCTCCCAATTGTTTGGCTTTTTGAATCCACTCTTTTAATCTTTTTCTGTAGCCGGATTTTGTGCTATTTCCCGCTTTTTGATCGTTGTGCCCGAATTGGATAAAGAGATAATCTCCGGATTTTATTTTATTCCAGATTTTATCGATTCGGTGGCGGTCTTCAAAGGCTTTCAGAGTTTCTCCACTTTCAGCATAATTCGCAATGACAACCTCATTTGGAACGAAAAAATACGGTAACATCTGTCCCCAAGAAGCCCACGGTTCATATTGCGCATCAACAACCGTTGAATCTCCCGTCAAGTAAATAGTTTTTGCCGTTTGGTTGGGTTGAATGATAACTGAGCAAATTTTCGGAGCTTTATCATTAAACTCAATTGTCAACAAATTGTCCCAATGCAGATATTTTGTTTCTCTTGGTTTTAATTTTACAATTCCGATTTTTTCGCCGTTTTGATTTCTAATAATACTGTCTTTAACGTGAACGGTGATTTGTTTTTCAAGAATTTCGCCCTTTTTAGTTTTGACGTCATTGAGCATCAAACGGCGGTTTTCTACACGAACTGTTGTTTCAGATGTTCCTTTAGAATTGCCAAGATTTAATATAATGTTATAATTTCCTTCAGGAATTGCAACTGAAAAATAAAACGGTTTGTCGCTGGTTATAAAATCTCCCTTCAAAGCATTTCCTCCGTTGTCAACAGATTTCAAACCGGAAATATCCATAAATCCATAACCGATTTTCTTATCAAATTTTGAGGTTGAAGTGATTGGAATGAAACCATTTTTAACTCTACTTCCGCCAAAATCAAATTTGAAAGTGGTTTGCTGTGCAAATATCGTTGCGCAGAAAAAAACGATTAAAAGTGAAATCCAGTTCTTCATCTTAATCTGTTAAAATGTTTTCTTTTGGCATTGTAAACTGTTTGTTTTCATCGCCTAAATCCGGCAGACCAAAATAGAAATACAAGGTTCTTTTGAATGTTCCGTTCAAATGATTTGGTTCACTTTCAGGGCCTAAAGTCGAAGTATCATTATTAATATTAAATGCCAAAACAGTTCCAAGCGGTGGAATTGCGTCAAGGAAAGAAATATTTCCACTCGGTAATTTCGGATAACCTTCTGCACCGTAAATTCCGTAAAAATCAAAAAGTCTGACGAACATTTTCTCTTCTTTCGTTCCCACCGATATTTTTCCTTCCGCAGTATTCAGTTGCAACCACGAAACATCGTCAAAATATCCTTTAAATTCAGGATAAATCCAAGGCGAAACACCAGTTCGGGTTGAATTTCTCAAATTTTGCCAGACATTATATGTTTGTCCCTGAGTTCTGTTTTTCCAAACGTGATACGGACCTTTGCCCAGCCATTTTGCGCTGATGACATAGTTTTCAGGATAATCAAAACTCACCCCAGAAAATTGATAATCTCCAGACAAAGAATATTCATAATTTAATTCTAAAATTCCGTTTGGATTGAGTTTCCAAATGATTTTATTTCCGTTTTTGTAATTAATTTCAATCAGTTGATTTTGTCCTTCTGCAAAAGATTTTATGGAAGATAATTCCATTGCTCCATTCACGAAAACAGGGCCGTTTTTGAAGGTCATTTTTTTGCCTTTTTTATCGACAATAATAGATTTTAATAAGCCGTCTTTTTTTTCAATGGCAAATTCTTTTTCGTCTGATTTTAAAATAAATTCAACATCATTTTCGACGATAGAAACCGGAAATTCTTTCGTTAAAGATTCTGAAAACTGATTTGAAATTTCATTATTCAACTTCAATTTCCAAGTCCAGGTGTAAATTTCTTTTCCGAAAGAATCGGTTGCTGTTAATAATAAACCTTCACTTTCTTTCCAGTTTTGAGGAAGATTTAAATTGACAGTTCCTTTTTCTGTCGGTTGAATATTTGGAGATTCAATTTTACCTGTTTTAATAACATCAAATCCTGATTCTGATGAAAATGGTGTTTTGAACTTGATCAATTTCCATTCAAACTGACATTCATTTAGATTGGTAAAATGATAACGGTTTTCAACAGGAATGATTCCATTAAAATCGTTTGGTAGTGTTTTCAAATCAATTTTTACCGGACTGTAAATTTCACGAATCGAATAAAAACTGCCTTCCTTTTCTCGATGTGGTCCTAAAACTCCGTCGGGAGCGTTGATTGCATTCACATCAATCTGATTGTTGAAATCTGTTCTTGCCAAACCTTCATCGGCAAAAGCCCATAAAAAACCGCCCGCTCCTTTTTTGGAGTTCCAATGTAGTTCCCAGTAATCGGCTAGTGAAGTTCCGCCACCGCCGTCGTCCTGTGCGTGTAAAAATTCGGTCGGCATATAAATATTTTCGCCTTCTAGGATTTTTTTTGTGCTGTAATAATCTTCGTAATGATTGCAGTCGATTCCGTTGAAAGCGTTTCCAGGCTTGTGATGTGCGTGAATAACGGGACGGTTTGACAAGTCGTATTTTGCAAATTCTGCATCCAAATCAAAATTATGTCCGCCTTCGTTTCCGTTGCTCCAGAAAATAATCGAAGGATGATTGGCATCTCTCACAACCATTTCTTTCACCAACTTTTTCCCGACTTCTGTACTGTATTTTTTTTGCCAACCCGCCAATTCATCCAAAACATATAAACCGAGCGAATCGCAAATTTTTAAAAACGATTTATTCGGCGGATAATGAGAGCAACGAACGGCATTCATATTCATTTCTTTGATGAGCTGAACGTCCATCAAATCGATGTTTTTGTTGACAGCACGTCCGGTTTCAGGCCACCAAACGTGCCGGTTAATACCTTTCATTTTCACCTTTGTTCCGTTAATGAAAATTCCGTCGCCTTTTCGGATTTCTATGGTTCTGAAACCGAATTTTTCTTCGGTTTGACTGACTATTTTTTTGTTTTTATGTAAACTGAATTTCGCTTTGTATAAATTGGGTGTTTCGGCCGTCCAGAGTTTTGGATTCTTAATCGAAAATTGAATCTGTTTTAAAGTATCGCCTTTTTGAATTGAAATCTTAGATTCTCCAACTAAATTATTTTTAATATCGAATAATTCTACTTTTATATTATTAGTGGAATTAATTTCATTTAAATAAATATTTGAACAGAAAGTTCCGTCTGCTCTAGTTTCAATAGCTGTTGACAAAATATGTTCTTTCGGATTTGCTTCCAAATAAACAGGTCGAAAAATCCCTCCTAAAATCCAATAATCCGCAAGACGTTCTGCATTGTTGACCGATTTATCTGCCGACATTTTGGAGACTTTTACTTCGAGAATATTTTCATTTCCAAACTTAATTTCATCTGAAATATCATATTTAAATTCATAAAAAGCGCCCTGATGAATTTCTCCAGCCGATTTCCCATTGATTTTCACTTCCGTGTCCGTCATTGAACCCTCGAAAACGATGTTGATGGTTTTTCCTTTCCAAGAATTGGGAACTGTAAACTTATGTTTATACAAACCTGTTTCATCGTGAAACTTGAAATTTTTGCCGTAAGTCACATAATCACGACCATAATTGTAAGAACCAAAACCTTGTTGTTCCCAATGAGAAGGCACGTTTATTTTATCCCAACTTCCCGATTTTCTTCCTGAATTTATCCAAAAACCCCATTCTTTGGTATGCTCTGCATCTTTCCCAGTTAAGAATTGAATTTCTTTAGACTGAGAAAATAAAAGCTGTGAACAGACACATAAAAAAGCGAATATTTTGGAAGAAAAACTCATTATTTTGCAGCAATGTCTGAGTCGTCTTTTTTATCGTAAGATTGCGTAAGAGAAGCAACTTGCTCCACTTTAATATTTTTTTGTTTCAAATTCTGAATATTATTCAAGTTTTCCATTTCAGGTTTCAGAGCTTTAACTTTAAAATTTTCAAAAGTGAAATCTTTTAAATCAAACAAATCTGATTTTTCAATGGAGAACGCTGTCTCGCAACTTAAATCTATATTTTTGACAGTGATATTATTCGCTAAACCTTTTTTAGGTCTTGCTTCGCCTTTTAAATCAAAAAACTGATTCCAGCCTTTTACATAAATGAAGGTTTTCACGTTTCCTTTAATATTGTCAACAGTCAAATATTCGTAATGTTGAGGCGTGTCAGGACGCATTTTTAGGTGTAATAACCTTGAAGCATCTTTCACGGTAGAATTTCTTAAAATGACGTTATAATTATGAATTGATTCGCTTCCGCAAGTGAGAACAGAGTGGCAAAACCCGAAAGTATTGTTTTCGATGATGATGTTTCTGTTTTCACCAT
Organism: Epilithonimonas zeae; assembly: GCF_900141765.1. NCBI lineage: Bacteria > Pseudomonadati > Bacteroidota > Flavobacteriia > Flavobacteriales > Weeksellaceae > Epilithonimonas > Epilithonimonas zeae. Next base: position 1,221,283 of record NZ_FSRK01000001.1, on the reverse strand, counting down.
TGTTCGAGTCAACATCGGCTTTTGGACCTTTTCCACCTTTTAAAGCAATCGCATCGTCGTTTACCGACATATAACAGTTTTTCACCAGGAAATTTGAACAGGCATCAATGTCAATTGCATCTGTACTTGGCGCTTTTACCGGTTCTTTCGGTGCTAAAATCGTAAGATTTAATAATTTCACAAAATGAGATTTGTAATAATGTGTACTCCAGAAAGGTGAATTTTTAACCGTAATATCTTCAATCTGAACATTTTTAGAATTTGAAACATAGATGATTCTCGGTCTCATTTCGTCCATATTGGTGCATTTAGGATTCCATTCTCTTCTTTTCCAGAATGATTTCCAGAATCTTAATCCGTTTCCGTCGAGCGTTCCTTTTCCTGAAATCGTGAAGCCGTCTAATCCATCAGCATTGATTAAAGCCGGAAAATATTTCACAGTCTGACCTTCCATTCTTGTTGTCACTACTGGAAAATCATTGATATCATCGCTTCCTTTTAGTTTTGCTCCGCTTTCTAAATATAAATGTGTTCCTTGTTTAAAGAAAAGTGAACTGATTAAAAATGTTCCTTTTGGGACAATGACAACTCCGCCTCCATTTTTTGCAGCCAAATCTATGACAGCCTGAAGTTGTTTTGTCTGAAGAACTGTACTGTCATTCTTCACGCCATTTTCAGTAAGGATATATTTTTTGCCTAATTTATTAATATCTGTTGGTTTATTTTCTTTAAACCATTTTGGGATTGCAGTTCCGTCTGGGAATCTGTCCTGACTTTTTAATCCTGAAAAAGAAAAAAGAAGTGAAAAAGTTAAGAAAAGCTTTGATATATTTTGAAATGTCATAATCGATTTTGTGTAGCTAATAAACGAAAATAAAAGTATAGTTTTTGTGAAACTAGAGCATCCTGTCCTCTCCTGTCAATAAAATATAATTGAATCTGCCAAAAAGATTTTCATTGATTGAAGAGTTAAATTTTAATTCAAAAAACAATTATTTGCTGTAAAATTAATCGCTATCAAACCTTGATAGAATCTTAAAATCAGTTCATATTTAATTAATATTAAAATTATTGAAATCTATAACTAACTGATAATTAACAGGATTCAGCAGGACAGTCATCTTAGTTGTTGTTTCTAATTTTCCATCACATCAAAAGCCCTATTTCTAATTAATCAAATTATTATGAAAGAAAAAATTCTACCTATTAAGCAAGTGCTTAAACTATTTATTCTTTGCGGAACTATTTCGACAACCATTGATCTTAATGCGCAAACATTAGCCTTTCCGGAAGCGACCGGTTTTGGAAGATATGCAACAGGAGCAAGAGGCTCTGCCAATCCTGAGATTTACTTAGTAACCAATCTGAACGATAGCGGACCTGGTTCTTTCCGTGATGCAGTGAGTAAAGAAGGACGATTTGTGATATTCAAAGTTGGAGGTATCATCAATACTAAATCCCAAATTGTCATTGCAAAAAATACGACTATTGCTGGACAAACTGCGCCTGGAGAAGGCATTGTTCTTCTTGGTTCCAGAGTTACATTTACAGGAGCAAGTAATACGATTGCCCGATATGTACGAATCCGTTTTGGAAGCACAACTCAAGGTCAAGATACATCAGGTCTTGCTAATGGTTCAAATATGATTTTCGACCATATGTCTTTCACTTGGGGAACGGACGAAGTTTTCTCTATCAATTGGGATAACAAAGGCGATAGTCCTGATAATATCACGATTCAGAATTCTATTATTGGTCAAGGTCTGCATCGTCACAATCACTCGGCTGGAGGATTGATGCAACCTTCCGGTGGAAAAATCAGTTTAATCGGAAACTTGTATATCTGCAACAAAACCCGAAACAATAAAGTAAAAGGAATCAACGAATTCGTCAATAACATTGTTTATAACTGGGGAAATTATAGTAATACTTATGGGCATACAGAATCGGGTGACGCTTATATTATGGGCGGAGATTCGGCTGGAACTTCGGATGTGAATATCATTAATAATTATTTTATTGGCGGACCAAATACAAGTAATACTGTTACAACACCTTTCAACAGAGGAAATGACAATTTTTCTTTGTATGGTTCTGGAAATTATTTTGATAATAACAAAGACGGAATCCTGAACGGAACTTTAGTACCTTCGGATTTGACAGGTTTTCCTACGGGCGATATTAATTCCATCAAATCAGAGCCTTATGATTATCCAATGAAAAATCCGACTTTAACAGCTCAACAAGCTTATGACAAAGCGATTTTGAATGTTGGTGCATCCTATCCGAGACGTGACCAAGTCGAGAATCTGATGATTTCTGATTTGCAGTCAAAAGGAACAACGGCGACTTATGTTTATGTTCAGTCTGACCTTACTTCTCAATTTGGTTTTACAAATGGTGGTGCAGGACACGTTTATGGTGCGCCAGCTCCTTTGGATACAGATAATGACGGAATGCCAGATGCTTGGGAAGATGCAAACGGATTAGACAAATATACTCCAGATGCTTTGAATGTAAGCACTACAAATGCTCCATATCTAAATATTGAAGTTTATATCAACAGCTTACCCAATCAAACCCCGCCAGATTTTATTATTCCCCCGACAAATCTTAATTTCACGAATGTCGCGACAACAGAAGTTCCACCGGCAAGCTCTTTTACAGTCAATTGGAGCGATAATTCAACTAACGAAACCAACTATATTTTGGAACGTTCAACAGATGGAACTAATTTCTCAGAAATAGCAACATTGGGAGCCAATATTGTAAGTTATAATGAAACGGGTTTGACTCCAAATACTCAATATTATTATAGAGTTAAAGCTACTAATGCAACGGAATCTTCAGTTTATACTTCTATTGCATCTATTACCACTCCACCAATTCCATCAGCTCCGACGAAAGCCACAAATCCTGCTCCAACAAACGGAAGTAACAATGTAGAATTGACCAGCGGAAATCTGACATTGAAATGGGCAGGAAGTACAAATACAACAAAATACTCAGTTTATCTTGGAACTAATTCATCAACCTTAAGTAAAGTTGCAGATGTTAATTATTCAACTTCGCCATCTTATCAATTGACCGGATTGAGTCCTGCAACGACTTATTATTGGAGAATAGATGCTTCAAATGAAAAAGGAACTGCAACCGGTGATGTTTGGAATTTTCATACTTTAACTCCTACTCTTGTTGGACATTGGCCTTTCAAAGAGGCGCCTTTTGAAGGAGAAAAAATTGCAGATGTAACCGATTATGAAAATGACGGAATATTGGACGTAGCTTACGACAATTCTAACGTCAGAATCCAAGGAAAGGAAAATTACGCCCTTGATTTGGCAACTTCTCCGAGCAATATATACATTGCAAGTGTTCCTAATCAAGACCATATCTTCTTTGACAAAAACTCATTCACTGTTTCTTTTTGGATGAAAGCTCCAGCAAGTATGATTCCTTCTTCATCATCGACAAGTCTTTATGTTTTATGCAAAGGTTCATTTACGAAAAATACAACAACCGGAGCGACAGGAAAACGTTACAATATTGAGATAAAAGGCGGACAATTACGTTTTGCCATCGATGATGATATAACCAAAAAAGAGATTACTTCTCCGATTGCCAATTATTTCACAGGAGATTGGGTAAATGTTGTAATAATGAGAGACATTGTTGCGCATAAAATGAGAATTTATACTAATGGAGTTTTAAGTGCGGAAGGCGATGAAACTGCTGTTACTGGAATTGGTGAAGTCAGTGATTTGATTATTGGAAACATTGGTGAATTTGAATTAATGTCAACCACAGCTCCAGCTCCTTACAAAGGTGCATTTGATGAGTTGAAAATGTTCAATTATGCTTTATCACTTTCGGAGGTACAAGCTTTGTACAGTCAAGCTACATTAAGCACGGATAAATTTATTTCTAAAAAAGGAATCATCTATCCTAATCCTGTGAAAGACCAAATCTCAATACAACTCCCTGATTACAAAAAATCTAATTTGACTGCAACACTAAGAGATATGTCAGGAAAAATTATCCTTAATGAAAAAATTAATTCTAAGGAAAAAGGAATTTTCACTTTAAATATTGCTAATAAAAAAACTGCTGGAATTTATATCTTAAATGTTTCTGGAGAAAATCTGAATCGGAATTTTAAGGTTATTATGGAGTAATCTTTAATACAACTAATTAAAAGAGGACTAAAATTTTAGTCCTCTTTTTTTAATTATTCATTATATGATTTAACCGCATAATAAAAAAATCCGATTGTAAAAATTACAACCGGATTAACTATGAAACTGAAATTAAATTTTCAAGACCTATTTATTAGGAACTTTAGTATTTCAAATATATAATTAGATTATTTTTCATTTTATGACTTGAATCACAATTTTAAATATTCTTATTAATTTTCATCACCATAGACTTTTTTCTGAACGTACGTTGTTATATGATCCGTCGGAATTAAATCTAGTAAATCATCCACATTAATCGTTTTATGCTCATCAATAATACTCTTTACAGCTTTAGCTGCTCCTGGATAAGTGGTTAGTCTCTCTAGCAAACCATAAACATTAACCATCTTTTTATGTGTATTTTCTTCATCACCGCCAAACCAAGACCCATTAAAATGATGGCTAACATAATTTTTAGGTAGATCTTGTGAAAAATATACCGATGGATATAATGTAACACCGTGATTTAATTTCTGAATCGTATCACTATAACGATTTGCTCCGTAATCTTTCTCCAGCATTTCCGAGAAAATATCGGTATTAATGCGTTCTTCAAAACCCTTTTGTTTATTATAATAATCCACAAAGTCCTTTGATAATTGATGTTTCGGTTCAGCCATCCAAAATGCTGAATAAGGCACACCTTTAACCTCAAAACCGCAGACTGCTTTTTCAGTTAGGAATTCATCCAGAGGAAGCTTGAGTTCCATATCGGTGTCCATATAGATTCCGCCGTGTTCATACATCACTTTTGACCGGACATAATCGGAAACAAATGCCCATTTTTTCTGTGCAAAAGCTTCTTTAACATAATTATTATCTTCTATCGGCGCATTGCTTTCATTCCATTCGATAATCTCGTAATCGGGATGGATTTTTTTCCAAGTTGCTATACAATGTTCGGCTAATTCGTCTTTGGGCTGGCCTCCAAACCAGCAGTAGTGAATCTTTTTTGGTATCATAACTTAATATTTTATTTAAATCGGTGTTTGAGTTTTATAGCCATACAAACATCAAACCTTTATAGAATTATGATGAGATATTATTGATTTTTTTGAAAGAATTTGGTATTAATCATTTTAATTTTATGCTAATTATTAATATTGAATGTTGAGTAGGTATGATATTCGATAACATATTTTTTGTTAATAAACTATTCTTATGGAACAAGCCAACGATAAACGATACCAACCCAAATCTTATGTTGAAATCACTACACCCGAATGGGTAAAAAATGCAACACTTTATGAACTTAATATCAGACAATTTTCTGAGGAAGGTACATTTGCAGCAGTTGAAAGAGAGTTGCCTCGACTTAAGAAATTGGGAATCGATATTATTTGGTTGATGCCGATCCACCCAATTGGTAAAGTTCATAGAAAAGGTAATCTCGGAAGTTATTATTCTGTGCGTAATTATCTTGAAGTTAATCCCGAATTTGGTACAGAAGAAGATTTCAAAAAACTGGTAAAAGCCATTCACGATGAGGGAATGTTTGTTATTTTGGATTGGGTCGCGAATCATACAAGTTGGGATAACAATCTTGTAGAAGAACATCCGGAATGGTACAGAAAGTCGAGAAAAGATACTTTTCAGTCCACAAGATGGCGGGATTATGATGATATTATTGAATTGGATTACAGCCATCCAGAACTTCGACAATATATGACCAATGCCTTAAAATATTGGGTGAAAGATTTTGATATCGATGGCTACCGTTGTGATATTGCGAGTTTTGTCCCGATAGATTTTTGGGAGAACGCCAGAGCGGAATTGGATATTCTGAAACCTGTATTTATGCTGGCTGAGGCGGAAGATAAAGATTTGCACAGAAGAGCATTTGATTCGACTTACAATTGGACTTTATGGAATATCCTTCATCAGATTGCTACCAATCATTATAGTGTAAAAACATTAAGTGAAGCTTACTTAGCAGAACACGTTTCCATATTTCCCAAGAAGGGCATACGAATGAATTTTATAGACAATCACGATAAAAATTCTTGGGAAGGAACGCCTTATATCAATTTTGGAGAAGCATTGAAAGCTGTAACAGTATTCACTTTTTTGATGGACGGGATTCCACTGGTTTATAACGGTCAGGAAGCTGGAATAGATCACTCATTGGCATTCTTTGAAAAAGATCCAATCCCGTGGCAGAAGCACGACAATGAAAAGCTTTACTCTACTCTATTCTCTTTAAAACATCAAAACCAAGCCTTATGGAACGGACAATATGGTGGCGAAATTGTACGAATTATGAATGATAAGATGGATAATGTAATTTCATTTGTTCGTGAGAAAAATGGCGATAAAGTATTAGTATTTATTAATCTAAGTAAAGATACAGTCGTTGCACAGTTCGATACTTCCTTTGATAAAGGCAATTATGTGAACCTTTTTTCCAATTCAGAACTACAAGTGGATGAAACACTTGTTATCGAAATGGCACCGTGGGATTATGTTGTTCTGCATCATACAAATTCAAGATAACTTAAATTTATAGTAAAAAACACCTGAGATTTTCATCACAGGTGTTTTATTATTTATTTAGGAAATTGATTAAGCGTATGTTCTGTCTTTAGTTATATGCTCGTGTTTCAATTCACATCTTAAACACGTCAAAACATATTCTGCAAAGTACTTTTGTGCATCCCAAGCCTTTGTCAGAGGATGTAATTCAATCTTATCACTACGGATGATTACGTTTTTGTATGAGATACTGTAATGAGCAAAAATTTGGTTATTATATTCTTCTGTTGGTATGATACAACCTGTTATTGCGATTGCCCAATCTGAAGAAAACTGTTTTCCAATCTCTATAGATAGTTCTTCTGCTCCTTTACGGGATACGAAGATTTGGTCTTTATCATTGTGATTGATATTAAGCAGTTTTAATTGATTATTTGTGAAAATAGTAAGACCACCCTTATAAAAATTTTGTGCATCGGGCATTTGTGAGAAAGCTAACTGCAATGCTCCTGAAGTTGCACTTTCGCAAATGGATATTGTTTCTCCTCTTCTTAGAAGATGATAGCTAATACGCTCCAATAAAATAGTTGAAAAATTCATAGAAATAGATTTGATTTGCCAAGCGTAATCAAATCTTCTGCCATATAGTTTATTGGGAGTAGTTTTTATAAAAAATTCTAATAAAGGAATATTATGAATTTAATTATCAACATTGACTAACTGGTAATTCTATCCAGAATGTACTCCCCTTTTTCAGTTCACTTTCTACCCATATTTTCCCCCAATGCTGAGAAATAATCTGCTTGCATAAATAAAGTCCTAACCCTAATCCTGAAACATTATTGGACTGATGAACCTGATAGAACCTTGAAAAAATATCTTCGAAATGGTTAGAATCAATCCCAGCGCCGTAATCTTTTACACCAATAATTGCGATCCCATTTTCTGCTTTGATAAAAACATCAATTTGCTTACTTCCAGCTGAATATCGTATTGCATTGGTCAATAGATTGGTAATAACTTGCTCAATCTTATAATGATCTCCTTCAATTTGAATAGAATCTATCTCAGAATGTAAAGTAATCTCAAAAAACTCGTTAGCCTTGCTGATGAGGTCAATCGTATCTTCAACCAATTGATGAATGTCGAATTTCTCAATTCGCAGAACTAGTTTGCCTGATTCAATTTTGGAAACGTCTAAAAGATCAGAAATAAGATGATTCAATTTTTTCGATTGTGCCAACGCTTTTTCTAAAAATACTTTTACTTTCTCATCATCAATATACCTCTTTAAGATCTGCAGATAAGCATCCATACTTGTCAGCGGAGTCCTCAATTCATGACTTGCCAAAGCTATAAACTCATCTTTCCGGATATTGAGTTCTTTTAATTTTTCAAGAAGCTCTGCTTTTTCTTGTTGGGCAATATGGCGATCACTAATATCACGAGCAATCTTTGATGCTCCAATGATATTGCCCTCTTTATCAACAACCGGAGATACTGTTACAGAAATGGGAAAGTTCTGACCATTTTTGGTTTTTCTAATGGTTTCAAAATGATCAACTTTTTTACCAGCTTTTATTTGTCCAATAATATAATCCTCCTCACTTAATCTATCCTCCGGAATAATTAAAGAAATATGTTTTCCCACAGCCTCTGTCTGCAAATAACCAAACATTTTTTCTGCTGCAGGATTCCAGCTTGTTATAATCCCATCAAGTGTTTTACTTACAATTGCATCATTGCTGGACGTTACAATTGCATTAAACAATGCCTGATTATTTTCTAAATGATTAAACAAATCCATCTTGGTTATTACATTTTATAAAGTGATGTAAAATTATTAATAAACAGAATTGTGACTGTCTTGGCTAATAAAAATTCAGGTTGCAAACATGAGCATTTTTTTCGTTATAATTTTATGATTTGAATGATATTTTTTTTAATTACTATATAGGCTGAAACTAAAAATTGTAAAAAATTTTGTCAATATAATCTATAATAAAAAAAGCTTCCTGTTGGTACAGAAAGCTTAAAGAAAATAATATATAAACTTGACTGTGAGATCAATTCTTGTTAATATCCGTCATTCTGTGTCAAATTTGGATTGGCTGTGATATCTGCTGATGGAAGCGGGTAAATATTGAATTTGGAATCCACTTCTTTCCCAGCCTGAGCATTACCTTTCCAGCTCCATAGATAATCTGCTGTAGTATACCTGTTAAAACGAATAAGATCGGTTCTTCTTAATAATTCCCACGATAACTCTCTGGATCTTTCATCAAGAATAAAATTCAGGTTCAGGTCGGAAAGGGTAATTGCTCCGTTTCCATTATTATACGCTCTGTTCCTAACGACATTAATATAATTAAGTGCTTCTGAGGATTTCCCGGATCTGAAGTTTGCTTCGGCAGCGGTAAGATAAGCTTCTGAAAGACGGAACATAGGGAAATCCGTATCTACATAGGCTGCATCAGAACCTGCTACTCCATTCTTGGTTACATTTCTCCATTTCGTGAAAGCATAACCATCCTGAAAAGTTCCCGGAAGTGCGGCAATTTCTTTCTTATGCCCAATGTTGAAGAATAAAGCTCTGCTATCATTTTTTGTAAATGCATTAGGGTCTGTGGTCACAAAATTCTGATCTGACGTTTGAAACTTGTTAACAAATTCCGGACGAAGACGTATATTTCCCCAGCCTCCGGCAATACCCAGATTCAGGTAATTTAGCATCGTACCTCCTGTCTGCGCTAAAACAAAGAATGTAGTTCCTCCGTAGGTTTTGGACTGTACTCCATCCAAATTCAGAGACCAAATGATTTCCGGAGAAGTATTATTGTCAGCGAGGAAATTATAAAGGTATTTCGGAGCGAGGCTGTAATGACTTTGAATCACTTTTTCAGCATATTCGGCGGCTTTATCCCATTGTGGTGAATTGGTATAAACTTGTGCGTTCAGATAAAGTCTTGACAATAAAAAGTCAGCTGCTGTTTTATCAACTCTTCCATATTCATTAGTATCAGGAAGTGCAGCTTCAATTTCTTTAAGTTCATTTTCTACATAAGAATAGAGATCGGTTCTTGATATCTGTTTTGGTAAAAACTGTGGGTCTAATTTATCAGAATCTGTCACAAATGGAACTTTACCAAATGTATCCAACAAAACCCAATAAGAATAAGCTCTTAGAAATCTAGCTTCGGCACGGAAATAAGCAACTTGTTGTTTGAAGCTGGCATCAGTATGTCCTCTCTCCTGTAGTTTGGCATCGGTTGTCTGTCTTAGAAATTCATTGGCGTAACCGATAATCTGATACAATCTGGCATAATAGCCATTCAGGATAGCCGTGTTGGAATCCCAAGTGTTGGTCGCCATTTGTCTCAATCCGTTGGTCTGGGAACCCATTATTGCTTCATCTGTTGATATCTGAACATAAAAAGCCAAACGGATAAATGAGCTGTAACCCTCATCAAAATTGCTGATATCCGGATCTCCAGTCGGTCCCTGTTGCCCGCTGAGACATAATGCTGCGTAACATTTTGCAAGCACCCCTTTGTAATTATCAGGATCAGAATAGACCTGGTCTGTGGTTACGATATTGGGATCTATTGGAGATGTATCCAGGTCGTTGACACAAGAGCTTAATGTGAAAATAGAAAATATAAGGGTTATATATATACGTTTCATAGTTGGATTATTTGAAGTTAACATTAAGTCCGAAAAGGAATGAACGAGGTCTGGAATACATATTGTTGTCAATTCCAAGATAAACTTCGGGGTCAAGTCCGCTATATCCTGTGATTACAAAAGCATTCTGTACAGATAGGTTAACACCCAGATCGAACTTGTCGCTGATATTCTTGAAATTATGTCCCAGCGTGATATTGTCCATTCTGAAAAAAGAAGCTTTTTCAAGGAAAAAATCAGAGTAAAGCTGCAGATTATCAAAACCTTGCTCAGCTGTATAACTCAAAAGATTGGAATAAGTTCCGTTCCCTAAAGTCGCTTTGGTCTTATAATCTTTGGATTTCACATTATTATAAACATAGTTCCCAAAATTAGCGTGACCATTGAAGCCTAGATACCAATTCTTATAACTCAATTTTGAAGAGATTCCGAGAAAGGATTTTGGCATCGGATTTTTATCTTTTACTAGTCCGCCTTTGTATTTTCCTTCAATCGGTTTTCCGGCTTCGTCATATTCCTGTTGATACAGATAAAATGTATAAGGAGAATATCCAACAGAATGCGTCTGAATTGTTCCCGCCGTAGAACCTGCTACATTTCCGATGTTCACACCGTAATTTGGACTATCTACAAGTGTTAGTTTAGTAATTTTTGATTCGTTGAATGTAATATTTGCATCCAAAGTCCATTGCCAGTCAGTTGTTTTAATCGGAATTGTATTTAATGAAATTTCAACACCTTTATTTTCCATTGAACCGATATTCGTAAAAATCATATTGGTAAGGTTGGAACCTGCTGCTACGGAAATTTTATTCAACAAATCGTCTGTTGTTCTTTTATAAACTTCCACTGAACCAGAAACTCTATTTTTAAGAATTCCGAAATCCAAACCCACGTTATAAGTTGAAGTTGTTTCCCACTTCAGATTCGGGTCATAGCCGTTTGGTCGAATGGTCTGGTAATACTGGTTTCCCAACTGATACAAAGCATTGGACTGACTAAAGGTGTAAGTCTGCATCCATTCGTAATCCCCTCCGATATCCTGCTGACCGGTTTTTCCATAACTTAATCTTAATTTCAAATCAGAGAAAAAACTACTGTCTTTTAGAAAATTTTCTTCATTGATTTTCCAAGCAAATGCTGCCGATGGAAAAAGTCCCCAATGATTATCTTTGGAAAAACGCGAAGAACCGTCATTTCTAAGTGTTGCCGTGAAAAGGTAACGGTCTTTGAAAGTATAATTCAAACGTCCATAAAATGAAACCAGATAATATTCTGACTTCGAAATGATATTCTGATAGACTTTATTTCCGGAAACATTGGTTTGATTATCATCATAACTTTGCCAGAACTTCTGCCAAGAATAACCTCCCATTACATCAATTTTATGATTGGAAAGTGTTTTGGTATAATTTGCATATAAGTCCAACTGGGTATTATTTTTCTTCTGAGTATAATTTTCAATCAGACCTTGTCCGTCGTTTCCAATAGAAGTCCAAGCCAAAGGCGCATTATCCGGAACGAAGATATCGCCGTTACTTTTTAAAATATCAAAACCCGCATTGGCATTTAATTTCAAATCTTCGAAACCGTGAATTTTATAATCCAACTGAATGTTCCCAATATGACGAACAACTTTGGACTCGTCTTTTCTTAGATTAAGGACAGAAACAGGATTGGCACTTGCAATCGTAATCGGTTTTCCTGATGCATCTTTCCATATAAAATACCCTAAACCATACTGAGAAGAATTGTCATAAACAGGACGAGTCGGGTCAAATCCTACAGCCGAACTTGCCGGATTGGAAATGAAATCATTGTTCTCAATACTTGGTTTATAATTAAGATTAATATTCAAATGTTTATCAAAAAACGAAGGGTTGATTGCCAAACTTGCATTCATTCTCTCATAAGAATTTTTCCTAATAATCCCTTGTTGGTCAGTATATCCCAACGATAATCGATAAGGAATATCCTTTACAGCTCCAGTCATACTGAAGTTCTGGTCATTACTCACAGAAGTTCTGTAGATTTCCTTTTGCCAATCGGTGTTTTCCGTTCCAAGACCGTTGATAATCGTATTATTTCCGGCGTAATAATCCTTGATAAAACTTCTGTATTCATCACCGTTCAGAACATCAAGCATTTTGGGATTGTAGCTCACTTTTGTATTGGAAGAATATTGAAATCTTGTTTTTTTACTTCCTTTTTTAGTTGTAATGATAATCACACCATTAGAAGCTCGGGAACCGTAAATAGCCGTTGAAGAAGCATCTTTCAGAACTGTGTAAGTCTCGATATCGTTTGGATTTATCATCCCCAAAATATTACTGGAACCTGAGGTCGAAGAGTTGTCAATCGCAATCCCATCAATCACGATAAGCGGGTCATTACTGGCGGACAAAGAAGAACCACCTCTGATTCTGATAGTTGAACCAGCACCTGGCGCTCCTCCGGGAGAAATGATGTTAACTCCGGCTGCTTTTCCCGTCAACGCATCTTGTGCAGAAACCGGACTTCCATCATTCTCGCTGTCGATTTTAACGGTCGTAAGAGAACCTGTAGCATCGGACTTTTTAACTTTACCATAACCGATAATTACCACCTCATCAATCTTCTTCTCCTGCACCGAAATAGTGTCTTTGGGAATGGGAAAATTTTCTGATTGAGAAATCAATTTAGCACTGGTTTTTCTAAGAACAACCGTATTATTTTTTATTTCATATTCTATCGGATAGAATTTTTTGAGATATTTTAATGATGATTCCAGAGATGAATAATTGATAGCATTATCATTCACAAAAACATCTTTGAAATCTGTGCTGGAATAGAGAAATGGAATCTTGGAAGATTTGCTGAGCTTATCAAAAACTTTGATAATGGACACCCGATTCTCTTTTTTCATAGCAACCGGCGGTGTTTGTCCGGCTTGTCCGTAAACGATTGGAAGACCTGTGGCAACCAATAAGATTACAGACATTACTGTTTTTTTCATAAATTTGGGGATTAATTTGATTATACTTTAGCGAGTCAAATCATTTATTGCATCGATAACCGTCATTATCGGTGCTTTTTTATTTTAATTGTATTTGATTGTCAGATTTTTTTTCAGCTTTAAGATTGAATGGATAACAAATTGCGAACAAGACCTCATTCATATCGCCAGAGAATGAACCTTTGATTTTCTTTTTGGCATATTCCTGAGGATAATCGATTTTAACATTATAAACGATTTCCAGTTCATTGATGATATTTTCAAAATTTTCATCCTCGAAAGAGAAATTCCTTTTCACATTTGCGACAAGATAAGTTTGAGGCTTCTCTTCCACATTCTTGTTCCAAGATTCGTTTGGAAGCAGATAAGTGATTTTTCCCTGATGGTCAACCTTCACTTTTCCTTCAAAAAGCTCCACTTTTTCTTTTCCGCTTGTTTGGTCTAGAAAAAATTTAGTTCCTAAAACCTGTACCGTGAAATCTTTTGCATTGATTCTAAAAGGTCTCGTCTTATCTTTTGCAATATCAAAAGTCGCTTTTCCTGTGAATGTAATTTTACGGTCCGATTTTCCAAAATCTTTTGCTAATTCGAGTGTACTGTGGGGCTCTAACACAATACTACTTCCGTCGGGAAGGCTAATCTTTTTCGTAAAATCCACACTGGAATAAAATTGAGACTGAGCTTTCTCCACAGAAGCCGGCGAAGAAGGTGTATAAAAAAGAACACCAAATCCCGTAATTACCGCAGCTGCAGCAACCCAATATAATTTTTTGAACTTGTTACCAGATTTTATCCTACTCTGAATTCCCGCTTGGATTCGTGCATCTGTCTCCGAATCCATTCTCTCGTTTTCTTCGTAAGTTTTTTCCCAGTTCTTTTTAAAATTTTCGTCGTCTATGTTATTCATATTCAGTATTACGCAAGATTTCTAAATCGTCAACCTTTTTTCTAAAGTTTTTTAAATTGATTTTAATTCAAAAATTTGATATTAATTTGACTTGGTCATTTTTTCCAAATAAGTTTTCACTTCATTCCATTGGTAGTAAGGAAAACTTTTGGTTTCAACAGGAATGCTGACCTCGTTTTCATTCAAAAGAAATTTCACCAAAACATCACTTTTCTTATTCTTATAAAAAATCATCTGAAGATTGGCAGCCATTGGTGCAGCCTGAAATGTATTCCAAACTTTATAAACTTCTCTTGGATTGATTTCTTCCTTGTCCATTCCTTCAACTCTCATAAAAGCTAATAATGGTGCAATATTTCCATCGTGTCCAAATCTAAGCGATGCTCCACTTTTATTGTTTTTGATATAATCTTCGGCTTCTTCCAGAATATTTTTGACTAACGGAATTGCATTATTTTTTACCAATCCTTTACTCAAAGGCGACGCAGCATCATTCACATAGAATTGATAATTGATTGCCTGATAAATATTGAACAATTCATCTTTCGTGAACAAATCGTAAAAAGAAATGTCCGTCTCCAGATTCTGCATATCGCTGGCAATCCAATAGAAAGATTCCACCACTTTTTCAGGATTCACATTTTTATAAACATATTCATCATTATTGAAGAGATTTTTGATAAATCGGTCTGAGCGTAAAGCATCTTGTTTTAGCTTTCGTTTTTCTTCCTGCCAGAAGTTATCCTGACTTTTGAAATCGATAGATTCTTTGGTATGATGATTCAGATATTTCATATACTTATCAGAAGATTCTACGCTGATATTAAGCTTTGGATTATTTGCTGTCAATTCATTGGTAAAATAAGCCATACTGATGATGCATCTCGGAACAACAGTCGATTTTGCAGTTACAACAGCATTATTTCCAAAAACCTGCGGATTATTCTTGAACATTCTCTGTGAAATCTGCTTATGCTGTAATCCGCCTAATTCCGTCAAATCTCCGTTATGACCTTCAGCAATTTTCCAGATTTTCTCCAACCGTTGTAACGCTGACTTTCCGTTTTCTGTCAAAGCATTATTCTCATTAGCTTTTCTCAGGATGTCCATTACACCGGAAAAATCTTTGTCATTAATGAGCCATCTTGAACCGTGTCTTCCATAATGACTAATGTAAAACGGCTGATATCCTGATGGAACCGCAGTCAGTTTTTTTGTCGGAGTTGGATAAGCGTAGTAAACACCGCCGGTTTGATTTAGGTCTGAGAGGATTTCTTCTTTAGTAGTTTGTCCCTGGTAAAAAAAAGAAGCTGCGAGCAGCAGAATAGAAAATGATTTCTTCATTATAAACTTATTTTAGTTTCAGATTGATTTCTGTCTTACGATTAATTACGCAGACCTACCGAAATCGTCAACCTTAAAAAAAATTTTTAATGAAAATCAATAGTAGAAAAAATAGATTAATGTTTGTTTTTAGGATGTGAAGAACCTTATTAACGTGCTTGGCTACAGCATTCTTGGAAATACTATTTTCTTTTGCAATTTCGGAATAACTCAGTCCATCAATTTTATGTTTGAGGAAGAAAGACCTGCTTTTTTCAGGAATTAGTTTGAGTAATTTTTCTGCTTGTTCAGAATAGGATTTGAATTGCTCTTCGTCATATTCGTCCTTCACAATGCTGAGATGAGATTCTTCCTTGAAATCAGAGAAAGACAATTTATTTTTCCTGTAAAAATTAGCAATCTCTTGTTTAGCAGTTTTGAAAACTATTGCTTCTTTATTCTTATTCAAAGAATCTCTATGCTTCCACAGATGGACAAAAATATCCTGAACGATATCTTCAATACCATCCTGTCCGTGAACGTATTTTTTCACGAAAAAATAAACCTGATTTTTGTAATCAGAATATAATTTTTCAAATTGAGATTCCAAAATGGAAATATGGTTTTAAGGTCTGGTTTCAAATATATCAAAAAAAAGGAATCTGACTAATTTAACTTAAAATATTAAAAAACAAATAATTACAGTTAAACAATTAAATATAAATCTCCATTTTATGATTCAGAAATAAAATATATTCAACAATCCGTATTTATACTCAAACTATAAATTGCTGATTTATACCCTATAGCAATTCTCATCTTCTTTGTTACTTTGACTTATTAATAAACCAATAAAAACAAATTAATATGTCTGAAACTAATGTAAACTCAACCGGTCAGCTTCAATTAGGTGGCGGTGCTCAATTTTGGGTATACCTTTCCCCACAAAACGACACGTCCAAAATGATTTCAACTTGGCGCGTAACTTTTTCACAAGAAAACTGGAGTGATTCTATTTCGAGTGACAATCCAACTAAGCAAATCCAAACGCCAGATCTTTCCGGAATTTTTGAAATAAAAGTAGAATTATTAAGTGGTTCTACAGGTACATGGCGCCAAATTCCTCCACAATCAGGAAGTAGCAATGAGATAGGATGTAATTCTAACTGCGCCTCAATGGTAGGAATTGTTGCTGACAGTCTAAATCCAGCCCCAGGATCAATTAATGCTCATTTTTGGACAACTTGGGATGCGATGTGTAAAGCAGGATAACAATATAATGTGATTACAACAACAAAAGCTTATTGAATTACAATAAGCTTTTGTTATAATTATTTTAAAATTAATGATTAAAGAAAAGTCACAAACTCTTCAAATGGTTTGCGTACTTTTTTCTGATTAAGATTCCAGTCATTTTCTGTGTCTCTGTAGCCTAAAGCCAACAACATTGAGCTTCGTAAACCTTTGGATGAAAGTTTCAAAAACTCGTCAAGTGCAATCGGGTCAAAACCTTCCATCGGTGTAGAATCTATTCCTTCCGAAGCCGCTTCAACAATCGCTAAACCTAAAGCAATATTCGCCTGTTTTGCTGCGTGATGAAAGTTTTCTTCGATGCTCATATTTCCGAAAAACTGTTTTGAAAATGCTCTTTGTTTATCATAATGAGTAGAGTCTACATTGCGTTTTTCTGCCAGATAATCGAATACGTTATCAATTCTTTCTTTAGAATATTCATCCCAAACAGCGAAAACCAAAAGATGTGATGATTCTACAATTTGAGGTTGATTCATTGCTATCGGTAATATTTTCTTTTTGATTTCGGGATTGCTGATAACGATGATTTCGTAAGGCTGCAATCCAATGCCTGAAGGAGCCAAATGAGCTGCTTCCAATATGTTATTGATTTTTTCTGAAGAAATTTTCTCGCCCGTCATTTTTTTTGTGGCATATCTCCAGTTCAGTAATTCTATGATATTTTTCATTTGATTTTATGTTTTAAATCAAGGCAAATGATTATTCACATTTACCTTGATTATTTTAAAATATTTAAAGAACTCCTAATTGTCCTAAAAGTATTGTTCCGGCATTATAACAATGGAAGGATTTTACTTTTCCGTTTTCAATTTTGAAGACATCACAACAAGGCACTTCGATGGTTTTTCCTGTGGATTCCAAAGTTCCCGAAGCCAATTGAAGTGGACCGTTATGAGTTCCGTTCAATGATAATTCTACGATGACTGTATTTTCATCTTCCAAGACGTACAATTCGTATAATTCTCTGTGCATATCTGGAAAAGCCGTAGCAAAAATATCCACAGTTTTACCGATGTCTTCACCGTAATATTTGTTTCCTGAAGATACGTCCCAGAAATAACCGTCTTCTGCAAAAAGTTCTGTAAATCCTTTTGAATACTGAACTTCGGCTATTCTATACAATTCACGGATTAATGTTTCGTTGGCTGAATTTTGATTGATTACCGATGCTTTCATATTGTTTTATTTTAAATGTTAAAGTTTGAGTTTGATTAAAATTTTGAAAAAAAGGGAACAAGAATCCTGCTGATGAATTCTTATTCACCGACTTCTTTATTGTTAAAGTTTGTTTGAAATTTAAAAGAGAATTTAATTTTTATTGTCTACAAAAACGTACAGTTTCACAGCTTTTCCGTTTTCGAAAACGAATAAATCCATTCCTGTTACAGCATCTGGTTTTTCGGGAGTTCCATTCTGCCAATATAGTCTTGCAATGTTGTGATTAATGTCTATTGCTTTGATGTGAGAGAATTTAGAATTCGGATTTTTCTGTTGTAATCCATCCACAAAACCATTGATTTCTTTGTGACCGACTGCGATAAAATGACTGTCCACCATTTCAATATCATCGGCATAAATTTTTGACATTAATGCTTCACGTTTTTTAAGGTCTCTCTCGTTCCAGATTGCTAAATGTCCTTCTACTAAAGATTTAATTTCTGTTTCAGAAAGCGGTTTAGCATCTGATTTTTCGGTTTGATTTTTTACGACATCTTTAGGCGACCATAAAATCGTTGCAGGATTTTTTTTCTCATAACCTTTTCCGTTTGGATAAGAGACCAATTCCATTTTAGAACCCCAAGGTGTTACAAAATAAACCCAAGTTTCGCCTTCTGTATCTCCCGATGGCATCAAAAACGGTTCTCCTAAAAATTGTACGCCTTTGCTTTTAAGATACGCTACACTTTTATTGATGTCATTCGTATAAAAAGCAATGTGACTTGCTCCGATATCGTCTCCTCCAGGTTGTTGAGAACTTCCTTTATTATCTTGATATTCGAATAACTCGATGTTGGCTCCTGTTCCTGCTTTTACCATTTTGATGGTTACGGGACCGGTTTTAGCATTCATATGATTGTTCTTTTTCCACGCATCATCCAAAGGAATCGGGCCTAAAGTTGTAACTGGCGAAAATCCTAAAACGTCTGTGAAGAAATTCACCGCCTGTTTCATATTCGGAACGTTGATTCCTACGTGGTCGATTCCAAGAATTCCTGTTTTTTCCTGCGCTGAAGTGTTTGAAACTGCTGTTGATAATAAAAGTGCACTTGCTACTGCTGTTGCGTTGGCTTTGATTTGTTTTTTTTAAATTGCTCATTATGATAATTTTTTGTTGTTATTGTATGAAGCAAATTTCCAACATTCGGAAGCCTTCTTCCATTGACAAAAGCTTGAAAAAAAAGCAAACAAATGTCAATGAAACTGATGATTTGAATACCAAAATTTCTCTCTAGCCCCGATTGCAACGGCATCCTTTTTCTGAAATGGCTTGAAAAAAGCGCTCGCGAAAAAGATATAGTGGAAAGCGGGATTAAGCTCCAAATAAGAAATCAAAAAAGGCTGGAACGAAATATTCCAACCTTATTAGTTATGATTTAAAAACTTTAGTTATTCGCTATATTTTGCTAACCATTTTGCTTTCAATTCGGCTCTTGCATTGATGAATTCCAAATCTGTTCCCTGAGCAACGGCATCCAACGGAAAACGTAACGGACGAGACCCTTCTTTCATCTGAATCAATTCCAAAATTCCGTCTGCGATGGTTTGCGGATTCATATTAAATTCTTTCATCTTTCCGAATAATGCAGCGCCAATCGCATTGAATTGTTCTGTCGCAAATGGGTCATACAATGTCGTAAGTTCTGGTTTGTCTGCATTAACTCCTGCTTTTTCGCCTGTATTCATTTCTGTTGGATAAACTCCTGGCTGGATGGAGACGTTGTCGATATTGAACTGTTTCAATTCGTCCTGTAAACCTTCTGTAATACTTTCAACCCCGAATTTCGATGCAAAATATGGAACCATAAAAGGCGAAGTATGCGCACTCGCTCCGGAAGTGATGTTGATAATCAAACCGCTCTTATTCTCCCTCATAGAAGGCAATACAGCCTGATAAGTTCGGATAACTCCATAGAAATTCACTTCAAACATTTGGCGAATTCTGTCCAAACTGTACGCTTCCAACAATCCGAAACCAGAAACGGCTGCGTTGTTGACTAACACATCGATTTTACCGTATTTCTGAAGGACTTTTTCGAAAGCATTGGTTACGGATGCATCGTCGGTTACATCGATTTCAACGACTTCTAAATTGGGGAGAGCTCCCAATTCTTTGGCTACGGTTTCATTTTTTCCTGAAACACCCCGCATTCCTGCGATTACGGTGTAACCTGCGTTGGCAAGAGTTGTAGCTGTTAATTTTCCGAAGCCTGTGCTTGTTCCTGTGATAAAAACTGTTTTGTTCATTTTGTCTTATTTTTAATTGTTAATTTTAATAAGACAAAGATGTTGCAAGATGAGGTTTTCTTCCATTGACAAAAGCTTGAAAATAAAGCAAACAAATGTCAATGAAAATGAAACGTTTTATTTCTTGACCATATTTCTACGCAGTCTGGTAAGGGTTTCGGGTGTAATTCCAATATAGGAAGCAATCATATGTTGTGGAATTCGATTGACAATGTGAGGATATTTCTCAAGGAAATTCTGATATTTTTCTTCTGCCGTAAAACTTATATTCGCCAAAATTCTCCCCTGAGATACAATAAAACTTTTCTGAATAATCTGATTGACCATTTGGTTCAGTTGAGGTATATCTGCACAAAGCTTTTCAAAATCTGATTTTTCGATTAAAATCAGTTCTGTTGGTTCGATAGCATCAATATTCAAACGAGAAGGTGTTCCGTTAATCAAACTTTCTCGGTCGCCTGTCCAATAATTTTCGGGAGAGAAGTTGATGATGTGCTCTGTTCCGTTTTCAGCAATGGAAAAAGTTTTTACCAAACCCCGACAAATAAAAGCGTTGTAATGCCAAACATCTCCTTCCTGACAAAGAAACTGTTTCTTACGGAGTTTTTTGGGTTTGCAGAAAGATTCTATTAATTGTATTTCCGAATTGGAAAGTTCTATTTTGTCGTTAAGATATTTTTGGAAAATTTCGAACATTGATTTTCGGTTTCAGAACAAATTTAATTATAATTTTTCGGAAATTATAATGGTCAGATAACTATATAAAAGCATTTATCCGCGTAGGACTGTAACCAAAATGTTTTTTGAATGTATAGGAAAAGTGAGACAAATCTTCGAAACCAAGTTCTACATAAATATCAGATGGCGATTTTTCTTTTTCCTTGATCAAAAAATGAGCTTCGTCTAATCGTTTTTGCAAAATCCATTTGTGTGGAGAAGTGTGAAAAATTTTCTCAAAATCACGTTTAAAAGTCGCCAAACTGCGACCTGTGAGGTAAGCGAATCGATCAAGATTGACATTATAACGGTAATTCTGAATCATAAAAGCCTCTAAATCTATCTTATGAGGTTCGGAAAAATCGAAAAGAATATTTTTGAGCTCAGGTTCAGACTGTAATAAAATTAAAATAAGTTCTTTTATTTTCAGATTGACAAGTAACTTATTTTCAAGGCTATTGCTATCAATAATCGTTTGCAAAGAGATGAAAAAATTTTTAATCAGTTCATTTACTTTTATAGGAACAAGCGGTTGGGTTGCTACAAAATGCTCCGAAGTAAAGTTATATTCTTTTGCGGCATTTCGGAGATTTTCTTCACTCAGATAGATATTCATACTTTCAAAAACACCATTATCAGGCGGATATTTCACAAATTTTACCAATTGGTTTTTTCGAATAAGATTGAAATTTCCTTCTTTTGCAAGATATGTTTCTTTACCGTCTATCAATGCAAAACTTCCCGACAACTGATACGAAAGCGTGTGTTGAGGAACAAAATTTTCTCCTTTGCGACTGACCTCGTGATAACAGGAATAAACAATTTCTGATTTCTCGCTCATAATGTTAATGATAAATGACAAAGCGCCATCTGTGCAATAACGCTTTATCAAATTTACAAATTATTATTTCAGAATAGCTTTGGTTTCAAGGTAAGGCTGAAGTCCAAATTCGCCATATTCTCTACCAATTCCCGATTGCTTAAAACCACCAAACGGAACCATCGGGTCGTGACGGAAACCATTAATACAAACTCTTCCTGCATCTATTCTGGAAGCTACTCTTTCTGCTCTTTCATTGTCTGAAGAACTGATGTAAGCCGCCAAACCATAAGGTGTATCATTGGCAATTCTAACCGCATCTTCTTCATCTTTGTAAGGAATAATGGATAAAACAGGTCCAAAAATTTCTTCCTGCGCAATTCTCATCTCGTTTTTCACATTGGTAAAAATGGTCGGTTTTACAAAGTTACCAGCTTCCAAACCTTCAGGTTTCCCTAACCCACCGACTAACAAAGTCGCACCTTCTTCAATTCCAATTTTGATGTAATTCTGTACTCTTTCGAATTGTTTTATACTTACCATCGGTCCAACATTCGTTTCTTCGTTCTCTGGTAATCCGATCACAATTTTTTCGGCTACCGATTTTGCAATTGCATTGGCCTCATCCAATTTATCTTGAGAAACTAAAAGTCTTGTTGGCGCAATGCAAGCTTGTCCGCTATTCATATAAGCGCCATAAACTGCCATTGGAATAACTTGGTTTAAGTCTGCATCATCCAGAATAATATTAGGAGATTTCCCGCCAAGTTCCAGAGTTACTCTTTTCATTGTGTCTACCGCATTTTTTGCAATTAATTTCCCAACTGCTGTAGAACCTGTGAACGAAATTTTGGCAACATCAGGATTATTAGTCAATTCCGTTCCAACGACATTTCCCAAACCAGTCACGAAGTTGATTACACCTTTTGGTAAACCTGCATCGTGAAAAGCTTCCATAAGAATTTGTGTCTGTAAACTGCTCATTTCGCTCGGTTTAATTACAACTGTACATCCTGCTGCGATTGCTGTGACCACTTTACTTGTTACTGAGCTGTTACTCGCATTCCAAGGTGTGATGATTCCAACAACGCCTACTGGTTGTAATTGGACTGTTGAAGAATTAATATTTCTTTTAAATTCAAAATTCCGAAGAACTTCTATCATACTTTCAAACCAGCTTCCTGTATTTTGATTGCTCATCGTTGCAAACTGCCGTGTTCCACCATATTCCTCAATCATTATATTAATCAAGTCTTGCTCTTTTTTTTCAACTGTAATTTTAAGTTTTTCAAGATAATGAATGCGCTCTGAAACTGTTGTCTGAGAAAATGTTTTGAAAGCTTCCTTCGCTGCAGAAATAGCTTTCCGAGTGTCAATTTCATCTGCGAGAATTACTTCTCCAATTTTTACATTAATTGCGGGATTAATTAAATCGAAAGTTTCGGTTCCGTGTGGCGTTACGAATTCGCCATTGATGTAAATTTTATTTACTTTTTTCATTTTGTTAAATTTTAATAAGGCAAAGGTATAATCAGTAAAATCAAATTACTTTGTAAAAAAGCTCAATCCTGCTTTGTAGAAAAGCTCATTGAAGTAAAAAAAGCTCAGATAATAAATCCAAGCATATAATTTTAAACTTTTCATTCTAAATATCTATTGTTATTTTCATTTTGAATAAGAAATTTAGACAGTGAAAATATTTGTAGCTAAATTTTAATGTATTAAAATAGAATTACTAAATTTAAATAGCTGGAAAATTAAAGACTTCAGAAACCCAAATCTTGAAATTATTTTATGAAAAAACACAAACGATTTTTAAAAATAGTATTTGTTGCAGTGTCCGTATTATCAAGCTTTGTACAAGGTCAGGCTTTTGATCAGGAACTTAATTTCAAAGGTTCTGTAAAAACGCTGACACTGGAAAAACAAAATGACAGCGACAAAAAACAAAAACTGATTACTATTTTTGAATACGATAAAAATCAACGGAAATTAAAAGAAATCTCGCCTTACAATTCAAACACAGACTATTTTTATCTCAATAAATCAGATATAAAACCAACCTTGACAAAATGGTATAGAACGGATAATTCCAAAGAAACAAGTATCGAAATTGAGGATAAGAACAAAGCCGGACAAATGCTCCTGAGTGGTACTCTGAAATCCGGAAAATGGGATTATTATTTCATCCACGATTATATGTCAAATTTAGAGAAAGTCCGTTGGTTTACTGATGGCGAAATCTATCTTGAGAAAACAGAGGAGAAAATAAATTTGAATCAATTTGATATTCCTGCAGGATTTGTTCCTTTTGATTGGGATAGAAAACTGTCATCAGGAATTATAAAAAAAAGCAAAGAATACACTTCCGACAGATACAACCACGATGTCGTTTTTGAATTTGTAGAAAAAGGAAATCCAAAAAACAGAGTAACTTTTCAATACCATGGGAACGATGTTTATGATGCTGGAAAAGGCTATTGGCACCGTTTTGAGAATGACAGAATGATTGAAGAACGCTATATCTACGGAGCTTCAGAAACTTCAGATTTTGGTCATCGCTATATTTATAACGCAGATGGAAAATTGAAAAGCGATTATTATGGTTATTTCAGTCAATTACCGAATAAATTTTTACAGAGAAAACTTTATACCTACAATGAAAATGGTGATTGTATAAAAGAAACCAGCGATGCGGAAAATGAGAAAACTTACATCATCAATTACAAATATACCTACGACGATAATAAAAACTGGACGAGCCAAACATCTATCTTTTCTGACGGTTCAGGAAGTACAATCAAGCGCAAATTTACTTACTATAAACCCGAAGAATCCGAATTGACAAATTCCCTATCAGAAGCAATTTACAATCAATATGTAAAAGAATTGAGAGCGTACAAACCCATTGCTGAAAAACAATTTGAGAATTACAATCTTGCAAAATCTAAAAAGGAAAATACACCCGCAGACAAAACCAATTACAAAACACTGAGATCCAAAAACTGGAAAGATTTCTTACCAAAAGGACAAAAATCTGATACCATTACAACAGGCGACCTCAACAAAGACGGCTTGGAAGATTTGGTAATGGTTTATCAACCTGAAAAACTGTTGAAGCAGGAGAATAATACTGTGAGAACACTCAGGATTTTATTAAAACAAAATGACGGTAATTATCAATTGGCTGCAGAAAGCAAGGGCGCTGTTGGTGGCGAAAATATGAATAATACTTTTTTCTCTGGTTTGGAAATCAAGAAAGGTTTGTTGATTATCAATCACGATTATATTCGGGGTAGCTCTGTACACAAATACAGATTTCAGAACGGTGGTTTCTATTTAATTGGTGCTGAGAGCCTAACAGGTGACGCTTCTTATTATTCAAGTATCGATTATAATCTGAGTACCGGAAAATATATCTTGGTTTATGACAATACCGAAGACAACAAAGATTTACCCAAATCCAGCAAAAAAGAAGGTTTGAAAAAACTGGCAACTCTTCCCAACATAGAAACTTATGAAATCTACTCTTTGGAAGTTGATGGGCATATGTTTTGATTTGAATTTTAAAATTAATAATTGATGATGAAAAAACGACTTCCCTTCTTATTACTGATATTTTTCTTCGCAAATTTCTATGCTCAAACTGAGCAAAATGATGCTTTATTAATGAAAGTTTTGAAGCAATTGAACATCCATAAAAAAAACATTAGTGAAGAATTGTACAAAGAGAAAGTACTTCCTAACAAAACCTCGCAAACTGTTTTGGTTATTCCAAAATACAGAGTGAACGAAACCGATGAATCTGGTCACGAATTTTATGAACTTGATGCTTACATCGTAGTTGCAGACAATGCTACCGGAAAAATTATCAACAAATATATTGAAGAAAGTGCGTGGGCTTCTGACGCAATGGTTCTCTCAGACATCGAAATAGATACAGGTCTTTATCAGCTGAATGACAAAAATCGGGCATTTGGGATCCGTGTGAGTTACAGAGGAAGCAGTAACCCAAATCCTTATTCCTACACAGATTTATCTCTGTTTCTGGCTCAGAATAATGTTTTGAAAAAAGTGCTTAACAATTATCAAATCTCAAGATCCAGCGGAGAATGGGACACGAGATGTGCTGGAGAATTTACTGACATTGACGGAGTAATTGATATCGATAAAAATAAAACAAACAGTTTCAACAACCTCATCATAAAAAGCAAAATACAACATACCAAAAGTTTTGAAACCAAAGACGATTGTGATGAAAAAGTAACGACGAAAAAAAGTACCAAATTTTTGAAATTCAACGGAAAAGAATACAAATAAACAAACTTATGAGAGATGAAAAAAAAGTTGATTTTATTCAGTATTTTAGTTCTTGTGCTCATCTTTATTGGGACATTATCTTTTACCGTATTATTCTCAAAATCCGAATCAAAAAGTTCTATAAACAATTTGAAAACAATTTTTGCCAAAACTGAGCAATATAAAACCACCGATAAAAACACAATCACAGAAATCAAACTCAATTATTCAGACTCTACTTACACTTATTCCGAAAAATATTTGATGAAACCAGGGGATGATGTTGGTTACAATAGAGAATCCAAAGGTGAGTTCAAACTCGACAAAGACGCGGTAATTTTTTATTCTGAGATGCCTGATAACCGATATTTCAGAGATCTTAACTTGACAGATGAAGAAATTCTTAAAATCAAATTCTCCTATATCTACCCGATTGATGAAAAATTAAATCATAATCAAATCAAAATTTACTTTGACAATATTGCGGAAATTGAAGGTTATAAAGCTTTCAGTATCATAAATAATCAATTTAAATCCTTAAAAATATTCGAAAGAAAGAAACTGGAAGAACCGAAATTAATTGAGACAAAAAATGACAATTTCTTTCTTTTTCATTATTTAATTATTGAAAAACCAACAAATAACCAATTAATTATAACAGGTGAAAGAGGTGAAAGTTTTTACTTTGATCTTAATAAAATTCCATATTCGGTTTTTCATTTTTTCACAAGAGTTTATGGGACTTATCTGGATTTTACGGGATTGAAATTTGTTAAAAACGGAAAAGGTTTGAAACTGATAAAAAGCAAGACTGAAAACAGATACCGTTTTAACCAAGCTTTGAACAGTGACTTTGTAAAAATTGAGTAAAAATATTTTTCAGTATTTTAAAATAAATAAATCAAGGTAATAAGTTAAGAATCTTCATTTGCTCTACCAGCTGAGCTACTTTTCCCGAAGAAAAGACAGGAATCGAACCTGTGACACAATGTTTGGATACGAAGTATGATTCTAAGACGACACTTGATTATTTTTTATTTTTTTTAAAAATCGAGCAACAAATTTGAAAGAGGCTTAACAATTTGGATACGAAGTAACTCTTTCTTACGGCATCGATTATAAGTAAGGTAAAAAGTCAAACAGAGACCTACAGGATTCGAACCTGCTTTATCAACCAACGAAGTAACTCTGCTTTTACGACACTTACTTTTTTAAGTTTTTTTGGTTATTGTCTTTATTTTGTTAAAATCGAGCAATTTGTAAAAAGAGTTTTTGGTTTCAATTTGAAGTCGAAGTAGCTCTTTTCTTACGGCATCGATGGTTTTTGAAGTAAGGTAAAAAAATCAAACAGATACTTATTTACAGAGCGTTACCAATTACGCTATCCCGAATTATCGGAAACAGGATTCGAACCTGTATTGCCGCACCCAAACGAAGAAATTCTGTTTTACGACACTTACTTTTTTAAATTTTTATGGTTATTGTTTTTATTTTTATAAAACCAAGTAATAAGCTATAAGAGTTTTTGATATTCAAGTTACGAAGTTGACGATGGAACTCTTATATACGACATTGGTTATTTTAAAACCGAGCAATTTGCGAAAAGACTCATTTTTCAATTGGAAGTCGAAGGATTTCTTTTCTTACGACATCGGTTTGTTTTTATTAATCATAATCATCTTTTGCAAAGAAAGTAATCTGAGATTTCTCTAGGTTAATAAACAAAAAGCTTACATACCAACCCATATCAAAACCATTCCAATCACTTAATTCAAAAATTCTGTAATTATTATTATCAAATAAATTTCCGATAAAATCATCAATCATTTTACTTGTTAATCTATCAGATATATTCCATTTATCATATATACTTCCTTCGTTAGCAATTTGATATAAGCGCTTTTGTAATTTTATTTTATTTAACTCACTGATATATAGTTTTCTAAAATTTTCAAATGAATCGTATTTAGAATCAATTGTTAGATAATCATCTTCATCATAAAAACTTAAACTGAGTTTTTTTAATGATTTATTTTTGATTAAATTAAAAATGAAATCTTTTGCGTCTATACTTGCTGACTGGAAAGAAATATTAATATCAAAATCTTCCAAAGGTTTATGAATAGAATTCAAATAACTTTTCAATTCCGTATTTTCACTCTCGATAGATTTTACAAAGAAAAATCCATTAAAGCTTAATTTTGAATATTCTTGTATAAATTCAGTTTTTTCTAGACCTATATCTACTTCTTTAAATTCTATATCTAGTATTTTATTGTATTTATTTTCCATTTGCGCAATATTTCAATTACCCCCGATTGCAACGGTATCCTTTTTCTTTTTTCTCAAAAAAGATATATATATTGGAAAGCGAGTTTAAGCTCCTAAAAAAAATTGGTTATTAGTTTTTATTTTTAAAAGCAGTGCCTTTTACAACACTACTTTTTTAATCATTTCTACTGCAGATTTTCGGTCTTCCAAAGCGTTCAGTACATCGAAGGTTTTGTCGGACCAGCCTGCGATCAAGTAGACATCATTTTTTCTGACATCCAACGGTTGTTTTCCGTAACCTGCCAAATCAAAAATATACAATTTCGCATTCGGGTTAATTTTTTTATATCGGTTCCAAGAATACTCAAAAGAGTCATTGGTTAAGTTACTGTTCCACAATTGAGTATCAGTGAAAAACATTACTTTGTCCACTTTTTCATTTCTTCTGATTAAATCCTCAATCACAAGATAACCGTTTGTGGAATAACCAACTTCGCCTTCTCTTTTGTAAAACGCATCCACGTTTCTCAAGATACCGTTTTTCGGCATCGGAACTCTTTTCCAAATGTCGCCGAACATACCTGTAATCACGTTTTTGCACTGCGACTGCAACATCATCGCCATCAATAGACCGATATCATACAACAACACTTTAGATTTTGGAGAAATTGCTTTCTGCATCGAACCGGAAACGTCTGTCGCAATCACAACCGAAGTTTCGAAACCAATACCTTTGATGTTTTTTGCACTCACCATCACGGCATCTTCCAATGCTTCCAAGATTGATGAGATGTATTTTGAATCGATGTTTTTCAATTCTCTGTACGCTGACAAAAATCTGAATGGCAATTGTTTTGAGTTTCTTACCGCTTTTTCATCCGACAAATAATTGCAAATTTTATAAATCGCATCGGAAGAAACGTTTGCTTCCAAGATATTTCTAAGGTTTCTCAATGTTGCCATATAACCCAGTTTATTGCTGAAAATCAATTCTTCCCATTTGTTTTTGAAGGCTGATTTTCTTTCTGCATCATTGGCAAATTTCGTCTGACCCAAAACAGAAAGTTCTACTTCCCAAGTGTAAGGCGTTTCCAACGAGTCGTTGACGATTTTGTTGAAAATAGCCTGCTGATTTTCATCTTTTGCTTTTGGGTGCACCAAGAACAATGCATCTTTCAAAGTCACTTCCACTTTTCTGTTGTATTTTGCGAATTGATATTCATCAAATTTGTTGAAAGATTTCACCAAACCTTTTTGGATTTGTTTAGAAAGCTTGTTCAATTTTTTCAAATCCGTTCTGTTGTTTGCCAATTGGTAATACGCCAGCAATTCTGTGATTTCATCTGCTCTTTGGATAACGCCGTCAACAGTTTTGCTTACCAAGTCTGTACCTGAAGTCTGTTTCGCCAATTCGGTTGTCAAAACCAATGGGATTGAACGCAAATACATATCTTTTCTTGCATAAACTGCTAATTTCGCTACGAAATCCGGGTCATTTTTCTGAATCAGAGATTGGATTCTTGTCAATCTGTCATTTCCTTTTTCATAGGTTGCGTTTGATAATCCTGTTGTAACAACAGCACTATATAGTTCTTCTGCAGGCGTCATTGTGTAAGCTTTTGCACCTTCGTAGTTGGTTACTACTCTATTTGATTTTCTTAAAAAATTAAATTTCATAATTACTGTTTTTATGGTTAAACATTTTGGAGGACTATCATTTTCTCTCTGATTTCTGATGCAAAGTAAAAACCTAATTGCGCAATGTTTTTGCGTAGTAAAATTAATTACTAAAAATTCTTATATTTTTTTCAATTAAGTTCTCTGCAGACACCAAAATAAAATCTTGGCGATGTTCTTCACATCATCAACTCCTCTGTGATGAGTACCTTCCAAGGGGAATTTCAATTCTTTCAAAGCTCTGTCCATTCCTACACTTTTTCTGATGGGATGCAATTGAGCAAATAAGGTTTTCACGTTGATGTGGTCATAACTTAAAGGATAATCAACCTTGAATTTCCTTGCCTGATTTTGAAGCATATTCAAATCGTAGTTTCCGTAACTTGCCCAAGTCAAATCTTTGGAATCATAATCTTCCCTCAAGATATCCAGAGCATCTTCCAGCAAAATTCCTTCATCATCAAGCATTTCTTGCGTAATGGAAGTCAGTTTCGTACAAAACGGACTCACTTTTGAGTATTGAGGTTTTACTAAAATTCCCTCATTTTGCGAAATCTTACCGGTTTTTGTATCCAGAATACACACTCCGATTTCTATGATTTCACTTTCCTGTCCTCTCGGCGGGTGGTCATTCCAACACGTGGCCTCGAGGTCTATAATTAATATATTGTCTGTTGTTTTCATTTGTTTTTTGTTTAATGCTGGGTGTTGGATGAGGGGTGCTGGATGTCAAACACAGAAGCTGAACATCCAGCGTCCTACATCCCGCATCCCGCAAAATTAATTTCTCGGTGCAAACGGTGGCGTCCATTTTTTCTTTTTCATCAGCTCCTTGACTTCTTCGTAAGAAATTGGATAGAAGTTGTGACAATCGACTCCAACGTCAATGCTTAAAGCGTTTTCATCATCCGGTAAAGTTCCGTGAGAATGACCGTAAAGTTGCCAAGTTCCGCGGTGTGAGCCATTCCAAGTCCTCATTGCATAATGGAAAAGAATGATTTTCTGTTTACCTTCTTTATTTTCCGGTTCATCAATTCTCAATTCGTGGTAATCTCTTATCGAATCAAATCGTTTCGGATAAGTCAAAGTTGAACCTTCGTGATTGCCTTTTATCAAATGGATATTGCCATTCAATCTATCCAAAGTTTCTTTGGTAAAATCCGGTTTGCCCAAACTGACATCGCCTAAATGATAGACAATATCGTTGACACCCACTTTCTCATTCCATCGTTTGATGAGTTCTTCATTCATCTGTTCCAAAGACTCAAAAGGCCGTTCGGAAAATTTTATAATATTGGCGTGACCAAAATGATGGTCTGCCGTAAAAAATATATTTTGTTTCATTTTTAGTATGCTGGAAGATGGAAGCTCGGTGCTGGAAGTTTTAATTTGTTTCTAAAACTTTCAATGTACAACTTCCTTTTCCAGGCTTTTTTTTAATTTTTAATACAACTTTTAATAATTACATCAAGAGCTTTTTTAGCATTACAAGCATATAAACCTGAGCACCAAGCTGGATTTGCTTCTATCAATGCCCAACCGTTATCTTTTATGATTCCAAAATCCAATACAATTGAAGTTGGCAAAGAATCTAAATTATCTTTTACGAAACTTTCGAAGAAAGAGAAAAGTTCTATTTCCTCAGAATCAGATAAACCATTGGTATCAAATTGATTATCTCTCCAATACGTAGAATATGTTTCTATTTTCCCGTTTAAAACAAAGCAACGAACTTCCAACAACCACTCTACAACATCAGAAATAAAAGCCATACTTTCTTTATCAACACTGTCAAATCCTTTAATGTCAGAAACCCTCTCATAAACTCCGGCTTTGAAATTTTTAAAATCTGAACATTTAATAAAAACATTCTGATGATTTATAAATTGCTCCAATTGACCGTATTGAATATTACGTTTGGTAAATTTTTCTGAAATATTTGATAACCAATTATCTTCAGTTTTCAGTAAAGCCAAATCACATTGACTGGAAACGATTTCAGCATAAATATCTTCGCCATAGACTGCAATCACATCATTTCTGAACTCTTCTGGAACATCCCATTTTAGGTTAAATCGATTCAAATTGTAATCTGAGCCAATGGATGCGTGTTTCAAGTTGATACTGTCTTCAGTAAAAACAGGCGATAATGCAACTATATTTTTCATAATTATTAATTGTAGATATTTATACAAATCGGTTTCGATTTAAACCTTTCGAAACTAAACTTTAACAGTCATCAACTCTTCTTTTATAACATCAATGACCAAAGAATTCAATTTTTTATTGATTCTTTTTTGCTCTTCTTTTTCTATGGTTGTAAAAGCATTCGGAAAATCCTTTTCAAAATCTTCCAAAATATCCTTTGAAAAAAGACCAATCACCTTTCCAATCATCTTTGGGTCGAATTCTCCAATCTTGCTCACAACGTTATTCAATCGATTTACAGTTGTATATTTTTGAATTTCTTCCCAAATATTCTGAGCATTTTCGCTGAAACGAACTTCTTTTTGAATTGGTCTGTCTTTTCTAACCATTTTAGATTTCTCGGTCCATTTTTCGTTTTTATTTTTCAAAATGACTCTTGAACCGTTTCCAAAATATTTCGTTTTCAAAGTTTTGACGATTGTTCCTTCACACATATTATTTTCGATTTCAGACAATCCCAACCAAGCCGGAATTTTAGAATCGAAATCGTTCGGGAATTTTAAAGCTTCTTCCAAAGTTCCCTGAAACAAGATTTTTGCATAGAAAAATCCGGTTTCATCGAAAATCTGATTGACCAAATCCGTATCCAAATAAGTAGTTCCATTCAACTTGATATCGAATGCATAAAATTCATTGTAAGGAGAATATTCTACACCTTTCTGAACTTTTATCGCCTCTTTTACAGGTTCTACTTCTTTGTGTTTGTAACCTCCACCGAACAATTCGCCGTAGATAACAACGGTGTCAACATCCGGATGAATGGTTTTTACTTTTTGGAAAACGTCTATTACATTTTTTCTGTAACGTTCCAAAATCTGATGTGCATTGTAGAATTTTTCATCATCCTCGATGAAAGCAGTTCTTTTTGCGATTTTAATTTCCTTTCCATCGGTAAAAAAAGAGAAATTTGCACCGTGAACTTTCTCCTGCACAATGAAAATCTCCTTTCCAAAACCCTGCAATTTGATTTGGTCAATCACACGCGTTTGGTAAGCATTTTTATAGAGTTATATGTTTTGAAAATCATTTTTTAAGTTTTTAATTTTGTTTTAACCACAAATCGAAGATTATCTCCTTTCAGTCGATGAATATTATTTCGACGAAGTCAAAAGGGACAAAAGCTTTTTTAGTTTACAACTTTGAAAATATTTAGTTCACCTAAGAGAAAATCCAAGATTTTCATTTGTAGTTTAAATTGTTTCTAATTCATTATTCTTCATCTGAGTAACGTGTCTCTGATTGTGCAACGAAAGGAAATAAATGTATTCATACACATTGATTTTTCCGAGTTCGTTTACCGTCATTGTCGTTTTGCAGAGAAGACCTTCACCGTTTT
The DNA here is from genome assembly GCF_900141765.1 of Epilithonimonas zeae. Taxonomy (NCBI): domain Bacteria; kingdom Pseudomonadati; phylum Bacteroidota; class Flavobacteriia; order Flavobacteriales; family Weeksellaceae; genus Epilithonimonas; species Epilithonimonas zeae. Next base: position 1,187,557 of record NZ_FSRK01000001.1, on the reverse strand, counting down.
TCATCAAGTCTAAATAATTTAGACATTGGTGATATTGCTGAGAAATTAAACTTCTGATTTCATTTAAATTTAATTCTCCTTTCGGCTCCATATGTTCTGGTCTAATCCATTCAAAAGCCCCGTACTCACCAACTTTTTCAAATTTTTCTTGATTGAAACTGTAGTTTTCTATTTCAAGATTCAAATCAAGATTTTGATAATTTCGCATTGCCTTTTTTGAACCTTTTTTAATCAGAATCAACAAATAAAAGTTCGTCAAATAAATATGCTCTAAAATCTGCTGAACCGTCCAACCTCCATTTGAAGGTTGATAATTTAAGGTAGCATTATCTTTTTCAAACCAATTTTCAAACTCGTCAAAACTGAGTTTCAAATGCGTTTTTATATCCTGAATTAATCTAAAAATCTCCATTATAATTTTTTAAGTTGTTTAAAAGGCTTTCAATATTTTCCTTTCCAACAGGATTCATTGAGTGGCAATAAAATTTTGGTAAGTCTAAATAATTATCCATACAATATTCCACAAGCCATTTTGCACAATCGTAGCCTGTCTTTTCTACAAATTCTTTAGAATTGGGTTCTAAATAATGTTCGTCTGCAAGGTCGTGGTCAAAAGAAATCATTTCCGGAAGTCCTTTTTCCAAAATCCTGTTGACAAACTGCTCGTAATTTCGAACGATATGCCAATCTTTTGTGAGGAACATGTCCTGTTTTGTATAATGATATGCCTCAATTGGATATCTTATATCATCCAGAAACAGTAATCTTTTTGTCATTTCCATTGCTTTATTTTTTTTTGATGAAAGTTGAAAGATGGATACTGGCAGTTAAATTCATACTGTTAAAAACATCCAACTTCCTTCATCTCGCTTCCTGCTATTTTAAACCATCATATCAGCACAGTTGGAACTTGCAAATGCAAATGGTTTTGCCTTAAAAGTGTAACCCATTCCTAAAATATATCCCATTGCGTCTTTCAAAGCGACATTGGATTTGAAATCTGGGTCTGTATTGATATCGGCGTGAACTTCCATTTCCACATCATAAGTTTCCAGAATAGAACAGATTGCATAAGCGATTTCAACAGATTTATTGACCTCGTTCAACATTCGTTCTTTGATACTGATTGTTTGAAATTCTCTTTGTTTTCTGATAAATGTAAACGCTCCTTTTCCCTCACGAATAACAACGACTGCCGTTGCATAACTGATTGCATCGCCATAAACGTGGGAATCTGAACCCACACACACTTTCAGTCGGTGTCCGTTGGCTAGTTCGCGGATGATGGCTTCTTCTACCAATGTTGTGATAGAGTTTTGGAAAATCTTTCCAGTCATATTTTGCCATTTTTGTTGTTGCGTTTCCATTTTTTCTACATTTTTTGAATTTGTTTTGTTTAATTATTAAAATTGAAGTAATGTGTTTCCACAAAATTGTACGAAGAGAGGGAGTCGAACCCTCAATTTCTTGAGCCTAAATCAAGTGCGTCTGCCAGTTCCGCCATCTCCGCAGGTATTGGTTTATAAGTAATTTTTCGATTTACTTTAACCATTTAAAAAATTTGCTGATTCATCAGGACTTGAACCTGAACAACAAGAATCAAAGTCTTGTGTGCTGACCAATTACATTATGAATCAATGTGAAGAAAAACTAAGCCTGTCTTTAATTTTTGGTTTGATATAAGAACTTCTGCGCTCGAAAAACTTCATTTTTTCTTCAGAACTAATCTCATTTTAGTTATTTGAGATGGCTATGGGATTCGAACCCACTCAGTTTTCACAACGGTGTTGCAGACCGCCCCGACTCTCCCACTTCGGCGAATCATCAGATTTAAAATTATTACTGATTTCTCATTTAAATTTTAATTTCGAGTTAAGAAAAAGTCCGTCTATTGTAATTTGTGTTTTGTATAAAGAACTCCTGCTCTTGACAAACCTTTTCTTTCTCTCTTTGAAACAATTAACATTAATTAATTGCACTCCATAAGGGAATCGAACCCTTGTCATTCAGTAGAAAGCCGAATGCACTAACCTCTATGCTAATGGAGCAAATTGTCTGGAAAGCAAGATTCGAACTTGCGACCTCCCGCGTCCAAGGCGGGTAAACAACCACCGTTATCTTTCCAGTTTTCAGATTCACTTCAAAATTCTTTTCCGAGAGACAGTCGGAGCCAAATTTTTTTCGTGAATCTTTGCGGAGAGCAAAGGAATCGAACCTTCACTACTGTCGTAGAACTTATTAGCAGTAAGTCGCAACAAACCAATATCTGCCTACTCTCCTTTCATAATTTTGGGTTTCTTCGGGAATCGAACCCTGTTCTCCGGTGCCACAAACCGGCGCTTTACCAAATAAGCTAAAGAAACCATAAAAAAAGCGCCTCTTTTTGGGAGGCGCTCTATATTTTTTGATGTGTCAGTTCATTAGCTGACCCATTTATATAAGCACCTTTTTTCCACAAATTCACTCCCAAGAATACATACCAATCCTTTCGGCTCTTGTCCGTGTAGATTTGAATATTTATTAGCTATGTGATGTAATTGTTTCATTATATTCTTGTTATTTTAAAATGTCTTTTTTGAAATATTGAAAACTTATTGCTTTCAATTTTCGGTTGCAAAGTAAATATGAATTTTTCGAATTCGCAAATTCATTTTTAAATTAATTTATTGATTATCAAATAATTACGCTTTAAATTAAAAACAAGAAAATCCTGTCCGTAATATTTTACAGATATCGATTTTACCTAAATGACTGTCTCTCATTGGTTTTCCTATCACGTCTTATTTTCTAATTATTTGTTCATCTTTAATTAAATTATTTTCACTTTTATGGCTATTTTTTTTCATTCTAAATAATTTTAACCTTAAAAACACAAAAAACGCCCCGTTTTTCGAGGCGTTTTTGTAATATTTTGATTAAATTTTTACGAGTTTACAGTGAATAATTTTCAAAGCAAGCACATTTCGCCTCATTCCATATCATCCATTCACATCCGAATAGTCCCTTTGGTGAAGGGCTATCGCATAGATTTACATTGATATGTGCTCTTTGTATTGTCATATTTTTTCTGGGGCAAAGATAAATAATTCTGTTTATACGCAAATTAAATAGTGTAATTTCAATGCTTTAGAATCGATTCAGAATCCGTTTTTATAGTTCTATTCGTTTTTCTTTTAAGTTTATTTAAGATTTTTCGAATGCTCTTTTCAAATAAATTAAAAACCAATCCTCCCATAATAAATAATGATGCAATGATTTTCCAAGAAGTCAATTCTTCATTCAACACTAAAGCTGAAGTAATAAAACCAACCACAGGAACCAATAAAGTAAAAGGAACAACGGCAGAGGTAGAATAAGTTTTAATCAAATAACCCCAGAGTCCGTATCCTAAATGCGTGGAAAGGTAAACGATATAGAAAACAGCAGCAATAGTTGACCAAGAAACATTTTGTACCGAATGTACAATCACAGTTGATCCTTCAAAAATAAATGATAAAATCATCATAAACGGAAATGCCACAAGATTTCCCCAAACGACTAATGAAAGCGGAGAATCTGAATTGATTTTCTTAGTATATATATTCCCAAAAGCCCAAGATAATGCGGCAACTAATGTAAGAATCAATCCGATTAATGTGGCAGAACCATTAATATGAGATGCTACAATACCAATTCCTATAAATGAAATCAAAGAACCTATAATTTTGAATAAACTTGGTTTTTCACGGAAAAACATATAGGCTAAAGCCATTGAAAAAAATACCTGGACTTGTAAAACCAATGATGATAATCCGGGAGATAATCCTAAATGAATCCCTGTAAACATCAACCCAAATTGCATCGCAAAGTTGAAAACACCGAAGCCTAGAATCAATTTTAAAGGTGCTTTAGGTCTCGGTAAAATAAAAACCCAAGGAAAAGCTGCCAATCCAAATCTTGCAGCACATAATAAGAATGGCGGAAATTCTTTTAGTCCAATATAAATTGCAATAAAGTTGGTTCCCCAGATAAAAACAGTAAGTAAAGCTAAAAGCAGATGCTTTGTTGTAAGGTTGGTTGAAGTTGACATTAATAAAAATTATAAGAACAAATTTCCTTACAATCTCTAGATAAACACAGACATAGTTTTTAATATTTTTATGGATACAGATTTAGAAATTTTGTTTAATGATATTTCCTAATTGTATTAAATCTGATTCAACTTTTTCGTTCCAATTCAATGCAAAACTCAATCTCATACAATTATTAAACTGATTGTGTTGAGTAAATAATCTTCCTGGCGCAAAGCTGATTTTCTGCGCCATAGCAATGTCATAAAGTTCAGAAGTATCTATTTTTTCATCCAGCTCAAGCCAGAGAAAGAAACCACCCTGAGGCTGAGAAATTCTTGTGTTTTCCGGAAAATAATCCTCAATAGTTCGTTGAAATTTCAGACAATTGGTATGTAAAGTATGTCGCAAGCCTCTCAAATGATGATCGTATCTTCCAAACTCCATAAAATCAGCAATCACTTCCTGAAAAAGTGAAGGCATTGAAACGGTTTGTACCAATTTCTGCCAGATAATTTTTTCTTTAAATTTTCCCGGAGCAACCCAGCCTACACGATAACCGGGAGACAAAGTCTTCGAAACTCCGCCACACCACATCACAATTCCTGCCTCATCATACACTTTACAAGGTTTTGGACGAGAATTTCCGAAGAAAAGATTTCCTAGTAAGTCATCTTCAATCAAAGGAATATTGTGATAAGTCAGCATCTCGACAAGCAATTTTTTATTTTCATCCGGCATCAGACTTCCCAAAGGATTACTGAAATTGGTTACAAAACAGCAAGCATTAATTTTATGAATATTATTTTTCAGAGCATCCAAATCGACTCCTGTAACCGGATGTGTTGGAAGTTCAATAACATTCAATCCCATTGATTTTGCTAACTGTAAAATCCCAAAATACATCGGACTTTCTGTAGCAATGGTATCACCAGGCTTGGTAACCGCAAGCAGACAGTAATAAACGGCACTCATTGTTCCGTGTGTTGTGACAATATCATCTTCCGTCAACTTCCCTTCTAAAACCAATGACCATTTGGCAATATTTCTGCGAAGATTAATGCTTCCTTGCGCAGGTTCTATTTCGGTTCCGCTTTCAGGAAGGCTTCTCATTGCTCTTACAATCCCTTTATTTAACTTGGCAACCGGCAACAAATTTTGATCCGGAATTCCTAATGAAAACCTTGTAATATCCTTATCTTGAAGTGAGTCGAAAACCTTTCGGGTTAACTCTTCCGGAGTATTTTCTTTCTTGGCTAGTCGAGGTTCACTAACGGACGGAAGCGCCATTTTTCTTTGAAAAGTTCTGCTTACATAATATCCAGATCTTGGCCGGGATTCTACCAATGATTTGCTTTCCAACTCCAAAAATACTTGTTTCGCAGTGTTCAGTCCAACGTTGTAATTCTTTTGTATTGAACGTATCGAAGGTAATTTATCTCCAATCCTAAGGGTTTCGGAAAGAATCTGTTCTTCTATAATTTTTGCGATTTTCTGATAAAGAATTTCTCTTGCCATTTAAAAAATTGTATCATGTAATATTAAGAAAATAAATCTGTGTCTATACAAATTTACGTTTTCTAAATCCTAAAATTTATATTTTAAATAGGCTCTAAACACTCTATTCTGGTTTTCGAATATTAAAAAATCTTTATCTATAATCTTTCAAAAAAAACATAAAGTCATTACTTGAGACACAAAAAACCACTTCAAAACTCCCATTATATCTGCATTTTACACAATCTTAATTAAATATTAATTAATCAACAATAGTGCAATACAATTAACCAATACATAACATATTTGAGTTATTACTAATTTATTGGCAACATATTTGATATTTAGTTTTTCGATACTATTTCAATAATAATATTAACGGATTTAGAATTTTGTTAAAACTCTATTAAAAATTATTTAATGATTATATCGAATAGCTTACTTTATCACTTTATAATTTCCTTTTGCTGTCCTGCAAAAAGGAAAATCCCTCCCAGCAGAATATTCTTCTGATTTAGCTTTTTATTAAATCGATTGATTTAAATATTTTGAACTTTTTGGTCTCCTTTATAAAAACTAAAATCCCTGAATATTCAATATGTACAATACTTCTACAAAAGCAATACGCTTTTCAATCGCAGAAAACGATTTCTATTTTAAGCAGTTTTTGGTTAAAATGCTTTTGGAAAACCCTTTGTTTTCTATTGTTAATGATTGCAATAATGGCAACGAATTGATCAACAGGCTTTACAGAAAGCAAGAAGATGTATTCATCATCAACTTGTTTATGCCAATCCTAAGTGGAATCGAAGCGATAAAGTACATTCGTCAACACAATAAAGATGTTCCAATTCTTACCTACTCTACAACTTATCAGGATGACATGGCCGCTACTCTTAGCGAAATTCCTAACACTTTCTATTGTCAAAAAAACAGCATCATCATAAAGGATATTCTCAGAAACTGCATCCTGAGTAAAAATTCTGATTATGAGGAATATAAAAAAGAATGGGCGTCGCAGGAAGAAGTTGTAAAAAGCTATATGGATCGTCAGAAAAAACAACAAGAGGAACTGAATGTTACAGAAATCCACATCATTAAACTTTGCTATGAAGGATTCAGCAATAAAGAAATCGGCGACAGAATAAGCTTAAGTACAAGAACTATTGACACTTACATCAATAGATTGACAGAAAAACTGGGACTTAAAAGCAAACTGGATCTTGCCAGATTTTGTGTAGAAAACGGATATTATAATTCAAGCATTTAGAAATCATGACTACACAAGGGCAAAAAAAACTAAACTCCAATGATGTAAGAAACGGAATTATCCGATTCGTACTTTCATTCATTGTTTTAATATCAATCAGTCTAACAACGGTTTTTCTGTTTTTTAAAAGTTCAAAAATCCAGAAAGAACAAATCCAAAAAGAACTGAATGCCTACAAAAACGTTCTTAGCAGAAATGAACTTTTGAAGATTAAAATGGATACCATTTACTACAAAATGGCTTTGCTAAATACAGACCGAGTACAGAATGATATTTTCCTTAGAAACTCAATCCTGGAAGATCTTCAGGACACAAAAAATATTATGGGAGCTGATAGCAGCAAATCATTTAAACAATATTCGACATTGACGAAAAACATTGGAAAAATGACCATTTTCAAAAATGAACTCATCAATGTAACAGCCAAAGAAAGAAATGCCATAAGAAACCTAAATGAATGTATGGGGAAAGTAGAAAAAATCAATACCCAAATAAGAAATAATGAGCCAGGTGGAAAAATAGCAAGACGATTAAAATAAACTAAAACCTATGCAAGCCAAAATTATCCTTTCCAACAAAGAAAAAAGATACTATTTTTTGTACCTCTTGGGACTACTCTTTTTTGCAGTCTTACTTCTTTCAGTGATTCTTCTTTACCGTTACGAGTCGCCTTTTAATAACTCTGATATTCTTGCAATCCAGACTTTGGAAGAGAAAGTGAAGTTTGATGATCGTCAAAAAATTGCACAACCAGTTATAGACAGTACTTTTAATAAAATCGAAAAAGTGTCTGTAGAAAATCAAAATCCTCTTTTGGAAAACGAAATCAGATACAGCATCAATGATATTGCTAATATTTTCGAAACTGTGAATATCACAGATCCACGAAAAGAATCTTACAAGCAGATTGCCCAGTTCTACAAAATGTATGTAGAAGACAAAAATATAGCGGGTAAAAAAAATGAAAACATCAAAATTTTCACCAAACAGTTTGAAGATTGTTCTATTGGTTTCAAGGAACGCAAAAATCAAAAATTGCAAAGAGATAACGCATTACTTATGAAAAATAACTAACAACTTTTAATTATGAATTACATCCAAAAAAACAGGAAGAACATTATTATTGCAGTAATAAGTCTTTTGCTTTTAGCGGCCATTATTATTTTGTGGTTACAGAGAAAAGTCATCCATAGCTCAGACGATATTGTTGCAGCAGTTTATCCAACGTCTCTCAATGTGGGCGATACATTGACTTTTGAAGACAAAACCACTTTCGGAAAAACAAGAAAATGGGATTTTGGGGATGGATTTAATTCTGACAAAAACAAAGGTTCTCACTTTTTCAAAAAGCCAGGATATTATCAAGTTTCTGTAATCATTGATAATAAATATACCAAGTCTTTTCCTGTTTTGGTTTCGGGAGGTTTTTCCAAGCCTACAGACACTACAAAAGTTGCCACCAAAATAGACGCGCCAACCCAGGCAATGCAATTGGAAAATGTGTTTTTCCGTGCAGATTCTCCCGATGCTAAAATATTCACTTGGAAATTCGGAGAAACCGGAAATATTGATGCCAAAGAAAAAATGGCTACTTATGCGTTCAAAAATCCTGGTAATTACATCGTGACTTTGTACACAGACGTCGATAATGAACCCATTCAGCACATGATAAAAATATTACCTGCTTACGAGGAACTGGATGATGAAGTAGTGACGGCTCCTACTGTGACTGACATTTACAGTAAAATCAATGATGATTTTAAATATCATCTTCAGCAGATTGCCAATGGCAACAATTTCAACAGTCATTACAACTATCTTCTTAGTACTTATCTATGCAACAAAGATAATATTGGACTAACTGTGAATGACAAAAACAACTCATTCTACAACTATTGTATGGGTTTGCAATTCGATAAAAATAATTCTATACAGGAAGTAAAAACCACTTTGGACACCAATCAAAATTGCGTTGTCAAAGTAGAAGTAAAGCAAAGCAAGTAAATAAACTAAAAAAATAAATTATGAAAAATAACTTCCTTAGCGCTGCCTACCTTTTTGGTTCTGTATATATTTTGATTGGATGTCAAGTCAGGATTCCTTCTCAGGAAACACCAGATTCTGATTTTTACGGCTATGTAGATCAAGTAAAAGTGAATGACGGATTTCCTAAAAAAGCTGAACCTTGGGTGGTAATTTCTGATCGCGCCAACAACACAGTTTTTATGGATAAAGGTGAAGAAAAATCGCCTAAAGAAATCAAATTCCTGGAACCATTATTAGTTGTCAAGCAAAAAGAATCTAAAAATCTTATCAAAGTCGCAGAATACAATCCTGATGCTTTGATGAAAAAAATCCCTTCCAAATCAGTTAAAACTTATGGTTGGATCCCGAAAGATCAGTTATTGCTTTGGACCAATTCTTTGAAAAGAAGCGATAATGGTTTTAATGTAAAAGCAGTTATTTCTCCAAATAATTCTGATGTTTTAAAAAATGGTTCAAAATATATGAAAGGTGATTCTGCCTTGATTTTTTCTTCGCCGGATCTTACAAAACCTATCAGCAAAAAAATTGCCGTTGGTCAGTTAGTCTACATTTACAAACAATCCGAAGCCAACAACAGGTTTTTAATAGGGAAATCCCCAAATCTAAAAATTGATAGCATTTCCAAGGATGTTTATGGCTGGATTAGTTCCAATATGATTGCCAATTGGGGCGACAGAACAGCTCTGAAAGTTTCATCAGATTTCAATTATGCTGATGAAAATAATTTAGCTATCAATAAACAAAATCCAGATGGATCTTTTACGGAAACCAACTTCCCTCTTTCTGATGGCGTCAACAGAACCGCTATAGAAAATTTGGTTTCGGTTTCACCTTCGATGGTTGATAATTCTAACAGAGCGAGATTCTTCACAAACGCCTTAGATTATAGTAAAAACTTTGTTTATAATGTTTTGGGACAACCTGTTTATTATGACCGATTCAAAGAAATAACGAACAGAAGTAAAAATCTAAACATTGTTTTCACTGTTGATATCAGCCGGGATAATATTCAGAATGCTGCTTTGGCCAAATCTGTTTTTCAGGATATCCAGTTGAAATTAGATCAGTTAAAATATTTTAAAAGCATAAAATACGGCGCTGTTCTTTACAAAAATAATAACTGTGGAGAAGATATTTTGCCATCAGCTTTAAGCAATAATTTTGAGGAAATCAATTCTTTTATAGACCTACAAACATCTAATCAAAATTGTAGTAATAGCGGCGCTCAGCCTTTATTAGAAGCACTTTCAACTACAGGAGAATTAATCAAAAATAATTCGGACGAGACCAATATCGTTATTGTTGTGGGATCTACAGCTTCCAGCTTCGGAGGTCTTAGCGAGGCTATGCGAAACCTGACTAAAGCGCGTGCAAAAATGTTGTTCTTCCAATCTGCATCAGGCTCTTCTGATTATTACAACAATTTCGTATTATTCTCAGAAAACGTTTTAACAGGCACAGCCAGAAATATCGCAGAATTGGACAAGGCCAGAATCGTTGATCAAAAAATGATTATGGATAAGAATAATTACAACCTTGTGATGGGCGAAGGCGGCGTTTATTCTTTGGATTATCCCAAAGCAAGTATGGCTCAGGGTTTTGTAGTTTATCCTAGAAAAGGGGAAATCAATTCCAGTAATCTGCTTGTTAAATCATTGGATAGTTTAATTACTCAGGTTATTGATTATAACAAAACGGTTAATACTTCTTTGACAAACTATTTCAAATCAGCTGTCGGAAGTTCCAAAACGATTGTGAAGCCAGATTTCAGAAATCAGTTTTCTAATGCTCCAACACCTATTCCGACAGAAACTACAACGCAGTTGATTACTTATAACAATCCATTTATAACCAAAGGAACTTTTTCCAGTGAGTTAAAGGAAAGCTATCCAGCCGTTGAAAAAGGAATTCTTTTATCTGAAACCGAATATGATAAACTAAGAGCTTTCTATCAGGAAATTTATCAGGAGACAAAAAGTTTCACGCCTAATTTCAGTCAAGGATCAGCAATTAATTCTTACTTAAATACGCTTAAAAAATACTATTCAGGCGATACGAAATTTGATAAATCAAAACTGAGAAATCAGTCTATGGCTTATTCTGTCGCTGTCAGTACAGGATTTGATAACTCAGCGGAAGAAACACTTTCTACATATAAGCTGAGTGGATGGAAACAACAGAAAGTCGTTTCCAATGAGATTGTAAGAAACTATTTCAAACAATATAAAACATTGGCAGACAGATTGCTAAACAATAAAAGCAACCCAAAGATCATCATAGATCAAAACGGAGAAAAGTTTTATTGGCTTAACAGATTCTTTATGCCAACCATCGAACCAGTAGAATCTCTGTAATGTTTTCATTCAATAAGATTTTAAAATATTTCAGTAAAAAATCAGAAAATCAATCACAAAAAATAAATAATATGGCAATGTTTAATTATGGTGTTGGGGGAAACGAAGTAAAAGTTGACGCCAACGAAGCAATCCAAGAAATTCAGGAAAACAGATCGCTGATTGTAAGTCAACTTACAGCAGATGAACCATTTGTTCCGGAAATTGTAAAAGGTCTGAAATCGGTAGACGATGTCTTCAAACACTTTCAACCTTCTATTTCTGTTCAGCACGAGACAGAAGACGGAACTTACATAGATGAAGAATTCAGGTTTCAGCAATTGGGAGATTTCACTCCGAAAAATCTGACTCAAAACTCAGAATATCTGAAAACTCTAAGCATCGAACAAGAACAGTACAATAAAATACTGAGACAACTGAAGAATAATAAAATTCTAAAAAATATTCTTGAAAATCCTCAAACCAAAAATGCTTTGATAGAAGTTTTGAAAGAAGTAGCAGGTGAACTTGAAAAATAATAAACACAAAAACTATGGACAACAGACAACAAGCAGCATCGCAAAATCAGCAAGCTGCAGAACAACAGCAAGATCAAAGAAGAGGTTCAGCGATTAATGATCTCAATAAAGTTGGTGGATTTAATTTTATAGAAACCGTTGTAGACGGGATTGCCAATATGAATCCAACGAGAAAAGCACGTAAAGAAATCTTCTTAAATGATACAAACAAACAAACTGAAAGAAAAGATTTAGCTCAAAAACTGAATTTATGGATTTCACTTTTGGAAAATAATGCTACTGCTGAAGAAATGGCAGAAGCTTGTAAAACAAAAGCGCAGAGTGCAGAAAAAAATCTTAAAACCAATCTTAAAAATAGCCTTGGTGCGATCCGCGAATTGGAAACATCGTATAGAACAATGGCTCAGTTTTTCAAGAATACAGAGCTTGACAAAGTTGACAATGTAAGCATCGTGAATGCATCTTTGGAGCAAATGAAAGATTTGGATAATCCGATTTTCATTGATGCTATTGCGGATGAGTTCAAGCAAAATTATGACCGCCTGGATTTGAGAGACAACTACTCTATCCTAGCAATTCCAGGATATTTGGGTTCCAACAAAGTCGTTGAAAAATGGGCGAAAATCTGTAACGAGAACAAAGTAATGTTGGTAACAGATTTTGCTAATCTTGACAAACCGGATGATGTTGTGGATCTTTTCCATTCGGCCAATCTTACAGGCGGCGAACTTCACAGAAGTAATGTGATTATGACGACCAACTGGCTTGTGGGAAGAGGCAGAGCTGAGGAAGTGGGTGAAGAGGAAAATGTGGACCTCCCTCCTTCTACTTCTATGGCTGGAAAAATCTATAAAACATTGATGTCGCAAGTTGCCGCTGGTAAAAAACACGGAAATATCAATGAAGTGGATGCCGTGAAATTTGACCTTAAGAAAAGTGAAATCTCTCAGCTTGAGAAAATGGGATTGGTTCCGATGGTGAACGAGTACGGAAAAATTATGGCATTCTCCGCAAAAACATTATTTACCGGAGATAACATTGGTTTACAAACTTATTCTGTTGTAAGAGTTTTCGATTATGTAACCAAGGTTCTACTCGATTTCCTCAACAGAAGAGCATTTGAAAACTGGAACCCGAGAAACGAAGATGATTTGAGAAGACAAATCGTAACTTTCCTAGACGGAATCAAAGGTCCGGACAAATTGATTGAGAAATTCAAAATTGTAAGATTTGAACAAGACAAAGTGAATAAGGATCGTGTTTGGCTTGATATCAGAATGACACCTTACTTCCCAACAAAAAGTTTTGTCATCAAACTGGATGGACACAAAGGAGACGACGGTAACGAATGGGATGCTGAATATCAACAGGAATAAACCCAATAAAAATTAACAACAAAGGGAATTTGCAACAATAAGTTATGAATTCCCTTTTTCATTTAAAATCTACCGAGATGAGAACTGCCCACTTTTACATTCTATACATGATAATTTTACTATCGTTCACAATTTCCTGCAAGAAAAAATATGAAAGACCGGATCATTTTTCGATAGATCTTTTTGAAAATCAAAGAAATGAACAGCCTAAAAAAGCATTAACACCACAAGAAGCTTCAGACAAAAGTTTATTTGTTATAAAAACGAACACAATTGAGTTGATTAATAATCTTAAAATCCAAGATAAAAATGTTAATGTCTATAAAATCAATTCTGGCACAATCGTAAAATCCGCAAAAGACAGTATTCGGTTTCCAATCAAGATTATTTCGAATTATGATTTGAAGATTAATGATTCTGATAAAGATTCGACGGCTGTTTACCTTATCAATCCGCAATCCTATAAGTTATTAGTCAAAGATATGGGAGTTGATTATCAAGCTTTACCCGCCCAGATTTTTCAATAAAATTGATAATAAATTATTTTTTTCTCTTGAATATTTTCTAAAACTGTAGTAATTCTACTACTTATTTTTTTGGAAGGTGGTTCTATCTTTGGTATACAAAAGTTAAGGAACACACTAATACACAATATAATATATTAACAATTAAATTTTAGAAATCATGGCAAACAATTCAAGAGCCGTATTAAAATTCAACGGCGGTGCAGAACAAAAGATCCTTAAACTGAATTACGGTGTATCAAGAAACACGGATGTTTCCGGTAGAGTTGCATCAGACCCTTCTAACGCATTGATCAAAATCACTGTGGAAGCAACTGAGGATTCAGGAATTTTGGAAAGTTTATTAAATGGGAAATACAAGCCAACTAGTGGTGAAGTAACTTTCAACAAGTCACACGAAGAAGGCACATTGACAACTCTGAAGTGGGAAAACGGATACGTTATCCAACACGAAGTAGATTATGATGCTTTGAACGAGGATAATATGTTCATCAGTTTTGTAGTAAGTGCAGAGAAAATAGATTATGGCAACTCAGCTTACGATGGGGTTTGGCCAGGTGCTAAATAATCATCTGATTATTTCTCTTTAAAATAAAAAATAATCCTGATGAACATCCTTTTTGGACACATTCATCAGGATTTTTGATTAATTAACAATCTTTTGGATGACAATTGCATTATTATTGCTATGATTTCAGGAAGATTGTTGCGAATTAATTATCAATAAATAATTGCGAATGATAATTTTTTATCGATTTAATATTATTGATTTTAAATTCCATATTCAAAAAAAGCCTTCATAGAAGCGATAGACCAAGTTTAGTTTAAACAAAGTAATAGATATTTAATACTAAAAAATCACAAAATATGGCTACTTCCAACACTCCTACCAAAAGTTTCAAACCGGACAATAGCGCCAATTCCATCTCATCGAGTCAGATTTTTGGAATTAACCGTCTTGTCAAACTTAATATTGTGATTGAAGGGAAAGTAATCTCACATTACAAACATTTCACTCTTTCACAAAACAGCTCTAAACATCACGAGTTTGAACTGATTCTGGCGCATGACACATTAGGAAATAAGGAAAACCATAATCTGGAAACCAGCCAGGAGTTTTTAGGGAAAAGAATTACAATTGTCCAAAAATACAAAGATATCCAAGATAGTCCGGAGAGGACTTTTGTGGGTGTGATTACCAGAGTTGGATTCAGTCAGGAAAAAGGCGGCCTTCCGAATATTGTTCTTGGCGGTTTCAGTCCAACAATTTTGCTGGATGCAGCGCCAACCATCCAGAGCTTTGGTGGAGAATCACCCGTGAATATGAGTATTATTGCCTCACAACTCATCAAAGAAGGTTTGGGAAGCAGCAAGTATGATGTGCGTGTGGATGCGAACGATTTTTCTGAGATTCCATTCAGTGTTCAGTACAACGAAACCCATTACAATTACCTCGCAAGAATGGCGGAAGCTTATGGCGAACAATTCTATTACGATGGTGAAGTATTACATTTTGGTAAACTGCCGCCACAAAATCCACCACTCAAATTAATCTATGGAAGTAATGTCAGCGACATCCGTGTAGAACTCAAAGCGGTTCATACCAAACCTGAATTCTACGGCTACAACAGCAGTCAGAACAGCAAACTGACTTCCGGAGAAACGCCGATTAAACATAAAAGTGATCTGGCAAAAAATGCTTACAGCCAGACCCAAAACGGGATTTTCACCACAAGATCTTTACAGGTTTCACCGATAAAAGCGGTTACCGATAAAGATGTAGTCAACTCCCAGGAAAGTGCTGCAGGGAGTAAAGCTGTAGAAGTTTTTACCGTTACAGGAAATATCTCGATTCCTTTCTTATATCCGGGCTGTGTTGCAGACTTGGAAATGAGAAAGCCAGACAGCAATCAAACCAGTTATTTTACTAGAATAATGGTTATTGAGACTTCGCACGATGTGGATACTTTAGGGAATTACAAAGGTACTTTCAAGGCCATTGCCAGCGATACGGGATTCCTTCCAAAACCGGATTTTACAGTTCCAACCGCGCAACCACAAATAGCTACTGTTGTCAGTAATACAGATCCACAGGGACAAGGGAGAGTCACAGTTAAATTTGACTGGCAATTGCACGACACTACTAACTTTATCAGAATGATGAGTCCAGATGCAGGAGGAACAGATCAAATTACTCAAAACAGAGGGTATGTTGCTATTCCTGAAGTTGGAGATCAGGTGATGGTCGGTTTTGTCCATGACCATCCCGACAGACCTTTCGTAATGGGTGGAATGTTCCATGGAGGAGTTGGACTTGGTGGTGGTGTTGATAACCGTGTCAAATCCATTATGACCAGAAGTGGACATAAAGTGATTTTCACAGAAGATGAAAGCATCATCATTACAGATAAATCAGGAAATGAAATCCATCTGGACACCACAGGAAGCAACATCAACATCACAGCTCCCGAAACAATGACACTGAATTGTAAGAATATGAACATCAATGTCACAGAAAATATGACCACTAGTGTGGGACAAAATGCTTCTGAAACTATCGGAATGAATAACACCCAAAGTATCGGAATGAACTCAACCCAAAGTATTGGCGCTATGAAACTGACATCAGTTGCCGGCGACGCCAGCATGTTCATCACAGGAAAATTAACCGAAATGATTGATGGCGATGTTCACAGCGAAACGAAAATGGAAAGAACGGAAGTGAGTGAGAAATCTATGAATATCCAATCCAACGAATCTATCCACAAACACGCACAAAAAGAAGTTCAGAACAACAGCGGAGAGAAATCTAAAGCCAATTAGAAATGAGCAGAACCAGATTTATCAAAGGAACATATACCAAAGTGTCTCAGAAGGGACACAGTATGTATTCTAATGAAAACATTGTTACGACAGCAACAAAAACGGTTACAGAAGAAGGTTCTGATCAAGGTATTAGTTATGGCGATCCTGAAAAACCAAAAGAAGGTAATATCCAATCGAAATGTTTGGTAGAGTTTAGGCCGCACGCTAATTGGAGCGGAGAATTTGGTTTTGATTGGGTAAGATTAGGAGATACAGGTGTAAGTGGGGATAAAAAGTGGTACAAATCTATCATTGGAAATTATAGGAACCCATCTACAAAATTATTAGAGCAAATTTATTTAAATGGTGTTTTCTTTAAAGATGGTAAAGAATATCAAAATCTTTTAAATAAATTCAGCAATATGACAATTCCATGGAAACCTAAAATAAACGGAAGCCCATACTTGTATCCGATTCCGTATATGACTATCTACAAAGGGGATTCACATAAGCTTACTTTAAAAATTGAAATTGAAGAATTACCAAAAAAACTAACCATAAAGCATCTAAAGAAACCACAGGATACAAAGGAGTATTTCAAATTTAATAAAGAAGAAATCTCAATCAAGAAGGGCAAATATACTCTGGATAATTATTTGGAAATTACATGCGTCAATTCTTTCAGTACAGATCAAATCATTGAAGTTTTAGCTGATAATATGGTTTGTGGAAAAATAAAGATTCTCGCGAATAATACAGCTCATCAAAAACAGGGAAAAATTTTATTTGTTTCTGTAAAATCATCTTCGGGACCAGGAAAAATTAAAAATGGAAGTACTGCTGGTGAAAAGGAAAGATTAATAAAATATTTGAGACAAGCCTATATCAATGCAGATATAAAAAGTATCAACCTGGATCTTACAAAAGACCGAAACTTCATCCCTAAATTACAAAGTGGTACAGGAATTCATCAATACCTTGATTCCAAGTTAAGAAGTGCCAAATTCCCAGATGGCAGTGTATTAGGAAATAAATATGATAGTTTTTATAGAGTCTATTTTATTGCAGAAGTCATCCAACTTCCGGATGGTCAGTATTTGCTGGGTGAGGCTGAGAATATCCCTTCCAAAACAGTCTACGTATTAGATTTAAAAAATATCGCCACAACGACAGGAAATCCATTTGAAGCTGTCAAGACAACTGCAACGCACGAACTGCTTCACGCTATCGGATTATTTCACACATTTGATAATCGTAGCCCGTTAACATTTAAAAAATTTAATACAGATAATATTATGGATTATTATATTTCAGATACTAATATAAAGGCAAAACAAACATATAAATGGCAATGGGATATTTTAAAAAGCAAAATTTAGCAATTAATCTATTTTTTTTAAGTATTCTTTTTCTAGTTAATTGCAATGATTTTAAAACAGAAAAAAGAAGTATCAATAAACAATATAACAAGCCCATGGATAATAAGATACAACTGCCTCGTTTCGATATTAATAAATATGAAGCCAATCTGAAAAAGAATCCAGATTATGAAGGTTATCAGAAAGATCAAGACACCTACGTGAAGCAATATCACAGTGTAAAAGAAGGTTATATTGAGGAAAACTATGAAAAAAGTATCGTAGAAAATTATGTAGAACAATATATCAGCAATAATAGATTTGAAACTTTTCAGACCTACAACAAAGATGGATTGTTGCAATCTGTAACCCACTATTTTGCAGACGATGTAGAGATTGGACAGTGGTATTACTATAAAGATGAAAAGTTGGTAAAGACTGAAGACAAGGACAAAAATTATCCATTCTCTCTAGATAAAGTTCTAGAATACGGTAAAAAAAACAATGTTGATTTCACAAAATCCGGGAAGCTTTCCAGATTTTATTCTAAAACTTATGGCAGTTATATTTACGAACTACAATGGAATACAGGGAAGAAATCTGCTGATATCGAAAAATCATTATTCAGGAAAGTAGTGTTGGATGGAAGTAATGGAAAAGAATTGAAATCGGAAGAATATTACATTAATCCTTTGGCTAGGTAAATCCTATCATTTCAAATGTGTAAATTTATTTTTTAGATATTTTTTTAGAAAGACTTAATAACAGAGGCTTTACAGACGAAATCTTCCGCACAATAGTCATTCCTAATTATAATATTATTTTTCCAAAACAATGTGTTTTTCATTATTAAAGAAAATGAAATATGAGCAGAACCAGAATTGTAAAAGGCACCTATACCAAAGTATCTGAAAAAGGGCACAGTATGTATTCTAACGAAAACATTGTTACGAATGCAACAAGAACTGTTACCGAAGAGGGTACTGAGAAAGGTTTATATTGGGGTTCACCAAAATCACCTCCAAAAACCAGCGATAAAATTTATGATGTTGTAATGTTCGTTGCGGGCACAACAGACCCAGTCAATATAACCGGTAAAAAACACGAAGCTAATACGGATTATTGGCAAGGCAAAGACGAAAAAAACAATGTAAGCAAAGCTAATTTTTGGGCAAAACTGAAAGAGCTAGGCCCTCAGTTTCAAAACTTATATATCGAAGGGCAGTTTTTTAGCTGGTCCGGAGATAATGATACTAAAGAAAGAAATCTCGCAGCAGAACGTTTATTAGACCTGCTTTCACGCGTTTACAAATTTAAAAAAAATCAGGAAGTCAGTCTGCATCTGATTGGGCATTCGCACGGCGGCAATGTCATTAATCAATTTACAGAATTGATTACCAACAAAGAGATGATTGCCAAATCTGAGTTTTTGAAGTCCAGAAAAATCACCGAATTTCCTGAGCATTGGAAAATAAAAAGTATCACCTATCTATCAACTCCTTTTTTTCAGAAGAAACATCAGCTCAATCACGGTAAACTACATCCAAACTGTAAAATCATCAATGTTCATAATGAGTACGATTTAACACAACAGCTTGTTGCCCATTTTAGTTTATTGAATCTCGAAGGATTATTACAAGCTTTTTCTAAAGATAAATTTGAGCGTGGCATCACAATGCTTAAAAATGTTAAGACAGATGTCATATTAACTTATCTGAAAAGTTTGATCTGGCAGGATTTTGCAAACAAAGGGAGAAAAGCATGGCAGGAAATGGCAAATGCTTCTTTGGCAATTAATATGATAACACAGGAAATAATCAATTATATTAATTCGATAAAAATTAATAATTCTAGTCTCCAGAAAGAAAAGGCTTCGTTCATCAATCTTTTGACAAACTTTTTACAGTGGACAGTTGATGTCCATAAAAATTACGCCAGTGGAAGTAAAAGTTATGCTAAAGCAACATTTGTTTCAAACCTAAATTTAACACAAGGATTAACAGTTTTAAATATTCTGTTTGCTATAAAAAGCGGCCCAAAAGACAGTTACCTACTGAGTTTATTGGCTAATGTTTTTGAAGAAAGCAGAGGAATTACAGATACTATAGATTCTACAGCCTGGACACCTGCAAAACAAACGAAAGGATTGTCTATACTGCAAGTTCCTATATTTGATAAAGACATTTACAACTCACGAAATAAAAAAAGTAAATTTAAAACCTTCTTAAAAGGTGCTCAGGATGCTGCAAATGCCAATAATTTGGAAGACTTATTGATGAGATTATTCAGTCAGTTTATAGATCCTGAGAATTTTTCAACAATAACAAAAGTGATAGATTGGGGAATAGAGCCTCTAGTCTTTGGTAAGTTAGATACCCAAGTCACTACATTAAGAAAAAACTTTGAAATATACTCTGAACTGGTTACCAAATACAATGCAGATCTGGTTGCAGAGCAGGATAAAGGCATAAAAGAATTAGACAAAAAACCTGGCTCACTCGTTTATTTAGCAAAAACATCTCACAGTTTGAGCCACACCCAATTTTGGAAAGAAGTAGAAAATGGATTGAAAGAAGCTTTTAGTTCTCCAAAAAGTGCACGTTACAAACCAACTTAATCATGAAAAGTGCATCTGATACATTACTTAAATTATTGATAATATTTGTTTTATCAAATTTATTTGTTACTGTATATTTTATATTTTTCTTCAGCAGTTCATCGGAATCTGTTAATCTGACAGTGATCTTCAAAATCATAAAACAATTTGGATTAATAATCAGTATTCCTACAGCTATATTGTTTTTCCTGATTGATATTTTGATTCAAAAAATAAAAACAAAATGGATTCTTTACATCACCAGATGTGTTGTTTTCTTTGTCTTAATGTACTCTGTCAGTTTATTTTTTTCTTTATATCTGATATCAGGTGCTTTACTTGATAATCCGTTTATGAAATAAGCATCTTCAAAATCAGCTCTATTCCATTTCTAAAATTTATAAAAAGATGAAAAAATCATTTCTCTATATTTTATTTTTACTTTTTGCCCATACAAACTTATTTTCCCAAAACATTAGGAATCAAGATAATTTCAGTGAAATAGTTGGCGAAGAAAAAGGCGATCTTAACAACGATAAAAAACCTGATTGGGTTGTTGTAACTACGACTAAAACCGGGGAAATCAAACCTTTTAGACTGCAGATATTTTTGTCACAGCCCAATAGCAAAAATCTTAAGTTACAAGTTTCCTCAACCCAGATTTTTGAAA
The DNA here is from genome assembly GCF_900141765.1 of Epilithonimonas zeae. Taxonomy (NCBI): domain Bacteria; kingdom Pseudomonadati; phylum Bacteroidota; class Flavobacteriia; order Flavobacteriales; family Weeksellaceae; genus Epilithonimonas; species Epilithonimonas zeae. The sequence continues at coordinate 1,166,494 of NZ_FSRK01000001.1, read as the reverse complement.
ATCAATATCCTGTTGAAACTTCAGGAAAACAAAAAAATTTTAGAATCCCGGATTTTTTTATTGAAGAAGGAAAATTAGTCATACTAACAGACGTCAACGAATTGAAAAGCCGATATATTTTCAGATTTAAAGACGGTAATTTTGAATTGACCCACATTTCGAGGGTTATTTCGGACGGAAGAGAAATAACTACGGAAACCGAAATTGACTTGCTGAAAGGAAACAAAGTTGTTTTTGATCAAGATTTTGGACCGACAAAAAAATATAAACTTAGAGAGAAATTTAAGCCTAAACCATTACCAAAAATTCAGAATTTAACATTCTCTGATTTGGCGAAATATTAAAAATTTTAATGGATTAATCTCAATTCACCTTGTTATCTTATAATTTCCAACGCTGCATTTTTATCTTTTTTGTGGAAAGACACCATTTCTGTAAAACCATATTCATCTTTATTCACGGATTCAAAAACAAATCCTGGCGGCTGATGTTTTGTTTGTAGAGATACAAGTCTGTTATCTCCGTAAAAAACCATTTGATACAAATCCCAATCTATAGATTCTAATTTTTCTGGTAATCCTAGAAATGTAGAATCTTTGTAATCGCTCATTTCCTCCTGAGTAAGATAAAAACTTTTGCTATGTTCCTCCATCCTGGAATTGTATAATTTCTCATACTCTAGCTCTTTTCTACCATTATAGATAGAAGTTATTTTGGTAAGATAGTTTTTTATTTCCTGCAACAATTGGTTTTTATTCAATTCTTTAAGATCCAAAGAATTGGACCATCCTATATTATGATAAGGAACTTCCGCCTCAAAAGTATTTTTATGGATGATGACAGGAAGCGGTGTGTTTCTAAAATCCTCACTCATAGGCAATGTATAAACCAATTCTCTTCCCGATGCTTCTTTATTGGCTTCCTTTACAAATACCTTTATCTCGTAATGCGCATATTTGGAAATACTGGTTTCTCCTTTTGGTGCTATAATCCTCACTTCCAAAGATTGCTTTCCGCTTTTGAGAATAGCATCATTAATGGGATAATCTACAGCCATTCCACCATTTTCATAATTACAAAAAATAGGCAAATCATTGACCAAAACTTCTATATAACAATTCGCAGTCTTTATCTCCAACTGGTAAAATGGTTCCGCCATAGTTTTCATAGTTATTATTTTTTTTGAAAATGTTTGTCGTTGTAAACAGCAAAATCAATATCACTTTTAACGATATCCTGATTAGAATTTTTTATAAATGCCTCGTTATAATAATTCAGCTTGACATAATTGGTATATTTCACAACACGCTTTCCATTGATCATCTCTTCTTCTTTGCTAGCCTGATTGGATCTTACCAACTGAGTAATGTGTTTATCCGATATCCATTGGTAGACAGAAAGATCACCTTCCATCTTGTTCTGAACCATTCTCGATTCTTTATTTTGCGACTGAAGATAGGTTATAAACTGATCTATCTTTTTAGCATCCCCCTCAAAGAAAACAGTCGCTCTATAAGCCAGTATTTTTTTATCTGCTGTTGTCAAAATACTTAAGCCCGTAAAGAAAAACTCATTATTATAATTCAACAATTTGTCTCCTAAAATCTCATTACGCTGATTTTCAAAATTATATTTGTATAACTTAACTACATCATTTTTAGCGAGTTGATCAGCATCTTTTTCTTCGTTATTCTGATTAACCAATGCCGTTTTAAAAATCTCTGTTTTGGAGGATAACACATCAATATTCTCTTTAAAAGTCATTTTACCGAGATCAAAGCTGCCACAATCTTTGCAGATATACATTGGATTTTTTGTTTGTAATTGGGCACAAGAAATAAGTATTAAGAGTAGAAAAGCAATTGTTAATTTATTTTTCATGGTATTTATTATATTTCTTTAAAACTTCAAAAAGGCTCAGATTATTTTTACTAAAAACTAATTTCACAAGAGAGAAACTATGGTTATCCGATACTTTTTTCCAGAAAAGACTTTTATCAAGGTCTGGAGGAATCACGGTTTTTGGAAGATTACTTTTGATTTCATTAAGGATGATCAAAAGATCTTCGTTGGACTGACTGATATTAATCGTTCTTTTGTTCTGATGGAATAACAAAAAAATCTGAAACAGTATTCTATGAATCAGGTTATTACCTGCATTTTCATATTTTACAGATTGGCTCAGAAAAATATCCATCTCGTGATCATACACCTCGTTCACATGTTTTATAATAATGTCATCAATATGTTGATAGGAGATAATCTCTCTGACCCTGATAATTTTTGATTCTATTATTAGATTTCCATTTTTGGAATATACAAGGATATCTTCTCCGCCTTTCATTATTCATTTTTTGTATAAACTTTCTCTGGACCATATATCTGTTCGGGACCTTTTATCAGGAACTTTTCTTTGAACTGTTCGTTCGGCGGTCCATTCTGTCTTCTGTTATGCGACATGGTCACAATTGTTATCGTCATCTCAGCACCTAACCATTTTACATCAGTTGTTTTATAGCTGCCTTTCCCTTTTTCGAAGCCATGCTCCTCTGTATATCTAATTCCTGTTGTAGCAGCGCCTTCAACTTTAAAAGTCTCCTGCTCAGCCTCGCTCATTGGTATTACATTTCCTTCCATCTTATCTACATTAGCCACAAAAACAACATCTTTCCTTTTAATACCTGCTTTTATAGAGAATGTTAAATCGACCACGATTTTTTGTTTTGTATTGGGTGCAAAACCGTCTATTTCATTGTAAGATAAACCAATATCATAATTAAGTGCAACACCTGTTTCTACAAGGATATACAAGTCCATTTTGGTCAGTTTTTTAACAAACTTGGCTCCCCAGGTAATAATTGCGCCTACTAATCCACCAAACTTATCTGCGTTAGCCACGAGATCAACACCAATTTTTAAACCAATTAAAGGTTTAAAACCAGCCGCTCCAAAAAAGTTAACAACAGCCTGTCCATTTTTTTTGGCATAATCATATTTCCATCTCAGTAAAAAAACAACGGATGGAGGATCTATATCAAATGTAATTTTCTTGATTGCAGAGGTAGAAATAGCAGCGGAAGTTACACTATCATCATCTCCTTTGAAGATAGCCACAAAGCCGGCAATCTTATTATAAGTATCAATTATCTTCTCAATATTTCTGACGAAATCAAGAGAAATCTGCTCATAAAAAGCACCACCATTGATGGTATATTTGATATTAAGAGAATAGCCAACACCTCCTTTTTCTATCAGTTTACCTGCTTGCTCGGCTTTGATTCCCCGAAATTGATATTCTCCCAATCCTTGACTTAGTCTAGTAAAAGTGGTATTTTCGGCTTTGATCCTAAAACCCGCCATTGTCGTAATAATAAATGCCAATTCCCACTCTATATCCGGAAGAATGGTAATATTAGGATAAACCTGATGCCTGCAAGTCATGGCATTGATTTTCAAATGGGAATATCTTTGGGCATTTTTGAAATCATTGGGCAACCAGAAGTACTTCATCATGTTCATTCTATCATAATCAAAGAAAGCTGTTCCTTCTATGACTTTTGGCTGATTACTGGTGATAGAAATGTTTTTTGGCAACTTAGATCTATCATAAGTAAAAATATTTTTATCGTGATCATTGCCAGCGCCGTCAAAACGGCACTCTGTAGCATCGGCATTATCATCCGTTTTGAAACTAAATTTTTTGGGATCGCTGCCTACAATAATACCAATTTCCAGGTTTTCATTTTGGCTGACACCCTGCTCTTCTTTGTAGATATTTTTGGTTTCGCCTTTCTCATTAATAAAATCGAGTGCCGTATACTGGCAAGGGTGGTAAGCCGCAATATTGGTTTCTATCTCACTTTGCAAAACAGGCATATTACTGACTTCTTTAGCAACATCGTACAAAACGCCATCCTTTGAAACTTCTAAGAATTCTCTAGAAAAATCCTCAAAATATTTTCCTGTTTTTAAAGACTTGACCGTAGGATAAATTTTGAGATTAGAACCAGCAAGTTTCATCCAGCCATAATCTACCTTTACTTCTATTGTTACTTTCTGTAAATAATGCTCCTTCTCTATTTTCTGATCAGCATTTTCCTGCTCAGATTTTACCAATGTATCTGCAACACCTGGTTTTCCAATTTCTTTGGGATGAACTTTATGAATATTGACTTCTCTCTGAAATCCGGATGCTTTTGCAACATCTAGTTGATCATCACTAAAAATATCTTCATCAAAAAGATTGATTTCCAGCTCTTGTCCATAAAGCGCTTCTGTGTAAATATGTAGCAAAACTTCTGAATTGAAAGCTACCTTTTTACCTTTAAGAAGATTATAATCAAAATCAGTCCATTCGACTCTCACAATTCGGGGAGTACCTGTGGCCTGTACAAAAATCCCAAAAGGCTTGGCTCCTTTCGCACCAACCTCCGGCTGAAAAGCCTCTAAGTAAGCCATTCCACCACCTTCCAGAATTTTAGGAAATTTTAGATTGTATTCTCCTTTGCCATGAATTCCTTTTGAGAAAGATTCGTTATGGGAAAGTTCTGAAGGGTTTAGCTTTTTTGGTGCCACACACCATATCCAGTTTACATTAACAAATTTTGCTTTCAGTTTTTCTTCTTCTGCTTTATCAGATGCATTTCTTTGAGCTTCATTTGCTTTCCAGTTTTCTTCGAGTTTTTCTCGTGTCCAGCCAGCTTGTGCTCTCTCTTTCCATTTAGCTTCTGCAGAACGGAGATTATCATCAAACTTCTTTTGTTTTTTCAAAAACTCTTCTTCATATTCTCTCACTTTAACGACAAAATTACCTGCTTGAGGTAAAGTAAGGGAACCAAAAGAAGCATCAAATTTATTCTGATCAGATTTATCTGTTAGTAACTGAATATGCAAGCCATCACTCATCCTACAAATTTTTGATGTTTAACAAACCTAATTCTTCTGTTTCGAGATCCATCATTGGGAATAGTTCTGCAATGACTTCTTTATCCGTATTCTTCACATTCTGCTGAGAAACTTCTGCTGTTTGTCCGTGGTTGATAATTGAGATACAATCCGTACTTCCGATAGGACAAGTTGCTTTACTACTTTCCAGCAAGGCATTACCATTATTCTCTTCGAGTGTAATTTTATCATAAAAATCACTCCATTGTGTTACAGTAACTTGGCAAGGATTATTGTTGAGTTTGGAGCAGTTTCCAAACATATTTTTTTCGAATGTTTTGTTGATATCTTTGTTAGTAGCCATGAGTTTTTGACTACCTCCTTTATCATTGATGTAGCGTTTACTCTGAGTTAAGACTTTTAATTTATCAGGAGCCGTCCCGAAATTGCAACGACAAAGTGCGCCTTGGCAAACCAGATGTTTCTCACTCATAATATTGTCTTTTGGTACTTATTCTAATTAATTCAAAATGTTAAATTTCAAATATCTGGACTTCAGTCTTTAGTTCTTTTCCTTTGTCAAAAGTGGAAACGGAACCTGTTATAGAAAATAAATCGTGTGTATCTTTATGGAATTTATACAACCAATTGACACTTCCTTTTTGTTCTTTCTGAACCCATTCATTGTCCGCTTCATTGCCTACAATCCGTAAAGCGATCTTATTTCCTCGAGTATATTTCTTATCTAAAGTATACTTTATATTAAATACTATATCACTCTGTATATGAGCAAAATAAAAATAAACACTTCCATCTTTACTATAATTGAAATACGATTGATAAACTGGAAGAAAAAAAAGTTTATAAAAAATGCTTTGAGAAAAATAAGTCTGTCTTGACTTCAAATTTCTAAAGGTTAAATCCATCTTTTTTAGAATGTCTTCTGCAGTTTCTCCCACATAATATTCTTTCAGTTTTGGGAAGTAGTCTTTCTCCCAACGTTCTTTAATTTCATTTTCGTTTTCAATTTTTGAAAAGCCTCCTTTTTTATCAACTGTAATTTTCAAAGGATAAATCGCTTGTTCTGCTTTTTCAAATAGTTTTTCTATAATATTATCAACTTCAGCATTATTGATGTAATTCTTTCCTTTATTAATTTCAACCAAATGTCCATCTCGTTTAACATCAACCTCGAAATGAATTTGAGTATTACTATGAAGATATTTTATAACAACACCATATTTTTTTTGACTTATTCCAACTGGATATTGCAAATCACTAGTCTTTACAAATTCCGAATTCCTATTCTCATAATTCCTTTTTGGCAAATACAGAAAAGGAACATATTTTGGCAAGTGCAGAGGTAAAATCTCTCCTATCTCGCAATACTGATTATGAAATTTGATAATCTCTCCTTTGGAAATTTGGTATTCTTTTGATAAAGCTTCCAAATCTAATAATCCATTGATTTTTAATTTAATAAAACTATCTTCTGAAACCATTCCTTAACACAATCTCTTGTGGTTATTAAAATTAAAAAACATATTTTGATTGATAATCGATCGTTCTCATTATTTTGAAAAGTGTAGTAATTCTACGACTCAGGATTTCTATCTTTATTAAAAATCCCAAAGATTTTGTCCTTGGGATAGGTGCTTTAAATTGAATTTTCGACCTAAAAATCGATTAATTGATTACGCTCCAGCCTTTTCTCGGATCTTCGTTAGATTTCACTTCCTGTTCATTGACAATGATATTTTCTTTTCTCTGACCGATGTAATCCAGCTCACTCAGTTTTCCAAAAATCGATTCCAGACTTTTCAACATCTGATTGATATTGTAAAAATATTCGCCGGTATTATGATGATCGTAGTTGATTTCTGCTGAAACCGTTAGTTGATTCAGTAAAGAATGTGGTGTGATTTCGCTCCATTCCAAGCTATAATTCAGCATTTCTTCTAACTCAGATTGTACAATCATCTGCGTATCATTATAAAGCTGAAGCGCCAATTTTGAGAAAATATTAATCAAGAAAATTGGAGGCTGTTCTGTCACGATATTTTTGAATTGAAAATAATTCTCTCCGATATTTGAAATAATCGTTTTACAAAGCATTTTTATATTCTCAGCCAACGTCACATTCTGGTTTTTATGTGCCGTTTTCTGGATAATTTTAAACGCGTACTGACGAAGATTACTCAAAGAATTAGAATAGCTGTTGTAATATTCTACCAACTTCGGATGGCTTTCTATCGAGCTGCAAGGCGGAATAAAATGGGCATCAATCTGTGCCATTCCAGACTTCATCGCTACTTTACCTAAAACCAGATAATTTCCTCCGGAATAACTGCTGTTAAGAACCGAAACATCTATCAGTTCTATCCTGTAATTAGGTTTTGTGAAAGGATGTCTTGGTGGAATTTCTTCTGCATCAATATCGCCAAAAGAGACGTGATCAAAAGGATTTACAGAAGCCAGAATATAATATTCACCATCCACATCTTCCTGCTCCTGCGACATATTTTTTGCCAGATTTCTGATATTGACTTTATAATCAAATAACTCAATTCTATAACCTGCGAGCGTTACAGCCGTACATTTTTTGATAATCAACTGCGCATCATTGGTTGCTGTGCTTTGAAGTTCGTAGATGGTTTTGTCTCCAAATTTTTCAGAAATCGGAAGCAATCCAAAATTGTAGGAATTGACCTGGAGTGAATTAGAATCCCTGATAGAATCGATGATAAAATCTTCCTGCTGTACAAGATGATCTTTAGAAATCTTCATTCCATCTACCCAGTTTACGGCATAATGTTTAATTGGCTGTATCATAATGTTGTCGTTATTTGGTTTGCAATATTACCTTCTTCCTGATGTCTGATGACTCTTTTACAGATGATTGTTTGGTTTTCGGTAATCTTATTAGTTAAAATATCTTGTTCAAAATCGATATACTTTCTGAGGCTAAAAAATGACTTTTTGATGTAAAAAATCCAGTAGAAAGGCTCATCATTTCCATCCATCAATTTGATAGTCGTTGTTGGATTTTTGTAATTATAATCATCAACTACACGATAAAACCAATCTCCAAAAGTGATTCCCGTGGGAAGCGTTTTTGCCTTTACAATGAATCTCTGTTGATCTTCTGAGTTTTTGCTTAATTCTACATTCAGAACCATTAATTTATCAAAATCAACACCTTGAAAGTTGTGAGGTTTCTGATCCGGATCAAATCTCCACGTTTTGTAAATATCAAAAGGAATGCTGACAAACTGGACATAACAATAATAGAAAACCAGCGGTACAATGAAAATCAAAAGACTTGTTGCAGCCATATATTCATTACCGAGATCTTTGCTCATCCATTTGAAAATCAATGTAAAAAGATAACCACCAAACAGAATACAGGTAATACTTAGAATGCTTTCAAAAAGAATACTTTTCCAAAGTTTATCAATATGTCTTCTGAAATAATGATGTAATAAGTTAACGTGAAAAATTCCCAATCCCAAATAAATCACTTGTGAAAAAAGATACCAATAAGGATTAAAAAGATTCCCGGAAAATCCCAAAAAACCAGGTAAAGAGAGACATAATCCCGCAATCAAAACATATAAAATAATGTGTTTGACCTTGATGGCAGGTTGACTTTTGCGAATCATTGCAAGAATAAAAACCATAATTCCCGCAATCAATGGCATCAGAAGATATCTTAAAAAAATCTCTTTAACAGATCCTACTTCCATATTAGTTTTTTGTTTTTTATAATTTTAAATTTATTAAATATACGTTGAAAATCCTAATCGATTGGTGTTTTCTGTTGCATTTATAATAAATGAATCATCTCTTTTTTCAGTAACAAATTTTTCTTCAATTTTCACATTAATCGGAACAAAATAATCATAGATATTTTGCAACAATTCCCGAAAAGGCGTTCCGGGAACATACTTATGAATCTGATCATAGGGAATAGAACCAACGGTGATCTGCCAGTTTCTTTCCCCATCCATATGTTTTCCGTTCGGAATCAACGTAATTCCTAATTTCGCATTTCCTAAAGATGAAATTCCTAATTCATCTTCGTTATTATTGATAACATTTGGAACAAAATCAATCGCCACTTTCACATTCAAAAAAGCGGTCAGAAATCTTTCAATCCAGCGCTTATTTCCTCTAACCTCGTGTAAAAACGGAAGGATGTAAAAGAAAACTTTAGCAGTTTCCAAATCTACTTTCTTCAAAAGTGGCCACAGCTCTGTAAACGTCTGGATCAACGTATCCGATTTATCCGCAATATCAAATTCGGTTTCCTTCAGAAGCGCAGAAACTTCTGTGTAGAAAAATTCCTGCTCAAAAGGCTGGAAAAAGTTTCTTGCGTTGTCCTCTACTTCTTTCTGTCTTCTTATTTCCTTTACAACGCTTTCAACACCTCTGTTAGAAGCACCTCCCAAAGATGGTGGATGAAACAAACCTTCCGGAAGATAATCGTAGATACTCTCACGGTAAGTTTCCATAATGATTGTCTCATTATCCAGACCATAATAAGTGGAATAGATATTCTTGATATCCTTGAGGTAAGGACGGTCATTGATCCCAATTCTCCTGATGAAAATACTTGAACTGTTGTTGTAATACTTCAGCAAGTTGGCAGCGACTGATTCTATTTTAAAATCGGTACCGAGCTTATTGTATTTCAGTTCAGAAATATGTTGAGTTTCGTTCATCATTAGTTAGTTTTAAATTTCCAAATGCATCGCTTCTTCCACGATCATCACTCGATATTCTACGCCATCTATTGCTTTTGCTTTGATATTATTTTTAAGGACATTCGCCAGATTATCCCAATATTTCCTTCCGTAAAAAGAATAATTCGAAGGCGTTATTTCCACATCTACAGTTCTGATGAAACCTTCTCTTGGCTTATCACTGATCATTGTTCCGCGTTTAACTGTAACATTTTTCAGTTCGCTGTTTAGAATCATTTTGCAGTAATTTTTCACATCTTCTGCCGAAACGATTTTATCCCGAGTTGTCAGTGCGTATTTGTAGGCCAGAATCGTGTCTGACTGCTTTTTCTCTTCTGCTCCGCCCGTTGTTTCAGTAATCAGGGTAATAACCTGAAATTTTTTCTGAGAATTAAGATCTGTTCCCGGACGAATACTGTTAGCCAACGAAGCGTGAGAAACCCAAAACGAAGCATAAGTATGAGAAGAATTTTCCAATGGCTCGATGATGACGTAATTCACATCTTCTTTAAGTTCTTTATTGGCCTGATCTACTTTTTTCATCAGACCTTTCATCTTATCAGAAATTTCACTCAAAACATCTTTCACTTTATCTCTGTTGACGATGGCAAAAGCTGCAACTTCATCTCTCAACAATTCCATCACGTGGGACATCAGATCTGTTGCATTTCGACTGGTAAAACGTTCCATTCCGCCTTTTCTTACCGTGAAAAGCCCTTTCTCAATTTCGTCATTCGGCGTGAACGGAATCTCCGAATATCTTTTCCCAAGACCATCCACAACCTCTTCTACATAAAGGAAAAATTCTTCTTCACTTGTTTCCATTGGGATGTTATTTCCCATAATATCCAGATTATATTCCGTCTTTTTCCAACCACGATTATATACTGGAAAAGCATTCATAACAAATGAAAAATTCTCAAGAATCTCCGAAGTGAATTGCGGTGGAAATTCCATTTTCAACCAAAGAATTTTTTTATTTCTGAATGGATCTAGAACAGAACTCCCATCTTCGATATTCTCTGGTAAGCCTGGCGTTATTCTTTTCAAAAGCGATTGATAAAGACCGCTGATCTCGATAAATTTGTGATTATAAAGATTCTTGACATCTTCTTTAATCTTATGTCGGATTGATTGCTCCTCGAAAATTCCTTCATAACCTTCTTCCTCAATCGTTTTGTTATAATTAATTCCGGCAGAAACCTGCAACGGAATATTGTTATGAAAAACCTTGATATGCGGCAAAAGCCTGTAAATGAAATCTACCTTTTCATAAGTTGGATTAGAACAATACAGATTGAATTTTTCCGGAAAAACTTCGGATTCATAACGACTAAGATCTATTCCAATCATTATATTTCTGTACTCCGAAACATCTTGTGAAATCCTCTTAATCGGAATTTTATTAAGCTGTTCATCGATATGATAAATCGTATTTCCGGCAACCATCAGGATATTTTGAGCCTTTACCAAATCTATATTATCAACAGGCGTAAAAGGAATTTCTACTTGTTTATCAGACTGGGTTTTACGGAAAGAATTCAGATGTTTTTTAAAAAAGAATTCAGAATGTTCCATCAGGATTTCCGTATCTTCTTCCGGCATACAGAAAGCAATGGCGTGGGATGGCGTTGGATGGGTGTAATTGGTTGGAGTCAACAGCTTTGCCAGACGTTCCAAAATCCTTCCGTTGATGCTTTGGATTTCATTATTAGCTTTAAAAACCTCTGTACTGAACGCGTCAATAAGCAGTTTCACGAACGGATCCAAAGATTGTATGCTTTTTAAACCCCAAAGTTTCGTGGCATTCTGAAGCATTCTCGCTTTTATGACTTCTTTAGAAAAAGTCTGTTGTTGGTCAAAACTCATACTTCTATATTTTAATCGATGGACATTGGACTTAGAAACAATTCGGTAGAAAAATTGAAACGCTCGCCTGTAGCTTCCATTTTCGCATTAATACCTACTTTTACCTTCTTCTTCACTTCGCTGAAACCTCGTGTCTCATAACTGTGTTCAACATAATTGATGTGCGCCTGAACAACCGCATTTACGATTCTCGGCTCATATTCTGCAATTTGTCTTTGCAAACTGGTTACAAAAAGATTTTCCCACATTGCAGGCGTTACGCCATTATCGAATTCCAAATTCCAGACATCGTTTCCGTAGTTTTCATCGTATCTGTTCTCCCCTTTTTTAGTAATGATTAAGAGCATAATATTTTGAGCGATACTTTCTGCAATATCACAAGTTTCAATTTGACCATTACTGATCATCATACTCGATGGATTAAAGGGAATTTTGTAATTCTGGCTTTCCATTGGTTTAGTTTTAAAATTAATTGTTCAAAGAATTCTTCAGAATTTCATTTTTATTCATCAAGAAATTGACCATCAAATCTTTTGGTAAATAAAAATTGCTTTCTCCTTTTTCATTCAATTCTTTTTCTAATTTGGGATTCCAAGCTAAAATTTCTTCTTTGTTGATATCCAGCCATTCAGCAATTTCATCAATATCAAAAGCGCCGTTTAATTTAGTTTCAGCTAAACTGGCTTGAGAATTCGAGTACTTAGAATTAAAAGGTGCTAATGCTTTTTTGCTTGTAGCAAAGTTTCTGTAATCGTTTAAAATCTGTTCCAATTCTCCTGTTGCATAACCTGCATTAAGATATTTTTTGACGTGATTTTGAGTTTCCAACGGAAGATAAGCTGCAAAATCCGTATAAGCTCTGGAACCCGCTTTATTCATTGCCTTCTGGATATTACCTTCGCCACAATTGTAAGCCGCCACAACCGTTACCCAATTTCCATATTTTCTGTAAAGATTTTGTAAAGAAATTGCAGCCGTTTTGGTGCTTTTGTACATATCTGATCTGTTGTCATCCGTCAAACCATAATCGTTGGCGTGAGCGGACATAAACTGCCACAATCCTTTTGCACCAGCGTGGGAAACTTGTGTATGATCCAAACCAGATTCTATTACAGCAAGGTTTTTCAGATGTCTCGGAATTCCTTTTTTGACAAAAGTATACTCGATGAAATCCACCAATTGTTTATTGCTTTTGATCACATTTTGATAACGACGCACACTTTGTTCCGAAGTATCGGAAGCCGTTAAACCCTGTGCGGAATATGTTGAATTTATGATGACAAAAAATAAAACTAAATATTTCATTCTTAATATTTTGAATGATTATTTCATGAAATTACCCAATCCAGATCTTCCTTCTCCTGATTCCAGCTTACATTGATGGTTTCTCCTGCTTTTACTTCTTCTCTTACAATTTTTTTAGAAATTGGTCTTGCTAATTGAGCTCTGATTACACCAGAGATTTGACGCGCACCATATTTGCTGCTGAATCCATTCAAAGCAAGATTTTTAATAGCTTCATCATTAATATTAAAATCAATTCCCAATCGGGTTAAGGCTTTTCTCAAAGACTTCAACTGAATACTGAAAATCTTCTCAGCCATATTTTCATTAATTGGCGCAAATGGAATAATCTCCGTAATTCTGGCCAAAAATTCAGGTCTGAATCTTCCGGAATCCATCATTATTTTCATCAGATTTTTAGAAGTCGGAATTTCATTTTGCTCAAAATGTTTTACGATTTCCTCGCTTCCTATATTTGAAGTAAATAGAACTAAGGAATTACTGAAATCACCTTCTTTTCCTAGTTTATCGTGAATTTTTCCTTCGTCCATAATCTGAAGAAAAACATCAAAAACAGAAGTGTGCGCTTTTTCTATCTCATCAAAAAGAACAACTGAATAAGGATTTTGTCTGATTTTATTGACCAGCATTCCTCCTTCTTCATAGCCGACATAACCCGGAGGCGCACCGTACAATAACGCTGCAGAATGTTCTTCTTTGAATTCTGACATATCAAAACGAATCATCGCAGCTTCATCATTGAAAAGTAATTCGGCGATAGATTTAGCTAATTCAGTTTTTCCTGTTCCGGTTGGACCTAATAAGAAAAATGATCCGATTGGTTGTCCCGGTTTATTGAGTCCGCTTCGGTTTTCTACGATGGCATCAGCAAGAATTTTCAAAGCGTGATCTTGTCCTACTACTCTTTTGATGAGCATTTCCTCCATATTCAGGAGTTTTTCTTTTTCTTTGGCTTGGATTTTACCAATCGGAATTCCAGTTTTTGCAGCCATTACAGCAGCCAGTTCCAGCTTCCCTACTTTTTCTCTTTTAATTGATGCTAATTGTATTAATTCTTCGAATGTTGAATTAATGATATTTTTAATCTGACTAATATCCATCGAAGTTTCCAAAGTATGCTGCTCGGAAAGTGAACCCCAAAGGATTGGACTCAATTTATTTTGAAGAAGATTGTAATTCCAGATTAATTCATCAATCAAAAGTGGATCTGTCTCATCACTTTCAGCAATGATTTTGTCGTAGTTTTCTTTCCAGGATTTTAATTCGGTTTCAGATAATTCATCCAGCATTTTGATGGAAGCCATTGTTCTGTCCAACAAATCGATTGCAGAATCCGGAAGTTTTTTTCCTTTAGAATAGCGTTTTGCAAGACTTACACAATCTGCCAAAGCAGTTCTGTCAACTTCTACTTTATGGTGATTTTTGTAACCATCCAGAAGAACATCAATCATTTTTACACAGGTTATATCATCTGGCTCTTCAACATTCAGAACTTCAAACCTTCTGTCAAAAGCTCTTTCTGGTTCTATGATTTTCCTGTATTCTTCTTGCGTAGTCGCACCAATCACGGTGATTTCGCCCCTTGCGAGTTCAGGTTTTAAAAGATTGGCGACATTTCCAGCGCTTCCTTTACTGTCTAATAGAGAATGAATTTCATCAATGAAAAGAATCGCTTTGTTGATATTCTTACATTCGTTAATCACCTTCTTTAGACGATCTTCGATTTCGCCTTTGTAAGAAGTTCCGGCCAGTAATGATCCTGTGTCTAATTCCAGCAAAGTCGCTTCTTTCAACATTTCCGGAACATTCCCACTATTGATTTCTATTGCAAAACCTTCCAGCAAAGCTGTTTTTCCAACGCCAGGCTCTCCTACAATTATGACATTCGGTTTTGTGCGTCGGCAAAGAATTTCGATTAACATTCTCAGTTCTTTATCGCGACCGATAATATTATCTAGCTTACCTTGATTAGCTTGTTGGGTTTTATCAATACAATAACTGTTTATAGCTGGAAATGAATTTTTATTTGGGATAGAATTTCCCGTCAAATGATTTTCCTGAATACTGACTTTTTTGTCCTCGCCCCGAAAAAAATTGAGAATCTCGTGTTCGCGGAGTGGAAAAGACTTTAGTTCCTGAACATTGTAAGCTACATTCGGTTTTGAGATTGCAGCCAGCAAACAAAGCGGAGAGATCTCGTCTAAACCTAATTTTAATCTGATATCATCTGCTTCCTCGAGAATGATATTAACTTTTTCATCTTTAGAAATATCATCAGGAAGATGTGCCGTTTTAGGAAGTTCTTCTATACGAACTTCTGCCCACTCGTAGATGTAGCCTGGATCTTTGCCGATATTTAAAAGGAAATCTTTTAATCCAAAATTATTGTGCAAAAGCGCTTGTAAAAGATGGGAAGCTCCACATTGGCTGTTGTAATTTTCTCTTGCTACAGATTCGGCAATATGAAAAACTTCTTTAATCGTCTCGTTAGTTACTAATACACTCATAAAGATTTATATTTTGTATTTTAATAATTATTGCAAGGCTTATAAACGCAAATAAAAATTTTACTCTATACTTTCTAAAGAACAAAACCTTTATTTACTAATTCGCAGTAAAAATGATGCCATAATGTTAAATTTTATAAGATTAATTCAATATTAATGATATGTATGTAAAACATAAGGTTATTTTAATTAAACAATAACAATTCTTTAATTAATGATTTTACAATTTAATTTTTAACAATCAGTTTCACTTTTAACACCTTTAATAATGGTAAATTATAAGTTTTACAGAAAATTTTGAATCGTAGAATTACTACAATTTTTGAAATAATTTGAAGAAGCAGAAATAATGGAATATGATTAGCTAAATTTAAAATTGAAATCTGTTTTGCAAAATCTAAAGTTATGGATGACAACATTTTGCTTTATGACATACAATCTGGTGATACCTTAGAAAAAATAGGCGTAAAGATCGGGATGACAGGTGATGAATTAAAGGATTTTCACAACAGCCATTGTGATAAAATGGATCGACTTTGGTTTAATAATCTTGTTGGTGTAAGACAAATTATTATCCCAAAACAATATAAAAGTCCATCACAACTCAAAACAGAACTCGAAAGAGAATTACCGCCATCCAGTATTACCAGAGATTTTTATGCTGATACTTATTTAGTAAAAGAATCCTATTCAGGAATAATCCAGAAAAACTTCGAAATAGAATATAAAGTTGATGTTGGATTTAGAGCTAAAAAAGATAATAATTATCCATTTGAGATTGCTGATATTCGCACATATGATTTTTTAAAAGACGGTTCTGCTCCCGATGATAAAATGAGTTCAATTTCTTCAGCTTGTATGGAAAGTATCTCTCCTATTTCTTTAACCATTCCTATACAAGGTAGAATCTCAGGTTTTTTTGAATTTGAAACGCTCAAAAAGAAATTTGAAGAAAAACGACAGGATCTTGAAGAGTTTTTCGTCGGCGATGTCTACAAAGCTTATTTCAATAGATTTTCAGAAAATTTGGAAAAAAAAGATTATGCATTAAAATTGTTCACATCATCCTTATTATACCAACTCCTGTTTCCAAAAATGGAATGGTTTCATAAAACTAATAATTGGACAGAACAATTTTATTTTTTACCGAACTCAATCTTTTTAAAATGCTCAATGTCTGCCAAATACAATCACGAAGGCACTGAAATTGTAGAGACAAAACTGAGCGGAACTATAAAAGATATGTTCGGCCTTCAGGAAATATTACGAGGGCAATCATTTGATAATCAAAGCGAAGAATTAGCTGATGGCGAAATAGAATTACTTTACAGAACTGATAAAAAAACTAAGAGAATGCTGGAAGCAGAAGCTTCGGTAACATTCAGGAAGGACCAAGAGATTTTCAGGAAACAAACCCTAAAGCTGACCCAAAATGGATAAGACTTCTGATTTTAATGATATTATCAATAAAAATCTAAATTCAGATTTAGATGAATCCAATTTTTTTAACGATGATGAATTTTTAGACGTTGATGAAGGGCGAGATACAATGGATGAAGAAGACCAAGCAGATGAAAATTCTGAAACTACTGATGAAAAGAAGGAACAAAAAGAAGATGAAAAACAATCTGAAAGCAATTCCAGCGACCACAACGGTAAATATTTCGTAGTGCAAAAAGGATTAGCTTGCTGCGACAAAGGCGCGAAATTTCCTCAGTTCAAAGTTACGAGCCAGCAGAAACATTATTGGAATGATGAACAAGGAAAAGCCGATTATCTGGCTGTTACAGAAGATGATCTTACCTTCAATCCTGCAGCTATGCCTTTCGGAACTTGTAGTGTCAAAAATGGAAATCCTTGTGCTTTTGCACCTTCCGGAAAATGGATCAAAACATATGACAAGGTGAAAATTCTGAATAAAAAGTGCGTTACAGAACTTTCAGAATTACTTTGTGCTGTTGGCGGAAAAATTACCATTATGAAACACGGTCAACAATCCGAAGCCGGAAAAAGTAATGTGAATAATGCAGATTCCGCAGAACAACAGGCTTACAATCCAATGATGGATTTTGAAGAGTTCAAAGAAGAAATCAACCAGTCGGATCAACTTTATTACAAATAATCTATGGCAACAATTATCGGTAATCAAAATCCAAAAGTAGGAGAAACCAATTTCTACGAGATCAGAATTTTCAGCTCACTACCCTTTTTTAATCCAGGTAGCAAATACGAATGGTATCTTTTCAAAAAGCAAAAAAACGGCAACTGGATTGACATCACTAAAAACGGAACTCCAAAAACAGGAACCAAGGTTGACTATACTTTTTTCGAACCCGTAGCTGGTGATCTATTTGAAATCCGAATTTTCGAAATTAAACAAGCTTTGCCGCCAAGCGCACAATCAACCAAAACATTATATGGTAAACTTGAAGTAAAACCAACAGCCAGTAAAATAGGACAAATAGATAAAGTTGTGCTCTTTAATCGTGGAAAAAAAGATGTAAATAAGGCAAATTACAGAGATACATTGATTGCTCAGGCTTTTTGCACTGGCTTATTCGGGCAAGAGATAGAATTTCAGCTTTGGGAAGATGATGCTCCAGGTGAAGGTCACAATCCTGAAATCAATAAAAATAATAAAATCCCAAGAGTTTATAAAGCTATTGTTAACGAAAAAGGAATTGCTGAAGCTAAAATCTCCTTGAGTGCCGATGAAAAGGTAATGCGACAAATTGCTAATAAATATCTGATGAAAGGTGATAAAGACGAAGGTGCCAATCACGAATATTATGTTACAGCAACCCATCTTGGAAAAGGAGAAAAAGCAAGTCAAGTCAACGTAAATGTTGCCAATCCTGATTATAAGCCTAAGCCAAAAGAAAATACACCCAAGTTTCCGGCAACGCCTGCAAGTAAAACACAAAAACAACCTGACACAAAAGGAAAAATCATAGATGCTTATTTTGTAGATGCTAATGAAAAAAAACTAACCAAGGTTAAAATTGGTGACAAAATCCGTGTAAGAGTTGATTCCCAGAATCTAAAAGGTAAACACATCCAATATGTTGTCTGGGAATACGATTCAATCACTTCACACGACGAAGTTTACAGAAGTGCAAAAATCCGTGTAGATTACGATTCTATTGTTACAAGTGGATTCACTCTAAACAATAATGTTTTCTCAAAAGGAATGTCCGGAGTTTGGGGAGATTCTGATAACGAAAAACAAAATTATTTTATCGAAGTAATTCCTTTAGAAATTTCCGGAGAATCTAAAAAATTCGGAGTGGATTCTGATGGTTTGATGGAGGTTGAAAAATTGAAGAGTCCAGCTGTTGTTGATAAAAACAATAAACAGGACACCAAAGCTAAATGTATCTGCCAAGAACAATATAAAGATCTGGTTTGGGGAGGAGCAGTTAGCTGCGAATTCAGGAAAAAAGTGGTACAAATATGTCTGGAACTTTGGGGAGAAGACAGAAAAATGCAAATGGCAAATGGTCTAATGGCCGTAATGAATGTTGAAACTGCAGGATCTTTTAAAGCACATCAAATTATGGGTAAGTCTTTACAGGATGTAAACTCAATTACTAAAGATGATTTTTGGTTGTACAAAAAAGATAAAAATGGGAAAATAATTTCCAAAAGTTCCAGAGCTGTAGGTTTAATTCAGTTTACACAAGCGGCTTTGCAGGCAATAGGAGAATTCAAATCCGGAACTGGTTTTGATAAACTACACGAGTTGAAATTGAAATTAGCAAAAATGGGCGAAGTCAATCAATTAGATTATGTTAAAAAATATTTTGAAGACAGTAAAAGTAAAATAAAAAGCCCTGAAGATATTTATTTACATGTTTTTGCGCCCAAAGGTGTCGGAAAAGCTGATGATTTTGTTTTATATGAAAGCGGTACAGAAGAGTACAGACAAAATGCAAGTGTGGATACAAAAAGTACTGGAGAACATAAAAATGACAAAAAAATTCAAAGATCCGAAATATTAGAACGTTATCACAACAGTGTCAAAGAAGGAGAAAACAACAAACCTAAGGAATTCAAATGTTCAACTACTAAGGCTGCTCCTGTTGCAAAAACACCAGAAACTCCCAAAGAAGGAATGTTAAGCGTCCATCTAAGTTTAGCACAAGCAATAAAGAGTGATACAGCTAAGAAAAATGGTTTAGACAATAAACCAAGTGCTGCAGAAAAAGAAAATCTAAAACAACTTGGTATCAATATTTATGATAAAATTTATGACAAGTTCAATGGCAATGTTAGACTGACAAGCGTTTTCAGGAGTGAGGCTGTCAATAAAAAAGTAGGAGGTTCCAGCACATCGCAACATCGTTTTGGCCAAGCATTAGATATCCAAGGTACCAATGGTATTACTAATAAACAGATCTTCAAATATGTAAAAGATAATCTGACTTACCACCAGATAATTTGGGAATATGGAACTAAGAGCGAACCCAATTGGGTACATGTAGGCTACAAACCTTCGGGAAATAAAAAAATCAATACCAGAGCTACAAGAGTGAATGGAAAAACAAAATATATAACTTTTGATTTAGCAATATAAATAATTATCTATGAAAAATCTGATTGCACTACTTTTGATATTTGGCATTTTATCTTGTAAGAAAGAGCCTGATAATCTGCACAATAAAACAATCAAAGACTATACTTTTGATTACAATAAAGAGAAAATCGTTGATCTCGAAAAAACAGAATCATTTATCAGCAAAGAGCAATATGAATTTGATAACTATTTAAAACCGATTTCTAAAGAAGAATATTTGAAAGATTCCCTAGCTTACCAAAACAGTTTGGATTCAAAACAATATGTTTTTAAGAACAACGTCTTACAAACAGCTTATGGAACTGTAAAATTTGTTCCTTCTGAGGATAAAGATTCTGATACTTTTGTTAATTATTCTTATTTAGGTTTTTCAAATGTGATTGATAGTCATATTATCAATTTGAATCTTTACGAAGGTGAAAAAGCATTGCTTTTGAGTAATCAAAATTATCAATACACAACTATTAGCTCTACCCCATTTTTTTCTAAAAGTAAAAATTACGCACTCAATTTTAAAAATGCAGACGGGCTTTCTTCTCAAGTTTCACTTTATGATATTAAGAATAAGAAGCTAATACATTTTATCACCATTTGGTCAGAAAATTATTTAACCGATAACGTTTTTTGGGATGGCAATGATAATATGATTCTTAAAATCAGAAAAAATGATTCTGGAGCTATTTCCTATGCAAAAATTTTAATGTCTGATATTAAATCAGGAAAAAAAACGACAGAATCATCAGTTGAAAAAAACAAAACCCAAGATTGGAAAGGCGAATATCAAATCACAACCAAAGCTATCAGTAATTATAATCAAAAAGAAATTGATCTTTTATACTCGATTTCATTAAAATCAAACGAATCTGCTATTTTAAGTATTGGTGCAGATCAAACTCAGGATTATTGGTGTGAAGGTGATTACTATCTCACCGAAGAAAATGGAGTTCTAAAGGCCACTGGAAAATGTGATGAAAACGATATCAACGATTTTTATCTTAAACAAGAAAATGGAATCTATTATATAAAAAGTAAACGTTTTCTAAACCAAGATTGGCAGGTTTTGAAAAAAGAATAATTCTTAATAAATAAACAATCCTGATAAATAGTTTTATCAGGATTGCTTGTGTTAATATGAGAATGTTTAATCTAAATGATTATTTAGCACCTGGCCAAACCCCATCGTAAGCTGAGTTACCATAATCGATTTTCTCTGCACTTACTATAAAGCTGATGAACATATTATCCTCGTTCAAAGCATCATAATCTACTTCGTGCTGGATAACGTATCCGTTTTCCCACTTCAGAGTTGTCAATGTTCCTTCTTCGTGTGACTTATTGAAAGTGACTTCACCACTTGTTGGCTTATACTTTCCATTTAATAAACTTTCCAAAATTCCTGAATCTTCAGTTGCTTCTACAGTGATTTTGATCAATGCGTTAGAAGGGTCTGATGCAACTCTACCGGAAACATCCGTGTTTCTTGATACACCGTAATTCAGTTTAAGGATCTTTTGTTCTGCACCGCCGTTGAATTTTAATACGGCTCTTGAATTGTTTGCCATGATTTCTAAAATTTAATTATTAATATATTATATTGTGTATTAGTGTGTTCCTTTCTTTTTATATACCAAAGATAGAACCACTAAACCGAAAAAATCGTCGTAGAATTACTACAGTTTTACAATTTGCAGAGATTTCAGTTTTATTCAGATTATTCAATTAATATTTTATTAATATAGAAAACTGTTTTAGGAATAAGTTTTGAATGGTAGAGAAAAAATTTTAAGATGCGATTCATAGATCAGTATATTAGATCAATTTATTTTGTAGATGGTAAGATTGGAAAAGTAAGAATTAGTAATAAACTAATGCTTTTAGGAATTCTACATTTGCCACTTTTAATCTTTTGGTTTATCTGGAAAGGACTCTATGAAAAGGGTTAAAATTCTTTTATAATTTCAATCGATGATCCATATTAAATAAAAAAGCAACTTTTTTAAGTTGCTTTTTCAATAGTCTCATTTTTTATTGTAAGCAACCCGCCATACAATTCCGCTTACATCATCTGCCACCAGCAGTGATCCGTTTGCAATTTGCAATACTCCGACAGGTCTGCCATAGACATCTCCTTTAGCTTCATTGGCAATAAATCCTGTTAAAAAAGGTTTGTAAGGACCAGAAGCTTTCCCACCTTTAAACGGCACAAATGCAACTTGGTAACCAACTAATGAAGAACGATTCCAAGAACCGTGCTGTCCGATAAACGCACCATTTTTATAAGTTTCCGGAAACTGTGATCCTGTATAAAATGTCAAACCCAAAGACGCTGTATGACTTCCCAAAGGAACATCCGGAATGATAGTCTTAGCTACCAGGTCAGGTTTTTCGCCCTTCCTTCTTGGATCTTCATTTTTCCCGAAATAAGCATAAGGCCAACCATAAAACGCATCAGCTTTCACACTGGTTAGATAATCCGGAACTAATTCATCGCCTAGTTCATCCCTTTCGTTGACCACTGTCCATAATTTTCCGGTTGACGGATTCCAGCTCATTCCAACTGGGTTTCTAAGTCCTGAAGCATAAATCTTTTCTCCGCTTCCATCAGGATTCACCTCCAGAATATTAGCTCTTCGCACTTCGTGTTCCATACCATTCTCGCCAACATTACTACCCGATCCTACCGAGATGTAAATTTTAGTTTGATCTTTATTGCTGGTGAGATTTCTTGTCCAGTGGTTATTATATCCACCAGCCGGCAAACTCACGATTTTCTTTCCAGGTTTTGTGATTTTGGTGTCACCTTGCTTGTAAGGATAAACCCAAAGTCCATCGGTATTTGCAACGTAGAATTGATCCTTGATAATCAACATTCCGTAAGGCTGGTTCAAATTATCTAAAAAAACAGAGGAAGATTCTGGGATACCATCTTTGTTGGCATCACGGTAAAGAAGAATTCTGTTGGCAGATTTCCCGCCTACCTCGGCATCACTTTTACCACTGATATCATTTTTAATTTTTTCTGTAGCCGTCCGTTCAGAATTGGAAAGTACCACGAAAACATCGCCATTATCAGCCTGAATCATATTTCTAGGGCTTTTGATATTCTCAGCGAAACGGGTTACTGTAAAACCTTCCGGCGCAATTGGTGTTTTATTTTCAGGCCAACCAATCACGTTACTGAATTTGTTCTTCGCACCTTTTTCATCTGGTGCTGGTAATTTTAAAGTATCGGTTTGAGTAGCAACTTCCGCACTTTCTCCGCTATTTCCTTTTTGATTTTTATTGTCTTTACAACTGACGAAGAGTAATGTAATTGCCGGTAATAGATAATGTTTCATAAATTTTGAGATGTGGTGTTAATTAATACTGAACTCAGAAATTACAAAAACCATTCCTTTAAGATTACCTCAAACCATTTGAAATATCAAACTTTTGCAGAGCATCACTCAACAAACTTTCTTCTTTATAAACTCTATTGAAATAAGCTTTTTTCTGCTTGTATAAATTCAGCAATTCATCTTGTTGTGATTTTTTATCGTTGCTGTGATTATTGTAAATCAGTTCACGCTGCAAGATTTCTTTTCGGTCAAAATAATGGAGATCTCTAAGTGCTGTGTAATAGTTTACAGTTGCATTTTTCAGAAGTGAGGCATCTTTGATATCTTTTGTTTCTAAAGAATCAAGGCTTAAAATAATTTGGTCAAACTCTTTTTTCTGCTGATCTACAGCTTTTAAGGCATTTTTATAATCATCTGCAACTAGATATTCTAATTTTTGAGATTCGGTGCCATTTTTACTGGTGATTATGTTAAACGCTATTCTTTCTTTCTCCACAACAGTTGATCTAAAAGCATTGGCTTTCGGTGATTGACAAGAATTTATTATTAAAATGAAAAATAAATACAGCAAAATATTGAATCTCATAACAATAGCATTTTATCATTGCGTATCTTAATCAAAATTGATGCTAAAAATCAATCAATTAAAACTGAGCTTCAACACCCAATACAAAGTTTCTTTTGGCCGCAGGATTGTAATATCGATTTCCAAAAGCATTGATATCAAAACCTAGAACATAATCTGTATTATATAAATTTTGAATCATAAAACTTAAATTAAATCTGGTTTTATCAGCTTGTAAAGGAAATCTGAATTGAATATTTCCAACCAAACTGGACTCAGACCAAACAGAATTAGCGTCATTAAGAGGTAATTTTGAAGTGTAGAAATGGGAGTAATCAACAGATAATTTTTTGAAAAAAGTAAAATTGACAAGTGAATTAATATTTGTTTTAGGAACGCCTGTTAAATCATTACCTGAGAAATCCTGCCCATTTTGTTTATAATTCTGAAATTTGAAATTGTAAAAACTTCCTGAAAAACGAAATCCAAATCGACTGAAAAAATCATTTTTCAAATCAAAACTTTTGGATTCCAACAGAATTTCAAAACCTTTTTGGACAGTTTCTCCTGCATTGACAAAATACTCCTGTCCAGCCTCATTTTGCCTTCTCACAATGGCATCTTTCATTCGGAAATCAAAATAACTGCCTTCTACAAATAAAAAATTTCCAAATTGTTTCCTGATTCCAATCTCTTTATTCCAGCCAGATTCCGGAGCCAGATTGGCGTTGAATTCCTGTGTAGAAGAACGGATTTCTTCATTAGTCGGTGCGGAATTTCCTTTTCCAATTTTTCCTCGTACAGAAAAGCCTTGATCCAAAATATACGTAACTCCGAAATTAGGTAAAAACTGATTTTTAAATCTTGCATTCCCATCCTCTGTTTCCGGATAAAGCCTTTGCCATTCGTAAGAATTGGAATTTAAACTGACAGAAATATCCGTAAACAATTTTTCATCGAAATTTAATTTTTGAGAAAGAAAATAAAATCCCGAAGTGTTTTTAATTTTATCAAAGTTCTGTGGATTGCCTTCTACTCCACTTTTATTATCAAAATTCTTAATAAAAATATCATTAATCCCACCTTCGAATCCCAGTCTGTAGGCTAACGAAATTTGATTCCAATTTTTCTCATAATTAAAATGTGTCCTTAGCGCAAAATTCTTTTCAAATCGGTTTTCGAAGTTGGTAATGAAGGGATTTTCAAAATCTACATAAGAACCTTGAACCAAAATAAAATGGGAAAAATTGGGACTAAATTGATAATCATTGGACAAGCCTGCCAAAATCATTTTATTTCGGATTCCTGCCTTTTGTTCCTTGGAACCAGGAGCTGTTGCTGTGGAAGGTCTCGCCTGCTTTCTGTTATTTTGCATTTGTTCCAGAGTCAATCCGCCAGGCGTTTGATAATCCAGATCAGAGTACATCAACATCATTTTCAAAATCCCCTGATTAGAATATTGGTAATTATCTTTAACAAAAAACTGTTTCCGATGGACTTTGGATTGTTCTCTGTAAGAATCGGTTTGATAGTAATTTTGGAAAATCTCAAAAAAATGACTTCCCAATTGTTTAGAAAAGTCAAAATTTTGATTGAAAGTGCCGTAACTTCCAGTGGATAAATTAGCTGACAAGTTATCCTGATTGTTGGTTTTAAGAAGTAAAGTTCCACCTGTCATCGCTCCGTAATCACCACCTTCGGGGCCTTTAAAAACTTCCATTCGGTTGATTAAAGCTGGAGAAACTACGTTGAAATAAGTATTGCCAGAAGCATCAGACAAAATAAAATCATCAAGATAAACCTTCACATTGCGAACACCAAAGGGTGATCTTAATGTGCTTCCACGAAGTGAAATCCTGTAACTTCCCGGCGAACGTTCTTCCATTCTTGCACCCGGAATTTGGTTGATAGATTCCAACATCCGTTCTGGAGGATTTTGGTTGAGAAGATTTTCGGAAATTACAGCAACCGATTTTGTGGAAGAGACGTAAGTCGTCGGTTTTTTATAGGCATCTATTTTAATTTCAGAAATCAAATTTGTTGAGTCTCGAATCTGAGACCAAAACATCGAAGCTGAAAAAATTGATAGAAAAAGATAGAATTTTGTCATCAGATTCTCCTAAGCAAAAACTGTACTTTTTTCTTAAACCATAAAAAGATAACTCCAAAGAATTTGGATTAAGCGAAAAAAAAATCCCCGTTATAAAACAGGGATCATTTTTTGGTAAAGATTATTTCTTTGATTCTTCAACAGAAACTTTACGGAAATCTTTGAAAAGTTTGCTCAACTCCAAAGCTGATTTTCTTGCTCTTGTACCAGCAGCTTTGTTTCCTTTTTCAGCTTGTTGTTCTGCCTCTTTGCTGAAAGCTTCAAATTCAGCATTAATCTTTTCGATTAGTTCTTTCATAGTAGTAAGTATTAAATAAGGTGCAAATATAATAGTTTGACGCATTCGACAACTATGATTCGTGATATTTTAATTGATTTTACGCTTAATTTTATTGATTCTAATGATATTTTTTCACTTTGAGTCTCATAATTCATCTTAAAATTTTTGCAAAATCGGATTTGTATAGTTTTTGGTAATAGATTTATATCATTAAAATAAAAAATATGCTTAAAAAGGGGGATAACGTAAAATGGAAATTTCAGTATGGCGAAACCTACGGCGTGATTGTTAATATCCATACCAAAGATTTTACGTTTATGAATAGACAAAGAAGAGCTTCAGAAGAAAATCCACAGTACGAAGTGATGAGCGAAAAGACAGGAAAAACAGCCGTTCACAAAGCTTCTGCTCTTAAAAAAATATGATTACCGATTACAAAAGTTCTTTCGGCAGTTCAATATTATTCTTCTTCATAAAATCCAGCAATTCATTATACTTAGTTTCATAATAGCCACCGCCACATTGGTCGGAAATACTGCAAACGTCTGATGGTTTGATATCCAAAATCGCTGAAACTTTGGTAAGAATATCAAGATTGATTTTCACTTTAGAATTCTCTATATCAGAATAAGCTTTCTGTGAAATTCCCATTTCAAAAGCCATATATTCCTGGGTAAAATCCCTTTCTCTTCTTATTTTTCTGATATTTTTCCCGCACAATTCCATAGTCTCGATTTTAGTAGTTTTCGGTATAGTTTAGAAGTAAATCTATTGGTAGTACACAAAGCTACAAAATACCTTTGTCAAAATATAATAACGGACATATGATATTTACTTCCATCAAAAGTACATTCTAAAAAGTGCTCCGAAATAAAATATCCTTGACCTCAAAATGTAAATATGGAGACACAAAAATTTCATTATGACAACAATATTGTCAGAGCATTTCTCTATGCCACTGTAACATTTGGAATTATTGGTTTTATCTTGGGACTCACGGCAGCCTTGATGTTATTTTACCCCGAATTGCCAGAATTTTTCTTCGGAACAGATGATACAACCATCCAGAGTTTGCGAAGCGGTAATATCCAAGGTTTGATCAATACTCAAGGTGCAATGGGATTTGGAAGAATCCGAATGTTGCATACCAGCGCGGTAATTTTTGCCTTCGTTTGTAATTCTTTTTTCTGTGGTGCTTATTACAGTATGCAGAGATTGCTGAAAACCAGAATGTACAGCGATACACTTTCCTGGATTCATTTCTGGACCTGGCAATTGATGATTATTGCTGTTGTTATTACTTTCTTAATGGGAATCAATACCTCAAAAGAATACGCCGAACACGAATGGCCAATTGATATTTTGATTACCATCTCCTGGGTGATTTTCGGAATCAATATGTTTGGTACGATTCTGAAGAGAAGAGTAAGACATTTATACGTTGCAATCTGGTTCTATATCGGAACTTGGATTGCGGTTGCGATGCTTCATATCTTCAATAATCTGGAAGTTACATTATCGTTCACAAGTTGGAAATCGTATTCAGCCTATTCAGGTGTTAAAGATGCTCTTGTACAATGGTGGTACGGTCACAATGCAGTGGCTTTTGTATTGACAACGCCAGTTTTAGGTTTGATGTATTATTTTTTACCAAAAGCAGCCAATCGCCCTGTATTCTCTTACAAATTGTCTATTATTCACTTTTGGTCTTTGATATTTGTTTATCTGTGGGCAGGTCCTCATCATCTTCAATATACTTCTTTGCCAGCTTGGGCTCAGGCAGTAGGAACAGGATTCTCTATTATGTTGATTGCACCGTCTTGGGGCGGAATGCTGAATGGATTATTAACCTTGCGGGGCGCTTGGGATAAAGTCCGGGAAGAACCAATCCTGAAGTTCTTTGTAGTAGCTGTTACCTGTTACGGAATGGCAACATTCGAAGGTCCACTATTAGCGACCAAATCCTTAAACAAAATCGGACATTACACAGATTGGGTAATTGGCCACGTGCATTTGGGGGCACTAGGTTGGAATGGATTTATGGCTTTTGGAGTTATCTATTATTTGGTTCCAATTATGTGGCGAAATGAGTTATGGTCTAAAAAACTCGCCAATTGGCATTTCTGGTTAGGAACTTTGGGAATTATTTTCTACGCTGTTCCAATGTACATTGCCGGTTTCACACAAGGTTTGATGTGGAAACAATTCAATCCCGATGGAACTTTGGTTTACAAAAACTGGCTGGATACAGTAACCGCTATTCTACCCTACTTTAAAATGAGATTTTTAGGAGGAATATTATATCTCGCTGGTGCAGTTTTAATGGTTGTTAATGTTTACAAAACAGCTAAAAAAGGTTCATTCTTAAAAAATGTGCCCGCTGAAGCTCCAGCTCTCGCCAACGTCAATCAAGGTAGAAAACAAGGCGAAGGTTTCCATCTTTGGCTGGAAAGAACACCCCATCTCTTATCAATCTTAGCATTCGTTGCAATTGCTATTGGAGGAATTGTCGAAATCATTCCAACTTTAACGATGAGCAGTAATGTTCCGCAAATATCAGCGGTAAAACCATATTCGCCGCTTGAGTTGGAAGGTCGTGACCTTTACATTCGTGAGGGTTGTAATTCCTGCCATTCTCAAATGATAAGACCTTTCCGTGATGAGGTAATGAGATTCGATGGGAAGAACGGACAATACTCAAAAGCGGGAGAATTTGTTTATGACCGACCATTTTTGTGGGGTTCCAAAAGAACAGGGCCAGACCTTCACAGAGAAGGACAAAGAAATCCTGATTCCTGGCATTTTAAACATATGTATAATCCGAGAATCACATCGGCAGGTTCTATCATGCCACGCTTCCCTTGGTTAATTACCAACAAATTAGACCGTTCTCAGATGGTCAATAAATTAAAATTAATGAAAAATAGTTTTGATGTTCCTTATACAAAAGCTGAAATCGATTCTGCCAATCAATGGGCGGATAATCAATCCAAAGCGATTGTCAAAAGAATTTTCTCCGAAGCTGCAGATTTGAAAGTTCAAATGGAAGCGGAACGAAAATCAAAAGGAAATGAATTTGTCCCATTTGAACAAAGAGAAATCATTGCTATGATTGCCTATCTGCAAAGATTGGGAACGGATATTAAAACCACAGAAATCAAAACTGCAAGTGTAGAATAATAACTGTGAAAACTTAAATAAAATGAAAACAAGAACTCCCATTTCAATTGGCATTGCAGCCACTTTAGGTGCAACTTTTATCATCTTCGAATTGTCCGATAATTCCGGTTACTTATCTTCTCCTTTCTTTTGGGGATTGCTGATGGTCATTATTTTTCTTTTCTTGATAATGAATTCTATTGGGGATTTGGTAGAAGATGGCCGTTTCAAGACATTGTCAGACGAAGAAAAAGAGGAATATCTGAAAGAAAAAGCCATTCCTTATTTTCAAAAACTTTGGAATTCGGCTTTCAAAAAACAATCAGCAAGTGAGGAAAAAACATTACTTATAGATCACGGTTTCGATGGCATCACAGAACTCGACAACGCCTTACCAAAATGGTGGATTGGACTTTTCTACGGAACCATTATTTATTGTGTGGTTTATCTGTTTGCTTTTACATTAACAGATTATGCACATCCCGATGTAGAATATGAAGTTGAAGCTAAAACTCAACTCGCTTCAATCAAAGAGTACGAGAAAACTGCTCCAGCAATCGATATCGAAACAGCCACTTATAGCGCAGACAATATTGCAGAAGGAGAACAGATTTTCAATACCAATTGTATGTCTTGTCATTCAGAGTCCGGAAAAGGCGGAATTGGTCCGAATCTTACCGACAAAAACTGGATAAACATCAAACAAAAAAGTCTTTTCAAAAATGTGTTCTGGATGCTGGAAAATGGTTCTCCTAACAATCCTACGATGCGACCTTTTATCAAAGATGGAGTCATAACAAGCAGAGATGCTGAAAAAGTTGCAGCTTACATCTATCACATCAATCGTGAAAAAGTGCCGATTACAGAAGCGCAAGGCGGTGCTGCGCCACAAGGGGAAGAAGCGCATTGGGAAGAATAAACTCATTCATTAACATAATCAATTTTGAATCGATGACTTATAATTAAGGTCTTCGATACCAATTATTTAGCAAATATCCAACAAACCTCTACACAACTTTCATATTCCTGTAATGGGATTGGCTTTTACAATAGACCCCCCAATCCGTGTCGCTCAGTTCGGAATTTCATCTGTTATTTCTATTATTGACGATGAGATTACAGAGAAATGCGAAACTTTTAAACTCAAAAATTTAATCTAGATTATTTCGCAATTTCAACAAAAACCGAAGACCATCGCGCTAAGAGAATTACTGCGTATATTAAAGTGTTATACGAATAATCAAATTCAAAAATCCAATTTGCGCCTAATTATATTATTAATCAAATAGTTACAAAATAAACAAACGCAGATTAAAGCATAAACAAGCAAGAAAATGTTAGGTTTGTTGTGCTAAAAGTTGTACCTTAGTACTGGGTTGCATCGCTTTGAAACATCAGTAAAAATCAATGGTTTCATCCAATTGCACTCGTTGAGTTTACTAAGTACAACAATCTAATACTTCTTTATTATGGCTTCAATTAAATTAGTATTGCGTACACAGCAGGAAGACGCCACAGGTCAAAGCCCTATTTACATTCGGTTGATTAAAGACCGTAAAGCCAAATTTGTAGCAACCGGCGTTAAAGCCAAAGCAAGCGAATGGGATGATGAAAAGCAAAATCTTTTCATTAATTCTTTGTAGGTTCTGTTATTCCATTCATCAGAATACACGATTTTAAAAACCTCGTTTTTGAACAAATGGCACATCTACAGGAAAAACAAAAAGCCTATCAGCAAGATGTAAAAAAGTCCAAAGCCCTGGAGCAAAACGAAAGAGCGATGTACGAACAGCTCCTTTTAATTTCCGAACTCAAACGCATCTACATTTCAAGGCATTTAAAAAGGTAGTCTTTTCGGCTACCTTCGTTTGCGTTTACCATACCCACTGCTTTACCGTTATTGGCACTTTGACACCCATATAAAGGCAATATGAAAGCACCGTTTTATAAAAACGATGCAAGCGGATGCAGAAAACAAAAAATCACTTCCGATTTTTAAGTTTATTCAACGTTTCTTCAATCATTTCCATTCGTTTTTTTACTTTTTCTGCTGAAGCATCAAGAGTATATCCTTCGTCTGTCAGCTCTTTTATGAGCAACATTTTTTTTATATTCTCATAATTGTAACGCCTATTTTTGCCCTCTTCTTCAGTTAAAGAAGTAATAATATTTTTTTCTTCCCAATAACGAATTTGCCTTGTAGGAATGCCTGTAATTTGTGATACTTCGCCAATACCAACGACCAGTTTTTCTAAAAAATCAAAGTCAAATGATAAATCATTTTTTGAAGCTTGCTTAGCCATTTTGTAGATTATTTACAATTATTGTTGCAAATATAAAATTATTGTCTTTGTTTTGCAATTGTAAATTATTTACAAACAATGACAATAATATACTTTCAATGAAAAAAATCATAATGACTATCATTTCGATTTTAGGATTGATACAAATGATAAATGCACAAACAAAAAATAGTACCGATATGAAACCATCAGAGAGATATGTAAAGGGTTGGGAAAAACTCAAAGAAATTGACGGAGAAGCAGGCGAAAAAGTAATTAACGGATTGAAAGATATTTCGCCGGACTTAGGAAAATTTATCATTGAATATGCGTTTGGAGATGTGTATTCAAGAGATGGATTGGATTTGAAATCAAAAGAAATTGCGGTTGTTGCTTCGCTAACAGCTATGGGAACGGCACAGCCACAACTGAAAGTACATATCAACGGAGCATTAAATACAGGAAGCACGATAAACGAAGTGAAAGAAGTGATTTTGCAGATGGCAGTTTATTCGGGTTTTCCAAGTTCTATCAACGGAATGAATGCTCTGAAAGAAGTTTTGAAGGAAAGAGAAGCACACGGAATTAAAGATGAAGTTGGGGAAATGGCAACGAATTCGACACCAATAAATAGATTAGAATTAGGTAAAGAAGAATTAACAAAACTTGATAGCTTGCAAGTTGAGAGACTAAACAACGCCTATAACGATTTTTCTCCAGAGTTGGTAAAACTAACACTCGAATTTGGTTATGCTGATGTTTTTTCAAGAAATAATTTAGCTCCAAAATATCGACAAATCGCAACTATTTCAGCTTTGACGGCTTTGGGAAATGCACAGCCACAGCTTAAATTCCACATCAATGCAGGGCTGAATATTGGTTTGACCGTTGAAAACATAAAAGAAATTATGCTACTGATGTCTGTGTATTCTGGTTTTCCATCGGCTATAAACGGAACCAATATTTTGAAAGAAGTTGTGAGCGAACGTAGCAAATAGGAACAACTAATCTCCGCTTTGCGTGAGGGATAGAAGCGGAAAGCCCACAGCGAGGCACGAGCGAGGACTTGTAGCGGATAGCCCGACCCGCTTGCATTTTTGCGTTGGCTTTGTGTGTTGGAAAAATGCAAAGGGGCACGCCCAAATAAAAAATCCTGCCCAAAGGACAGGATTAAAAAAACCATTAAAAATATTGATATTTTCAATCTGTATAATAAGCATACATTTTACAAACTTTTTCTTCCTCATCAAAAAACATAACCTCAATAGCTTTTTTACCCATTACAGATTTGTAATACAATGCAATTGAATTGATGCCTTCCGTTACTTCGTAAAGTTCAAAATGTAAATCCGGTATTTTATCCAGGGCTTTTCTCCAGTAATTGCCAACAGCTTCTTTTCCTTTCAGTGTTCCGTCGCCAGAACCCAGAGTCATTTTAATCATTGGGGTTGTAATTTCAATGTCGTCAGAATAATGACTTAAAATATCTTCAATGTTATGAGAGTTCCAGGACCTTACCCATACTTCGGCGAACTTTTTAGCATCCATAATATAAAAATTAATCCTACAAAAATAAAAAATCCTGCCCAAAGGACAGGATTAAAAAAACTAACCATTGCTGAAAGCTTTATCTACTAAGGCTTTTCCGCATTTTTTGTTTCGTCTTTATTTTCAGTGTTGTTGCTTTCTTCCGCTTGAATAGCGGTTTGAGCAACTGCCGTTGCGATGGTTCCGCCCAATACCAAGTAACCTGCAACGGTTACAATAGTGGCAGGAATTGCCACCGGAGCGGTTAAGATTGCACCGCCTACAGCGGTCAATGTAATGCCGATGGCTCTAACGATTTTGAACCACTTTGGCGTTGGAGCTTTTACACGCTCAACTAAGTTTAAATTATTATTTTTCATTGCCTGAATGTTTTAAATTGTTTTGTTCAATAATGTTTACACGGTGTTCCAGATAATCTACTTTTTGATTGAGCATATTATAACTGCTTTTGAACTCTGTTTTGATGAGCAAAGCCATCGTTTTTACTTCGGTTAAATCTTTTTCCATATTCTTAAAATCGGAATGAAGTTGTTTGATGAAGTAGGCAACAATCGCCAAGAGCATACTGATTAAAGAACCGAACACGATGTTTAATGTGATTGCATTTTCCATTGTTACGGGGTTTTAAAATTGAAAATTATTTTCGATGCTGATGTGATTTTCTTCGCTTTGTGCAACGTCCAAAAGTTTTGGATAAATCATTTGGTAAGCATCTTTACTTCTTACGATTTGGTAATCGCCATCCACAAAATCGAACCCGAAACCACACAATGGACAGCCCGCGGTTTGTCTGAAATTGTTCCCGATATGGATGTACACAAAACTGAAATTCGGCAAGCCATTTATTTCAATCATTCCTTTGTGAAGCTTCGGGAATTTCTGCCGATACTCGGCATTCATTCCGCCCCAGGTGTTTAATCTTAAAGAGTAATTTCCTGCGGGAATAGCGGTTTGTTTTGGCACTTTGATGGCTCTGATTTTGTCTTCCAACAGATAGCATTGAAAAATACCATCAATGTAAAGCTGGCTCAATGTGCTTTGTTTGCCTTCGGCAACTCTTATGATTTTTGCTTTCATTTGGAAATCGTTTTTGGAATTAATAAAAAAGCCTTCTCTTGTGAAGAATGCTTTAGATTGGGTTGGCTTAAAACGCATCTTCAATTCGCAAACAGTTGCCGGAATTGAAAGCGTAATAATTGCCGTTGACCTCTTGGAAAAACTCAATCCCGATACACTGAATAACTGTAACATTTGCGCCCAGCGTTGGAGCACCGGGAAGTGTTGCGGTTAAAGTTGAGCCTGCATAAGCCGTATTTAAAAGGATATAATCCGAATACTCAACGATGCTCAGCTCACTCATTGTTTACGATGTCATCAGGTTCGTAAGTTCCGGTTGTTGCGTTGTACACAAAATCGGCAACCACCGCCAAAGCGTTAATTAATCGGAAATGGGTAGTTCCTGAAGGTGCAGAAATCAAATCGGCTGGGTTAAACGGAGCAATGATAAAATTTGCACTTTCCCTACATGCGGTATGGGTTACATCATACGGAGCATTGAACACTCCATTAATAGATAATTTTTTATCGAATTCAAAGCCCAGTAAATAATTTCTTTGGGTTGAGATTTCGACCTTTCGGTAACCTCTGGCTTCCGTTCCGTCTTCCAAATTGATTTTCTTCATTATAGAAGTTAATCGACCTGTAATCTGGCTATCCGCCATTTTTGACATCAATGCAGAGAGTGCTGTTCTCACAGACTTTCCGGCTATTGCACATCCGCCAAACTCGTTCATATTTTCACGAGTTCGTTCAAATTCCGGTGCGGAGTTTACTTGTTCTGCGGTTGGCTCGCCAACCATTCCGGCGAAAAATCCTTGTTGACCTTTAATCTTGAAGTGTCGCACATCGCAGATGGTGCCAACGTACTTCATAAGTCCTTTTTGTCTTGCCATTGTAGTAAAATTTAAGAGTTAATAAATGCTTTGCTATAGCTATTACAAAGTTCTATTTATCTCATTTTATGAGCAATACACAAGGCTGTAAAATGTAATTCAATGCGGTGCTATCGCACCGAAAACATACATTTTCAAAATTCAGAACAGTAATTAGTTTGAGAAATCGGAGGAAGAAGTAAGGATAAAAAACAGGAAAAGTATAGTGTTTCAATACTCTTAATTAGCTATTTTTATGCAGTAGATATTTGTAAAATAAAAAGGTTGTGAAAAGTTGTACTTATGTTGTACTTCAAAAAATAAAATA
The DNA here is from genome assembly GCF_900141765.1 of Epilithonimonas zeae. Classification (NCBI taxonomy): domain Bacteria; kingdom Pseudomonadati; phylum Bacteroidota; class Flavobacteriia; order Flavobacteriales; family Weeksellaceae; genus Epilithonimonas; species Epilithonimonas zeae. Next base: position 1,131,067 of record NZ_FSRK01000001.1, on the reverse strand, counting down.
AGCAAAACATATTGATTTACAGATATCTGCAAAACAATTACTGATAAGAATATGGTAGATGATATTGTTAATGAGAAATTTAAAACTTTTAAAGAAGATTTAGTCCATAAAAAAGAAGTTTTAAAGGACTTTATCGACATTCTGCCTAATACATCAACGATAAAATCAAATCTTCAAAACTTTTTAAACCAACCCAACCTTAATTCCACTTTAAAAAATTTCATTGATTCTCATCTCAAGCCAGGTTTTATCGATGTCAATATTATGAATCATTTTTTAATTATATATTCTTTAAAAATTAAATTTTTAACCTACGTACTTAGTGAGGATTAATATGTAATTTTATTTCTATTAAAATAAAATTACTTCGCGTAATAAGTCAAATGGCACCACTTATATATAAGTAGTGCCATTAGTTTTATTAAGGATATATTAATTAAGGTTTATAACCATCCTTAAGAGTAACTGTTCTGTTGAAGACCAATTGATCATCAGAAGAATCTCTGTCCTTAATATAATAACCAATTCTTTGGAACTGGAAATGGTCATCCAAAGTTGCATCTTTCAGGCTAGGTTCAGCGAAACCGTGAGAAACTCTCAGTGACTGATGATTGATAAATTCCATAAAATCAACTTCCTTCACAGCATCTGGCTGTTCTGTTGTGAATAACCTTTCATAAGTTCTGATTTCGATTGGCAAAGCGTGTTTTGCAGAAACCCAATGAAGTGTCCCTTTCACTTTTCTAAGACTTGCCTCAGTTCCGCTTCCAGACTTGGAATCTTCATCATAAGTCGCATAGATTGTTGTGATTTGACCTTTGTCATCTTTTTCAACTCTTTCAGCTTTGATGATATAACCTGCTTTCAGGCGAACTTCTCCGCCCAATTTTAAACGGAAAAATTTCTTATCAGCTTCTTCTTGGAAATCTTCTCTTTCGATATAAATTTCTCTTGAGAAAGGCACTTGTCTCGTTCCAGCATTTTCGTCCTCAGGATTATTTTCAGTTTCTAGCCATTCTTCTTTATCCTCAGGATAATTTTCGATGATTAGTTTTACTGGATTTACAACCGCCATTACACGGGTTGCAACTTTGTTAAGATCTTCTCTCACAGAAAACTCCAACAATTGGATATCAATCAGATTTTCTCTTTTTGCAACACCAACTCTCTCGATGAAGTTTTTGATAGAAGCCGGCGTATAGCCTTTTCTCCTCAATCCAGAAATAGTAGGCATTCTAGGATCGTCCCAGCCGGTTGTTACTCCTTCAGCAACCAATCTTTGAAGTTTTCTTTTGGATGTTACCATATAAGAAACGTTCATCCTTGCAAATTCTCTCTGTTTTGGCGCAACACTTTCATTATTATAAACCTGGTCCAGATACCATTCATACAATGGACGGTGATTTTCAAATTCCAATGAACATAAAGAGTGTGAAATTTGCTCGATATAATCAGATTCTCCGTGCGCCCAATCGTACATCGGATAGATCTTCCATTTTTCGCTGGTTCTGTGATGCGGTTTTTTCAGGATTCTGTACATCACAGGATCACGCATATTCATATTTGGAGACGCCATATCGATTTTTGCACGTAAACTCATCGCACCTTCTTCGAATTCGCCGTTCTTCATTTTCTCAAAAAGCTCAAGGCTTTCTTCAATTGGACGATCTCTGAAAGGCGAATTGATTCCTTCCTCAAAAGGATTTTTTCTTTGAGCCGTAATATCTTCCGAAGGTTGCTCATCTACATAAGCTTTCCCTTGTTTGATCATCTCTACAGCCCAAAAATATAACTGCTCAAAATAATCTGAAGTATATAATTCCTGATCATATTTGAAACCTAACCAATCAATATCTGCTTTGATAGAATCTACAAATTCCTGTTCTTCTTTCGCCGGATTAGTATCATCAAAACGAAGATTGACAGGCGCATTATATTTCTGCCCCAAACCAAAGTTGATACAGATTGCTTTTGTATGACCAATGTGAAGATAACCGTTTGGTTCCGGCGGAAATCTAAATCTCAATTTAGACATATCCAACCCGTTTGCCAAGTCATCTTCTATAATTTGCTCAATAAAATTGAGTGATTTTTTTTCTTCTTCTTCCATAATCTGAACGTGAGGTGCAAATTTAATCTAATTTCCTCGAAAAATAAAACGAATTTATCTTGTAAAAATAGATGAATATTAATGTCGAAAATTGTTTTAAAACCTCAATTATTTGTTTTGTAAATGTTAAATTTGTGTGAACTTTAAACATTTAGTGATATAGAGTTCATTTTTTTTTAATTTTGGGATAATTAATAAATCGAAATGAATCGTAAAAAAATCCTTTTAATTGATGATGAGCAGGACATTCTGGAAATCATCTCTTATAATTTGGAAAAAGAAGGTTATCAGGTTTTTACCGCTGGTAATGGTAACGAAGGAATAGAAAAAGCAAAGGAAATATTGCCGGATCTTATTCTTTTAGATGTTATGATGCCAGAAAAAGACGGTATAGAAACTTGTCAGGATCTTCGTAAAATTAAGGAATTACAGAGAACACTCATTGTATTTCTATCCGCAAGAAGTGAGGAATTTTCGCAACTAGCAGGCTATCAAGCCGGCGCAAACGATTATATCGTAAAACTGATAAAACCAAAAATCCTGGTATCAAAAGTAGCCGCGCTATTGCAAATGGGAGCTAATTCTCAGGAGAATTCTAATTATATAGAATTAGGCGATTTAATCATCGATAAAGATAACTTCAAAGTTACGAAAGGAAAAGAGGAGTTTTTACTTCCGAAAAAGGAGTTCGATTTGCTTTATCTTTTAGCTTCTAACACAGACAAAGTCTTCAAAAGAGAGGAGATTTTGGAAAAAGTTTGGGGCAACGATGTCATAGTCGGCGAAAGAACAATAGATGTCCACATTAGGAGATTAAGAGAGAAACTGGGAATCAATACCATCCAGACACTCAAAGGAATAGGTTATAAATTAGTAGTTTAATAATAATTTAAGATTTTCTAAAAAGAAAATCTTTTTTTTGAAATGAGAATTAGAAATTCGGTAAAAATTAATTGGTTATCTGTTGCAGCATCTTTCCTTTTAGTGGCTGTGGTGGGAAGTGTTGTCTTACTTTTTGAGTTTTATACAGATGATATTTATTTCAAAACGACGGATTTCAATTACTTTTTGGTTTTCACATTGTGGTTCGTATTTGTAGTGAATTATTTTGTTCTGGAATTTCTTTTTAGTTTTTATAGTAAAAATCAGATCAGGAGAATTACCAACATTCTTCCGGAAGATATTATTCACGATTTTGATACAGATATCGGGTTCAAGGAACTGGGCGAAAAAGTCCACGAAATGAATCAGAAAAATGCAGAAATCGATATGATGAAGGAAATGGAAAATTACCGAAAAGAATATATCGGTAACGTTTCTCATGAACTAAAAACGCCATTATTTTCCATCCAAGGCTACATAGAAACACTTCGAGATGGCGGTGTGGAGGATCTCAATATCCGAGACAAATATCTGGAAAGAATTGATAAATCTGTCGAAAGACTTTTGAATATTGTAAAAGACCTCGATATGATTAACCGCTTCGAATCTGGTCAAATCGCTTTGAAGTACAGTAATTTTGATATCAATCATTTGATTCAGGAAGTATTTGATTTGTTGGAAATGGAAGCTGAAAGACATTCTATGACGATGCTGTTGCAGACAACGCAATCTCAACTTTTGGTTTATGCAGATAAACAGAGAATTTCGCAAGTTTTGATTAATCTGATTTCCAATGCTGTGAAATATGCCAACCGAGAAGAAGCTCAAATCATCGTTTCTACAAGAGAAGGAACCAAGAGTATCCACATTTCTATTGAAGATAACGGAATGGGAATAAAACCTGAGAATCTGCCAAGAATTTTTGAAAGATTCTATCGTGTTGAGTCCAGTAGAAACAGAAAAGAAGGCGGTTCAGGATTAGGTCTGGCTATCGTAAAACACATTATGGAAGCCCATAAACAAACGATTAGCGTAGAAAGTGCTTATCTTTCCGGAACTAAGTTCAAATTCAAATTAGCTAAACCTTCTTTGGAAAAAATCAAGAAAGCAAAAGCAGCAATTATTGATTAATAAATAATCAGTAAGCTGGGAATTTATAAAAATCTTTTTTGAAAAAAAATTTCTCAGAAACTTTTCTGAAATCTCATTTGTTTTATATTTGCATCATTAATCAAGACAAAAATAAAGTTTAAAGTAAAACGAAATGGTTTATAAGATTAGAGTAATTCTAGACGCCAAAGAGACTATCTTCCGAGACATAGAGGTCAAAGAAAAACAAACACTTTGGAATCTACATCTGGGTATAAAAAGCGCCTTCAATTTGCCTGGGGAAGAGTTGTCTTCTTTTTATTTTTCTGATGATGAATGGAATGAAGGAAAAGCAGTTCCTCTGGAGGATATGAGCGACGATGGAGACGGCGAAATAATGTCTGACATCTATCTGCCGGAAGGTTTCCCTGCTGTAGGACAGAAAATGAGATTCCAATACGGATTTATAGAGCTTTGGGAGTTTTTCTGCGAATTGTTGGAGATTGTAGATGAGAAACCAGCAGTTAACTATCCTATTACGGTTTACAGATTTGGTAACGTTCCTTTGAAAGCGCCTAGCAAAACTGGTTCTTCCAACGGAAAAAGCAAAAGTTCTGCTACACCGTTTCTAGATGATGATTTTGGAGATTTCGATGCGGATTTCAAAGAAACAAGTTTTGATGATGAAGATGATGATTTCAACGATGATGAGGAGGAAGATGGCTACAATGACGTTTTCGAAGAAGACGACGAAGATTAATCAAATATTGACAGAATATAACAAGCCCGATTTTTCGGGCTTGTTTTGTTTTAAATTCTAATTATTGATTCTAAAGACATTTTCCATCGCTTCTCCTACCTTTATTTTTCATCAATATATCGAAGCTTTTCTGCAACTCAACAATAGAACAATTTTTCATTTCTTTGTTTGGGATATTTTCTGATTTTGGATTATTGGACGAATTGGATTTCAAAGTGTACTCTTTCTCGAGACATTGGATGGCTTGATTATCTACAATATAATAACGTTTCTCTTTTACCTCATCTTTAGTTTCAGGCTTATCGGGTAATCCTCCATCAAAACTCCAAACAGTTTCATCTTGGAAAATAAAATAGGGTTTTCCATCATTCACAAAATAAGTTTCCGTAGAAGAAAAATGACTATCCGCTTGGAAATGTTTTACAACTTTTAGCTTACCTTTTTCAGAATAATAAACTACATTTCCTGACATCTCTTCACACTCATATTCAAAACCAACAGAATCAAGTTTTTTGGCAAGCAGTTTAGAACTAACTGAGCTATATTCCTGTTTTATTCGATCTACAGAATTAAGATTATTATCGATATCAAGAGAATGAGATTTTACTTTTGAACCTAAATCAGAAACCTTATGCTCAATATCTTTTTTACAGGAAAAAATCAAAAGCAGACCTGAGATTAAAAACACTTTTTTCATAGAAATTTTGTTTGATTGACATTATTAAACAAAAACTATGCAACTCATTAATAAAAAAATGTCTGCATTACTACAGACATTTTACTAAAAATTATTTTGAAATTATATTTAAGGATTTCCATACATATTAGATTCGCCTCCATCGATAGCAATTACCTGTCCTGAGACATAACCGTTTTCATCACTCAACAGATAAGCTACAAGATTACCAACATCTTTCGGGTCACCCAGTTTTCTTGTAGGATTTCGAGACGCATATTCTGCTTCGGCTGCTTTTGGGTCAGCAGGATTCACTTGGTTAAAAGCTTCCGCAACCATTGGCGTCAAAATCGCTCCAGGAGCAATCGCATTAGTTAAGATATTGAATTTCCCATATTCCAAAGCGGCATTTTTTGTCATTCCAGCTACAGCATGTTTCGTCGCTACATAAGCAGTTTGATTCGCCACACCACGGATTCCGCCAACCGACGCAACGTTTACTATTCTTCCACCTCCATTTTTCTGAAGTTCCGGAATGACGTATTTCATTCCGTAATAAACGCCCAAAAGATTGATATCAATAACTTTTTTGAAAATATTAATATCATAATCTACCAATGGCGCTTGTCTTCCTTCGATTCCTGCATTATTATAAAGCCCGTCCACTTTCCCGAATTCCTTTACCGTTGCATCAACATAAGCTTTCACATTTTCTTCCACAGACACATCTGCCGTAACAGTTAAAAATCGGCTATCCGGGTATTTGGACTGTAAGTCTGCTTTTGCTTTGTCCAACGCTTCTGCATTATAATCTACCAATGTAATATCAGCACCTTTTGATGCCAAAGATTCAGCAGCTGCAAGTCCTAAACCCATTGCTGCTCCTGTTACTATAATTGCTTTTCCTTTAAAAACTGACATAATATTTAATTTAATATTCTCATTGCTTCTTTATACAACAATGATGCCTTTGCGATTTAATTTATATTAAAGTTTTCCTAAAATTGGACTTCAAAAGAATAATCGAAATAGTCCGCCGTTTTTTATGGATCAAGTTTTATAAAACATTAACAAGACCATATTTTTCGGACTTTTTAATTTTTATTACATTTACAGAATAGACAATAAGAATTCACAACTCAAGAGAAATTTTTTTATAATGAAAAAACTGATTCTTCTTCCGGCACTCGCCGCATTATTATTATCCTGTAAAACCCAGAATCATACTATGGAAAATCCGCAAGAATGGAAACGCACGACCAATATCTACGAAGTTAATGTTAGACAATATACACCAGAAGGTACTTTTGCAGCATTTGAAAAAGAACTTCCAAGACTGAAAAAAATGGGCGTTAAAACTTTGTGGTTTATGCCAATTACACCTATTGCTCAACAGAACAAAAAAGGAAGTTTAGGAAGTCCGTATGCTGCGTATGATTATACCACAATCAATCCTGAATTTGGTACTCTGGAAAATTTCAAACATTTGGTGAATGAAGCTCATAAAATGGGTTTCAAAGTGATTATCGACTGGGTTGCTAATCATACTGGTTGGGATCACGTTTGGACAAAATCTCATCCAGAATGGTTTCTAAAAGACCCAGACGGAAGTTTCCACAAAGCCAGCGGAATGGACGATATTATCGAGTTAGATTATACCAACAAAGAAATGCGTCTGGCAATGATAGATGCAATGAAATATTGGGTTAAAGAAACTAATATCGACGGTTTCCGTTGCGACTTGGCAAGTTGGGTAGAAGTAGATTTCTGGCAACAAGCAAGACCAGAAGTGGAGAAACTGAAACCGCTTTTCTTCTTAGGCGAATTTGATGAGTTGGAAAATCCAGACTACGGAAAGGTCTTCGATGCGAGTTACAGCTGGAAGTGGATGCATCTTTCCGAAGATTTTTACAAGAAAAACCTACCGCTTTCTGATTTGAAAAATCTTTTGGAGCAATACTCCAAAATCGGCGATAACTCGATGAGAGCTTGGTTTACAACCAATCACGACGAAAACTCCTGGAACGGAACCGAATATGAAAAATACGGCGATTTTGCACCGGCTTTAGCTGTCTTCTCTGCGACTTGGAATGGCGTTCCACTACTCTATTCCGGACAGGAATTGCCTATGAAGACCAAACGTTTGGAATTCTTCGAAAAAGATCCAATCCCTTGGAATGGAAAATATGAACTGGAAGACTTCTACAAAACTTTATTGAATCTTAAATCTGAAAATCCTGCCTTAAGAGGTGGCGACCCAGCTGTAACTACGTATTGGATTAACACAACGGCAAATGACAAAATCCTGGCTTATCTAAGAAAAAATGGAGAACGCGAAGTTTTAGTTTTAATTAATACATCAAAAGATGCTGTTAATTTCAAATTGGAAGATGATAATTCGGTGGGAAGTTATAAGAATGTTTTTACCAATAGTAAATCTGAGTTTATCAAAGGTTCAGATGTGAGCCTTCCTGCTTATGGTTATTTGGTTTACGAGAAATAGTTTTTAGACTTTGGGAAAATAGACGGATAGATGATAGACTTTTCATCTTGACAAATAATAAATCCCTTCAGAGTCTAACTTTGAAGGGATTTTTATTAAGGATTGCTAATGTTAATAAGCTGCAGTGAAACGTTGTTTCACAAAATTATTTTGTTCCAACTCATCCACCAAAGCCACAGCAACGTCTTCCACAGAAAGAATGCTTCTTCCCTCTTCGTTAAAAACCGGATTTTCCAAAGCTGTCCTATAAGTTCCAACTCTTACTCCAGCCGTTCCCGGATGCATCTCGATTGCCGGGGAGAAGAATGTCCAGTCCAATGTTTCGTTCTTTTTGATTTCGTTCAGGTAATCTCTTGCAGCTATTGCGCCCGGTTTGATATCAGCAGGGAAATCCGGACCGTCTACCAACTGTTGCCCATTGATGAACAAGCTTCCTGCACCACCAACGGTAATAAATCTCTTAACGCCTGATTTCTCAACTGCCTTTTCGATGTTTCTTGAACCGTTCAAAAAGTCATCATAAAGGTTCGGATTGGTCCAACCTGCATTGAACGTATTGATCACAGCATCACTTCCTTCAAGAACTTTTGCTAATTCTTCTACATTATTCACATCTGCGCTGATTGCCGTTACGTTATCTTTCGCTTCTGCTTTTGAACTGTCTCTTGCAATAGCGTTTACAGAATATCCTCTGTTTGATAATTCGTTTACGACTTGTTTTCCTACGAAGCCAGTTGCTCCGATTACTGCTACTTTACTCATTTTTTAATAATTTAAATTAATTGTAATATATTTTGTTACATTTTAAGTCAAAAAATTTTTACCCGAATTGATTGGTGAAATCTGACAATTTTTTGCCATTCAAAAACTGAAAAACCAAATCATCTGTTTCTCCAAATAAAACATCAAGATTTTTGTTGATGTCTTTTCCAATGCTACAAAGCGGATTCGGATTTTGATTTCTTTTACCGAGAACTTCTGTGTTCTTGACCGATTTGTATATTTCTGAAATATTGATCTGTTCAGGATTTTTCGCAATTCTCACACCTCCCACTTTTCCTTGTCTGCTTTCTATTAAGCCAGATTTTTTGAGGTTAATCAATTCTTTGCGAACAATCACAGGATTGACATTCACGCTTCCGGCAATCCAATCAGACGTCAGCCATTCCTGCGAATCTTTCGCAAGTAATGTCAAAATATGTATTGCGGTTGCAAATCGTGTGTTGTTCATTACGGTGCAAAGTTAGAAATAAAACTTAATTGTAACAAAATTAATTACAATTAAATTTTATTAACTGCAATTAATTTGTTTTTGACTTTAATTATAGCAGATTTTCAAACTTATTTAAACACATCATTTTCAATTACAAATAAAACACTATTGATATCATAATTGTTCCCATTAGATATTATGGCTATAGAAATTTTTTCTTTTGGGAAATACGTAAAAACTGAATTAAATCCGTCTATTCCTCCTCTATGACCATAACCAATCTTTTCTTTGAATAGCATTTCAAAAATTCCGTATCCAAAATTATCTTTCATCTCAATCATTGATTTCAGGCTTTGTTTTGAAATAATTTTTACGTTGAATAATGCACTTGCAAATTTTGTTAAATCTGTTGGTGTAGAAAAAATGGCTCCTGCTCCTAAAGGAATTGACGGATTTGTCTGCGTTTGCTTTATCCAACTTTCATTGAATTTATAAGAAAAACTTTCATTAATTTCATTAATGTTATTTCCGAAATAAGTATTTCTTAAACCGAGTTTCTTTATGATTTTTTCGGATAAAATATTAGAATAAGGTTGATTGTAAATCTTTTCCAAAATGTAACTCAATAAAATATAATTCGAATTGCTGTAATCGGCTTTGCTATCAGGTTCAAAATCGCTACCGCCATTTGTGATAATTTGAAGCATTTCAGTTTCAGATTTTTTCTGAGTATTCCATTCTAGAAAATCTTTGTCATTGGTAAAATTATGAATACCACTTCTATGATTCAGCAAATTGCCAATTGTTATTTTATCCGAATTTTTGACAGAAGGAAAATATTCATTTAGCTTAGTTGAAAGTGTTATTTTTCTCTCTTCAATAGCTTTTAAAATCAAAACACTTGTAAAAACTTTCGATATCGAGCCGATGCCATAAGTAGTTTTATCATTTGGGCGTTGTTGTGTTTCAATATTTGAAAATCCTGTAGAATTCGTATAAATGATTTTATCATTATCTAAAACCGCTACACTTCCCATAAATTTATTGTTTTCCGCCAATTCGTTCAAATAATGGTCAAGTTTTATTTTATTAAATGATTGCGAAAATCCTAATTGAATAAAAAAAATGAATACAGTTGTGGAAAAAATTTTTCTTAACATCATCAGTTATTTCGTTTCAATTTCAACAATCTTTTTACCCGTATTCCCAAAATACTGATTCATTATTGGTTCATAAATTTTATAACCATCATCTACGTTTGTGAAAATCACGAGACCTTGTTTTGTTTTTGGTAAAATAAAAGCAATCGTGTTGACACCATTATCAGAACCGCCGTGTGAAAGGGCAATTTCGTTATTCCCAAGGTCATAAATTTCAAAACCAAGTCCAAAATATTTGTTCTTTTTGGTTTCAACCTGATTGGTTTTCATGGCTTTAAAAACTTCGGGAGACAATAAATCATTATTCATTATGGCTATTAAAAATTTACTATAATCTTCCACAGAAGTAACCAAATCGTCTGCTGCATTCACTGTCTTATTTTTTACAATGTCATAAGCTTTCCCATTTTTATCATAACCGATGACGATTCTGTCTGCATCTTTTTTCTCGTTCCAAATGTAACTGGTATCACTCATGCCAACTGGTTGGAAAACATATTCTTTAGCTAGTTCTTCGAGACTTTTGCTGAATTTTTTCTCAACAGCTTTTCGTAAATATTCAAAACCTTCGCCTGAATATTGGTATTTTGTTCCGGGATCAAATTCAAAATTGAGTTTTTGGTCTTTATTCATCCGTCTCCAATTCGGGAAACCGGTCTGATGGCTTAATACCAATCTCGTTGTTAGCTTTTTATTTCGGGAATCATTTGCAATATCAGGGTCTGTGTAGTATTTGTAAAGCGGCTCGTCGAGATTCCATTTTCCTAAACTTACCAAACGCAAAACTGTCATTGCAGTCACAGGTTTGGTTAAAGATGCCACATTGAAAAGACTGTTAAATGGGGCGATTGTTTTTCCATTAAGCGTTCCATAAACCTTTATTTGTGTCAATTTTCCATCTTGGATAACTCCCAATCCTAAAGTTGGGATGTTATTATCTTTTAATAGTTTTTCTAAATTGTCTGTTATTTTTGTTTTACTTGGATCGACGTGATCGTAACTAAGAACATCACTCATCATCCAATTTCCGTCTTTTTTTGTCCAAACTGAGGTGAATTTTGCCTGACCTCCCAAAACATCCGGTTTATTCTTTTCACGCGTAAAAAATTGATGTTCTCCGGTCTGAATTGCGCCATACAATTCGCCATTATTATACAACGGAAAAACTTCCAGACTGCTTTCAATCACTTTCCGAATCGGTTTTTGATTAGGGTTTCCACAGATGTTTTGCCTTGTTCTTTCCAGAAACAATTTTTTGTCCTGAAAACCGCCGAAGTCGTGATAGAATTTCAGATTATCGTCCATCGTTTTTTCCAAATAAGCGAAGTCACAATTATTAAAACCACGGTCAAAGAAAAGACTGTCCTGTTTTTTTAATTCTAAAAATAAGGGTGAATTTTTATCGATTTGAGCTTTAAGATTTCCAATGGAAAGAAATAGAATAAGGAAAAAAATTCCGAACTGTTTTGTCATTGCTTTTAATTTTGACAAAGGTTCAGAAATAATTAATTTCAAGTCAAAAATTTCGCCCGACAATAACCCGACAATTGCCTGACAGATTTATATGATATTGAAATTCAGTTGGTAACGAAGTTTTTCTTTCCTGTCAATTTCATAGGCATTTCTCAAAATGATGAAAATATTGGTCAACGTTAAGCTAACCATTGTTATCATTACAGAGGCACTTCCCAACTTTAAAAAAGCAATAATCAAAAAAATAATGGGGGCAATAATCGCTATAATAATTTGAAGCGAGATAATTTGTTTAATGATTGGAGATTTCTGTTTTGAAATCAACATTATTAATAAAGGTGGCAGAAAATTAGCAATCGGAAACCAACAAAACGGAAGTGAGGAGAGATTGATGATTTTGATTAAAGTCCAATTTTCAGCCGGAGTATTTTCTATTGGCAAAACCAATTCTTCAATAATTGGAGTTTCAACAATTAATTCTTCTATCGGACTTTCTGGAATTAATAAATCAGTTTCAGGAACATCAAGACTGGAGGCCAAAGTTTTCAATGTATAACCTTTCGGCTCCGTTCCAGCTTCGATACGTTGAATTGTTCTGACGGAAAGTCCCGACTTTTCTGCTAATTCTTCCTGAGTTAGATTTTGTTTTTCCCTGATTTTCTTTAGTTCCGACATCTGATTATAAATGATGGGCGATAAATAATAATTGATTTTGTAAACAAATTTACTGAATCCGAAGTTTTAATTCTTAATTCAACAAAAAAACCTTTCAAAATGGAAAGGTTTTAGATTTATTTGACAATCATTATTTCATACTTAGAACTTTGTCGACAACGTAGACTGTATTTCCGCGCCAAGGCAAAGTTCCGTGATATTCTTTGTAGTGCAAATCGAAATATTTTCCGCTATTCATTTCCAATTGTTTGAAAACTGCTTCATTTTCAATTGAAAACTCAAACTGATTACTGCCAATCGGCGCACCAGGTTTTGAAGCTCCAAATCCTTCCTGAATTAATTTCCCTTCATAGGTTTTGAATACATTTCCTTTGTTGACCGCATAATTGAGATAACCGGATTTCACGCCTTCTCCAAATACAAAGTAATATTTCCACCAAACGAAAACGCCGAGAAAAAGAAATATTACCGCCAAGGTCATCCAAAGGTATTTCATATCATATTTGTTTTAGGAAATAAAGATATAAAATTATTTCTTGGATATCGCTCTTGAAATCACAATCTTTTGAATCTCAGAAGTTCCTTCGTAAATCTGAGTGATTTTTGCATCACGCATCATTCTTTCCACGTGATATTCTTTCACATAACCGTAACCACCGTGGATTTGAACGGCTTCTACTGTTGTGTCCATCGCCACCTGAGAAGCATACAATTTCGCCATTGCGCCACTTTCTGAGATATCTTTTCCTTCATCTTTTTCAGCAGCCGCTTTGTAAATCAACATTCTCGCCGCCATAATACTGGTGTGCATATCTGCCAATTTGAATGCAATTGCCTGATGATTGATAATTTCTGTTCCGAAAGATTTTCTTTCTTTAGCATATTTTAGAGACAATTCGTAAGCTCCGGAAGCTATTCCTAAAGCCTGAGAAGCAATCCCGATTCTACCGCCATTTAAAACAGCCATCGCAAAAGCGAAACCGAAACCATCTTCTCCAATCCTATTTTCTTTTGGAACTTTCACATCCGTAAACATCAAAGAATGCGTGTCACTTCCTCTAATTCCTAATTTATCTTCTTTCTTTCCAACAACAAAACCTTCCCAACCTTTCTCAACAATAAAAGCATTGATTCCTTTGTGTTTTTTCTCCGGATGAGTCTGTGCAATTACGATATAATAAGTTGCATTTCCACCGTTGGTAATCCAGTTTTTGGTTCCGTTCAACAAATAATAATCGCCTTTGTCTTCAGCCGTTGTGGACTGAGAAGTTGCATCCGAACCCGCTTCCGGCTCAGATAAAGCAAAAGCACCAATTACTTCGCCACTTGCAAGTGGTTTCAGGTATTTCATTTTTTGCTCCTCATTACAGAATTTTTCCAGACCTGCACAAACCAAAGAGTTATTAACCGACATCACAACGGCAGCAGAGGCATCAATTTTTGCAATCTCTTCCATTGCCAAAACATAAGAAATGCTATCCAAGCCTGCACCACCATATTTTGGGTCAACCATCATTCCCAAAAATCCCATTTCGCCCATCTTTTTGACAGCATCATAAGGAAATTTCTGTTCATTATCTCTTTCTATAACACCTTCCAAAAGTTCTGCATTGGCAAAATCTCTTGCGGCCTGTTGAATCATCTGTTGTTCTTCTGTAAGATTGAAATCCATAAGGTTTTTTATTATATTTTTCGTTCGTAAATATAAACTTTTTGGCAAAAAATCAAAGACAAATACAAGATTTTGTTATCTTAGAAAAAAAAATTATATTTACGATAATGTAAACTCAATTTTAATAATATATTAATAAAGATATTTTATGAACGTTAAAAGAATATTTGACTTTTCCACGCTGGCTTTGGAAAAATTCCCTAACGAAGATTGTCTTGTCACGAAGAAAAATGGCAAATGGATAAAAACTTCCACTGCAGAGTTCATCAATCAAGGTAATAAAATATCTCGTGGACTTTTAAAATTGGGTATAAAACCGGGCGACAAAATTGGACTCATAACTTCCAATAACAGAACGGAATGGGCGGTTATGGATTTGGGAATTTCACAGATTGGAGTTGTAACGGTTCCAGTTTATCCGACTATTTCTGAGGAGGACTATGTTTATATTTTCAATAATTCTGAGATTAAATATTGCTTTGTTTCCGATGCTGAATTATATAAAAAATTAACCAACGCAAAACCAGAAATCCCGTCATTGGTTGGCGTTTTTACATTTGAAGAAATCGATGGCGCTCCAAACTGGAACGAAATTCTTGACCTTGGCGAGAATGAATCAACTCAAATCGAAGTTGATGACCTTTCCAGAGCAATCAATCCGGAGGATTTGGCGACGATTATTTACACTTCTGGAACAACTGGAAAACCAAAAGGTGTTCAGTTAACCCACAACAATTTGGTTGCGAATGTTACAGCAAGCACACCAAGAATCCCGAAAGATAAAAGCATTGATTATAAAGAACTGAAAGCGCTCAGTTTTCTACCAATTTGCCACGTTTTCGAAAGGATGATTTTCTATCTATATTTAAGTAATGGAATTTCTATTTATTTTGCTGAAAGCATCGAGAAGATTGGAGACAATGTGAAGGAAGTTCATCCACAATATATGACCGTTGTTCCAAGATTGGTGGAAAAAGTTTACGATTCTATCTATAATAAAGGAACTGCTGCAGGCGGATTGAAATCCAAAATTTTCCTTTGGTCATTAGGGATTGCTGAGAAATATGAAATCGGGCAACCAAAATCTTTTATGCACACGATTGCAGACAAATTGGTCTTCAAAAAGTGGAGAGAAGGTTTAGGTGGCAATTTAATTACTTTGGTTTCCGGTTCTGCGGCTTTATCTAAGCGTTTGAATAATATGTTTCACGCTGCCGGAATTCCGATTTTGGAAGGTTATGGCTTGACGGAAACTTCACCTGTAATTTCCGTGAATGCTTTCGGAAAAGTGAAAGCTGGTTCTGTTGGGATTCCGTTGGAAAACGTGAAAGTTAGAATAGAATCTGACGGCGAAATTGTTGTGAAAGGTCCTTCTGTCTTCGAAGCTTATTATAAAGATGAAGAAAAAACCAAGGAAGCTTTTACGGATGATGGTTATTTCAAAACTGGCGATATCGGAATGATTGATGAGGATAATTTCCTTTTCATTACCGATAGAAAAAAAGAAATGTTCAAAACTTCCGGAGGGAAATTTGTTGCGCCTCAGGTCATCGAAAATCTTGCGAAAGCTTCAAAATTCATTGAACAAATAATGGTAGTCGGCGACGGCGAAAAAATGCCTTGCGCGTTGATACAACCAGATTTTGCCTTTACTAAAAACTGGGCAGAACTTCATAACGTTAAAATCTCAGATTCACCGAAAGAAATTGCGGCCAATCCTGCCGTGAAATCTAGAATAGAACAGGAAATTGAGAAAATCAATCAACATCTTGGAAAATGGGAACAGATCAAAAAAATCGAATTGACGCCAAAAGTTTGGACAATAGATGACGGACTTCTTACACCAACGCTAAAACTAAAAAGAAAAGCGATCAAAGCGGAGTTCCAAGATCTCTATGACAATATGTACAAATAAATAATGAGCTATCCTTTTGGGTAGCTTTTTTCTTTTTGATTTTCTAAATATTATATTTGCTCTCAGTGAGAATAATTAGAGAAATAAAATGATTATAACCCGAAAAGAATTAATAAAAATTTGCGACAGATTTCTAGCAGATGAAGTAAGTAAAGAAGAAATGATCCACTTTGCAACAACTGTGATGTTTGATGATGAAGATAAATACGAATGTGAAGACGAAATCGTAGAAGAAATATTATCTCAATGGGATAATTTGAATACCCAATCTAAAATTAATAAAAGTAACATTCAAACTTTGAAGAATGCTCTTTCGGAAATTGAATAAAAACTAAAAACGCTTCAGAAATCTGAAGCGCTTTTTTATTTTCTCTCTGCCAACTTACTCCAGTTGTGCAGAATATAAACTACAATAATTCCTAAAATTCCTGACGAAATAGAGAATATGAACTTTGTATTTTCATCATCGAAAAATCCCGCTCTCCAATCGATGGCATAAAAATTAATCCCCACGAAAAGGATAAAAAGAACTAGGAATACTTTATAAAATGTCTTCATTTTTCAATATTATTAAAAGTGAATGTAATTCTGAAATAGTTGTGCAAAGTTAGCGGTAAATAATTTAATAGAAATAGCTAAAAGGATAATTCCGAAAACTTTTTGTAAAACCTGCAGAGACCCCTCTCCCATTTTTCTTTCTATCCAAGGCGCCATCTTCAAAACTAAGTAAACGAATAACGTATTCAGAATGATTCCACAGATGATATTAATATCATGATATTCTGCTCTTAAAGACAAGGTTGTTGTCAAAGTTCCAGCTCCAGCGATTAATGGAAACGCAATTGGAACAATAGAGGCTGCCTGCGGTTGATTCGTTTTATGAATTTCTATTCCCAAAATCATCTCAATTGCAATAATAAAAATTACAAAAGCTCCTGCAATCGCAAAAGAATTGACATCTACACCAATAAATTTTAAGATATTATTTCCAATGAAAAGAAAAGAGATCATCAATAATCCGGCAACAATTGCTGCTTTCTCAGATTCTATTCTTCCGAATTTTTGTCTCAGTGACACGATAATTGGAACCGAACCCAAAATATCAATAACCGCAAACAAAACCATAAAAGCAGTCATTGTTTCTTTGAAAGAAAATTCGCTTAAAAATTCCATAACTTTAATTTTAAAGATTTCGCAAAAATATAAAATATTTTTGAAAATTTCTTAAAGTAATTTATAGACTTCTACAATTTCGTTCAAGATTTCCGTTTGTTTCTCTTTCGAAGAGAAAGGAGAATACTTTTCGATATTCACTTTTGTGATTAACTGATTGTATTTTTCGTAATCAATAAGTCCAAAATTAGACCTCAAATATTCTGAAAACGCAAGCGAATAAAGTCTTTGACAATATTTGTCTGCTTCAGATTTCAGCGCTTCAAAAGCATCAAAAAACTGAGATGGATTTTCATCACTTAATTTCTTAGTCAAATAATTAATTGATGAATCTAAATCAAATTTATCTTTATTTCGCAAAAGCTCTTCTGTCTCTTCAATATTAATAATTGGTGCCGAAACTGTGTTTTTCTTCTCTGACTCCAGTTTCTTTTTCTCTTTGCGACGTTTGTTGAAATAAACAAATAAGATTGAACCAAATCCAATAATCAAAAGATTTCCAAAGATACCCAACCAATTCAGTTTATTATGTTCGTTCACTTGTAATTTTTTCGTATCCATTACAGGCGAATCTACTTTCTCCAAAACATTATTGGTATACTCATTCACTTTTTGTAAAGTTGTTTTTGCATTGGCGATATCCTGGGCATTAACAGCATTCAAAACTAGAACCTTTGAACCTACTTCTACATACTTTTCTTCCTTCGGGTCAAAATATGAAAAGTCCTCTGTAGAGATTTTCAAATCCCCACGTTTCTTCGGAATAATAACATATTGAGCTTCTACTGCACCTTCGATTCCTTTAGTTGTTGGCGTCGAATTATTAATGATTTTAGGCTCAAAAACTTCATAATCTGGAGAAGGTAAAATTTTCGGAACTATCGAAGGAGAAAGATTTCCGCAACCGCTTACTTTCACCGCAATATTAAAGGCTTTATTAATTTCAAAATTTTCTTTGCCCTTATCAATCATTTCTATTTTCACATCGTATTTTCCGACTGCATTATGAAAATTTATTGGCGCACCTTCCGGTAATCTTTTTACATTAAGTTTAACTTTATTAGAAACAAGCGTGTTTTTATGATTTGAAAAAGGAATCTCAACTGGCGGAACATCCATAACACCGGCCACTTTAGGTACAATTACAAACATCCCGACAACCTGAGAAGAGTAATCATTTTCCGTGTCCTCTATCGACTCATCAAAATTAGCAATAGAACGAATCATAAGATTTCTTGCCGCTTCAAACTTAGCAGGCTCGAGATGTCTGAAATTAGAAATATTCCTTGAAAAAGCTTTTAAAACAGCAACAACCGGTTCATCTTTATAAACTTCTCTTTCTTCCAGCTGCATCTGCAAATACATACTTTTTGCAGGATTGTTGGTCGCCAAAGGTTTCTTCTCTGCTTCTTTTACAAAAATATCAATAGGCTCTGTTTTATACATTTTCCCATTGATTTTCACAAGAGCCGAACCAATTTTTACATTTCCTGTTTGTTTTGGATCTAACAATAGTTGATAAACAAATTGATTCATCCTAATTTTTTTAACCGGATCAATTAATGTTGTTTGGTCTGATGAAATCCTAACATCGAACTTTGTCAAATCTGGCAATTTAACAGGTGATTCCATATTAAGATCTTCACCAAAAATTTCCAAAACTACAGTGAATACAATTGGACTGTTCACTTTAGCATCTGTAGTATTAACCTCAGAATAAAGATTAACCTGAGCAAAGGAACAAGCCGATGCTAAAAGAAATAATATGTATAAATTTTTTCTTATCATTTACCAATCCTTTTCGTTGCTTTGCGGCATCGAATTGGCTCTTTTGTTTAATATTCTTCTGGCAGTTTCTCTTTCGCGATTTTCTATATCTCGCAAAATCATTTTTTCTGCTTCTTCGGGGATTTTATTTTCCTGCTTCTTAGGATCATTAGGTTTTCCTTGGCTATCACCTTTCTGCTTATCGCCTTGTCCGTTTTGCTGATTTTTATTCTGATCACCTTTTCCGGACTGATCCTGATTCTTCTGATCTTTACCTTCGCCTTTTCCTTTCTTCGGATCTTGCTTTTGTTTATCCTTTTTTTCTTTATCCTTCAACATTGCAATCTCATAATTTTTTCGGATGGCTTCGTTGTAAGGATCTTGCTTTAAAGCTTGCTTATAAAGTTCGGCTGCCTTTTCCGGATTGTTGGATTGCATCTGAACATTTCCTTGGTTATAAATGGCAGCAGCCTTCTCAAATTTGCTCTTGGTCAGCTTTGCAGCTTTTTGATATTCGGCAGTGGCTTCTTCGTATTTTTTACTTTTGAAAAGCGAATTTCCGAGATTGTAATGAGCAGTGTAATTTCCACCCTTCACAGAGATTGCTTCTAAGTATTTGCTGGAAGACGCATTATATTCTTTCGAATCAAACTTCTTGTTACCTTCGTAAACCAAAGCATTATAACTCTTCTGAGCAATTAAAAATTGAGAAGAAAGAAACAGGCTTAATACAACTAAGGCAAATCTAAAATCCATTGATGCAAAATTATCCGTTTTATTGTTAAAATCAATAAATTAAAAGTTAAAGTTGGGTTAAAAAAACAGCCGTAAAATGCTTTATTTAAGGGCTTTTGTAGATAAAAATCTACAAATAAAATCAAAAAAGCTATCATTCGTTTGAATAATAGCTTTATTTTTATATAAAAACAACTTTAAATAAAATCTATAAAATATTATATTTTAAATATTTAAAATGATTAATTAAAGTAAATTCTACCAATCTTTCTTCTTTAGAATCCAATAACTTCCAGCAATAAAAATTACAGACCAAATAACACAGGCAATAACACTTCCAATTGGATATTCAAACTTAAATTCCATTCCAAACATTTTTGCCATATTGGTTCTTACCAAAGGTGAAGGGATAAGATTTGACATACTTCCCAAAGGTAAATAATCTGTCAGAAAAACGCGATCTATCATAATTTTTCCTTGTTCTTTTGGTGCAACATTATTCATCAACGAAAACTTTTCTATACCTGATAGAATGCCTTCAACAAACCAAATCATAAAAAATCCAAGGAAAACAAATATTGATTTTCTAAACAATACAGATAAAAACATCAAAAAAGAGAAGAATGTAAAGAGCTTCAAAAAGTAATTGAAAATGAAATAAATCTCTTTAAAAATCAAATCACTTTCTTGTGTCGTCGAATAACTTTTACCCAAAATAAAAGCAATAATAAAAACTAACAAAGTCGAAAATCCTGTAAAAACAAAGATCGTCAATAGCTTAGATGCTACAAATTCTTCCCTACTCAGTCCATCAATAATATTCTGTTTAAACATCCTGTTACTGAACTCTTGACAAATAGAAAAAACAATAATACAACCTAAAAATATTTTCAATAATCCGACAATGTAAGTTGTGAAATTCCAAATACCGGGAAAATCATACATCCCTTGTTCTTTCAAATTAACCTTCAATCCAGCCAAGTCAAAATCTATCAAACCAATGAACAAAAGCAAAATCAAGACAATGAAATATAATCCAGCAAAAATCCTGAAAGGATTGTAATTCAGATTCTTGAGATATTCTAATTTTAATAATCTTATCATGAGTTGGTTTGTTTTACAAGTTCTAGGAATTGAGTTTCAAGACTTTCTTTTTTCTTCTGAAGATGGGATAAGGAAATACCTTGTTCGAATAATTTTCTATTAAGTTCTGATGCCGAAATATCTTCCGAAATCTGAGCGATAATCAATTTTTCTCTTTCTTTCACACTAGAGAAAATATTTAATTGATTTAAAGTTGAGATTAGTAATTCTGTATTCTCAGCTTTTAATTCAAAGAAACCTTTCGTATTACTCATCGCATCAACAGAGCCGGAATAGATTGCAGTTCCTTGTTTCAAAACGATTACGTGGGAACAAATTTTTTCAATTTCGTCCAAAAGATGACTTGCAACGATAATTGTAGTTCCAGATTTTGCAATAGAATTGATAATATCACGGATTTGGATAATTCCTTCCGGATCCAGTCCATTTGTAGGTTCATCAAGAATCAAAACCTGCGGATTAGCCAATAAAGCTGATGCAATCGACAAACGTTGTTTCATTCCCAAAGAATAAGTCTTAAAAGCATCTTGTTTTCTCGCCAAAAGATTAACCGTATCCAGAACCTCATCTATTCTTTTATTTGGAACGCCTTTTATCGCTGCAACGATTTCCAAGTTTTTTTCCGCTGAGAGATAAGGGTAAAAATTCGGCTGCTCTATAATTGCCCCTATTTTTTTGAGTGTATCCGTATCCGTTCCTTCTTTTCCAAACCATTTCCAAGAACCGGAAGTTGGGTTGATTGTAGAAAGCAACATCCCGAAAGTGGTAGATTTCCCACTTCCGTTCGGTCCCAAAAGACCATAAACATTTCCTTTTTCTACATCGAAGGAAATATTGTTCACAGCAATATGCTTGAATTTTTTGGTTAAGTTTTTTACTTCCAGAATTTTTTCCATCTGATTATTTTTATGAATAGTCTTATTATTAGACCAATTGTTACTCAGTTTTGTATGGTTTTTGTTAAATTTCAAAAAACAATAATAATGATCTACAACATTGCAGAGTTTTCTAAAAAACTAGATATATCCGAAGAAAGTATCAAACAATTCATTCAGGATTTTAATCTTGAAATTTCAGATTGTTTTTCTCCAAATCTCAATATTACCCAAAATTTTGAAACATTCGCTACGGAAAATCAAGAATTTCTAAAAAAATATGATGATGATTTAGGAAAAGAAAAATCTGCCGAAGAAATTGCTGAAAAGATACATCAACCTATAGAAAAAGTTGAACAAATCATACAATATCAATCACCCAATATTTTTGATAACGGCATTTACAAATCATCCATTTCAAGTTTTAGGATAGATAATCAACTCGGTGGTGATTATCAGTTTGTTTATAATTATTTTGGGAATAAAACAGAACTCAAAAAAAGAGATTTTATTGGCTACAGAGATTTGTTCTTTTACATTTCTGAAATGCTGGAATCATTCATCAATCCGGAACAATCTAAAAATTGGGGAATACAAAAGGCAGCAGGAATCGTTGTTTACGGTCCGCCAGGAAGTGGTAAAATTTTCTGGGCAAAAAAGATTGCAGAGATGATTAATTTCGATTTTTATGAAGTTCGCCAATCGCAGTTAAAATCAACTTTGAATAATAACAAAGACAATTTTGATGATTATTTGACTCAAATGCTTAGAAAAGAAAACATTGTTTTATTCCTTGAAAATTTTGATCAGATAATGATGCAGAAATCAGAAAATCAAATCATTAACTCTGAATATAACGATGTTAAAGAAAGCATTTTCCATTACATTGAAAAGTTTGAAAAAGAAAATCTCCTGATGATAGGTTCTGCAAAAGAATTAGAAGGTATAGAATCTGAAATTCTAGCGCCTGGAAGATTTGATGTTTTGATTCCGATTTTCCCACCAAATAAACAAGAACGTGCAGAAATATTGTTATTCAATATGACCAAAAATCTGAGTAAAGATGCAATTTTATTAAAAATATTAGAAAACAATCAAGCCAATCAAATTCCATTTTGGCAAGAAACTGCTGAAAAAATGAAAGTTTTTTCCAATACAATGCTGGTTGATTTCACACAAAGCCTTAAGAAAAGAATCAGAAGTTTATATTTGAAAAACAAAACTGAAAATATACACATCAATCAGGGAATTTTAGATTCATCTTTAAAAGAATCCGCTTCCAAATTAACTGGTGATTATTTGAACAATGTTCAGCAATTTTTATCCGAAGCAGATGATAATTCATATGATCGTTTTGCTGGCAGAATAGAAGCTTTGAAAGAGGAACTCGAAGCTTACAAAACAAAAGAAGAACCAAGAAGGACAATAGGATTTCATCCCAATGAAGAATGAAAAAGCCTGAGTGATTCAGGCTTTTTTATTTTATAAGAAGTTAGGATTTTGTCGATTAGGTTTTGGATTATCGACATTATCAATTTGTTTAGAAACCGCCATTGCTGCAACCAAATCATTCAGCATTGTACTTGCCGCTGTTGGTGTATTAGGCAATAAGACAAGATTTGATCTATTGTTAGCTCCGATTGATTGTAATGTATCATAATGCTGTGTTACAACAATCAATGCAGAAGCTTCATGTGGTTCTATTTGTACACTATTCAACATTTTCACAGATTCTTCCAGACCTTTTGCAATTTCACGTCTTTGATCTGCAATACCTTGTCCTTGTAATTTTTTGGATTCAGCTTCCGCTTTTGCAACCGCAACAATTCTGATTCTCTGAGCCTCAGATTCGTATTCTGCTGCCGTTTTTTCACGCTCAGCTGCGTTAATTCTGTTCATTGCGTGTTTTACTTGTTCGTCTGGATCAATATCAGTTACTAAAGCTTTGATAATATCATAACCATAACTGTTCATAGCTTCTTGCAACTCGCCTTTTACAGCAACAGCGATATCATCTTTTCTAACGAAAACATCATCCAATTTCATCTTAGGAACTTCGGCTCTTACAACATCAAAAACGAAAGAAGTAATCTGCGCTTCCGGATTTTCTAATCTGTAATAAGCGTCTCCAACCTGAGTTCTAATCACCTGATACTGAACAGAAACTTTCATTTTAATAAAAACATTATCCAAAGTTTTGGTATCAATCATCACATCCAATTGCTGAATTCTGAGATTCATTCTTTTAGAAATCTGGTCGATAAATGGAATTTTAAGTTGAAGCCCCGAATGTCTTACCGAATGAAATTTCCCCAAACGTTCAACAATTGCCGCTGTTTCCTGTTTAACTGTAAAGAAGGATGCGAATAATGTTATTAATCCGAAAAAGACAATAAAACCAACGTATATCATAATTTGTAATTTTTCTTAAAGATAACTTTTTCCAAGGAGAAATACAAATGAAAGTCAAGTATAAAAATGTAAATCAGCATTATTAAAATCACAACATAATTATTATTAATCAAAACTAAATTCATAAAATAACACTTACCAAAGTCTTTATTCCTAAAGATTTTCTAAATTTGTTAGATTAATAATCTAATATGAAGAAAAAACTACTATTTGCTATTGCCGGACTTGCGATAGCACCATTTTTTAGAGCTCAGAATGTTTCTGTTTTTAATGACGTTCCATTTTACAGTATGTATCATTATTTGGGAGAAGGACAGACAATGCCACCGGAAGCATTTTCCCAAATCCCTGCAGGCGCCATCCGATTACATGCTTACGAGCAAGATATTATTTCCAGAAGGCTAACTGAAACTGAAATTGCATCAATTGGAAGCAGTGTTAAAATGAATATTGTTTTAACCGCCGCTTGTGACAACTATGACAGGCTTGCCGGTGTTAATCTGGTTTTAGTCCCAAAAGGAAGCACAACATATACCTTTAATCAAGCTGACATCAAGCGTATAGAGATTGGACGTTTTATTACACCTTTTATGAATAAAAATGTTTCTCCGACTCAGGTTCCTTACAGCTATCAGGTTGATAATATATCCAACATTCTGCACGACTCAAGTTTATCAGCTGTTTATGATTTTTGGATTGAGTTCAGAGCTGATGGATATTCTGCAGCAGCCAATACACAGGTTGCCGGATGTGCTGACAGAACAGATGTTTTCCGTGGTAACCTGGAATTTGTAACAACTGGGACAGCTGCTCCAACACAGAATTTCCTTTTACCACTATCTTATCGTCAAAACCTGAATAATTATAATGCTACTGATGTTCCGGGACAAACGACGAGATTGGTTACATTTACGCTAGATCAACCTGTTCCTAATGCTTCTTTGCATCTGATTACTTCCAATCATGGCTCTAATACGAATGGGGAAGAATATGTAAAAAGAGTACATTATGTCTATCTAGATGATCAATTGGTAAACCAATATCTGCCTGGCGGAAAAAATTGTGAAGATTACAGACAATATAATACGCAAGGCAATGGAATCTACGGAGCATCTGCAAAAACTTTAAGAGGATGGATCTCCTGGAACAACTGGTGCCCTGGCGATGTAATTCCTAATCGTGAAATTAGCCTGGGAAATCTGTCTGCCGGAACTCATACAATTAAAATTGATGTTCCTACGGCTGTTTTTAATCAACAGCAAGGCTACTTTCCAATTTCAATGTACATTCAGAATCAAAAGAATGGCGATGTAATTTGTGCTGCGCCTTATGACTTGAAAATCGCTAATCAAATTAATACAACTGTAGACCTTACTTGGAAAGAGACAGGAACTTCTAACCAATGGCAAACACTTTGGGGAAGAAGAAATGTTTTTACTGCTGCCGGAGGAGAAGTTTACCGTGATATCAGTAACGAACCAAAAGACTCTCGTAGTGATCTCAATCTTAATTGGACTTACGAAACTTATGTTAAATCAAAATGTACAGATGATAAGAGTAGCCCTTGGTATGGTCCAATATATTCTTCTCAAATTAAATTGGGAACTGATGAAATTAACGCAAGAAAATCTTCGATTTATCCAAATCCTGTGAAAGATTTCATTAATATCAATTCTACTGCAAAAGTTAATAAGGTTTCTCTTTATAATGCAGATGGTAAAATCTTGTTAGAAGATAATTCTACAAAAATTAATCTTTCCAAGTTACAACCAGGAATTTATCTAATGAAAATTGATTTTGCTGATGGTAAATCAGAAACTCAAAAAGTTATTAAACAATAAATTAAATATTCACAATAATCAATTCCTGTTTAGAAATAAGCAGGAATTTTTATGCATAGAAAATAAGCTGCATGAAAAATCGTTTCTTGATTATGAGATATTTCTATTACTTATTTTTACTCTTTATTATCTCCTGCAAGACTTACACTTCTTCTAAACCAGAGTTTTCAACTTATTCTAATCAAAATCATGTAGAGATAAAGAAAGTGAATAATCTTAGATATCTGGGCGGAATTAAAAATTCTGAAGGAAAGATTCTGAAAGATAGTTTAATCTACCGAAGCGGAAATCTCCATCAGCTTAGAAAATTTTCTTTTGGTGAATTTGAAAAAATGAAAATCAGCAAAGTTATTGATTTGAGGACGCAACAGGAAATTTCTAAAGAACCCGATCAACTTCCTAAGGATGTTAATTATAAAATATACTCAGCTTTTGAGGATAAGAATGATGAAATGAGTAATGCGAAACAATTAGCTTTGAAAGGAAAAATAAGTAAGAATGATGCTGATAAAAGAATGATAAAATTCTACACAGATTATGTTTCTGAAAATCCTGAAATCATTAAGCAAATCATTACAGAAATCCTCAATTCAGAACAACCTATACTCTACCATTGCACGGCAGGAAAAGACAGAACCGGAATGATTACAGCTTTGATCTTGAAAATTCTGAAGTTTGATAATTCTGTTATTTTTGAAGAATATCTACAATCCAATAATCTGAGACAACATATGATTCAGAAAAGATTAAATCTTGCCAAAACATTTCATTTCGTTTATCCGAAACTGGATATTGGTGTTGTTGAAAAAACGAGTTGGATTGAACATAATTATTTACAATCCGCTTTCGATGAAATTGACAAAAAATATGATTCGATGGATAATTACATTCATCAGGTTTTAGGAATTTCAGAAAATCAAAGAGAGATTTATATTCAGAAGTTTTTACAATAAAAAAGCAGTCAAAATTGACTGCTTTATTTTTTATCTGTTGATTGGTTATCCGTTTTATTTTTTTTTCTTCCTGAATTGATTAGACTCTGATTGATAATATATTCCAATTGGCCATTCACACTTCGGAATTCATCTGCTGCCCATTTCTCCAGCAATTTATACATCTCATCATCCAATCGTAAAACAAAACTCTTCTTCATCAATACTTTATTTTTGATTAGTTATAAAGTGTTCCTGCATTTAGTATTGGCTGAGCCGCTTTTTCGCCACATAGAACCACCATTAGATTGCTAACCATTGCTGCTTTTCTTTCATCATCCAATTCAACAATATTTTCTGCAGACAGTTTTTTCAAAGCCATATCAACCATTCCAACAGCCCCTTCTACAATTTTTGCTCTTGCAGCTACAATCGCGGTTGCTTGTTGTCTTTGCAACATCGCTCCAGCAATTTCTGATGCATAAGCCAAGTGACTGATTCTTGCTTCCTGAACAACAATTCCTGCTGTTGAAAGTCTATCTGTCAATTCTTTTTCAAGAATATGATTGACACTATCGCCACCATCACGAAGTGTAATTTCTGCATTTTCGTCTTCCAAATTATCGTAAGGAAAACTTACTGCCAAATGTCGAACAGCCGCTTCACTTTGGATTCTCACATATTCCATATAACGTTCTACATCAAAAGCAGCTTTGTAAGTATCACCTACTTTCCAAACAATTACAGCGCCTATTTCTATTGGGTTTCCCATTTTGTCATTCACTTTCAGAGTTTGTCCCTGAAGGTTTTCTGAACGAAGACTCATTCTTTGCGTTGAATACAATGGATTAATGAAAAATAAGCCGTTAGCTTTTACTGTTCCTACATACTTACCAAAAAAGCTAAGCACTCTGGAATGGTTTGGCTGAATAATCATCAAGCCTTTCAGAAAAAAGATAAATGCAACAAAAGAAAGTACTCCAAAAATCACCGAAAGAGGATTATTATTACTTCCGCCGCTGATGACAAGGTATGCACTTAACACAAAAAGAACAAGGCTTATCACTAATGCTAAGAAGCCTGACAAAGGTTTTACAATTTTTTCCATATTAATTTAATTTGATATTAATTTGATATCATAAATATACTATTTATTTTAATACAAAAAATAAAAAAAACCGAACTTATTAAAAGTCCGGTTAATTAATTATGTAAAAAGTCTTAAGGCTCTACTTGAGTTCTTTTTTCTTGTTTTTCGTTCAATTTTTTATACTTAAACCAAGCCGCTATCGACAGTGCCAACATATAACCTAAGCTGATGTAAACCCAAAGTGGCAAAGGAATAGGATCTCCTTTTGCATAAGAGTGTAATCCTGACAAGTAATAATTAACTCCGAAATAAGTCATTACCATTGAGCAAAACGCAAACATCGTAACCACATGGAAAGTATATCTACCTCTCAATCCAGGAACCAATCTCATATGGATTACAAATGCATAAATCATAATCGAGATAAAAGCCCAAGTTTCTTTCGGATCCCAGCTCCAGTAACGCCCCCAAGATTCATTCGCCCAAATCCCCCCTAAGAAGTTTCCGATTGTTAAAGCTAATAATCCGATATTTAAAGACATTTCGCTTACAATAGCTAATTCTTTTAATGTTGTATCATTATGTCTTTTGAACGTGTCTTTGTTGGCGATTATATAGAAAATCAAAGAAATCATTGCAATCAACATCGATAACGAGAAGAATCCGTAACTCGAAGTGATAATTGCCACATGGACTACCAACCAATAAGATTTCAGAACCGGAACTAGCGGCGTAATTTGTGGGTCTAGAGCCGAACCACCGTGCGCAAATCCCATCATAATTACTGCTACCAAGAATCCAGCTGCGGGAATCAAAGTGTTTGAGTTTCTATACAAAGCAAATCCTGCCGAAATCCCTACCCAAGAGATGAAAATAATGGCTTCATAACCATTACTCCAAGGTGCGTGACCAGAGATGTACCATCTTCCGACCAAACCTAAGAAATGGAAGATATAACCAACTGCTCCGATATAAATCAATGATTTTACAACGTTATGAAGAATTTTGCCCGGTTTGAACAATTCTACAAAGCCTAAAATCAATAATAAACTTCCAATAATAGTGTAGAAAATCAACAATTTGAAGTTGATATCCAAGGTATTCATCAGAACTTCGAGCTTAACTTTGGTTTCAGAAGGCACTACATTCTTTCCCCATTTTTGTTGATACTCCTCTACTTTTTTAAGTTCTGCATCCGCTTTTGCCCAGCTCCCACCTTGCGTTGCCATAAGAACACTTGACAAATAGGGGCCTAAAACCGCTTGCGCATTTTCATCCGGTTCAAAAGTAGGTGTCATTACAGAATTCCAAGTATGATTTGGGTCATTTTTGACAGGAACAGTTCGGAAATATTGATAAGACATAATTCCGTTCAATACCTGAACTTTATCATTTAGTTTGATAACTGCTTCATCATATCTTGTTCTTTCAGACGCTTTTTTTCTGAACGCATCATTATAATCATCTTCTAACACGAAACGAAGATTTCCGTTTTTATCGGCTGGGAATAATTTAATCAAACTTGTAAAACCTTCTTCTGTAGCTTTTGTTTTTGCTCTAAGGTCTTTTCCAACTTTACCAGCTGTTTCAATTTTAATGATATTTACCTGAGCCCAAAACATTGGGTCAATCGTAGCAGCCAAAAACCATTGGTTAGCATCCAAATCCTGAAACTTAGAACGGGAAGTTAATTTATGTAGAATGTCAAGTGCCTGTGTGTTGGCAGGGACAATACGACCTTCATAATTTTGAACCAATAGAGAACCAAACTTGTCTGCGTGTTCTTTATTAATAGTAATATTCTTTACCATTTCGTCCGCATCTAAAACCATTGGATTTTTACTCGCAGAAGCTGGTTTTGCTTCGGTGGAATGAGAATGACCTTCGTGACTTCCGTCTTTCCCGTGCATATCAATTTCCTGAGCGTTGACACCAAAACTTAATAAAAGTAAAACAACAGCCGCAGTTTTTTTCTTACTAATGGTTTTCAGCATTTGGTTTAAGCTCCAGAAACGAGAACCTTTCCAGAACATCGTTACAAACATTCCTAAAAATAAAAATGCATAACCGATATAACTAATCAAAGTTCCCCAGAAATCGTGATTCACAGAAAGAACTGTTCCTTTTCTGTCTGGATCAAAACTCGCTTGGAAGAATCTGTAACCTTTATAATTAAGAACATGATTCATATAGATATTGTAAGGCGTTTCTTTTCCTTCATCCACGATTCTCACGTGAGATTCGTAAGCTGACGGCGAAGAACTTCCAGGATAAGTTTCCATCACAAATTTTTCCAGTTTAAGTGCAAAAGGCTGTGTGAAATAAATCTTCGGTCCGAATCCTAACATCACATCTAATCCATCGATATGAATCTGTTTGTAATTATTTGGATTTCCTTTCTCAACTACAAGGTCAACAACTTGCTTTGTTTTTGGTCCCGAAACTTCAACTTTCAACATGTCCGGAACATCTTTATCTTTTTGTTTATCACCTTCGTATGCCACTAATTTTCCTGTTTTAGTTCCTTCCGGAATTACCAATTTCAATTGGTCAATCGTATAAAGACTTCTCAAAACCAAAGGCTGGAACTCATCTTTTTTCGTTGTTCCAGTTGCCTGAGTTGCCATTGTCATATAAGCTGCATCAGTAGGAGTTTTGATATAGAGTTGTCCATCTTTTTTCTGGAATTCAACAGCACCTTCAATCGCCGTTCTGTTGTAACTTACTAAAGTTCCGTTGATATTCTGAACTTCGCCTTCAGCTAAATAGATATTCTGACGTCCGCCCATATCGCTGGTAGAAACCAAATGCAAGAATTCTTTCCCATTTCCTGCAACCAAACTATCTTTCTTTCTTTGGATATAATCCAGAGTTTTGATAACAATTTTTTCCTTTCCTAAGAAATCATAAGTCGCTTGGAAATCGTGATGAAGAGGCGACATCAAATAAGGAACATCGTGATAATTTTGTTGTTCTCCTTTTTCCTCAATTTTAATTTTGAAGAAATGTTTGTCCGTTACAATCTCATTATTAGTTTCGCCTTCACGGATATGCATTGTTCCTTCAAAACTGATGTAGCGAGTGATGGCACCACCTATGAAAATCAGAATAAAAGCTAAGTGAAAAACCAAAATTGGCCACTTTTCTTTTTTATAAAGTCTATATCTTCCGATGTTTCCAATAAAGTTCAGAATCAATAAAAACATAATGGCTTCAAACCATTTTGCTTCATAAATCAAGGCTTTTGCAGTTGGCGTTCCGTAATCATTTTCGATAAAAGTAGCAACTGCCATAGAAATTGCGAAAGCCAGAAGCAAAACTGCCATCGTTCGCGTAGAAATGAGAATATCCTGAATCTTTTTCATAAGTTAGATATCTAATATTTTATTTGTCAGACTTCATCGATTGGGCTTAATTCACGGGTTTTGTAAATGGCGATTTTGATCTGAAAATTTAGAATCCACAAAAATAAGGATGATAAATCACAAAGGCATCAAAAAAAACTGTTTTTTGTCATTTTGAAAAGCCAAATCGTTATTTTGAAACATTCTTAATAAGCCTTTTCAAACTGATAATTAGAGTGCTAAAAATTCATATAATTTTAAGAAAAATTAAAAATAACTCTCAACAATATATATGACTAATAAAAAACATTAAATTTGCATCTATTGACCTTTTTTGAAAATGAACAACGAACAAAATACGACCTCCAATTCAAGCAAAATCATCTCAAAACCGAGAATTATCTCGGGTGTCACGCTGATAATTTTATCTGTAGTTTTGACACTTTCCTTCATCTCTTATCTGATGAATTGGAAGTCTGACCAAAGCCAAGCCGGAACAATGTCTGACAAAACTGTAGAATCTTCTAATCTATTTGGAAAAATCGGTGATTGGCTGGGAAATCTTTTCATTTTTGAGAGTATTGGCGTAGCAGCTTTTGTTGTGGCATTTTTGTGTTTTGTTTTTGGCACTTTGGTTTTTAAGAAGAATTATTTCAAACCTTGGAAAACCATTTCTCACAGTTTATTTTTCATTTGCTGGACTCCGATTTTCTTTGGTGCCATAACTAATGGCGAAGGCGTTCTTGGCGGTGTTTACGGTTATCAGATTATGGATTATCTTAAATCCTATATCGGTTCTGTTGGACTTTGGATGGTTCTTTTTGTAAGTTTTGCTTTATATTTTGTTTTGGAATTTAATCTAAGACCAAGTTCTATCAAGAATAAATTGAATAACATTAATAATAATACGTTTGGAAAACTGAAAAATCTGATGCCAGATTCTGAAGAAGAATTTGAAGCAGATGAAGAACTTGAAAAAGAAATTGTCCCAGAAGATATTTCTGCTAATTCAAATCCTGTAAAAACTGAGAATGATTTCAGTAATATCAAAGTAACTCAGGACTTTGAACCAATCAAAACGCCGAATCAAACCTCTTTCAGAGAAGAAATCAAAGAACCGATTAAAGAATCTGCTCCTGAACCAATTGTTTTGTCCTCTACTCCAGCTCAGCCTCATAAGACAGTTGTTGAAAGTCCGGTTGTAAAATCTGAAGATGATTTTGCTTTCAATGTAGAAATTAAAAAAGACGAAGATTTTCCGGTAACTGCTGAGCAACAAAAATCAGATGATTTGGTTAGCAAACACGGTTTGTATGACCACAAATTGGATTTGGCAAAATTCCAAATGCCTTCTGTTGAATTACTGAAAGATTACGGAAACGAGGAAATCACCATTAATAAAGACGAACTCGAGGAAAATAAAAACAGAATTGTTGGCTTATTGAAAACCTTTAACGTAGGAATTTCTGAAATTAAAGCGACAATTGGACCAACTGTTACACTTTACGAAATTGTACCGGAAGCAGGAATTCGTGTTGCAGCAATTAAAAAATTACAGGATGATATTGCTTTGAATCTTTCCGCACTTGGAATCAGGATCATCGCACCAATGCCGGGAAAAGGAACAATAGGCATCGAGGTTCCAAGAAAAAATCCGACAATGGTTTCGATGCGTTCGGTTGTAGCTTCGCCAAAATTCCAATCAGCAGATATGGATTTGCCAATCGTTTTTGGTAGAACTATTTCCAATGAAGTTTTCGTAGCTGACTTGGCAAAAATGCCTCACTTATTAATGGCTGGAGCAACAGGACAAGGAAAATCAGTTGGTATTAATGCGATTTTAACTTCGTTAATTTATAAAAAACATCCAAGCGAATTGAAATTTGTAATGGTGGATCCTAAGAAAGTGGAATTGTCACTTTACTCAAAAATAGAAAGACACTATTTGGCGAAGTTGCCTGATACAGAAGATGCGATTATCACAGACAATGCGAAAGTAATTAATACGCTGAATTCACTTTGTATCGAGATGGATGACCGTTACGAATTGCTGAAAAACGCATTCTGTAAAAACATCAAAGAATACAACGCCAAATTCGCGCAACGAAAACTTAACCCTGAAAATGGTCACAGATATCTGCCTTACATCGTTCTAGTAGTAGACGAATTTGCAGATTTGATTATGACAGCAGGGAAAGAAGTAGAACATCCGATTGCGAGATTGGCGCAGTTAGCAAGAGCAATTGGAATTCACTTGATTGTTGCGACGCAAAGACCTTCTGTCAACGTCATTACAGGTATGATTAAAGCAAATTTCCCAGCAAGGGTTGCTTTCCGTGTAATTTCTGGAGTAGATTCTAAAACTATTTTGGATTCGCCTGGTGCGGAACAATTGGTTGGGAAAGGAGATATGCTTTACTTCAACGGAAATGATTTGACTCGTTTGCAGTGTGCATTTGTAGACACACCGGAAGTTGAAAGAATCGCAGAATTTATTGGAGAGCAAAAAGGTTATTCTGACGCTTATCTTCTTCCTGAATATTCTGGTGAAGAAAGCAGTTCAACAGTCGGCGCTTTTGACCCGAACGAGAAAGATGCATTGTTTGAAGAAGGTGCAAGAATCGTGGTTTCTACGCAGCAAGGTTCGACATCAATGTTACAAAGACAGTTGAAATTAGGATATAACAGAGCCGGAAGAATTATGGACCAATTGGAAGCGGCAGGCGTGGTTGGTGGTTTCAATGGTGCAAAGGCAAGAGAGGTTTTGATTTCCGATCTTAATTCTTTGGAAAGATTGTTGGATGAGTTGAAAGGAAGATAACTTAATTAAATATACAGAAACGCCAAGTAGTCTTGGCGTTTTTATTTTTTCTGAGAAGTATTGTAATAATATTATCCTAATAATTAATATATAAAAACTGAAACTTTTCGCATCATCTTTTCATTTTCTTTTCATAATTTCGTTTTAAACTTTTATAATAAATGTCGTCGCACGAACTCCTCAACAAAGCCATAAAGATTGCTACAAAAGCGCACAAAAAACAGACAGATAAGTATGATGCTCCCTACCTTGGACATGTTTTCCGGGTAATGAATGCCGGTAAAACCATCGATGAAAAGATTGTCGGGATTCTTCACGATGTTGTAGAAGACAACCCAGATTATCCAATAGAATACCTCCGAGAAAAAGGATTTCCTGAACACATTCTTGAAGCAGTCGAATGTCTTACAAAACGTGAAGAAGAGCATCTGGATTATGATGCCTTTATTACAAGAATTGAAAAAAGTCCGCTTGCAATTGCTGTAAAATTAAATGACTTAAGAGATAATATGGACCTAACAAGATGTACAGAACTACTGCAGGAAAAAGATTTGAAGCGCTTCAACAAATATCTGAAGGCGTACCTTTATCTTTCTGAAAAGTATTAAATCACTCTCGCTGATTTTGCTAATTATGCAGATTTTAAATTTGCTGAATCGGCAAAATCAGCGAGAAAAATTTCTCTAATCCACCATCGGAATCACAATATCCTTCTCGTCATCCGTTCCATCGATGGTGAAGTTGAGCGCAAAATAAAGAAAGTGAAAATTATCATTGCCTTTGGTGGAAAATTCTCTCTGGAACATATAACCCGTGGTTGCAGATAATGTATGATTGAACTGATAACCAAAACCCGCAAAAGTCCGGTTTCGTTTAAAATTCGGGTCTTTCGGACCAAAGAATAATTCTTCAAAAGCATTCATAAAGAAAGTTTCTTCCTGAACTTTTGGTTTGTTGATTGGTAAAGTTGCGCTCAGCCTGTAACGGAAACGGTTCGCTTCTGTATGTTCTCCGGTTTGACTTGCGTAGAAAAACCGGTGTTCAGCTCTTCCTCTGTGATCTAGCTTAAGCCTTCCAAATCTTTGCGTGAAAGTATATTGTAGCCAAAGTCTGAATTCCTCCTGAGAAATCTTCATTTTCTCATAAGTTCCATATCTTCCAAGCCCAACAAATGCCTGATTATTTTTATTCAGATTATACCCAATCCCGCCTTTGGTTTCATAATAATCAATGACTGTATAATCACGTCTGGCTCTGGTTTGGAGTTCCACATAAGCCATCCATTTCGGATCCATCTTATACGTAAAAGACATCATATTAAAACCAGAAAGGTGATCCTGCCCCAACGCAAAAACACCTAAAAACAGAAATACAAAACCAAGCTTTTTCACGATGCAAAGATAATCAAATACAACATTCATAATAATAATTTTTTGGGCGTAACCCTTTCTTTTTGCTTATGAACATTAATCACTAAAATCAACATTTCCAGTTCAGCAAAAAACAAGCGGGTCGGGCTGTCCACTACTATCTTTTTGTCCAGAACATATCACATCCAAATTAGCATTATTCCATAGACAAAAAGGATATCCGTTACCATCCCTTACGCAGATTCAACACAGAAACAACATTACTACTTTCAAAACAGATTGTTTAAACTAAAAATAAGTTATGTTTTTCTCTAAACAACTTGTTTTAATTAAATGCCAATTGTTTTTTTCTCTAAACAGATTGTTTTAATGAAATACAAATTGTGTTTCTTTTTAAACAAATCGCTTGAACCAAATACAAGTTGTGATTTAATCTAAACAGATTGTTTTTAAATATCACAAAAAAAACCTTTCAACAGAATTGAAAGGTTTTATGAATATTTCGAATATGTTATTCTATCCTAATAAAAGCGTCAACGGACTTTCCAGGTAAGTTCTCAACGTTTGCAAGAACTGAGCTCCTGTTGCCCCATCGATTACTCTGTGGTCACAAGCAAGAGATAGCTTCATTGTATTTCCAACAACGATTTGTCCGTTTTTCACAATTGGTTTTTCAATAATCGCTCCTACAGATAAGATCGCAGAGTTTGGTTGATTGATGATTGAAGTGAAAGTCTCGATTCCGAACATTCCAAGATTAGAAACAGAGAAAGTAGAACCTTCCATTTCGTTAGCTTTAAGCGCTTTAGTCTTCGCTCTTCCAGCCATATCCTTCACTGCTGCAGAAATCTCGTTATAGTTCATATAATCTGTATTTTTCAATACAGGAACTACCAATCCGTCTGGCACAGCAACCGCCACACCAACGTTGATATTTCCGTGGTGAACAATTTTATCGCCAGCCCAAGAAGAATTAACTTGTGGATGTTTTCTCAATGCTACAGCAACCGCTTTGATAACCATATCGTTGAAAGATACTTTCGTATCCGGAACGCTGTTCATCTCTTTTCTAGCTTCGATCGCTTTATCCATATTGATTTCAACCGTCAAATAGTAATGTGGCGCAGTGAATTTACTTTCTGCCAATCTCTTCGCGATGATGTTTCTCATCTGAGAGTTTGGTGTTTCAGAATCTTCACCTGGCGTGAATGCTACACTTGGCTGTGCAGGAGCTGCTTTTGGAGCAGATGCCGCAGCAGATGGTTGTGCAGAAGGCTGATAGTTTTCAACATCTTTCTTCACGATTCTACCGTTTTCACCAGAACCTTTGATTCCAGAGAAATCAATTCCTTTATCTTGAGCAATTTTCTTAGCCAAAGGAGAGATAGCAACTCTGTCGCCAGTAGAAGAATCCGCAACTGGTGCAGACTCTTGTTTCTCTTCTATTTTGGTTTCAGCTTTAATTTCAGTTTTTGGAGCAGCAGCTTTTTTGCCACCTCCGGAAACAACACCAGAAACATCCGTTCCTGCTGGACCAATGATTGCTAAAATTTTATCAACTTCTGCTGCATCGCCTTCGCTAACACCTTGGTATAATAATGTTCCGTTGAATTCTGATTCGAAATCCTGAACTGCTTTATCTGTTTCGATTTCTGCAAGGATATCGCCTTCTTTCACAGCATCACCAACGTTCTTTTGCCATTTAGCCACTTTACCTTCCGTCATTGTATCAGAGAGACGAGGCATTGTGATAACTTCTACACCATCAGGGATATCAGCTGAACCAGCACCCTCATCAGCAGTTTCTACAGATGTAGATTCGCCTTGAGTTTTAGTTTCTTCTTCAGATTTCTTTTCTTCAGTTTTTGCACCACCACCGATAAGACTAGAAATATCTTCTCCTTCTTTACCGATAATTGCCAAAACCGAATCTACAGGAGCTTGTGCACCTTCTTCTACACCTATATATAAAAGAGTTCCGTTAATTTCGGATTCGAAATCCTGAACTGCTTTATCAGTTTCGATTTCTGCAAGGATATCGCCTTCTTTTACAGCGTCGCCTACCTTTTTGTGCCATTTTGAAACTTTGCCTTCCGTCATCGTATCAGACAAACGGGGCATCGTAATTACTTCTGCCATAATTTTTGATATGTTAATTTGATAATGAGATGATGCGGTGAGAATTAGTTAAAACAAATCAACCTATCTTCACATCATCAAATCGTTATTAATTATTTTCTAACTTGTTGATGAATGGATAATCCGGAGTAGAATATACATAGTCGTAAAGAAGATTTGCATCCGGATATGGAGAATTTTCCATAAACTCAACGCATTCTTCTACAAACTCCCTAGATTTCTCATCCATAGCTTCCAATTCTTGTTCAGTAGCCCAGTTGTTTTCCAAGATTCTGCTTTTCACAATCTCGATTGGGTCTTCCAATTTATATTGTGCTACTTCGTCCTTGCTTCTGTAAGGCTCAGCATCTGACATAGAGTGACCTCTGTAACGGTAAGTTCTAGCCTCGATGAAAGTTGGTCCATCTCCTCTTCTTGCTCTTTCGATAGCCTCATAAGCTGCTTCTGCTACTTTTTCTGGATCCATCGCATCTACAGGAAGACAAGGCATTTCGTATCCTAATCCTAATTTATAGATATCTTCGTGATTAGCAGTTCTCTTAACAGAAGTTCCCATTGCATAACCGTTGTTCTCACAAACGAAAACTACAGGAAGTTTCCAGTTCATTGCCATATTGAAAGTCTCGTGAAGCGAGCCTTGACGTACTGCACCATCTCCCATAAAACAAATATTCACTGCTTTTCTGTCAAAATATTTATCTGCGAAAGCAATACCAGCTCCCAAAGGAATCTGACCACCAACAATACCGTGACCTCCGTAGAAACGGTGCTCTTTGCTGAAAATATGCATAGAACCTCCCATACCTTGAGATGTTCCAGTTGCTTTTCCACAAAGTTCTGCCATAATTCTTTTTGGGTCAACTCCCATTGCCATTGGATGGATGTGGCATCTGTATGCCGTAATCATACTATCCTTCGACAGATCCATTGCGTGGGTAAAACCTGCAGGAATTGCCTCCTGACCGTTATATAAATGTAAAAAACCTCTGATTTTTTGTTTTAAATAAAGAGAACGGCATTTGTCTTCAAACCTTCTCCACATCGTCATTTCTTCATACCATTTAAGGTAGACTTCTTTAGAAAATTCTTTCATTGTAATTTCGAAATATGTAGCAAAAATAAGAAAAAAAATCTTTCTTTATTGTATGCATATTATCATATTTTTTAAAGAATAGAAATCATTAAGTATAATTAATATAGAAAATTACGCAATCGTTTGCGCAAACATTCAAGTTAATTCAATTCTATTGGTTTTTACAAATTAATAATTTTTGTATATTGAAATCGAAATTTTTATGAATGGAAATCAAAAACCCCGTTATTCTCTCTATCTCGAAAGTGATTTCGAATTTCTTCAACCCTTTGGTTTCATTGGTTATTTACTTTTTTTATTACAGCTATAAAAATTATACTTGGGAAGAAGCCTCAAAGAAATTCCTCCCGATCTTATTGTTGCTGATTATTCCTATTGCTATCTGGATTTACAAAAATGTAAAAAACGGAAACTATACCAATATGGACGTTTCTAACCGGAAGCAACGCCACTCGCTTTACATTTTTATCATCATTGCAACTGTTATTTTCTTAGGAGTTGATTTTTATCTGCACAAGGAAATGGACTGGACGATTTTTATGCTCTGCATCTTATTAATATTAATGCAAGTCAGTAATTTTTTTATCAAAAGCTCGATGCACACGAGTCTTAATATATATGTTGCAGCTCTTTTTTTTGCGATAGAACCTGTCATTGGAATTTTTTGGTTTGCATTGTCAATCATCATTGGAATTACAAGAATTATTTTGAAAAGGCATACGCCGAAAGAAGTTTTTTCTGGTGCATCAATCGCCATATTTGTATCTTTAATTTACCTTATTATGGTAAAAACTATTATCTTTTAAACTAAACTATATATGATACTACAATCTTTAACACCTTCTGAGGAAGAAATAATGCAACTGATTTGGAACAAAGGGCAAATCTACTTCCGTGAGTTAATGGACAGCTTTTCAGAACCAAAACCGCATCAAAATACTGTTTCTACGTTCCTAAAAATACTTGTCGAAAAACACTATTTATCGACAGAAAAGCAAGGCAGAATTTATCTTTACAGACCTGCTGTAGAATTTGTAGAATACCGAAAATTTGTATTGAAAAGGTTTTTGGAAAATTATTTTAACAATTCCGGACGCGAACTTTTCAATGTTTTGTTGGATGAGGAATTAATAACTTCAGAAGACTTTGAGAACTTAATCAAATCAAAAACGGTTTTTGCTACCAAAAAGCAAGAGCAGGAAAATCACATTCAGGATTTTATCAAAGAAATAACCAGCGATAAAAAATCCAAGAAGAAGGAGAAGGACAAAAAGAAGAAAAAAGATAAGAAAAAGTAAAATATCTTAATTAAAAACTCTGCCAAATGATTCAAAAATTAAACGAAATATTCGGGAAAGCCTTGTATGCAATTCGGCAATATCCTTTGGTTTTGCTGATGGCATTATCGGCTTCAATTTGCCTGATGTTCATTGCTGAAGATAACTTCCGAACCAGCGAAAAGGTTTTTACTTTAACTAAATTCACTTTAGTTTCCTGCCTCGGAATTTCGTTGATGTTTGGGTTGAAAATCCTTTCACAAAGAATCGGGAAACAGTTCTTATTAGAACTGGGTGGCATTCTTTTTATCGTTCTACTTTATTTTCTATTGCCAAAACTAGAGAAAGACTTTACAGAAGTTTATGCATTTTTGCTCGTTCCGACTTATATCTTATCCCATCTTTTTGTTTCGTTTGCGGCTTTTTTCAGGAAGAAAACCGAAATGGATTTTTGGCAATACAACAAGAATCTTTTCATCAATATTTTTCTGACAACGATTTTCACGGGCGTTTTGACTGGCGGCGTAGAATTAGCCATCGTTGCAGTAGACCAGCTTTTTGATTTTAATTTTAGTGATAAAATTTATCTGAGAGTATTTTATTTATTAGCCATTTTCGGAAGCAGTCTCATCTTTTTATTATTTAATGAAAAAGGATTAGAATATCTTGAAAAAGAAGGAGCTTATCCTGTCGTTCTGAAGTTTTTCACACAATACATTCTCATTCCACTTCTTATAATATATGTTGTCATTTTATATTTCTATTCGGGGAAAATCTTGTTGAATTGGGAACTACCTCGTGGTTGGGTTTCGTATCTGGTTCTCGCCTACTCTATCGTTGGGATTTTAGCCATTTTATTGGTTCATCCATTAAAAGAAAATTCTGCGAAATCGTGGGTTAAGATGTTTTCCAAGATTTTCTATTTTACCTTGATTCCTTTATTGATTTTGTTACTCACAGCAATTTTCACAAGGATTTTGGAATACGGATATACCGAACCAAGATATTACGTTTTACTTCTTGCGATTTGGCTGGTAACTGTGATGTTTTATTTTATACTTAATAAAAATCAGAATATCAAATTCATCCCAATCAGTCTTTTTGCTTTTGGATTATTTTCTTTGATTTTTCCTTATTTCAATACATTTTCGGTTGCTAAAAGAAGTCAGGAAAATCAACTGATGAAGGTTTTGAATGATCACAAATTATTAACCTCAAACCAAAAAATTAACTTCAAAAAGTCAGTTGCAGACAGCGTTGTAACAAAAATAGGAAACGAGTTTGTGTTTCTTATCAAGAGAAATGATAAAGATTTTTTATTAAATTTAATTGACACTAAAAAGAGTAAAGACCTTGCTAAAAACATTAATGAAAACAATTTCTGGAGCGCCAATTCTGATCTCTACTATAGCTTTTCAGACATAAAAAAAACAGATAAATACGCTTCTGATTATGACAGATTAGAAGTAATTTCAGATCAAAATATTATTGATGTAAAAGACTATCAATATGTTTTTTACTTCAACAGGTACAATCACGGTAACAAAAAAATTGGCAATGATAATTTTGAAATTTATGATAGAGTTACCGATGAAAATCCTCAGTTCAAAGTCATTTTAAATTCTGATGAAGAAGCTGATTTTTCTTCATTAATAAAAGATTTGGTTAAGAAATACAAAGGAAAAGTGGGTAAAGTCAACGTTCCGGAGATTTCTATGGAAGCCGACCTTGGCGATTATCATCTGAAAATGATCCTAGGAAGTTTTTCAACAGAACAGTACAGGAGCAATACTTATCCAAATATAAGTTATGACGATGCTTACTTGCTCATCCGAAAGAAATAAAAAAAAAGCGATCAAAATTTGATCGCTTCTATTTTTTCCAGTTGTAAGATTACCAACGGTTTCCACCTCCACGGTTTCCGCCTCTATCTCCACCTCCGTAACCACCGCCACGGTTGTTATCGAAAGATCTTCTTGGCTTCTCTTCTCTTGGTCTTGCTTCTGTTACGTTAAGAATTTTTCCGTTCAATTCCTTTTGGTTTAATGCTTCAACAGCTTGTTTGCCTTCAGCATCACCCATTTCTACGAAACCAAATCCTTTTGATCTCCCAGTTTCTCTGTCAGTGATAATTTTTGCAGAAGATACTTCTCCAAATTCTTCGAATAATTCTTGCAACTGATAATCCTTAGTTGCGTAATTGATGTTTGAAACAAAAATGTTCATTTTAAAAAAATTAAGTTATAAAAAATTGTTGTTTTAAAATTATAAATAAGGAAAAACAACAAAAAATGAAGATTATTGATTTCAAATATAATTTGGTGCAAGGTACGATTATTTTTGAATAATCAATAACTTCTATATTAAATTTAAAAATTAATATACAAAAGCTCAATCCACCTCTGCTCCACGGTTTGCTTCCAATATTCTGAACCAGTCTATTGTTTCCAAATCAATCAATAATGATTTTTTCAGCTCACGAATAGTTTCTGCTTTAGAAGTACCAATAACTGGAATTATTCTTGATGGATGTTTCAGAATGAAGGCTAACAATATCTGATTTTCTTCTGCATTGTATTTCCTGCAAAGATCTTTGATTATGTTTTTTAATCTGATATTCTGTTCAGATCTTTCAGAGAAATAATTTCCCATAACGGACCAAGCGGTTGGCCTCAATCCTTTTATCATCATTTGATCCAAAGTTCCATCATTGAACGCTGAAATTTGATTAACAGAAACTTCAATCTGATTGGTAACTAGTGGGAAATATTGATTAATTAGTTCAAACTGAGAAACCGAAAAATTACTTACGCCAAAATGTTTCACTTTCCCATTGTCTTTCAAAATTTGAAATGTATTGGCTACTTCCTCAGGATTCATCAAAGGCGATGGACGATGTAATAGTAAAACATCCAAGTAATCTGTTTTTAGATTAGAAAGACTCTCATCAACACAATTTTGAATATAATTAGAATCGTAATTGTAATATTTGAGAGCGGAAGATTTCTTTTCAGAATTCATTACAATCCCACATTTGGAAATAAACTTAACTTTTTCTCTGTCAATATTCATTTCTTTCCAGGCATTGCCAAAAAGTTCTTCTGTGGTATGACCGCCGTAAATATCAGCATGATCAAATGTTGTGATATTTTCTTCCAGACAAACTTCTATCAACTTCTGAGCATCTTTTTCGGAGTGATTAGCTCCCCAAATTCCCCAACGCATTGTGCCAGCGATAATTTCTGAAAACATACTAATAAATTTTCACAAATATATTATGTAAAAAATAAAATACATTATATAAATTTGATT
Source organism: Epilithonimonas zeae (assembly GCF_900141765.1). Taxonomy (NCBI): domain Bacteria; kingdom Pseudomonadati; phylum Bacteroidota; class Flavobacteriia; order Flavobacteriales; family Weeksellaceae; genus Epilithonimonas; species Epilithonimonas zeae. Next base: position 1,087,654 of record NZ_FSRK01000001.1, on the reverse strand, counting down.
CTTAAAAAATTTGAAGTCTTATGAAGAAATTTACATTATTATTTGTGATGTGTTGTGGTTTTATCAATGCACAATTCACAACTCCAAACAATGGAACAACCTACACACTGGCCAGTCTTTCTGCAGCTGCACCCACAGTTTTGCAAGATAAAGGTACTTTTTATATGATGATGGATGACATTACCATTTCTGCAACTGATAAACTGATTATCGACCAGAATACAACTTTGAGTGTGAATAGTGATAAAACACTTTATGTCTTTGGCGAATATAAAACTACAGCAACCAATTTTTTAATTAACTCTGTAGATTCTGGTTTTCCATTTAAAGGAATTCGTTTTGAGGACGGATCTGTCGTAGAGATGCGAAATACTAGAGTAGATTATGCTGGTGGAATCCGAGTTTTAACGGCTAATTTCCTAATGGACAATTGTATTGTTTATAAAAATCACGGTGGCGTTTCCACAAGTGGCGCTCTTGGTTTTTCTAAAGGTAGCCCGGTTGTTAGCAATTCTCAATTTATAGAAAACAGAAAAGCTGCTTTTGGCTCCGCTGCAAATGCTACAGTTTCTGCCACATTTATCAACAATTACATCTCTGGAAACGTAACAGATAACAGCAATACGCCTCAAATCAATATGGGACCAGGCGGTGCAGATTCTCTGAAAATCATCAATAATACAATCATTGGAGACCGTACAAAAATTATGGTTGGCGGTATTTCTGCTTCTGCTTTGACTGGTGGTGTGAACAAATTCCGTATAGAAGGTAACACTATAAGAGACAACCGATATGGTATCACTTCCTATGGCTCTACTTCTTCTGGAGTCATCAGAAATAATATTATTGAGAACAACAATACCCAGAATGATCCAAACCTTGGTGGTAGCGGAATATCAATTTCCAGCGCTAAAGACGTTGTAATTGCTGAGAATGAAATCAGAGGGAATCTTTGGGGAATCACTTTGTTGAATAATGCGACTGTGAAACTAGGCACGGAAGAAAGCCCTGGCAATAATATTTTCAAAAATAATGTCAACAACGGTAATACTGTTGCACTTTTCAATAATACGACTAATATTGTAAACGCTGTAGGCAACTGCTGGAGAGAAAATGAACTGTCCAATGATGCGATGGTTCTTGCCGTTATCGGAAGCCAGACTGCTAATACTATCAATTTTAAACCATACAATTGCGCAGAAACTTTGGCAGTTTCGGACGTTTCTAAATCTAAACTGAGTGTTTACCCTAATCCAAGTAAAAACCATTTCTTTCTGGAAACTGAAAATGCTGGAAACATCGTGATACAAGATATTAGCGGAAAAGTTGTTTTTTCTTCTATTGTTAATAAAGGCAGAAATGAAATCAATACCAATCTACAATCTGGTGTTTATATCATCACGCAACAATCTGAAGGTAAAAAATCAAATACTAAATTGATTATTAAATAATTAATCTAAATAAATCTTAGAAAGCATCACAAATCGTGGTGCTTTTTTTTGATTAAAATTTCCAGTAAATTCGTGAGATGAAAATTGCTATCAAAAATATGGTTTGTAACCGCTGCATTGCTGCGGTGGAATCGATATTTGAGAACTTGAAAATTGACATCATTCAAATTTCATTAGGCGAAGTTGAAACCAAAAATGAGATTTCTGACAAAGAACTTCAAACCTTGAACTTGAAACTCAAATCAACTGGATTTGAAATTCTGGAAGATTCATCTAAAAAACAAATCGAGAAAATCAAAAATCTTATTATTCAAAAAATTTCGGATGAAGATTTGGATGACAATTTTATTTTGTCAGAATTCTTGAGTTCCGGATTACACAGAGATTACAGTTCTATCTCTAAGCTTTTTTCTCAGAATGAAAATGTAACGTTGGAGCAATATTTCATACTTCAAAAGATTGAAAAAGTAAAAGAATTGTTGCTTTACAAAGAATTGAATCTGACAGAGATTTCCCAAAAATTAGGTTACAAAAGTGTTCAGCATCTTTCCAATCAGTTCAAGAAAATCACAGGCTTCTCTCCTACTCAGTTTCTTAATTCTAATGAGAAAAAGAGGATTGCGTTGGATAAGGTTTGATAAAAATTAAATTTTGCACAAATGAAAAAAGCACTTACAATAGTATTTCTTCTTATCAATTTTTTGATTTTCGCACAACTGCCAATTTTGAAGTTATCAAATTCTATTGATACAAATCAAAAACTACCAAAAACTTTAGATAAAAATGAAATTTGCGTCATTTATGAAATTAACGGTGGTTGGTCAGCATATGATTTTATTCGCTATTATTTCTTAAATAATGACGGGAAAATTATTGCTTATCAACAAGAAAGACCAAAGTCATATTTGAAAGATAAAGTTTCCGAAAAAGCAATTGAAGAAATTATTGTCGATGATAAATTGAAAAAAAGTATAATTAACCTAATTAATTCTACTCAATTAAAAGAACTATTAAAGTATCAGCAAAAAGACTTTAAATTAAAATCTTCACAAGACCCAAATACAATTCCGCCACCTTGTATGATTTCGGATGCTAGCGGTTACAAGTTAACTTTCATTCAAAACAATACACAAAGTTCATATTCTTATTATGCTCCAAAATATTATTATGAAGAATGTTCACACATATTGATAAACAAACCTGTTTTGAAGAAATTTATTGATGTTTTGGAATTATTGTCGGGTAAAATATATAGATGATTTTATTTTATATTAAGTAATGCAAACCAAAGTCAAAACCCTTCGCGAAGCCAAAAACCTAACTCAAACTGAGCTAGCAGAAAAATCTGGACTTTCTCTAAGAACGATTCAAAGAATTGAATCCGGAAATATCCCAAAAGGTTTTACTTTGAAAGCCATTGCAAAGACTTTGGAAATCGAACCAGAAAATCTGTTTCCCAAAGAAGAAAACATCCCAATCGACAGAGCAAAACTCATCAACCTTTCGGCTTTATCCGGATTGATTATTCCTTTTGGCGGGATTATTTTTCCGGCAATTTTGACTTACAAAACTCAGGATTCTCTCAATCGAGAATTAGGAAAAAGTATTATTTGTGTTCAGATTATTTTGGCATTTATTATTTCCGTTTTATTAATTTTAAGTCCGTTTATTCAGCATTGGTTTTCTATCCAATTTCCATTGTTTTTAATTCCATTAATTGCTTTTATCATCATCAAACTTTGGATTGTCATCAAAAACGGAATCAGTCTCAACAAAACCAATCAACTCTCTATAAAACTGAAAAGCAACTTCTTCTAAACTACGTCATAAAACTGACGTAAAATTGTCATATCATTTTCACAGCAATTTCAATTTCAAAAACCGAATCTTGCAGAAAAATTGGACAATGAAACTTTTTAAGAAATTAGCTTTAGGATTTTTAGCCCTTTTGGTTTTGATATTGGTTGGAGGATATATTTATTTTGACCAAAAATTTACGCCCGAAGAAAACTATTTAACTGTCAAAAATGAAAGTGGAATTATTCCCATCACTTGGTTGGGAAATGACAAAAACGTTTTGCTTCTTCCGATTCATTTTTCTGGAAATCCGGAAACTTATTATTTGCAATTTGACACAGGTTCGCCTTACACCGTATTGTATTCTAATCAAATTAAAAACATCAAAGAAATTTCTATCAATAATGAGCGGGCAAAAACTTTTTTCTTTATTGGAAAAACTGAAATTTCATCCAACCGATTTAAAATATTTACTAAAGAAAAAAATGAAAAAAAAGACACCATCAAAATCATTGGAACGATTGGCTCTGATGTTTTAGAAGACCGAAAAACCGTGATCAATTTTAAAAGTAACCAAGTTGTTTTTAATTTGAATCAAATCCCGAATGAATTTAAAAATCAATTGTTCGATTTCAAATTCAAGAAAAGAAGAATTATTATTAACGGAATTCTAAAAGGTGAGAAACGAAAATTCCTCTATGATTCCGGAACAAGCGCTTACGAATTGTTAACTTACAAAGAAGAATGGCAAAATTTGAAAACGCCAAATTCAAAAATCAATACTGAAAAAACACAGTCTTGGAACAATATTTTGACAACTTATACAACGGATTGTAAGGAAAATATTCAATTCAAAAATCTGAAGATTCCTGTAAAACAAGTCACATATGTTGAAGGTTTTTCCGATGCGCAGTTTTCTATGATGAAATTCTCCGGAATGACGGGAATGTTGGGAAACAAAATCTTTTTGAATAATAGTATTTTTATAGATTGTGGAGATAAGAAAATCGGAATTATAGATTGAGGAAATCAATAGTTTTATAGAGAATTTCCTTCAAAAGTTATCTATTTTTGCAATTGATTCCAAACGAAACAACGACTTGAACAATCTTCGACATTATCTGGCTGCTATTTTAGCATTTTCTATTTGGGGAACTTTTAGTTTGGTGCTTAAACCCCTTCATTCTTACGCATCTTCTGACATCCTATTTTACAGGGTTTTCAGTTGTGCATTGATAATGTCGCTAGTTTCGATTCTTTTCAAAAGAGAAAAACTGAAACAGAACTTAAATTATTTCAAATCCATTTCTAAAAAAGCGAAAAGAAAAACGATTATTGTTAATGTCGGAAGCAGTATTCTGTTGACCGCCAATTGGTTTTCGTTTATCTATGTGATGAATCACGTGAGCGTTCGGGCAACGTCGGTCGCCTATTTGGTTTGTCCGATTATCACGACGATTCTGGCTTATTTTATATTGAAAGATAAATTGAGTAAACTTCAGTGGTTATCGGTTTTTCTGAGCTTAGTCGGCTGCATCTTATTGTCGTACAGCAATATTTTGGATATGTTTTACAGCAGCTTAATTGGTTTCACTTATGCGGCATATCTGGTTTGTCAAAGCCAAAATAAGCAATTCGATAAGTTTCTGATTCTGAATTTCCATATTGTTATTTCAGCTTTGATTTTGTTGCCATTTTTTCCGGCTTATTCAGGACCAGTTCCTATGGAATTCAAATTTTATTTCTTTGTCGAGATTATTGCAGTAATGTACACGATTGTCCCATTATTACTGAATCTATTTGCCTTAACAGGAATCGCTTCTTCAAAAGTCGGAATGATTCTGAATATCAATCCAATTATCGCATTCATCTTAGCCAGTACAGTTTATGGCGAACCATTAAATATAATTCAGATTTGTGCTTACTCATTAATATTTGTGGCAGTAATTGTTTTCAATACGAAAGAGATTTTCAGACTAAATCAGGAAAAAGTGAAATTATCTTAATTAATTCATAAAACTCAGGCAACCCTGTAACGTTTTTGTTGTCTTTAGAACAGATAACAAAAACTGAAACAATGCAGAAACTCCTTTTTCTATTAATCCTTTTGATGGGATTCAACCTCAATGCACAGACGATTTCCGGAACTGTAAAAAACACGGACAACGAAATCATCGCTTACAGCTCTATTGGAATTAAAGATTCAAAAAACGGAGCTATTACCAATGAAAAAGGCGATTATCAATTAGAACTTCCTCAGGATTCAGACAGCAAAATTACTTTCAGCGCATCGGGATATCAGGACAAAACAGTTTCTACAAATGAACTTAAAGTGAATCCCAATATCATTCTCGATTACAAAACGACTCAAATTGAGAACGTCAATATCGTTGCGAAACAAATGAAAGAAAAGCTGGTTGGTCAAAAATCAAAGCCTTTTCTTACGTTTTCTAAAATGTTCGACCAGAATATTCCAACGGTTGAGCAAGGAAACATTTTTCCGATTTATCAAAAAACAAAACTCAAATCTTATAATTTTCATATCATCCCAAGTTCCAGATATCAGGAAATTACATTGAAACTGAATATTTATAAAGTAAAAAACAATCTTCCCGAGCAATCACTTTTGGAGGAGAATATCATTTACAAAACCTCAACAACAGGCTGGCAAAACATTGATTTGTCAAATTACAGATTAATATTCAATAATCTTGATAAAATTGCAATTACGTTGCAATTGGTAGATTATAAACCTATGGAAAATTTCGATTTTGTCTTCGGAATTTCTGCTAAGAAAACGCTATCCAAAGACCTTTTGTTCAGATATCAGAGTCAGGGCAATTGGGAAACTTTTGATGGCAGTTTTATTTCTAATATCGATATCAGCTATGATAAAACGAAAAACGATAAAGAGATTGCTGAAGTTGAAAACAATACTGAAAACGATTTCAAAACCAATCAGTTGATTGTTTATTATGAGAATAAGGAAAAAGCCAAGAAAACCGAATTCGGAAAAAGTAAAAATGGACAGTTCATTGATTTGAATGATGCTAAAATCTACTACGAAGAGTACGGAAAAGGCGAACCACTTTTGCTGCTACACGGGAACAACGGAAGCATTTCTGATTTCTACAAACAAATTCCTTTTTTCTCAAAACATTATCGTGTGATTGCTATAGATACACGTGGACAAGGCAGAAGCACAGATTTGACCACGGATGATTATTCTTATGATCAATTCGCTTCAGATCTTTATAAAATCATCCAAAATCTGAAACTCGATAAAGTGAATATCGTTGGCTGGAGTGACGGCGGAAATACAGGATTGACCTTCAATCTGGAACATCCGGAATTGGTCAATAAATTGGTAACCATTGGTGCCAATCTTAATCCTTCCGGCGTAGATGAAAATCTCATCAAAACATTCCAGCAACAACTTGCAGAAAATACGGGAAATCCACGATTAATCAAACTGATGCTGAACCATCCCAACATCAACTATAAAGAACTTACGAATATCCACAATCCTGTTTTGGTAATTGCCGGCAGAAATGATGTTATTAAACCGGAACATACCAATCTCATCCATTCCTTCATCAAGGATTCTGAACTGGCGATTATTCCGGATTCTACGCATTATGTTCCTTTCGAACAACCGGAAAAACTGAACGATACGATTCTCAATTTTCTGAAGAAATAATTCTAAATTACAGCTATGAAAAAAACAATAACCATATTTTCTATTCTCAGTTTGTCCTTAGGTCTGAAAGCGCAAAAGCAAAAAACGCCACAAGACAGCATCAACGTTTTTTATAATGAGCTGTTTTCGGTTTTAGAAAAAAGTTACCTCAACAGAAAATCTGTTGATTGGAAAACTGTAGAATCCGAAACAAAAGACAGACTAAAAAGTTATGATAATTTCGAAAAATCCTTAACCGAAATCAAACCGTTCTTCGATAAAGTAAACGCCAATCATTGTTTGATTTTCTACAATAACAAAAAATATTCGGGAACGGGAAAAGTCATTACAAAAGATGATTTTTCTGAGCAATGGAAAAAGAAATTTGATACCAAACCTGCTTTCGAAGCTAAAATGATTGATGAAAAATACGGCTACATTCTGATGCCTAATATGTTATTTTTCGACCTTAGTCCGGAGAACATCAACAAAATTGCGCAACCACTTTATGACAAGATTGCAGAAATCAAATCCAACAATAAACCCGAAGGCTGGATTCTTGATTTGAGATTCAACACCGGCGGAAACTCTACACCAATGCTTTTGGCTTTGTATGATTTGTTAGGCGACAATGCGGTTTGGGGAACTTTGGACGGCAATAAAAAGATGATTTCTAAAATAAAACTGAACCAAGGAAAATATCTGGACGGCTCCAAAAAACCAGCATTCATCAATCCAAAAGGCGAATTGATGGACAAGGCAAAAGTCACAGTAATCATTGGACCTTTTACCGGGAGTTCTGGAGAAGTGGCAGCACTTGCTTTCAAGGGCAGACCAAACACTATTTTCATCGGCGAAAAAACCTACGGTGCAACAACCGCCAATACCCAATATACTTTACCTTTTGGCAGCACGATGGCGATTACGATTGGCTACGACAGCGACAGATATGGCAATTATTATGAACAAATTATTCCTGATGTTTTCGTTTCCAAAAAAGACAATTTCGATAATTTGCTTTTGGATGGGAATGTTGTGGAAGCGGTTAAGTTTTTTGAGAACACTCGTAGTTAAATGCACCGCTATTTAGATTCATTAAAAATAAACTTTGCAACAATCTCTTTTTTAGCTATTTTTACAGCATAATATTTCAATAAAAATGAGAAAAATAATATTCGGAGGAATCTTGGCTTTTGGTGGATTAATCACAGCCAATGCACAATGCAAAACAGTCACAACAATCACAGAAAACTTTGACAACTGGAAAGATATTGACAAGTGCTGGACAGTTCAAAAAGGAAAAGCAATGCTGTACGCCAGTGAGAAGAAAGTGATTTTTTACTCGATGACAGATCCAAAAGAAAATATGTATCTCATCACGCCAAAAGTAAAAGCTGGAAACTATACTTTGAGCCTTGACATTACAGATAACGGTGGAGAAACTTCCCTTGAAATTTTCTCAGTAGGTAAAGCAACTGATTCGAAATCTTTTGTTTCCATTGCTAAACCTCAAGAAATTACAAAAGAGAAAAAAATCATCAACATTACTCTGAAAAAGGATAGTCACGTTGGTTTGAAAGTTCTATTAAACGGTGTGCATCAAGCTGTGTATGTGGATAATTTGTCTTTGAAACCTAGAAAATAAACTTTCAGTGTTTTTACTTTATAATATCAACCTTCAGAAGTTTCTGAAGGTTTTGTTTTTTTAATTATTATAATCGATGTAATAAAAATCCATTGTTGCTTGTCTGATTATTAAAACTTAATCAACAAAAACTAATCTCATTTTATGGGCAAAGCAATCTTTTTCTTATTAATGCTAATTAGCACTTCGATTTTCAGTCAAAACAAAAACAATCAAGACACTTCCCTCTACTCGACGATGGATAAAAACTCAAAATCTTTATTTGAAAAATCCAAAGCCTATTCTGTGTCCATCGGTATCATAAAAGATGGAAAAATTTATACGAAGCATTATGGCGAGATTGATAAAGGAAAAGGCAATAAAGCAGATAACAATACCTATTTTGAAATTGCTTCTGTGACGAAAGTGATGACAGGTTATTTACTGGCACAAGCCGTTTTAGATAAAAAAATTAGTTTGGATAATGACATCAGAAAATATCTGAAAGGCGATTATCCCAATCTGCAGTACAATGGAAAACCAGTCACAATCAAAGATTTAATTTCCTACAAATCAGCAATACCAAGTGTTTTGCCGGATGATAGAGAGATTATGAAAACATTTGATAACAATACAACTTTCAAACTGGTAGAGCTGTACAAAAATTATTCTAAGTCTGATTTTTTGCGTGACCTTAAAGCTGTAAAACCAGACACAATTCCCGGAACAAAATACCTTTACAGTAATCCAAGTCTGGAGCTCGCAGGATTGGTGCTTGAGAATATTTATCAGGAACCGTTTGAACAATTATTAAAGAAAAATCTGTGGTCAAAACTGAAAATGAATCACACAAAATTCACTTTGAAACCAGAAGAAAATTTAGCTAATGGTTATAATTCCAATCACGTTTTGATGCCTCATTATGCGAGTAAATTATGGGGTTCTGCTGGTATGCAAACCAAATCTACACTGGAAGATCTGATGAAGTTTTTGAAGTTCGAATTGGACAGTCAGAACAATACGGTTCAGGAATCACAACGGATGAATACCGACAGCAATCAAGATTCGTACGGCTATTTTTGGGATCGTATTTACATCTCAGAATTTGGCAAATATGCTTTCAAGCACGGCGGTGCTTATGGAAATCAGGTGATGTTTTCTGTATTTCCCGAACAGAATTTGGGTATTATTATAATGGTCAATATCAGCGGGCCGGAAACCGGCGAGATTCTCAGCAACGCTACATTTGATATTTCTAATGATTTACTAATTCATAAGCAAAGGGAAATTTATGGTTACCGACTTGATGGCGACAAAGTTATTTTCACTTACACGCACGATGAAAAGCTGGACAACAGTCTGGTAAAAAGTGTTGCAGTTGCAGGGACATTCAATGATTGGAATGTGGAAAACAAAGCATTTCAAATGACAAAAAAAAACACCAACACTTTTGAATTAGCCGTCCCAAAATCACAATTTGAAAAAGGTAAAGAATATCAGTTCAAACTGGTCATCAACAATACGAGATGGATATCTGCACCCAATTATGCTAAGAATGCTGATAAATCTCCTGACCAAAACTTAATATTAAAATTAGATTAATCTTTGCAACAAAATCATTTCGCAAAAAATCCTAAAACTGAAGTATAACATCTTTCCATTTATTTGTAACTGATTGGCATCTATTTTTCAGAAATTTGTATTCATCATTACAAACTGAGCGAAGCTAAGTAATCTTTGTCACCTTAAAAACATCGAATTGCTAATAAAAAATTCTGCTCTTTGTGTTAAAAACAAACAATAAAAATGGAAAATCACAATCACCATAACCACGACCACCTTCATCCCAATCAAAGAATCTCTCCAAGTTCCGTTTACTATTGCCCAATGGAATGTGAAGGCGAAAAACTCTATTTCAAACAAGGCAGATGTCCGGTTTGTAATATGTTTCTGGTTCCGATAGAAGAACGTGATGACCACAAAAACAAACCTCAGACATACTCCAAAACTAACCTACCGGAAAGTTTCAAAGATAAAATCGGGGATTATTTTTGCCCGATGTTCTGTGAAGGCGACAAGACTTATGAATCGGATTCGGGTTGTCCGGTTTGTCATATGCATTTGGAAGAAATTACGCAGGAATTAGTTCAAAATTCTGAGTTTAATGTTCAACATTCAAAACCCGAAACTCAAAACTTTAAACTAGAAACCGATAAGAACTCAGGCAAATACTATTGTCCAATGTTCTGCGAAGGCGATAAAGTTTATGATTCCAACGTCGGCTGTCCGGTTTGCGGAATGGATTTGGTCAAAATTCCGGAAAAGAAAACTGTTGAATATACTTGCCCAATGCATCCCGAGATTGTACAAAACGAACCCGGAAATTGCCCAATCTGCGGAATGGATCTCGTTCCAAAACCGTCAAAAGATAACGATCACGAAGATGAAAATTACAAATTATTAAAAACAAAATTCTGGACGGCTTTAGGGTTCACTGTTCCTGTTTTCATCTTATCGATGGGCGGAATGTTTATCAATTGGCCATTTTCTCATCAGGTTCAAGGAATTTTGGAATTGATTCTGACATTGCCGGTTCTATTTTATGCCGGTTGGTTTGTGATGAAACGCGGTTGGATTTCTTTCAAAACCTGGAACCTCAATATGTTTTCATTGATTGCTTTGGGTGTTGCTGCAGCTATGATTTTTAGTTTAATCGCTTTATGTATTTCCGATATTTTACCTCACGAATTATCTCATGGCGGAAGCATCCCACTCTATTTTGAATCTATTTGTGTGATTCTGACTTTGGTGATAATGGGACAGATGATGGAAGCCAGAGCACATATGAAAACTGGAAAAGCGATCGAAGCGTTGATGAATCTTTCACCCGACACAGCCAATTTGATTATTGACGGAAACGAAAAAAAAGTATCATTAGCAGAAGTTAAAATCAATAATATATTAAGAGTAAAACCAGGCGAAAAAATTCCTGTTGACGGGAAAATTACTGAAGGAAATTCCAACGTTGATGAATCGATGATTACAGGAGAACCGATTCCTGTAGAGAAAAAATCCAATGACAAAGTTACTTCCGGAACCATCAACGGAAATGGAAGTTTTCTGATGAAAGCTGAAAAAGTTGGTGATGAAACTTTACTTTCTCAAATCATCAAAATGGTAAACGAAGCCAGCCGAAGCAAAGCGCCGATTCAGAAATTGGCGGATAAAATCTCAAAGATATTTGTACCGACTGTGATTGCGATTTCGGTTTTGACGTTCGTTCTGTGGTATATTTTCGGTGGCGAAAATAAGTTGATTCATGCATTTGTGAATGCAGTCGCAGTTCTAATCGTCGCTTGTCCGTGTGCGCTTGGTTTAGCAACACCAATGAGTTTGATGGTCGGAATTGGAAAAGGTGCGCAGAATGGAATTTTGATTAAGAATGCCGAAGCGCTGGAAGAGATGCACAAAATCAATGTTCTGATTACTGACAAAACTGGAACTTTGACAGAAGGAAAACCAAGTCTTGACAACATCGAAATATTTGAAAATGCTGATAAAAATGAAATTTTAAAATTAGCCGGCTCATTAAATCAGAATTCAGAACATCCTTTATCGAATGCTGTTTTAGACAAATTTAAAACCGAAAATTTACAATTTGAAAAAGTTCAGGATTTCGAAAATATTTCCGGAAAAGGCGTAAAAGGAACTGTTCTTAATGAAGAAGTTTTACTTGGAAATGAAGCTTTATTGAAACATTTCAACATCGAAATTCCTGAGTCATTAAAACAAAAAGTGATTCAGAAACAGGATGAAGCTAAGACGATTTCTTATCTCGCAAAATCTGGGAAAGTTCTTGGATTCCTGAGCTTCTCGGACAAAATAAAATCAACCTCAAAACAAGCCATCGAATATCTTCATTCTCAAAACATCGAAGTGATAATGATGACTGGCGATAACGAACATACAGCAAAAGCAGTTGCAGCAGAACTCGGAATCAAAAATTTCAAAGCCAATTGTCTTCCTGAAGATAAAATGAATGAAATTAAAAAACTTCAAAGCGAAGGAAAAATTGTAGCGATGACCGGCGACGGAATAAATGATGCGCCAGCTCTGGCTCAATCCAATATCGGAATTGCAATGGGAACTGGAACAGATGCTGCGATAGAAAGTGCTGAAATAACTTTGTTAAAAGGCGATATCTTAGGTGTTGCCAAATCAAAAATATTGAGTGAAAAACTTTTGAAAAACATCAAGGAAAACTTATTCTTTGCTTTTATTTATAATGTTTTGGGAATTCCGTTAGCTGCAGGTTTGCTCTACCCTTTCTTCGGAATTTTGTTAAGTCCGATGATTGCGGCAGCAGCAATGAGCTTTAGTTCGGTTTCTGTAATTCTAAATTCTTTGAGATTGAATAATGTTAAATTAGATATTTAACAATGTAAAGTTAAACACAAAGACACGAGGATATATTTGTTTTAGAGAGTGTTTCAAGGCACAAATTATCCTTTGTGCCTTTGTGTTAAACAAAAATGGCATCAGGAAAAATCCCGATGCCATTTCGAAACAAAATAAAAACCTTAAGAAATTTTTTAATTAGAAAGAAACCGTCAGCTTACTAAACACATACCTTCCGTTCTGTCCAAACTGAGATGTGGATCTGGAATAGATGAACTGGTCGTTATTTGTAGAAGCTGTCACGTTTTTAGTTGGATAAATATCGAACAAATTGTTTGTTCCAATAGTTAAATTAAAATTTTTGTTGATATCATAACCGATGGACAAATCTGTGATTATTTTATCCGAAATCAATTGATGTTCGTTTAACAGAGCTACGCCATCACCGTTCAAATCTACACTGTCAGCACCATAAACTTTTCCGTAATAGGTATTTCTCAAATAGAAATTGAAATCATTCCATTTAAAATTATTTGACAAACTTGCTTTCACTTTTGGAACTGAATCTTCTAGATAAATTCTGGATTTTTCGCCAAAATAAGTATTTTCCAAACCTGCATTTTTCAACAAATCGGATGCGTGGATATCGCCCACTTTTATTGTTCTGTTGAAATTGATTGCAAAATCATTTGTGAATTTGAAGCTTTCTTTTGTCAAAGTATGGCTAATTACAACATCCAAACCTTTGGTCTCCGTATCAATAGCATTAGAGAAAAACTGAGCCGCATTTACATTAGCTTTTACAAATTCATTTGCTAATGCTATTTGTGCCTCTGTTGTTGGATTGGTAGGTCTTGAGAATTGATCCGTTAAAACAATTCTGTCATCAATTCTGATAAAATAAGCATCTGCTGTAATATTCAAATTAATTGCTGGAATCTTATACGTAAATCCTGTACTTACAGATTTTGAAGTTTCTTGTTTCAATTTCGGAATTCCGAAAGCTTGCGCCAATTGAGAATCATTACTAAATGTTCCAACTTCTACTAAACTTGGTCCCGAAGCACCTGGCAGTGTTGTAAACAATGTAGAGGTTGTATTATAATAAATTTGGTGAATCGATGGTGCTCTAAAACCCGTTGAACCTGCAAAACGGAAATTAAGATCGTTTGACAATTTGATTCTTGATGCTAATTTATAATTGAAAGTAGAGCCAAAATCAGAATAATCTTCATATCTAATTGCAGCATCTACAAGCCACCAATTCGTAAAATTGAATTCGACATCTGCATAAGCCGCATAAGCATTTCTATTCTTATTGGTCTTATTTTCTGGTCTGAAACCTGCAAAAACCTGGGAACTTCCCGCCAATGCTGCTCCGAAGAAATCAGTTGGATTAACAGATGTTGGAGTTTGTGGATTTCCATTCACATCATAGGCTGTATAAGAAGCTTCTTCACCCGGATTCTCTTTGAAGTTTTCGTGACGTTGTTCTGCACCGAAAGCAACATTCACACCTTCCAACCAATTAAATGATTTGCTGAAATCTAAATTAATTGTATTCTGCAAAAACTGTAATCCACCAGCTTTGAAAGAATTTGGAGAATTGAATCTCAAACTTGTATTCCCAGTATTTTCAATGGTATAATCAAAACTGTTTTGACCAAATGTGTTACTGAAGTCTACATTCCATCCATCCCATTTTCCTTTGATTCCTGCAGACAATGACACATCCTGAATCTTGGTATGAATCTCTGGCAAATAACCGTCAATGTATAAACCGGTAAATGTTCTGGCCTGGTTTGGTCTTCTGTAGAAACCACCAGAAGCACCATCACGGATTGAATAACCTCCGAATGTATAAACTTTCCAATCGTCATTCAAAGGAACTTCAACATTTGCAAATAATTGATGATTGTTTAGTTTTGATTGACCAACCTGTTGATTGAAATCGTTTCTGGTTTGTCCTCTGTAAGCCAGTTCCTGATCTGTCAAATAGTTTAACTGATCTGTTGTAAATGCCGATGTTTTAAGAACATTTTGAAGCGCTGTTATACTATTTGCAGACTGAATATCTGATTGAAGCGTAGGGGAAACTGAATTGAAATAACTAATTCCTTGTGCATATTGATGAATAAGATTCACAAAATCTTGTTCACCTGCTGAGCCTTTCAAATTATTAATATTACTGAAATAAGAAGAAAGATTCACACCATTTTCTGCCGCTCTTTTCTCGATTGCATTATATGCATTATATATTGGTGCACTTTCAGTTCCTGCTCTTCTTGTTGGATCACGGAACTGGGAAGACCAAGTCAGATTATAGAAACCGCCTCTTTTTCCAATTTTGTTTCCGTAGTTCAAATCCAATTGAAATTGTTGTCCATCATAGTTACCTGTATGGTCCTTGGCCGCATTGGTTAGATATCCACCATAATTCAATTGTCCTGTCAATCTTCCGGTATCTCTTTTTAATTGTAAGTTCATTACTCCGGCAATCGCATCAGAACCATATTGTGCAGAAGCACCATCTCTTAGAACCTCGATTCTTGAAAGTGCAAAAGCTGGAATGGCGTTCAAATCTGTTCCAACGGTCCCTCTTCCCGGTGCACCGTTAACATTAACCAAAGCAGAATTATGACGTCTTTTTCCATTAACCAAAACCAAAGTCTGGTCTGGTCCTAATCCTCTCAACTGCGCAGGATCCGAGTGATCCGATCCATCCGCATTAGTCTGAATGGTTGATGTAAAAGATGGTGCAATCGTATTAAGAATCTGATTGATATTGGTTTGCGGCAAACTTTGTTGGATATCTTTCAAATTAAAAACATCCACAGGAACCGGACTATCCGCTTTTGAACGTCCGCCACTTCTGGAACCTACCAAAACAACTTCTTCAATCTGTTTGTCGGAAGTTGTGTCTTTAACAGGTTTTGTTTCCTGAGCCTGAGTTAAATAAATTCCCGAAAAGAAGATCACAGCTGTCGATAAAACAGCTCTTTTGCTAGAATTAAACATAGTTTTTTGAATCATATTTTTAAATTTTACGTTTTATACAAAAAAGAAAACTTCTCCCAGACAAGTCTGAAAGAAGTTATATTGAGACGGCATCACAACCGCAATTAAACATTTTCAACTTATCTTTCCTTTTCTCAAAGGCTGAATGTAACACCTTACCAAATCGGCAGGTTGTTAAGACTTCAACAGGTCAGTTCCCTCGGTCTTTCTTAATAAGTATGACAGCAATTCATTATCACAGTGCAAAACTATGACAAGAATTTTTTCTCTGCAAATTTAATTCATACTAATTTGATATGATAAATATCATATTAGTTTTAATTTATTGATTTAATGCTTATTGGCACAAGATTTAATTATCAAATAAAATGAAAAACTCAAAAACAAAATATCATATCGGCTGTTCCGGATTCTATAATACAGACTGGAAAGGTTCACTCTATCCGGAAAATTCTCAGAACAAGGATTTCCTGAAACTATATTCTCAAACTTTCGACACAGTTGAAATCAACAGTACATTTTACAGAAAGCCAACAGCAAAAACACTTCAGAGATGGAAAGATGAAACTCCAGATAACTTCAGAGTCTTTATCAAAATTCCAAAAACGGTTTCCCATTCCGGTTATTCTGAAAATAAAAATGAAGAACTATCTGATTTCTGTGATTATATCAATGAAAATATTGGGAACAAATTGGCCGGATTTCTGATTCAGTTTCCTGCTTCATTTCGTTGTACGGAAGATAATATCAAATGGCTGATCGAAACATTGTCTGATAAGTTTCTAATTGCGGTTGAGTTTCGGCACGTTTCCTGGTGGAGTGAGGAAGTTTTCCACTTATTCAAAAAACATCAATGGATTTTTTGTGGCGTCAGTTTTCCTGGAAAAATTCCGGAGGATGTAATTCTTTCCAATTCCAAAATCGGATATTATCGTCTGCACGGGAAACCGATTCTTTATAAATCACTTTATTCAGAAGAATTTTTGGATAATCTCACAAAAGAATTAAAAGCTACAAATCATGAATTCTATATCTACTTCAATAATACCTGGGGAACTTCTGCAATCGAAAATTCATTATATTTAAAGAAAATTATGGAATAAATTGAAAAAATTAGTGGTGCTATCAGGTGCAGGAATTTCTGCAGAAAGTGGAATTAAAACATTCCGTGATTCTAACGGGCTTTGGGAAAATCATCGCATTGAAGATGTTGCTTCGCCAGAAGGTTTTGCAAGAAATCCACAATTGGTTTTAGACTTTTACAACGCCAGAAGAAAACAGCTGAAAGAAGTTGAACCTAATACGGCGCACAAGTTGCTTGCAGAATTGGAGGATTTTTTCGATGTTCATATCATTACACAAAACGTGGATGATTTGCACGAGCGCGGTGGCTCTTCAAAGATCATTCATCTTCACGGTGAACTTAAAAAGGCAAGGCCTGTTGATAATGAAAACGAAATCCTGGATTGGGAAGAAGATATCAAAATTGGTGACTTTCATTCTGACGGCTCACAGCTTCGTCCACATATTGTTTGGTTTGGAGAAATGGTTCCAGAGATGGATAATGCGATTGAGATCGCTTCTCAGGCAGATTTATTTTTGGTCATCGGAACAAGTATGCAGGTTTATCCGGCGGCTTCGGTCATCAGATATGTTCCTGAACATTGTGAAATTTTCGTCATCGACCCGAATTTGGAGAATCCGAATGCTTTCACAAAAAATGACAACCATTTCAAAACTTCTGCAACGGAAGGAATGAAACAGTTGAAGGAAATTTTAATCAAAAAATATAAATAATGCAGGTAGAAATCAGAAAACTCAACATCGATGATTATGATGAATTGGCAGAAGCAATGCAGAAAGCTTATCCGGATATCGATGATAATGTCTGGAGCAAAAGGAATATCCAGAAGCTGACTTCCATCTTTTCAGAAGGTCAAATCTGTATTACGGTTGACGGGAAATTAGCTGCTGCGGCACTATCCATTATTGTACAGTACGAACTTTACGGCGACCAGCATACTTACCAGGAAATTACAGGAAACGAATCATTCAATACACATACTAATGTCGGAAATGTTCTTTATGGCATCGAGGTTTTCGTCGACCCAGAATTTAGAGCTTTGAGGTTAGGCCGAAGATTGTACGACGCCAGAAAAGAACTCTGTGAAATATTGAATTTAAAATCCATCATCATCGGTGGAAGAATTCCGAATTATCATCTTTATAGCAAAGAATTATCACCTAGAGAATACATTACAAAAGTTAGAAATAAAGAAATCTATGATCCGGTTCTCAGTTTTCAGATTGGAAATAATTTCTCGCCCGTCAAAATCCTAAAAGGTTATCTAAAAGGCGATTCAGAATCCAAAGAATACGCAGTTCTGTTGCAATGGAACAATATCTATTACACAGCGAAGAAAAACACGATGCAGGACAGCGTGATTCGGCTTGGTTTGGTCCAATGGCAGATGAGACCGTTAAAGGATTTAGAGGATTTTTACAAACAAGTCGAGTTTTTTATAGATGCAGTTGCAGGTTATCAATCAGATTTTTGTTTGTTCCCGGAGTTGTTCAATACACCTCTTCTCGCCCCTTTTAATCATATGAATGAGCGGGAATCTATGGAGAAACTGTCTGAATTAACGGAAGAAATCAAGCATAAAATCTCAGAATTCGCAGTGAGTTATAATGTGAATATCATCTCCGGAAGTATGCCGATCTTGGAAGAAGGAAAACTTTATAATGTCAGTTATTTACTCCACAGAGACGGTAAAATTGATGAATACAGAAAAGTTCACATCACGCCAAACGAAAAGAAATACTACGGAATGACTGGCGGAAACGAAATCAAAGTCTTCGATACCGATTGCGGAAAAATAGGGGTCATTATCTGTTATGATGTTGAGTTTCCAGAATTACCAAGATTGCTTGCTGACCAGGGAATGAAAATATTATTTGTCCCTTACCTTACAGATACCCAAAACGCCTACACTCGTGTTAGACATTGCGCTGCTGCGAGAGCGATTGAAAACGAATGTTATGTTGCCATCGCAGGTTGTGTTGGAAATCTTCCGGGTGTCAATAATATGGATATCCAATATGGTCAGGCAACGGTTTTTACACCTTCAGATTTTGCCTTTCCTTCCAATGCTATAAAAGGAGAAGCTACGCCGAATACGGAAATGACGATTATTGTGGATGTAGATCTAAACCTTTTAAAAGAACTACACTACAATGGTGCGGTGAAAACAATGACCGACAGAAGGCAAGATTTGTATGATGTGATTTTGAGAAATCAGATTTAATTTTTTGAGGTATTTAACTTCAATCAGATTTAATCATCTAATTTTGTAAAAAATATATTTAATGAAAAAGAACTATTTAATTGCTGCAGGATTACTATTTTCAATATCTACACAAGCACAGTTCGGTGACCTTTTAAAAGTAGTTAAAGACAAAACAGGTGTTGATCTTTCTCAACCGAAAGCTCAGGCTCCAACTACTTCTACCAATACAACTACAACTTCTACAACCAATTCCAATGTCAACCTTGGAAGTTTAACCTCATCTCAAATCTCATCTGGTTTGAAGGAAGCTTTAAATATCGGAGTAAAAGAAGGTGTACAAAAATTGGGAGTGACTGATGGTTTTCTGAAAAATGAAGCAGTAAAAATCCTGATGCCTGAAAAACTAAGAAAAATTGACACAACACTTAGAAGTTTAGGATTGGGAAGTTTGGCGGACCAAGGTGTGAAGCTATTGAACAGAGCTGCGGAAGATGCCGTGACAGAAGCAACGCCAATTTTCACCAAAGCGATTACATCAATGACAATTACGGATGCAAAAAATATTCTTTTAGGAAGTAACAATGCTGCGACCAATTATTTACAGACTAAAACTCAGAGTCAGCTTTTCACAGCCTTCCAGCCAAAAGTTCAGGCTTCGTTAGGAAAAGTTGGAGCAGATACGGTTTGGAAAAATATTATTTCAAAATATAATACGTTGACAGGACAAGCAGTAACCACCGATTTAAATGAATATGTGACCACAGAAACCATCAACGGTGTTTTCAAAATGGTTGCAGAAAAAGAAACCGGAATCAGAAACAATGCAGCGCTTAGAACGACTTCACTTTTGGAAAAAGTTTTTGGAGCTGTTAAAAAATAGAAGTTAGAGGTTAGAAATCAGATATTATATCATCAATGAAAATAAAAGTCGCATAGTTTTTACTTTGCGATTTTTTTAATTATTAATTGTTAATTCTTAATTACAATTTCATCTCCGGAATCTCGCCTTCAATAATCAGTTCTGCTTCAGTTGCCTTTATAATATCTTCTACAGAGATTCCAGGTGCTCTTTCCAGAAGCTTGAAACCTTTATCTGTAATTTCCATAACGGCTAATTCTGTCACAACTTTTTTGACGCAATTTACACCGGTTAAAGGAAGTGTACATTGTTTCAGAATTTTGGATTCACCGGCTTTGTTCACGTGCATCATCGCCACAATGATATTTTCTGCAGACGCTACCAAATCCATTGCGCCGCCCATTCCTTTTACCATTTTCCCTGGGATTTTCCAGTTGGAAATATCACCATTTTCAGAAACTTCCATTGCTCCTAAAATTGTCAAATCCACTTTCTGGCTTCTGATCATCCCAAAACTGAAAGCCGAGTCAAAAAAAGAACCGCCGGGAAGAATCGTTATGGTTTGCTTTCCTGCGTTGATAAGGTCTGCATCTTCTTCGCCTTCGAAAGGAAAAGGTCCCATTCCCAAAACACCATTTTCACTCTGGAATTCTACCGAAATATCCTCTGGAACATAGTTGGCAACCAAAGTCGGAATCCCGATTCCAAGGTTGACATACATCCCGTCTTTCACTTCTTTTGATATGCGTTGTGCGATTTGTTCTTTTGTCAGCATAGTAAAATCTTATACCGCAATATATCAATATTTCACGTTATAGAAAAATGCTTTTTTCGTTACAGTAAATATTAATAAAACAATCAGATTTATATCAGTAAATTTGCAATTCTAATTATGAAGACATTATTACACTACCTCAAACCACACAAATGGCTATTGATTGCCTCGTTGGTTTTAGCCGCTATAAATCAGGTATTTTCATTATTTGCACCAGCAATTACAGGAAATATTCTAGACCAATTGGTAACACATCCGCACTTTTTTGACAAAGAAAAACTGATTCCAAGAAA
The DNA here is from genome assembly GCF_900141765.1 of Epilithonimonas zeae. Lineage (NCBI taxonomy): Bacteria > Pseudomonadati > Bacteroidota > Flavobacteriia > Flavobacteriales > Weeksellaceae > Epilithonimonas > Epilithonimonas zeae. The sequence continues at coordinate 1,066,470 of NZ_FSRK01000001.1, read as the reverse complement.
TCTTAATCAATTCTTGTATGGAACCGATATTTATCACGGTGTTTTTTACTTTTTAGGTTTGCTGATTGGAACTGCAATGGTCAGCAGAATTGCAAAAGCGTTCCAAGATTACGCTGTGAATATCATTACTCAGAAATTCGGAGCTAATATTTTTACGGATGGTTTACAGCATTCTATGGCGTTGCCTTATCAAGAATTCGAAGACCAGAGAAGTGGCGAAACTTTATCGATTTTGACCAAAGTAAGAGAAGATTCGGTGAAGTTTATTACGAATTTCATTAATGTCTTTTTTGGAATTTTGGTAAGTATAATATTTGTTTCGGTTTATGCGATTCGATTGCATTGGTCGATAATGCCGGTTTATATTGTAGGGATTTTTCTGATTGCATTTGTGACGAATCTGTTGAGCAAAAGAATTAAAAATATTCAGAAAACAATTGTTGTAGAAACTACAAGTTTAGCCGGAAGTACAACCGAAAGTTTAAGAAATATCGAAATTGTAAAAAGTCTAGGTTTGACCAAACAGGAAATCAAACGACTGAACAACAACACTTACAAAATTCTCGGACTGGAACTGAAGAAGGTAAAAAGTATCCGTTCATTAAGTTTCATTCAGGGAACGATGGTCAATTTTCTTCAACAGTTGATTACTTTAACGCTTTTATATTTGATTTTCAGAGATGTTGTAACGCCTGGACAATATCTGTCATTGATGTTTTACGGATTCTTCATTTTTGGTCCAATGCAGGAAATCGGGAATATCATTATTTCTTACCGTGAAGCAGAAGCCTCATTAAGAAACTTCGATAATCTGATGAAAAAACCTGTGGAAGAAAAACCACACACACCAAAACAAATTGGTTCAATCGAAGAATTGGAATTCAAACACGTTTCTTTCAAGCATCAATCAGCTCAATACAAAGCTTTGAATAATATTTCCTTCGATGTCAAAAATGGAGAAACGATTGCGTTTGTTGGTCCGAGTGGTTCGGGGAAAAGTACATTGGTTAAGTTACTTGTTGGATTGTATCGACCACAAGAAGGGAATATTTTCTATAATCAAATCAATGGAAAAGAATTTGACTTTGATGAATTACGAAATCAAATTGGCTTTGTGACTCAGGATACACAGCTTTTTGCAGGAACTATCAGAGAAAACCTTCTTTTCGTGAATCCAAACGCCAGTGAAGAAGACATCGAACTCGCTTTGAAAAAATCCAGCACTAAAACTTTACTTGAACGCGCAGAAAAAGGAATTGAAACCGTAATCGGTGAAGGTGGATTGAAGTTAAGCGGTGGCGAGAAGCAAAGAATTGCCATTGCAAGGGCTCTACTCAGAAAACCAAACTTGTTAATTTTTGATGAAGCAACTTCTGCTTTGGACAGTATCACGGAAGAAGAAATCACATCCACCATCAAAGATATTTCACAACAAAAAGAACAAATTACCGTTCTCATCGCCCACAGATTAAGCACTATTATGCACGCGGACAGAATCTATGTTTTGGAGCGTGGACAAGTTATAGAAACTGGATCCCATGAAAATCTGATTGCTGAAAAAGGTTTGTATTATGCGATGTGGAGACAGCAGATTGGGGAAAGGAAGATGTAATTTAATTACGTATATTTGATTTTAACCCCACGCAAAAAAAGTAAAGAAAATGAATTTAAAGTCATTTTTAAAAATTGAAATTAAATATTGGGATGGATCAATATTTCTTGAAATCTGCGCATCAAATACATATTTTATGGGCGAAACTTTAGTTTTTGCAGAAGATAAGGAATTAATAGATTTTTCTAATAAGCTCTTAGAATTTCCTAAAAATCATAATGATAATGTTTTTTTTGAATTAGGTAGAAAGGAGTTAAATGATTCCTATTTTTCAATAAATTTTTATTCAGCAGATTCAATTTCGCATATTGGAGTGCAAATAACAATGGAAACTGAAATGCATTTAAGGGAACAAGAAAAATATAAAGTTCAATTTGAGATAATTGTGGAGCCAAATGCTATTGATGAATTCAGAAAATCAATATATAGTATAACTCAGAAGAATGAAGGCACTGCAATCTTGTATGGAAGAGATAATTAAATATTTTCCAAAAAAAAATTTCATTTTTAAATGAAATTTTTTTAATTTTTAACCCTCTTCCTCACAGTCCTCTGTTCAATCCTTTTCTCATAATTCTCACCTTGAAAAATCCGTTGAACCATAATTCCAGGAATATGGATTTCGTTTGGGTCCAATCGTCCTGGTTCTACCAATTCTTCAACTTCTGCAATCGTTATTTTTCCTGCACCGGCCATTGGAAAATTAAAATTACGAGCCGAACCTTTGAAAATTAAATTTCCTGCGTGATCGCCTTTCCAAGCTTTTACGATGGAGAATTCAGCGTTGTAAGCGTGTTCTAAGATGTGTGGTTTTCCATTGAAATCTTTCACTTCTTTACCTTCCGCAACTTCGGTTCCGTAGCCTGCCGGCGTATAAAATGCAGGAATCCCAGCTTGCGCCGCTCTGCATTTTTCGGCAAGTGTTCCTTGAGGTGTCAATTCCACTTCTAATTCTCCGGATAACATCTGTCTCTCAAATTCGGCGTTTTCTCCAACATAGGAAGAAATCATTTTCTTGATTTGTTTTTTTTGTAATAATAATCCCAAACCGAAATCATCAACGCCTGCGTTATTGGAAATGCAAGTCAGATTGTTTACATTTTTCTTTACCAATTCTGAAATACAATTCTCAGGAATCCCGCAAAGCCCGAATCCGCCAAGCATTATCGTCATTCCGTTTTCTATATCTTTTACCGCTTCCTGAGCGTTTTTGACTCTTTTATCAATCATAAAACTGAGTTTTCTTTTGTTCAATTTGTTGGTTTATAAATATAGAAAAATCCCTTTATTAGACGAAAGAAAATAGGAAAAAGATGAAAGACTTCTAATTCTTAGATTTAAAGGCACAAAGATTCTGTGTTAATTGGCAAATTTATTTGATTAAAAAAGGCTTCGACTCCGCTCAGCCTGACAATTTTAAAAGGCTTCGAGAACCTTAAGTATTAGATTAGAAATGTTACACTGAGCGGAGTCGAAGTGTTTTGAGATAAAAAAAGCCGTACACCAAAGATGTACGACTTTTTCCTAACAATTTTAAACTTTTAAACTTTTATCGGTTATCAATTGTAACGCTAACTGGCATTACATAAGATGATGCTACCATTTTTTGGCTCAGTTTGTCCATATCTACTTTGTAAAGCAGATGTGACAAAACATTTTCGATTTCTTTGCTCACGTTTTTGCAGTCGCCGTTAGCGCGAACATTGGTGATTTTCCCATCCTGAGAAAGACTGAATCTAACATTGGAATTTACAATTCCTTCCTTGTAATCCTGATTGGTAAAATCAAAATTATCCTTCAACAATTTTCTCAGTTCCCCGAAACCATCGCCGGAATTAAGGAAAACTTCCTGTATATTATTGTCTGTCGATTGAGCTTTTACTAAGTTTAGCGTTCCTAAAAATCCAAATAAAAATATTGATAACGCTAGCATTTTCTTGTCCATAATCAATTGATTTTAAGTTATTACTTATCTAATGTTACGACAAAGTTACGTAAATTTTACAATTAGTTAATATTAAATTAACATTGAAAGTGAAAATTTAACATTAGAAATTAGAATTATAAACAAGGCAGGCCTAGAAGATCCATTTCTGAACTCCAAAGCGTTTTTATTTTCCCCTGCGAATCAACTTCAAAAACAGCACGTTCAGGGAACTGACAATCTGAACCGGAATCTTTGTTATACCATTTGAAATCATCGTAATAAGTGAAATACAAATTATTGTAATTAGAAAAAATAATGGGATTGTACTTTCCGACTCCGTACATCGTTTCTGTACTTTCTTTTGTCGCAAACTTCTTGATTTTTGGATTAATTAAAGAATTGTCATTGTTATAATTTAGAGGAATCTCTTTCTCAGAAGCGATTAGAGGATTTCCACTTATCTTTTGATTAAAATCCAAAATGTATGCGATATAGTCGTTTCCGCAGTCGTTGGATTGAAAAACGACTTTTTTTATTTTACACAGCTGTCCAGATTTTGTCCCATAGACGAACAAACTGTCTTTCATCTTTTTCCTGAAGACATTTTCAAATCTCTTGTTATAAATCAATCTGTCGATATGCAAGGTATCATAATATTTATAATCTTTCATATCTTTCCCATAAATCCACGGCAGAGAATCCTTCTTTAAAAAATCTTCATACTCTTTAGATAATGGCAAATCTCGGTTGTCAAACTGAACCGGAATGCAGATTGCGAAATCTTTGTCCGTCAACTGATAAACCCCAAAAACTGAATTTTTATCGAATTCATATTTTTTTTCGCTTACCACTTTATCTTCTATTTTTGTGGGAAGATTCTTTGAAACAGTTTCTTTTTTCTGACACGAAACCAAGATTAAACAGATTATTATTTGGACAAAACATTTCTTCATTTGTATTTTGTTTAATGATTTAAAAATAAAAAAGGATTCTGAAATTTCAAAATCCTTGATGTCTATTTATTTGTTTTGTCCCGGAGCAAAAGGCTTTGCAGACTTGGTTCCGTAGATTTTTTTGGCTTGTCCAGGTGGCATTGGTTTGGCGCCATGCCTTGGGTGTTTTGGCGGCTTCGGTGGTCTTGGTGGCGCTGCACAAGCGGCAAAACTTAAAGAAAAAATAATTGTTGCCAAATAAAATTTAAATGATTTCATAACTGCTTTTTTTTACAGAATGACAAATCTGATACCAATTATAATTTTTGTTTCCGCTATGGATATTTTTCCCAGTTTCTTTCTTCTAGATTAATCCGTTTTTGGATTTCCTCATAAGAAATTTTGGAGTCAAAAAGTTCTATTAATTGTTTTACTTTTTTTGCTGTGTTAGAATTTGGATTTTCTTTGAGGAATCTTCTAAATTCCATTTTATTTTCCTCATTCAAGCCATAATTGACTTCGCCAATAAGGTTAAAAGTTGAAGTATTATCCAAGCCGAAAAGATAATCGTATAAGTAATTATTATAAAATTCTTTAGCATTAGAAACCAAAGGACTTTTTGGATATTTTTTGACAAAATTTTCCCAGAATATGGTTCTGTTTCCTAATTCTTTCCAAGAGATATTAAGAGCGGCATCGCCTTGATACAAAACTTCTTCTTCTTTCGACAACTGATAAATATAAGTTTCGTAATCTGCAGTTACCTTATCTTTGAAAATAGAATAATAATGATTGGGCAACGATCGGATTTCCGTATAACCTTCGCCAATTTCCCAAAATTCAAGACCTGCTTTTTCAAGCTCAGATTTAAGTTTTTTCACATTTTCAGGAAACTTATAACTATCGCTTTCAGAATCATAATAATTAACATATTCTTCTAATATTTTGCTCTCAGCATTATTTAAACAAGCAATATATTGATTACGTATTTTTGAATAATCATCGTACAATCTATCGTTCCGCTCAGGTAAATCATTAGTTGCATCTTTTTCAGTTTTCTTCTGGTACCACTGAAGTGAGAGAATATAATCTTGAGTCGTATTCTTTGCTGAACAAGTTGTATCAATTGGCTTAAAAGATTCTTCTTGAGAATTCTTAACTGAAATTGTATCGCTACCAACTAAGTTCTCAGAAGTTTTTGGCTCTTCTTTTTTGCAAGAAAACATCACTGAGAAAATCAGTAAAAATTTTAAGCTGTTTTTGATTTTACTATTCATTCTAAAGCTCTTTCTTCAAAAACTTAGCCGTCAGACTTTTCTTAGATTTGATAATCTCCTCCGGTGTGCCTTCTGCAATGATCTGCCCGCCGTGCTTTCCGCCTTCTGGACCAACATCAATAATGTGGTCCGCGAGTTTGATAACATCCATATTATGTTCAATGATGATGAAAGAGTTTCCTAATTCTACCAATTGTTCGATAGCTTCCATCAGGATTTTTACATCTTCGAAATGAAGCCCTGTTGTTGGCTCATCTAGAATATAAAGTGTATTTCCAGTTTGTTTTTTGGACAGTTCGGTTGCCAATTTTACACGTTGTGCTTCTCCTCCACTCAAAGTTGTGGATTGTTGCCCAATTGTGATATAACCCAGACCAACATCTTTTAAAGTCTTTACTTTATTAAAGATTTTCGGAATTGGCTGGAAGAATTCTACAGCTTCGTTAATAGTCATATCCAAAACATCGGAAATCGATTTTCCTTTGTAACGAACTTCCAGAGTTTCACGGTTGAAACGTTTTCCGTGGCAGGTTTCGCAATGAACATAAACATCCGGCAGGAAATTCATTTCAATGACTTTCAAACCGCCTCCTTGACAGGTTTCGCATCTTCCGCCTTTCACATTGAAAGAAAAACGTCCGGCTTTGTAACCCCGGATTTTACTTTCCGGCAATTCAGCGAAAAGATTTCGGATATCTGTGAACATTCCCGTGTAAGTCGCAGGATTTGAGCGTGGTGTTCTACCAATTGGACTTTGGTCAACATCTACAATTTTGTCGATATTGTCGATGCCTTCGATACTTTTGTATGGTAAAGGTTCCTGAATTGCCCTGTAAAAATGACGATTCAGAATCGGGTACAAAGTTCCGTTAATCAATGAAGACTTTCCACTTCCAGAAATTCCTGAAACTACTACCAATTTTCCTAGCGGAATCTCAAGCGTTACATTTTTCAAATTATTTCCGGTCGTACCTTTCAGAACGATTGATTTTCCATTTCCTTTTCTACGTTCGGCAGGAATTTCTATTTTTCGTTTTCCGGTGATATAATCAGCTGTGATTGTATTAGCTTTTTTGATGTCTTTCGGATGGCCTTGCCAAAGAATTTCTCCACCGAATTTCCCAGCTTTCGGACCAATATCCAAAACGTGGTCAGCTTCCAGAATCATATCCTTGTCGTGCTCCACCACCAAAACCGAATTCCCGATATCACGAAGATGTTTCAGGGAATTAATCAATCTTTCGTTGTCTCGTTGGTGAAGACCAATAGAAGGTTCATCCAGAATATAAAGAACGTTCACCAATTGAGAACCAATTTGAGTCGCCAGACGAATCCTCTGAGATTCTCCTCCGGAAAGTGTTTTCGAGCTTCTGCTGAGACTCAGATAATCCAAACCGACATCCAAAAGGAACTGCAATCTGGTTTCGATTTCTTTCAGAATTTCGTGTGCAATGATTTTATTTTTATCACTGAATTTATCCTTCACATCCGCCAACCAATCTTTGAAATCGAGCAGAGACAATCCATTAACTTCAGCAATATTTTTTCCATCGATTTTGAAACTCAGACTTTCCTGACGAAGACGCGCACCTTTACAAGTCGGACAAATTTCTTCCGTTGTGAAATTTCGTTCCACTAAAACCGCGTCGTAATTTTCTCTTTCTTCAACAATCTCTTCGAGGATTTTTACCAAACCTTCGAAATTGATTTTGATTTTTTTGGAAATTCCGGCGTGTTTCAGTTCTTTGGTAATGTCGCTGCTGTAACCATAATAGATGTAATCCAAAGCTTCTTTTGGAATATCTTTGAATGGGGTTGTCAAACTTAGATCAAAAATTTCAAGAATTGATTTGATTTGAGACAGAATCCATTTGTTGGATTTCAGCTGTTCCAAAGGCAACAATGCGCCTTGGTTGATTGACAATTTATCATTTTCTACAAAATAGTCGGTGTTCACTTTTTTGATGGTTCCAAGACCTTTGCACGTTTCGCAACTTCCTTTCGGTGAGTTAAATGAGAACGTATTCGGTTCCGGCAATGCCATCGAATCTCCCGTAATATCGTCCATCAGATTCTTACTGAAAAAATGAATTTCTTCACTTCCCATTTCCTGAATTGCAATCAATCCTTCGCCCATATCAGAAGCGGTTTTCAGAGATTTTTGCATTCTAAGTTCAGTAGCATTTTCTCCGATGATCCAACGGTCAATCACCACTTCGATATCGTGGGTTTTATATCTATCCAGTTTCAAATCATACTCGATGTCTTGTAAAACACCATCTATTCTGGCCTGAGAATAACCTTTTTTGGAAAGATGGATGAACAATTCGTGGTAATGCCCTTTTCTGGAACGTACGACCGGCGCCAATAGATAAACTTTTTTCCCTTTGAAATTATCTTTGATGGTTTCCAGAATCTGGTCTTCTGTGTAACTAACCAATCTTTTTCCAGAACTCATAGAATAAGCATCTGAAACTCTGGCAAACAGAAGTCTCAGAAAATCATACAACTCCGTAATCGTTCCAACAGTTGAACGTGGATTTTTGTTGGTTGTTTTCTGCTCGATGGCAATTACCGGCGATAATCCTTCGATTTTATCAACATCAGGTCGTTCCAAACCGCCTAAAAACTGCCTAGCATAAGCGGAAAACGTTTCGATGTAACGGCGTTGTCCTTCGGCAAAAATCGTATCAAAAGCCAAAGAGGATTTTCCACTTCCGGAAAGCCCTGTGATAACAACCAATTCGTTCCTTGGGATTTTTACAGATATATTCTTGAGATTGTGTTCTCTGGCACCGTAAATTTCGATAAATTCTTGATTATTCTTCATTGAAAAGTCTCATTCTGGGAAAACGCAAAAATACGGAAATTAATCGACGATTGCACGTTAGCTTAACTTAAGTTTAATAATATTTAACAATGATTTTGTGAGAATAAAACTATGGGTAAAACTATCTTTGCAACTTGAAATAAATCAAAAAAAATGAAACGTATTTTATCGAGATTCACATTGGCAATTTGTATTGTATCATCACTCTACTCCTTTGCGTGGGGATTGACAGGACACAGAATTGTAGCAGAAATCGCACAACATCACTTGAGTTCCAAAGCTCAAAGAAATATAAAAAAAATCTTTGGAGAACAGAAAATGGCTTACTACGCCAACTGGCCAGATTTCATAAAATCTGATACTACAGGCGTTTGGAAAGAAACTTCGTCTTGGCATTATGTCAACATCAATCCACAAAAGAATTTTCAGCAGTTCAAAGATTCTTTATCCGTTCAGAAATCACCGAATCTTTATACTCAAATCAGAATTTTATCTGACAAAATCAAAGACAAAAATGTTTCCGATAAAGATAAAAAAGAAGCTTTAATTTTTCTGATTCACTTAGTTGGAGACCTTCACCAGCCGTTGCACGTTGGAAGAGCTGAAGATTTGGGAGGAAACAAAATCAATGTGACTTACTTTGGACAAAATACCAATTTGCATTCGCTTTGGGATTCCAAATTGGTTGATGACCAAAAATATACTTATACAGAATTTGCAAATCTTTTGGACATAAAATCTAAGGATGAAGTAAAACAGATCCAAAACGGAACTCTAGAAGAATGGTTGTTTGACAGCCACAAAATTGCAAATTCAATCTATTATCAAACTCCGAAAGATTCGAAATTAAGTTATAATTACAATTACCGTTTTGAATCCACACTTGAAAGACAATTGCTTTACGGCGGATTGCGATTAGCGAAAGTTTTAAATGATATTTTTGTCTAGAATTTTAAATCTAAATATTATATTGAATATCCTTTCAGGGCTAATAATTGATATGCAGCCAGACTTGAGCGGAAATCCTTTTTTGCCAACCTTCAGATTCTATTGAAACTAAATTGTGTACAAAAAAGATTGGGAGCGGAAGGCGGAATAAGCTGCCCAAATAACAATTACCTTGCAGATTTTGCGAATTTGGCAGATTTTATCCTAACAAAATTAAATCAACCAAGGATATTTGTGATAAATCCCATCGAAAAGCATTGCTAAAATTCCAAAGAAGATCCACAGCCTAAGAAGATTCAGAGATTTAAATTTGTCATTTTTCTGATTTCGGAAAAGCATAAAAACAGTTCCAATAATTACGATTATCGTTAATAAAAAGTACCAAGCAATAATATTTTTAAAGCCAATTCCAACACTTAAAATAATAGAAGTTGCTAATGTAATTATCAGTAAAATCAACAGAATTGACCTTGTACTTTGATATCCTAATCTGTTCGCAATCGTATCATAACCAAACATTTTATCGGCATTTTTTGTCAATGTATCTTTTGTAATATCGATGATAAATAACATCAGGAAAAGAAAAATTGCAAGGAACAAAATCTTGAGCGAAAATGTCTGATAATAAATCAACATTCCGAAGAACGGATACAACGTCAATGAAACAAAAGTGAAATTGTTAAGGACAATAATTTTGCTGAGTTTGTGACTGTAAAACCACATGAGAAACTGATAAATCAGAAAGAAAACGAAAACTCTGTGTGAAACAAAAATAGCTAATCCTAACGACAATGCATTGAGAACGACATAAGCTATTAGAAAGTATTTTTCTTTGAGGAAACTTTGCAATCTTGAACGAAAAGGCTGGGTTAATTGGTCTTTTTCCTTATCATAAAACCGATTGATAATTCCACCTGCCAAAATACTAAGAACGGAGCAAATGATGATACAATGAACCTTATAATCAAAGACAAAATTCCTAAAACTTTCTTCTCTATTGAACAGGAAAAACGTGGAAACATACAATGCAAAAAGAAGCAGAACGGCGACAAAAAAACGAGCACCCAAAAGAAAACCCATCAACTGAGAAACACGGTACAGGGCATTTCGGGAAGTAGGTTTTGTTTCGTTGGTCATTTTTGTCTATTTTAAAAACCCTTCCAGAATTAGTCACTCTAGAAGGGTTCTTTTATTTTTATATTTTGATTTTAGAATCTGTAAATCACTTCTTTGTGAAAACCTTCCAGCATTTTCTCCGCCTTTTCGTAATCTTTGGAGAAGCCAAGAATGTAACCTCCACCTCCACTACCACAAAGTTTCAGGTAATAAGCATTGGAATCGATTCCTTTTTTCCAGATGTTGAAAAGATTTTCAGGAATCATCGGGCGGAAATGTTCATAAGCCCAGACCGATAATTTCTTCAGATTACGGAAAAACGGATTCATATCTTTTTTCAGGAAAGCGTCGATACAAGCGTTATTGTAACGGATAAATTCTTCTTTCAAAGTCTTACGGAAACCCTCGTTTTTCAGCTTTTCAAAGAAAATCTGAATCATTGGTCCGGTTTCACCAGTTATTCCGGAATCAATCAAGAAAATTGCACCTTTGCCCGATTCTTCTTTTGGGATAGCAACTTTGTCCACACTTTCTTTGCTCTCTATCAGAATCGGAAGATTCATAAAGCAAATTAACGGGTCGATGCCAGAACTTTTTCCGTGGAAATAACTTTCCAACTGACCAAAAATCATTTTCAAATCCTTTAGTTCGTTTTTGGAAATCGTATCAGGTTCTCTTTTTGTGAAAGAATATTTTTCGAAAATCGCAGCCACCAAAGCACCAGAACTTCCAACACCATAACCCTGCGGAATATTAGAATCGAAAAATAAACCTTTTGCAATATCTGATTGGAACGATTTAACATCCAGCTGATAGTCGGAAGGCAATTCTAAATCTGAAAGATAATTGGAATATTTTTCTAAAGATCGATTGGATTTTTTTTCAAAATCGTTATCCAAATCTGAGAATTTCAATGTTCCTTTATAAAAACTGTAAGGTAATGTAAGACCTTGAGAATCCTCAATGATGCCGTACTCACCGAACAAAAGAATTTTTGCGTAAAATAAAGGGTTGTTCATATCGTGTTTTGATATTGCAAATTTACAAAATATTTTCTTTCGAAAATTATCAATTTTAATACCGAAAATTTAAATTTCTATTAATTATTCAAAATTAGTCTTTCGAAGGAAATAATTTAAGAAAACCTTCATAAATACTTTTATGCAAAATGGTCGCGTGGCCATCATCCGTCATTAATTTATATTCTAATTTTAAATTCTTTTTTCCGGAATTTTTAAGAATTTGATATAATCCGTCCGCTTCTTTTACCATCATCGGATGTTCCTGCTTCCCGACAGAAATATAAACGAATCGCTCATCATCTTTCTGTTGAGAAATCAATTTAGTTGCATTATTATAAAGACTTTCGTCATCCCACCAAAGACTTGGACTGATGATGAAATAATGCGTGAAAAGCTGTGGCTTATTTAGCAAAATTTCTGTTGCAACCAACCCGCCCAATGATTGGCCGATCACATATTTTGTTTTATTAGTCTTATAATTTTTTTCGATGTAAGGCTGCAATTCGTCTTCAACAAACTGAATAAATTTGTCCGAATGTCCAGTCGTAGGATAATCTTTCTGCAAATCTTTCAAATCTGTATGAAACGTGAAATCTCTCTTTCTATCAACATTTGCAATGCCAACAATAATGAAATCCGGCATCTTAAATGACATATTGAAAAACTGCTGAAGTCCCACCAAATGAAGAAAATCCTCGTTCATACTTCCGTCCAAGATATACATCACAGGATAAGATTTGATCTTATCATAATTCTGTGGGAGATAGATGTTCAGGACTCTTTTTTCTTTTAGAACCTTAGAGGTCAATGTTACTTTTTGTCCAATTTTCAAATCCTCAACAACTGATTTTTGAGCATTTAAAATCGAAAAAAGAAATAGAAATGTGAAACTTAATACTTTCAAAACAACTGTTATTTGGTATTATTTTTAACTTTAAGAAAACGAATGAATACTAATCCTAAAGCAAAGAAAATACTCATTGATAATGCTGCGAATCGCATATTGTTGTAATGTTCAATCAATGTTGCGAAGATAAATGTTCCCAAAATTATCGCCAACTTTTCCAAAACATCATAGAAGCTGAAATATGTTGTGTTATCCATAGAATCCGTTGGAAGTAATTTGGAATAAGTTGATCTTGACATCGCTTGCAAACCGCCCATTACCAGACCAATTACAGCGGCAACACCATAGAATTGATATTCAACATTTGGATTTTCTTTATTAAGATAATATGCTGCGAGACAAGCTCCAATCCACATTGCAACGGTGATACTGATCACATTTTTGTTCCCGATTTTCTTCGATAACCAAGAGAAAAACAATGCACCGATAATCGCTTCAATTTGTATTAATAACAAGGTCATAATTAATTTGTCCTGAGCCATATTGATTTCGCTCTTTCCGAATAACGTTGCCATTAGGAAAATCGTCTGCATCCCGACACTATAAAAGAAAAAGCTGGTCAGGAAATATTTTAAATTTCTGTCACCAAAAAGATGATTCCCAACCTTGAATAATTCTTTGAAACTTTGTTTTACAATATCAATATAGAAACTGATATTGTCTTTGAAAACCTCAACAAAACCGCCTTGTTCAGCGTGACTTTTGAAGATATTTTTATAATTAAGCAAAACCAAATCTTTTGGCAACTGCTCTTTAACTTGTCCAAATTGCGGCAAATGTTTGAACGTATATTGTGAGAACCCAAACCACCAAGCGCCTGTCAACAAGAAACTAACTCTTGTATAAATCGCTGCTTGTTTTGGTGTTTCAGCACAAACCTGAATCAGAACCAGACAAATCACAACCAAAATCACAGAACCGATGTAACCGTAAACATAACCTTTTGCAGAAAGTGAATCCTGCTTATCGGGCGTTGCAATATCCGGCAAAAAGGAATTATAGAAAACCAAACTTCCCCAGAAGCCGACACTCGCTGTCACACTAAATAATAATCCAAGCCAAACCGTTCCCATTCCTGTGAACATTGCTAATCCCATACAGGACGTTGCTCCCAGATAACAGAAAAATTGAAGGAAGGATTTCTTATTTCCAATCGTGTCTGCTAAGGATGACAAAATCGGTGACAATAAAACCACAATTACAAACGAAAGTGTCAATGAATAACCATAAACGGCATCCGGCTGATATTCTTTCCCAAAAATTTTAATGAGATTTCGCACAGGCACTTTTATCCATTGTCCTGTTTCTTTCACATACTCATCTTTTTCATAAGCCGTTGTAAGAATCGAGTAATATATAGGAAAAATCGTGGAAGTAATCACAAGTGAATAAACCGAATTTGCCCAGTCATACAATGCCCAAGCACGCATTATTTTCGGATTATTCTTGATTGAGTTTTCGGGAATTGTTTTTTCTATTTCAGACATTGGAAATAATTATTTAGACAAAAGTAAAAAAAGGAATTACAAGTTGACAAAAAAATGCATTTGTATCATAAATTTAACAACAAAAACCCTTTCGAGACTTTGAAATCTGAAAGGATTTTGAATTTTATTTTGTTATTTCAGCCACAAAAGGCACAAAAGTCGAAGTGGTTTTAAAAATCTATTGCAAATTCTCAATCACAATAGCCGTTGCACCGCCACCGCCGTTACAAATTGCAGCAGCGCCGAGTTTTGCATTATTCTGTTTCAGAACGTTGATCAAGGTTACTATAATTCTGGAACCGGAACTTCCCAGCGGATGACCGATAGAAACTGCGCCTCCATTTACGTTTACTTTCGCAGAATCTAATCCGAGAATTTTGTTATTCGCTAAACCTACAACAGAAAACGCTTCATTAAATTCGAAGAAATCAATATCGTCTTTTGTCAAATTTGCTTTTTTAAGAGCAATTGGTAAGGCTTTGGAAGGCGCCGTTGTGAATCTTTCCGGCTCAACCGCTGCATCAGCGTAAGAAATGATTTTTGCCAAAGGTTTTAATCCTAATTCTTCCATTTTTTCTTTAGACATCAGAATCAAAGCAGAAGCACCGTCATTTAAGGTTGAAGCATTAGCTGCGGTTACTGTTCCGTTTTCTTTTTGGAAAACTGTTGGCAAAGTTGGGATTTTATCGAATTTAACTGCTTTATATTCTTCATCTTCCGAGAAAATAATTGGCTCACCTTTTCTTTGAGGAATCGAAACGGGAACAACTTCATCTTTGAATTTTCCAGCTTCCCAAGCTGCAGCCGACCTTTGATAAGACTGGATCGCAAAAGCGTCCTGCTCTTCTCTTGTGATGTTATTTTCTTTAGCACATAATTCTGCACATACACCCATATGAACTTTGTTGTAAACATCGGTCAAACCGTCTTTCAAGAGTCCGTCCTGCATTTTGATTTCGCCTAATTTCACGCCGTTTCTTCCATCCAAATAATGTGGAACACTGGACATATTTTCCATTCCTCCGGCTACGATAACATCCACATCTCCAGCTTTAATCGCCTGAGTAGCCATTGTTACAGCTTTCATTCCGGAAGCACAAACTTTATTGATTGTAGTTGAGGGCGTATGATTTGATAGACCTGCACCCAAAGCCACTTGTCTTGCCGGAGCCTGACCTTCGCCCGCCTGCAAAACATTTCCCATATAAATTTCCTCAACCAAAGCTGGGTCAAGATTGATTTTGTCTAAAGCTCCTTTTACCGCAGCAATGCCCAATTGTGTAGCAGGAACCGTCGAAAGGCTTCCCATAAAACTTCCCATTGGTGTTCTGACTGCCGATACAATGAATACTTCTTTCATAATATTTTTAATTTTTGATTTTGATTATTTTTTTGAACACAAAGTGCACAAGTTTCTTTATACTAAATATTTTTAAGGTCACAAGGTTTGACTTCGTCAAATTTTTAAATTAATTGTGTTCTTTGTGAAAATCTTTGTGTCTTTTTGGTTCAATTTTATTTTTTCTTGATGAGATTAAAATCAGAACTGCTCCCAGAAATTCGATAAACCATCCCCAGGATAACTTCACGATTCCGGCAAATGCAGATTGCCAAGACTTGAAGGGTAAAAAACTGAAATAATCTAAAGATTTTAGTTTAATAGCAACAATTGTGAAAACAAAAAGCAATATCATTAAAAATGCCATTATTCTAATCAATTTAGTTTTGCCAATCAGTATGAAAACCAGCGTTAACAAAGAAAATCCCCAAAGTACGATGGCGAGTGTGTTATCCACTTTCCAATAGTTCCAGTTTCCAACAATTGGAATATGAACCAATGGCAAAAAACTGCCTGCCACAACCAAAAACAAACCGATTAACTGTAAATTCTTCATCCCTAAATCTTGTTTGCCAATGTAAATAAAAAAAAACACACCTACAAAAGATGTGTTTCGATAATAAGAAAATAGTGTATAAGAATGTTCTATGAAAAATTTATAGTTTAAAAATCGATATTGGCAATTTCGATTCCGATTTGGATTCCATTTTTGTTTGGTAAAATGGTTTTATCATTAAAAATTGGTGTGAAATCTTTCTTGATGAATAAAGTAACGCCGCCATAACCCAGACTGAATTTCCCTCCGAATAAGAAAGCATTTACGCCGTCATCCAAAGTGTAATCGTACTTTTTGAAGTTGTCATTTTCGTTGTAATATTTCACTTTTACAATACTTCTGGTGTTGATTCCCGCATAAGCGCCCACTCCAATCTTCCACATTTTTTTTCTCACATCCAGATATTGTTTGCCGTCATATTCTGTATATTTTGGATTAAGATATAATTGAAATTCAATTGGCAAAGTCAAGTAAACATTTCTCAATTTTGAACGTTTCAATCTTCCTTCCTGAAAATCCTCAAGGAATAATTGGGAGTTATCCTGAACAAAAACCTGCGGACGTTTTGGCATATAAGTATCAGTTCTATAAGCCAAACCATATCTTATAAACCAAGGGCTTGTAAAACCTCCTAATTGGCGATCTGTACGAAACTGAACTTCAACACTGTGTGAATTTCCGATTCTCATCTCAGAATCGTTTTCGAAAGGATTAAAACTTCCTTTATCTTTGGTAAGATTGGCAAAAGCATAACCTACACTCAGAGTACTACTTTTAAGATATTGCGCAGGAGATTTTCCTCTTTTCCTGATTGTCAATCCACCAGTACTGAAAACAAAAACATCTTTATTTTTCAAAGTATCGGGTTTTGTGTTGTAAACAGAATTTGTAACCGCTGTTTTTGTAAGCTCATCTAACTGAATTCGTTCGTTTTCAATCTTGTCATTGATAATAGCTTCATATTTTTTGGAAACTTCTTCCTTCTGAGCGATTTGTTCCGATTTCGTGATTTTCCCCGAGCTGAAAGCTTCATCGATTTTATCCGTTTCCGCTTTCATATTCGCTTTTTCTGTCGTTACGATTGAATTGACTTTCTCGGTATATGATTTCATCTGATTATCAAGCGTAGTCTGTGCTGTAGCAAAGCTGGAAAGCATTGCCAGAAGTAAAATTTTAAATTTCATAGTTTAATTATTTAGCAGTTGTAGAATCTTTGTCGTAGAGCGTGATCCCAAAGAGTTTGATACGTTTTGGATTAGGGAAGTCAGAGTCATTTTTTGATTTTATGGTATTGATTCCCATTGCAGATTTTGGTGTTTCAGCTTTGGCTTTGTCTATTTCCACTCCGAAAAGCAAATCTGACGAAGACACGTATTTTACTTTTTCTTTTGGTTTTTGAATATCAGTTTGAGCCAATTGTTCTTCTGGTTTAGAAACAATCTGAGGTTCTTCTTTTTTTATTAAGGTATCCTTTTCCAGAATTGAATTTTGAATTTGGATTTCTTTTTTGATCGAATTTGTCATTCTGAGCGGAGTCGAAGAATCTTTATTTTCAACAGCTAATTTTTGATTATCCGTTTCTGAATTTATCGAAACTGGTTTTTGAATTTCATTATTATTTCCATGTGGCTGACGTACGCTTGAAATTTGGTCAGTTCGAAATTCAAATCCTGGGTTTTCCTTAACTTTATTTTTGATATCAGTCATCCAAGAAATTGCACCGAAATTCACAATTAAAATAATCACAGCAACAAATCTCCACCAAATCACTTTCGGTTTCTTTTCTTTTGCAGAAACTTCGTCGAGTTTTTCTTCCAATCTGTCCCAAAGACTGTCGGAAACTTTCATTTCCTGTTGTTCGTATTTAGATTTCAGATTCTGCATTTTGTCTGGTGTTTTCTTGTTGATTAAAATAATCTTGAAGCCATTTTTTAGCTTTACTCAATTGGCTTTTACTTGTTCCTTCAGAGATATTTAGGATTTTCGCAATCTCCTGATGTTTCTTTTCTTCAAAAACAGCGAGGTTAAAAACCAGTTTGTAACCAATCGGCATTTCCTTGAAAATAATATCCAAATCTATATCCTGAGAAAATTCCGAAACATCTTCCGTCTGTTCTGCAATAGAATCTGTAAATTCAGTTTCAGCGTACAAAATATGCTTGTTTTTCCGGATGAAATTAATCGAATCATTTACCACAATTTTCCTCAGCCAAAACGGAAATGATTCATAATTTTTACAATCTTCGATCTTCGTAAATGCTTTATAAAAAGAATTTATCAAAACATCTTCTGCATCATCCCGATTATTAATATAAGAATTTGCAACCGACAACATCTTGCCCGAAAACATCTCGAACAAACTCTTCTGAGCCAGCCGATTATTTTTCTTTGCTTTGGAAAAGACATGTTGTAAATCTTGTTTCATTTTCTCTATCTGACTATAAGACGGCAAAAATCCGAAATGGTTGCCTCATTTTTTTCGATAATTTAAAATTATTTTTTAATTAACTGATTATCAGCAATATAAAATTCATTTTAAAATCTAAAGTTTATAACTTATAATTTAAAGTCTTTCTTCGTATTTTTGCAAAAATTAAAACAAACGTGGTAA
This sequence comes from Epilithonimonas zeae, assembly GCF_900141765.1. NCBI lineage: Bacteria > Pseudomonadati > Bacteroidota > Flavobacteriia > Flavobacteriales > Weeksellaceae > Epilithonimonas > Epilithonimonas zeae. Next base: position 1,047,906 of record NZ_FSRK01000001.1, on the reverse strand, counting down.
ACACAGACCAAATAAAAGATATACAATCCAGAATAGAAGACCTGCACAAGTTTCTTGGAATCGAAAAGAAAAAAATTGAAATTTCTAATGATGACGAAAAAACTGCCGCTCCGGAATTCTGGGAAAAACCAAAAGAAGCGGAAGTTTTCCTGAAACAACTTCGTTCCAAGAAAAAATGGGTGGAAAGCTATGAGGAAATCAATTCTCAGTTTGAAGATTTACAAGTTCTTTTAGAATTTGCCAAAGAAGACCCAGATTCTGAAAAGGAATTAGATGAAACTTTCCCGGAATTGGTTGAAAAAATAGAAAATCTGGAATTCAAAAATATGCTTTCCAACGAAGGCGATGAGTTGTCAGCAGTTCTTCAAATCACTGCCGGAGCCGGCGGAACGGAATCTTGTGACTGGGCTAGCATGCTGATGAGGATGTACACAATGTGGGCAGACAAACAAGGCTACAAAATCCGTGAACTGAATTTCCAAGAAGGCGATGTTGCCGGAGTTAAGACTGTAACCCTGGAAATCGAAGGCGAGTTTGCTTTCGGTTATTTGAAAGGAGAGAATGGCGTTCACAGATTGGTAAGAATTTCGCCTTTTGACAGTAACGCCAAACGTCATACGAGTTTCGTTTCTGTCTATGTTTATCCTTTGGTGGATGATACAATTGAAATTAACATCAACCCAGCCGACATCAGTTTTGAGACGATGCGAAGTTCCGGAGCTGGTGGACAGAATGTCAACAAAGTTGAAACGGCGGTTCGTCTTCGTCACGCTCCTACAGGAATCATTATTGAAAACTCAGAATCACGTTCTCAGCTTCAGAATAAGGAAAAAGCAATGCAGTTATTACGTTCTCGACTTTATGAAATCGAACTCGAAGAGAGGATGAAAGCCAGAAATGAAATCGAAGCTGGAAAAATGAAAATCGAATGGGGTTCTCAAATCCGAAATTACGTGATGCATCCTTACAAATTGGTAAAAGATGTTCGTTCAGGATTCGAAACGTCTGATGTGGACGGCGTAATGAATGGAAATCTTACACCTTTTCTGAAAGCTTATCTGATGAATGAAGGACAAGGTTCTGCGGATGAATTGGATGATTTATAATAAACAACTGAATTGCTACAATCCAACTTGAGCAAAATCATTTTTACGTAAATCATATTTAAAAATTAAAGCCTCAGAAAATTCTGAGGCTTTAATTTTATATTTCGGTATTGAGATCCCAATTTTCAAGATAATCGTTGACGTGTTTCAGGAACATTCCTCCTAAACTGCCGTCTACCACTCTATGGTCATACGAATGTGACATAAACATCTTCTGACGGATTGCAATCACATCTCCAAATTCTGTCTCGATAACCGCTGGTTTCTTAACAATAGCTCCAACTGCCAAAATCGCAACTTGCGGTTGAGGAATAATTGGTGTTCCCATTAGGTTTCCGAAAGTTCCAACATTGGAAATCGTGTAAGTTGCGCCCTGCGTGTCTGCAGGAGTCAATTTTTTATTTCTAGCTCTATAAGCCAAATCATTAATAGCTTTTGCTAATCCTGATAAACTCAACTGGTCAGCATTTTTGATAACAGGAACAATTAGGTTTCCGTCTGGAAGAGCCGTTGCCATTCCGATATTGATGTTTTTCTTTTTGATGATTTTATCACCATCTACAGACACATTAATCATTGGAAAATCCTGAATCGCTTTTACAACAGCCCTAATGAAAATCGGCATAAAAGTCAATTTCTCGCCATCTCTTTTTTGGTAAGAATTCTTATTGGCATTTCTCCACGTTACAACATTCGTAACATCAGTTTCTATAAAAGAAGTTACGTGTGGCGAAGTATGTTTGCTATTAACCATTGCGTCCGCAATGATTTTACGAACTCTATCCATATGGATAATCTCATCTCCTTCATTCACACTAATTGGTTGAGCTGGTGCTGGTTGAGATTTAACTTGAGAAACTGGTTGAAAAATAGTTTGCTGAACAGGAGTTGATTGAACCGCACCTCTATTTTTCACAAAACTTAAAATATCCTCTTTAGTAATTCTACCTTCCAGTCCGCTTCCTTTTATAGTTTTTAGCTCAGATTCAGAGATTTTCTCTTCTTGAATAATTGATTTAACCAATGGTGACAAATATAAATCTGAATTTTGATTACTGAATGAATTACCTGTATTACTTGATAAAGGTTGTTCCAAAGTTTTTACAACTTCTGGCTCTGGCTGAACAATCTGGTCTTTTACTTCTTCGTAAGATTTTGGTTCAGGTGCTTCAGAATTTGAAGAATCACCTTCTGTTTCCAAAATCGCAATGGCTTCACCAATTTTAGCAACTTCGTCTTTCTGTTTAAGGATTTTGATAATTTTTCCTGACACCGGCGTTGGAACATCCGAGTCTACTTTATCTGTTGCTATTTCCACAACAGACTCGTCTTCTTTTATAAAATCGCCTTCATTAAACAGCCAACTGATAATTGTTGCTTCCATAACTCCTTCGCCCATACTCGGGAGCAATAGTTTATATTCTGCCATTATTTTGATTTTTTGAATTTTCCCAAAAGTACATTTTTTTTTATTAATTATACAATTCTATATTTTTAAAATTAAGAAGCCTTGATTTTTTATAAATTTGATAATCAAAATTTTTAGAATCAGACAATGAATATTTATCTCAGTGCTATCATTCATATCAAAGAAAACTCTATGATGGATGCTATCGAATTATTAAAAAAACTAGTTATAGAAACCCGCAAAGAAAAAGGCTGTATCCAATATGATCTTTTCGAAGACCATAGAAACAAAGGTGTATTTTTCATACACGAGACTTGGGAAAGTAATGAAGATCTCCAACAACATCAGGTTTCTGACCATCTGATGAAATTCCGTGAGAATGTAGCTTCGTTATTAGAAAAGCCAAATAGTGTTTATGTTGGAAACAAACTTTTCTAATTCAAAAATCAATAATAAAAAATCATTTTTTTTATCAAAAATATAATAATTTTAAATTTGTTTATGTTTTACTCATAAAAAAAGAAAATTTTTAATATTTTTGCTAATCTCAATAGACAATAAATTTTAATATGAAGATAAATCAACTTACTAAATCCGCGGGGATAGGCGTTTTTTTCTTATTTGCCAATCTTAACGCACAATCAAATGAACAAGCTATCAGAAGTTTTATCAAAAATGATATTTCCTTCCGAAACATTTCTAATGCAGATTTTAAAATTCAGAATGAAGATAAATCCAGCAGTCTAAATGCTGAAATTGTAAACATACAACAGTATTATAACAATACTCCTATTTACAAATCTCTTGCTAAAGCAGTTGTCAGGGATGGAAAAGTGATTTCACTTAATAACAATTTCAGACAAATCGGGAGCAATAGTATTATTGCTGACAAGATAGACAAATCCGAAGCTTTATCAACAGCACTAAGATCTGCTGATATAAAAGACACTGGTTTTGAACTTTTGGATGAGAACAGTGGAGATCTTATCAATCTTCCTGATAACCAAGTGGCAAGTATCCGTTTTTATTTTGAAAGAAATAACAGTTTGATTCCTGCTCAGTTATTTTTCATTAATCAAACTAAAGAAAATAAATTTTATGGCATCCTTGTAAGTCTTACAGACGGAGAAATTCTGGAAAAAAATAATATGATTGATGAGTGTAAGTTCGAAGACAACCATTTCTCTGGGGATACAGAATCAACATCTAATCATCTTTTAACGCACTTCAACACTTCTGTTACAAACAAGAATCAAGCTAAAGCAGTAACTGACGCATCTTATAATGTATTTCCCTTTCCTTTAGAGGCTCCCACTTTTGGATCTAGAGTTATTGTAACAAACCCTTGGGATTTAACAGTTTCTCCCGAAGGATGGCACTCTAATGGAAGTACCAATTATACCAATACATATGGCAACAATGTGCTGGCTTATGTAGATAATAGCGGAACCAATAGTTTTGGATTTTCACCATCCAGTAGCACTTCAGGAAATTTGACATTTGATTTCCCTTTTGCAGAATCACCTTCATTAAGTGCCTACGAAAACCGCGCTTCTGCAGTTACCAATTTGTTCTACGCCAATAACATGATTCATGATATTATGTACAAATTTGGATTCACAGAAATGAGCAGAAATTTCCAGACCAACAATTTTGAGAAAGGCGGCAGTGGAAATGATGCTGTAAGAGCGGAAGCTTTTGATGGTAGCGGCTATAACAATGCAAACTTTGCTTCTGGTTACGAAATTCTTAACGGGAATGGTTCCTACACAACACAAGCACCAAGAATGCAAATGTATCTATGGAATTCCGGCGTAACTATAAATACGAGGTTATTTTATACAGATCCAGTATTAGCTACCAGGCCACCTGTTAATACAGGCTCAGCAAATTATGGAAGACAATTAATGGAAACAGGAATTACTGCTGATATTGTAATTCCCCCTGTAGCGAATGGCTGTACTGCAATGGCAGCTGGCAGCCTTAGTGGGAAAATTGCTATGGTAAACGCAATCACTTCTGGAGGATGCGGATTTAATGTAAAAGCGAAAACAATGCAAGATGCTGGTGCAATAGGATTAATTGTTCACAGAACAACATCTAACACCATAAGCAATATGAGCGTCAGCAACGTGACTAACGTTAGTATTCCTTCAATAATGATTCCTAAAGATGAAGGAGATTTTATTACATCAGAAATAACAGCTGGAAGAACTGTGAATGTTAATTTAAAAAACCTTGCTGTAGGTTACAAAAATTCCAGCTTCGACAATGGCGTTATGATTCATGAATATGGTCATGGTATATCAAATAGATTAACAGGCCAAGGTTACAGTTGTTTGACAAATTTGGAACAAATGGGAGAAGGGTGGTCTGATTTTTTTGCTTTAATGTTGACTAATTCTCCTAACGCAAGCGCAACAGCAGGAAGAGGAATTGGAACTTATTCTAGTAACGCCCCAACAACAGCCGGAGGGATTAGACAATACAGATACACAACAGATATGACCATAAACCCTCATACATATGCAGACACTAATACTACAGGAGGACAGCCTCACGCGGTTGGTGAAATTTGGGCTACCATGCTTTGGGATCTTCATTGGAAAATGGCTGAAAAATATGGTTATAACTCTGACGTAACTGCAAGCGCAACTTCTGGAAGCGCAAAAGTACTACAGTTAGTTATGGACGGACTAAAGCTACAACCTTGTAATCCTAATTTTGTATCTGGTAGAGATGCAATTTTGCAGGCAGATCAATTAGCTGGAGGCGTTGACAATTGCTTAATATGGAATGTTTTCGCAAGAAGAGGATTAGGGCTTAATGCTTCTGCTGGTACCGCTGCAAGTATTTCCGATCAGGTTGAAGATTTTTCAGTTCCTGCAGGATGCGTATTGGGTACGGAAGACATTGCTAAAAATAAAGCATTTGGAATCTATCCAAATCCAGCGAAAGGAGAATTCTTTATCAAAACAGCCCCAACTGTTGGAAACAATACTATCAAAGTAGAAGTTCTTGATATGAATGGAAAATTAGTTAAGTCTCTTGAGAGAAAGAAAAACAGTTCTGATTCTATTTCTACAAAAGGCCTTACGAAAGGAACTTATCTTGTAGTAATTACAGAGAATGGAAAATCTAATGCTGAAAAGTTAATCGTAGAATAATTCTTAGATATTTTCAAAATTACAAAACCTTTTCAGTATTTCTGAAAAGGTTTTTTTTATGATTCTCCTTAACAAAATTTAGCATTTCAAAAGTTTGGTATCAATATTGAAAACTTAACTTTGTTAAAATTTAATTATAAAAATAAATGAAAAATTATTTAAAGGCATTTTTGACTTTAACTTTTGTGGGAAGTAGTTTTATTGCTCACACTCAAACTATTGACAGTAAGTCAAAAACCATTTTAGATGATATCACAAAGAGTTATAAGAGTAAAAAGAATTCTTATTTCAAATTCTCGTACTCTGCAGATAACCAAAATCAAACGGGCATTTTCTATTCAGATAATACAAGATATAAACTGAAAATAATGGGAACCGAACAGATATATGACGGCAACAAGCTTTACAATATTAATGATGAAGATAAAGAAATTACTATATCGAAAGCTAATGATGACCAAGTTCACTTCTCGCCTTTAAGTTATCTGGATTCTTACAAAAAAGATTACAACGTAAGTTATTCCGGCAAAAAAACAATCAGCGGTATTCCTGTTGATGTGGTAAAGATGACTCCGGTAAAATCGAATGGGTTAAAAAGTGTGACTTTATACATCAATTCGCCACAAAAGAAGTTAATCAAGCTTGAGCAACTTTCTACAAATAATGAACTGGCAGTTATTACAATTAGTAATTATAAAGAAAATCAAACTTTGTCTCCTTCTTTGTTTAGCTTTGATAAATCTAAATATCAAAATTATCTGATAACAGAATTATAAATATGTATAATTTAAAATAAAAAAATGCATTACGTTTTGTAATGCATTTTTCTATTTATTGACTTTATAATCACTAGCACCCGGATAAGGTTGGAGATAACCAAGATTCCAGTTAGACTGTAGAAGAGATTCAACAAAAAGGTCATCCCTGAATCTATGTGGATCATAAGGCGTTTTCAAACTAACATCGGCGATATTTCCTTTCACATTCCACCAAAAAGCACTCCAGCCACCTCTTAGTTCTTTGATGATTTCGTAAACTGTCTTTCCAGTCGCTCTATTCATTAGTTTAGCAAAAACCTGACCTTCGGAAGTTGTTAAGTTTCTCAACTGTTTCTCATAGTTGGCCGCCAATTCTGTTTGTCTCTGTTTCATATAACGGCTTCTGTCGGAGCCTTTCATATTAGCACTTTCTTTCTGAATAGCACGATACTGTTCTAAAGCATCCAAAAATAATGGATAAACACGATTCAGTTTTTTATTAAGGAAGAAATAATAATTTCTATCCAATTGATTATTAAAATGTGGATTAGCTCTAAGAGTCAATTCATCCATTACAATGACTTGTTCTCCATTTATTTTATAGATTTTAGCTTTCTGAGCTTCATCATAGTAATACTCATTCCCGAACTCATCCTTTTTCAATTTGCTCTTTGGAATATCATCAAATGATTTCACCTGCAAAGTATCTTGTTGCGAAAAACAAAATACACCAACAAACGTTAAAAGAATCGGAATCAATTTACCAAAAATCATTACTTTTACTCTCATAATAAAATTAACAAAAATTAACATCAAAAATCATTCCCTTCTTATATGAAATTCGAAAATACATCAATTAAATTCTTAGAAGAATATCTAAACACCGCCTCTCCTACCGGATACGAACACAAAGGTCAAAAAATCTGGATGGATTACATCAAACCTTATGTAGATAAAATCGAAGTGGACCATTATGGAACAGCTTACGGAATCATCAACCCAGAAGCCGATTTCAAAGTGGTTATAGAAGCGCACGCCGACGAAATTAGCTGGTACGTAAACTACATAACGGATGATGGCTTAATCTACGTCATCAGAAACGGAGGCTCCGATCAAACAATTGCTCCTTCAAAAGTAGTCCATATTCACGGAGAAAAAGGTATCGTAAAAGGTGTTTTTGGCTGGCCGGCAATCCATACAAGAAGCGCCAATCAAAACGAACCGACTCCAAAAATTGATAATATCTTCATAGATTGTGGCGCAACTTCAAAAAAAGAAGTAGAAGAATTGGGAATTTTCGTAGGTTGTATGATAACTTATCCCGATGAGTTTTTTGAATTGAATGACAGATATTTTGTTTGCCGAGCTTTGGATAACAGAATTGGTGGATTTATGATTGCAGAAGTTGCAAGACTTTTGAAAGAAAACAAGAAAGAACTACCTTTTGGACTATATGTTACCAACTCGGTTCAGGAAGAAGTTGGACTTTATGGCGCAGATATGATTGCTGACACCATCAAACCAAATATTGCCATTGTGACAGATGTGACACACGACACAACTACACCAATGATCGAAAAGAAAAAAGAAGGCGACCAAAAATGTGGCGATGGACCAGTAGTTTTCTTTGCGCCAAGTGTTCATCACACGATTCGTGAATTGATTATTGATACAGCAAAAGAAAAAGAAATCCCTTTCCAAAGAGCTGCAGCAAGTAGAGCAACAGGAACTGACACAGATGCATTTGCGCATTCCAATGGTGGTGTTCCAAGCGCATTGATTTCTTTACCTTTGCGATATATGCACACAACTGTGGAAATGGTTTCAAAGGAAGATGTTTCGAATGTTATCAAATTGATTTACGAAAGCCTTCTGAAAATAGAACCAACTATGAAATTGAAATATCATTAATAAAGTAAAAAAGTAAGTATAAAAATGAAAAACAAGCTTATAGCACCTTCCCTTCTCTCTGCGGATTTTGGAAATCTACAGAAAGACATAGAGATGCTAAACAACTCTCAGGCCGATTGGCTTCATGTAGATGTGATGGACGGACGTTTTGTCCCAAATATCTCTTTCGGATTTCCAGTAATGAAAACCGTTCAGCAACACACCAAAAAATTCGTAGATGTCCATTTGATGATTTTGGAACCAGAAAAATATGTCGAAGAATTTATAGATTACGGAGCAGATTTGGTTTCCGTACATTTCGAAGCGTGTACACATCTTCACAGAACTATCCATTTGATTCAGAGCAAAGGCGCAAAAGCTGGCGTTGTTCTCAATCCTGCAACACCGGTTTTGATGTTGGAAGATATCATTGCTGATGTTGATTTGGTTTTATTGATGAGCGTTAATCCAGGGTTTGGTGGTCAAAAATTCATCCAGAACACATATAAAAAAATTAGCGAAACCAAAGATCTGATTTTGAGCAACAATTCTACTGCACTAATCCAAATTGATGGTGGTGTGAATCTGGACAATGCATCCAAACTCTTCGAAGCTGGCGCAGACGTTTTAGTAGCAGGAAATGCCGTTTTCTCTTCAGAAAATCCCGAGAAGACCATTGAACTTTTAAAAATTTAGGAGCTTAATCCCGCTGTCCACTATATCTTTTTTGTCTCAGACATTTTGTCTTCAAAAGAAAATTTTCAACAAAGACAAAAAAGGATGCCGTTCCCAATCGGGGGCTAATGACAAAATATCACAAAAAAAATAGGCTATCAAACTGATAGCCTATTTTATATTTAATTTTCAGAAGAAATTAGAAAATCTCTCTCCCTGAAAAATGGAATTGAGCTTCGATAAGAGCGTTCTCGTCAGAGTCAGAACCGTGAACAGCATTTTCTCCGATGCTTCTTGCGAAAATTTTTCTGATAGTTCCTTCAGCCGCTTCAGCAGGGTTTGTAGCACCAATTGTAGTTCTGAAATCTTCTACCGCATTATCTTTCTCAAGAACCGCAGCTACGATAGGTCCAGAAGACATAAAGTCAACTAATTCTCCATAGAAAGGTCTTTCTGCGTGTACCTCATAGAATTTTTTTGCATCAGCAACCGTAAGTTGCGTCAATTTCAAAGCTTTGATTTTAAAACCAGCCTCACTGATTTTTCCAAGAATCGCACCAATGTGGCCATCTGCAACTGCATCTGGCTTAATCATGGTAAATGTGATTTTTCCTGACATTTATTTTAATTTTATTTTAAAGTGTTGCAAATTTACAATATTTTTTCCTTAGATTTGTCCTCGGAAATTCTTTTCTGGGAAACGCTATTATTTGGCACAGTATTTGTAACAAATGAATCGATTCTCATGTTTAATTTGAGTTTTCATGGTTATTAGTTTTTACCCCAACCTCGGTTGGGGTTTTTTGTTTTTAAGGATTATCTGACGTAAAAAAACCGCCAAACAAATAATTTGTTTGGCGGTTTCTTGTAATTGATTTCTACCACACAACTCAATCAGCGAATTGCAGCAGCCCGGCTTGAGCGGAAATCCTTTTTACGCAACATAGTGGAGTAAAAAGATTGGGAGCAGAAGACGGAAAAAGCTGCCCAAAATTTAATCACCTTGGTCAACAAAGGCTAATTCGTCTGGATTTTTAACTGGATATTTCTCTGTGAAACATCCGAAACAATGATTAGGTGAGCCTAAAATATTAATCAAATTGTCAACACTTAGAAATTCTAAACTGTCAACATCCAGATATTTCCTAAGTTCTTCTTTGTTCATATTGGCAGAAATCAAATCGTCTTTTGTCGGCGTATCAATTCCCAAAAAGCAAGGCGCAATAATTGGAGGAGATACACTTCTGAAGTGAATTTCTTTTACACCTGCATTTTTCAGAATTTTCACGAGACGTTTAGAAGTGGTTCCACGAACGATAGAATCATCAATAATCACCACTCTTTTATCCTTCATCTCGGAAACGATTGGATTGAGTTTCAGATTTACAAAATGCTCTCTCATCTCTTGTGACGGAATGATGAACGAACGTCCAATGTAACGGTTCTTAATCAAAACCGGCCTGAAAGGAATACCAGAAGCCTTGGAAAAGCCAATCGCAGCAGGAACTCCAGAATCTGGAACTCCAATCACAATATCTGCATCCACCGGAGCCTGCTCCCAGATCTTCATTCCTGATTTTTCACGAACTTCGTGAACATTAATTCCTTCTAATGTAGAATCTGGTCTTGCGAAATAAATATATTCGAAAGCACAAATCTTGTTGACACAATCATCCTTAACCAAATAGGATTGCAAACCTTTTTCGTTATCGCTTGTATAAACTATTTCGCCAGGTAAAATATCACGCACATATTGTGCTCCTACTCCATCCAGCGCACAACTTTCAGATGCTACAACAAAGGTATTTTCGTCAATTGCACCTAAAACCAAAGGTCGGATTCCGTTGAAATCTCTGAACGCAAAAAACTTATTTCTTGTAATCCCAACCACAGAATAAGCACCTTCGATTTTTTCCATCGTCGCTTTGATTGCGCCACGAAGTCCAAGGTCAAGATTTTTTTGTATCAATCTTAAAATAACCTCGGTATCAGAAGTTGCACGGAAAACCACACCTTCATCTTCTAATTCTTTTCTAAGTTGTTTTGCATTGGTCAAATTTCCATTATGTGCGATAGAAAGGATGATTTGGTCATATTCGTTCTTGGCAAAAAATGGCTGAAAATTATATTTCTTTTTATCTCCTGCAGTCGTATATCTCGTATGTCCGATAACCGTACTTCCCATAAATTTTTCCGGTTCTTCTATCGACTTGAAAACGTCTAAAACCAAACCTTCATCTTTTACAGAAAGTATTTTTCCGTTATTTCCTACAGCAATTCCACAAGCTTCCTGGCCACGATGTTGCAGTGCAAAAAGTCCGAATTGGGAAAGCGAAAATGTATCCTGTGTTTCTGTAGAGTGCAACCCGAAAACGCCACATTCTTCTTCCATTTTGTCGAAAGGGTAATGTTCATCCTTTTGTTCTTTGGAAAGATGTTTGGCTTCTTCGAATTCCTCATAGCGGTTTTGAAATGCGTATTTCGGTAATGTGCTATATTTTTGAAATTCTAAATCCATTTTTATTTAATCTCGGATTTTTATTTTTCTAAAGCGGTTTGTAATCTGTTGTAAATCTCGACATAAGCTTCTGTGATTTCGCCCAAATCTCTTCGGAATCTGTCTTTGTCAAGCTTTTTCATTGTATCCTTGTCCCAAAGTCTACAAGTGTCCGGAGAAATCTCGTCTGCCAAAACAATTTTGCCATCAGAAGTTTTTCCTAATTCGATTTTGAAATCTACAAGAATAACATTAGCTCTGTCAAATAAAGCAATCAATAATTGATTGATCTTATCTGTCAAAGCATACATTTCATTCAGTTCTTCATAGGTTGCTGCACCAAGAAAAACAGCGTGATGGTCGTTAATCAACGGGTCTCCTAATTCATCTTTTTTATAGCAAAGATCAAAAATAGTGACAGGTGATTTCAAACCTTCTTCCACGCCTAATCTCTGAGCCATACTTCCCGCAACATAGTTGCGAACAACCATTTCCAAAGGAATAATGTCTACTTTTTTTACCAACTGCTCTCTGTCATCCAGTTTTGAAATGAAGTGTGTTGGGATTCCGTTTTCGATAAGATAACCAAATATTAGTGTAGAGATCGCATTGTTCAGTTCGCCCTTTCTATCGAACTGGCCGCGTTTTTGTGCATTGAAAGCCGTAGCATCATCTTTGTAACGTACAACGACTTCGTCAGGTTTATCGGTAGCAAAAACCTGTTTAGCTTTACCTTCGTAAAGCATTTCTTTCTTTTGACTCATAATTACTTTCATTTTTTTAAACGGAATTTGCCACGAAGCAATTTCCATTTAAACTTTTTTACTATTAGATTTATGCACAAATTTACGAATTTTATATTTCTTTTTTATAAAATTATAAATTCAGTAATAATTATTGATTAACAAACAGTTGTTAGGTATTAATCTTGATTAAAAGAAGGTGCTAAATCTAATTTATGAAAGAAACTTTTGGTGAAAAAGTGATTGATTTTAATCTCAATCTAAAATATTCCGGTTTACTTCCGGATGGATTTCGGGTTTTAAATCCTTACTTGGATAATCCCGAAACTTTGGATGTAATGCAACAATTTTATCACAAATATTATAATGATTCTGAGATTAGGAAATTCATCATCGGAATTAATCCAAGTAGACACGGCGCCGGTGTAACAGGAGTTCCTTTTACAGACACGAAACGATTGAAAGATATTTGTGGAATCGAAATGAAATCTGCATACACGCACGAGATTTCTTCAGTTTTTATGTACGATATGATTGAAGCCTTCGGAGGTGCAGAACTTTTCTACAAAAACTTTTACATCAATTCTCCCTTTCCTTTGGCGATCATCAGAAAAATCAAAGAAAACAAATGGATTAATGCAAACTATTATGATGACAAAATGCTCTTCGAAATGGTAAAAGATTTCATGATCGATTCTTTAAAAAAGCATATCAGTTTAGGAATCGATACTTCAAAAGTTTTTATTTTGGGAAAGAAAAATGCAGATTTTATTCAGAAATTAAATAGTGAAGCCAAGCTGTTTGATGAGTTGAAAATATTAGAACATCCAAGATACATTCAGCAATACAAATCGAAAGAAAAGCAATTGTATATTGATAAATACATTCTGGCTCTTAATAATCTTAAAAAATAAAAAAGCATTTCAGATTTGAAATGCTTTTCTAAATTTATTCTAAAAACGAATTTATTTCTTAATAAACTTCACCGATTTTCCATCGATATTCAAAATGTAAGTATTTGGAAGTAAAGACTGAACATCAATCAATTTTCGATTAACAAAAGGATTACTGATTTCCTTTATAAGTTTACCAGAAAGGTCATAGATTTTTGCCGATTTTGCCTTGCTGATTTCGCCATTGACATTAAGCTGATTAACAACCGGATTTGGATAAATGTTGAAATCGAAAGTTCTATTCGCAATATCATTAATTCCCAAAACACCTAAACCTTGACAATAATCGGACGTGTAACTTGTCCATTCATTCATATCAAAAGTAGCTGTTGGATTGGTGATTTCTGACTTTCTATAAAACGATTTGTTGGCATTAGAATTATCTTGACCTTTGACACCAATTGCATCAATTGTGGTTGACTTATAGGATAAATCCACATAATTACTTCCCGAAAAAGTTAAAGAAGGTGCAGCTGTCACAAAAGCCGCGTTGGAATTATTGAAGCAACTAAAGTTTGCATTGGGATTAATGACAACAAAACTTTGATTGTTTTCTACCTCGCCTTCCAGTTCAAAAGGATTTTCGAAATAATATACAGTTCCTTTGAATTGTATAGACAATTTATAGCCCTGAAGGTTGACTTTGTGACCGGTCCTGTTGACAATTTCGTAAGCTTTGTTGTCACCGGTTCCTTCCAAATATTTTATAATCTGTAAATCTTTAGCAAAGATATCGGATGCTAAAGTTGTAATGTTCATCGTATTGCTTTGTGGACTTTCCAAATAGGAACTATCATAAGCTTTAACGGTAAAATTATAAGTTGTAGATGGCGTCAGATGGTCGATAGAAATTGTTGTAGTCTTAGATTTAGCGACTAAAACTCCATCTTGATAAATGTTATAACCCAAAACATCATTTTCCGGACTTGCCTGCCAGTTTAGGTTAACAAAATAAGCAGAATTTCTTTCCAAAGAAAGTTGAGATGGTGCTGATGGCGCGATATTACCTGGTGTCTGATTCCAAATCAAACTAACCCATTCCGGATGGTCTACAAAAGGATTTCTGTTTTTTTGAAGATTAAAAACAGAGTTATTTCTATCAATCTCTCTCTGAGAAACTGGATCTAATTGATGCCAAGAAAGCAACATCGCAACATACCAATTTTCGTATGCTTTTTCCTCAGTTCCGTCCAGAGGATTCTGATCTTTCGTAGGGTCATTGGCGTTGGTAGTAAAATTGAAACTACCTAATTTCCCCTCATATCGCACAGCATAATAAAGCAAACTTCTTGCAATATCACCTTTGAACTCATCTATCGGTTCAAAAACCCGACCTGTATAAGTTGCGTTAGGTGTTCCATTGGCAGCTTGTTTCGAGCCGTTTGTGAAATTATAATAAACTGTAGAACCTGCTTTTCCATAAGGGTAATTGCTTCTCAACTGATTGATTCTTGCATCTGTAGGAATTACAAAAAACAAATCAGAATACATTGGATAAGCGCTATTGAAAGAACTTTGCGGCATCATATGTTCACGATTCCAGCCAAGCCCTTCTGCGTTTGCACTTCCTATAATATTAGCAAGAGTGTAGTGATAAGCTGTAGTTCCCGTGGGATTATTGGAATAAATATCTAATAAATACGTGGAATTACTCACGTCGTAATCATAATACCTATCAATATCTGTCTGTCCATACAAAGTTTTCAAATCATCATAATGATAATTGTAAGTCTTGGTAGAGATGATATCGTGAAGTTTGCTCTTCAAAGCATAACCAGAAAGACTCTCTGTTCCAGAGTAATAACCTTCCGGAGCTTGTGCAGACAGAATAGTGGGAAAAGCAATGATTGCAATTAAGTATTTTTTCAGCATATCGATATTTTTAAATAACGGGTCATAAAAGTATCATTTTTTTATAAGACTTTATTTATTTTTTTGAATTTGAATATTAATTATTATTTACAAACCAATACCAATAAAAAATCCCCTGCAAAAAGGGGATTTAAATATCATTAATTAATTTCTGTTATTCTCCAGCAATAATATTGTGAAGAGTCACTTTCAAACTTTCCAATTGTTCTTTTTTGGAATCCAATTTGTCATAAGTATCTTTCAATAAAGGATTTTCACGTGTTGGAGAATTGAAGAAAGCCAAATTATTTTCCAATTGCACCACTTCTGATTCCAAATCAGTGATTTGATTTTTGATTTTTCTTGCTTTATCAGTCAATTGATTTTCTGTAAGATTCTCTTCTTTCAAATCAAACTCATTGATTTTGTTGAGTTTCAGTTTCTCTCTTAAAGTTTTGTTGAATTCTGTATTAATCGACAATTTATCTTTCGGAACTTTCCCAATTGCATTCCAGGAATTCTTTATCGTTTCGATTTTTTCTACAGCGCCTTCTTCATCATTCAAGGCTTTCAACTCTTCTAAAAGCGCTTTTTTGTTCTTATAGTTTTCTTTCCAATTGTCGCCTGTAGCGTTATTTTTATCTCTGTAATTTTTAAAGAAAGTATTACAAGCATCACGGAAATCATCCCAAACTTTGTTCGCCTGACTTCTAGGAACGTGACCAATTTTCTTCCAATCTTCCTGCAATTTTTTGAAAAGTGGAACTACAATATCCCAATCTTCAGAATTCATATTATCCTGTGCGGTTTTTATCAAACCTAATTTCTCTTCAAGATTATGAATCTGAGAACCTTTCAAATTCTTATAAAAATCATTTTTAGCTGTATTGAAATCTCTCAGAGCCTGTTTAAAATCTGTCCAATTCTGGTTAGACAATTTTTTAGGAACTGGTCCTAATTTCAAGAACTCTGCACGTAAATCCTCTACTCTTTTTATTGCTTGCTGCCAGAAAGAATGATTGATATTTTGAGGAGCAGACAGGGTTTTCAATTCTTCGATAACTTTATTCTTTTTATCAAGATTTTCCTGTTGTTCAGATTCCAGAACTGCAATCAATTCAGATTTTCTTTCGTGGATTTTATTGGAAATCTCTTTGAATTCTTCCCAAGTTTTTTCACGGAATTCTTCTGCAACCGGCTCAGCTTCTTCTTTCCAAAGTTTGTGCAGATATTGCAATTCATTCAGAGCTTTTTGCACCACTTTTTCATCAAGTAATTCCTTTGCTCTTTCTATGATATGTTGTCTTTTTTCAAGATTATGAGCAAATTCCTGCTCAAGATATTCCTTGTTCAAATCCAACATCTCATTGAACATTTTAAGATGATGAAAATAATTATTATTCAGATTTTTGAATTCGGATTTTGCAACCTGACCAGCATTTCCCCAAGCTTCCTTCACTTCTCTTATTGCTTTGAAAAGGTTAGTTCCCGGTTCAGAAGTTGTGTAAAGATTTTTTAATCTTTCAATGATTGTCAATCTTTCTTCGAGATTTTTTTGATGTTCAGCTTCCTGAGATTTGTGGAATTTGTCCTGCTTTTCTCTGTAAATATTCACTAGTGCAGACAATTTGGAAGATTGCGGATGATGATTATCAAAATGTTCTTCAGGATTGCCCTGCTCCACATAATCGTGTTTTTTATCTTCGAGTTCTTCGGCAATTTTGTGATTCGCTTGCTCCCTCAAAGCATTGAATTGTTTAGAGAAATGATGCGCATCTTCTTTGTTGACGATGGTTTCCATTTCGGCTAAAGCTTCTTTCAAAGATAGATTTGAAAAATTTTCTTCAGTAACTTCGATTTCCTGATGTTCATCGGCCGCAGTTTCTAATTCTGAATTTTGTTCTACCGTCTCTTCTTTTACTGATTGATTTTCAGCAGAATTGACATCAGAATTAAGATTTTCGTTCTCAGGATTTTCGTTTTCAATACTCATAACAAAGCAAATTAATTGACAATAACAACTTTTAAATGCACTAAATTAACTGTTTTTTACAGAAAACACCAAATATAAATTCCAATTTTCTCAAAAAAACATTAAATATTCACTAACATTCTCATCAAAAATTTAAAATTTAATAATTACTTGACAAAGGCTCTTTGATATCGTATCTTTGCACCTCGCTAAAATTAACCACAGGCTAATCCTGTAAAAACAAATAAAATCCGTAAATTTTATGAAAACATCTGATTTCAATTTCGATTTGCCAGCAGAATTATTGGCAGAACACCCTACAGAAAACCGTGACGAAGCAAGATTGATGGTTCTTAACAGAAAAACTGAGACTATCGAGCACCGTCTTTTCAAAGATGTTATTGAATATTTTGATGAGAAAGACCTTTTCATCTTCAACAATACAAAAGTTTTCCCTGCGAGATTATTCGGAAACAAGGAAAAAACAGGAGCTAAAATCGAAGTTTTCTTGTTGAGAGAACTGGATGCTGAAACTCGTGTTTGGGACGTTTTGGTTGACCCGGCAAGAAAAATCAGAATCGGTAACAAATTATTCTTCACAGAGGACGAATCTCTAGTTGCTGAAGTTATCGACAACACAACATCAAGAGGAAGAACATTGAGATTCTTATTTGATGGTTCTTATGAAGAATTCCGTGCAAAATTGACAGAACTTGGAGAAACACCACTTCCAAAATACATCAAAAGAGAAGTTGAGCCAGAAGATGCCGAAAGATACCAAACGATCTATGCTAAAGTAGAAGGTGCTGTTGCGGCTCCGACTGCAGGTCTTCACTTCTCAAAACATTTGATGAAGAGATTAGAAATCAAAGGGATTGATTTTGCGGAAATCACGCTTCACGTTGGTTTAGGAACTTTCAACCCAATCGAAGTTGAGGATTTGTCTAAGCACAAAATGGAATCTGAAGAAGCAATTATTGATGAGAAAAATGCAGAAATCATCAACAGAGCTGTACAGGAAGGACGCAGAGTTTGCGCTGTTGGAACGACAACGATGAGAGCTTTGGAAACGTCTGTTTCTTCTAACAAAAAGATTTCGGCTTACAGAGGTTGGACCAACAAGTTCATCTATCCTCCTCACGAATTTGGTGTTGCCAATGCAATGATTACTAACTTCCACACGCCTAAATCTACTCTAATTATGATGATCGCCGCTTTTGCTAACAAAGATTTCATAATGAGAGCTTACGAGGAGGCTATCAAAGAAAAATATAAATTCTATTCTTACGGAGACGCAATGTTGATTCTTTAAGATTTGAATTTTTCAAATAATAGAATGCACAACTTTTACGGTTGTGCATTTTTGTTAAATCACAAAAGTCACAAAAGATTTTTATTAAATATTTTTTCAATAATTAATTAAGTTCACAAAATTTTCTTTTTTGAACTTTAATATCTTCATTCAATTTTGTTCTTTTGCGACTTTTGTGGTTTCAATCTCCATTATTTTCATTAATTTCATCCTATGAAAGCACTTTCTTTTTTAGCATTATTGTCGATTACATTTTCTTGTTCGCAAACTCAGGAGAATTTTTCCATCATTTCGTCTTTACCCAAAAAAATAAAAGAAGCTTCGGCTTGTGAGATTTCGAAAGCTTCACCTTTGATTTGGACAATCGAGGACAATCATAATCATAATATTCTTTTTGGTTTTAATGAAAAAGGAGAACTAATCAAATCCATCACAATTTCTAATGTTGAAAATAACGATTGGGAAGATTTGACTTCTGATGATGAAGGCAATATTTATATCGGAGATTTTGGAAATAATGATAATGAAAGACAGAACTTAGCAATTTACAAAATCAATGCTGCTGATCTTAATAAAGATGAAGCCAAAGCAGAATCGATTGTTCAGTTTTATTATCCTGAGCAAACCGAATTTCCGCCAAAGAAAAAAGACCGGATTTTTGATGTGGAATCATTCTTTATTCATAATAACAAATTTTATCTTTTCACAAAAAACAGAAGTTCAAAATTTGATGGGACAACAGTCCTTTATGAAGTTGATAACAATTCGACTCAGCGATTACCTGCTAAGAAAATCGGAAGTTTTGTAACTTGCGAACAGTTCAATCATTGTGCTGTGACAAGCGCAGATATCAGTCCAAATAAAGATAAAGTGGCTATTTTAAGTTCTGATAAAGTTTGGATTTTCACCAATTGGAAAGGTAATAATTTCTTCTCCGGAAATGTTGAAAAAATAGAACTGAATCATCATACACAGAAAGAAGGTTTATGTTTCAAAGATGAAAATACCATATTTATGACCGATGAAGGCGACAAGAAAATCACAGGGAATCTTTATCAATTGAAGCTAAAATAGTTATTTGGTAAAAGCATAAAGCAACATATCAGTAAGAACCTCCTGTCTTTTTCGATAGTCATTTTTCAGCAAACCTTCGAATTCGAAATTACAAAATTCTGCTACTTTTTTGCTGGCGATATTATCTGGTGCAATTTTCATAAAGATTCGAACAAATTCTTTTTCATTTATACAGAAATCACGAAATGCTTCCAAAGCCTCGTAAGAATATTTGTTGCCCGAAAAATTATTGAAAATAAAATAAGCCAATTCGCCTTTCGGGACTGTCCAGTCGATTTCTCTTAAAGAAATATGACCGATCAATTTATCTGATTCTTTAAAGAAAATCCCGAAATAGAAACCTTCTTCATTTTTAAAATTTTCAATTTTATTTTGAAAATACAATTCTGTTTCTTCCAAAGTTTTAGTCGCACTTAGAGTTCTGGAAAAGTAATCTTCCAAATAGGTTTTATCATTCTGAAATTTGATGTAAAATTCTTCAACAAAGTCCAAAGAATATGGTTTCAGAATTAGTCTGTCGGTTTCTATCACCATATTATTCTAAAAAGTTCCACCAATTCCGACAACCAATCTTCCACCGTCAGAAGATGTGAAATAAGAAAGATTTGCCGAGATAGCGTCAACCGCATTTAGCCAAAAACCACCGCCATACGAGTTATGCCACTTGTTTGATTTTTCTGTCGGAACCCAAACTCTTCCCAAATCAAATCCACCGAAAAATCCGTAACTCAAAGGTAAGATCGAGTTTTTGATTTTGCCGATTTCATAGCGCAAATCTGAGGTTTGATAGAACGAATTCTTTCCATAAAAACGATTGAATCGGAAACCTCTCAAATCCGTATTTCCACCTAAAGTGGACATTTGATAAAATTCATAATCGTTACCGAAAAGCCATTTTGCCTTCGCATAAGATGACCAAACCAATCTTTGATTTTGCGTCAGATAATGCAGAAAACCAAGTCCTGTTTCGAGTGAAGTATATTGTCTGTCCGTATTTTGAAGGTTCATATTCCAAACCGTTCTGATATCGAATTTCATTCCCAATTTTGGATTTGCTTTGTTGTCATAATTCTCATAATTGAATGACAAATCGGCTCCTCCGAATTGTTTTGAGTTGAAAACGTCATCATTGATGACACCTGGAATTGAAATGTAACGATTAGCTGTTCTGTCGATTTTCAGGATTTCGTAATTCAGTTTTGCAGAGAATGTTGATGCATTTTTGTTCCAATTAACAGATGGCGAAAACCCAAATTCCCGAGCTCTAACATTATTAAACCGATTTCCGAATTCTTCTTTTGGATTAACCGTTTCATTCCCGATTCCGTAGAAATTTCTGATGTAATGTGAACTTGTCACTCTCGTATCCAAGCCATAGAACCAATTACCTTTTAACATTGGAAATACTGCTTGATAAGCAAACTCATAACCTCTCGTTCCTGTGAAATAATTGGCTGTAAAATGATGTTTCTGAGAAAAAGGATTCTTTATAAAATCATTCACCGTATAATCTGCATTAAAACCAATTGCCAACGCATCATCTGGATTGAAATTAAAATTCATAAACGTTGTAAAAACATTATATTTCGGATTTCTGTAGTTGTACTGATTGATGTCGTAATCGTCAGTTAATTTCAAAGTGGCATTACCTTTATTTTCGAAGTTATTCGGCTTACTTTTGTAATCATAAATAGTTACTTTTTTGGAATTGGAAACCGAATATTTATCATTATCCAAACCGCCAAGAAGTTTGACTCTAATGCTTGATTTTTGGTTGCCTTTTACTTCAAACTCGTCGTCATCACTCAAACCATAAAGCAAAATTTCTTTTGTCATCAATCCCGAATAAAGTTTTGTTGATTGCAATTCCTCACCCGATTTTTTCAGTCTGATAATTTTTACTTCTGTATCATTATTTGGTAATCTTGTTACTACAAATTTGTCTTTTTTATCCGTTCCTGTTAGAATCACTTTTTCCTGAAGAAATTTAAAATAAGCCGAAGCATATTTTTGAAGGTCTCTTTTTCTTGTCAATAATTTCTGAATCAAATCTTCCGAAACTTGGTCCTGAACTTCTTTTGGTAAATTTTTGAAGGCTTCTCGAATGTCATTTTCAGTTAAATTATTTTGTATAAATTCTGCAACATCTTGCCAATCTTTTCCAACAGAATTTTTAGCAAAAATTAAATCCAACGGATAAGGCTCGCGGTTGAACCACTTTACACTTTCCATTTGATAATCAAAAGTCTGCATATGTTTCAACTCAGGAAATTCCATCAAAATCCCTGTGATAAAACCGTCATATTTAGCAAAAGCTTGGTCCCTGTCTTTTGGAATCGGACTGTAAATTATATTGCCACTTTCTTTTCTGGCTTCGAATTTCCATTGGTCGTGATGTCTGTCCCAATCGCCAATCAACATATCAAACAAACGTGCCTTTATCCACGCTTTTTCATCCATTTTATATTTCTCGTCTTTGGCAAGATTCAGGATGACTTCGTCTGTTCCGATAACTTTGTTTGGATTTTCTTCAGTTTCCATTGGTCGATCTTCGAGATAATATAATTCATCTCCGAAATTCTCATTGAAGTTTTTCAACGTTTTCTGTTTAGGAATGTAAAAAAGTTCTGGCGTTGTATGACGAATTCCCAATTTATCGGACATCCCGCCAATTACCAAAGGCGTGTACGGATGAGAAGTCGTGTAAAAATCCAGCAAAAATTTGTCCGCATAACTATCAGAAAAATCATCAATCACATATTGATTTTTGAATGCCACAGATTGCAAAAACCGAACACCGCTTTTTTTCAAAGCCCGGATCACATATTCGTTTCCAGATTTGGTTTCCAGACGAAGAGATTTGGTTTGATGCCCGCCCCCTGCTCTATCGGTTTTCACACCTCCAAACAACGTGTCCAATTCCAGATTTTTGACATTTATTTTTTTAGAATAATATTCTCTGTAATGTTTGCCCCAAAGAAACTCGTAGAACTTACTTTTCTTCGTCATCGCAGAATCATAAATCGAGGCTTCTGTATTTTTAGGAAATTGATTCGGGTAATTTTTCGCAATTTTCGATTCGTTTTCCAAAACCGTTTTTCTGAATAACAATTCCGATTTTTTAGGATTAAGGTTATAAAAACTCACCTCTGCATTTCCAGAATTTGAGATTTTAAGTTCTGCATATCCGTTTTTTCCAAATGAAAAATCATTTCTTCCAACGGCTTTTGCAGATTCGGTTTTGGAACCAGCTCCGCTGACGATTTGTCTGATGTCGCCTTCCTCAATGTATTGCAAATTGTGGTCGTGACCGGAAACTACAATCACGTTTTTTCGTCCACCAATCAAAGTTTTGATTCTGTCTGATAGATTTTTATAATTTTGATTACTGATGTCCTGATGAGTGATTCCGCCGGTTGCTCTTGTCAAATTGATAATCGAACCCAAAATTGGCAACGGAAATTTATTTTCTAATGGAAAAATCTGTTTTTCCCAGGAATATTTTCCTCCGTGAGAACCGTTTGTAATTAGCGGATGATGTGTTGCAATGACGATGGTTTTGTTCTGATTTTTATTCAGTTGATCTTCGAATTCTGTGTAGAAATCTTCTCGGGTTTTGAGGTCGCATTTTTCATTGATTCCTGGATTTTTGTTCCAATCTGCCAAAACCCATTCCGTATCCACTAAAATTAAAGTCAGTTTTTTGTTGATTTTTCTGGTTTCGATAGGACAGCCGTTTCTTGGGGCGAAAGCCGAGTTATCATTCAGTTTTTCTGTAACGTAATCTTCTTCTCGTTTCAGACCTTTGATGCCGTTGTTGTACCAATCGTGATTGCCGGGAATGAAAATTGTTTTTCCTTTGAACTGTTGTGATAATGAGATTTGGTTATCCATTTTTTTCTCCGCCAAAGCCCGGTGTTCGTCATCTTTTTTCGGCATTCCGACCGGATAAATATTATCCCCGAGAAACATCAGCGTGCTGTTTTCTGAAGCTTTGGACAAAGAATCTTTCAGGATGTTCATATTGTGGAAAGCTTCGTCTTGGTCTAAATTGCCAGCATCACCAACAAGATAAAAGGTGTGAATGATGCTGTCTTTTATACTCGGATTTTTCTCAAAGTCTTTGGCATTTTTTCCGTAGTCAGCGTTTTGGACGGCACAGGAAACCACAACAAACGGAAGTATAATAAAAAGATATAATTTGTAAATGTATCTCATAAATAATTTTCAATTTTAAAGGTAATCTCTTACCAATGAATCGCACGCAGCCCAACTTGAGCGGACTCTCCGAGAACCTCAGAGTAACAATCGGGAGCCATTCGACCTTGCTCAGGATAAACTGCAGGCAGATTAAGTTGCCATAAATAAAATCAGATATTTAAAGTTAGAGGCTTCGACAAGCTCAGCCTGACAATTCTGATTTCAAATATTCACGAAATTAGTCAAACTCTAACAATATTTAACAAAATTAAAATTAATAAGCTTAAATACTTTCTTAAATTTGTTTCAAATTGCTTTTATGGATATTTTGAAAATTTCGGAAGATTATGTTAAAAATTTATTCAAAGATAGATTATCTTCCGCTTATACTTATCATAATCTTGACCACACGATTCAGGTTGTTGATAAGATAAAAATCCTTACAAAAGAAGAAAACATTAACCCTGAGGACACAGAAAATCTACTTTTGGCAGGCTGGTTTCACGATTTGGGCTATATTGATGATGCTGATAATCACGAGGAAGAAAGCCGAAAAGAAGCTGCAAACTTTTTAAAGCAATATGGATTTCCCGAAGATAGAATTGCCAAAATCGGAGAGCTGATCCTGGCGACGGACAAATTTTACAAGCCTAAAAATCATCTGGAAGAAATCATAAAAGATGCAGATTTGTATCATCTGGCTTCGGATGATTATTTCAGGATTTGTGAGAATCTGAGACAGGAAATCAAAGAGGTGCATCATCAGAAATTCAGCAAGCAACAGTGGTCTGAGCTTAATATTGTTTTCTTTTCAAAACATCAGTTTTATACCAAATTTGCTAAAGAAAACTGGCAACCAGTCAAAGAGAAAAATGTGGATAAAATCCTTTCTCACATCCAGAATCTAAAAGAAGAAAAAAAGAAAAAAGCGGCTGAAGATAATGATAAAGCACTTCTGAATAAGAAAAAGCTTGAGAAACTGGAAAGTCCTGAACGTGGTATAGAAACAATGTTCCGTGTAACATTGAACAACCACACCAAACTGAGCCAAATTGCCGACAGCAAAGCGAATATTTTGCTTTCCGTCAACGCGATTATTATTTCAATCGCATTATCATCTTTGATTCCAAAACTGGATGCGCCAAGTAATTCGCATTTGATTATTCCGACATTTGTGATGGTCATATTCAGTGTGATTTGTATTATTTTGGCGATTATGTCTACGAGACCGAAAGTTTCTAGCGGAACATTTACAAGAAAGGAAATCGAAGAGAAAAAAGTAAACCTTCTGTTCTTCGGAAATTTCTATAAAATGCCGATGGAAGAATACCTCTGGGCAATGAAAGAAATGATGAACGACCGACAATATTTGTACGATACAATGATAAAAGACCTCTATTATCTGGGCGTTGTTCTCAACAGAAAATACAAATTATTGAGACTGACTTACACGGTTTTCACAATTGGAATTATTGTTTCAGTGGTGGCTTTTGTGGTGGCTTTTCGGAATGTGACGGTTTAGAATAATTAAAATTATGAAATTAAAATATTTTAAAATTTTATTTGGTTTCTTCCTTTTATTCTCACTTTTGGGATGCTCAGTTCTTACCGACTTTTATATACAAAATCTCACCAATGAGAGAAAAATAATAATTATTAAATATAAATTTAACATTAAGTCTAAATTAGAAAATGATTCTTCTGGTGAATATAGTTTTAATTATAAAAATGGCATTGCAAGCCCAAAAGAGTTTAGAAATAATAAAAATTTACCATCACTCAACAAAACTATCATTAATGATTATCAAATAGAAGTTGTTTTACCTCCATCTTCTACAACAAGAGTCGAAAAAACGCTCAATTACCATTGGAGAAGCAGGTCTATTAACAATATAAAAATTGATAATAAGGAAATAAAAATAGAAGATATAGAAAGTCAGTCGATTAAAGACAAAAGTGATTACATCTATAAAATTGAATAATTTTTAAATCCCTTCCACAAACTGATAATCCACATCTTCCGCCTCATAATTTACAGCAACACGCAAAGCTCGCAGACCGTTAATTCCCTGTAAATCCTCAACTTCCAGTTCTTCTATTGTTGAAAGAACATTTTGATCTTGAAGAATCTTGATTAATTTCAAATATTCTTCACGTTCTCTGTCCTGAGAATAGATGATGCTGATTTTTCCAGGTTGCGTGATACGTTCGACAGAATTTTTAACCAGAGATTTGTCGATACGTTTTTTAATCATTTCATAGCGCGCATTATAACTTCCGTCCACGTCAAAACGTTTTTCATCCATCCTGAATCTGATGCTGATTGGCGTACTGTAAACCAAAATCAAAGACGAAACATCCAAAGAATAATCCAGCGTTTCTTTATATTTTTTATACTGCAATTCACTTTCGCAAATCACACGCAATTGCCACAATCTTAGATTTCTAAGAAAAATAGGGTCGTAAGTCAAATCCGGTTCAATCGACGAACCAATGTACATATTATGCTCTACGCCATCCGTTTTGAAACGCTCGTAATAGAACGGAAATCTGTGTTGTTGCTCTTCCTGACGCTTGTCCAGAATATCCGCCAAAAATTTATTGATGGAAGACAAACTATCATCAAATTTCTTTCTGAAATTATAAACCAAATCGGTTTTAGAATCCAGTTGTTTGTGATAATCTGTTACAATCTGATTATAATTAACATTCTGAAGCTTAATAGATTCCAGCAACGGATGAACTTTCTGATGAATAAAATTCTGAACCTGACTTTCTGTATCAGCGCGCAAGTCTTTGCTCAAAAGCTTTTGAAATCTGATTAATTCTTCATTTATCTCAGTCAAATCATTATCAGAGATCAGATTTTTGAAAACATCAGAAATCAGCATCAAATTGATTTCCAGATCTTTTTTGATCGCCAGATTTCTGGAAACCGAAGAATTTCTGATATCAGTCTGTCCAAAAAGTGGTGTCAGATTTTCAAAAGTGATCTTTCTGTAAGGCAAATCAAATTCTTCTCTGTAAAACCCGATATGACGCTCCGCTTCCTGTCGGAATTTCCAATAAACACTTGGATGTATCGATGTATATTCCCTTTGAATAATTGCTTGTACCCTTGTTTCGATGCCGTCGTACAGTCTGTCCATCGTATCTTCCAGATATGGCATCACAATTTCCATTTTTTGGGCATTGATGCTGTTCAGCATTTTTTTCCTTGAGATCAACTCAATGATCCCGAGAATTTTTTTGTTCTTGATAATCGGCGCAAAAATCGCACTTTTGATTCCGGCTTCGTAAAAATGTTTTGCCATTTGGCTATCCGGAAATTCTTTGTAAGTCCGTTCTATATCAGAAATACTGAAGAATTTTTTGGATTCCACCAGTGTGTTAAAATTCTTCTCGCAAAGCAATTCGTTCTTGCAATCCTGCGAGTTTCCCAACAGAATAAAACTGTCGATCACGCCATTGATCGGACTTCTAACAAATTTGTTTTCATCGTGATTAATAGATGTAAAGCCAACCTCCAGATCAGAAACCTGAAAAATCGAACGGAAAACTTTGTTGAGTTCCGGCTTGAGATTTTTATCGTCCTCAAGATTTATTAATTTACTTTTAAGATTTGAAATCGCAATTTCAGTCGTTGCATCGAAGAAATTAACGACCGCAAACCCTTTCAGTTCCCAGCTTTCTGGTGGAAATTTTTCTTTCCACAATTCATAATCTTCGAAGTTATCGAGCAATTCTGAAATTTCTTCCGCCGTCAATCTTTTGAAGTTTTCTAATGGATTGACATCCATAAAATCAGCGTTTGTCAAAAATCTGTAATGCTTGATGACGCCATCTTCATTGGGAATATCGAAAATAAAAGGCATCGAAACATTCAGCGGAATATCATAAAAATCATTCAGGATAATGCAACAGCTCATCACATAAAAGCGATGTGGGTCCATATCCTTGATGATCATATCGAAATTGTCGCCGGCTTTTTTGATTATGGTCTCAAATCTTTTTGTAGGATTGAAAAAGAAATTGTAAAAAGGAAAACTGACAGCTTTGATTTCATTTTCCGTCAACATTGGAGGGAAAAGGTCACGGAGAAGTTCCTTCATCAAGATCTCATTTTTTTCGAAAAAATCAAGATTCGTGATGCCGTGTAAAAGCTCGTGGAATTCTTTGGTCTTATCCAATATCCTCTGATGAGAAAGCGCATATTCTGGATTATCGGAAGCTTCTGCTTCCATTTTCTGGATGAGTTTTTCAAAAGAAAAATTCAATATAAATGGGCTGTCGTAAAAGGCTTGGAACTTCATCGGGTAAAAATCAAGGCAAATGTAAGAATTAAGAATATATTAATAAAGTCGATTTAAAATTCATAATACTTTAATTCTGTTTGATATAATTAAAATAAAATCTGTAACAATTTATCAATGTAAAAGTTAGAATTAAAATCTTTATTTCAAATTTATGAATTTTAAGATTATTAGATATATCTATCGTTTCATTAGCCGATTTCAAAATTGTTACAATAACCGTATCTTTGCAAAAAATTTCAGAATACATTGAAAGATATCCGCACCTTTTCCCTTGATCAGTTAAAAGACCATTTCAGCACAATTGGTGAAAAACCTTTTCGTGCAAAACAGGTTTATGATTGGCTTTGGAGCAAGAATCTGCATTCTTTTGATGAGATGACGAATCTTTCCAAAAGTCTGAGAGATAATCTTTCGCGTGATTTTTTTATCAACCCGATCGCTGTCGATCTATTACAAAAATCGACGGACGGAACGATAAAAAACGGCGTAAAACTTCACGACGGATTAATGGTAGAATCTGTTTTGATTCCTACCGAAACCAGAAGTACAGCCTGCGTTTCCTCTCAGGTCGGATGTTCCTTGAATTGTGAATTCTGTGCAACAGCCAAACTCAAAAGAATGCGAAATCTGGAGGTTGCAGAAATAGTGGACCAAGTCGCGCTGATCGACCGACAAAGTAGAGAATATTTTGACAGACCGCTCACAAACATCGTTTTTATGGGAATGGGCGAACCGATGATGAATTATAAAAACGTTGTAGAAGCGATCCATAAAATCACAAAACCGGACGGCTTGGGAATGTCGCCAAGAAGAATCACCGTTTCAACATCCGGAATTCCGAAGATGATAAAAATGCTTGCTGATGAAGAACTGAAAGTAAAATTAGCACTTTCCCTTCACTCCGCAATTGAGCATAAACGGAACGAAATAATGCCTTTTTCTGAGAAATTTCCATTGACGGATATTATGGATTCACTTCAATATTGGTATCAGAAAACTGGTTCTCCAATTACTTTTGAATATTGCGTTTGGAAAGGAATCAACGACGGAGACGAAGATATCAAAGCTTTAATCAAATATTGCCGACAAGTTCCAAGCAAAGTGAATCTCATCCAATACAATCCAATTGGCGAAGGAAAATTTGACCATAGAAGTATTGAAGCTGAGCAAAAATATGTCCGTGAATTGGAAAAAGCTGGAATCACGATTGTTGTAAGAAAAAGTCGCGGTGGCGATATTGATGCAGCGTGTGGACAATTGGCGAATAAGACGGCGGAGTAATTCTTTAACAATACTTTAATCCATAAAATTTTACGTTCAAAAAATCAATTCCTATTTTTACAAAATATGAAAAGGATTTTCTACATCTTATTGATTCTCTCAGGATTTCAAATCTCAGCACAGAAAGTGCAATCACTGAATCTAAAGAAATATAAAATTGCTGTTTTGAGCGATTCTTTAAGAGAATCATCAGGCTTGACAAATATTAATGGAAGACTTTTCTCGTTCAATGACAGTGGCAATACCAGCAAAATTTTCGAGATAAAACCAGGAAGTTCAAATATCGAAAATACTTTTCAAACCGGCCTCAAAAATATCGATTGGGAAGCGATGACGAATGATGGGGAAGATTTCTATATTGGAGAATTTGGGAATAATTTGGGAACAAGAAAAGATTTGAAGGTTTATCAAATTCCTTTTAAGAATGATTCAATCGTCACAGATTCTATAAAAGCAATTCCGTTTTTTTATCCAGAACAAATCGATTTCACACCGAAAAATATCAATAATAATTTCGATGCAGAAGCAATGATTTTCCTCGACGGAAATATTCATTTGTTTACAAAAGAATGGATTACGAATACGGTTTCTCATTATTTCATCGACAAAAGCCTGACAGAAAATCAGCCTGCTCAAAAACTGGAATCTTTTAAAACTGGATTTGTTGTGACCGATGCTTCTTTTTTTGAGAATAAACTATACATTGTAGGTTACACTAAAAAAGCTTCGGTTTATCTTATGATTTTCGAAAAAGATGATTCTGGAAATCTATTTTTCAACAAGCCTTCAAAAAAATTTTCTTTGGGAAGAGCTTTCAAAATTGGTCAAATCGAAGGTATTACAGCAACTGAAAAAGGAATTTATATTTCCGGAGAAAGATTTGGTTTCAAAATTATAAAAGTGCCTCAAAGTCTCTACTTTGTCCCGTTTGAAGATTTGCAATAATTATATTTGCATATTACTTTAATCAAAAATCCAATAAGAAATGAAAAGAATTACGGTATTCTGTGGTTCAAGTTTTGGGACGGATGACGTTTACAAATCGCAGGCAAAATTATTAGGAAAAAAATTAGCAGAACATCAAATCGAATTGGTTTACGGAGGCGCTAATGTAGGTTTGATGGGCGCAGTAGCGGACGGCGTTTTAGAGAACGGAGGAAAAGCTATTGGCGTTTTGCCTAACTTTTTAAAATCCAAAGAAATTGCTCACGAGTGTTTGACAGACCTTATTTTGGTGGAAACGATGCACGAAAGAAAAACCAAGATGAACGAACTTTGCGATGGCGTAATTGCTTTACCGGGCGGTTTCGGAACTTTGGAAGAGTTTTTTGAAATGCTGACTTGGGCGCAATTGGGACTTCATAAAAAACCGATTGCCATTTTGAATACCGCTGGTTTTTACGATTCCTTAATCACTTTTATCCAAACTATGGTTGACAAAGGTTTTCTGAAAGAAGTTAACCGAGATATGATTCTGGTAAGCGATGATATTGATGAGCTTATCGCAATGATGAAAAACTATGTTGCGCCAGACGTTGCAAAATGGATTAATAAAGAACGTGTTTGATTCTATTGTTAATTTAAAAATACATTAATTCTACATTGTAATGGATTTTTATTCTGTGATAAAAATCAAAAAGCGTTTCAAAGTCTTTATTTTATTCCTTTGAAAGATTTATAATATTTATATTTGTAGAATAGTTTTTGGTCAATCGATAGATAAATCCTCAACATAGCCCCGATTGTAGCGACATCCTTTTTTCTTTGAAAAAAGATATAGCGAAAAGCGGGTTGGAAAAGTGAATAGAAGTACAATCGTCTTGCTCCAAAAATATAATTTTTAAACGCGAACAGTGGCCAATACAGTAGAACTAATCAAAGCTCCGATTTCTGACGAAATGAAACTTTTTGAACAAAAGTTTTACGAATCGATGAAAAGTAATGTGGCGCTGTTGGATAAAGTCACGCGTTTTATTGTGACGACAAAAGGGAAGCAAATGCGCCCAATGTTTGTGTTTCTCTGCGCAAAACTGGTCGGAAATGTGAATGAAAAAACGTTCCGTGGCGCAAGTATGATTGAGCTGATTCATACGGCGACTTTGGTTCACGATGATGTTGTGGATGAGAGTTTTAAGCGTAGAAACTTTTTTTCTATCAATGCACTTTGGAAAAATAAAATTGCGGTTTTGGTGGGCGATTATCTGCTTTCGAAATCGGTTTTGCTTTCTACAGATAATAAGGATTTTGATTTATTGGCAGTAATTTCCAGAACGATTCGTGAAATGTCTGAAGGTGAATTGCTTCAACTGGAAAAAGCCAGAAAACTGGATATTACGGAAGATGTTTATTACGAAATCATCCGTCAAAAAACTGCAACCTTGATTGCGGCGTGTTGTGAAGTTGGTGTTTTATCAAACAATGTAGACGAAGCAACTGCGAAAAAAATGCAGGAATTCGGGACTTATACGGGAATGGCTTTCCAAATCAAAGATGACCTTTTCGATTATCAGACAAGTAATATTATCGGAAAACCTGTTGGAATCGATATCAAAGAACAAAAGATGACTTTGCCTTTGATTTACACATTGAAAAATGCAAGTCCCGAGAATTACAAAAAATATTTCGCAACAATAAAGCGTTATAACAACGATTCCAAAAAAGTGCGGGAATTGGTAGAGTTCGTGAAGTCTTCCGGTGGAATGGATTATGCCATCCAGACAATGAAAGATTACCAACAAAAAGCTCTCAATATCCTTGCTGAATTTCCTGATAACGAAGCTAAAGAATCACTGAAACTGATGCTAGATTACGTGATTAGCAGAAAACTTTAATCATCTTTTCGATATTCTAAAATATCCGCAGGCTGACAATCCAGGGCTTTGCAAATCGCTTCCAAAGTACTGAAACGAATGGCTTTTGCTTTTCCTGTTTTCAGAATAGAAAGATTGGAAAGCGTTAAATCTACTTTTTCGGACAGTTCATTCAATGACATTTTTCGTTTGGCCATCATCACATCCAGGTTTACAATTATTGGCATAAGTTAAACTGTTAAATCGTTTTCTTCCTGCAATTCTACACCTCTTTTGAAAATTTGAGCAATAATGTAGATGACGGCTCCCATTAAAATAAATGCCTCACTGTCTGCCCAAAATTGGTTTAAATCATCTGAAACAAAACCGTGGTGCTCCAAATTTTTAACAAATTGTCTGGCAATATAGCTCAACAATCCAATTGAAAGCGTATAATAACTAAGTTGTGAAATTTGTTTCGCAACAAAAGCACTAAAAGGTTTTTCTAACTTCATTTTTTGCATCAGATTAATAACTGTGTAAAACAGCACCGCTTTTAAAATTGAAATAATTAAAATAAAACTGTAGATACCGAAAAAACCGAATCGATTATCTTGATACATTTTAATCAAGTCCAGCTTCTGATAAAGATTTTGAACCATCTCGGGATTGTAAAGATGGAAAAAGAAATTTACTATTAAGCCTCCAGCCTCAATAGACAAGCCGACAAATATAATCCAGGCTATAACATATAAGCCCCAAAATACAAAGTTGTTTGTTTTTGACATAACTAATGTTTTTAATAATGCAAATATCAAAAAATATTTATTGAAAAACAATAAATATTTTTCTTTTTTCACTAAATTAGATAATCATCGAGTTATCATTTGCAGAAAAGTCTTTTAATTCCGTAATTTTGAAATATGAACAATTCTCCACTTGCCGAAATTCTGCGTCCGAAAACTTTGGATGATGTTTTAGGACAAGAACACCTTACAGGAAAAAATGGAACCATCAAAAGAATGGTGGATAATGACACCATTAATTCTCTCATTTTTTGGGGACCACCGGGAACAGGGAAAACGACTTTGGCAGAAATTATTTCTGAAAAATCTGGAAGAAAATTTTACAAATTATCTGCAGTTTCTTCTGGTGTGAAAGATGTACGAGATATTATAGATGAAGCCAAAAAGCAAAATCTTTTTTCTGGAAAAAGTCCAATTCTTTTCATTGATGAAATTCACAGATTCAACAAGTCTCAACAGGATTCTTTGCTTCACGCCGTTGAAAAAGGCTGGATTGTTCTGATTGGTGCTACAACAGAAAATCCTAGTTTCGAAGTGGTTTCTGCTTTGTTATCTCGTTCGCAAGTTTATATTTTGAAAGCTTTGACTTTTGAAAAGCTGGAAGAACTCGCTGACATTTCTGTTTCCAAATACAATGAACTCAACAATACTAAATTCTTCCTTGAAGAAAAAGAAGCATTTATTCAATATTCCGGAGGTGATGCAAGGAAATTGATTAATTCTGTAGAGTTGGTTCTGAATCAATTCAAATCAGCGAAGAAAAATAAAATATCCAACAAAGATGTTCTTTCTGTTCTGCAGGAAAATATGGCTTTGTATGATAAAAACGGTGAACAGCATTATGATATCATTTCGGCATTCATCAAATCAATGCGAGGCTCTGATCCCAATGGCGCCGTTTATTGGTTAGCCAGAATGTTGGTTGGTGGCGAAGATATCAAATTCATTGCAAGAAGAATGATGATTCTCGCAGCAGAAGACATTGGATTAGCCAATCCAAATGCATTAGTAATAGCAAACAATTGCTTCCAGGCCATCAACGTTATCGGAAATCCGGAAGCCAGAATTATTTTAAGTGAAACAGCTGTTTATCTCGCCGTTTCTCCGAAAAGTAATTCAACTTACAATGCCATCAACGAAGCGATGGCTTTCGTCAAGAAAACCGGAAATCTTCCCGTTCCGCTTCATCTCAGAAATGCGCCAACCAGGATGATGAAAAATCTGGATTATGGCAAAGATTATCAATATGCGCATTCTTATGAAGGCAACTTTGTAGATTTAGAATTTCTACCAGACGACATCAAAGGCACAGCATTTTATCAACCTGCGAACAATTCTACAGAGAAAAAAATCAAGGAACAACTCAAAGACAAATGGGGTGACAAATATTACTAAACATCGTGGTTTACGTTAAATAATCCTAAAAATTTATTTTAAACCAATTATTTCAGATTGCTTTTAATATATTTGCTGAAGACATATATCTATGGAACACTTCGAGAGTTGGAAAGACTTACTGAACCCAGAATTTTACATCAAACTAGGTGGGTTTTGGCTTATTTTATTCATCATTTTTGCAGAAACCGGGCTGTTTGTAGGTTTCTTTTTACCGGGCGACAGTTTACTTTTCATTTCCGGGATTTACGCCGTTCAAATCATTGATACCACTTTTGGTTCCACAGGTTCAGATTTTCTGGATACTACTATTTTAGCAACCGCAGTTGCTATTGCAGCAATTATTGGAAACGAGATTGGTTATTGGTTTGGTTACAAAAGCGGACCATTGTTGTACGAGAGAAAAGACTCATTCTTTTTCAAGAAAAAATATTTGTTTAAAGCCCACGATTTCTTCGAAGAACACGGCGCTGTAGCAGTTATTTTATCGAGATTCTTACCAATCGTGAGAACCTTCTCGCCTATCGTAGCAGGAATTGTAAAAATGAGCAAACCAAAATTCTTCTTTTACAATGTTATAGGAGCAATACTTTGGTCATTCACAATGATTTATGCAGGACATTATCTGGACAAATTATTTATGGATCAGTTTGGAATCGACCTTAAGAAAAAACTGGAAATCATCATCCTAATTATCGTTTTGGTCACCACATTGCCAATTATTATCAAATTCTTTTTCTCAAAAGACAAAGAAAGACCAACACAGGAATAATTTTTGATTATCAATATCAGACAATATATAGAAACCGGAAGTCATTTCCGGTTTTTGCATTTTTAAAATTTGACTATGCTGAACCATTTTTTAGGTTTGGGCAGCTCTATCCGTCCTCCGTTCCCGCTTTTTTCTTTTTTATAGAAAAAGAAAAAGAGCTCCACTCAGGCCGGGCTGCATGTAATTCGGTGTTTAAAACCTTTTATAATAGAAGCGCCTTCGTGAACCTAAAAACATACAGTTAAATAAAAACCTTGTGAGCTTTGTATTAAATTTTAGCATTAATAAAAAAGAAATAATTATTATTAATAAATTCAAAAATGAAAGTATTCATCAACAAGAGAATTCCACAAATCGGAATTGATATTTTAAAAGAAAACAATCTGGAAATTATAACACTTGAAACCGAAAATCCATCACGCGAAGAATGGCTGGAAAACAGCAAACAAGCAGACATCATTCTAAATGTTGGCGGAAAAAATAAATATAACAAAGAATTTTTCGACAACTGCCCCAATCTAAAAGCCATTGCACTATTCTCAGTAGGTTTTGACCAAGTAGACATTGCAGAAGCTACAAAACGAAAAATCCCAATTGGAAATACACCAGATGTTCTGAGCAGAGCTACTTCGGATGTCGCTTTTTTATTAATGCAAATGGTTTCCAGAAAAGTCAATTACAACATCGAAAAGGTAAAATCCGGAAACTGGAAAGACTTTGATGCGCTGGAAGAGCTCGGACAGGAATTATATGGAAAGACGTTAGGCGTTTTTGGTTTAGGAAGAATCGGATTCGAAATAGCAGAAAAATGCAAAGCCGCTTTCAGAATGAATATCATATATCATAACAGAAGTCATAATGAACAAGCCGAGAAAGAACTCGAAGCAAAATATGTCACTTTTGATGAATTAGTGAAAGAGTCAGATATTATCAGTATTCACGCTAATTATACGTCAGAACAAGCTGATACTTTCAATAAAGAAACATTCGAAAAAATGAAACCGAATTTGATTTTCATCAATACAGCACGAGGTGGTTTCCACAATGAAAAAGATCTGTTCGAAGCATTAGAATCAGGAAAAATATGGGGAGCAGGTTTAGACGTTACTAATCCAGAACCAATGAGTAATGAAAACCCATTACTCCAACTCCCGAATGTTTGTGTTCTTCCACATATTGGTTCCGCAACCATAGAAGCCCGAAACGGAATGGCAAGATTGGCAGCAGAAAATGTAGTTGCTTTTTCAAAAGGCGAAAAAATGCCAACTTGTGTCAATTCCGAAGTTTATGAAAATTAATTCTTAAAATTCTCAGCTTGGAATCATATTTGTCTTGGTTGTGGTAACTAAAATCAAAATATTATGACACCAGAAGATAACATTAACGAGCAAAACAGAAAGTTGAGAGAAATGGATTACAATCCCGGCGAAGATATCTTTAACCGCGAAGACCACGTTCCTTTGGATGGCGACGGAAATCCCATCAATGATCCAAGTCAAGTGAATGACGAAATGCCTTTCGGACTAGATATTCCAGGTGCAGAAGATGATGATAATTTTGAACAGATCAACGATCAGTTGCCCGACGAAGAAAATAATTATTACAGTCAAAGCGACAACGAAGATGACCACGAAGAACAAAACGAAGACCTCATCGAATAAAAACAAAAGCTTACTGAATACAGTAAGCTTTTTTATTTCTAGTTTTCAAAGATTCTTGCTGGCTTTTTATTTTCATCAATAGCGACAAGAGTAAAATCTCCTGAAACCGCTTTTTCGCGAGTGTCAGCATACATTTCCTCGATGAATATTTCGATATTGACTTTTACGCTGGTATTCCCAACATATTTTACTTTTCCAATCAATTCTACCAAAGTATCTGCAGGAATCGGTTTTTTAAAATCAATTCTATCACAACTTACCGTTACAAAGGATTTTCTGGCAAAACGAGTGGCGGTCATAAAAGCCACCTCATCCATCATTTCCATTACTTTTCCTCCGAACATTGTATTGTGGTGATTCGTAGTATTTGGGAAAACCACTTTGAAAACACGCGTTTCCGATTGCTGGATTTTGTCTTCGTAATTCATTTCTTGATAGCTTTAAAGTTGTGTACTGGAATCATTTTTTGAAGCTGCAAATATAAGTGATATCAATTTATCAGAAACCGTTTGATGATATTTTCAAATTGAATATCTTTAAAACTTTGAAAATCGAAACTTCACTATGACTTTCCAACAACAAATCCAACAAGGAATTCCAACAGAATTACCTCAACCAAAACCATACGAACCCAATATCAACCACGCACCGAAACGTAAAGAAATCCTTTCAGACGAAGAAAAAAAACTCGCTCTGAAAAACGCTTTACGATATTTTGAACCCAAATTCCACGCAGAATTATTGCCGGAATTTAGGGATGAACTGGAAAAATACGGCAGAATTTATATGTACCGCTTCCGTCCCGATTATGAGATGAAAGCCAGAGATATTGCCGAATATCCTGGAAAATCTGAGCAGGCAAAAGCCATTATGCTGATGATTCAGAACAATCTGGATTATGCCGTGGCGCAACATCCGCACGAACTGATTACTTACGGTGGAAATGGTGCGGTGTTCAGCAACTGGGCGCAGTATCTTTTGACAATGAAATATCTGTCTGAAATGACAGACGAACAGACATTAACAATGTATTCCGGTCATCCGATGGGATTATTTCCTTCGCACAAAGATGCGCCGAGAGTGGTGGTGACGAACGGAATGATGATTCCGAATTATTCCAAGCCGGATGATTGGGAAAAATTCAATGCGTTGGGCGTTTCTCAGTACGGACAAATGACTGCCGGGTCTTATATGTACATCGGTCCGCAGGGAATTGTGCACGGAACGACGATTACCGTTTTGAATGCTTTCAGAAAAATCAATAAAGAACCAAAAGGCGGATTATTCGTCACTTCTGGTTTAGGCGGAATGTCCGGAGCTCAGCCAAAAGCCGGAAATATTGCAGGCTGTATTACGGTAATTGCAGAAGTGAATCCAAAGATTACAAAAATCCGTCACGAACAGAAATGGGTGAATGAAATCCACGAAAATCTGGATGATTTGGTTGCAAGAGTGAGAAAAGCGCAGGGAAATCAGGAAACGGTTTCTTTGGCTTACCTTGGAAACATCGTCGATATCTGGGAGAAATTTGATGAAGAAAATTTAAGAATCGATATCGGTTCAGACCAGACTTCGCTTCACAATCCTTGGGCGGGTGGTTATTATCCGGTCGGAATTTCGTTTGAAGATTCCAATAAAATGATGGCAGAAAACCCTGAATTATTCAAAGAAAAAGTTCAGGAAACCTTGAGAAGGCACGCTTCCGCTATCAACAAACATACAGCAAAAGGAACGTATTTCTTCGATTACGGAAATGCCTTTTTACTCGAAGCTTCCAGAGCCGGAGCTGATGTAATGTCGAAAAATCCTACAATTGGAAGGGAGTTCAAATACCCTTCATATGTTCAGGATATTATGGGACCGATGTGTTTTGATTATGGTTTCGGGCCGTTCCGTTGGGTTTGTACCAGCGGAAAACCGGAAGATTTGCAGAAAACCGATGACATTGCCTGTGCCGTTTTAGAGGAAATGATTAAAACTTCGCCAGAGGAAATCCAACAGCAGATGAAAGACAATATCACGTGGATTAAAGGCGCTCAGGAAAACAATCTGGTCGTTGGTTCGCAGGCGAGAATTCTGTACGCCGATGCGGAAGGAAGAATGAAAATCGCTGAAGCCTTCAATAAAGCCATTGCCAACGGAGAAATTGGAGCGGTGGTTTTGGGAAGAGACCATCACGATGTTTCGGGTACGGATTCGCCGTACAGAGAGACTTCCAATATTTATGACGGGTCGAGATTTACGGCAGATATGGCGATTCACAATGTGATTGGCGACAGTTTCCGTGGGGCAACCTGGGTGAGTATTCACAACGGTGGTGGCGTTGGCTGGGGCGAAGTGATCAACGGTGGTTTCGGGATGTTGCTCGATGGAAGCGATGATGCCGGCAGAAGATTAAAATCAATGCTTTTTTGGGACGTGAACAACGGAATATCCCGACGAAGCTGGTCAAGAAATGAAGGCGCAGTTTTCGCGATTAAAAGAGCGATGGAAGCGGAACCAAATTTGAAAGTGACGTTGCCGAATTTTGTGGATGAGGGTTTGTTTTAAAACTTTTTAGATATGGAAAAACCTGCTGTGAGGCAGGTTTTTATGTAAATAATCTTCTCAAAATTTTATATTTTATCTCTAAAGAACAAGAGGTGAAAGTTTTCGATTTTGTAAATTTATGCCCATTTTAATATCTTAAATAATATAACTAAATCAAATCAATGACTCGAAATTTGAATATCTTTTTACGAATTCATTACATAACGCAACCA
Source organism: Epilithonimonas zeae (assembly GCF_900141765.1). Lineage (NCBI taxonomy): Bacteria > Pseudomonadati > Bacteroidota > Flavobacteriia > Flavobacteriales > Weeksellaceae > Epilithonimonas > Epilithonimonas zeae. The sequence goes on along the minus strand of NZ_FSRK01000001.1, from coordinate 1,008,518 downwards.
TTTTTATTACATCATTTCTAATATCTTTTTTCATTCGATGATTTTGATAGATTATCTCATTATTTAAATAACTTATTTCAGTTAATAAATCATCAAAAACAATAAAGTAATCAGCTAAATTAAGCCATTCTTCTGTTTCAAAATATTCCTGCTTATAACTACCTTTAAATCCATTTACATACTCGTTGAAATCTCTTTCCTTAATGTAGTTATTATCGTTATCTCTATAAATCAAAAATAAATTTATTGCCTCACTGATTTTCTTTAAGTTCTTTAGGGTATATTTTGTTGGAATAGATTTTTCAAATAATACTTCAAGTTGATTAAAAACTTCTTTAATATCTATATCTAATCCTTGATTTTCCAAAAATGTGTTAAAATTAATTGAAACGAAATTATTCCCACCAGTATATCTAAAGTATTCATCTACTAATTCATATTTCGTTGAAATTGACTTTTTATTGCCTTTTAGAAGCCAATCATTTTTCTCATCGTTAGAAATAAAAATAATATCCTTATTAAGTTTCTTTCCTAATTCTAAAATACTTTTCCATATTAAAAAATCTCCTATACCATTATTTTCCTTTGATTTATCTTTATTTCCAGGTGGAATTTCATCTTCAATCCTTTGATTATATTCTTCAATTAATTCCTTTTCAGTTAAAGCTGTGGTAATAATAATCCCCTCGATAAAAGTTTCCTGATACATTTTTGTTAATGGATCTGTCCAATTCCAATTTGTAATATCTTCTTTTAATTCACTTAGGTGTTTTTTATAATCTTTAATATTCTCAATTATCTTCTCTCTGGTTCCTTCAAGGTTTTTATATGATTTTAGTTCTCCCAAAATTGGATATTCAAATCTTTTTATTGAAGGAAGTGAAGATAACATATTATCTATATTGGTAAATAAATCAGAGATTCTAAGTGATCTATTTTTTGCAAATTCTCTAAGTGTATGTTCAGGAATAAATAATCGATTCTTGGAAATCAAATCTTTATAAATTTTACCAATTTCTTCAATATTTTCTTTACCAATATTATATGGAGCTAATAAAGAGTTTGTATCTAATACGAAAACTGCTTGCTTAATAATATCTTTTGTTTTTTTTCCCTTTCTATCTAAAATTGATTTCCACTCCGGAAATTGTTTCTTGTAAATGAAATGTTTTTTGTTTTCTTCAGCCATTTTGTGAGTTTATTTAGCCTATGTTATTAGTTATATTATACAATCCTTAATGCCAAATATATAAAACAAACATTATAAAAATTCTATTATTTCAAAAGATTTTTTTGGATATCTTTTCAATACAAAATGTTCACCCGCTGTTGCGAGCATCCTTCTCGTACCCACAAATAAATAAATGCACGAGATTGAAGCTCGCGCTAGCAGAGGATAATAATGGAAATATTTTCCTACATTTAAAACAACTTATTTTTAATAGCCACCAATGAACACTAAAATCGATTTAAGAACACCTCTCATCACTACTAATTCCGAAGCTACTACTCCTTCGGAAACTTTTCAAAATCAAACACTAAGGCCTGTTTTAAAATTGCAAAACGATTTGTATCTGACTCTTTTTATGCATTATGCGAAGCGTCAAAAAACAGATTTTGACATGCTGTCAATAGCAAATAAAAAAACTTTCCTGCAACAGAGTTTACAAAAAGACGTAGGAATGAAAAACATTTTTATTGGAATGACTATCGGAATGTTTACAGAAGAAGAAATGGAAATCTATGTTTCGGATAGCAGAGAATTGAACCGGAGAATAATTACGATGTTGATTGAGCGATTACAAAGTCAGATCATATAGTATTTGTTAAAAGAATATTTTTTTTTTTAAATAGAATAAAATCAAAAATTGTAAAAATTTCCGCTCGCTGGTGCCAACATCTTGCTCGTACCCATTATTTGCTTGAGACACGAGCGTGAGTAGGGTTTCCCTAAAACGAGAAAAAAAATTAAAATTTTATTCCCAAACCATTTCAAATCAAAACCTCCCGCATCTGCAAACCCTCACAAACAAACTTAAAACAAACCTCCCACAACGCATTTTGTTTCAAAAACCTTGCTTCTAACCTCCTGCAATTGCAGGAAGTCTCCAGCAAGTTGCGGGAAACCTCAGGAAAACTTGTTACTTCTATCACTATTACAAATATTATAATCACATTTTCTATCTTTGGTTTTTTATAAATATAATGAACACATTAGAAGATATTCTCCAAAAGCAAACCGACGTAAAAGTGATTGACGCTTCCATCGACACCAAAGATTATGTGGCGATTGATCTCTCGGCTCCGCATACGGATACTTTAAATCTGGATCTTACCAATGCAGAAAAATTTGAAGAATTTATTGAAGAGCATCTATTAGAAAATAAGGCGAAAGTAGCTTTTGGCGGTTATCTGGAAAGGCGAAATCTGTATAAAAGAAGTGAAAATTTTAATGCCGAAAATACAGAAGAGAGAAACATTCATCTCGGTCTGGATTTGTGGATCAAAGCAGGAACTTCTGTGTTAAGTGCTCTGGATGGCACCGTTCACAGTTTTCAAAACAATACTTTCCTGGGCGATTATGGTCCAACGATTATTCTTCAACACCAAATAGAAGGCATTATTTTTTATACGCTGTACGGTCATCTCAGCTTGGAAAGTCTCGATGGAAAAAGTGAAGGTCAACCCTTAAAAAAAGGAGAAAAAATTGCCGAACTCGGAAAACCGCCTGTGAATGGCGATTATGCGCCACATCTGCATTTTCAGATCATCAAAGATTTAGAAAATAAAAAAGGCGATTATCCCGGCGTCTGCAGTTCAGAAGATCTCGATTTTTATAAAGAAAATTGCCCGGATCCGAATCTCTTGTTGAAGATTAAGGAGTAGCAGTATCAAATGATATTTTTAAGATTCATAATCAATCACACATCCAGAATTAATTATAAATAAACTTAATGAAAAACCTAGGAATCATCGGCTTCGGCTGGCTCGGCAATCACATAGCAGAAAGATTATCAAACCGATACCACATCTTCGCAACCACCACAACTCCATCCAAAGCCGAAGACCTGAGCTCCAAAGGTTATCACGCAACTTTAGCCAGTTTCCCGAACGAATTGGATTCCGAGATGAAACCGTGGGAAGTAGCAAAAGACTTAGATGCCATCATCATCAGCGTTCCGTTTTCAGGACTTCGGGGTGCGCAGATTCCGATGAATGACAAACGTCAAAACCTGCTCAATTTCTTGGGCGATTATAAGGGTCAATTGTTTTTAATGAGTTCGACTGGCGTTTATCTTCAGACCGAAAAAGAATTTGCCGAACACGATCAACTCACACAGGAAGTAGAAAGCGAAAATTTCATTTTAGAAAAATTCCCTCAAACCAATATTCTGAGATTAGCAGGATTAATGGGTGATCAAAGGCTTCTCAAGAATTACAACATTTCCAACCTCGATTTGCTGGTTAATCATATTCATTACGCTGATATCTGTAGTGTTGTGGAAAAAATGTTGGAGAATCAATCTCAATCCAAAGTTTACAATATCGTCGCACCCATTCATCCGAACAAAGAGGAAGTGATCAATGCACAGAAAGATTTGCCTTACAATGGTGAACGCGCCACCACAGGCAGAACCATCTCACCCGCAAAACTGATTCAGGAATTGGATTTTGAGTTTCAATATCCCGATCCGCGATATTTTCATTTGTAAAAAAAAGCAAGTGGGTTTCCAACCTTTTTCAGAATAGTGCATCTTAAACATTAAAAAGCATTATTATGAAAATTACTATCCCAAAACCGTGTCACGAAAACTGGACGATAATGACGCCCGAAGAAAAAGGCAGATTCTGCCAAGTCTGTTCCAAGAGTGTGAGAGATTTCACCACCGCGACTGATATGGAAATAATGGCGGATCTTACCGAGAACCCCAACATCTGCGCTAGTTTCCGCCCCGATCAGCTGGACAGAAACCTCAGCTATTCTTTCCTCAATTCTCTGTTTGCAAAATTTGCCGTTAGCTTTGTACTCACCTCCGGCGGCATTGTTTCGGCACAAACGCAACCTAAGGTGAATCCTCCAACAAAAACAGATGTTCCTGTCCAAGTCAAAGGAGAAGTAGCACCAATTTCGAGTCCTAAAACAACACCTGTTCAAAGAGACCAGGATACACCCTTAAGACTTGGCAAGCCTTTATACATCAACGAAAATAATCTACCACTATATGTTCTAGAGGGAAAAATGATTACCAACAAACAATTTCAGCAGATTGATCCAAATAACATCAAGAATCTTAAAGTTTTAAAAGGCAAAGACGCTACTTCCAAATATGGTGCAAAAGGGAAAAATGGTGCGGTAATGATTACTCTGAAAAGGAAAGAAAAATAAATTTTACGTTCATATTTATCTGCTTTAGATTATCAAATATCTTTATCTTAGCAAAGCGCAACCGATTGCACAAAATCATTATTTATGAAATCAACGTTTCTATTGATACTAAATTTAACAGTGTTGTCTTGTACCGCACAGACAAAAGATACTTTAGCAGAGAAAGTATTGTTGTATCAACTGCCTAATGGTGGTTGGGGAAAGCAGCTGGACAAAAAGGCGGTGGACTACAGTTTACCCATCAACAAAGCCTTGTTGAGCAAAATAAAAGCTTCCGGAGACGACCACGCCACCATAGACAACAATGCGACCACGAAAGAGATCACAATCCTCATTAAGGCCTACGAATCTACCAAAAATCCTACCTACATTAAGTCTGCAGAAAAAGGAATCAACTATCTCCTGACGATGCAATATGCCAACGGTGGTTTCCCTCAATACTATCCCAACTCTGCTATCTATCGAAAGCAAATCACTTATAATGATAATGCAATGATTAATGCTTTGAGCATTTTATACAACGTTACGGAAGGCAAAAATGGTTTTGAAGTTATAGATGAAAATTTAAAGACTAAATCCCAATCAGCCGTTGCAAAAGGTATAGACTGCATCCTGAAAACGCAGTTCGTCCAAAAAGGAAAACCAACCATCTGGGGAGATCAATACAACGAAATCACTTTGAAACCAGAAAAAGCAAGAGCTTTTGAACCCGCTTCACTGGCAAGTGCAGAATCGGTAAGTATTGTTAAATTTTTGATGATGCAACCTGCGACTCCTGAGATTGAGAAAGCCGTAAAGTTTGCAATCCAATGGTTCAAAACCAATAAAATAGAAGGGTACAGCTACAACGTTGTAAAGAAAGATAACAAAGCTGTAAGAACTTTGGCAGAGGATAAGAACTCTGTCATTTGGGCAAGATTCTATGATTTGGAAACGAACAAACCAATCTTCGGCGACCGAGACGGAAGCGTCAAATACAATTACAACGATATCTCAGAAGAAAGAAGAAATGGCTACAGCTGGTTTGTGGACAGTCCACAAAAACTGATTGAAAAAGATTACCCGATTTGGTTGGAAAAGAATCAATTGACTGAGTAATTTTCTGAAATTCAAATTATTTTCTTAATTTCATATTTCATCGCAATAGTTTAATCTATAAAAAAAACACTATGAAACTAACGATTCCAAAACCGTGTCACGAAAACTGGGACACAATGACGGCGAGCAAAAAAGGCAAATATTGCGAAATTTGCAGTAAAACAGTCAGAGATTTCACCAATAGTTCTGATGAAGAACTTTATCAAGAAATCAAATTGAACAGTAATATTTGTGGTAACTTTAGAGATGATCAACTGAACAGAAATATAGCATTGTCTATTTTCGGAAAATTTGCAATGGGTTTAGTAGCAACGGTTGCCTTTTCAAATACCACAGATGCACAAGAATTAAAAACAGACGAAGAAATAAAAAGAATCGATTTTAAGAAAGGTTTTAGCGGTCTCCGTAAAGTGAATGATACAATTGGGGTTTCTGGTTGGCTAGGTATGCCATCTAAGGAAGATATTGAATCTACACAACCAAGAATTTTTCTAGACGGTTTCAGAATTTCTGAGGATAAAATGAAAAAACTAAATCAAGAAAATATAGAATCAGTTAAGATTCTTGATGAAAAATCAGCAACAGCAATTTATGGAGAAAAAGCTAAATATGGAGCAGTTGTAATTACTTCAAAAAAAATTAAAAGCAAAGCTAAATAATCTTAAAGATTCAAATTTGGTTGTAAAGTTGGAATCATTCTTGAACCTCATTCATAAAAATCGTTCATTATGGAAACAAGTACAATCAAAACCATCGCAAAATACGGATTAGGTGCAATGTTGATTTCTGCAGGAATCGGACATCTCACCTTCGCTAGAAAAGAATTCCAAGCCCAAGTTCCGGAATGGGTGCCATTGGAAAAGGATGACACTGTAGTTTATTCAGGAATCGTGGAAATCGCAATGGGTGTCGCAGTTATCGCAACACCAAAGAAATATGAATCGCTTGTTGGAAAAGCAGTAGCTGGATTATTCACCGCCGTTTTTCCTGGGAATTATACTCAATACAAAGAAAGAAGAAACGCCTTCGGACTAAACACAGACAATAAAAGGTTCGCCAGATTATTTATGCAACCCGCTTTGATTGCTTGGGCATTGAAGTCGACGGATGGTAAATAAAACATCTATACTATTAAAGTCTTCGACTCCGCTCAAACTGAGATATATCGAAAAGATTATTTTAATGTCATGTTGAACTCAGCCGAATCATCTGCAATACTTTCAAATCAAAACTCAGCAATCGGTTGAGTTTTTTTGATTCCTGCATAGAATAAATCTATGTTAACAAACACCAAGAATCAATCTTTATCTCTAAATTTATATTTCGAAAAATCGAATTTGATTTCACATTAAATAAAAAACTATGAGTTCAGTACAAAGCAATTTCAACAATTTATTCAAATCAGAAAACGAAATCCCGGAAGAATATAAAGTTCCCATCATCCATCAGAGAGAATATCTTCTCAATGGCGAATTAGTACAATGGAACGGCGATGTTACAGAAATCTATTCGCCGGTTTGCATCCCAACAAAAAACGGATTGGAAAGAAAACTTCTAGGAAGCATCCCGAATATCGGTCCGAAAGAAGCATTGGATGTTTTGGATGCCTGTGTAAAAGCCTATGACAATGGACTTGGTGAATGGCCAACGATGTCTGTAGAAGACAGAATCAAATGTATGCAGAAGTTTGTTTATCTGATGATTAAAGAACGTGATCTGGTTATCAAACTCCTGATGTGGGAAATCGGTAAAACCCTACCCGATTCTACAAAAGAATTTGACAGAACTGTAGATTATATCAACCAAACCATTGATGCTTTGAAAGATCTGGACAGAGAGTCTTCCCGCTTCCAACAAGCAGAAGGAACAATTGCTCAAATCCGTAGAGCGCCGCTTGGTGTTGTGTTGAGTATGGGACCTTTCAATTATCCATTAAATGAGATCTTTACAACTTTGATTCCTGCCTTGATTATGGGAAATACGATTTTGTTCAAATTACCAAAACACGGCGTTCTCGCTCATTATCCTTTATTGAAAGCTTTTCAGGAAGCATTTCCAAAAGGAACAGTGAATACATTATATGGAAAAGGTTCAGAAATCATCACGCCAATTATGGAAAGCGGAAAAGTGAATGTTTTGGCTTTTATTGGTTCCAGTAAAGTCGCCAATGGTTTGAAAAAACTTCATCCAAAAGTTAATCGTTTACGAGCAATCTTAAGTCTTGATGCAAAAAACGCTGCGATTGTCACAAAAAACGCCAACTTGGATGTTGCTGTGAGCGAATGTATTTTAGGATCACTATCATTCAATGGACAACGTTGTACAGCTTTGAAACTGATATTTGTACAAAAAGATGTGGCGGAAGAATTTACTCAGAAATTAACAGCAGCTGTTTCGGCTATGAAAGGTGGATTGCCTTGGGAAAAAGATGTGAAAATCACACCACTTCCGGAAGTCAACAAACCACTATATTTGGAAGAATGTATTGCTGATGCTGTTTCAAAAGGAGCCAAAGTACTGAATGAAAATGGCGGTTACAACGAAGCTTCTTTTGTTTTCCCTGCCATAGTTTATCCTGTGAATGACCAAATGAAATTGTACCACGAAGAGCAATTCGGTCCAGTGATTCCGGTTGTGCCTTTTGATGATATTGATGAACCAATCGATTATCAAGTGAACGCAGACCACGGAATGCAGGTAAGTATTTTCAGCGAAGATCCAATGGAAACTTCAAAACTGATTGATGCTTTTGTAAACTTAGTAAGCCGTGTGAATATCAATTGTCAGGCGCAAAGAGGTCCGGACGTTTTCCCTTTCACAGGAAGAAAAGACAGCGCAGAAGGAACACTTTCTGTTTTTGATGCATTAAGATCTTTCTCCATCAGATCTTTGGTTGCTGCGAAAATCACAGATTCTAACAAAGAATTACTGAACACGATTGTCCGAGATCACGATTCTAATTTCCTGAGTACCGATTATATTTTTTAAATAGATTCTGAGATGATAGATAAAAGATATTAGACTTTATTATTCTCAATAAATTTAATCCGCAGTTGATATCAGCTGCGGACTTTTATTTCATCAATTGAATTGCACGCAGCTCGACTTGAACGGAAATCCTTTTTACGCAACGTAGTGGAGTGAAAAGATTGAGTTCGTCGAACCTAAAGGTTTGGGGAGTGGAAGGCGGATTAAGCTGCCCAAATTAAATTTATAAAATATTGCTAAAATTCTGGAATCGATTTCAGTATTGCTTTTTTTACAGTATTTTTGAAGTCTAAATTTCTGAATTGAAAAAATTAGATAGATATATAATCAAGACTTTTTTCGGACCATTTCTGTTTATCTTCAGTGTATTGTTCTTCATTTTTATTGTGAACATTATCTGGACTCAGATGTCGCAACTGACGGGAAAAGGTCTTACTTACTGGGAAATTTCTAAGTTTCTTTTTTATCTGGGAATCAATGTTGTGAGTATGGTTTTGCCGCTTACGATTTTGCTTTCTTCGATTATGACTTTCGGAGATTTTGGTGAGCGCTACGAACTTGCAGCGATGAAAGCAGCTGGAATTTCGCTGGTGCGTGTAATGTTGCCACTTTTTGTCACGGTTTCTTTTCTCGCCGGAATTCTGTTTCTGTTTTCAAACAATGTCATACCGGACTTCCAGCGGAAAGCGAAGAATATGATGTTCAATATCATCTCTTCCAAACCTGCCATCAACTTTACACCAGGCGTTTTTATAGATCAGATTTCTGGATACTCAGTAAAATTCGATAAGATTTCGGGTGTAAATGGCGAAAAGCTTGAAGGTGTTTTTCTTCATAAAAATGCGAGTCCTTATGATGATCAGCAGACGATTATTGCTACAACGGGGAAATTTGCCCCAGCTGTTGATAAAAATTATTTGAAACTGATTCTTTACAAAGGTTATGTTTTCACAGATAATATCACGAACAAACCTTATGAAGAAAGAAAAAAACAGCCCAATCAGTCTATAAAATTTGACAGTTTGGTGAATCATTTTGACATTAGTGAATTGATTAATAACGCTATCGAAAAAGAAAAGATTACAGATGATTACCGTTTCCAAACTTACACAGAAGTCAATGAAACTCTGGTAAAAAACAGAAAAGGTAACGTTGCAACGATGAATTCGATTGCGTCGCCTATTATTTCACAGACTAATAATTATGTGGAATATATCGATAAAACGAAAACTAAAGACAAAATAAAAGAGCCTTATAAAATAGACACTCTTAAAAAAGATAAGAAGCTGGAAGTTCTCTGGAACGCCTATAACAAAATTGATGCTTTGAAAGCTAGTGTAGATTCTAGCGAAAATGCCATCAATGACACCGTAAAACTGCACAATAAGATTGTTATGTACCAGCAGCGTATCGTTTCTTATTCTTTCACTTGTATCATTTTCTTTTTGATTGGTGCCAGTCTGGGTTCTATCATTAGAAAAGGTGGAATGGGATTACCGGTGGTCATATCCATCATTATTTTCATCATTTTTTATGTCCTGAATCTTACTGTAGAAAATTTATCCTGGAAAGGCGATATGGATCCTTATTTGGCAGCTTGGATTCCGAATATGGTATTATTCCCCTTCAGCTTGTGGTTAACTTATAAAGCGCTTACAGACTCACAGTTATTTGATATTGAAAAATACAAAGCGTTGTTCAAGCCTATCATTGATAAATTCGCAAAACCAAAAGAGCACCAGCGTTATCAATAATTAATCTTAGCGAAAAGAATAATATTAATTTATATTGATAATGTAGATCATATATTTTATTAGTATTATCTTCGTGTAAGAAAAATCTGATGCTATGAGAAAAATAGTTGTTGCTGTTTGTGCTATTGCCATTTTACAATCCTGTGTTGTTTCTACAGCTGCAAAAGTGGTAAAAGGCGTTGCAAAAGTTGGCTACAAAACGGTAAAAGGAACTGTAAAAGGTGTAAGCTGGGCCGTAAGCAAAGCGAATGGAAAAATAGATGAAGACCGAATAGACGGAACCTGGAAAGTGATTGGTGTCTACAAAGGTTCTTTTGAAACTTTCACTAATGATCAAAATCCGGACAGTTCTTTTGAAAGTGAATGTACCGAAGGCTTCGACCAGATTATTTTCAATTCTAAAAAATCGAAATTCAAACCAGTCCATTGCAGCACAGAAAAAGTAGATTGGGAAAAATATGATTTTGAATTCGGGAAAAACCCTTTAACCAAAGAAAAAGAAAACTACATCGAATATAATTCTAGCAATTACATTTCTGTAATCGATATCAACAGTAAAACAATGATTTTGGAAGGCAATCTGATGCCTAAGTTAGCTTTCTCTGGCGGGAAGTTATATCTTTTGGAAAAGGTGAAGTAAGATAAAAATTTGATCATAAAAAAACGACTAAAATAATTTTAGTCGTTTTTTAGTTTTACGGAATTCCGTAAATATTACCTTGAAAGATTTTCTATTTTTAATCAATTAATTTTTATCTTAGTGTAATTGACTTTTCAATAAAACTAATATAAACTATAACTCAAATTAAATGACCAATTTTGAAAATCCAGAATTGCAGATTCTCACCAACAAATCTCGCGCTGATAAAGCCATTAATTCTCTGAAAGGTATTTTGCTAGGTATTATTTCTGATGATATCATCGATTCGAAAGAGATGGAAGAACTAAATTTGTGGGCAAAAGATCACTATGATTTAGTCAACAGAAATCCTTTTCGGGAATTTATGTTGCTGATAGAAAATACAACTGCTAATGAAATTCCCACTAAAGAAACTGTCGAAGACCTTTATTGGCTCTGTCAAAAGTATGAGCATGACAGCATCTATTACAAAGGAATTACATCTGATCTTCAATTATTGCAAGGAATTTTTCACGGAATTTTGGCTGATGGAGAGATTAATGATAATGAAATCTATCAACTGCACCAATGGCTTTCTGAGAATGAACATTTGAATTCCTATTATCCTTATGACGAAATCAGAAGTTTAGTTTTGTCCATAGTTGCAGATAAGAAAATAGAGGAAGATGAAAGATTGGTTTTAACCGCCTTCATCAAACAATTTGTTGAATTGAAAAACTCTGAAGCCTCTGAGAAAATTAATACTTATACTGCAGATGTAAACATTTCAGGAATTTGTGCTATTGACCCAGAAATAATTTTTGAAAATAAAACGTTCTGTATTACCGGAATTTTGAGCAGGGGAACCAGAACGGAGCTCCAAAATGCCATTCAGAAAAAAGGCGGAATTTCAGTAAATTCTATTTCTAAAAAAACAGATTATCTCATTATAGGAGATACCAATAATGCTTGCTGGAGCTATTCCTGCTATGGTAGAAAAGTGGAAAAAGCTTTAGATTTAAGAAAGTCCGGGCACACGATTATACTTGTCCACGAGTTTGATATTTTCGATGCTATTTAAGATAAGTTGCGATAATTCATTAATAAAACAGATATGTCAAATAATGATTTGTACATCTACAACAATGAGGAATCCATCATTGATGTTTCGGAAAATATAAGTATTCCTATTAATTTTAGCGATTTACCAATTTCTGAACCTATTAATTTAGAATTGAACAGAGAAAATGAAATACGAAATTCTGATGATTGGAAATTAGGAAAAAAATATATTAAGAAACTCAATCTTACTCCAGAACAGTCGGAGATTCTGGATAAACTTTGGTTCGGGAATAATGTTTTTAACGAAATAGAATATTGTAGAATTCAAATTCTGAAGCAATTTTTACGAGCGATTGAATATTTAGAGAAAAATTGTATTCCATTTAATAAAGCGTACTCAACAGTCATTATTGAACTTTCGGAAATTATCGTAGCGTTGCAATATAATTATAGGAAGGAAAGTCTAAATTACAGATTTACTTACGATTCTGTTCAGACGGAAATTTACAATCATATTTTGAAATTGTGTGAAAATAATGTACGAGAAGTTTATGGAATCAAACGAAAAATCAACACCGATTTCAATTACAGTAGTCCTGACATTCTTGATAAGTTTAATAAAAAAATAGTTTCTAAGCTTGATATTTTTCTCAAAGAAAATCAAGGTCAAATTCTGGATGCAGATTCTAGAACCAATATTATTCTTAACGAAAATAATACGAACCGATGGAAAGATAAATTCGAAATCATCAAAGAATATTACTCCAATTCTATTGCTTTTGAAAGGGAAATTTTTCGATTGACAGATGTTAATATTAGAAATCCTTCTGTTGACACGATATTTTTTGAAGCTTCAAAATTCATTGCGGAATATGATAAAACTTGTTCTCTCCGACTTTATATTCATTACTTAGAAAAAGATCTGCAATCGCCAAAGTTTGACAACAAACAATTGAATAAAACTATTCAGAAAAATCTATTCACAACTAAAGAACAACTTGTAGATTTTGAAAAGATTTTGAGTCAATTCATTTCAGATAGAAATTTAGAAGCTGCGATTAAAAATGTTAATGAATTATACTTGCCAAAGAGAAAGAAAATTGTCATCAACAGAAAAGCAATCGAAGATGTTCAAAAATTAGATTTAGAAACATCTAAGTTATTGGGAGAACTTTTAAGTGATGATTTTGAAGATGAAAATATATCCATTAAAACTGAGGAAACTGAAAATCAGGAAGAAATTACTTTCAATATAATTAACAAAAACTCAGAACCACAAATTTTAAAATATCTGGAAGAACTCAATTTAACAGATATCCATAAAGAAATTTTGGACTTATTTGAAAAACAAAGTTTCAACATTTTACAAACTGAATTAGAAGATTTTATCAAATCAAAAAACCTGTTCATGGGTTCAACAATTGATTCAATTAATGATTGTTGTTTTGAAATCCTTGATGATGTTCTGATAGAAGAAGACGAAGATTATTTTACAATAAATACAGATTATTACAAAAAACTTTTAAACAATGATAGACAATATTAAACCAAAAGAAGCCACAGCAATCGTTAATTCTCTCATCGGCGGCGTTGTTCCAAAAATCGGCGTTCAGCATATTACCGTTGGAAGATCAGAAGAAGTGAACGCATTCATCAGTTCCCTGGAAGACGTGAAAAACGGTCACAGCATTGCCAAATTCTGGATTGGAGATTTTGGGAGCGGAAAATCGTTTATGCTTCATTTGCTGAATACTGTAGCCTTAAAACAAAAATTTGTAGTTGCGAATGCAGATTTTACACCCAACAACAGAATCTATGCGAACGATGGAAAAAGTGTTCTGCTTTACTCTGCAATTATGGATAATATTGCAATTCAAACCAAACCGGAAGGAGGTGCATTACAGACTCTTTTGGAGAAATGGATTGAACAAGTTATTGCAAAAACTGCTGAAGAAAACAACATTCCATTAACCGAAATCAGAGACGAAAAGCATTTTAATTTGATTCAGAATTCAATAATGAAAACGGTGAACGAAATCACGGAAGTTGGTGGTTTTGACTTTGGATTTGTCATTGTAAAATATTATGAAGGCTATATCAAAAATGATGAATTACTTCGCAGAAACGCTTTGAAATGGCTGAAAGGAGAATACACCACGAAAACAGAAGCAAGACAAGATTTAGGCGTTCGGGAAATCATCAACGATTCCAACTATTACGATATGCTCAAAAATTTCTGCAAGTTCTTTGTGAGTATGGGGTATAGTGGATTTATGATAAATCTGGATGAAGCCATCAATCTTTACAAAATCTCTACAGCAGCAGCCCGCGAGAAAAATTATGAGAAAATTTTATCAATTTATAACGATTGTTTTCAGGGGAAAATTTCAAACTTATTCATCAATTTTGCAGGAACTAAAGATTTCCTGGAGAATGAAAGAAGAGGACTTTTCAGTTATCAGGCTCTGAAATCGAGGTTGGAAAGTAATAAATTTGAGACTTTGGAAATCCGAGATTTTGCACAGCCGGTTATCAAATTAAATCCCTTAGATCACAATGAGGTTTTTGTTCTTCTTAAAAAACTGAAACTCATTTTCGATTTTAATTATAAAATAGAACTCAATATTTCGGACGAAGAAATTTCGGCTTTTATGGAAGAAATGTTCAATAAACCGGGCGCTTCAGAATTTTTAACTCCAAGAGAAGTGATTAGAGATTTTCTAAATATTCTCAATATCATCAGACAAAATCCTGAAGTGGACAAGCGTCAACTTTTTGGAGATATTGAAATTTCTGACGAAAGACCAAACGACGTTGTTTTAGACAGTATTGAAGAATTATGAGTTCCTACAACTTACTTTCCGAGCCCATAAGAAAATACATTCGGGATAAAAGATGGGAAAGTCTGAGACCGATTCAGGAAGCAGCAATCCAAAGAATTCTTGCGACCGATAACAATTATGTCTTAATTTCAAAAACAGCTTCGGGAAAAACTGAAGCAGCTTTTTTACCGATTTTGTCTAAAGTCAATTTCAAAGAATCTGGCGTGAAAGTTCTTTACATTTCACCATTGATTGCTTTGATTAATGACCAATTCGAACGTGTTGAAAAACTTTGCGAGTATCTGGATGTTTCTGTCACAAAATGGCACGGCGAAGCAAATAAAGGACAAAAAGATAGATTAATAAAAGACCCAAACGGAATTGTTCTCATCACACCAGAATCCATCGAAGCAATGTTTGTGAACAAACCTTATAATGTATATCACTTGTTTTCGACTTTAGAATATATGGTGATAGATGAAGTGCATTCTTTTTTAGGTTCCGACCGCGGTATTCAGTTGAAATCTTTGTTAGAAAGATTACAGAAAATCAATAAAAACAAATTTAGCATTGTTGCATTATCAGCTACTGTAAGCGATGTTAATCAGTATGTAGAACTGAAAGAATTTTTAGGAAATTCTGAGAATACCAAAATCATCAGAGACACTAATAAAAAAGACATTAATGCCATTTTCAAATACTTTCCAAACGCTTCACCAGAATTACCCATTCCATTATTGGAAGACCTCTATGAACAGACTAAAGATAGTAAAACCTTAATTTTCCCCAATGCCAGAGGGAGAGTTGAGGAAGTTGCGGTGAAACTAAAAAAAATATCGGATAAAAATAAAGGTCACAAGAATTATTTCTCTCATCACTCTGCAGTTGATAAGGAAGTTCGGGAGTATGTGGAATTTTTTGCTAAAAATCAATCTCATCAAAACTTTTGTATCTCTTGCACCTCAACATTAGAACTTGGAATTGATATCGGAAATGTGGATGAAGTGGTACAAATAGATGCGACACACAGCATTGCCTCATTAATCCAAAGAGTTGGGCGGAGCGGAAGACGTGAAGGCAAACAAAGTAATCTTTTTTTGTATGCAACTGATAAATGGAGTTTGCTGCAATCTTTGGCTTGTTGGCTTTTGTACAAAGAGCAATATATTGAACCAATTGTGGTGAATAAAAAACCTTTTGATGTTCTGGTTCATCAGCTGCTTTCAATTGTAAAAGGGACTTCCGGAATTATTTTATCCGAACTTTTAGAACAACTAAAAACCAATAGTACTTTTTCCGATATCGAAATTGATGAAATGAAAGACATCATTTTTCATCTTACCGAAATTGATTTTCTTGAAAAAATAGGTAATGAATTCATTATCGGAATTGAAGGAGAAAAAGTTGTTAATAATAAAGAATTTTATTCGCTGTTCAAGACTGAAACATTTTTCAAAGTTTCTAATAAAGGTAATAAAATTGGTGAATTGCCTGTTTCTTTCCAAATTAAAGTGGATGAAAATATATTTTTATCTGCCAGAATATGGAAAATAAAAGATGTTGATTTTAAAGCAAAAAAGATAGAGGTAATTCCAACCAATGATGGTAAAAAACCTTTGTTCTTTGGAAACAGTGCAGATACAGCGCATAAAATAAGAGAAAAAATGCTGGAAATCCTTTTCACAAAGGAAAAATACGATTTTTTGGACGAAATGGGGCAAGATTGTATTGATGATATGAGAAAGGATTTTTCTGTATTTCAACTCACAAACTTTACAACAGAAAGGCCTCTTTTATTGAGCAATGATAATCTTACCTTTTATTCTTTTGCCGGTTCTAAGATTAATAAAACAATTGGTTTCATTTTAAAACATAATGGAATAGAGAATCTATATTTTGATGACAGCAGTTCTTTTGTTATCAAAAATTTAAACTCCGATTTCATTTCAGTTTTAAAGCATTTGAATTTTGAAAAATCAGATTTGGATGTTGCTTTAAGAGAATTAGTCGAAACTAATCCAGCTGTTCTGGATTTTTCAAAATGGGGGCAATTCTTACCTGTAAACTATCAAATTCAACTATTGAAAAATAATTATTTTGATTTTGAGGAAACTATTAATTTTTTACAATTATTAAAAGTTATTAAAAATACTGATTAACAAAATTAATTTAAATAAAGCCTTTTATAGTTGGGGAAAAAGTATTATTTAATAGTTGTTTTGTAGTTATATAAATCAAATATAATGCTTTTAAGAAACCATACAAAACAAAAAAAGCGCTGATAAACAACGCTTTTAACTGCAGAGAGGAAGGGATTCGAACCCTCGATACAGTTACCCGTATACTAGCTTTCCAGGCTAGCTCCTTCAACCACTCGGACACCTCTCTAATTGAGGTTGCAAAGATAATGAAATATCTGATTTCTCCAAGGATTTTTAAAAATCTTCTGTCACTTCTCCCGAAATATTTTCACTGAATAATTCAGAGAACGTTTTGTCATATTTCGGATTGTTGAGAATATGCATCACTTTTGTAATGGCAGCTTCAGCAGTCATATCTTTCCCACTAATGGCACCTATTTTTGTGAAAATATTACTATTGCTATACTTCCCAAAACTAATTCCTCCTGATACACACTGACTTATCACTATGATTTCGATTCCTCGGTTTCTCAATTCCTGAAGAACATTCTGCGTTTTTTCATTATTAAAAATTGTTCCTGAACCGAAAACCTGCAAAACAATTGCTTCCGGCGTTTTGAATTCCAACAATGATTCGAAATTCATTCCTGGGAAAATTCTGTAAAAAATTACTTTTTCATTGAGGTAAATATCGAGTTCAAAATCACCTTTTGGTTTCCAAAGCAAATCTTTTTCAATATTAAGATGAACTCCGGATTGTCCAAGAATCGGATAATTCGGACTTTGATAAGCATCAAAAAACTCGGCAGAATATTTCAGACTTCGGTTTCCTCGCAAAAGTTTGTATTCGAAATACACAGCTACTTCTTTGATAACTGGTTCATCATTTTCATAGAGACTTGCGTAATAAAGACTTGTCAAAAGATTTTCTTTCGCATCTGTTCGCAAATCTCCAATCGGCAATTGGGAACCTGTCAAAATTACAGGTTTTCCAAGATTCTTCAGCATAAAACTAAGTGCAGAAGCCGTATAAGACATAGTATCTGTCCCGTGAAGAATCAGAAAACCATCAAAAGCATCATAATTTTTATGAATCCACTCTGCAATCATTCGCCATTCCTGCGGTCCCATATCGGAGGAATCTACTGGATTTTCGAATGGATGAACCGAGACTTCGCATTCGAGAAGATTCATTTCCGGGATTCTTTTGAAAATGGTGGAAAAATCAAACGGAACCAGACTTCCTGTGGTGTAATCTTTTTCCATCCCGATGGTTCCGCCGGTGTAAATCAATAGGACTTTTCTTTTCATAGACTAATGTTGATTCGAAGGTCAAATGTTGCAGCCCGACTTGAACGGAGCTCTTTTTCTTTTTTTGCTAAAAAAGAAAGAAGCGGGAGTGGAAGGCGGATTAAGCTGCCATAGAAAACCTCAGCAAAAGTAAAATTTTAATCTGAATCGGGAAAATAAAAAATGCCCGTTAAAAAACGAGCATTATATTGATCTTTTTAGTTAAATTATTTAACCAAAAGAATACTTGCGATCTGATTCGCCAACTCAGTTCCGATTCTGTCCTGAGCTTCTTCTGTAGCAGCTCCGGTGTGAGGCGTCAAAGAAATTTTTGGATGCGTTAGGATTTTCTCAGAAGGTGTTGGTTCGTTCTCGAAAACATCCAAACCTGCAAACGCCAATTTTCCAGAATCTAAAGCTTCAATCAAAGCTTCCTCATCAATCACACCACCTCTGGCACAGTTTACGATAGCTGCACCGGTTTTCATTTTTTCCAATTCTGTTTTGCCGATGATTGGTCCATTCTGAGCCGGAACGTGAAGCGTAATGAAATCCGAATGCTGAATCAACTGCTCCAAAGGTTCCGTTTCTATCTCCACATTGATATATTGGCTGTTGTAAAAATCCACTCTCACACTTGCTTTCCCGATTCTTGTATCAGAGGCTATCACTTTCATTCCCAATCCAAGTGCGATTCTTGCAACCTCCTGCCCGATTCTTCCGATTCCAACAATTCCGATTGTTTTACCTCTCAGTTCAACGCCCTTTTCGTAAGCTTTCTTCAATTTGGCGAATTCGGTATTACCTTTTACAGGCATTTGTCTGTTCGAATCCTGTAAAAATCTGCTTCCTGAAAACAAGTGCGCAAAAACCAGTTCTGCAACAGATTCCGAAGATGCGGCAGGTGTATTGATCACGTGTTTTCCTTTTTCTCTTGCGTAAGCCACTTCGATGTTGTCCATTCCAACACCTCCTCTACCAATGATTTCCAGACTTGGACAGTTGTCCACCATTTCCTTGGTTACTTTCGTTGCGCTTCTTACAAGCAAAACTGTTACCTGATTTTCATTGATATAAGTAATTAGATTTTCCTGAGCTACTTTATCAGTAATTACCTCGAATCCATTGTCTTTTAGCGCGTCTATTCCAGATTGCGTCAATCCGTCATTAGCAAGTACTTTCATTATATTTTATATTTTTTTTGAAGAACAGAAGCTGTTCATTAATTAATTGGTTTAGGAGCTTAATCCCGCTTTCTGTTGCAATCTTTTGCTTTTTCATATGTGGAAAAAAAAGCAAAAGGATTTCCACTACAATCGGGGCTATGGGTTTTGTCACCAAATCAAAAATTCCCGAAAGTTTGAGGCTCGGGAATTTTTAATCAGATATATTTTTAGTCACGGAAAACCTCTATGGTTACTTGTTTTTCAACCAAATCCGTGAATTTTCCTTTGTATCTTGTAGCTCTTACAAGGTGGTTATCTATCCAGTGGTAGTTTCCACCTCTTGGTTTCCCTAGCAAAACGCTGTGGTATTTGAAGCCGTGTTTGTTGAGCCAGGTTTCTGTAATCTCTCTCAAATCCTCTGTTCTGGAAGTGAAAAAACAAATCTGATGACCTTCGTCATACCACTTGTTGATTGTTGCCAAAGCGTCCGGAAAAGGCTCGCAAGTTACCATTCTTTCTGGCTCTTCATTAGGCACATCATCCGTAATCGTTCCATCGATATCGATGAGATAATTCTTGATATCGCCTTTCAGCATTGGGCTCAGATGTTCTACGTATTCTAATTCCATGAGGTTCAAAATTAAGTTGGCAAAATTACACTTTTATATTCAGCGTAACAAATCATTAGCTAAAGTTTAATAAAATCTTAATTTTAAAGAATATTTTTCAGAATATTATTCGTTTAGCTTTATACAAAATCCTTCTTCAAATGGATTTTTTAAACCTGACGATTTTTATTTGATAAAAAAACGCTCCAATAATGAAGCGTTTTCTATCATCCTAGTCAAATTAAGGATTGCATTTGGTTGCGTTAATTATTCTTGTTTTCGCTTTGTAGACAATAACTGAGGTTGGGGTTTTTCAGAAATCATTTTATTGTCTTTTGTTGTATCCATTTTATTAATGATTACAGGCTTTGCCAGCCTTCCCATAGGATTCAAAACAGTTATATTTTTTTGAGTACTTTCTTCAATTTTCTCATCCGTTTTTATTGTTGATATATTCGCATTTCTAGCATTAGAAACTAACTGAGAAAAGGATTTTGTAGAAATACATAAAATGAATATTATAATTATTTTCTTCATAACTGTTAATTTAGAACCAAAATTGTCATTTCTCCAGGGTTGGTGTCAGCAGCAGAATTACCTCCAATATCTACTGGCGATGTACCATTGGATCTTGCTGTACGCAAATCAATTGTATGAGTACCTGCTGGCAGGCTAATCATGGTATTAATAGCACATGTATTAAAGCTATTTTGCGCCGTACCGTTTACATTACTAAAACGATTCCATCCTCCATTAGCTAAAAAATTATTATTAAGATAGATTATTACATCAACATTAGAGTAAGCTCCTGCTGTTGTTAAGGTATTTCGTGCTCCAATGGTAGCCCAAATTACAACAGTCGCAGGCGAAGCTAGTGTAAAGGTTTGAGTGAGCCCGGGTTGTACTGTTGCTACATTAGAAGCAACTGCAAGTCTACCGGAACTACCATAAGTATGGTATTTTTGAATTATGCCAGGTAAGCCTTGAGCACCGGTTGCACCTACTGCTCCAGTAGCACCAGTAACTCCTTGTATACCCTGTGCGCCAGTTGCACCTGTCAAACCTTGAACTCCTTGAGCTCCAGTGACACCTTGAATCCCTTGAATCCCTTGAATCCCTTGAATCCCTTGAGAGCCGGTTGCTCCCGTAACACCTTGAATTCCTTGAGCTCCGGTAGAACCTGTTGCGCCAGTTAGACCTTGTGCTCCAGTGGAACCAGTTGCTCCAGTTGTACCCTGAACTCCTTGAATACCTTGAGCCCCAGTTGCGCCGGTGACACCTTGTAATCCTTGAGCACCGGTTACTCCTTGTGCGCCAGTCAAACCTTGTGGTCCCTGAGCACCTACTGAACCAGTCGCTCCAGTAATACCTTGGGTTCCCTGTGGGCCTTGATTTCCAGTGGCTCCGGTAGCTCCTTGTAGCCCCATTGGGCCTGTTGCTCCAGTAGCTCCCTGAGGTCCTGGAATTGAACTTCCTGAAGTTTTAGCATACAATGCATAAGGTACACTTAATAATTGTGATGTTCCCGTTATTGTATAGTTTGCTGTACCAGTTGGATCCGTTTCTACTTTAATAAAATAAGTATCTGCTCCCCAGTCAATGGTGGAATAAGATCCACTAACAAATGTCCCGGCTCCTATCCTCACAGTTACCAAACCATTTATGTTAGTCGCTTGTGTCTGCGTCTCTGAATATACCACAGGTCCTGTAGCAGAACCTTTCAATATAGAAAATCTCATCCCTACATTTTGACTCTTCACCAACTCATTACTGGAATTTCTGATGATTGCCTGATAACTCATTGCGTCCTGAACCTGCGTAAATGCAAAAGTTGAAACCAGTGACGCCGCTAAAAAAGAAAACTTTTTCATAGTTGGTTAGTTTTTATTTATCTGATTTTAATACTTTGAAAATCTTGATTACTTTACCTTCTTTCATTATTTTAAGATAATAAATAGCAGCAGGGTAAGAAGCCATTCTGATAGACGTCTGAGATTCTATAACAGGTTTTTTGGTTGTTAATAATTTCCCGCTAGCATCAGAGATTTCATAGCTGTACTTATTAAAATCACTAAAGCCAACTTTCAGATTAAGAATATCTGGCGTTGGATTAGGATAAATTTTCAGGCTTAGATTAATTTCGGTAATATCTACTCCTAATGTTTCTGTTATTTCGTAAGGTTGTTGAACACCCGCAGCAACACTCCCAGTTGAGGAGATTGCTGTATCATAAAAAACTTCTCCAATAGAAAAAGCGACATTTCCATTAGATCCCGAGGAATTATCTCCACTTGTATTAATAGAGGACTGAGCGTAAGATTGTATCGAGAATCCTACAACAAATACTATTTTTATTATTGATTTCATTAGCTTAATTTATAATTTGTGATAATTATATTAATTAGATCTTCAATTGTGAGTTTAGTATGCAAACCACTTACTTCCATTATAAACCAGTACCACTCCTATTGCATTTGCAGTTCTAGTACTATTGGCAGTAAGACCATTATCCTTACCAAATTCATATATTTTTGTTACCTGATAATCATTACCGCTCTGACGAAATGATTTGCCGTTTGGATCTATATTGGCCTGTTTATTTTCTGAAAAGACATAAATTGTCAAGCCAGTACTTGGGTTCGCTGGAAGTGTAACGGTATAAGCTCCCGTAATGTAAACCATCTGATTCACATTATTCAATGTTGTATTACCACTAACATTAACTGCAGTTAAGCCAGTTCCGCCACCGCTTGGGGTGGACCAAGTTCCATCACCTCTAAGATATGTTGAAGAATCTTTAGTCCCTGTTGCAGATATTTTTGAGACCGTCACTTTAGAATCTCCAATAGTTGTTACACCCGAAGCTGATATAGTAACATCGCCACTCATAGTCACCGGTACCGCTGGTGAATAAGGTGCTAATGAACTAGTCAAAATCAACTGAGCACCTGTTGTACCATTAGAAAAACCCGCTCCAGTATTTCCTGTAGCTCCGGTTGGACCAGTATTTCCAGTTACACCTTGTGGTCCTTGTACTCCTTGTGGTCCAACTGCCCCAATTACACCTTGTGGTCCTTGCGCACCTGTTGGACCGGTTAATCCTTGAATTCCCTGAATGCCTTGAGCTCCTGTAGCACCTTGAATACCTTGCGCTCCAGTTGGCCCCGTAGCTCCAGTTAAGCCAGTTACACCTTGGATTCCTTGGATACCTTGTGGACCTTGTACTCCTGTCGCACCTGTTACTCCGTTAGCTCCAGTTGCACCTATTGGTCCAGTCACACCTTGAACACCCTGAGGGCCTTGAGCTCCTGTAGCACCTTGAATACCTTGCGCTCCTGTTGGCCCCGTAGCTCCAGTTGAGCCAGTTACACCTTGGATTCCTTGGATACCTTGTACTCCTGTCGCACCTGTTACTCCATTAGCTCCAGTTGCACCTATTGGACCTGTTACACCTTGAACACCCTGAGGACCTTGCGCTCCTGTAACACCTTGAATACCTTGAGCTCCAGTTGAACCCGTTGCTCCTGTAACTCCATTGGCTCCAGTTGCACCTATTGGACCTGTTACACCTTGAACACCCTGAGGTCCTTGCGCTCCTGTAACACCTTGAATACCTTGTGCTCCAGTTGAACCCGTTGCTCCTGTCATTCCATTAGCTCCAGTTGCACCTATTGGACCAGTCACACCTTGAACACCCTGAGGGCCTTGCGCTCCTGTAACACCTTGAATGCCTTGTGCTCCAGTTGAACCCGTTGCTCCTGTAACTCCATTAGCTCCAGTTGCACCTATTGGACCTGTTACACCTTGAACACCCTGAGGTCCTTGCGCTCCTGTAATACCTTGAATACCTTGTGCTCCAGTTAAACCCGTTGCTCCTGTAACTCCATTAGCTCCAGTCGCACCTATTGGTCCAGTTACACCTTGAACACCCTGAGGACCTTGCGCTCCTGTAGCACCTTGAATACCTTGTGCTCCAGTTGAACCCGTTGCTCCTGTAACTCCATTGGCTCCAGTCGCACCAGTTATACCCTGAGGCCCTTGTGGACCTGTTGCTCCTGTTGGGCCGGGAAGAGAACTTCCCGAAGTTTTTGCGTACAATGCATAAGGAACACTTAATAACTGTGATGTTCCTGTTATTGTATAGTTTGTTGAACCTGTTGGATCTGTTTCGATTTTAATAAAGTAAGTATCCGCACCCCAATCAATTGTAGAATAAGAACCACTAAGTAAAGTTCCAGCACCAATTTTTACATTGACCAAACCATTGATGTTTGTTGGCTGCGTTTGCGTTTCCGAATAAACAACGGATCCTGTAGGAGAACCTTTCAATATAGAAAATTTCATCCCTACATTCTGACTTTTAATCAGTTCGTTACTAGAATTTCTGATTATTGCTTGATAACTCATGGCATCTTGTACTTGCGAGAATGCAAAAGTTGAAACAAGAGAAGCTGCTAAAAAAGAAAGCTTTTTCATAGTTGATTAATTTTATTTTATTAATATTTAATTTATCCTTGTATAAAGCTTCGATTATTTCAAAGCTTATCATCTTCTATTCTGGATAGAAACCAACCATATCAAGCCATAAACATAAAATAATTATCAATTATATTGAAATTATTTTTTATGTTTAGTAGATTACCATACTTTTGACAAAAGTATAAAAAATATATTCACAATAAATATTAATTTTTTACAAAAATACAAATTAATATTAAAAAGAATCTTAGGTATACATTTCATAAAAAGAAGCAACAATTAATTGTTGCTTCTTTTTTAGTTAATAATTTTTGAGTCATTGCTAAACCACTTTGGGTTTTCGATCATTCGAAAGGATACATTTTCACTTATTATCCCAATATTTTATCATAAATAACTCTCCAACATTACCTTCAAATATTTTCTATTTTGATTTACAGAAGGACAATCTGGTCTGGAAACAGAAGCTTTCTCATTATATTCATTAGCTTTTTGATAATCTCCTAAAAATGAAAGACATACACAAGCTTCCAAATTAGGAATATAACAAGAGTAATCTGAAAACACGAAACCGATGTCATTATAGATCTCAACCTTAGTTGCTAAATCAAACCATTTGAATGCCTGATTATAATTTTGTTTTTCTTTATAGTAATACCCTAACTCGCAACAGATTTCTGGTCTTGGCGTGTCATATTCAAAGGTTTTGAGTAAAGTTGGGAGTATTTTTCCTTCAGCTCCTATCTTTTTATACTCAATTGCTAACTGATGACAACATGTTACAACATCTTCAATCCAACCTAATCCTGTTGCTAAAAATTTCTCATAATAGATAATTGCATTTTCGATATCGTTATGATCTTTCAATTCTCGAGCATAATAATACAGCTGTCTTGGAGAAAACTCTATCCCACTTTTCTCCAAAGCTTTGTAAATATCAATATTTCTGGTAGATGCAACTTCCTGTTTGGTTTTCTTATGCCAAATTTCAATATTAGTATATTGCAGGTTGCCAATCAAAGGGATACATTCGTGAACTGGGTCAATCCATTGATAGTTTTTACTTCTTTTAAATAATCTTTCACGTGTCGAATGAAAAGTAGGATTATTGTTTTGATCAAATGATAAAACATATTTCATCGTCACAATCTCAACATCATCACTTAGAGTTTTCTTCAAATCGTTGATTTCTTGAACGGATTTTTCAGGCACAACATCGTCGGCGTCCAGCCACATTTGATAATCCATCGTTGCTTTGGAAAACGCAAAATTACGGGCTGCGGCGAAGTCATTAATCCATTCAAAATCGTAAACATTGTCTGTGAATCGCTTGGCAATTTCTTTGGTTTTATCAGTAGAGCCAGTATCAACGATGATTATTTCGTCCGCAAAATCTTTGGCACTTTCCAGACATCTGCCTAAAACATCTTCTTCATTTTTGACAATAAGACACAAACTGATTTTCATAGAGTAAAAGTTTTTTCAGGTCTAAATATACAGGTTTTAATAACTTGATGACAGAAATAACCGAAAATGAAATTTAATATTGTAATTTTTGAAGCGTATCTTTTACAGTTTGTTTTGTTGTTATCTCCAATACAATTATCTCAGGTGTTTCCGAAACTTTTTTAACTTCGAAATTATAATTCAATCCTGTTTTAATATTAGGTTCAAAAAATATTTTTGATTTTTTGGAGGCAATCATCTCTTTATAAAAAACATTTTTCTTGTAAATTTTATAATAATTCGAATCTGCCTGCAACTCATAGCGACTGTTCTCAATAGTTTTTGTACAAGACAATGGCGATGAAATTAAAAAATACAGAAATAATAAAACAACCGTAAATCCAAAAAACATTACCAAAAAGAATCTTTTCCATTTCCTCAGTATTCCTGAAAACAATAAAGTAATTATAATGATTGCCAACCAAATCCATTGATAATTAATTGTTATTAGAACGTCCTTATACTTTCTCAAAAACAAGTCTATAAATGAGAAAACAATCATTAACAAAGCGATCACAAAGAAAGCATTGCCTATCTTAATCAATGTTTTGCTGTTTGAAAACTCCATAATATCAATTCAATTTAATCGAAGTTTATAAATATTGTTTCTTGATTTTAGCTTCTGGTTTTTCACAGAAAAGATAAAGACAAAAAAGAAAAAACCACTCTAAAGGCTTCATTAAAACATAAGTAACATCAGACGCTTTTTGGTTATTGATTTTTATTGATAGATTATAACCATATTTGTCATAATTAGATCTTACAAACTGATGAATTTTTGGAGACCAATCCGCAATCAACTCCTCAAAAGCATTGGCAATCTGCAATTGCCTGTTAACAATAATTGGTTGACCGTGACGTTTTCCGATATGGGTTGGTTTTACAAGTTTCGGATTTCCCTTCGCTGAAACCGTACATAGATAATGTCCTTTATGATCCAATATAGGAGGATGGGTTTTCTGCGAAAATGCCCAGGTTGTGGTATCGGTAAATACTTTGACCATAGAATTATAATCTTGACCAAAAAGAATCAGAATTAATGTAATCAAGAAAAATACCGGCAATAAAAAGAAAATTGCCCAAATGTGAACTTCATATTTTTGAGATAGAAAAAGATTACATCGATTTAGAAACACACTTTTGAAACTTCTGTTTTCAGCTTGATTTTTTTCCTCAGAAATAATTTTATTTAAAAGTAAAATACCGATAATATTACTAATTAGCGTTGCTGGAACAAAGAAGAAACTACCGTCATTACCTTTATAAATACTAAGACTTTCTGTATTGTGAATGCTAAATTGAAGTAGCAATGCAAAATTGATGATTATCCCAATGTAGATGAATATCAGACAAAATACCAAAAACAAGGGTGGACTTTTTCGACTTTTGATCCAAAGTACATAAGCTGAAATATGATATAGAAAAAAATATAAAAGTAAAGAGATAATGTGTTTCCCACCAATAGGAGAATAGCATTCGTCCACCGGATCTATAGCTGTATGATAATCCTGAGTGTGGAACATAAGACCAAATGCAAAAAACAACAAAGAAAGAATGTAAATAAAAAATAAAACAATCTCTCCCCAGATTTTCTTTTTGTTGACCATAGCTTTGACCGCAAAAAAGTTAAATACCAAAAACAAGATCCAAAAAACACAAAAGACTATTTCTGACATCAGATTCTTTCTTTAATTATAAAATATAAATAGCAAAATGTTTGTAAAGTAAATGTAAAAAGAAAAAATTCTTAATCAATATAAAACATTTAAAATCAAATTCTAAGATAAATGTGAATAAAAAGTGCTGATGTACGATGGTTACAATGCCATCATTGGCGTCACTGTTCAGAGGAAAATAAATGAGTTGAACACTAAATGAATGAAGAAAAACAAAGTAAACCTTAATAATGAACAAAATATTCTGAAATTTATATGAATTAGTATAATAGATCCTGATTTTTTTTAATTATTAAAAAGCAAAAAAACGATGAAACGTCATTTTCTCATATTATTTTTATTTTTCGGATTTGGTAAACCTTTAATGTTTAGTGCAGGTGAAAAACATTTTTTACTGCTCAAAACTTAAAGGACTCTTTTTTGAAAAACTTAAAAATAATAGACAGACTCAAGAATTTGTCAAAATTATTTTAATTCACTCGCTGTCATCAAAATACCAAAGATGTTTTTATATTTGATGAAGAATAAAAAACTATGGAAAAGAAACTCAAACTTTGGGACGCTGTGATGATCGTAATGGGCTCGATGATAGGAAGCGGGATTTTTATCGTGAGCGCAGACATTATGCGAAATCTCGGTTCTGGTTACTGGATGATTGTTGTTTGGCTAATCACTGCAGTGATGACTGTAGCAGCAGCTATTAGTTATGGCGAATTATCAGCAATGTTTCCAAAAGCAGGCGGGCAATATACTTACATCACAGAAATTTTCGGGAAACCAATGGGATTTCTTTATGGCTGGGGAATGTTCACAGTCATTCAAACCGGAACAATTGCTGCGGTTGCTGTTGCGTTTGGAAAGTTTACAGCTTACTTGATTCCAAGTTTAAATGACGCTGCTCCTATTTTTCAAAGTGGCGAATTTAAAATTACCTGGATTCAGATTCTGGCGATTGTTGTGATTCTGTTTCTAACATTTGTAAATACGAAAGGCGTTCAGTTCGGTAAAATCCTTCAAAATGTGTTTACTTCATCCAAAATCATCGCCCTTCTTGGTTTGATTGTTCTTGGTTTTGTTTTGATTTCTCAATCCAATTGGAGCTCTAATATGAGTTTCGGTTGGGATGCATTCCAAAACCTGAAGCAAACCGAATGGAAAAGCATTTCCGGTGCAACTGTTTTGGGCGGAATTGCTGCGGCAATGGTTGGTTCGGTTTTCAGTTCTGTAGCTTGGGAAAACGTAACTTTCATTTCTGGAGAAATCGAAAATCCAAAAAAGAACGTTGTAAAAGCAATGATTCTGGGAACTTCTGCTGTGATGATTCTTTATCTTTTAGTGAATTTCGTTTACCTCAATGCACTCGACAGAGATTCTATCGCTTTTGCGGCGAATGACAGAGTTGCAGTTGCTGCAGCCGAAAAAATGTTCGGAAATGCAGGAACGATTATCATTGCGATTCTTGTGATGATTTCGACTTTTGGCTGTGTGAACGGAATTGTTTTAGCAGGCGCAAGAGTTTTCCAGACTATGGCAAAAGACGGATTGTTCTTGAAATCAGCCGTTGAAAATAACAAAAACGGGGTTCCTGAAAAATCACTTTGGATGCAGGGAATTTGGGCAAGTTTGCTTTGTCTTAGTGGACAATACGGCGATTTGCTGGATATGATTTCATTTGTGATTGTTTTGTTTTATATGATTACAGTTTTTGGTGTCATCTATCTGAGAATCAAAAAACCTGAGCTGGAAAGAGGTTACAAAACCTTTCTTTATCCTTTCACGCCTATTCTCTATCTTTTGATTGGAACGGGATTTTGTATTCTGTTATTCATTTATAAACCGCAATATACTTGGCCAGGATTGGGATTGATTTTGCTTGGGTTGCCTGTGTATTTTTTTATTAATAAGAAAGTTATTAACCTTGACAACACTCAAGATGAAGATTAAATTTTTATTGATATTAATTTTTTTATCTGTTAAATTTTCAGCTTGTAAATGTCAAAGAGATGTTATAGCTCAAGATTATTTTGACTCTGATGTTGCTGGAATTATTACAATTGAATCAACTTATGGAAATGAAGAGCGAAATGACATAATGTCTGGTGTAAGAATTTATAGAGCTAAAATAAGTTTTGACAAATTATACAAAGGAAATAAATTTGAAGAATTAGTAATCCTTGGTAGCACTACAAATGCTCGTTCTGGAGGTTGTGAAAAGCTTGTCAAAGCTGGAGAAAAATATCTTCTTCTTACGAATAAAAACCAAAATGGAGAATATGTTATGTCTCTTTGTAGCAGTATGTATAAAATTTATGATAACAATCTAAATGAAGTAAATAAATACAGCAAACAATTCCATTATTTAAAGAAAAACAAAAACCTCTTCAAAGATTTAAAATTTGTAGATTATGAGGATAAATCAGAAGGCTGGAATAATATAGAAAAGAATACTACAAATGAATTTGAATCTGTTTTTGGAAAACAAATAAAAAATAAATTTGGAGTTTATAAAGTCAAGATAGATTCTGAAAATAATATTGTAGAAATACAGTCCATAAAAAAAATTGGAATTAATGAAAGGAAAATGCTGACATTAATAAAGAAAAATATTAGGATTGAAGAAAATCCTAACTCAGAATATCTATTATTTTTAGATTTTTAATTCTTAAATAATGTCGATAAATTTAAATTCAATTTTTTCAAATTTAATCTCAAAATATTCCGATAATGAAATATTAAAAACTGATTATTGGAAAGAAATAGAAAAATCTTATTCTCAGAAAAGCAGAAAATATCACAATCTCATTCATCTTGAAAATATGATTCTTGAATTGGAAGAAGTGAATGATAAAATTTCAGATTGTGATTCTTTACATTTCTCCATTTTCTATCACGACATTATTTACAAAGCGACATCAAAAGACAACGAAGAAAAAAGTGCAGAAATAGCAAAAATCAGACTTGAAAAACTAAATATTCCTCAAGAAAAAATAACTCTAATTTACAATCAAATTCTTGCAACAAAATCCCACAAAAAAAGTGAAGATTCTGACACCAATTTTCTCCTTGATGCAGACTTAGCAATTCTCGGTCAAGATTGGAAAATCTACGAAAATTACACCCAACAAATCCGAAAAGAATATTCAATTTATCCAGACTTTATGTATAAGCCTGGGCGCAAAAAAGTATTGATTCACTTTTTAGAATTCGAAGAAATTTTCAAAACAGATTATTTCAAAGGTAAATATGAAGAAAAAGCAAGAGAAAATATTCAAAGAGAATTAGAGATTATTTAACTCTCCAACAAAAACTCCTTATAATTCCCCAAAAACTTAACATCAGCGCCAATCGCTCTCAATTCATCAATCGAATTAATGTAAAGCACATTATTCCAATCTCCAACAACGGTTACAAAAAAGAAATAATTACCGAGTTTGGTTTTCAAAGTTCGGGATTCGATTTTGCTAAGGTTCATATTTCGCCACGCAAAAACCGATAAAACCTGATGAAGTCCACCGGCGTGGTCTTGAGGAAGCGTAATCAAAAGTCCGGTTTTCTTTCCGGAACTGTTTAAATCGCTGTCAAAACTTTCCTCACTTTTAGAAATAACAATGAATCTCGTATGATTCTCTTCAACATCGTGAATATTGCCGTTAATGATTCTCAATCCGTATAATTCTGCAGCAAATTTGTTTGCAACAGCTGCAATTTTTCTATCCGGATTTTCAGAAACACGTTTTGCAGCAGCTGCCGTAGAAGCGAACTCCTGTTTCGGAACGTCTGGATAATTTTTATTCAATGAATGAAAGCTTTGAGCTAAAGCCTGCGGATGAGAATAGATTTTCTCAATCGGGTTATCATTTTCTTGACTTGGATGAATCATCAAATGATGCGCAATCGGCATTACAGCTTCAGCTTCAACTCGGATTTCAGGTGTCTGATAAAGATAATCCAAAGTCATAGAAACCGTCCCTTCTATCGAGTTTTCCAAAGGAACAACCGCTTTATCAACTTCATTATTCTGAACCGCAAGAAAGCAATCTAAAATATTAGCTTTCGGAATCAATTCTTCGTTTGGGAATAATTGAGTCGCGGTCAACTGCGTAAAAGAGGCTTCGGGTCCTAAGAATGCTATTTTCATACTGCGAAATTAAAGATTATTCTGATTTTTTGGAGAAATCAAAATTAAAATTTGCACTTACAATAAAACCATTGTTGTACTGGAACACATTTTTGCCTTCCACTTCCCTTCCCAACTGTACAATCTGATTCAGATAACCACCTTCTACTCTCACCAAATCATTAAATTTATAACCTAACAAAACTCCGATTCGGTTTTGGTCAAAAACATTCTCACCGACATTTTTCCCGAATCCAATCATCACCTCATCATAAACTGCAACATAAGGCGTTTTTGATGCAATCGAAGTTCCTTTCAAAGGCATTTGCAAACGAATCATATACCGCGCTCTGTTCATAAAAGGATATTGGTCTTCCGAGGTCAGATTGGCATTAGAATATCTCCCAACCCAGCGTTGTTCCAGTATAAAACGGTGTGACAAATCGATTTTTCCAATCTTGTCCGTCACAGTTGTCATTTCGTAAATCCTATGTTCTGTGAAGTCTTTCCCCATTCCGTTCAACGGGATTTCGCCGTAAGGAAAAGTCTCTGCCCAAGCATAACCAAGTCGTAATTGCAGATTCGGGTTTGCCTGATAATTGATTCCCAGACGCAAAAGACTCTGTTGCCAGGTTGTGATATAATCATTTCGTCTCCACTGATATTCGGTGTGGATGGAAAATCTGGAATCTAATTTGAAAGTTCCGTTGTAAGCGTACCAGCCAATATTGTTGTGGTTGCTGATTCGGTTTTGTGCGGAAAATGAATTTGAAATTAAAACTAAAAATAATGCGCTAAAGAATAATTTTGCTTTAGTGAAAACCATATTGAATTGTTATCGATTTCAGCAAAAATAGGGATTCAGAAAGGCAAAAGCAAATTGGTTAAACTGTGTTTTGTTTTAAGGCAAAGGCACAAAATATTTAAAAAGACAGCAATAATTTTAAGGCACTTAGATTTTAACTTCGTTAAAATCTAATTAGTTTCTATGATGTTTGTATTTTTTCTTAAATCAAAAACAATTTTCAACACATTTTACAAATAGCACATTATTTGTAATTATTCCGAAAAGTAAAAAATGGAAAAGGAGACGAAAAAGAAAATAAGACCTAAGCAAAAACAAAGACGGCCGGGATTGGAAAAGAAAATGAATCCAATTCCTGAAACTGATCCAATCAATTATCCGAAAGAAGGAAAATTAAAAAATAAAGTCGCTTTAATTACAGGCGGAGACAGTGGGATCGGGAAAGCAGTTGCGCTTCTGTTTGCAAAAGAAGGCGCCGATATTATTATCGCTTATCTCAGCGAGACCAAAGATGCAAAAGAAACTCAAAAAGAAGTAGAAGCTTATTCCAGAAAATGCACTTTGATAAAAGGAGATTTGGGAAAAGAAAATCATTGTAAAAAAGTAATCGAAACTTCAATAAAGATTCACAATAAAATCGATATTATCATCAATAATGCTGGTCTACACTGGGAATCAGAATCTATTGAAGAAATTTCTACAGACCAATTGATAAGAACATTTCAGAATAATGTTTTTTCTTATTTCTGGGTTACAAAATATGCATTACCTTATTTAAATAAAGGTGCAAGTATTATCAACACTTCATCCGTAACCGCTTACCGAGGAAGTCCAAAATTAATAGACTATTCTGCTACAAAAGGTGCCATCATTTCTTTTACAAGAAGTCTTTCCGCTAATTTGGTTGATAAAGGAATCCGAGTAAATGCTGTTGCACCTGGTCCAATCTGGACACCACTAATTGCATCATCTTTCAAGCCCAAAAAGAATTCTGAATTCGGGAGTGATTCGCCAATGAAGCGTGCGGGACAGCCCAATGAGGTGGCTCCAAGTTTTCTATTTTTAGCCAGCGACGATTCCAGATATATAAGCGGTCAAGTCTTACATCCGAATGGCGGGGAAATTGTTAATGGATAATTTAAAATTTATAAATCACTAAAAATAAAACATTATGTCTACAGAAAATCTTACACAGCAAGAAGCAATTAAAAAAATTAAGGAACTATCTGAAAAAGCCAGGATTTGTATGTTCGCCACAGAACTAGACAGATTACCAGTCAATTCGAGACCAATGTCTTTGCAGGAAACCGACGACAATGGAAATCTTTGGTTCATCAGTAGCGAAACAAGCAATAAAAATTTCGAAATCAAGGAAGATAATCGCGTACAACTTTATTTTATGAACAACAGCGACTCCGAATATCTGTCTATCTATGGGGAAGCCTTTGTTTACACAGACCGCGCAACCATCGAAGAAAAGTGGTCGCCAATGGCAAACGCTTGGTTTGACGGAAAAGACGACCCGAATGTTTCCATCATCCGAGTTGAACCGAAAGAAACTTATTATTGGGACACAAAAGCAGGAAAATTAGTTAGTCTTTTAAGTTTTGCAGCAGCTGCAATCAGCGGAAGTAAAACCGACAATTCTGACGGAGTTGAAGGAACCGCAACGATTTAATAATTTCCATCAATCCTATAAAACTCCAACAAAAAATAATTTTTTTGGAGTTTTTTCATTATTAAGTTAACTTAAAAAATCAAACTTTTTTCAAAGTTTCGTAATTTTTAAATCTTTAAAATAGCCAATCGTTCCAATATCAACCCAAAGTCCGATACTTCCTGATTGCGTTTTTCCTTTTCGTTCATTCACAGCAAATGACGGGTGTTTTTGATTATTTACAAATAGAT
Source organism: Epilithonimonas zeae (assembly GCF_900141765.1). Lineage (NCBI taxonomy): Bacteria > Pseudomonadati > Bacteroidota > Flavobacteriia > Flavobacteriales > Weeksellaceae > Epilithonimonas > Epilithonimonas zeae. The sequence goes on along the minus strand of NZ_FSRK01000001.1, from coordinate 974,092 downwards.
ATGCTTTTCCATCTTTGAGTTCAATTCGTATTGTAATCCATTCATTTAAACCTGAATCTGCGTACGTTTCATATTGTCCTTTGAATTCCGGTTGTCTCAATTTTTCAAATTTAAAATCCGGATAAGCATAATATTGCACGCTGTGATTTCTCGTAAACTGCTGTTCAGACCTTGCTGCTTTTGGTCTCAAATAAATCGATTCAAAAGCAGAATTATCTTTATTAATATTAAAAGCTAAACCTATAAAACCCTGTGCAAACTCAAATGGAGAAGGGTTTTGAATCTGGCTGTACATTTTTACCTCAATGATTCCGTTTTCGATGTTTGCGTTGGCTAATTTTACGAAAGTTGCTTCGTCCACGGTATTTTCAAGATGATTCACGACAAAAGGTATTTTGTCTAAATCTCTTTTAAGCTTTAAAACTTTATGACCTTCAAAGTCAATGACAGAAGCTTTTACATTAGAAATTTCAAATTCTTTATTTTCAAATTGTATTGTTTGAGCAGAAAGTGTTGTAAAAGTCACGGCGATAATTGTTAATGATAATACTTTTTTCTTAAACATTATATTTTTCCTTTTGCTTCGGTTAATGTAACAGGTTTTCCCAACGCTCCAAACTCGTGCAGGTCGCCAAAAACTTCAATTCTTATGGATTGATTTATGTCACCGATTCTTAAAGGTTCAAAACCATTATCTTTTATTAAATCTTCCACTTCAAAATTGATACTTTCATCATCTGTAGCATAGAATAAAACTGATTTTTCCGGATTTTGATAAGCAGATTCTGATAAAGAGACCGCTCCAAGAGTTCCTAAAGCCTTCACTAACTTTGCATTTTCAGGTAAAAATTTTGAATTGATTTCTCCGGCAGATTCATTTTCTCCAATGATTTTTTTGAAACCTCCATTTTCATCCGGAGCAATTGGGTTGGAAGGGTCAACAATGATTTTCCCTTTCAAATCTTCCGCATATTCCTTTAAAAATCCTTCAATTGCTTCAAACGGAATAGCTAAAATTAAAATTTGTGCATTTTTTACAGCACTTTCAATGTCAATTGGCTGTGCTTTGTTTCCCAAATTTGCAGAAAATTCTTTTGCTTTTTCAAGATTTCTGTCCGCAACGAAAAATTCTCTTTGTGATTTTGCAAGATTTCCGGCAACTGCTTGTCCGATATTCCCTAAGCCGATGACGGCAATTTTTGATGTTGTCATTATGATTTCTTTTAAAATTATAATGCAAATTTCCATCAGAAAGAAGGCTTTTTCCAATGAACTGAATTAAGAAATAGTCTTAATCTGGATTAAGATTTTTCTTTAAGTAATTTTGCTTTTAGTTTACTTAAAAACTCGGGCGTAATTCCCAAAAATGAAGCGATTTGGGTTTGTGGTAGTCGGTTAGAAAGATGAGAATACCTGTCAAGAAAAGAAAGATAACGCTCTTCGGCAGTTGAGCTGATGTTTTGAAGCAGACGATTTTGCAGGGTGACAAAACTGTTTTCAATTAAAACCCTGAAAATTCTGTCAAATTTCGGAGCCGAAGTATAAAGTTTGATTAAATTTTCATAACTTATTTGAAGAACCATCGTATCTTCCAGCGCATCAATGCACAATTCTGAAGGTTTTTTCTGATGAAAGCTTCCGATATCAATCATCCACCAGTTTTCTGAAGCAAATTGCAGAATATGCGTATTTCCTTTTTCGTCAATTTTATACATTCTCAAACAGCCACGAACCACAAAATTAAATTGATTGCAGACATCATTTTCCTGCAAAACAAACTGTTTTTTTCTGTAAAGTCTCGATTTGAAAAGTTCTGTTACAAGTTGAGTTTCCTCAGCATTCAAAGGAATCGTTTTATTGAAATAATTAAGCAAAGGCTCTGTGGAAGCTTGAAGCAGATTTTCTTTCATCTGTAATTTTTACAGAACAAATTTAAACTAAGTTTTAACAATTGGTTAGCTTTTTGAATAGTAAATTCTAAACCAAACACCCATTTTGAAACTCATCACATTCACAAACAAAGGTATTTACTGTCCACAGGGGAAATTTTATATTGACCCTTGGCGACCCGTAGATTATGCGGTCATAACGCACGGTCACGCCGACCACGCCCGTTGGGGAATGAAAAAATACCTTTGTCATCATTTCACAAAACCGATTTTAAAGAAAAGAATTGCTGAAGATATTGAGTGCCAGACTTTGCAATATGGCGAAGTTCTCAATATCAACGGTGTGAAACTTTCGCTTCATCCGGCTGGACATATCATTGGTTCGGCTCAGATTCGGTTGGAATACAAAGGTTATATTAGTGTGATTTCCGGAGATTACAAAGTTCAGGATGATGGCTTGAGCACGCCTTTCGAATTGGTAAAATGTAACGAATTTGTCACAGAAAGTACTTTCGGGCTTCCTATTTACAATTGGCTCGAAGTTCCGGATTTGAATAAAAGACTTCAGAACTGGGTTTTGAGAAACCAAGAAAATCAGAAAACTTCTGTTTTCATCGGTTATTCTTTGGGTAAAGCACAGCGGATAATGAAAGCCGTTGAAGGAATGGGAAAAATCCACGTTCACTACTCGATTGGTAAATTAAATAAAGCCTTTGAAGAAGTCGGAATCGTACTTCCAGATTATGAAGTTCCCGATTTCAGGGAAAACATCAAACACGTTTCCGGCGATATTGTCATTGTTCCGCCAGCTTTGGTTGACAGCAATGTGATTAAGAAAATTCCTGATGCCGCAACAGCGATTTGTTCCGGCTGGATGCAGGTTCGTGGTGCCAGAAGATGGCGAAGTATGGACGCTGGTTTCCCGATGAGCGACCACGCAGACTGGAAAGGTTTGCTGGAAGCTGTGAAAGCAACGGAAGCAGAAATCGTACACGTTACACACGGACAAACCGAAGTTTTTTCGAAATATTTAAACGAAATCGGAATTAAATCTGATGTTGTGGAAACACTTTATGGAGATGATGATGAAGAGGTAACTGAAAAAGAAACCATCGAAAATTCTGACGTATGAAAAATTTCGCAGAACTCATCAACGCACTCGAAAGCACCAATAAAACCAATGCTAAAATCGATGCAATCATTGATTATCTGGAACGAGCGCCGGATGATGACAAACTTTGGTTTATCGCTTTATTTACAGGAAAAAGACCAAAGCGTAACGTGAACACCAATTATATGAAAGAATGGGCGTTGGAAATTACACAATTACCATTTTGGCTATTTCAGGAGAGTTATTCTTCGGTCGGAGATTTGGGCGAAACGTTGTCATTGATTCTTCCGCCACCAACAGAAAAAATCGAGAAATCTTTATCTGAATGGATGAATGAAATCGTCGGTTTAAAAAATAAATCAGATGCGGAAAAGAAAGAATTCGTTCTGAATTCCTGGAACGGTTTGGATTACACAGAACGATTGATTTTCAATAAATTATTGGGTGGAAGTTTCAGAATCGGAGTTTCAGATAAAACTTTGATTAATGCGTTGACAAAATTTTCCGGACAGGAAGCAAGCACGCTGATGCACAGTTTGATGGGAAAATGGCAACCTGATGAAGTAAATTTTAAGGAATTGATTTCGGCTGAAAACATTAATCCAGATAATTCAAAACCTTATCCTTTTTGTTTGGCTTATCCGCTTGAAAAAGACTTGGAAGATTTAGGAAAACCTGAAGAATGGCTCATCGAATATAAGTGGGACGGAATCCGTGGACAAATCATCAGACGGAATGATGAAGTTTTTATCTGGTCTCGTGGAGAAGAATTGGTTACCGAACAATTTCCCGAAATCAAAGAAGTTGTCCAGAATATGAAAGGTAATTTTGTGATTGACGGAGAAATACTTGCGGTAAAAGAAGGTAATGTTTTAAATTTTAACGAATTACAGAAACGATTAAACCGCAAAACCTTAACAAAAAAAATGCTCGCAGAAATTCCGATTGAAGTTTTTGCATATGATATTTTGGAACTGGAAGGAACAGATTTACGGGAAAAACCAATCTCGGCAAGACGGGCAATGCTGGAAGAATTATTATTAAATGAAAATCCTGAAAACATCAAAATTTCTCAAGCCATTGATTTTGAAAACTGGGAAGATTTAAACCAAATCAGAGAAAATTCCAGAGAAATCAACAGTGAAGGTCTGATGCTGAAGCAGAAAAACTCTCACTATCATTCAGGACGAAAAAAAGGCGATTGGTGGAAATGGAAAATCAATCCGTTGACAATTGATGCCGTGCTGATTTACGCTCAAAAAGGAAGCGGACGACGGAGCGCTTATTACACCGATTACAGTTTTGCTGTGAAAAGTGGCGATAAATTAGTTACTATTGCAAAAGCCTATTCCGGATTGACCGACAAAGAAATAATGGAAGTGAGCAAATTTGTGAATAAAAATGCAATTGAAAAATTCGGTCCAGTCCGAACTGTAAAACCTGAACTGGTTTTCGAAATTGCATTTGAAGGAATTGGTTTCAGCAACCGACACAAAAGTGGTGTTGCACTGCGTTTTCCGAGGATTTTAAGATGGCGGAAAGATAAAACTGTGGATGAGATTGATGATATTGAAGAAATTAAGAAATTGATACAGTAAAAATATAAACCACAAAAGTAACAAAAGCTAAAGTTTAAAGTGATTCTTGCTGAAAGTGCAAAAAAGTCTAGAATAACGCTTTTTTGAACTTTTCAAAAGCTAAAAGCCCATCAAAAACTTTTGTGACTTTTGTGGTTAAAAAAAACAGATTTGAGCAACTACGAAAATACCGAAGGCTTTAAAATCATTCAAAACTGGATGATGGAAAAAGACAATTCTCCATTTAAATTTCAGATTGACACCTGGCAGAAATTTGGCAGTGGTTACAGCGGAATGGTTGTGGCACCAACCGGTTTTGGGAAAACTTTTTCTGTGTTCTTAGCTTTGATTTCAGACTTTTTGACGAATCCTGAGAAGTTTAAAAAAGGGCTGAAAATGATTTGGATTACGCCACTTCGTTCTCTTTCAAAAGATATCGCCAAAGCAATGCAGGAAGCGATTGACGAGATCGGACTGGATTGGACAGTAGGTGTGAGAAATGGTGACACAGATCCGAAAGTCCGACAACAGCAGGTCAAAAGTATGCCTGAAATTTTGGTGGTAACTCCAGAAAGTTTGCATCTGCTTTTTGGACAGAAAAATAACGAGCGGTTCTTTAATAATATGCATTGCGTTGCAGTGGATGAATGGCACGAATTATTGGGTTCAAAACGTGGTGTGATGGTAGAATTGGGAATTTCTCAACTTGTACATTACGTTCCGAAAATTAAAATCTGGGGAATTACGGCAACGATTGGAAATCTTGAAGAGGCATTGGAAGTTTTAATTCCATATGATATTAAGAAAACAAAAATCACAGCCAAAGAACAGAAAAAAATTGATATTCTTTCAGTTTTTCCGGATGAAGTGGAACTTTTGCCTTGGGCTGGACATCTCGGACAAAAATTAGCCGATAAAGTCGTTCCGATTATTCTTGAATCAAAATCCACAATTGTTTTTACAAATACCAGAAGCCAAAGTGAAATGTGGTATCAACTTTTATTGAATGCCTTTCCCGATTTCGCCGGACAAATCGCCATTCATCACAGTTCTATTGATGCGCATCTGAGAATTTGGATTGAAGAAAATTTAAGTTCAGGAAAACTGAAAGCGGTCGTTTCCACATCTTCTTTAGATTTGGGAATTGACTTTAAACCAGTTGATACGGTCATTCAAATTGGCTCTGCAAAAGGTGTTGCGAGATTTTTGCAACGTGCAGGACGAAGTGGTCACTCCCCTTTTGAAACTTCAAAAATTTTCTGTGTGCCTACCCATTCTTTAGAACTAATTGAAGTTGCAGCTTTGAAGGAAGCCGTAAAACAAAAAGTGATTGAGCCTCGTGAACCGCAGGTTTTATGTTTTGATGTATTGGTTCAGTTTCTAATGACTTTGGCAGTTGGTGACGGATTTTTCCCCGATGAAGTTTACGAGAGAATTAAAAAAGTCTACACTTTTCAGGAAATCCGGGATGAGGAATGGAAAGCGATAATTGACTTTCTAACGATTGGCGGAAGTGCTTTGAAAAGCTACGAAGAATATCACAAAGTTGTTGTAATGGAAGACGGTCTGCACAAAGTAACTTCCAGAAAAATTGCAATGCTTCATCGGATGAATATGGGTGCGATTGTCAGTGATGCGATGCTGAAGGTGAAATTTATTTCCGGTGGTTATATCGGGATGGTTGAGGAATATTTTATTTCGAGACTGAAAAAAGAAGAGAAATTTATCTTGGCGGGTCGGGTTCTGGAAGTGGCAATGATTAAAGATATGACGGTTTTCGTTCGGGCTTCCAAAGGAAAAGCGCAGGCTCCAAGTTATCTGGGCGGAAGGTTGCCTTTAAGTTCAAATCTAGGTCATTTTTTAAGAGAAAAATTGTCGGGAGCGTTAAATCCGAAAGCTTCTGATAAAGAACTGAAGTTTCTGCATCCGCTTTTAGCTAATCAGGAAAAGCGTTCGCACATTCCGAAAGATGATGAATTTTTGGTTGAACTCATTAAAAACCGCGAAGGATATCACTTATTTATGTATCCTTTCGAAGGGCGATTGGTGCACGAAGTGATGGCAGCGTTGATTGCTTATCGAATTTCAAAATTAGCTCCGATTTCCTTTTCGATGGCGATGAATGATTATGGTTTTGAATTATTCAGTGACAAAGAAATTCCGCTGACTGAGGAGAATTTAGATAAAATTTTAACGAGGGATAATCTGATGACCGATGTGATTTCCAGTATTAATGCGGCAGAAATGGCGAGACGAAAATTCCGTGATATTGCGGTCATTTCCGGAATGGTCGTTCAGAATTTTCCCGGACAGCAGCGTTCCAACAAATCTCTGCAAAGTTCTGCAGGTTTGATTTTTAAAGTTCTGGAAGATCACGACCCGAATCATTTTCTTGTAAGGCAGGCTTATACAGAGGTTTTTAATATGCAGCTGCAGGAACAGCGAGTAGTAGAGGCATTCAAAAGAATTGAAAAATCAAAAATTATCCTGAAATTTGCAAATACTTTTACACCTTTAAGTTTCCCGATAAAAGTTGACAGTTTGAGACAAACGTTATCCAGTGAAGGTCTTGATGCGAGAATCCAGAAATTGATTCAGCAGGCGAAGAAAGGAAGATAATTTAACAATTTTTTGTCATTTCGTAGGAAACCTAACAAAGTGGTTCGACGAAGTCAATATAAACAGAAGAGATTCTTACGGAATGGCAGATATTATGGTTAATTAATTAGTATGAAAATAGTAACAAAAAATATAAATATTAGAGACCAAATTTTCACGTTAACCAATCAAAGAGCATTGTTTTGGGAAAAAGAAAAAGCATTGATTTTATCAGATTTGCATATAGGAAAAACAGCACATTTCCGGAAAAACGGAATTGCCCTTTCTAATCAGATTTTTGAAAATGATTTACAGAGATTATCCGTTTTAATCGAATATTTTCACCCTAAAAAATTTATTATCGTCGGAGATTTATTACACGCCGGAGATAATTCTGATGTTGATAAATTTTGTGAATGGAAAAACCAGTTTCCCGAGATTGAATTTCATCTTGTGGAAGGGAATCACGACAGAATTTCAAAAAAATTGGAAGCTAAGCTATGTCTTAATCTTAAGTCAATTGAATTAGAAATCGATGGTATTACTTTCGTCCACGATTTTGAAAAATCAAATCCGGAATTTCAAATAACCGGTCATATTCATCCGGGAATTGTTTTGAATTCATTTGTTAAAAAAATAAAATTGCCTTGTTTTGCTTTGTCAGACACACAATTATTACTTCCGGCTTTCAGCGAATTTACAGGTTTAGATACAAAAAATCTCCCAAAAAATGGAAGATTCTATGTTTTTACGGATTCTGATATTTATGAGATTTAGTCTTTCTTTTTGAAAATAATACAGCATATCAGCAAAGTTAAATTAATTAAAACTGAAAAACCATTAGACAAAATAATTGGTAATTCATTCTGTAACATTCCGTACCAAACCCAAAGTGATAATCCTGTAATCAAAACTAAAAGCATCACAACGGAGATATCTTTGGCATTTTTTTCCTTGATAACTTTGATGAGTTGTGGCATCATTGCGATTGATGTAATTCCTCCGGCAATTAAACCCAATAATTCTGTATTCATAAATTATTTTTATCTAAAATGAAGCCAAAAAAAATAAGCTCCGACTGGAGCTTATTGTAAATATTTTAAAATCAAAAAGTTATTTGACAAGTTCGATATTGACTGCCGAAAAGCCTTTTGGTGATCTTTCTTTTTCGAAAGCTACTTTGTTTCCTTTTTTTACCGGCACTGCACAATTGTTACTATGGAAAAAGATATTTTCGTTGGTTTTATTTTCAGTGATGAACCCATAACCTTTTTCGCTTAAGAAAGTTACGATTCCCGTTTTCACAGCTTCTTCTGCTTCCACAGGCGCTGCACCTAATTGAATGTTATCCAAATCCACTTCCAATTTCTCCTCTGGAGGTGTAGAAGTCAATCTTCCGTATGCATCCACATACATAAACTCGATGTCTTTTCCTTTGTCGTTATTAGTTTTACGCTCTTCACGACGAAGTGCTTTTTCTTTTTGTTTTTGTTGTTTTTTCTTGAAATTTTCTTTTTTGGAGAAAGAATCTGCCATAAATTATGTTTGTTATTTTAGTTATTGAAATGAAGTTACGAAGTCCGAAATGAGTTCATCAATAATTTGAAATCAAATCTCAATAAGATTAAAAAGCCGTTCTGTCTTTGCAATTTGGAACTTGTGCTGCCAATATAACATTAACCCATATGACCGAAAACACAATAAATTGTCTTGAAAATTTTCAGCAATTACAGAAAACTGTTTAGAAATTATATGCAAATATACGACAAATATGCGAGACATAAAAAATGCCCCTAAAATTAGAGGCATCGTTCTTATCTATAATTTGAAATAATCATTAGAAAAACGACATCCAATCACTTTTCTCACTAATATCGCAAACGGCATTGATGTTTTTATGGTGGTTCATAGAAGCTAAGAGTGTCACCACTTCTTGTCTCACAATTTCGATAGAATTATCACTCAAATCCTGATTAAAACCTGCATTATTAAGATCTATTAAGTCATTAACTGTCACAATTCTTGAAATAATTTTCCCAAGGTCTATCATTTTTCTTTGAGAAAGTGGACCATCAATCGTCACATTAAGTTCTTTCGAGTATAATTTTGCAGCATCTTTGGTAATCTCATTAATCAAAAGATATTCTCCTAGATTGTCTGTTTTTTTCTTCTTCATATCTTTCAAAATCCCTTCAGAAATTTGCGTATAAAGCATTTCGTTTGAACCTTCAAAGATTTGGAAAGGTCGGCTGTCCATAATTCCTCTCCCACCGATATGACTTAGTCTATAACCTTTTGCACCAGACAATTGAACCAAAATCTGAGCAGCTTCCTGCATCATATCTGTCACAAAAGCTTTCATACTGTTAGCGTGAACACCACTTCCTGAAACATCTTTATCAATCCCGCTTACACTTGTACTTTTTGCGCACATTGCGGAAGAAAGCGTGAAGAATGACTGTAATTTTGCCAATTGATACTGAACCTGATCCAAAGAAAATAAGTTAGAAGCACCAACAATTCTTTCTTTACAATGTTTTGTAGCCTCGTCCATCATTCTTTTCAGAAATCCCATTCCCATTCCCGGAAACTGGAATCTGCTTCTGTGAAGAACGTCCAACATCATTTTAAGACCCGTACTTTCAGGAATTAACTTATTTTGTTCCGGAACTTTGATATCGATTTTATTCAATCCGTAAGGAATCATATAAAGACCTGCATTGTCATAATATTCCTTAACCTCAATGTTTTGTTCTGGCTTATGAGTATCTGCGATGAAGAAATCCACATCTCTACCAAGATTACCTTCAGCATTGATATTTCTTGAAGTGATTAGCCAATAATTAGCCAAGCCTGTAAGACCTTGCCAATGTTTAGTTCCTTTGATATGGTAAGAATTATCTTTTAGTTCATTTTGAGTCTTCATATTCAATGCATCACTACCAAAATCTGGTTCAGTAATCATCAATCCCCCCATTGCTCCAAAATCTAGGAAATGTTTGAAAATATCACCTTTGATGATATTATTCCCATATTTAGCCAAAGGCTCCAAGAATAATGCAATATTAATCCCGAATGTCAATGACAATGGAAGAGACTCGTATGACGCCGCAGAAAGCAATCCAAGACATTCTTTCACCTTCACGCCTCTTCCACCATATTCAGTTGGAATAGCAACAGAAAGTGGTTTCAAATTGAAAATTTCTTTCCAAACATTAGGAGGCAAACCTCTTGAAAGACTTAATTGATCTATGTTTTCTCTTTGAAACAAAGACCCTAAAGAAGCCTTAAAATTAGAAAGGAACTCTGCATAAGAAACCGTAGGAAAGTCTAATGCTAATGCATTCATAATTTAAATAAAATAAAACGCTGTATGCCATCTCTACAGCAAAAAATAAAGTGAAGCGAATGGCACAGGACTTAATCACTTAAAATCAGCACTTCACACATACATTACCGCACCAAAGATACTATTAATAATTTATAGTTATTTTAGAAATTGATTTTATTTATGATTTATGATTGCAAGGTGTTCAATTTGCATTTCTGATGAAGGATTTTACAATTTGATTGGCTTTTAAGTCTAAATTACTCCTACACATTTCCTACTTGAATTGATTATTTATAAAATTTCAATTAAATAATTTTTTCAGTTTTGTAAAATCGTAATTACAAAAACACTGGATTTACAGACTTTTTCTCTCGCAAACCTCAAGAATTATCAAGGCTTTTACAAGGTTTTAAATTATCAGAATTAATTTTTCAGTTTGATAATTAATGAATTAAATTTTTTTTTCAAATATTATTTGGTCATAATACAAAAGCTTTCTATATTTGCACCACTGAAAACGAGAAATCGTTGCAAGTAAGGAGAGTTGGCAGAGTGGTCGATTGCGGCAGTCTTGAAAACTGTTGACTGTAACAGGTCCGGGGGTTCGAATCCCTCACTCTCCGCCAGTTGGGAAACCAAAATAAGCTAAAACGCTGTAAACATCAATGTTTACAGCGTTTTTTGTTTCTGTTCATGTAGCAAAATAATACAAAAAAGGGCATATTTCAAGTGACCTATTTAGTGACCTATTCAAAAAACGCCAAAAACAGGTCACTAAAAAACATGAAAAACCCTATGAATAGGATGTTCAAACAACATACATCTTGCAAAAAAGTGGTAATAAAAAGTAACTTTTTAAACAATTAAAATTATCACACAATGAACAAGACATTTAATCTTCTATTCTTTATCAAAAAGAATAAAATCCGCACAAACGGAACTGCTCCAATTTATTTGCGTATAACAATCGACGGCAAAGCCGCAGAAATTGCAGCCAAAAGGTATATTGACCCAAAGAAATGGGACAGCAAATCTCATAAAGCTGTTGGTTATGGGCAAGATGCCAAAATACTAAATACTTACCTCAAAACTTTGGAACAACAAGTTTATGATACGCATTATTCAATGTTGAAAGAGGAAAACTTTGTAACGGCAGATGGTTTGAAGTCGAAGCTTTTGGGTACTGATTTGGAACAACGGATGCTAATCCCCATATTTCAGGATCACAATGATAAGGTGGAAGCATTAATAGGTCAGGATTTCGCACCAGGAACCTTAGAGCGTTATAAGACATCTTTAAAACACACTCAGGAATTTCTAAAATGGAAATATAAAATTTGCGATATAGACATCACGCAGATTAACCACGCTTTTATAGCGGATTATGATTTTTGGCTTCGGAGCGTTCGCAAATGCGCAAACAACACTGCAGTTAAATATCTTAAAAATTTCAAAAAAATAATACGATTATGCATAGCGAACGGATGGTTAGCCAAAGATCCCTTTGTAGGATACAAAGCAAAAATTAAAGTTGTAGAGAGAACATACCTAAACAAAGAAGAGATACAATCTATTTTGGAAAAAGATTTTGCTTCCGAAAGATTAAATCATGTTAGAGATATTTTTCTATTTAGCTGCTACACGGGATTAGCATATATAGATGTCAAGAAGTTATCAAAATCTCACATAAATACTGGTATAGATGGTAATGAATGGATATTTAAAAAACGTCAGAAGACGGACACCTCAACTAGAGTCCCATTATTACCATTAGCACAAGAACTTATTATAAAATACAAAGATCATCCAGAGTGTATTAATACAGATGTACTTTTTCCTGTTTTAAGTAACCAAAAGATGAATTCTTATCTAAAAGAAATTGCTAATGTTTGTGGAATTAATAAAGAATTGACTTTCCATATTGCTAGACATACATTTGCTACAACAATAACCTTGTCAAATGGTGTTCCAATTGAGAGTGTAAGCAAGATGCTTGGACACACCAATATAAAAACTACTCAACATTACGCAAAAATACTTGATAAACGAATTAGTGATGATATGTCAAATTTGAGAAACATTCTTACAAAATCAGAAAAATAATATAAAATTAAACATTGATATATTTTACATAAGACAATTCTAAACAATCATTTATATCGTAATTAATATCACACTTCACACAAAACACATATCAAATGTTTCACACCTATTTTAATTAAACATTAAAAAGATTAATCCGGACAATCCTGGAATCAAAACAAAAAATGACTCAATTTATAATAAATTGGAGCCATTTTTTGTTTTTGATCTTAGCGGTAAAATTATTGAACACTTTTTTAGAGGATTTCGATAAATTAACCAGAATTCATAATGTATATATATTTTCCAAAAATATTTTTGACAATTAAGTATAACCCACCTACTTTCATTTTCTCTAATTGGAATTGCTAGCATTATTAAATGATTTTCAGAGTTATCAGCCAGTAATTAAAAAAGCTGTTTCATAGTTTTAGATAAAATTATGAAACAGCAACTTAAAGAAAATAATATTGTGATTTGATTTTATTGTAGCATGTATGGTACTATATTATTTACGAAAGATGTACCTGTTGGGTTTATGAGAGCAAACCAACCTCTATCATCCCAAACGCTGTATGACATTGATTGAGCTAAGGTTGTTCTTGCCATTGTGCGGTAATAATTCCTAACGAGATCGGTATTTCTTTCCGCGGTATTACTACTTCTTCCTACTCCGAATTCGCCATAATGAACAGGAACATTCAATTTTATCGAATGTGCTTTCACATTTTGAATGCCCGTCTCAAAACTGGCTGTTCCGGGAAAAGCAGCATTACTTCCAGTCTCTCCGCAGAATGCCCAAGGAGAATAAGTGTGAACCTGTATAGATAGATAATCATCATTTCCTCCACCTGGCAATGACGATTTGCTTGGATAGACATTACTTATATACAATGCATTTCCTTGTCCATTGGTACCTACCATAATTAATCGTTTTTCATTGTTACCATGTGTTGCCCGTATGGCGTCATAGCCAACTTGGTTTACTTTTCTGGTGTATTGTAAAGCCAATGCATCTGTAGGATCGGGAAAAGGACCATTGCCGTCTAATTCTCCCAAATTACCTTCTGGCTCATTTAAAACTTCAAAAATCAATTTTTGAGGATAATCTTTAAAATAGGTAGCAATACCTGTCCACAATGTTCGGAACTTAGTATCATATTGCTCAGATCCATCGTAATGATCCTTCAACCAAGACTCGTGATGGGTATTTAGTATTACGTATAAATCTTTTGATAGTGCGTAATCTATAACTGCCTTAAGCTCTATAAATCTTGGATGATTGACATTAATATTACCATTATTGTCTGCAAGAGTAGATGAAAACCTATCCATCCAGGTAGTTGGAATTCTAACATGTTTCATTCCCGCATTTTTATACAAATCAATAACGGGTTTGATTGCTGCCAAGGAGGTCGGATGAATGCCATTATCAAAGGTGTTACCAAGATTAAAACCAGGTCCCATATCAGCAATTATTTTTTTTGCGGAAAAAGGATCAGGATTTTCCACTTGTCCTGTTTCCCCATTGACAAACTCTACTTTATCCTCGTGCGTGCAAGAGACTAGAAAGAAAAGCATGCTTAATCTTAATACTCTAAATATATTTTTCATATACAATGAGGTTTTTATTTATTATTTAATGATTTCCGTTGATAATAATTCTGAAGCGTGTAAAAAGCCTTCTTTTTGACCCCAGTTTCCGAAATAAGACCTTTTCTGTTCCAGAAATTCTGATAAACAGGATTTTGACGTCTAGGCGATTTGAAATCGACTAGAATCCAAGGTGTCATTCCTCGCAGCCCATCTATTTTGTCAAGCATTTCCAGTTGTTTTTCATAAAACAATTGCTGATGCTCCTCACTCCATACTGTATCTTCATCTGCGTGATATCCTGCTAATGCATCGGCACCAAACTCGGAGATTACCACTGGTTTATTGAATTTTATTTCCCATTTATATTTTGGTAATTCTTTTGGCTCAGACCAGTACCAGCCTCCATACTCATTAAAACTGGCGAGATCAAGCTTATCACCCAAAGGATCTTCAACGGTTACGTCATAGCCATTGCGTTCGATTTCCAAGGCGGCTGCAACAAGTCTACTATCGTCTAAACTACGAACTTTGTCAATTAATTTACCCATAAAAACATTACGCTCCTTACTGACAGGCGTCTCATTCCCTACTGACCAGATAATTACGGAAGCTCTGTTTTTATCTCTTTCGATTGCTACAGTCAATTGATCTTCTGCGTTTTTATACGTATCGGGATTGCTCCACGAGATCGTCCAATACACAGGAACCTCTGCCCAAACCAATAATCCAATTTCGTCAGCAAGACGCAGCATCGTTTCATTATGGGTGTAATGTGCCAGGCGAATATAATTGCAGCCTAATTGCTTTGCCCAGCCAAGGATCATTCTCATATCGCCTTCGGATCGCAAACGTCCGCCTACCAAAGGATTTTCGTCATGTACAGAAATACCTTTCAGAAATAGGGATCGGTCATTCAGCAAAATATCTTTTCCAACAGTTTTAATTGTTCTAAAACCAATTTTATCATTAATTTTATCTGACTTTGAACTGATTTTGACATCGTACAGCTTAGGATTTTCCGGAGACCAATAGTCAATCTTTTTTGTGGGAATTATAATTTTCGCATAGCCATTGGCATCAGTTTCAAGTGTCGATTTTATATTAAGTTCAGGAATTTCTATGACCAGTTTCTCTTTGTTTGTATTGCCATTCAACTTCACAAATCCCTCTAATTTAGTAGGATCATTTTTGGCCAATTGCATTTTATAATCTTCGATAAAAGACTTTGGCGTGGTTACCAATAAAACATCACGTGTAATACCTCCATAGTTCCACCAATCTGTATTAATAGTTGGCACCTCATCTTTTTTGCGTACATTATCGACCATAACCACAACATAGTTGTTGCCCTTTTTTAATTTCGAAGTGACATCAAATTGAAATGGAGTGAATCCACCTTTATGTGTACCTACCTTTTCGCCATTCAAATAAACGTGACTCTCGTAATTTACCGCTGCGAAATACAAAAAGTAATTCTTATTGGCTTGTGGATCTGCGACAAAATCTCTTTTGTACCAAACAGTACCTTCATAAAATAGTAGTTTTTGATCCTGAGAGTTCCAATCACCAGGAACCTGCAAAGAAGGTTCAAAATCAAAATTGTATTCGACTCTTGTTTTTTTGTCCGGGGAAGTAATGTTGTCATAAAAGCCTCCTTTTCCTGATTTACTTTGATCGAATGGTTTTTGTCTGTAATCTAGATAACCCATTTGGTACGGATCTATGATATATTTCCAAGAGCCATTTAGATTAATATGATCTCTGGCAAAAGCATGCTGAATCGTTTTTTGTCCCATAACCGATGTACAAAATGAACTTAGGATAAAGACTATTAACAGCAATGGGATGATAATTTTTTTTAACATAAAATTTTGATTAATGATTGACTCAAATATTAAGTTATAATCTTAATATCCGATATTAAATTGCGAAGCTGCAGCACCCATAATGTCAATCTGACTTTGAGGGACAGGACAGTTAATATACTGCGCTCTCCATGGGGTAAGACTATTGATGGCATCTGAAGCCTCCGAGCTTGTATTGTCACCGTTTCTGTAATGCAGAGTAATTCTCTCTCCTAAAATGCCTAATCGCTTCAGCAGAAACCAACGTTCATTTTCAAAGGCCAATTCTCTTGCTGATTCTTCCAGATAAGTTTCCTGCGTCCAGCTTGTAAAATCAAATGATGATACTGCGTTAGGATTCAGACCATAACCTCTTCTGCGAACTTTATTAATGTACGATAAGGCCAGGGCATCATTTCCAAGATTATGATGAGCTTCCGACGCCAGAAGTAGTGTTTCTGCATACCGGTAATACATATAATTTTTAAAACTGTTTTCTGTTCCAACCAGTTTTGTTTGGAAGTCTGCATATTTTTTCAAACTCCAGTGGTATCTTCTGTAATTATCTTCCGGCTGTGTAATAGGCTGTCCAAAGCGTGGATGGCTGGGATTATTAACAATATAAGCAGTATAATTATCCGGCCAATAATAGGTTGAAAACCTTTTGTCATTCGTCTTATCATAAAGAGATTTCAAATAATTATTAGGATAAAACCAACCTAAAGATTGTCCGCCATAGTTAACATCTAGAATCATCTCATTTCCTGCACTGGCAGATGCTCCCGATGCTTTTTCATAAATCCTCTGGGTAAAAACACTTCCAAGCCAAAATCCACCACCACCAGCAAGATCATCGCCTTGTCCGAGACTTTGGTTGCGTTGATAAACAAATAAGGCTTCTTTATGATTGACATCAGCTCCGAAAACCTGATTAATATCTACCAAATCGTGGGTCGGATTGAGAATAATTGCATCAAATTCTTCTGCAGCTTTCTGCCAGTCTTTGCGCCACATTGCCGCTTTACCACGCAAATGCCTCGCAACTCCCTGACCGTATCTGCCAGCGGGCACCTGCCAATCCAAATTTGCAACAGCATAATCCAAATCCTGATTGATGACCCCGAAAACCTCATCTTCTGTAGCTGCTTTGTAAGTGACTGCATCATCTATATTTTGTGCATTGGTTGCCACAGTGTCCAGTAAGATAGTACCATACATTCTTATCAGATCCAGATAAAGCTCACCTCTAATGACACGTGCCTGTGCAACCAGTTTCTTTTTAGCATTATTATCCATAGAGACTGTTCTTGCACTACTGATAATTGCAGACGCTCTATCTATAATTTTATAGGCATTAACCCATTTGTCCTTAGGGAAATTTTGTGGAGTATGAGTGGTAGCTCCATACGGCGTAAACCAAGTTCTATGAAGGCCAAGATCGGTAGCGGCCATAAAAAACACATTGGCTTGCAGATTACTATTATCTCCAGACGGTGCATTATACTGCCGCATCCTGTTATATAAGGCATTGACACCTACATCCAGGCCTTCGGGGGTCGTATAGATATAATCTACAGAAACCTGATCTATGATTTCTTCTTCCAGGAATTTGTCACAAGATATGCAAGTCGCTGCGAGAGATATGATAGAAATGACTAAACACTGTAATTTTTTCATGATATAATGACTTAAAATTTTCATATTTTTTTTAAAATCCAAATTTAATTCCCGCAACAAGGGTTACTGCCTCTGGATATTCGTTTGGATTTTTTTCTGGGCTATAAGATTGGTAATCTGTGATTGTGAAAAGATTGCTACCAGTCAAAAAGATTCTAAGGTTGCTCAGACCAATTTTCGACACCGTTTCTGGTTTGAATGAATAACCACAAGTAATATTCTGTAATCTAAAATAAGAAGCATCCTGAAGTCCCATATTAAAAATATTGGAAGGATCATTCCCTTCATTTGGTCTAGGGTAGTTTCCTCCAGGATTTTCTGGTGTCCAATAATCTTGCTTGATACCATTTTTGATTCCCCTTAACGATCCACCTTCCAGATAGCTATACAGAAAAGGATTATTTTTTATAACACCTTGCACAGTATAGAAATCTGCATTGATGTCAAATCCCTTATACTCAAAACCAAGTGATAAAGTACCATACCAATCCGGCATCTGTGATGTGATCACACGGTCTTTGTCATTGATTACCCCATCACCGTTTACATCTCTAAGCTTGATGTCGCCCGGTAAAGCAAGTGGCTGTGCAGAGTTCACAATATCCTCACCCTGTTGAAAAATGCCTACGACATCGTACTGGTAAAACACATTGATTGGCTGGCCAATGAAACGTCTATTCAGAATATCATCATCTTCCCTACCATCACCGTCTGCGTCTCTACCATACAAACTGATGATCTTATTTTTATTTTTCGTGTAAGCTAGACCAATTTTAAATTTAAAATCAGAAGTCTTGATTACATCCGCATTTAACGAAGCTTCAAAACCCTTGTTCTCTACTTCACCAAGGTTACTCCATCTGTTGCTGTATCCGGATGAAAGATCCAATTGCTCTTGAACAAGTAGATCTTTTGTTCGTGTATTATAATATTCGACAGTGGCTGTGATCCTATCTCTGAAAAATCCAAAATCTAATGCCGAGTTAAACGTTGTAGAGGTTTCCCATTTTAAGTTGGGATTTGGCAAAGTAGGCCCGGGGATATATCCAGAAACTTGATTACCTCCTATTACATAATTGCTCTGGTCTGCAGTACTCTGGCTGAGTCCAGGCGAGATGGCTTCATTTCCTACACTTCCGTAGCTGAATCTAAGTTTTAAATTATTAATGAAATTCAACTTATCCATAAAATTTTCCTTATGGATATTCCATCCAATGTTGGCTGATGGAAAAGAAGCCCATTTGTTATTTTTGCCAAATACCGTGGAGCCATCCATTCTTCCTGCAATGGTCACATAATATTTGTTATCATAATCATATTCCAAACGCCCGACAGCAGAGACAATTCCTCTATTATATTCTGAAATGGTTGGTGTATTGAGTAATGCTGATTGCAATCCATTGATCCCTAAGATATCATTCGGAATGTTTGTAGAAGCATTCTGAAAATCATTGCGGTTGGTTTTGGAAATACTTTGCACCACGGTAGCAGCGAAATGGTTTTTCTCTGCCAATTTGAAGTTGTAGGTAAAGATATTTTCCAATTGCCATTCTACCTCATCCTGAAATTGTATACTGCCACTACCTTGGTTGTTATTGGCAATACCTGCGATGGACTGTGTAGTATTATAAGATTTTCTTTTATAATTCCAGGATCTTCTGCTGGCATTCATTCTGTATTTGAAACCTCGAAACGGCGTAAAGTCTACAAAAAGGTTGAGAATGTCATTTCGGTTTTGGACAAAATTGGTCGTTTGGTAAAGATCAATGAGTGGATTTTTATTTTCTGCAAAACCTCCGGGCAATAGTCTGAGTGAACCATCATCATTGTAAACGCGTCCAAGAGGCGATGTAGTAATAGAACTTAAAATTACGCCTGCATTATTTGGATTATTGGTCTCGGAGAATTGAAAGGAAGTGTTCAAACCCACTTTCAGGGTGTTGCTTATTTTTTGATCAGCATTTAATCTGATTCCTGTTTTGTTAAAATCTGAATTGGGGATAACACCTTTGGTTCCAATATAGTTCACACTGCTAAATATACTGAACTTGTCACTGCCCGATGAAAAGTTGATGGCGTGGTTTTGTGTTTCACCTGTTCTGAGCATCAGCTTTTCCCAATTAATATACTTCCCAGTTTGGACACTTTCCAATTCTAATGCAGAAAAAATCTCACTGTCCGGTCTGTACACACCTCCGTTGTTGGTTCTGAAAGCTTCTCTCTTTAGTTGGGCAAATTCTTCACCACTATAGATATCAAAATTTCTATTGATTGTTTGATAACCAGAAAAACCATTATAAGTTACTTTGGCCTTCCCACTTTTTCCTCGTTTTGTAGTGATGAGTATGACTCCATTAGATGCCCTCGCACCATAGATGGATTGTGCAGCGGCATCTTTCAAAACCTCAAGGGATTCTATATCATTAGCATTAACATCATTGATACTTCCAACTCTCACTCCATCAACAATTACGATAGGATTATTTCCTCCAGATATCGATCGCTGGCCTCGAATTTGAATATTGGATGAGCTACCTGGCGCACCATTGGCAAGTGTCACCTGTACCCCGGCAGCTTTTCCTCGTAACATTTCACCGACGTCCGATGTAGCTACTTTTGTAAGATCCTCTGCATTGACTTTGACCACGGAACTGATGACATCACTTTTCTTTTTTGCGCCATATCCAATGATTACAACCTGCTCAATTTCTTTAGATGCCCCAACTAAAGTGTCTTTATCAGATTTTGGAGTGGTCTGAGCCTGCACAATCGCTTGCCCGGAGAGGAGAAAAGCAACTGCAATTAGTCCGATTTTTTTGCCATTGTAATTTTTAAGTGGAACAATATTCTTATCGAATTTTTTCATATTGTTTAGTTTAATAGCTTTGTTTTTTACAAATATGTCTGATAATCATATCTATTAGGGTGTCTAAATATGCTTTTTGCGGGGTCATAATGTATGAATCATTTTAACACAATGAAAAACAATACGTTATAAATCTATTTCAAATTCAATAGAAAGAAAATGATGTTGAAAATTCGTATTTGTGTCAGGTTTTAGTTCAATTACCGCCCGGAATTCGGACTAGTTTTGTAAGACGTTGGGGAAACTTTGTACACTTTTTTGAACTCACGGCTAAAATGTTTACGATCATTGAATCCTACCATAAAAGCAACTTCTGAAATTGGATGTGTTGTGTTCAGAATTATATCCGCTGCTTTCTTCAGTCTTAGCTGTTTTATGAGACTTGCTACCGAATGGTTGGTAAGTGCAGTGACTTTTTTGTAAAGTATAGTTCTGCTCATTCCAATCTTGTCGACCAACATATTGACATCGAACTCAGAATTTTCTAGGTTTTCTTCTATAACTCGCATTAATTTTTTGATGAATGCTTCTTCGGGCGTAGTTAGATTGTTCAAATCAGAATCTATAATGAAATTCCCACTATATTTCTTTCTAAATATCTCCTGGGCAGAAAGTAGATTGGCAATACTCAGTTTAAGTTCCTGCGTACTAAATGGTTTAGTGATGTAAGCATCTGCACCTGTAGAAAGTCCTTCTATTTTATGATCGATAGATGCCTTGGCGGTTAGAAGTAGTACCGGTATATGACTGGTACTCTCATTAGTTTTTACAATGCGACAAAGTTCTATACCATCCATATCAGGCATCATAATATCACTGATGATAACATCTAAGATCTCGGTTTCTAAATAGTTTGCCGCATCTCTACCATTGGTAAATTCCACTGTATTGTAATCATTGGACAAAATACCGACAATAAATCTGCGTACATCCTCATTGTCTTCTACAACCATTATAGTTTTCTTGTCCTTGTCCGGAAAATCCGCAAAGGCAATATAATCATTGCTTACAATTGTTGGTGAATCTATAATCATCTGCTGAAAATCCTCGGCATTACTTTCTATGATTTGATCTTCGGACAAATGTCTGTTACCCAATTGTAATCTAATCTGGAAAACGGTCTTGGCCCAAGTCCCTTCTTCCTCCGGGGTAGAAATTTCGCCTTTATGCAATTCTACAATGCTTTTTGAAAGTGCGAGTCCCACACCACTTCCCATATTTTGTACCCCTCTATCATCCACCTGAAAAAACCTTTCGAAAACACTGGTACGGTTGTTCTCCGGAATGCCTATTCCATTATCTTTAACCTTGATGAATACGGCATTTTCCTCTGGTGAACCTTTTTCGACGGCAAAAACTATTTTACCATTTTTTTTTGTGAATTTGAAAGCATTGGAAAGCAAATTATAAATAACCTTTTCCATCTGGTTTTTGTCAAAATAAGCAATGATCACATTGGAGTTGAGTACAAATTTGAAATCGATATTCTTTTCAGCTGCCAATCCTTTGTAAGACTCGAATATTTCAAAACAGAAAGAGACCACATCTTGTCTTTGACAGTAGATTTTCATATAGCCTTTTTCAGCTTTTCTAAAATCCAACAGTTCGTTTACAAGCTTAAGAAGACGATCTGAGTTCTGCTTGATCGTTTTTAATTTAGCATTGATCTTTGGATCTTTTTCATAAGACAACAATTCTTCCACTGGCCCTTTGATCAGTGTAAGCGGTGTTCTTATCTCGTGCGAAATATTTGTGAAAAAATTAATCTGTGTTGTAAGGATTTCTTCTTTTCTTTCATTTTCCACCTGTTCCAAAAATATTTCTCTTCTGAGTTTCAAACGATATTTTATGAAACGGTAAACTGTATAATTGGCCCCTACAAAAATGATCAAATAAAATAAATATGCCCACCATGTTCTATACCAGGGCGGCAGTATAACAATTTTCAGTTTTTTGATATTCTTGTTCCAGCTTTGATCGCCATTGGTAGATTTTATGGACAACGTATAATTTCCAGGATCCAAATTGGAAAGATTGATTCTATTTTGTGTCCCGATAAAATGCCATTGATCTTCTGATAATCTATTGTCTAACTTATAGGCATATTTACTTTTTTGCGGATTGATAAAATTAAGCCCAGTAAATTCCAGCCCAATATAACCTTGGTCATAATTGATCGTAATCTCAGAAGTTTCAGAAATAGGATGTTTTAAAATTCCACCCGTTTGATCCGCCTCTACGATTTCGTTATTTACGATAAGCTTAGTGAGGACTATTGGTGTGTTGTTAGATGTTTTTATTAATTTCTTAGGATCAAAGATCAGTAAACCTTTGGAAGCTCCGAAAGCTACCATATCTTGATTGATCTTCGCAGCTGAATTGTATAAAAATTGTTTTACAGAAAGACCGTCCGCAGAAGAATAACGTGTAATTTCAAAGTCGGACGCTTTTAAATTACTTCCTTCGTTTTTTATTTTTATTTTAAAAAGAAAATCCTCTGCGCCAACCCACAAATTTCCCTGAGAATCTTCGGTAATGCTTTTAACAGAGGCATCGGTAAATCCTTTTTCTTTATTAAGAACAAAAAACTTTTGATTGTTCTCATTGAGATAATATAAACCATCGTAATCTGCACCGATCCAAAGCCTTTTCTTTGAATCTGTAAACATAACTGTGAGACTATTATTATCAAGCGGTTTTGCATTGTCTGACCGAAATACCTTTGAAATTCGGTTAAGTCTTTTATCGAAAAAATTGAGTCCATTTTGTGTAGTGATCCAGATACCATTGCTCCTGTTTTCTAATGCCATTACAAAATTATCAGACAAGGCATTCGCTGTTCCGTCATTTTTAAAATTAATAATTGTCCCGTTAGCCAGTATCTTTATTAATCCATTACCATCTGTTCCTATCCAAATATTGCTTCCATCCACCAGGATAGAAGTAATAGGTCTTTCGCCTTTTTCAGCAGAATCAGAAGTGAGAACAATTTGAGTGAATTTTTTTGAGGTTTTATTAAACTCAAACAAACCGTTGAAAGTGCCACACAAGAGCGTATTGGAATCTTTTCTCGCCAGCGAAGTAATGATATTTTTGATATTTTTCTCATTACTGTTATCGATTGCATAAGAATGGGATGTTTTGGTTTGAAGATCAAGATAGTTCAACCCTCCGCCAGAAGTTCCCACCCAAATACCTTGATCATTTTCTTTTAAAATAGCGCTTGCTGCAGCATTGCTGAGCCCAAACCCTGCGTTTGTTACCTCTGAAATTTTAGCGAAATTGAGATTTGATCTATTATAAATATTAATCGCTCCTGCCGAGGTTCCTATCCAAACAGAACCAGTATGATCTCTCATAAAACATTTCAGATCATTATCGCTCAGGCTGTAAAGATTATCTGGATTATGCTTTATTCTCTTAAATTTTTTATTGTAATAATTGAAGATACTTAACC
The DNA here is from genome assembly GCF_900141765.1 of Epilithonimonas zeae. NCBI lineage: Bacteria > Pseudomonadati > Bacteroidota > Flavobacteriia > Flavobacteriales > Weeksellaceae > Epilithonimonas > Epilithonimonas zeae. The sequence continues at coordinate 950,064 of NZ_FSRK01000001.1, read as the reverse complement.
CTCCTTTTGTTGCAAACCAAACGGTATTTTGATCCCATTGGATGATATCATTGATCCAATTGGATGACATCGAATTGGTGTTCGCAGGATCGTGTTTAAAATGTGAGAGGACTTTTTGTCCTGAAGATAGCAAAAATGCGCCAGAGCTTTCCGTAGCAAACCAAAGGTCGCCCTTGCTGGTCTTTATAATTTTTCTCACCTTGGCACTAATAAGCTCTGCATTAGCAGACAATTCTACAGGTAACGGGTTTTGACGACCTGTCTTCGGATCAAAACATTTCAGACCTTTTGATGTTCCTACAAGCATCCCATAATTGGAGTCATAAAATAAAGATAGAACCCTGCTTTTATGCAACTCCGAATCCTTGTTGAAGTTTTCTAACTTCCGCGTAGACTTTTGAAGTTTTTTGACGCCGCCAAAAGTTCCCACCCAAAGATTTTTCTGTCCGTCTTCGGCAAAGGCAGCAATATAATTACTTCCACCCTTTTCTTTGGTCACATCTAATGATATAAAATTATTGGCATTTTTGTTATAAAAATTGAGTCCGTGGTTAGTACCGATCCATAGATTCTGATCACTGTCTTCAAAAATCACATTGATATGATTATTGCTCAGGTTGCCCTTTGATTGCTTGTCTCTTGCGTATTTTTTGTAGCTGTAACCATCATAACGGAAGAGTCCGTTTTCTGTCCCGATCCACACAAATCCGGATTTATTCTGGATTATATTGGAGATCATACTGGGTGAGAAATCATCGTCATAATTAATCTGATCGAAATGAAGTGATGCTTCCTGAGCAGGAAAAATGCCAGAAATCAAAACAAAAACAATATATATTAATATATTGGTTATTCTTTTCAATAGATTCATAATTACCAAAATGATTATAATCAATTCTAATTCACACTACAGCTACGAGCAATACCCAACTCCAAACCACGGAGCTCTGCAAGGCCTCTAAGTCTACCTATTGCAGAATATCCAGGATTGGTCTTTTTTTGCAGATCATCCAACATCTGATGCCCGTGATCCGGACGCATTGGGATCATTGAGTCGGCTCTTCCCTGCTCTGCTCTTTTACGTTCTTCTGAAATTACTTCTTTTACCAATCCATACATATCCACATCACCTTCCAGATGATTGGCTTCATAGAAATTTCCGTTTTCATCTCTCTTGGTACTTCGAAGATGTAAAAAATGAACTCTCTCTGCAAAGCGCTTAAATATTTTTACCAAGTCATTATCCTGACGCACTCCCAATGAACCGGAGCAGAAGGTCATTCCGTTCGCAAGATCAGGAACTGCAGAAAATAATAAAGCATAATCTTCCTCGGTGCTTACAACTCTAGGCAGGCCCAATATGGAATGTGGTGGATCGTCAGGATGGATGCACATCAATACATTACTTTTGGATGCAACGGGAATAATTTCTTGGAGAAAGAGAATCAAATTTTGCCTCAGTTGATTGGCATCAATTTCTTCATAATTATCCAAAATTTCCTGGAAACTTTCCAGACTGTAACCTTCTTCTGCGCCCGGTAAGCCAGCAATTATATTGTTGACCAGTTTTGTCTTCTCTGATTGTGATAGTTTTTCGAGATAGGCTTTAGCTTCCTCTTTTACTTTCTGTGAGTATTCTGATAACGCACCAGCTCTCCGCAGCAAATACAGGTCGAATGCAGCAAATGCCGTCTGATCAAAACGCAAGGCTTTGGAACCGTCTTCCAGTTCAAACTCAAGATCTGTACGAGTCCAATCTAAAACAGGCATAAAATTATAGCATATAACGCTGATCCCACAATGAGCCAAATTTTCGATGCTTTGTTTATAATTTTCAATAAATTTCTGAAAATCCCCAGTACGGGTTTTTATATTTTCGTGAACAGGTATGCTTTCTACAACATTCCACCGAAGTCCTTCATCTTCGATTATTTTTTTTCTGATGTTGATTTCCTCCACAGTCCATACAGAACCATTGGGAATATGATGAAGTGCGGTTACAATACCAGTTGCTCCAGCCTGTTTTATATCTACTAATGATACTGAATCTTTCGGTCCGTACCAGCGCCAAGATTGTTCCATTTTATTTTTTTTAATTAAACACCGCTGAATGCGCTAAAACCACCATCCACAGGGATTACAATTCCGGTTACAAAAGATGATCTGTCGTCACATAAAAACAGTACGGAACTAATCAAATCTTCTGGGTTTCCAAATCTTCCCGCAGGTGTATGCGAGATAATAGACTGTCCTCTTTCTGTAAGACTTCCGTCTTCGGATGTGAGAAGAGTTTTATTCTGAGTTGTCAGGAAAAATCCTGGCGCAATTGCATTAACACGGATTCCAATCTTGGAAAAATGAACAGCAAGCCATTGAGTCAAGTTAGAAGTCGCAGCTTTTGCAGCACTGTAAGCAGGAATTTTGGTTAATGGTGTCACAGCGCTCAAAGAAGAAATATTGAGAACACTACAGCCTGATTTGCCTACCATATCTTTTGCGAATATTTGAGTGGGAAAAAATGTTCCCAAGAAATTGAGATCGAAAACTGATTTTATTCCCTCAGGTTGCAAATCGAAAATTGTTCTAAAGTTAGGATCGTTATTATCTAAATCAGTTTGCGAAAGATAAGGTTCAGATGTGGTTCCAAGAGAATTATTACCTCCAGCTCCATTGATCAGAATGTCACACGTCCCCAACTTTTCCGCGATTTGTAATCTTGCTTTTTCTAAAGGTTCCTTTTTTAATACATCTGCTTCAAAAATGTCTGCAATGCCTCCAGCCTCTATAATCTCATTTTTCAGACTTTCTGCTTTTCCAATTTCTCTTGCCAACAGCGCAATTTTACAACCTTTCTTTGCTAATGATTTTGCTATTATACTACACAAAACTCCAGTGGATCCTGTGATAACAACGACTTTGTTTTTCATAATTTTTTGATAATCAGACTCACAAAAGTAATTTATCACCGCATTAAGGTGCAGCTCAAATATCTTTTTTTAGGGGTAAGGACGTCCGTATTAAAAATATAAAAAAAATGCAATATGTTTAAATTTAAAATCTTTTATATTTAAAATCAATAAGAATTTTTTTGAAATATTGGTTTTGTCATAAAGATCAATAAAGAAGTCTATACGGTATAAAGTCCGATTTAATCTGTAAGAATATTTATTAGTACAAATTATTTTAATGAATATATCGAGATAGAATATTCAATCAAACATTCATTAAACCATATACGTATGTTGAAAAGTACATTTTTTACCCTAATCTAAAATGTTTAAGACCCATTTTATTTATTTTTTATATAAAATTTGTGGCAGATAAAATATAATCAAAATTAAAAACCATTGAGTTATGAATTTAAAAAATACTGACTTTTTGAAAAGCATACTTTCACTATTGTTTTTTGCTTTGTTCTTCTCTTGTGTTGAGGAAGAAATAAGAGAAGTCACGCTTTATGACAAGCCGCATACGGAAGCCAGTGCCTCTCGTACTGATATTAAATTTGGAGAAGCTGTAGATTTTAAAAGTACCTCTTTTAAACATCTTACGACAACCTGGACATTTGCGGGTGGTAGCCCTTCTTCATCCGTCAATCCTGATGCTACAGTTGTTTACAATAACCCTGGAACCTATGATGCAAAATTGGTCGTAAAATATATTGATAATACAGTCGAGACAAAATTGTTTAAAATCATTGTTAAAGGTATCGACCCGCCTTTGCCGTATGGAGGGACTGCAATTGCCATTCCTGGTACGATTGAAGCAGAGAATTACAATCTTGGCGGTGAAGGCATTGCTTATCACGACACAGAGGAGCAAAACCTTGCTGTACAGAACGGAAGTCCGCGCTATAGAACAGACGATGGTGTGGATGTTCAGATGGGAAATAACATCACTAATATCAGTTACACAGAAGCTGGGGAATGGACCAATTACACGATCACTGTTCCTGCTACAGGAATTTATGATTTCGATTTCCGTGTAGCATCGGGCGATACTGCTGGAGGAAAATCTATTAAACTTCAGCTGGTAAATCCTAATACGGGCGTTGCAACTGATCTAGGACAGACAGGCAATTTTCCAAATACAGGAAGCTATAATACCTATATTTCCAAAAATGTAACTGGAGTTAATTTGACAGAGGGAAAAAACACATTTCGCGTCTTATTCACAGGTTCTAATACCAATCTGGATAAGATAAACATTAAAGTGAGTGTTCCACCTCCACCAATCGACGGTGTTGGGATTTTCACAGAAAAAGATATAGTGAGTTCAAATCCTGGCATAGCACCACCGCCAAATGGAGGAAATATGGCTATCACAATTGTTACCACTAATACTAATCATGGTAACAAGGCATTGTTTTACCATTTTGATCCTACAGGAAATGGAAGCCCACAGAACGGATTTGCCCTTTCACATATGGATCTGACTGTTTCTCCTTATAATGCAACAGCTTACAACTATTTGAATGTTGCTGTAAAATCCAGCACACCAAAAAAAGTAAGAATTAGACTGAATACCAATTCCGGAAATTATTGGGTGACACTGAATCCAGGAAATCCTGCTTACGGAATGTTGTGGGATGGACAATGGCACGAATTGGTAATTCCTTTTTCCCAACTTCTGAGAGATGGTAATGGTGCGGCTCTTTCTACCGTAGCTGCGGCTAAATCAAGCATCAAACAATTTACAATACGTACCGACGATAGTGATTACAGTACTGCACCAAATTCTTTCGACTATTATATTGATGATATTTATTTTACTGTAAATTAACTTTTACGAAAATTAAAATACTCTCTAAACAATAACAGTTATTACCATTAAAAATTAGAAATGATCAAAACCACCCTATTTTGTTTTGTTGTCTTTGGTGTTGCAAATATAACTGCACAGAACAAAGCGCACCTCGATACTACAAAATCTATAGAAGAGCGTATTACATTACTGATGAATCAAATGACGCTGGAAGAAAAGGTTGGTCAGATGAATCAGTACAATGGTTTCTGGGAAGTAACAGGTCCTGCTCCTCAGGGTGGCTCATCCAAAATTAAATACGATCATCTCAACAAAGGTTGGGTTGGATCACTACTTAATGTGCGGGGTGTTCAGAAAGTACGCGAAGTACAAAAAATTGCCGTTGAAAATACAAGGTTAGGGATTCCTCTGATTATTGGATTTGATGTGATACACAGCTATAAAACACTTAGCCCAATTCCATTAGCCGAAGCTGCCAGCTGGGATATGGAAGCTATAAAAAAATCTGCGGCAATAGCTGCTGCCGAAGCTGCTGCAAGCGGTATTAACTGGACTTTTGCGCCCAATGTAGATGTTACAATAGATGCCCGCTGGGGTCGAGTAATGGAAGGCGCCGGTGAGGATCCTTTTCTTGCCAGTAAAATTGCAGTGGCAAGAGTTAAGGGTTTTCAAGGTGATGATTTTTCTGGAACCAATACGATTGCAGCCTGCGCAAAACATTTTGCAGGATACGGCTTTGTAGAATCCGGCAAAGAATATAACAATGTAGATATGAGTGTATCAAGATTGTACAATTCAGTACTGCCTCCTTTCAAAGCGGCCAATGATGCTGGTGTCAAGACATTTATGAACGCTTTCAATACTTTAAATGGTATTCCGGCTACTGCAAACCGTTTTCTTCTCCGAGATATTCTTAAAACGAAATGGGATTTTCAAGGCTTTGTAGTATCCGATTGGGCGTCTATTGGAGAGATGATTTCTCACGGATATGCCAAAGATGGTGCGGAGGCTGCGGAAAAAGCAGCAGAAGCAGGATCTGATATGGATATGGAATCTTATTTATATGTAAACGAACTGGTAAATCTTGTCAAAGAAAAGAAGCTAGACATTGAAATCATAAACGACGCCGTAAGAAGAATTTTGAGATTAAAATTTGAAATGGGTCTATTTGAAAATCCTTACAAATATTGCGACGAAAAAAGGGAAAAAGAAGTGATTGGCAGCGCATCGCATCACGATGGTGTTCTGGATATGGCCAAAAAATCCATTGTGCTGTTAAAAAATGACAATAATCTATTGCCACTCAAAAAGTCCGGGCAAAAGATAGCATTAATTGGCGCTTTGGCCAGTGATAAAACAAGTCCGCTGGGAAGCTGGCGAATTGCAGCAGATGATGATACTGCGGTTTCCGTTTTGGAAGGAATGCAAAAATACAAAAACAGTCCAGTCACCTATGCTCTTGGAACTGCCGTCTTTTCAGGTAAGCCAACTTTTACCAAAGAATTAGAAATCAACACTGATGATAAAAGTGGGTTTGAAAAGGCTATCGCAACAGCAAGACAAGCAGATGTGGTGGTTATGGTTTTAGGCGAACATGGTTTCCAAAGTGGTGAAGGGAGAAGCAGAACAAATCTTGATCTGCCAGGTAATCAGCAGGAGTTGCTAGAAGAGGTATTTAAAGTCAATAAAAATATAGTTTTGGTTCTGAATAACGGAAGACCATTGGCTATACAATGGGCAGCAAATCATATTCCTGCTATCGTAGAGGCTTGGCAATTGGGAAGTGAAAGTGGTAATGCCATTGCCGAAGTTCTTTATGGCGATTATAATCCTAGTGGTAAATTGCCGATCTCATTCCCCCGTAATGTTGGACAAGTTCCTATTTATTACAACCATTATAACACTGGGAGACCTAGCAATTCAGAAAATAATGTGTTCTGGTCTCATTATTCCGATGTAGAAAAGACACCACTCTTTCCTTTTGGTCACGGATTGAGTTACACCAAATTCGATTATAGAGATCTAAAAATCAATAAAACGATTTTCTCTGTTGAAGAGCCCATAAAATTATCAGTTTCAGTAACTAATACAGGTAATTTAGACGGTAAAGAAGTGGTTCAGCTTTACATTAGAGATGTGAGCGGAAGTATTTCCAGACCAGTCAAAGAGCTGAAGGGATTTGAGTTGATAGCTCTCAAAAAGGGTGAACAAAGGACCATAAACTTCACTTTGACTAAAGAAGATTTAGGTTATTATGACAATGGCGGGAATTATCTTTTGGAACCGGGAATGTTTAAAGTATTTGTCGGAACCAGCTCTGATCAGCTGCTAGAAACAGAATTCGAATTAAAATAATAAGTTACAAACCAATTTCATCACTCTAGAATTCTATCCAATAAAAATATTGGAGTGTCTATCTTATGATGTTATCCACCGCATTTTTAGTTATGACTATCAGCTAATCAACTAAAATAATGTTTTCAATTTTCTCTTATCAATAATAATATTATAATCTGTAAATTGTGAAAATAAACTTTATACAAAAAAGTGTGATTGCACTTATTACGCTAAGTATCAACAATTATTCTGAACTCAAAGCACAGAAATCTTCAATCAATCAAGCTTCAGAAAAAAATTATCATAGTGTTTTGGCCCGTCTAAATGCAGAAGATTCTTTGTGGAAACCTTATGTTGCAAAAACCATCGACAGACTTCCTGGATATCAATCATCAAAAGATCCTGCTACCAACAAATTTGGTGGATACAAAACATTTCAGCTAGAGGCAACCGGTTTTTTCAGAACAGAAAAAAAAGACGGCAGATGGTGGATCGTAGATCCTTTGGGAAACCCTTTTATACATAAAGGCGTTGCTGTGCTCAATCCTGGCAACTCTGAAAATCAAGAGAATGCATTCAATGAAAAATATAAAACTGGTGAAAATTGGATTGCAAAAGAAACAAAATTCCTCAAAAAAAATGGATTTAACGGAGCCGGTGCATGGTCAAATATAGACTTGATCCGTTCATCTGCAAAACCTCTGGTCTACACTGTGATAGTAAGTCCAATGGGTACTTACAAAGCCGAGCATATCAAAAAATATAATGGTAAATATGAAGAAGCTGGTTGGCAAGGCTATAGATACGATTTGGTGATGGTATTTGATAAAGAATTTGACCTTTATGTAGATCAGGAAATTTCAAAAATATTCAAATACAAAGATGATCAATTCCTTCTTGGATATTTTACAGACAATGAGTTGCCTTGGGTAGACGATGCTTTGGACAGACATCTTAAATATCTTAAAAAGGATGAGGCCGGATACATTGTGGCAAAGAAATGGCTGGACGACCGCAAGCATAAAAATGCTTTTTTAGAAGATATTACAGATGCTGATAGACAAGATTTCACAGGATTTTATTTTGAAACCTATATGAAAAAGGTGACTGCTGCCATAAAAAAGTATGATCCAAACCATCTTTATCTCGGCTGCCGTTTCAATCAAGAGTTGGATGAATTGGACAATCCAAAAATATTTGAGGTCGCGGGAAAATATATGGATATTATTTCCATTAATCATTACAGAAAATGGGAACCAGAGCAGCCTATTCTATCCAACTGGATGGCCTGGTCTGGAAAACCGTTCATCATTACTGAATGGTACACCAAGGGCGAAGATTCAGGTTTACCTAATAAAACTGGCGCCGGATGGAATGTCCAAACCCAAAAAGAAAGAGGTTACTTCTACCAAAACTTCGTTATCGAGTTGTTGAAAAGCAAAGGTTGTGTGGGATGGCATTGGTTCCGATATCAGGACAATGATCCAGATAATAGGAAGACAGATTACTCAAACCGCGATTCTAATAAAGGTATCATCAATAGTGCATATCAATACTATAGGCCTCTCATCGACAATATGAAAATCATTAATGATAATATCTACGGTTTAAGTCAATATTTAGATTCCAAATAATTTTTTTTAAAAGCAGTCTGAATATATCGTTCTGGAATTTACTGAAAACTTTTCTCAGAATAGAATTAGCTAAGACAATATAATCTTCGATATGAAAAATATCTTTTACGCTGCAAGCATTCTGGTAATGAGTTGCTCATCCGCTAATGCTCAAAAACAGCCACTTTACAAAAACAAAGATGCTCCTGTAGAAAAACGTATTGATGATCTGATAGGTCAGATGACTCTGGAGGAAAAAATAATGCAGATGAACCAATGGACTTATGGGAAAAATGCCAATCCCAACAATATTGGAGAGCATATGAAAGCTGTAAAACCTGAAATTGGCTCACTACTCTACCGAAGTACCAATCCAGAGTACCGCAATCAGATTCAGAAAAAGGCAGTTAACGAAACCCGTTTGGGTATTCCGATTATATTTGGATTTGATGCCATACATGGCTACAAAACCATTTTTCCAATTCCGCTGGCCCAAGCTTGCTCCTGGAATACAGATTTGGTAAAACAATCAAGCGCCATTACCGCAAAAGAAAGTTGGCTGTCTGGATTAGACTGGACTTTTTCACCGATGGTAGACGTTGCCAGAGATGCCCGATGGGGTAGGATTTCTGAAGGTTACGGAGAAGACACCTATGCTAATTCAGCTTTTGGTGTTGCTGCCATCCAAGGTTATCAGGGACATAATCTGAAAGACAAATACACCATTGCCGCAAGTTTGAAACATTACATCGGTTACAGTATGTCCGAAGGTGGCCGTGATTATCATTATAGTGACATTTCACAGCAGACACTTTGGGAAACCTTTCTCCCACCTTTCGAAGCGGGCATTAAAGCTGGTGCAGCTACAGTAATGAGCGGTTTTAATGACATCTCCGGCGTTCCTGCATCAGCTAATCATTACACTCTTACAGAGATCCTTAAGAAAAAATGGGGGCACGACGGTTTTGTGATCTCAGATTGGGGATCAGTTAAAAATCTTGTGGTACAAGGCGTTGCAAAAGATACCAAGGAAGCAGCCGAAAAAGCATTGCTCGCCGGTGTAGAAATGGATATGGTTGATAACATTTACATGGACTATCTCCCAGAATTGGTAGCCTCAGGAAAAATTAAAATACAAACTATTGATGAAGCTGTGAAAAGAATTCTTCGGGTTAAAATGAATCTGGGTCTGTTTGAAAATCCTTACGTGGATGTGATTTCTGAGAAAGATCGATATCTATTACCTGATTATTTAAAAGTCGCTGAAGAATTGGCTCAGGAATCTATGGTTTTATTGAAAAATGAAAATCAGGTGTTGCCAATAACTTCAAAATATAAAAGTATTGCAGCTATTGGTCCGATGGTAAAAGATTCTGTTCACATTATGGGATTTTGGGAAGGAATGGGTGATCCAAAAGATGTGAATACCATTTTTGACGGCTTGACTAAAGAATTTGGTGACCAATTAAAGATTAATTATGCTTTAGGTTGTGATTTTGAGGGCGAAGACAGAAGTGGTTTTGCCAAGGCTGTGGAAGTTGCCAATCAGTCAGATATTATACTTGTTTTTCTTGGTGAAAAGAGAAATTGGAGTGGCGAAAATGGCTCCCGCTCCACTATTGCATTACCAAAAATCCAGGAAGATCTTGTTGAAGAACTATCCAAAACAGGGAAACGTGTTATCCTGCTGCTTTCCAGTGGAAGACCTTTAGAATTAATTCGGTTGAACAAAATGGCTGATGCAATATTGGAAATTTGGCAACCGGGAACAATGGCGGGAGCTGCTGTATCTGGTATCCTGTCTGGAAGGCATAATCCATCGGGGAAACTTTCTGCCACTTTTCCGCAAACAACGGGTCAAATTCCAATTTATTACAATATGAGACAGTCGGCAAGGCCAGAAGCTGGACATTATCAGGATATTCCGAGAGATGCATTGTACTGGTTTGGTCACGGATTTAGCTACAGCAAATTTGAATATGGTAACATAAAACTATCGAATAACAAATTTAGAAAAAATGAAAAAATTGTAGCAGAGATAGAAATTACTAACAAAGGAACCGTGGATGGTAAAGAAGCTGTGCTTTGGTATATCTATGATCCTGTTGCAAATATTTCCCGTCCAATGAAAGAACTCAAATTTTTTGAAAAAAAATTAATCATAGCAGGAAAAAAAGAAATATACCGCTTTGAAATCAATCCTGAAAAAGATTTGACCTATGTCGACAGCAATGGTGATAAACATTTAGAATCCGGAGATTTTTACATCATCGTCGGTAACAAGAAGACAAAATTTGAGTTAAACGACTAATTATCCAAACATTTCTACCCCCATTAAAGGACATTTTGATTCCTCAAGATATCTCAACAAAAGTAATTTCGAACCAATTAACAATAAAAATTCATACACTATGAAAAAAATTAATTTTATGGTAATGCTGTTTGTTTCAGCATTAACTTATGCTCAAACTTTCTCAATTTACACAGAGAATTCAAACATTGGAGCAGGTATCAATTCTTTACGCTTTAGCAACGGGTCGGGATTTACACTTACAGAACCAGGGACGGGGGCATACGAAGGAGCAAAAAACTTTCTATTAACCTATAACGGAACCAGCACTTATTTTCACGCAATAATGTTTCCTCGAAATCCTGCCAACACAGCGGATATGGTGATAGATATCTCAGCTTACAGTTATTATAATTTGGCTCTTAAAACTGCATCGCCTCATCCTTTTTATATCAGAATTCGTGGTAATAATGTAATTGCTAAAGTATTGATTAATCCAGCATCCAACAGCTATAATTTTACTAATGACAATGAATGGCACTTTATGTCTATTCCTCTTTCTGCTTTCATTCCGGAGTCATCGAGTTTTAGCCTGTCCAACGTTTCAGAAATATTTGTTTTAAGGAGCGAAAATTCGATTTCTACCGTCGTTGGTTCCTCTAATAATTTTCAAGTTGACAACGTTTATTTATCTACTTCCAGTGCTTTATCTGTAATGTCAGGAGAAAAGAATAAACCATTGAGTATTTTCCCTAATCCAGCATCATCTAAAATTACAGTTACATCGGATCAGACTATAGATAAAATATCAATTTATGACACTACTGGAAAACGAGCAATCAGTAAAGAGTCAGGCGAGAAAATATCGCAAATTGACATCTCAAAACTAAGTACAGGCACATACATCATTTCTGTGGAATCTAATGGTAGGGTAAATTCATCGAAATTTATTAAAAAATAGAATAGTAAAATTGTTTATTATATAGGAGCTGCCTAAGATTTTAGACAGCTCTTTTTCATTCTCTATCCATTTTTTAATTGCTTTTTCTATTTTTTACAAAATGGTTAAACTCAAACAGTTCTTTTGCTTTATCATCCCAGTTTTTTCTTGGTATTAATTGCAGGGTTACAAAAATGTCGCTTTTCTTATTATAAGAATCTATACGCTCCAATCTACCGTGATAATCATTTTCAACGTGCTTGTAAAGAGAATAAGGTAATATAGTATCGGTAGGATACACGTAAAAACGAGTATAGTTCCAAGGAGAATTAATCTCAAAGCGTTTATATTTTTTATTGAATAATACTGTATCGGATAGATTTCTTCTGTTTCTGTAATTACGAATCCAATCCTTTGAAAATACAGCACCTTCTTTTTTGTTCCAAATTGATAATGGTTTTTGCTTTTGAGAAACTTCTGGAAAAATTATATTATTCTCTGATGGATCTAATTTAAAATACAATGAATCTTTTATATAATACATTTGTTTAATTAATTCTGGAAATGAGTTATCGGGAACTAATTCTATCATGTGATTTTGAGAATAATTTATTTTTGACAAGTGAAAGCTCTTCATTTGATCTAAACCTTTAGAAGCATCGAAATAAACATTGGAAATAAGGTCAATTCCTCCTTTTTCAGAAATAATTTCCTTGTGGCAAGAAACGATTACAAGAAGGAATGCAGTAGGTAGAAGTATTAATTTTGTTTTCATTTCAATTGGCTTTATGAAAAAGCGGCAAATCTTATAGACTTACCGCTGCTGATGAAAATATAAGTATGTAAAATTTCTATCTTTTGATGCTTTGTTCTCTAACATTGGCTTTATCGTGCTTGTTATCTTGCTCCAAGCCTTCTAAAGGTTTGTTAGTATTAAGCCTATTCATTTCGTTGTCATAAAGTTTAAGGTTTCTGTTCTGTGGATCAAGCACTGCCTTTCCTTCTACTATTTGATCATTTTCTTTGAATTTCACTTTTAGTACATTTCCTTTTTCTAAAGATTTTATGGCACTTACTTTCCATTCAGGTTTATCAAATATGAGATTAGATTTTTCAACAATCTTTGCCGTATCAACGCCATAGTTTTTGTAGAAATTCTGAAACAGATAATTTCCTTTGTCGGTTTTCGTTTCATTGAAATTAAATTGAACAAATGCAGGTTCTACTTCATTATTCTTCTTTGGATTAGAAAATTCTATTTTCACGCTACGTCCCTCCAATAGATTAATTGCTTCTTTTGCGGTAAATGAACTATCCCTACTCACTGGAAAATTATGAGAGAGTTCCTCGCTTTTTTCATTGGTCAATTTTGCATTATAAGAATTAAGAAAAACTCCTCCATTTTCGCTTTTATTGAACTTTAATAAAAAATCAACCTTATTTTCGGGTAAAGTTTTGTCAGAAGTAGTTTTAATTTCAAACTCTTGTTTCTTTGAATTAATACCTTTTTCTAGATCTTTGTGAAGTTTTTCATCTTCTCCAAAACCAAGATATTTCATTTGGTCTTTAAGATACTGTACTTGATTGAAGTCTTGTTTTGTTTCCATAATGTGTGGGGTTTGATTGTTAATTTTATGATTTAAGATTATCTTCTAAAGCCTCTTCTTTTCTCTTGTTCCTCAGGTTGTTCTTCCTGTTCCTCCCTGGTTCTGTTAGCGTCTTCATACATATCTCTGTCATTCACATTCAGCTGAATATCTGAATTACGGTTTTTGGAGCTTTGTTGATAGTTTTTAGAAATGGTGTTGACAGAACTAATTTCTCTGGAAACGATATTCATATCATTCTTGATTTCCTTAGATATTTCAGGATACTGATCTATTTTATCTTGTAAATAAACTTTTAGTTTTAGAAGTTCATTTTTATAGCGGTTCAATTCTTCAGGGTCTTTTTTATCGGCGATGATGGCAGTTAGCTCTGTTGCATTTTTGATAAAATCAAACTCAACGGTTTTTCCTGTCTCACTGTCATAGATAAAAGCCTTTTTTTCAAAAGAAGGATTTTCGTTTGAAAGTTCTTTTACATTGGTGTACTGAACTTTTTCCCTGCTGTCTTCAATAATTTTTGAAAGACTTGTGTCACGTTCAAGAAAAATGACCTTTAGTTTAGTATTATTATCAGTGAGCTGAAAAGTGGCTCTATTCTTATCATTGTCGGCAACGATAGTATATCCTTGCAGAAATTTATGGATATCATCTTCGCATAGCTTTTTGGAAAATGTAAGGTCTTCATTGATGATTCCAAAGTTTTTAAGTTCGTCAGTAGGTAAGTTGTGATTTTGCATAATGTTTAGAAGTTTAATGTTGGAGATATGAGTTTTTTCCTATTTCATAATAGTTGGCAATTAAGTTGTTCGCTTTAATGAGGTCATTCAAAAACCGAATGGGATTAATATACTTTCCGTTTTCTGCAACTGAAAAATGAAGGTGTGCCCCAGTAGAATTTCCGGTATTCCCACTTTTTGCAATAATGAATCCTGCCTTCACAGCTTCTCCGGCTCTATAATAGATTTCGGAAAGATGGAGATAGGAGGTTACAAATGAATCAGAATGCTTGATTTTTATATAATTCCCTCCTCCACCTCCAGAATCCCAACCCGACGCAATTACAGTTCCGTCTAAAACGGCATATACATTTTCATAGTTGGCTTCAAAATCAGTCCCCGTATGCATTTTGGCTGATCCGAAAATTGGATGCGTTCGCCTTCCGAAAGGAGATGTAACCACAATCTTTCTCTTCAGTGGCATACTTATTTTTGAGATAAGTTCTTCTTCATTAATGAAATCAAATTTTTTACTCGACTTTTCTATACTTGAGTTTCCTTGATTACTTAATTTATCATCTCCCATTTTCACAGGAGAAAAATCATTGTTTTTATAATTTTCTTCTTTTTCCTCCGATGTTGATACACTGTAACGTAGCATCATTGTTTTCAAAGAATCAATTTCCTTTTTTAAGTCCGCTTTAGTGGGAGATTTAAAAAATTTATTAATGATGTTTTTTTTCTCTATCTCTTTTCTGCCCCTTTGCTCTTTCTGAAAATTTTGCTTTTCATTAAAGGATTCATTAACTTTATTTTCATGTCTAGTAAGCGTATTGAACTGAGCGAAAACCAATGAATGGTAACCCAGAAAAAAACCTGTCATCAAATATTTTCTTATCAATTTCATTTTATTATTCTTTAATATTTTCATTGACGATAAGCTCCACTTCTCGATTGATTTTTCTGAAGTTTGTCATCAAGACTTCTTCTTTACGATTGACACCTTTTTTGTCTATAAATGAATAATAGTTAGGCATCTCTACATAGTTTTTTTCCTCTTCCTTAATGGCATTCATATCAAGATTGATCTTTCCTTTTATTGCAGATGTTTTATATTCCTCTGTACTGTTCTCTTCACCTTGTGCAATCATCCCAACCATTTCACCGGTTTTAAGGGCAGCGATTTTTCCTGCAGGAATCATAAAATCCATTTTTTCATTAATGCTGGTTGATGTTCCTTGTTGTGAAATGGATTGGGAGTAAGACTTCTGTTTAATTTTTCCGAATAATTTTTCAAGCCAGTCCAAGGTATTTTTATCTCGTACAGAACCGGAAAGAACATTTCCTACAATGGCAGAAATGGTATCGGCAACTTCCTTTTTGTAAAACTGTCTAAGCTGTGGAATTTCCTGAAGTCCCAGTAATACAGCAATCTTGTTACTTCTTGCTGTTGCGATCACATTATCAATTTTATGAATGTAGATTGTTGGAAATTCATCACCTACTACTCCACCCGGCAGATTATGTTTGGAATTGATTAAGCGTAAAGTCCTATTTAATATTGATGAATACAGAGCTGAATTAATATCCTGCGTACTCGGATCAGATGCTAAAATCAGAATCGAAGGATTTTGCTTATCTGTTATTTTAAGCTCAACTTCATCTCCTGAGAAGACCCAAAAACTCTCTTTAGTTGCCAATCGAGAAAGAAAGATTTTCAAAGTCCCGATCTGCCCTTCCAACTGATCAAAAGCCTTGTTGTCATAAGCCGTTTTGAATGGTGAAAGTAAAGACAAAATCTCCTCATTCGTGAAAAGTGTATCGAAGATCTCTTTATAACTGCGGTTCATAAATGACAGAATATGAGGCAGGTCTGAATATTTACCATTTTCCAGCGTAGCAAAAAAGTAGATACAGGAAGATAGAAAGTTAATAGCCGACTGTGTAAAGAATGCTTCTGAGCCACCTCCGGAACTTGCTCCACCTTTTTGTAATGAAGACACCATTGATTCTGCCATTTCCTGAGCTTCAGCCAAGGTTTTTATATATTTCTTGTGAAATGGATTGACTCTTCTTGATTTTTCTACTTCATTCAGATTGATAATATGAAAACTGTAGTTATAATCTGGCTCTTTACTTTTTTTCAGCAGGAACTGATAATAAGCAATCTGCGCCAGATCAGGAAACTTGAAATCGTAAATACAAAGACAAAACCCTTTGGCAATCATCTGTCGAATGGAAGGATTAATAACCCCAAACGATTTTCCAGAACCAGGTACTCCGATGACGATAGTTCCTCTAAAAGGATCTATATTAATATAGCCTTTGTAGGTTTTGTTATTATATCTGAAAACATACGGGATATTAATTGAAGTATCCGTGTTTACAAGTTCTTTGTTTTGATCAAAAGACTCTTCTTCAACATTCCATCGGTCTTTTCCCATTTTCTGCTGCATCATTTTCGAAATGCTGTCTGCTCCCATCTGAAGAATAACTGCTCCTAAAAAAGAAAGAACTGCGTAAATTATTTGATACAGATTGAGCCCTGGAACGATATGCGGGAGTTCTCTATTTCCAGCTTCATTCTGCCAGATCAAGGATGAGAAAATCATCAATAATCCTAACACCATAGGAATCCCTATCTCCGTATAGATATTGAGATCTTTTTTCTTCTTAGCTTTTGTTCCAACAGCAACCAATCCAATCAAAACCACCGTGGCAAATTTTGCATTGATGGGAGGATAGATGAAGCTCATCTTTGAGAAGTTCTTCAATAAGTTGGAAACTACAGGGACATCAGCATTCAGATAAAACAGCGAAGCACAATCCAATGCAACGACAGCATAGACCACCTTTTGCAGGAATCCATAGATTTTGATTTGATGTTGTTGCTCTTGCATAGCAGTTTATTTTAGTTTCTTTTTAATTAATGGAAAGCGGAACTTCCGCCTAGAAAGTATCAGCTTTTAGAATGTCAGAATAGTTCACTTTCATTTCAATCGTTCTGCCCGAAAGCTGTTCCTCAATTAATCTTATCATCATTACTTTGGAATTCGGGTAAGTAAATTTTTTGAAGACATAAATGTTTCTAAAATTCTTCTTGAAATGCTTTTGAGGATTTAGTTGAAAAAGTGGCGTCATCTCAATGCTCTGGTTATTGGTAGCCTTATGAATCTTTTTATCTTCTATAGAAAATTTTAATGCCTCAATATCATAGCTCAGATTAGAATTATTTTTAAAAGTCATATCAAGGAAAATGTAATCGCTGATGACATAGACATTATTGAGCTGGAAGCTGAGTTTAAGATTTTTCTCTTCTCTGATTGGGTTATTTTCAGATTTCTTCTGAATGATTCCCATTGCAAATCTTCTAAGTTCAAGGTTAGAGAAGACCATTTTATCGAACTCAATAGGCTGCATCGCTTCAGGCTGAATGTGAATATTGGTAATTGTATTCAAATTTTCAGAATGTCTGTAAACCGCTTTATATTGTGCAATAAAAGATTGCCCCACAACGGTAATAATTCCAGCTTGATCTCCATTAAAAAAGATGGAGGTCTTTTTCTTTTTATCTTCTGCAGATGTTTGACTATCTGTAATTTTGATTCTTGCAATATTGGTCGTTGGTAAATCCCCTGTTAGTTTTTCAGTTGATAAATCGACGTATTGGATAGGTTCAGGAGAAATAATATGCAGGTTGACCCCTTCTGCTATTTCTATTTCTGGCAGATCAGAAATAATTTTTTCTTTGGTTGCTGTTTGAGCTTTGAGAGTCGCTGTAAATAGTAAAAGTGTATATAAAAATGATTTCATTGCTTTTAAGGTTTTGTTTGGTTTTTTGAATCTTTCAATTGTTTTTCGTCAATCAGAAATACATAAGAATTGTACTTCAACTTGGCTTTATTGATTTTAATGAGGTTTGCGATCGACTTGGAAGTGGATGTAAATAGTTTGGAACCAATCGTTGTAAAAAATCCTTCTCCACCCATATCCATTTGGGTTCCCTGAACTGAATTACTTCCCATTTCTCGAATCATATCTCTGAAACCGCTTTGCGGCACATACAAGCCTTTCATACCATCAACATCGTAAATAGATAGGTTGATGGGAAAAATCTCTCCTTTAGCAAATACAGAAATGATTTTCAAATCAACTCTCTGCATTGTAAATCCTGAGATTTGACCATACAGAATGGAACCTTTACTGATATTCCTGTTTCCAACATAGATGTCCTCCAGCAATCGAAATCTTATTCTGCTTCCCAAAAACCCTTTGTTGTTTTCATCGATAACAGCCTTGATAAAACTATTTTCCTTGTCTTTATAAATGGCATTGAAGTCATGATTGATACCTGACTTACTGACATTGAAAGTAGAATTAAGGAACTCGTTCATTTTTTCTTTATTGGCTTTTAGCTTCTGTTCTGCCGCCAACTTGCTTTGATACTCGGGATCTCTTGCTTTCTCTAAAGAATCCATCACCAGCATTTGCTGTTTCAGATATTTTACAGGATCTTGCTGTGTATTTTGCTCTTTAGTTTTAGGCTTTTCAGTCTGAATATTATCTTCTGCTTTTCCGTTGGATTTGTCATTCAACATTTTAATAATCTCAGTCGATCTTTTATAGTCCTGATCTTCTTTACCTTGTTTAGGGTTATAATAGGATGATGGATTTCCGTTTGCCTGATATTGACTCTGCCTTGAATTGACAGCTTTTATTGAATCGATTCTTCTTTTTTGAGCTAATGACAACTGGTCGTCATAGCTTAGAAAACTGTCCTGTTCCCTGTCTAATCCTCCAAGCATTGTTCTATTATCATCTTTTTTGAAGAATGCATCATAAGCATCATTTTTAGTCATAATGGAATCCTGAGATTCACCCAGTAATGTGGAAAGCTCCTTTGGTTTTTCCATAGGCTTATCATCCTTTGTAAACTGAGCTCCTACATACGCAAACAGTAAAATGAACGGCAGAGCAAGAAGAGGCAGAACGTATTTTTTTTCTTTAAAGTTGATTTTCTTAATGTCCATTTTTTAAGTGTTGGTATTGGTTAAACAGATATTCTATTCTCAAGCTGTCTTCTTTTTTTAAGTCTTGCCTATCTCTTTTTACTTTCAGGGATTGGAGCTCAGCTACTATTTTCTCCATTTCCTTTTCATTATTTGGTAAAGTATTTTGAATGACTGAACTCTTGGAATAAATAACAGGGGGCTTTATTTTGAATGTCATATCTGAAGGAAAAAATACACCTTGTACAATGGATATGATGAAGGAAACGGATAAGAAAGCCATCGAATACATAAAAAACTTCTTAGGATTTCTCACTGCCCAGCCTAACCATTTCTGTCCGTTTTTTTTAACAAAAGCATTCATCTTAGTAAGAGTTTTTATTTTGGTTAGACAATTCTTCGTTATCAATGATTCGCCAGTTTTTAAGAAGTACACCGTGAGGATTGTTAGGGCTTCTAATGATGTCATCAAAAAATCCTTCCGTAAATAATTTTCGGGTAATGACAGAAGATTTTCTTGTTATCATCTGTTTTCCAAAAAATTGAAATTTCTTATTTTCCATATCCAGGCTAATGGAATCTGTGTGGATAGTGACCATTGAACTGGAAGCAACAATCTGATTATAAAATCCCTTTTCTCTTAGGTTGGTGTACTCCTTTTTCCCACTGTCATCAATGAGATACAATGACTTTTGGATATTCTCTTTGATATAAGAATCATCAGAAGCCAGCGTAAAAAAGAGTCTGTGGAATAATTCGATCTGTGCTTTATATTCCACAGGTCTGTTCAGAAATACATCGGTCTGCTTGGCAAGAACCGGAACTCCATTGTCCAAAATGTAGATTGATTTTCTCGAATCCTGAATCATTTTATAAGAAAAAAAAAAACCTGCAATGATGATGAAGACAGCAAATGCAATAGCGCCCAATGACACTACCTTATTGATCTTGATTCTCTGTTCTATATTTTTTATAAGCATTTCTTAAAGATTTTTACTTGGACTACTTTTTATTTTTCATTGCATCATTCACCCTTCCTGATGCAGAAGCTGCCGCTGCAGACTTCGCTGCGGAAGCTCCGCCAGTCTTAACTGCCAAAACTGCTGTTTTTGCTCCACTCGCAATTCTGCCTGCTGCACTTTTCATTTTGGTCATCGCTCCTGCTCCACCTGCGGTTACAATCGTATCGGCAATAGTTGGGGTCATTAGAACTCCGATTCCTGTGACGATATAAGCCACGCAGGTAAAGAGCTGATTATAAATCATTCCTGAGTTTGTAACATAGACCATCAAAGCATCTAAATCGGTAATGGTTCCGTTGGTTAAAAGCGTATCATATCTTTCGATTTCCATCGT
The DNA here is from genome assembly GCF_900141765.1 of Epilithonimonas zeae. Taxonomy (NCBI): domain Bacteria; kingdom Pseudomonadati; phylum Bacteroidota; class Flavobacteriia; order Flavobacteriales; family Weeksellaceae; genus Epilithonimonas; species Epilithonimonas zeae. Next base: position 929,432 of record NZ_FSRK01000001.1, on the reverse strand, counting down.
ATAGCCCGATGCAATCAGTTGTTGTCCGATGTTGATGATCGTATAGGCAACAAAAGTGTAGAGATTAATATTGATGAATTTTGACACCCAGCTGTATAAAGAATTTTCAAATCCCGGAATCAGTGACATTCCAACTGCAATTGGTCCAAGAATGATTAATATATATGCCCAGATTTTTTGGATAAAGAAAATGAGGTAGACACATATTCTTAGAATTGAAAGACAAATAAATTCGATGACTTCCGCCACTAATTTTTGTAATTGAAATTCCATTCTGATCTGCCATTCCTTAATAGGTTGCAACAATTTATCTATACCCTCGCTGATATCAAACCACGAATCATCAGCATCCTTGCTGGTATTATTGATTACTTCCTGCTTGGCATCCTCTTCAGCATTGATTTTAATAACAGCATCCAACAATTTCTGTTGTTTTTTGAACCTTTCAATTCTTAAATCATTGACCTCAGATTCGATGTCACTAAAAATGGCAATTCCCGGTTCTGCGAGTGCTTCGAACGGAGCTTGCAAAAGATTAACAAATCCCATCCAATAAATGAGTGTAAATCCAATAAGAATAGGTTTGAGCATCGGTGTAATTTCCCATTCCCGATCTCCGGCTGCCATTTGCCATCCCATATAGCCGAGATACATCAACGCTCCTAAACCACCTATTGCTCTTCCTACTAATGCTGAACCTTGTGCACTATCCTGTACACTGTTATCCAGTTTAGTGAAGACTTCCATAAACCATTTTTCAAAAGCACCGTCACCTTTTAAAAACTGTAACAGATTGCTGTAATCACTATCGGTCTGAGCAAAGCCCATTATCGGCAACCCTATTGCAAACAGGCAAAAAAAGTATGTCAGTTTTCTATTCATATTAGTATTTGTGTTTGTATTGCTGCATCATATTTTGGACAATCTGTTTATCTGAAGCAGGCGTCCATTGTGTCGGTAAAGCTGTGGGTAAATGGCTATTCAGTATATTTTTATAATCTAGCAGTAGAGTCGTTTTCTTATTATGCTTTCTTAATTCCTGAACAAATTTTCTCCATTTGATAAGGGTTTCGTGATACATTACAAACCGCTTTCCTCTTGGCATATCCATAGAGCGAGACATTAAGTACTTATCTTTAATGAGATCCAGTTCTTCCTGAAGTCTCTTTAATGTACCAGTTGTATTGAGCGATTCATAGGTCTGCTGATCTTTCAGTCTCCATTCAATAAAATTCTGTGGAGTATCAGGAAATTCTGTGATTGGTTTCAGCATTCGCTTGTAGTACAAAAGCCAGAGAGGGTCAGCATCGACAGTTGCAGAAGTCCAATGGGCAAGATCCTGAACACTTCTTTTATAAATCGTATCGGAAGCAGCTTTGATTTTCTTCGCTTCTTCTTCCTGAAATTTTAACTGGGCTAATCGTAGATTCTGTTCACCTGTTGGTTTCAATGGTCTTATATCATCACCATCTTTATAATCCCTGTTAATCTTAGGAGCCCACATTCCCCAGACCGTTGCATAGGCAAAATTGGTTTGAATACCTAAAAAGTATTTTGGATAGGGTCGCCAGTCTCCCCAGCTTTCAAAAGTCATCCTTTTATGCTGCGCAACAATTGCAGGGTCGTTCAATCTCTTTACACTGACTTGTCCAAAAACATTTGCTACAGCAAAGAAGAAGAGGAAAAGTTTTGCTTTTTTGAATTGATTTTCCATAAGTCTACTCGAATAGGTGTTTGTATTTTTGAATGATATCACCGATAATGGCTTTGTCAACATTGAGGTAATTTTTAAGTACAGGAACTTGGAACAGGTATGGGATTTTCTTCGCATTTTCCAATCTTAAAATGATGTACAGGATATTACCATTGATATTTCTTACCCTCGTAAATATTTTCTCAATGAGCATTTCTCTGTCCATTGCATCCATCAGAAAATCTTTATCTTCGTTCAAGACATCCTGAGTAACTTCCTGCCGTAGCTTAATGACCTGTTTGCCTATTTCGGTGTAGTATTTTGACACCAATACTGCATATTCAGGATGTTGAGTAGACAGATCCAGCATCTTATTGGAATTCGTCACGATCTTTCCTAAATACTGATACAGATAGACTAATTTTTTGCTTTGTGTGAGCGCTGAATTGACATTTTTAAGCTGCTGGTAGATGTATTCCTGAATCGCAATAACTTGAGTTGTCTTGTTGTTGATATCATCATACAGCTCCTTTTGTTTTTCATAGGAATCCAAAAAAGCCTGTTCACTTGCCATTCTAACACCATGATTGAGTGTGATCTGTGAAAGCAGTTTATCATTGATAACAATCTGCTGGCTTTTTGCGAAAATGCCGGATAATAACGCTACTCCAAGGGTTAATATTTTATTGCTCATTTCTTTTATTATTTCATTATTGAATTCGCGAATCTTCGATTTCATTTTAAAAGGATTTGATATTGTTCATTATACTTTCTACAACCTGTTTATCTCTGTTGACATAATACTGGAATGCTCTTTTGTTTCGTAAAACCTTTGCCTTGATATCTTTTATTTTTAAAAGCATATGCGTAGAATTTCTACTGATTGCTTTGATTTCGCCCAATGCATAATCGAGCAAAATTTTACGCTCCGATTTTTCCATCTGGTTGATAGCTCCATAAGACAGGATGATTCCTGCGATTAACCGAGTGACCATTTGGAGGTCATCTACAAACTGTATTTGTGATGGCAGAACTGTTATGATTGAATAGGGAGCAGTACTGATCTCATTAATAATCGCAGTTTGATTATCCGTAATCTTCGTTATCTCTCTGCTCATAGCAATTCCTGTCGGTATTGCCTGAATAGCAAATGATACAATGCGCAGCCTGTCCTGTACTTTAGTAATCTTTTCCTTGAAATCTTTCCATTGTGATTGATTGACAGTTTCCACCGAAGCATTTACAGTCTGCTTCTGTCTCATTTCTTTTTGTCGGTCGTGCTCTTTCATTGCGGCATTGATCTCTAAATCCATCATTGGAAAGGAAACATTTTCCTGTTGCCACGCAGGTGTAGAACCGCCACCGGAAGAAGTGATAACGATATAAATAGGAATTGACAGAATTAGATAAATCCTCTTCATCTCTTGATTTTTAAAAATTCCTCTTATACTTGTTCATTATATTTTCTACAATACCTTTATCGGTATTGATGTAGCCTGCTAAAGGATTGATGGAATTCCAGAATCCCAATCGGTTGGCTTTTTCAAGTCTTAGCTTTATTGCCAAAAGCCATAGTTTTAGGTTTTTTACATTTCCCGAAATGTTATGCAGGATTTTATATCGGTCTCCTGCAGTAGCCAGATTCAATTCTCCGGATGCCAAAATATCAGTGATATCTGTGACTATTTTCAGACTTTGTTCATAGGTTTTTTGTGAAGCTTTAGTTCCAAATATGGCATATTGAGGATGCTGGGAAGCCAATTGAACAACCTGAGCAGAATAATCATAGCATTTGTTCAGCTCAGTGTAAATCTGTTGTACCTGAATTCCATTTTGTAGTGTTCCGGAAACTTCCTTCAAGCCTTTCAATATTTTATTCTGAATATCATTGGCAGCTACCATCTGAGTTCCTACCCAGGTTTGTGCATCCTTTAATTTTGATGTTTCTTCGATGACCTCGTTCTGCTTGGCTTTCAGATTTTCTGAATACAGAATCATTGCAGCCGTTACCGTAGGATCGATGTAGGTGTTCTGAGCATATAAAAGACTACCAAATCCTAGAAATAGAAGACTAAACTTTTTCATACTGATAATTTTTAGTGATTAATTCTGAAAAACTGATTTGATGATCTTCAAGTTTCTGTGAAATGACCTTGAAAACATTTTTCCCTTTGTTCTCATTTTTCATCCTGCGGTAATAGGACACAATCTTTTGGTCTAAAGGATTTTGATACAGGTTGACCAGCGAAACAAGATTTTCAAGGCTGTCTCCAAAAACTTTTAAATCAGAGACAATTTTCATAAGTGCTTCATCATAGCTTCCGTACTTCTGCACATAATACTCTACTGCCGATTTTTCAGGTTTCTCTGTCGTATAGGTTAAGTACTGTTCTATTGAAACTTCATTACCATAGACTTCTCCTTTAGAACCTCGCTTAAGATAAAACTCCTTGAACCTGCTTCTTCCGGATTTGTTATTGAGGTTGTTGATCGTGAATATTTTGTTCTGCTCGACTTTATTCAATGAAAGTAATGCGGCTATCCTATCGAAATTGTCCTTGAATTTGGTCTGGTCAAGAAGAATGAAAGTATCCGAATTATTGATAATGGAGTCTTTAACAACTGCATTTCCAATGATGTCGTCCAGCTCCTGTGTTACCACCACTGCTTCTCCCCAAAATTTCCTAACCGTTTTGTAGAGATACAAAATATATCCACCCATCAGTTTACTTGCGATTGCTTTCCACGCTTCTTCGATAATCAGAGCTTTCCTTCGGTCTTTTCTGAGTCGCATTTTCTGAATGAATGTGTCCATAATGATGAGTGTCACAATGGGAAAAAGTTTGGGATTATCCTTTACGTTGTCAATCTCAAACACGATAAATGATTCATCAAACAAAGTGTTATCAGCAGATTCGTTGAGTGTTGTTCCATATCGTCCACCTTTATAAAAATCCCTTAGAACAAATAGAAAAGTTCGCAGGTTGAATTCTCTTTCTGTGATCCTGTGTTTCTTATTATTCAGATAAAGAGGAAGAAATTTGTCACAGTAATCATAGAAACCATTAAATGAGAGTTCTTTTGCATCAAGCCTTTCTTCCAGTTCTTTGATTTTTCTGATGATAGTTTTTCTAAACGATTCGTTCCAGTTTTCTTCTGTTTTATCCTGTTTAATGATTTCATTGGATTTGATAAGAATCAATTGAGTTTCATTATAAATCCTTCTTCTCTCTTCATCACCCAACGTTTCATAAGCTTCATAAACTGTATAGAATTTTTCATTGTCATAATCAGGATTATTAATGTTCTTATCAGGATGATAGAACTTCAATAGTTTCCTTCCGGCTTCCTTGATCTCTTCAGAACTTGCATTGAAAGTAATTCCTAAAACATCGTAATAAGTCCGCTGTTCATTAACTTCATTCTCATACTGAGCATAAATATCTTCTTCGTGAACGTTATATTTATTCAAATAAAGAATTAATTCTTCTGAAGTTTTATTCTCATACCATTCAGTTCCCGAATTGAAATATTGATGATAATAGGACATTAGCACATTATCCAATATTGATTTCTGGGCAGATGACATCGAAGCATCAGGGCCTTGCCAGATAAGGAAGATCAAATTGGTCAAAAACTCGATCTTTTCGATATTGAACTCTTTCTTATCCATCAGGAAAGGATTCATTGTGATTGGCTTTTCTTCAGTGTATTGAATATATCTACCACCTTTGTACTTACAGGTTCCTGAATAGGAATCACCGGTATCGACGATAACAACATCATAGTTGTAGGTAAGATATTGCTCAATGATATTATTCATTAGAAAACTCTTACCTGATCCACTGGGTCCGAGTACAAACTTATTTCGGTTATTGATCCGTCCTATTTTCATAGGCAGATCAGCAGGATCCACTTTCAATGGAACACCTTGCCTGTCCGTAAACCTCAGATAGAAATTAGATTCTTCGTTCACGGGGTAACTCTCTTTAAAAAAAAAACACAAGGCCGCTTCGCTTGTCGTCATAAATAGATCGTATTCCCTGAGTTCCGTGGCATTGCCGGGAATGGCAGACCGGAAGAGTTCCAGTTGATTATAAGCATTCTTGGAAACGATTATGCCTTTCGTGAATAGTTTGTTTTCCATCAGAGACTGAGTTCCTTCCATTTTTTCCAGAGTGTCGGTTGAAAATAACAGCGAAAAATGAGCGTTGACAACCAATTGCCCATCGATAGCGATGTTATGCAGAAGTGTTTGAATTTCTTCCGCTATAATGGCATTGGATGGAGAATTATTGGCTGCACCTTCGTGCTTTTTCTTTTTTTTGTCGAGTTCTCTTTGTTGCTGTGCCTGAAGGGGAATCGTAATCACCTGATTATAAATGATGGTTTCATAATCCTCCAATTCATTGATGAATGTAAAATTATCAACAGCCGTTTCTGACGCTGCACCATTTCCTCCAAGTATGGAATAAGGCTCTATTTCAGAAGGAAGATCAATGTTTTCAACATCTACGTAAGAAATATTTTTGACGAATTTATTTCCTATCTGCAGATATTCATTGGTTGATTTAATATTATCAAAAGCGGGAACATCTGAAAAATGCATCGACAATACACCGGAAATGTAATGTTCAAAATCCTTTTCAAATAAAAATTGTGGTTCACAGTCATTTTGTTTTAAAAGCATAAATACCTTTTGGCATTTATCACGAAGCTCTTTATAGCTCTTGTCAGAGAAATGGTAGTGCTTCATTTTCTTTTTCAGCTTATCATCCACAATATCCGTGAAGAGAAGTACAGTCTCAATGGTTTTAAAAAGTCGCCCTTCAAAATGTTCTGAGTATTTCTGCTGTAGAAATTGGCTTGACTCTTCAGCAGTGTATTTTTTCTTGGAAAAGAAATCTAGTTTCTGAACGATTCTGCCCTCTCCTATAATAGATACTGTCTGATTTAAAACCGTATGGAAATTCAGGTAATTGTCAGGATCAGCCGAATACTGCTCAACAGGATTTTTTATTTTGATTCCGATGATTGGATTTCCGTACTGCCCAAACAGAACATCAAAGTCCCACCCGAAATCTTTTCCCATATCAAAACCGATAAAAGGAATGTCAAATGCTTGTTTCTTTATTTTGGACATAACCTAAAAGTGTTTTATTGTTTATTTTTTTTGGAAAAATCAAAACCTGATCGAAGTTTTTGGTCTTAGCATACAAACCGTATTTATCCTGTCTTTTGAATATAAAATAGACCCCTCCTCCTGTAACTGCGAGTCCTAAAAGAGAACCCAGCAATCCGAATTTGGATAATATAAGTGCTGCGATGACACCGACTCCAATGACGCCTACTGCGTAAAAGATGTATTTGCCTTTGAGTCCGAAGAATACAAGGGGTTTCTTAAGCCCCTTGTAGAGATAGAACCCCATATTAAGCAAAGAATGCTGTTACGAATTCCGGAACTACCAATAAGAAGATCATCGCACCTCCGTAGCCCAAGATTTCCTTGTTGACATCCTGATCGCCATTCGTCCATTTGTTGTACACTCGCAGACCGCCGATGAAACCGACCAATCCTCCGACAGCTTTGAGGATAAGCTTGATCGGATCCCAATAATCTTTGATGTCATTGGCTGCATTGGAAATTGCTGTTGCACCACCCTGTGCAAATGCAGGGGTTACAACAAGGAGAATTACACAAGCAGTCAATAACTTTTTAAACAACTTGCAATGTTTCGATTTGTAGTTCATAATGATTAAGAATTTATGTTTAGAATTGTGTTTATTTAGCTTAGAATTAGGCATAAGGGGTGTGCTATCCGCCTTTTATAGGCGGATCATTTCAGTAGTGAAAAGTGTGGATTAACCTCTTACATCATTGATTGATAGACCTTATGTCCATCTTGGTTTAGAATAACCTGAACATTGGTCTCGGCGAGATTTAGGAAGTCTTTAAATTGTTTATGTAAGGCGTCGAGGTTTGGAGATGGAATCTCTTTTTTTTCTTGCTCTTGAATAATGTTTTCCGGTTGGGAATCAAGTGAAACAGTTTCCTTTTGTTCTTTATCATTTGGCCTTTCGTGTTTTTCGGGAACGTTGTATAAATCATCAATATCCTGCTCAGACTCATACTTCTTTCGAATGTGATCAAGGTCACGGCTTTCATCTTGTTGCTCTTCCTCATTAGCCGGAAATAGCTCTTTCTTGTTAAAAGAATTAGGAGTATTGATATTTTCTACATCATCGATCTCTATTCTATGTACTTCGTTTTTGTTCTCTTCTGAAAATTCCGTTAAAGAATACTCTTCAGTTTCATCTGCTTTTCTTGAACTGTCTTTTTTCAAAAAAAGATCATACACAATATTGCCTGCATAATAAAGCAGATAAATGGCTATGATAGAGGTAATTATTTTAATCATATTTTGTAATGAGTTTATAGTGATCGGTTATAATGTAATTTCAAGGCAACTGTTAATGTGGTCAATTAATTCGTTGAATGATTTCTCTACAGCATATTTCTGTTGATTAGTTAATTTCCTGGTATCAAGAATTTGCAGACAATTTCTTTTGAATACAGGATTCTTCAATAGCAGTCCATACCTGCTGATTTCGGCATCCATTCCTTCCTGATTCTGGTATACATAGCCTTTATCATATCGAGAGCGTATGAATACCCTTTCTGCCTGACTTTCCAACAGTCCCAAAAAATTAATGAAGACCAAACTTGATTTTGCTGAGACATTGGAATATTCAAAGGGAATAACAATGAAATCACTGTAAATAAGCAGGTCACTATACTTTACATCCAATGTGCCTGCAAGGTCAAATATGTTGATCTCTTCACTTTCTTTCAATGCAATCAAACTATCAAAATCTGAGAACGGTTGCTCATTCTCTTCATCAATGATTTCAACATCATATAGTTTAGGAGTATCAAGTAACTCATCTTCTTTCCACTTGTGGTAAAACGACTTTTGAAAATCGAAATCGAATACATTGATCTTTCTTTTAGAGTGGGCAGAAACATAATTGGCAAAAGCTATAGCCAATGTTGTTTTACCTGTTCCTCCTTTTTGAGTTGCAAATGTGATTATCATAATTTTACATTGATTACAGATTTTTGAATAATAGAAGCGATCTTATCGACCTTTCTTTTTCCTCCTCTTCTTCAATTCATTTTCTGCCGGGTCTTTGGAATTGCCTGAGCTTTTCATCAGTTTAAAAAACATCTCATTGATGGCTTTTTTCAATTCATTCCCTTCTTTATTTTCTTTAGTAGTTTCTAATTGAGGGTTTAGGAATTCCTGATATTGCTTTTGTCCAATCATAGATTGCAGTTCCCCGATGTAATGAAGTCTCGAATGAATGACGTAATGTTTTCCATCTTCTGATTTTACAATGTTGACATCTTCTTTATTTTGGCTTTTGAGGTATTCTTTTACGTCGCTTCTGATAGCTTTGAATGTTTCCTTATTATTCAGCTTTTTATTCCCAAAAAGCATAAAGTCTTGTATTTCATTTTTTGGATTTGCATCTTTCAAAAACCTTTGCAGTACTGCTTTAGTTTCATCATTTGGAATATTATAATCCTTAAGACTTTCAAATAGTCTCTTGTCCATTTTCTCCGAAGTGAACTCAAACAACTCATTCATTTTTATCACTTCACTTCCTTTGAAAACAGCACCCGTTTTATGATCAATCACAGTATAGCCAAAAGGTTGAAAATCATCTTTATGGTGGAAAACGATGTCAACCCCAAAAACATCTCTTAGCTTTTTCTGAAATTCACTTTCAAATTCAATTTTCGGCGTCCAATCAGCTTTTTGTTTTTCTTTTGGAAGCATCGCTTCCTGTTTTCTAAAATCCTCGACTTTGAAAACTTTGTTGGAGTAAATATCTTTATACTTGGAAAAAATGGCTTTCAGTTGTTTTGTTCTTCTTTCATTCTTTCTGTTATCATAAACAAGCTGGTCTCCTGATAATGTTCGCTGAATTACGCCGTTTTTCAAAATGGTTAAAAATTTTTCATCATTTGTGTTTTTGCCCAATTTGTAGCCATTTCTGTTAAGTAAAGTTTCAAACTGAGGGAGAGAGCTAATTTTGTAGTTCAGCAACTTGTTCAATACTTCCTCTGATTTTATACCGTAAAGTTTTTCCAGAGTAACAGACAAAGCTTTTTGAGCCTTCAATTTTTCATAGCTGTCATTGATCTTCTTTCCCGTATGCTTATCTACACGGGTCGTAACAATATGGATGTGATTATTCTCGGTATCATTGTGGAAAACCGTAACAAATGGTTGTTTCCCATATCCCATCTCATCCATAAAATCTTCAGCAATCTTGGCAAGTTCTTCTTTGGAATGTTCCCTGAAATTTGTTGAGATCGTTGCGTGAAACTGTGGCTTCAGAACTTTCTTATTTCCGATTGAAATAGCTTTTAAGTAGTCTCTTACTTGTTCTTTACCACTGCTTTCATTGATAAAGGAAGGAAAGTTTTTCATCATCATTAGCTCACCCTTTCCCTTGTCTATTTTTTTATCGTTGTACTTGACTCCCGGAAAATCGAAACCTGCCGGTCTCATTATTTTGACAATCATTTAGAAAGTAGCGAATAGATCCTTTCAAGTATTTTGTTCTGTTTCTGCTTTAGAGAAACCACTTCTACGAGTAACTCTGAAAATCTCTGTAACTCATTTGCCCTAATAAATTTTTGATTATTAGCTATCTTGGCTACTTGATTAATATTCGTTTCAATTTTGATAAAAATATTATCTTGCTTTTCTATAAATTCAAGAATTTCACGCCTCTCGTTGTCCTGCAATCTATTTTCAACTGAATTAACAATTAAACTGCTTAGAGAAATCTTCTTTTCCAAACATTTACGCTTCCATTCGTCTTTTCTACTTTTTTGAATTCTGATAACAATAAAATCTTCTTTAGCCGAATCTTTTTTTTCCATCAAATAGGAATAAAGATTAAAGCAGCAATTGCTGAAATACTTACAATAATGGAAGTTCCGACTTTTAACTTTTTTACTTCTCTAATCTGCTTTTTATTGATAACTATGCATTTACCTTTTTTTGAAACACCATAAACATTAATGCTGTCAACTGAAGTAATTTTAAATTGATGAACTTTAGCCTCATAATCTTGAATTTCATATCTCTTTCCAATTTCTAAAAAATTATCATCTAAAGCTTTTCCTGGATTAGCAATTATTGATTTGCAAGAATTTAATAAGATTATCAGCAATACACTGAAAATTAAATACGTTTTTTTCATCGTTAGATTCTTTATCAAAGCTTCAATTGTTAACCCAGCTTGTCACTCCATTTACACTTTTCAAAATGTATGTTCCCGTAGCTGGAGGTGGCGGTACAGTTTCACTAGCAAAGCCAAAAGAACCATCATCCTTCGCAACCACTTTTTTATTATAAGATGAATCACCGTCAGCATTTGGCATTTGAGAAGGCGTAACACTTAATTTCCCGTTGATATTAAGCCATCGTTCAGAAAAATCCCCCGAAATCAATGCAAATTTGTAATCCGTATAATTATTTGTGATACTATCCCAAAAGTTGGTTGAACTTGTTGTAACGGGGGTTGAATGTATTGCTAGTTTATTACTGACGCTTCTATTTCCTGTAGCCGGACCTCCGGCACCAATTCCAATAAAAATATTATTAGAACCTGTTCGATTACCTGTACCAGATAAGTAACCAATTGAGATATTATCATTACCTGAAGTGATATATGACATTGCGCCTGCACCAATTCCAATATTTCTACTACCTGATATGGTTCCGTTTACGATTCCATTTAATGCAGAAACGCCAGCCGCATAATTCAGTTTGCCTATAACAGTTCCCTGAGACATTGCATAAGCACTTGCAGAGTTTCCTTTTCCTGAAGTAATATTAGAATCTGAAGCAACAATAGAATTGTATTCTCCTGATATTGGACTTCTGGAATTTCCAAGAACATAATTTTCCTTCTTGTCAAAATCTAGATGCAAACTATTTTTAACAACGAGTTCAACAGTTGAAGAATTTCCACGAAGAGCTACTGAATTTAGGTCACCGTCTTGAGTAAAAGATCTCCATATATCACCATCAAAAAAGTAGTATCCTTGTTCCGTGAGTAATGCAGTCTGAGGATTACTAGTAATTGCATCAAAAGGCTCGGTCACATACACAAAACAACCTTTCTTTGATAAAGTGTAAGTTTTGGCAGAAAGTAGGTCGCCTGAAATTCTTGGAGGTATTATCCCATCATAATGATTGACATCGTTTGGTTTTCCAACAACTTCGAGAGTCGCTTGAGGAGTGTCAGTATTAATTCCTACTTGACCATGAATCAAAGTTATTGACAAGATCAATAAAAAATAACTTAATTTTTTCATCAGTGTTTGATTAAAATTTCTGAGACAAAATTGAGTGTAAAAAACCTACAAAACAATAGTATTTAAAGGCTTTGGAATAAAACAGACCTATTACGAATCTTATGAAATTTGGGAAGATTAAAAAAAGTTAAATTCGCATAATTTAGAAATACTCATTAGTTGAATAATCAAAAAAACAAGTTCCGCAGTTGTTTTTCTTTTGTATAAAAGGAAAAAAATGATTAGATATCAAAATTCGAAGTATATAACGATACAGTATCTATAGAAGTCTTTATTGATGGTGGTTTATACCATACAAGGTGTACAAAAGTGGTACAAGATTAAAATGCTGCAACATCTTTTTTTTCTACTTTTCCGCTCGAATCTCGTCAGATTAAACACTTGTAAACCAGCATTTTAAAACATTTTAAAATAAATTTAAAAATACATTTGTACTACTTTTGTACACCTACATCCTTTTAAATTACTACAAATCAAACAATTAGCATTTCCCGAATGCGGAAGTGATAATTGATGATTGGGTTGATTTTCTTTTGACCTAACATATTATTCCTCATTTAAAAGTTTGAGTTTTCGGTTTATGTATATTAAAGTATTTTCTCTAAACTCTTCATACCAAGAATCAGACAATATATCTGCAGGGTCTACTTTTTCAAGTCCAAAATTCCCCGTAATTAATCCGATTTGAATACCAAATTCGCGAACAGCTATATTCGGATATTCTAAATAAGTATGCGCCATTATTGCTACTGCTTCATCTTGAGTATATTCTTCATTGGGAATCAATTCAAAAATAGCGTTAGGCAAAACGGAAAGACCGTTAAGTATCGCTTCGCCAATTAGCTTCATATTTCCAGCCTTATAGTATTCTTCAATGGCATCACTGAAACTTTTTGCAAAAATCAAATCCATTATCTCATAAAACTCTGATGATATTGAGTGATTTGAGGATATAAGATGATTCAGATACCTACTTAATGGATAAGTTTGCCGAAGGGTTAAGTATTTATCATAGTGTAATAGAAATTTTAATAAGTCCGGTAATTTTAACTCACATTTTGTAAATGTACCTAAATCAGCAAATTTGACTATTGCAGTATATTTTTTAAGCAATTCAAGAATTGTGTTTTCGTCATGAATTTCTTTGGCTTTAATAAAATAGTATAAGCTTTTGAAATGATTATCTAATTCAAGTCGATATTCAAAAAATGCAGTAGCAATATTCTTTAATTTATCATTTTTGTCGAAATTAAAAGCTAATAAATTAGTTTTAAAGTCAAGCATAAATAAATTTTCGGGATCAATACTTAAGCCTTTATCAATATAGCGTAATGATTCATCAATCTTATCAAGTTTCTCATAAGTATATGCAATCCAAAAATATCCAATCGGAAATCCATTCATCATTTCTTCTTCATACTCATTTGATTTTAGCATAAGGGATAACCCCTCTGTATGTTTTTTATAAATATGAGAGAGTGTTACACCTTTACTAAATAATGCCTGTGGAAGATTGGGATTAATTTTTAAAGCTTTATCATAACAAACAATTTCTTCCTCATGGTTATGTAAGTCATAGTATATTGAACCTAAATTTTTCCATGCTTGGGCATTATTTGGGTTTATCTGTAAGCATAGCTTATATTGTTTAACAGCTTCTTCCAAATCACCCAGACTTTTTAAAGTATTGGCGAAATTATAATGTCCGATTTCGTTATCATTCCCCTCTAAAAGATACTGATAAAAAATATTTTTTGCTTCAATGAGCTTGCCTTTGCTTCTTGTTACAACACCGTCTTCTGCCAGAATACAAGCTTTGGTTAAATAATGATTTTCTGTACCTGCATTTTCAATACATTTATTTATCGTTTGTAATGCATCCTTGTAATTAAAGGACATATATTGACTATGTGCCAAACCTTCAAGTATTACTACCTGATTTTTCTGTTTTTCCTTTAACAGGCTTTTAAAATAGAAAGAAGCGTCCTCGTATTTACCAGCATAATAATTTCGCCAAGCTAAAACCTCTGTATTTGACAATTCTGTATATTCTAATGCCCTTATACCATCAATTAATGTTTTTATGCTAAAAATATCTTGAACATATTTTGTGACAACATTCCAATCAATCTGACTTAATTTATTAGCCCTTGGAATATTTATCCTAACCATTTTTTGTATTTTAGTTAGGTCGAGATTTAGGTCGTTGTACCAGTACCAATAAGCTTCCTTGTCCTCCTGCACATATGCAACCAGCAAAACAGGTTCAAGCTTTGTATTGAACAACCCTAATGTAGACTGTTTAATAGATATTGAAACATGTTGTTTGTTAGACTCTTTCTCTTTGCTTTTTAGTTGCACAGAAAAATTTAATCCTGTCACTTGCCCATTTACAGATATGTGCGTTATATAGTCTATTCCATAATCATGGTCTGGCTTATCTGCAAACCATTCGTTTGGCAAACAATTGCTATAAAACTTATTGGATTCTGTTTCTAATATGTGATTCTTATGTCTGTTAGGTTTGTTCATGGGCGTGAAGTTATTTACTCAATTAATGATGAGCTTAAATTTCATTCAGTCTTTTTCATCGAGTGAAATCACAGTTTAATTTATTATTTTTTATTTAATAACAAAATATCCTCTAGTTTGAAAAGTGAACTATACTCCTTTAATGGTGGAAGTTGTAATGTGATAGGCTCATTATGATCATTTTGGATAAATAATCTTAATTCATTTTGAAATGAATACTCATCAGGTTTTGAAAAAAAATCAAGTTTTCCATCATGGCTTTTCTTATCATAATATTTTACTATATCCATTTTATAACTTAGGTTCATACCCTTCAGACAATCTTGTACGGCGAGAACAAATTTCATTGGTTTTTCGATTAACAAGATTGTATCTCCAAATTCAGCAAATCTTTCATCAAATACAATAAAATCTTTTGTATTATGTTGATAGACTGCAGTACAACAAAACAAATTTCCATTGAAATCATGTATATGATCATATTTAAAAGCCGATTTTAATTTTATTTCCCCCTCCTTTGGCTCTTTAGAAAAATTGAATTCTTGACCATTATTTGCTTGCAAGATAATTTTAGAAACTTGCGTAATATTTGTTGCACCTTCAGATTTATCGAATCGGGCATCTTCCTTTTCACAAATTTTAAAAAATTCCATTGGATTACAATATACTAAACCATCTTCGTACAGTGAATAAATGTGTTCAAATTTTCCAACTTTAATAATTCTAGTTATAGTTTTTTCTATCATCGTTTTTTAAGATTAAGTTTTATCTGTAGCTAACGGATCGTACTGCAAAGATGAAGCAAACGAAGAACGAATATTAAACTATGCAATTTCGCTCCGCTAGTGCTGTATCCGGATTATACCCAGATTATTTCATCTCAAATTTATTAAATGTATCCACAATAAATTCACCTCCTGTTTTGTCAAGCCATTCATTTGTTATTTCAATGAAACCAAATAATAGTTTTGAATAGTTATCTATATATTTTTGATTAACCTGATGCAAATGGGTTGAATGTTGAATTCTCTCTTTTAGTTTGATATCACCAAAGTCAGCCACCATCAATTTATCGTTGGGCAGCAGTTTGCCCAACATCATCCTGTCAGGTAACTCAGGATTATTGGAAGAGATTATTTTAAATCCAACTGCTTCATTGCCCTTGATAAATAGATCATAACAATTTCTTCCGTTTGTAAATGCGTTATACCAATCTAACCATTCTTTAAACTTTACAAGCGTGACTATCTTTTCCTTTTTAAAATTGGAAACAGAAATGATATTATCAATTTGCTTCTTGAGTGACTGTGCGTTCAATTCAAAATTTTTGAATAGATGAAATCCAAGTATGTTTCTGTTTGCTATATTGCATTTCAGCACCTCTTCTGATAGACTTAAGACCAACCCTGTATCCGATAAAAGATTGCTACTTGAAGTATTCAAAACTATTTTCCTAAAATGATTTGTAATAGTTAAAAATTCAGTATCTATGTCTCTTTTGAAATAGTCTTCCAACTCATCGTGAAGTAAACCTCGGTCTCTTAAAATGGTTAAGTTTGCTTTTATAGCTGCTACTATTTTCTTCTTTTCAACTTGCTTGTCCTTCGAGTTGAGATTGTATCCTATGAGGCGCCTGTGTTTAATATCAAACGGTAAATCTTCAGCCAATCCGAATTCTTGATTAAAAATGCATACAATTTTTTCCCAGCCTAATGATTTAATGGCATAGCCGAGTTCAAATATTACGTTGGGATTAGGCGTTTTACGACCATAGTAATCTGAGTTAATTATTGATAGGTCACAAATGAACATTCTTGAATTGTCAATCTTATTCAAGATGGTATTAATTATTTCTGGATTGCCAGGTTCTCCAGAAGTATCCTTGTCCAAAGTGAAATCAACTAGTACCTTATTTTCATTATTGAATTCGCCAAGTGCCGTCTTTATGCAACCTTCAATGAAGTTTTTGTTGTTTTTTAAATTCAAATCCGATTGCCACGAGAAAAATATTGTCATTTCTTCATTTTATTTTATTTCAGTTAACTTGGTCAAAGTGGGAAACGGCTATGCGAAGGAGCGGAATAGATAGACCGAATGTTCATCTTTGCATGAATTAAGCAAAACCATTTTTTGTTTTTACTAAATTACAAAAAGGAAAAAAAGATGGTTTTTGTGGTTTATAAAGCACAAATTTTGAATTTTGTGTTTAATCCGCTCTTTTATTAAGCCGATTTTCAGTGTAGACTTATTTAGAGAGAAAAGTATTTTTTTCGTCGTAAAATAGATTTACACAGTTTAGTTCGTCTTTATAAATAAAACACTCATTTCTGAAATTTTTTCCGTAAGGACATTTTTCTACTTTGAGACTTTTTACAGTATAAAATTCTATATTATTAACTTCTTCGTCAGTTGTTAAATCATAGTTTGTTTTTGTTTTCATGAAATCAATATTAAGAATATTGTTGTTTAATATAGAATCTCCTGTATAAAAAAGTGATATAACATATACTTTATCGACATTTGAGAAAAAATCATTTTGACGTTTTTTTATTAACTTTCTTATGGTCCTACCATCATTTACGACATCAGTAATAATTAGAACCACCTTAAATTTTTTTTCTTCGTTATTGAAATTTAGCTCTGTTTCTGTATAGTGATGTTCATTATGTCTGTAAGAATAAGGTAAAAAAGTATAAGGTTTATTAAATTTAATTGCTGTTTTGGTTGCAAGGATATTTCCTTCATAACCTAAACCTATAATTAAGTCAATGCTTTCAGGTTGAATTTTTGCCTCTAAAACATCAATTATAGCATTTTTAAGAAAATTAAGATTTTCTTTATTTTCAATTAATTTTGAAATATCAATCCAATTGTGTGCCCTTGATGTCTCGCTCCAATGAAAATGTCCTGAATGAAATAAATTAAGATCTTTAACTTTTTTATACAACTCTTCTGTATAAAATTGATTTTCATAAATGTTTTTTTCATTTTCTTCTGGTACTGAAATTGAGACATCGGTTAATTCATCATTGGAAGAATTTACTTCTGATAAAATTTCAGTTACTTCCTCTGTAATGTTTGGAATTGTAGTTGTTTTAATTTCGATTTCATCATCTTGTTTACAAAGAGTATTATTTCTTTGTTCCCAATGATAAGGGTTATCAAAAGCACCTGTTTTAATTAATCCATAAATATTATTTTTTAATGTAATGTTATCGGCTATTTCAACGTCGTAAATTTTAAAAGCTGAATCATTTTTTTTGGAAGATATTGGTCCGGAATCTGAAATTAAAATTTCACTTTGGCTATGTTTTTCTAAGCTACTTGTATGTTCGTTGCCAGAAAATATAAAATTAATTTCAAGTTCTTGTAGTTTGTTCAGAAATCTAGTTCTATTGTCAATCTTCCATTGACCTGATTTTTTATTTTCATGTACTGAAACTACATTATGATGACAACAAATAACGCTCTTTAATTCTTTATTTAATAAATAAGGCTTGATTTCCTCTTCAAATTTCTCTATTGAGATTAGACCTTCTGTTTGTTTTAAATCTATTTTGTAAGATGAATTAATTCCAATTAATTGCAGTTTTTCATCGATGATTAGATTTTCAAAAACTACTGAATTAGGATGAAACTCTTTACCTAAAAAAGAATTATAAAAATTTTTAAAGTTATAAAACTTAGCCTCATTTATAGATTCTAATTGGCTATTAGGATCCTCTGCTAAACGATTCTCAATGGCTCTTCTGTTTAAGTCATGGTCTCCAGGAATAAGTAATATATTTTCTTTCGATATATTTAATTCGGTAATTATCTTGTTGAGATAAATTTCAGCGTATTCAAACTCTGTTTGTTCTCCCCAATCAGTGATGTCTCCTGTAATTAGTAAATAAATTGTCTTTCCTTCAATCTGCCTTTTAACGAAGTCAATGAAACGCTCGATATATAATAAACTACTGTCATTTTCTTCTGTAGCAGATAAATATGAGTCATGATTTTTTACTTCACCAGTAAACTTTTCATCAAGTGAAACATGGAGATCAGAAATATGTAAAATTATATTACTCATTAAATAGGTTTCGGGTTAAGATTTGTGTATATATAATAATTTAATTCTCTATTATTTTCATCTGTAATTGAAAATATTGATAAAGTTCTATCCTTATTTTCAAGTTTTAAATCCTCTCTACTTAGTGTTTCAATTTTTACTAGGGAAACATTTCCTAAATAATGGCCTCCAGAAAATTCAATTAAACTTTTTGTTATTTTTACTTCTGTACCGAGGCAGACCAAGTCTGATACTACAATATATTTTCTCTTATCAAAATTGTGCTTTTCTAACTTATTATATAACTTTGTTATAGGACCGATTTTATCAAAAACTAAAATATCTAATTTTAGAAGTTTTGATAAAACAGAAACAATAAAAGTACTAGTTAGACTTTGAGAAACTAGAATAGGATTATTATTAATCTCATTTTTCCATTTATATCTAATCTTCATAGCTAACTTATACAATGCAAAATAGATGAAAGGGTTCTCAAGGCTAATAAGCTTCTTTAAATCTATAAATGAATGTAAGTAAACGAATGATGATGAATGTTTTTTACCGTACTCAACTATATAATTCTTCTCTTTTAATATTCTTTCAAATTCTTGATTAAATAGCATTTTTTCATCCAAATTAATCGAATAAATTTCTTCAGTATCACTCGTAAAATAATAGAATGTATCATAACCATTCATTTCATTAGCTAAATTCTTCGGATTAACTATTACATTAATTGATAATGGTTCATGTACTTCTAATGCAATATTTCTAAAGACTAATTTATATCCTAAATCTCTTATATCAATTATTTTTGCAATAATATTTGCTTGTATATGTCTAATGTGGCGAAAGTCTAATACAATATATTTTTGTTCTTCAAATGAAGAGTTTTCTAAAAACATATATAATCGCTCAACAGTTTCAAATTGTAAGCTTGAAACAAATATTCCGTCATTATTATCTTTAATATAATTTGAATTAATTACCTCTTCCGCGTGTAAACTAAAGTACATATAGTTTACATTTTTTATTAATGAAACTATCATATCTTATTAGGCATTTCAACTTCAATATGAACACCTCTAAATTTTACATTAAAAAAACGTAAGGATGAAAATCTGTAATCCTCATTATACTTATTACAAATGTTTTTATAAAGTGAAATGAAATTATTTTTAATCTCATTTTTAATCATAACCATTTCACTTGTAATATCTTGTCCCCCTCCATTTATGAGAGTTTTTCTATGTAATTTGAATAGACGTGTTCTTAATTCACTTAATATATTAAGTTCTTTTGTCATTCGACTAGAAACTATTATTTGTGAGTTTTCTGAATGAAGTCTAAAATAACCATTGGCATTCAAAACAACCGAGACCATTAAATCAAATAATCCTTTTCTGTTTTTTAGTGAAGAGAAATATAACGTTTCAATAATAAAATTAAGATTTTGTAATATTTTTTCATTAATATTTAAACTATTGATCTTGTCAATTTCATTTTTTAGCTCAAAAGGTTGATATAAAAAGTCTGCACTTTTATTTTTAATTGACTCAGTAAATCCTATACCATTATCGGAAATGGAAAACTTTGTTCCAAATTTATTAACAAACATCAATGCATATGTATTAGACTTTGAATGTAAAATTCCATTTGTTATTAATTCTGAAAGTATTTCAATATATAGGTCTAAGTTTTCATTAGTACTTTCATTATCAAAAAGCAATTCTTGAAAATGCTCTTTTACAATATAGATGTATTCAGAAATGAGATAATCACGTCTTTCATCATCGTTTTTATATTTTTGTAGTTCTTGATAATGATTTCTATCATTTAGTGAGTAACATCTAACTTTATGTTCAGGTCTTAGAGACTTATTTATAAAATCTCCCAGATATTCATCGTTGAATTTCAAGATATTTCTTCCAATTGGAAAAGAAGGATTTTTATTCGAGCCAGAAACATGAAAGAAATCACTCTTGTATAAAAAGTTTAGAACTTTTTTAGTTGCGTGATTATTATACAAATTAAGATTTATAGGTTTTGAATAAAACTTACTAAGTTGTTCTGTTAAACTTAAAATTAAAGGTATTGTAATTGGTTCTAAAGTATAATTTGAATCAAAAATATAATTATCTCCATTTTCAGCAAGCTTGAAATTGATATCATTATTTTTTTGTATTTCAGCAGCTACTTCTTTTAAAAATCTTGAGTAAAAAACATAAGGCGTTAATTTCTCGTTATTGTTTAAAACATTTACCATCCGATTATACTTGGTTTTATTTAAGCTTTAACCTAATTTGTTTACATTCGCTAATCATTACACATATACACCAAATATAATAGTGATATGCTATAATGTAGAAAGCATTATCTTTTTACTAAAATAGTAATTTATTGTTATGTAGCATTTAAAACATACAATAAATATAAACTTACCATAGCCTTCATAGTATTTACTTCTTCATCTGTCTGATTATGGCGAATTTTAGAATACCTATTAAATACACTCTCGTTGATGCAAATGACTTGTAAATTTCTTCCGGACGTTTAATTACTTCCTTATAAATAGAACGAAGATGTAACGCTTTAGAAATTGTTTCTGCTGTATGGCCCTTTAGTACGACTCCAATTTAGCCTATTGTTCTTGCAGATTATAATTCTGGATTGGTTCTTTCTCTTATCAACTCCCTATCGTACTCAGAAAGATAAGCCATAAGATTCAAAAATAGCCGACCATTAATAGTTGAAGTATTTAAACCATCTATTAGATCTTTTATTATAATGCCTTTATCAACATATTTCTGAATAAATATTAAAAAAGGCTTTAAATATTATTTAGATTATTTTATTTATTATTGATGTCTTCTTTAAAAATAAGAAATCCTAACTCTAATTAGGATTTCTTATTTTTAATTTCTTTAATATCGTATTTCTTATCTCGGATTGGTTCATCAGGAAGAAAATCTTTTATGGAGCATCCTAAGGCCATTGCAATTAAATTTAGGTGAATTAAATTATATTTTGCTTTTTTAGATGGTGCTTCTATCTGTGAAATAAATCCAATATTCTTCCCAATAGAAAGAGAGAGCTCCTCTTGGGTAATACCTTTTGATTCTCGTATTTCTTTAACACGTTTGATAACATATCTTTCTATTTCGTCTAATGATTCATTCATAAATCAAAGTGAATGAAAAACATTAAAAAATATTATGTACTATAGTACATATTTTGTAAAATATATTTATATTTGTAAAATAAGTTATTGAAATGTAACTTTGCGATACTTCAAAGAAATATAGAAGCTATTGCTTAGAATCTCGAACTGAAAACTGGTAATTTTTAATATGCGAGAGGATAAGTAAAGTAGCTCACGACCTAGGCGTGAGCTCACTTATCTGCATATAAGGTATACCAGTGCCCCAGTTCGGATATGTTGAGTTTCATGCCATTTATTTGAAGGCAAGATGTAGTGAGATAGTGCATAAATTGGTACAGATACTTCATTTGGTAATCTAAGCAGTTTCTTTTAGCAATGATTAAGCTGAAAAAATACCGCTTATGAAAAGAACAAACTCACTGCCCCGAAAGCTTACTGATTTTCAACTGTATGAACTGCTGAAAAAAGGTAATCCAACTTCATTAGAACATATTCATTTACGCTACAAAAGACTCCTTTTCTGGCTTGGAAAACAAATGCTCGATGATGATTTTGTAGTGGAAACCCTTGTGCAGGATACATTTCTTAAGCTTTGGCTACACCGTGACTCCATTGAAACTCCAAATCATATTCTTGGGTTTCTACGTTTTGTTCTAAAAAGAGATTGCATAACGTATTTCAATACTCCGAAAAATAAATTCGCAAGATTAACAGCTTCACTTGAAAGTTTTGAAAATTATCAAGATTATCTTGTCGGATACGATCCAATGCAAGACAAAGAACATCTTCTTCGTCAGGAATCCGATCAGAAAGATTTTGATGAAGTTAATAAGGTCTTGAAGGTGATTAATCCCAAAAGAAAACACTTGATCGAGCTTTGTCTTCAATATGGCTTTCGGTACAAACCTATTGCAGAAGTAATGGGAAGCAGTGTCAAAGATATAAGCAATGAGGTAAGTAGAGCAATAGATGATTTAAGAAAAATCCTAAAGGAAAATTGTAATGACAAGCCACCTATTAAATCTCAGACAAATGAGGTTCACCAAGATGAACTCAGCAGTCAACAAATTGAAATTGTCAGCAGAAGATTTGAACATAAATCTTCATTTGCACTCATTGCAAGAGAACTCAAACTTTCTGAAAAAGAAGTCCATCAGGAGTTTCTTTATGCCTATCAATTTTTGCAGAATCGGAAAAACTCTGAAATACCTGTTTGATATGGAAAAATCCACAATAACACTGACCCGAAAAATTCAGTTACTTATTGATGTTCCATCAGATCAAAAAAAAGAAGTTTGGGAAAAACTCTACCAATATCAGAACCGATGCTTCCGAGCGGCAAACTTAATCGTTTCCCATTTGTATGTTCAGGAAATGATCAAAGATTTCTTCTACCTCACAGAAGAAATACAATATAAGTTAGCTGATGAAAAAAAAGATCAGACGGGAATGTTTAACCGTTCGAAAACTGGCACTACAGCACGAATGGTGTTTGACCGCTTCAAAGGGGAAATCCCGACAGATATTCTTGGAAGCCTCAACAATACAATTCAATCTACTTTTTCTAAAAATAAAGCCGAATATTGGAAAGGCTTAAAATCTTTAAGGAATTTTAGAAAAGATATTCCAATCCCGCTTCCGATCAAATGTATTAGCAAGTTAAGGTATGATCCTGATAAGAAAGCATTTTGCTTCAATATGTTTGCGATACCTGTTAAAACATATTTAGGAAAAGACTATACTGATAAGCGACTAATAATGGAACGCCTGCTAAAAGATGAAATAAAACTTTGCACTTCACAGATACAACTGAAAGACAGGAAAATATTCTGGCTTGCAGTTTTTGAATTTGAAAAGGAAGAGAATCATTTAAAACCCGAAATCATTGCGGAAGCTTCCCTATCTTTGGAACATCCAATAGTTGTAAAAGTCAATAATATCCGAATGAATATAGGATCAAAGGAGGAGTTTTTATATCGCAGACTTGCAATTCAGGCAAGTCAAAAAAGGATTCAAGATGGCATAGCCTATGCCCGTTCAGCAAATGGAGCTAAACGCAAACAGAAGGCATTGTATAAAACAGAAAATCTTGAAAGCAGATATGTAAGTAATCGGCTTCACGTGTACAGTCGGCAACTTATTGATTTTTGCATCCGCCAGCAGGCAGGCACACTCGTTCTTAAAAATCAGGAGGACAAAATTGGGATTGCAAAAGAACAGGAGTTTGTACTTCGTAATTGGAGTTATTATGAGTTGCAAAACAAAATAAAATACAAAGCTGAAAAAGCCGGAATTGAATTGATTATTGGATAAAAAATAACGAGGGTGCTTGTACACCCGCAGGGTGAGGTCTTGATACACTCACTAAATACTCTCGTAGTATATACAACGGCGTGGGCTCTTTTTTCTCTAAAGCTATAAGGGCTCAAAATTTTCCAGAATAACTTTTTAACTTACACAGTTAGTGAGATACTACCTTCATCAAACAATTTCATATTCCCCTGTTGAATGTGAAATTGGTATAACTTCGATTGTTGTACCAAATTTTATGTCTTTTTCGGGAATATTTGTCCAACCTTCCAATTCATCAGAATAGAAATAACCTTTGACTTGATTTTCTTTTACGTATTTAACTTTAACTTTTTCTCCATACTGGGGATGTTCAAAATCCTTTAGATATCTTGCTCGTGTCAAGGAAATAGTTTTTCTATCCTCATTAATTTCATAAATATAAAAATGAAAACTGCTGTCAATTGGTAAATAATTATGTAAATCATCTCTTTCAACAAAGGCAAAATTCGAAACATTTTTTCTTAAAATAAATGCCTGTACCGTTTTCCCATTTTGATATAATTCAATCTGAGCACTGTTTTCAAAATAACCAATTACTTTTCCCATTAGAGGAGAATCTACATCTATTGCCTCCGACCAATCATCGAATTGGTGAGCAAACTGTCTTTTAATACTAAACTTCAGACCGTTCTTATCAGCATCAAATTCTGACACCATTGCTTTAATCTTATGCCCTTTTTGGTAAATTTTTTCAAAACGTCCCACTGAACCATAACCAATTTCAGACCAATGAATAAAGCCAGTATTTCTTCCTTCCAGATATTTCACAACAAGTCCTTTTTCGGGAATTATTTCAGTAATTTCCACATCAACCACTTTTTTGGAATTCATGTCAAAGTACTCAAGTTCTGGCGTTTTGGAAAGTCGTTTTATAGAAACATCTATCCGCTTTTTGTTAGCATCAATCGCAACAATAAGTACTTCAATTTTGTCATCAACCTTAAATTTGGATGTGTAGCATTCTGCGTAATCCCACGAAATTTCTTGTTTAGGAAATCCACATTCAAGCCCCTCTTCAATTTCACAGATAACCGAAAACTCATTAATCTGCTTAACGGTTACATTAATGATATCATTGGGCTTCAACTTTTTGAAAGTATTGTTTTCCCAAGGGTTTGAAAGGATTTGTAAATGACCAATAAAATTTGATGAATGTGAAGTATAGTTATCAATAACAACATCTAATTCTGTTCCAATTGGAAATTTAGAAGTTAGGTCAAGAAATCGGCTTGGCGTAGCTTTATACCTAGGAATGTAAATCCAGTGATTTAATTCGGGGGTTGACACTTTAAGTCCTCTTTGTAAACCCTGTTTGTCAACTTGTATTTTTTCAACCTTGCAAAGGTAAACTTTATCCGCATTTAAGACGGCTTCAATAAAATGTTTAGGATCAGATATAGTTCCTTTGTTTGATAGAATTATATTGTGGGTATTATTATCAAACTCTATGATAGTTAGATATAACTCATCTTCAATCTTGAATACTTTCCGTGCATCTGGAATTTCAATATCTGAAAGTAGATTGTTGACAAGTTCAAACTTAAGTCCAAACGCGTTTACAACAACCGTATCTTTTTGAACACTATCAACAATCGCAGGAACCAATCTTCCGTTTTTACTGTGCTCATTGAGACTTTCCCAAGCTAAGTATTCAATTGTTGCTTTGTTAGGTCTCAAGGAATAACAGGTGACAATATATTCTTGGCCTTCAGCTGAAACACATTTGATTTTAGGATTTTTGTTTATCTGGTCAAATCCTTTTGAGTGGGTTAAAATTTTAGTAACTGTTGTTGCTCTTTCATAACCATTGCTACCTCTAGCCAAAATATATACAGAATTGTAATTTTCTGTAGCATAATAATCAGCCCATTTTGTATATGCTGGTGCACCCTGACTTTCCCAAGTTTCATCTTTCGCAACGAGTATAACACCTACTTTAAGGTTCTTTGAAATGTATTTTAGATTGGTTCTTTCGTCAAACTCTCTGGTTGCTAATTCCTTGAACCAATTAAATAATCCATTTGCTTCTATATTAAATTCCGAACTTGGTGGTAAAGTATCAATAAGTTCACCATAAAAATGAAATTCTGGTAAAAGGATATTGAGGAAAAGTCCTTTGTCATTTGTTGGTACAAGCGTTTCAAATTCCTTCTTTGTTTCATCATCAAATTCATTGAGTTTTCTGCGAAATGTTGTCAGTACTTCTTTGCGATTATTTCTTAATATAATATGAGTTGTAAGCAAATCAATTGCTTTCGAAGATTGTTTGTCTAAGTAATCCTTTGCAGTGGCGATTAAACCAGTTTGAACAAAGTTTAAGGTGGCATTATAGAAATTTAGATTATGGTCCTTTTTATTAAAGCTCAAACAAATAATTGCTTCACCCTCTTTTAATATATTCTGCTGATTTTCAGCAGTTACCCACTCAATTTTACATTTTGGCAAAATTGGACTTTCAAAATTTTGATTATAATTTTGGATAATACTGTTTATCGTTCCTTGATATTCTTGTTCAACACTAAACTTTCTAACTCCTTTTCCAATCCATCCGAAGAAGGCAGCAATATCTGCCAAAACGATTTTACCTTTTGACCATACTTCGCCAAAAAGATATATATAGCCAAAAGCAATTAACAAAGGTGTGACACCAAAAACCAAAATCATTTTTAGCAACTCGTTCATTTCTTTAATTCGTTTTTACGGTTATACTCTTCTACACAAACAGGACTATCACAAATGAAATCATAGGTCTTATCTTTTCTTGGAATGATTAGTTGAATGTTTTCCAATGAAACTACTTTCGAACAAACTTTGCAAAGCCGTTCTCCTTTCTCGATAGATTCCAATTCATCGATAGATTGAAGCAATTTCTTCAAATCTTCCTTAAAAACGGCTGGTATCTTATTTTTTCCCTCCATATAAACTAATTTTTTATATGCTACTCTTAATGCTTTTTTACATTTTAAATTTGAGCATTGTTAAAATCCGACTAACAAATGTAGCACGAACTATTTCTAACACTAATATAAAGTTATTTTATCATTGATTGTTAGCCGTTTATAATTTTTTTTATCTTTATTTTTTCTTGGTTTCAAAATTTTTTGTTTTATGAAAAAAAAAACAGATAAATTAATTGCACTTTTTAAGAGAGTAGTTAATAATTTATAATTAAAAAATGTCTTTTTCCTATTATATAAGCTAGATATTCTCCCACCATATATAATTACTTTAATCCGAATAGGCTAAAGATTTTTATAGCAATTTTTTCCGTGTAATTTCACAATAAGTCTTTTCTTACAACCAAAAATTCCTTTAACAAAGGATTCATATACTTCTCGGTAGTAAAATTTGGCGGAGTAGAAAAAACAAGTTCCGCAGTTTTTTCAACCTTTTCGCAGAAATGGCAAGAGAGTCTTTGGAGGTACAAAATGTAAATTTTGTATATACAAAGACACATCTTGCTATAGAGTTTTCATGAGTCAGAAATTTTATTTAGTCTACCTTAATTTATACCAGTCGGAATGGCTGAATTTAGTCTAGCTTAGGTCTCTTGATAATTGGAAGATTAATTAGCGAAGAACCTTTATTATAATGTGAAACATCAAGTGTATTTATATTTTTTTCAAGAGTAGATTGCCAATTCAAAATAGGTCTTCCAAGTGAATTTTTCCAATCTGCTTCTTTCCATTTCTGAAATTTTTGAATCAATAAATCATCTAGTTTTTCTGAATAGTCTTTTAAAGTTTTTGCAAAATCCATAAACTGTTTTAAGTTCGGATATTTTGAAAATGAGCTATTGGTATTAATTTCCGATTCCACAATGGTTTTTAATTCATCAATAGGTTTATCTTTTATTTCATAGGTGTTTGGTGTTACTTTTGGCATTGGGTTTCCATTTAAAATAAAACGATTTGGAAAACCCCGATTTCTATTGTAATCTAAAAGTCCTAAAAGTTTGAGCTTATTTTTTGCAGTAATGACGGTTTGCCTGGAAAGCCCAAGCTCTTTTGCCATTTGATAGTCTGATAAAACAATTTCTTTTCGTGGATCTTCACATTTGTACAGGATAAAAGTAAAAACAGCTATAGTATTTGCGCCAATTTTATTTTTTGAATTTAAATCAAACATTTTCTCTAATAAGTTCACATCAAAAGTTTTTGAATTTCTCATCTTTTAAATGAAGATTTATATTGCTTTTGAACTTCTTCAGTTTTCTTACTAAGATATTCATTCAAGTCTTTAAAATTAGAATAGAGAGCTCGACAGTCTTTTACGTTTTGTAATACATCACTGATGATTTCTACAGCAAGATTCCCGGCTTGGTCATTATCAAAATAAAGCTCAATATTTTCGTATTTTTCAAGAGAATTTTTAATATTTTGGATCATCGAAACAGAGTTCAAAATGAGATAATCAGACGGTTCTTTTGCCAATTGATTCTCCACAGTTTTAAATGAAAGAAAATCAAAAAAACCTTCAAAAATCCTAACGAAATTTGAATTGTTTTTAATTGTTGAAACATCTTTTTTACCCAAACAAATCTTAGAGTATTTATTGCGGATTTCATAACCACCAGAATCATTTTTAAAACCTATCCCAAAATAATTCTTATCGTCTATCCGATAATGAATCTCTTGTAGAAATTCTGTTTGATCTTCAACTTTCCTGCTCTTTAAATATTCTAATAGTGCAGAATGCCTGACAGCTTTCACGTTAGTTATCTCATAATTTCTGCTTTGGTCATCACACTTCAGACTAGGAATGTTTTGCTTTTGAAAAGAAGAAAAATTTTGATTTTCAGCCCAATTCAAAACCCCATTGATGGAGGTATTCAGATATTTCTTCATAAAGTCTGTATTATTCCCACCAATTCCTTCTGAAAAGAGGTACCAATAGTTTAGGCTTTTATTGATTTTAAAAGAGGCCTGGGATTCGCTGGCAAAAGGATTGAGATACCAGGCTTCTTTTTCATTTTGTTTCGTGGGAAGGTGTCCGAGGCAAAGGAGGACTTCTTCCAACGATATGCTGTTGAATTGTTTGCAGTTCATAGAATTTTATTTTTGTGTTTTGTTTATAAAGTTTTTAATTCGCCTACCTTATTACCTATGCCTTTATTCATCGAGGTTTCTACGGATTTTACGTCCTACCTTTTATTACCTGGTTACCTTAATTTATCTCAGGTAATTAGGTAAGTTTACTTTTTTTCAGTTACCTTATCGTAAACTTTTTGTTAATGATGGTTTCAGCAATTTTCAGGTAGGTGGTAAGTAATTTTAAATTATTTCATTAGTCAATTTTCCTTCGGATCAAATATCCATAGACTTGTCTTTTCGGATGTTTTATTCTTTCGTAGTCCATTGCGGTCAAGGCTTTACCAATTTTTATAATGTTCAGCCGTACACCAAGCGCATTGTTCATCGCAAGCATAATGTCCGAAGGCGTCAGAAATTCACTTTGCAGTTTGGATTTTTCGAAATGATTAAGGATAATTTCCTGTTCTAGGGATACCTGTTTGAATTTTTCATTCCGTTTTTCATTTTCCTGGATATCTTCAGCCGTGAGTTCCGGATTATAATTTTTTCTTTCAAAAGCATTATAGTATGCTTGTGACCAAACTTTTTCAATATTGATTTCCTTAGAATAATTGAAATCAATCTCTAAAACCTCAAAAATCTGCCAACGTACACTTCCGGTTTCATCGGTTAAAAAATCCGACCGGTTGGTAGAACCACAAAACGACGCCGTTCGTTGCATCAATGACGATTTGCGATCGTAAGGCAAACGTGCATTGACGGTATTTTTTGAAATGAAAGACTTAAGAATATTGACATCCGTTTTTGACATTACCGAAAGCTCATCAATATTAACCAGAAGGTTTTTGCATAAGGAAATTAAGCCATCTTTATCAACACCAATGTCTTCTGTGTAATACTGTTCAAGATTTGCAGGAATGAGAAATCGCAGAAAACTCGTCTTTCCACTATTCTGCTTAGTATTGAACAGCACAAAACACTGTTTGTTGATGTAGCCAGGTTTCAAGGCACAAATTACAGTCCTGGTTATCCACTTCTCGAAATACTTTTGGAAGGATTTATCATCGGTTGTCTTTACATAACTGCAAAGCTTACTGATATGGTTATCGTTGTCCCAATTTTCCAAGTTTTCGAAATATTCCCGAATCGGATTGTACTGCTGAATCAAATGACTTCTGACCAGAATCTCCAATTTATTAATCGGAATATCAATTCCTGATCTGACAAGTTCTATAAATAAAGAATTCAAATTGAGTGCTGACCATTTTTTATCCGATACAAGTTTAATTTCGAACTCTAGTGATATTGTATTGTATCTAATTGAATATTTTGAATATAAATAATTAATCGCTCTGTCGAATATGGTTTTCGTTTCTGTCTCGATTTGATACAGAATTTTATTCTCTTCCATAAGCATTTTTTGATTTTGGAAGAAGTCACAAATAATTTTTATATTTGCTCTTTACTTCCAGTAAAACAAACATTTAAACCTAACTATGGCAGTAGTTAGGTTTTATTTTTTGTGTAAAGAAAATTCTATTGCTTCTTGTTGGATCTCGTCATTTGATTTATGACTGTTTTTCAGCAACCATTCGTCAATTTTTTTTCGTTCAAAGAATAGAATTTTTCCGGAAGGTTTTGAAAATGGGATAGAGTTGGTATGAACCAATTTGTAGATATAGGATTTCTTGAAACCTGTGTAATCTGAAAGCTCTTCTACATTAAGAATTGCTTTGAGCCCGAAAATATGTTTTTCAATTCGGTTGAGTTTGTGAATGATAATCTCGTTATTTTCCATCTGTTTCTTTTAATTGATTTAATGAAACAAAAGTCAACAATAAAAACCATAAATAAAAGACTACCAATAGCTTGTGGGCTAAATAAGAATATTTTGGATTGATTTTATCTGTCAAAAGGTTAAAAAAGATTAATCTGGATTCAACTGAATTCGCAAGCGATTTTCATTTAGTTTAAAAATAGAAAACGGAATTTTCACAACTCGATATTTAATTCTGGAATAATCTCAGCAGCTTCTTTCATTTTGCTATCCACAATTTTTGCGTAAATCTGCGTTGTTCTTAATTCCCGGTGTCCCAGTCTTTTTGAAACTGTGTAAATATCAGCGCCATTTTCCAGAAGTAAGACAGCATTCGTATGTCGGGCGGAATGAAAAGTAATATGTTTGGGAACCGCCGCACGATTGCACCAACGGATAATTTCAGTATTATAGGTCATTCCATATTTTAAGCCTTTGAAAACTCTTTCTTGCGGATCTTGTCTTTCGCCCAGCAATTCTCTGGCTTGTTTTGAAATATAAAGATATTCTACACCCTCAGTTTTTTCTTGTCGGAAATTGACTCTGGAAACATCACCTTCATCACGAACTTCTTTCCAGGTCAACGTATTAATATCTGACCAACGTAGTCCTGATAAACAAGAAAAAAGAAAAGCTTTTTTCAAAACCGGATATTTACATTCAGCTTTGGCTAAACGTTGTAATTCATCAAAAATTAGATATTCTCTTTGGCTTTCAGCCTGTTCAAAGGATTTGACTTTTGATGCGTAATTTATAGTCAAATATCCATTATCGAAAGCACTTCTTAGAGCAGCTTTAAACTTGTTGAAATATGAATATTTTGAGTTCTGAGAAAGTGGCAGCTCACTTTTTGTGAGAGCATCTTTTTCGAAATATCGGTGAACTTTCTTGACGAAGCTTTCATCAATTTCATCGAAAGTCATATTTTTTGGAACAATCTTATTAAGATGTTGTAGCGTAGAAAACCAGTTACCGTAATTATTAGAAGTATCTTGCTTTTGCTTTTCTTCAGTCAACTCCTCAAAGTATGTTAAAAAAGTCCTTTTACTTTTTACGGTATCTTTTAAATCGTAACGACCTTGGACATATTCAGCTTTTTTGATTGCCAAAATACTTTCGGCAAGAGCCATAGTTTCTTTATTCTCTTTTTTTTCCTTAGTCGACTTTGGATCGGGGTGCAAATACAGTTTCAAATACTCAAAATTCCGCAGGTGAACTCTTCTTCCCTGTGCATTAGTAGAAGAGCCTTTGTAATACTCAATGAAAAGACTAATCCTTCCATCAGCTAAATTTTTCTGTTTTAAAGTAATATTCATATCTTTTATTTGAGGTGTACATTTGTACACCTTTGTACTACTTTTTGTAGTTCGAGGTGTACAACAGGTGTACAAATATATAAATAAACTCCAAAAAGAGAAAATAAATTTTTTATAAATGATTGATAATCAAATAAAAGAAAGAAAAAGAAATCAAAGAAAAGCTAAATTATTTCCCGATACAAAACTTGCTAAAAATATTCCCCAAAACCTCATCATTGCTGAACTCTCCAGATATTTCACCAAGATATTCCAAAGCATTACGAAGTTCATAAGCCAAAAGTTCTGTTGTGATTTGCGAACTCACCGCTTCATCTACTCGTTTAACTGAATTCAGAGACTTTTGCAAAGCTTCGTAATGACGTTGGTTTGTGATGACAACATTTCCCTCTTCAGATTTCAGATGTTCTATGTATGAAGACAACTCATTTTTCAAATCTTGAAGGTTTTGGTTTTCAACGGCTGATATTTTTATAAAATCAAAATCAGTGGAGATTTCATTTCTAAAAATTTGCTCTAACTTTTCATACTGAGTCGGGATGACTTCATCGATTTTTGTGGCGCAGATAATCAGTTTTAGATCATCTCTCAATAGAGACTTTATCATTTCTATATCTTCAGAAAAATCCTCAGTTCCAGCATCAGCAAGATAAACTAAAATCTCAGCATTTTCTACTTTTTCTTTAGCTTTTTTTACACCAATCGCTTCAATTTCGTCAGCTGTTTCGCGTAAGCCGGCTGTATCGATTAATCGGAAAGCGTGACCTTTGATATGGAGAATTTCTTCAATCGTATCACGAGTTGTTCCTGCTATATTGCTTACAATTGCTCTCTCTTCTTTTAACAGTGCGTTGAGAAGTGTAGATTTTCCAGCATTCGGTTTTCCAATAATTGCGACTGCTGTTCCATTTTTAATTGCATTTCCGTATTGGAAACTTTCAATCAAAGAATTTAATTTATCTTCAATTTTATAAAGTAATGATTTAAGTGCTGTTCTGTCAGCAAATTCCACATCTTCTTCAGCAAAATCAAGTTCTAATTCTATTAAAGAAGTGAAGTTCAGCAAATCATTTCTCAGGAATGAAATTTCGTTCGAAATTCCACCTTTTAATTGATTCAAAGCTACTTTTCTTGACGCTTCGTTTTCAGACGCAATCAGGTCTGCAATAGATTCAGCTTGAGACAAATCGATTCTGCCATTCATAAAAGCGCGCATTGTGAACTCTCCCGCTTGCGCCATTCTTGCGCCATTTTTAATTAAGGTTTCAAGAATTTTTTTACCAATGTAAGGTGAACCGTGGAAAGAAATTTCTACAGAATTTTCTGTCGTGAAAGTTTTTGGTGCGTGAAAAACAGAAATCATTACTTCATCAATCGTTTCATCTTCATCCTTGATAAAACCATAATGAACCGTGTGCGATTCCACCTTTTCCAGATTTTTTCCTTCAAAGATTTTATTGACAATTTCAAAAGATTGATTTCCGGAAACCCTGATGATTCCAATCGCCCCAATTCCGTTAGCTGTTGCCAGCGCACAAATAGTATCCTGATTCATGCCCGCAAAGTTACGTGATTAATATTCAAATTAACTTTAGAAAAAGTAAAATACGAATTTTGAAATCATCAATAACTCCAAAAACTCCACTGTTCGCCATTATAAACAGCAAGGGTTTTGAGTGGCCCATTGGATAACAAAACCATTGTTCCGGGAGCTGGGTTGATGATATTCTGATAAGAAGTTGCGATTGGCAAAACCATCGCCTTGGAAGAAGATTCCAGAACCAGAATTCCATCAGCTGAAGAAGTATTACTTCCAATAATTACTTTAGAATTGGTATTTTCTCTTGCTGTAGGCTGAATGGTTAAATAAGAAGTTGCATTAGCAGGCTGGACACTCAGATCTATCCAGGCTGTTCCATTGTAATATTTTGCCTTTGCAGCCGACGCTGTGGATGCATCAAAAATTATACTTCCTGCCGTTGTTATGGCGGTTTTATCTGTCACATAAGGCAAAATAAGTCCACGATTGCCCGCTGTAGAAAACTCCATCAAAACAGATGTTTTGTCCGCCGCACTCCCTACTGCATCACCAAAAATAACCTGTGCAGATATATGGTTCTTACAAGTAATAAGAACAACTAGCAATAATAATTTTTTCATTTTTAAGGGCAAGTTTTTCTGTTGAAACATTTCCATCCGACTGATGAATTCACGTAAACCTTCAAACAGTTTTCTGTAGTGTCATAAACCATCATTCCTTCTACAGGATTGGTAATATTGGCAAGTCCAGCGGTAGAAACCCTAGTTGGTACAAAAGCTTTTCGATTGGATTCTAAAGCCAGGAAACCGCCTTTTCTCACCATTGGCCAATTATCCGCAGCTGCGGCTCTTCCCTGAGATGTAATTCCGATTTTGGTATCCTGAACAGTTCCCGATGTTACTGCATTTTCTAAACAGTAAAGAGACAAAGAGTTGGTACTGTACGCAGAAAACGCCACATCACTATCACCAGATAATACTTGTACAAATTTGACCGCACTTTGATAATTAGCAAGTGTAATCCCAAAATCGCTTAATTTGAAAGTCAAAACTCTCACGTCTCTTGTTGTTCCAGAGAAACCACTTCCGCTATTATAGTTGTGGGGACAATTTCCAGCAAAATAAAAACTCCAGAGTGCCGTTCCGGAAGGCGTTACTGAAGAAAAATTAACATCCTTTTGAACACCAACAGTGTTGCCATTGATGTCAGTAAACTTAAAAACATCAAAGGTTGTACTGGGCGCACCAACCTGAGTTACAATAATATCCGGAATATTATCTGTAATACAATTAGGATTAATATCCGCCAAAACATTCACGTAGAAACTTAAGTCCTGTCTTGGAATATTGAAAACCGCCGTACTAAGATCAAGACCATTTAGCCCATCTCGCAAATAATATCCAAGTGAAGTATCGCAACTCAAGGATGGTCTGTTGGTCTGATCCTGTAAAACACCATTCACATATCTTGGAATTCCAATAAGGTAATTTGTAGAGGTGCTTCCAACAGAAAAAGATGTGGGAAACGCTCTATAATTTTCATTAACATAAGTTCCGACTCTGGATCCAAACAATGTTGGATTAACGCCTGAAGAATAATTAACACCTCCCACCGAGAAACCTAAAAGGTTATTAGTATCTTGTGCTGTAACATAGCTCCCTGAATTATTCTGCGATGTCCAGAATGTATTATAATCTCCATAGATTACATCTGGCCGAACCTGAGAGTCAAAAAAATAACCGGTAAAAAAAGCAATCAAAACAAAAGCTTTTTTATAAAATATCATATCCATTTAAAACAATTTTCATTTTCATACCAACCAACCCGTATGTTCTGCAACAAATATATATAAATTTGCCAATCACAACATATAACACTGATTTATATCATAACTATTGACAAAAATTTGATTATTATTAATAATTTTATATGTATAATCTTTTTAAATTACATTATCATTAATTTATAATTACAAATCTATTACAGATAGTAATTTCCTATATTTGCAGCTAATTTTTTTAAGATAATGAATGCATTTATAGAAGAGCTAAAATGGCGCGGACTTTTTTCTGATATGACGCCGGGAACGGAGGAACAACTGGATAAAGAAATGACAAAAGCTTACATCGGGTTTGACCCAACTGCAGATTCTTTGCATATCGGAAGCCTTATTCAAATCAAAATTCTGGCTCACTTTCAGCAACACGGTCATCAGCCGATTGCTTTGGTTGGAGGCGCAACAGGAATGATTGGAGACCCTTCCGGCAAATCAGCAGAACGTAATCTTTTGAGCGAGGAAACGCTACTCTATTATGTTGATTGTCTGAAAAATCAATTATCCAGATTCCTAGAATTTGATGGTGATGGTGATAATAAAGCCATTCTTGTCAATAATTACGATTGGATGAAGAATTTTACTTTCCTGGATTTCGCTAAGAATATCGGAAAGCACATCACAGTCAATTATATGATGGCAAAAGATTCTGTGAAAAAACGTTTCTCCGGAGATTCTGGTGTGGATGGAATGAGTTTTACCGAATTCACTTACCAACTTTTACAAGGTTATGATTATCTTCATCTTTACCAAAATGACGGTGTGAAGCTTCAAATGGGAGGTTCTGACCAATGGGGAAATATCACAACAGGAACAGAATTAATCAGAAGAAAAGCACAAGGTGAAGCCTACGCTTTAACCGTTCCTTTGATTACAAAAGCAGATGGCTCTAAATTTGGAAAATCTGAAAGTGGCGAGAATTATTGGTTAGATGCCAAAAAAACTTCGCCTTACAAATTCTACCAATTCTGGTTGAATGCCACCGATGACGATGCAGAAAGATTCATCAAGTTCTACACTTTTCTTCCAAAAGAAGAAATTGAAGCTTTGGTTGAAGAACATAAAATAGCTGCTCACGAAAGAAAACTTCAGAAAAAACTAGCCGAAGAAGTAACCGTTTGGGTTCACGGACAAGCTGAATATGAGAAAGCATTGAAGGCGTCTCAAATTCTTTTTGGACAATCTACAGCTGAGGATTTGGTAAGTCTTGATGAGGAATTGTTCCTTCAAATTTTTGACGGCGTTCCACAAAAAGAAGTTTCAAAATCTGAATTAGTTGGTAGCAATATTGTTGATTTGATTTCTGAAAAAACAGGTTTCTTAAAATCTAAAGGTGAAGCTAAAAGAGAATTAACAGGCAATGCCATCTCCGTTAACAAAACCAAAGTTGGCGAAGATTATTCGGTTTCAGAAAGTGATTTGATTGATGGAAAATTCCTTCTTCTACAAAAAGGAAAGAAAAATTATTTCATTGTAAAAGGAATCTAAATTTCAACAATCATTAATTAGTTCAATTACATTTTTATTAAATGGCAGTTATCATTTTTATCATAGTACTTTGGTACTCCGGTTTATTTTTTCAGACATTTTTTCTTCATCGTTATGCAGCGCATCAAACATTTA
The DNA here is from genome assembly GCF_900141765.1 of Epilithonimonas zeae. NCBI lineage: Bacteria > Pseudomonadati > Bacteroidota > Flavobacteriia > Flavobacteriales > Weeksellaceae > Epilithonimonas > Epilithonimonas zeae. The sequence continues at coordinate 892,077 of NZ_FSRK01000001.1, read as the reverse complement.
AGATGTCAAAATTTGGTGAAAAATTATGTTATGTTTTAACGTGGGTTACACAAGGTTCTAACTATCTTTCAGCTTATGGTTACGGTGTAATGCACAGATTGCATCACGCTTATGCAGACACGGAAAAAGACCCACACTCTCCAAAATACGATGCTAATTTATTCGCAATGATGTGGAGAACGAAAAAAATCTATCAACAAATCAATGACCAAAAAGCAAAGATAGAAGAAAAATTCACCAAGAATGTACCGCAATGGAGAGGTTTTGACAGATTTGCAAGTTCTTGGGGTTCCAGAATCGGATGGGCAGTTTTATACACCGTATTTTTCTACTTTTTCGCAACTGCTTGGTGGCAATGGCTTTTGTTGCCGGTTGCTTATATGATGGCGCCAATCCATGGCGTAATTATCAATTGGTTTGGTCACATCTACGGTTATGTGAACTTCAAAGTTTCTGACACTTCCAAAAATCTTCTAAGATTTGATTGGTTGATGATGGGAGAAGCTTACCACAACAATCACCACAAGCACGGTGGGAGAGCTAATTTCGGAGGCGTGAGATGGCACGAAATCGACGTTACTTATTGCATTATGATTCTTTTGGATAAGATGAAATTAATCAAACTGAATCCTGTCGCAGTCGTAAAAAGAGAAATTTAATTTTAAAATAAATATTTAGGTTAGGCATTTGTCTAACCTAATTTTTTTTGCGTTGAACAAGAATATCTATTAATTATAAAATTAGTAATATCTTCGTGCAAAACACAAACTATGCATCCTTTTTCGATAACATTTCACACAGCTGACCATCTTGTATTCAAAATTATTTCTGTTGTTCTCGGTCTTTTTATTGTTGGGACTTGGATTTATAATTCTTCTCACATTAAATTGATTTTACGCATAATCATTGGGTTAATTGGAGGAATTGCCGGATATTATATTGCGCTTTTCTTTTTTGGAATTATTCAATTTTCTTACACAACAGTCAAAGACAATTTCAATTCCAATAAATATTCTGCTACGATAATCAAATATGAAAATTTCGTCAGCACAAGCACTTCCAGAGATAGTAGAAGTATTGGCTCAAGAACAAGACGAAACACATTCTACAAACCACTATTAGAATACAAAGATAAAAAGGGAATTACCAAAAACTCTTTTGGGGATATATCTTTCAGCGACAATAATAAAAAACCTGTTGGCGAAAAGATAGACATCATTGTAGAAGATGGCGAAGTAAGGATGATTACGCCAATCAAGACTTTTACTTTTATAGTAAACATCGTTACGGTTTGCTTTACGATTATTTTCTACTATATCCTTTACAGTTATGCAAAAACTCAATCCTTAGAAAACATAGGGAACTTTGCTTTGGTAATATTCGGATATGTAATTTTTCCTATCGCTTTTTGTGTTCTTATTTATCTATTTTTAAATATTGGTTATGATTATTTTTTCCTTGGTAAAAGATACACGGGTAAAAATACAGCAATTGGAGTTTCCGCTTTAGGAATCTTCTTGTTGCTTTGCTTATTTGGATTGATAAAAAGTCTATTTACCAAAAAGCGTAAAAAGAAGAAAAAGAAATTATCAAAAATGAATAAAAATCAGGAATTATAATTTTAGATTATCTTAATAAATCTTACTAATAAAAAAAATACCGCTGAAAATCAACGGTATTTTGTTTAGGATATAATTTCAATTAGATTTTTATCAAACCTAATTCAATCAATCTTTCTCTTAAAAATTCTCCCGCTGTTGCATCAGGGTACAATTTCGGATTATTTTCATCAACACAATTTTCAAGTGCATTCAAAGGCATATCGCTCACCGGATGCATAAAAAATGGAATAGAATATCTTGAAGTTCCCCATAATTCTCTTGGCGGATTGACCACTCTGTGAATCGTGGATTTCAATTTATTGTTCGTGTGTCTTGATAACATATCGCCAACATTAATCATCAATTCATCGGGTTCTGCAATCGCATCAATCCATTCACCTTTGTGGTTTTGAACCTGAAGGCCTTTACCTTGAGAACCCATCAAAAGCGTAATCAAATTAATATCTCCGTGAGCAGCAGCTCTTACCGCATCATTCGGTTCTTCGGTAATTGGCGGGTAATGAATTGGTCTAAGGATAGAATTCCCCTCAGCAATTTTATCATCAAAATAAAACTCATCCAAATTAAGATACAAAGCCAAAGCTCTCAAAACATATTTCCCAGTTTTTTCAAGCATCTTGTAAGTTTCTTTACCAACTTCATTGAACTTTGGAAGTTCTTCCACAATTACATTGTCAGGATATTCGCTTTTGTATTTTGAATCATCCGAAACATACTGTCCGAAGTGCCAAAATTCTTTCAAATCTCCTTTTTTAAAGCCTTTTGCGGTTTCTTTACCAAAACCAACATAACCTCTTTGTCCTCCGATTCCGGGAATCTCGTACTTTAATTTGGTTTCTGTTGGGAGTTGAAAGAAGTTTTTGACTTCTCCATAAAGATTGTCTACGAGTTGGTCATCCAGGAAATGTCCTTTCAGGGCTACAAAACCAATTTCTTCGTAAGCTTTTCCGATTTCATTTACAAATTTCTGTTTGCGTTCCGGGTTGTCCGAAAGGAAATCACGCAGGTCTACACTAGGTATTTTATCCATTTTAGAAATTTTTCGTGGTGCTAAAATACGTTTTTTATAGCACACAAAACTTATAGATAAAAACTATTCAAAATTCTAAGTTCTGTTATTTATCTTTGCACAATGGATTTACAATATCTCGTAAGAGAACCTCAAAATATCACACCAGAAACGCCCGTTTTGTTTTTGCTTCACGGTTATGGAAGCAATGAAGAAGACCTTTTTAGTTTTGTTCCAACTTTACCGGAAGATTGGTTGGTCATCAGTTTCCGAGCACCGAAGAATTCCAGCTACGGAGGCTATGCTTGGTTTGATATCGATTTCAATAATGCTGAAAATTTTGTGGACGAAAATGAAGCTAATGAAGCTGTAAAACTGGTTTTGGAAAATATTATGACCGTTACCAACAGATATGGTTTGACGGATAACAAGACGCATCTTTGCGGTTTTAGCCAAGGCGGAATGATTGCTTATTCTCTGGCTTTACAATATCCGGATTTGTTCTCGAAAGTAGCTTGTCTAAGTTCTTATCCAGAAGAGAAGCTTCTGAAAAACATTGTGAAAGAAAAAAAGAAATTAGAAAATCTGCGTTTTTTTATTTCTCACGGAACAGACGACGCGGTGATTCCTTTGGATTGGGGCAGAAAAGCAGCAGATCTTTTATATGATTTGAGCGCTTATTTTTCGTTTAGAGAATATATGTCCGGACACGGCGTGAATCAGAAAAACTATCTCGACTTGATGGAATTTTTTAAGAAATAAAATAAAAATCCCGAACATTAATTCTGTTCGGGATTTTTTATGTTTTGAAATAAATTTCAAATTAAGAATTCATCAGGTCTTCGATTTCTTCCACAGTAATTGGGATATTCGCCATCAAATTAAATGGTTTTCCTGAAGATTGAATCACATAATCGTCCTCAATTCTCACTCCAAATCCTTCTGCCGGAATATAGAAACCAGGTTCGTTTGTAAATACCATATTCTCTACAAAATCATCGGTCAAAATTCCATAATCGTGCGTATCCAATCCCATATGATGAGAAGTTCCGTGCATCATAAACTTCTTGTAAGCAGGCCATTTTGGATCTTCATTCTGAACATCAGCTTTATCAATCAAACCTAATTGCAACAATTCCACAGTATAAACTTCGCCCATTTCTTTGTGGAATCTGTGCCAGTTATTTCCTGCAACCAAACGCTGTTCTGCTTCTACTTTACATCTTAACACAGAGTTGTAAACTTCTTTTTGTCTATTGGAATATCTTCCGTTTACAGGAATTGTTCTGGTCAAATCACTTGAATAATTCGCATATTCTGCGCCAACATCCAAAAGAATAACATCACCTTCTTTACACTGCATATTATTCGCAATGTAATGAAGAACATTAGCGTTGTTTCCGCTTGCGATGATTGGCGTGTAAGCAAAACCTCTGCTTCTGTTTCTTACAAACTCGTGGATTAGTTCCGCTTCGATTTCGTATTCCCAAACATTTGGCTTGATGAAATTCAGCAATCTTCTGATTCCTTTTTCTGTAATATTACAAGCATTTTGAATTAATGCTAATTCTTCCGGTTCTTTGATGCTTCTCAAACGCTGAAGAATTGGATTGCTTCTTTTATAATTATGCATCGGAAAATCCGCCTGTACTTTTTTAATGAAGCGGTCTTCTCTGAGTTCCGTTTCTACAGCATTCCTGTAATGCTCATTCTTGTTCAGATAAACATTTTCTGCTTCGTACATTAGATTTTTGAAGACTTTATCAAAATCGCTCAACCAATAAACCGTTTTGATTCCGGAAGTTTCAAAAGCTTGATTTTTGTCTAATTTTTCACCTTCCCAAACCGCAATATGGTCGTTGGTTTCTCTTAAAAATAATATCTCACGATTTTCTTCCAAATAAGCATCAGGAAAAATCACCAAAATACTTTCTTCCTGGTCTACTCCACTCAGATAAAAAATATCACGATGCTGCTGGAAAGGCATTGTAGAATCTGCACTGATCGGATAAATATCGTTGGAATTGAAAACGGCTAAAGATTTTGGTAACAATTGTTCTGCAAACTTCTTTCTGTTTTTCACAAAAAGAGAACTTGGAATCTGTTCGTATTTTGTTGTCATTATAAAATGGATTTGAATTACAATTTCCTATCAAATAAGAAATCAATTAAAGTGACCCAAATTTACAAAACATAGCTGTGCAAAGGAGAAACTAAACCTTAAATTTTTCATAAAATGCGATTTAACATAATATTCACAGCATTTTTACTTATATTTGGAATGCAATATATTCTAGATGAAAGTAAAATACCGAGTCATACTTGTTTTTTCTTTGATTATCCTTAGTTTTCTTAGCTACAAATTGAGTACTGAAAAAGTCAATTCGGATATAAAGCTGCCCAAACTCGCCCTTAATTATAATCTCCAAAAAGATATTATTTACAAGAATACGTCTGAAAATCAGCCATTAAAACTGGACATTTATCAGCCTAAAAATCTTAAAATCAAATCTCCTGTTGTTATTTTCATCCACGGTGGTGCCTGGGTTATTGGTGATAAAGAAATTGTTGCACAAAATTACAGAGCGTATGTTTTGGAAGAACTTGTTGACAACAATTACACGGTTATCAGTATCAATTTTACAAATATTAATAATGAAACGCATCTAGATAAAACTTTGCAGGATTGTAAAGATGTTCTGAAATGGATCAAAGACAATTCTGAAGAATATCAATTAGACATTAATAATATTGGCGTTTGGGGCGGATCTTCCGGTGCTCATATTGCAATGTTGACCGCTTATAATCAACAGAACCATACCAACTCCGGATTTCCAAAACTGAAATATGTGATTAACTTTTTCGGACCGTCTGACCTTAATGAACTTTTCAAAACTGATGCTAATAAATTACTTTTGAAAGCTTTTAAAATGTCTTATCCGAAAACTTACAACATAAGAAAACAAAAAATAAAGCAGTTGACAGGTTTCGATATCAATACTCAAAAAGAAGAGGCAATCAAGAAAAGTAAAGAATTTTCTCCGGTGACTTATATTACGAAACAAACTGTACCAACTTTGATTTTTCACGGAACCAGCGATAGTACTGTGGATATTTCACAATCTCAATTATTGGCAGATGCTTTAGAAAAAAACAAAGTTTATCACCAATATTTTGTTTTGGATAATGCGAAACATACTTTTAGTAATATCAATTTGGATGAAGCTAAAGATGTTGCCAAAAAAACTTTGGAATTTATAAAGTCACAGACCAAATATGTGGATTAAGTGCTTTAAATTTTTTCTCTTCAGAAAATCATTATTTTTATTTTCAGTTTTGATGACTGTTGTTTTGGATGCACAGATTACTTTTAAAATTGTAGAACTTCCTAGGAATACAAATCAAAATCCAAAGTTATTTCTGGCTTCTAATCTTAACAATTGGAATCCGAATGATAGCCAGTTTGAGTTCAAAAAAGATTCGGAAGGTTCATTAATATTGACGATTCCTACTCCATCCCAGAAAGTAGAATATAAAATCACGCAAGGCAATTGGGAAACAGCTGAAGATTCTCCAAACAGAACTTTGGAAGTTTCTAATTCTTCAAAAACTGTTGAATTAAAAATCCAAAACTGGACGCAACCAAAAGAGAAGAAACATACTGCGGCTTCTAATGTCAAAATATTAAGTGAGAATTTTAAAATTCCACAGCTTAATACGACGAGAAAAATCTGGATTTATCTCCCACCCGATTACGAGAAATCCAATAAGAAATATCCTGTGATCTATATGCACGACGGACAAAATCTTTTTGATGAATTCACGAGTTTTTCGGGAGAATGGAGCGTTGATGAAACACTGAATGAAATCTTTTCTGAAACCGGAGAATCTGCAATCGTCATCGGAATTGATAATGGTGGAGAGACGCGACTGGCAGAATATTCGCCGTGGAATAATGAAAAATATAAGACGAAAGGCGAAGGAAATTTGTATCTGGAATTTCTTACAAAAAATTTAAAACCTTATATTGATAAAACTTACAGAACTCAGAAACAGGCTTCTAAAACCTTGGTTATGGGAAGTTCTATGGGTGGTTTGATTTCACTCTATGCATCGGTGAAATATCCGACTGTCTTTGGAAAAGCCGGAATCTTCAGTCCTGCTTTTTGGTTTGTTTCCAAGGATCTGAAAGCCTATCTGAACAAAAACAAAAGCAATCTCAAAAATTCCAAATTCTATTTTGTAGCAGGAAAAAATGAAGATGAAACAATGGCTCCGGAAATCGAAACTGTGAATGAATCATTATTAAAGAAATCGGTTCCGGAAAAAAATATCGTCGTGAAAATAGATGAAGATGGAACGCATTCTGAAAATTACTGGAAAAGAGAACTGAAGCAAGCTTTGATTTGGTTGTTGAAGTAATAATTTTTACTTCTATATGTATTCTTTGGAATGACAAATCTTGTATTTTTTACGAAAACGGATAATAGGATGACAAAATCCCCAGCCCCGATTGTAGTGGTTACCCCGCAACTAGCTTTGGGAAAAGCCTGGGCGTGAGGAGTATGAACGAAAAGCGGGAAATAGCTCCAAAAAATTCAAAATAAAAACACTAAATTTGCAGCATTTATGGAAAGCAACAGACAAAGAAAAGTAGCGCAAATTATTCAGGAAGATATGGCAGAAATCTTCCGCAAACAGGCATCGGAAAGTAAAGAGAGCTTTTTGGTATCGGTTTCTGACGTGAAAGTAACTGCCGATTTGAGTATCGCAAAAATATATTTGAGCATCTTTCCGGCTGAACTGAGAAAGCCGATAATGAAAGAAATCAACACCAATAATGCTTTTTACCGCAACTATATTGGACAAAAAATGTCTAAGCAAGTGCGCATCATTCCGCAATTGTCTTTTTACATCGACACAAGTCTGGACGACGTGGAACGCATCGAAAGAGAACTAAAAGGCGAAGGCGACAACCCAATTCTATAACCTGCGACTGTATTGAAAAATGCTTTTTACATAGCATCTCGATATCTGATTTCTAAAAAAGGAAGTACAGCAGTTACCTTCATCACTTGGCTGGCGGCTCTTGCGATGGTGGCGGCTGTAGCAGCGATGTTCATTATCATTTCGGTTTTTTCCGGATTGGAGGAAATGAACAAGCAAATGATTGCCAATCTGCACGCAGACCTTACTATCAAAAGCAAAACCGGAAAGATTTTACCGGATATTGATAAAATCCAAAACTCGCTAAAGAAGAATTCTGATATTGCTCATTTCTCTAAATTGATAGAGGAAAAAGTCTATCTGAGTTATAAAAATAATGGCGAAATTGCCTACCTGAGAGGCGTAGATTCTGCTTACACAAGCGTGAATCCTATCAATGAGAATATTTTCTACGGCAAATATCCCGATTTCAAATACAGCAATGAGGTGATTATGGAAAATAGTCTGGACAACAGACTTTCACTTCCTGTGAATTCTAGTCAAGATTTTGCAACGATTCTGATGCCGAAACCCGGAAAAGGAATTATTCAGCAAGAGAACGATATTTTCAATAAGAAAGATATTTTCGTTAGCGGAATTTTCCCAGGCAATGACCAATTGGATAATTACATAATTGCTCCGATAGAATTAACGCAACAACTTCTTGGACTTCCAAAATCGGCTTGTTATCAAATCGTGATTAAGCTGAAAAATCCTGCCAATGCAGAAATCGTTAAGTTTAATTTGTCTAAAGAATTTGGAGACAAAATAGTCATCAATACAAAATCTGAAGAAAATGCAGCATTTTGGAAGATGATTAACACCGAGAAACTGATGATTTATTTGATTTTTGGTTTGGTGATTTTCATTACGACATTCAATTTGGCTGGAGCGATTACTATTTTGCAATTGGACAAAAAAGATCAGGCGAAATCCTTAGTTGCTTTAGGATTTAACAAAAAGAATCTTCGGATGATTTATTTCTTCACCGGATTTTTGATTGTCTTCTTTGGGATTATGATGGGACTTGTGATTGGTTCTATTATATGTTTTCTGCAAATCAGAACAGGGTTGTTCCGTGCCAGTGAGACCTTGCCTTTCCCAGTTAAAATAGAAATGATAAATTATATTATTGTTTCAGTTACAGCTCTATTCTTTGGGCTTTCTATTTCCTGGATTTTTTCTAAAATCAATAAAAAATATATTTCGGATAATTAGGAATATTATTAGTCTGATTTGACAAAATTCGTGATAGTTAAACAGCAAAGACCTGTTGTTAAATATTTAACATACTGATAAAATAAAAAATACAGATAAATTTATCTGCATTTTAGAATTTTGCAATTATAACATTAGCATTTTACAGATTATTAAAAAAAATCATCTGAATAGTAGCAAATCAATGTATAATGTTAATAATTAAATACTTTATTTATAAAATTATTTTATACCTTTAGCGCCCTTAATTTTTTGAAATGAAAAAATGTATTTTTATTCTTGCTGTTGGAATGTTCGGCATTACAAATGCGCAGATCCCGACAGGTTATTATGACAGTGCAGCCGGATTGACCGGATATGCACTTAAAACAAAGCTTGGAGAAATCATAACTGCTGGTTACCAAACCAAAAGCTATGATAATCTTTACAATGGTTATCCTACAACAGATACTGACAAATTCTACGAAAATGATGGCAGTGTTCTGGATATCTATTCTGAAAATCCTACTGGTACAGATCCTTACAACTATCAGCACGGTGTAAAAAAATGTGGTAATTATTCTGTAGAAGGTGATTGCTACAACAGAGAACACTCTATTCCGCAAAGTCTTTTTAACGAAGCAAGCCCGATGGTTTCTGACATCCAGCACATTCTTCCTACAGATGGAAAAGTAAACGGAATGAGAAGTAACTATCCTTATGGGAAAGTGAATAACCCGACTTGGACTTCTAAGAATGGATCTAAAGTTGGTCCCAATGCTTCTTCTGGTTATTCAGGAACTGTTTTCGAGCCGATTAATGAGTTCAAAGGTGATGTTGCGAGAGTAATGTTCTATTTTGTTACAAGATACCAAACAAGACTTTCCGGTTTCTCCAGTGGCAATATGCTTAACACAAGTAATGTTAATCAAGGCTTGACGACTTGGGAATTAAATCTTATGTTGCTTTGGCATCAGCAAGATCCAGTTTCTGAAAGAGAAATTACAAGAAACAATGCGGCTTACAATTACCAAAAAAATAGAAATCCATACATCGATCATCCAGAATATGTTGCTCAAATCTGGGGAACTGTAATGGCTGTAGATGACGCTTCTTTTTCTAAGAATTTGACTATTGCTCCAAACCCTGTAAAAGGTAATGTTATCAGCATCACTGGAGATAAAGATTTGAAGCAATTCAAAAAAGCATTTATCTACAACATGGTAGGACAAAATGTTCAAACAATTGAAAATCCGTTCCAGGGTGGAAATACAATTACTCTGAAAAATCTACCTAAAGGCGTATATATTCTTAAAACTGGAGAATTAAACACCAAATTTATAATTGAGTAATCAAAACAAATTTATTTCAATGAAAGACAGAAAATATTTTCTGTCTTTTTTTATTTCTTAATATTAAAAATCTAATATATTATCACATAGAAGATACAATATTTAATTAATAATAAATTACAGCTACAATGTTAATAATTAATAACATTAATCAATCATAATATTTTATACCTTTAGCGCCCTTAATTTTTTGAAATGAAAAAAAATATTTTTATTCTTTTGGTTGGGATGTTTGGTATTACAAATGCGCAAATTCCAACCGGTTATTATGATGGAACTGATGGACTTACCGGAGCTGCACTTAAAACCAAACTAAGCGAAATCGCTACAAGAGGTCATCAGGACAAAGGTTATAATTGGAATGTTTTTTCTTCTGCTGACAGAGACAAATATTATGAAAAAGATAATACTGTTTTAGATATTTATTCTGAAAATCCGACCGGACCAGATCCTTACAATTATACAATGGGAGCTAATCAATGCGGTAATTACAGCGGAGAAGCATCTTGTTATAACAGAGAGCATACGATTCCAAAATCGACGTTCGACGATAGAACACCAATGCATAATGACTACCACCACCTTTTACCAACTGACGGTTATGTGAATGGTAGAAGAAGCAACTGGCCTTATGGAGAAGTTGGAACTGCAACTTGGACTTCCAGAAATGGCTCAAAATTAGGAAGTAGTAAACTGAATGGTTATGGCGGAACCGTTTTCGAACCAATTAATGAGTTCAAAGGTGATATTGCAAGAATCTATTTCTATTTTGCTACAAGATATCAATCGTTAATTACCGGATTTAATTATGATATGTATGACGGAAGCACTTTTAAAGTTTTTGGAGAGCCTTTCCTAAGTATGTTGCTAAGATGGCATCAGCAAGATCCTCTATCTCAAAAAGAAATTGACAGGAATAATGCAGTTTATGCATACCAAGGAAACAGAAATCCATTCATTGATCATCCAGAATATATTGCTCAAATCTGGGGAACTGTAATGGCTGTAGATGATGCTTCTTTCTCTAAGAACTTGACAATCGCTCCAAACCCTGTAAAAGGAAATACAATTCAGGTAACAGGAGATAAAGACTTGAAACAATTCAAAAAAGCGTTTATTTACAATACTGTTGGACAGAATGTACAAACAATTGAAAATCCGTTTCAAAACGGAAATACAATTACTTTAAAAAATCTTCCAAAAGGTATTTACATCTTGAAAACAGGTGAATTGAACACGAAATTTATCGTGGATTAATTGTCTTAAACAAATATTAAAAACCTGAAATCAGTTGCTTTGGCAGCTGATTTTTTTTACCTTGAAACTTCAAAAAATTTAAAAATGAAATACAACGGACAGCTTTTCAAAAAGCTTTTTTTCTTGGCAATGATTCTCAACTCTCTCCTATTCTTTGCTCAGGAAAAACCTTATTGGAAAGAGATTCAGGAATTCAAAAAACTTGACCAAACCAACGGAATTACGAAGAAACCAATTCTATTTGTAGGAAGTTCATCTTTTACTTATTGGAAAGACGTGAATGATTATTTTCCAGGAAAAACGATTATCAACAGAGGTTTTGGAGGTTCCAGATTATTGGATCTTAATAATTATTCCGAGGAACTTCTCACACCTTACAATCCTAAACAAATCGTTATCTATTGTGGAGAAAATGATATTGCTACAGACAATCCTTCTTCAGCCGAAGTTTTAGAAAGATTCAAAACATTCTTTGGAAAAATCAGAGCTAAATATCCGAAAGTTCCGGTAGCCTATGTTTCTATCAAATATTCACCAAGCCGTGAACAGTTTTGGCCGCAGATGAAAGAACTTAATCAATCAATACAAGCTTACCTTAAAACTCAAAAAAGAGCAAAATATATTGATATTACAAAAGTAATGAATGACGAAAACGGAAAAGTAAGAACCGACATTTTCAAAGAAGATATGTTGCATATGAAGCCTGTAGGTTATCGACTTTGGGCAAAAGTGATGGAGCCTTATTTAAAATAATATGATTTATTTCAGTTTCTATTTGTAATTAGTCTAAATTACTTTATATTTGCGATATGAATCAGCCAGTTATCGCATTTAGAATTGCACCTCTTACACCAGCATTTGGAAATACAGAAGAAATGTATTGTGGCAAAAAAAATTGCTGCAAAAAATTCAAGAAAGGAAAGCGTTGCAAAAAATGTCCTGGCCGTGCAAAGATCAGCTAAACATTATCCAGATAATCATAGCAACTAATGCTAAAAATATAAGAACAGAAACCAGTCTTTTAGATTGGTTTTCTTTTTTGGGCAATTTTTGGAAAGATTCAGTTGGGTTGTTTAACGACTCTTTTTCTTCAGAACCCGATTCAGATTCTGCTAATTCTGTAATTGTAATTCCCTGAACAATTGTTTTATGAAGAACAGTATTTGTCGCGTGGAGCAAAATCTGGAATTTCCCTTGAGAATCAAATTCTTTTATTCTAATCGTCCTTTCACCGTTCGGTTTTTCTAATCCAAAAGGAACAATTTTCACCAAGTCCGCATCATAAGTATTCCAATAAATAGTAATTTCCTCACCTTTTATTGCTCGGATTTTACTAGCAGAAAAATTCTTGATTTTCGGAGGAAGAATACTCTTCACATTTCTTTGCTGGCTGGAGAGATTTTGGTCATACAACTTTCGTCGTCCATCATCCATCAAAGTTTCATAAGCTTCCTTGATCTCTTTGAATCTATCTGAAAAGAACTCATCATTATCATTTTTATCCGGATGATATTTCAGAGACAATTTTCTGTAGGCTTTTTTGATGTCTTCTGCAGAAGCATTTTGAGGAATTCCGAGAAAGTAATAGTAATCCTTCACAAAGCAAATTTAATGATTCCGTTTATTTTAATAACACTCAAAAATTAATTTCTCACCGATTTCATAGATTATGCGAATAGAAAATCAGCAAAACTTGCCCGGTTTGCGAGAAATAAAAGCAAAAAAAACGGAAAGCAATCACTTTCCGTTTTTCTTAACAATTTAATTTAATTTTTTAAAAAATTATTCTGCAGTTCTTGGTTTGCAGCATCCTCTTCCAAATTGCGCTCTCACTTTCTCCTTCAAAGAGTTGTAATCTTCATCATTCATCGTTCTGATTCTGTCTGCAAAACCGAACGGTGTTCTTTCTTTCACATCATATTCGTCGAAGATTCCTCTTACGAATGCTTTTCTTTTTTGCGCTTTTTTGGCGATGATTGCGATAGCTGCTAAACCTGCGATGGCTAAAATTCCTTTTTTCATTTTTTTAAAGTTTTACGTTTTACATTTAGGAAGACGCAGACCTAAATCTTTTACTTTAAATAATTATTGACTAACCACTTCGTTAGGTTTGGGCGCCTTTATCCGTCTTCCACTCCCGCTTTTTTTGTTTTTAGCAAAAACAAAAAAGAGCTCCGTTCAAGCCGGGGCGCGCTGCGCACAATAGAAACATTTTTCCATTAAAACAAGTTTTCATTACTTTGTCGAAAACACCTTTATGTACAAATTATTATTTCTTTTAATTTCCAGCATTTGCTTCAGTCAAAAAAATGAATATTTTTCTGATTCAAAAACAGTTATAAAAGCTAATCAATACAAAATCAATATCACACAAAACAATAAAGGCAAACAACCCGTTGTAGATTTCATTTTATACAAGAAATCTGCTAATCAATGGATTCAAATCCAATTGGGAAATTTCAGAAAAGAGGAAAGCAATCTATATGTAACAACCGATGAAGACCTGAATAACGATGGCTATAATGACATCAAAATTTCTTTTGCTCAAGCAGCTCGAGGTTCTAATGAAATAGAAAAGCTGTTGATATTTGATCCAAAACAGCAAAAATTAATAGACATAACTAATTCTCAAGAATATCCTAATCTCCATTACAATCCTACGAGAAACTGTATTAATTCTTATATGTTTTCGGGGAGCAACACTACGTTATTTTTCAAACTCAGAAATAACAAATTGGAAAACTTTGCAAAAGTCGAATTCTATAACGATAGTGTTTACAGTTATAAAATTAAAAATAATGAACAGATACTGCTAAAGAAGAAGCCTTATCAATCTTCTGACTCCGCAGTATTCTTTTCAGATTTTGATCCTATCAAAGAATAGAAAAAAGCTTTGCAATCACAAAGCTTTAATTTTAGTTAGTTTTCATAAAGTCAAAAGCGCCTTTCCGTAAATGGATTCCATATTCCAGCCAAGCCTTCATACAAGCCAGAAAATTGGCCCAGCCTTCTGTTTGACCTATTGCCCACTTTATACCTTTCTCGTCTGTGTTATGCCCTTCTTCCGCAACTTTTATCACTGTATTATTTTCAGATAATTGTTGTAACTCTATTGTCACAACAGATTTTGGATCCCACACAAAAACAATTTTTTCATTGGGAATTATTTCTTTCGTTGTCAACGGATAGGAACCATCAAACTCTGGGAAAGACCAGAAGATTTCCTTACTGGTTTCCATTCTTCCGGAACCTTTGGAAATGAAATAATTCTGCATTATTTCCGGATTGATAATCGCTTCAAAAACTTCTGAAACAGGCTTCTGAATTCCGATAGAAGCTTTTGCTGTTACTTTTTCCATAGAGTTATTTTTCTGTGATAAAATTCAGTTCAGTCACGCCATTAGTGAATTGCTGCGTGTTCAAAAGTTTCAGATTAATTCTTTCCTTAATATCCACAAATAATGGAATACCTTGACCAAGAACAATTGGATTTACAAAGAGCCAAAAGCCATCAATCAAATTCTGTTGAATCAGCGAGTGAGTAGCTGACGGACTACCAAAGAGTAAAATATCTTTTCCCTTTTGTCGTTTTATCTCATTGATTTTATCTACAAGATTCTCATTGATAATTGTTGTTTTGTTTGAATCTTGACTCTCAACTGATTTGGATAAAACAATTTTGTGTACATCTTTGTACCATCTCGAATGTTCAACATCGTGCTTACTTGCATTCGGTTTGTCAGCCGCTGTTGGCCAATAACTTTCCATCATCTGATAAGTCACGCGACCATACATTGCTGTATCACTCTTACCAATGCGTTTAGCTACAAAATCAAAAATCTCTTCATCAACTTTTATCCAATCCATTTCTCCGTTTGGACCTGCAACAAAACCATCGAGAGAGATATGCATAAAAGAAATTATCTTTCTCATTCTTATTTATCCTTCGTAACCAGAATCTTTGCTGTAATTGACCATCCAGCAAACACCATATTTGTCTTTGAAACTTCCGAAATAGTCGCCCCAAAACTGATCTTCCATTGGCATTTCTATTTCTCCACCCGCAGAAAGTCCATTGAAGATTCGGTCTGCTTCTTCCCTACTTTCAGGGAAAATCGAAATATAATTCCCATTTCCTTGATTCAGTTTGTGGCCCATAGAAGGAACGATGTCCGAAGCCATCAAGAGATCTTTTCCTATTGGCAATGCGATGTGCATCACACGGTTTTTCTCATCTTCGGAAAGATGTTCTGTTCCTGGAGCGTTTCCCATTTTCATTACTCCGCCTACGAATTCGCCACCGAAAACGGATTGATAAAATTTGAAAGCTTCTTCTGCTGTACCATCAAAATTGAGGTATGAATTTAATTTTGGCATTTTCTATTTATTTTGAATTGTATTGTTAATTAAAACCACAAAAGTCACAAAAGAATTTTTTTATAAAATATTTAAAAAGATAAAAAAAGATGTTTCTTAACTTTTGTGACTTTATGGTTGATATGATTTAATGTTCCTGAACTTTCTCTGGGTCGTCATAATTAATCATCCATTGGATTCCGAATTTGTCTTCCCACATCCCGAAATAAGCGCCCCAAAAGGTGTCCTGAAGTTCCATTGTGACCTTTCCACCTTCGGAAAGTTTCTCGAACAAATTTTTAGCTTCATCTTTTGACTCGGCCTTGATTGCGACTGAAAAATCGTTTCCGTTTTTGTATTCGCCCATTCCCGGAAGAGAGTCGCTGCCCATAATCACAGTTTCTGCAGAAATTGGAAGTGAAACATGCATTATTTGGTTTTTGTATTCGTCTGCCAACGGAGGCATTCCTTCCTGAGCTGGCATATCACCAAAACGGCTCCAGAAAGGAACTTTGGTCCCGAATGCAGATTCATAAAATTTAAAAGCCTCTTCGCACTGTCCGTGGAATGTTAAGTAAGGATTGACTGCTGCCATAGTTTTATAGTCGTTTGTTTATGAGTTTAAAGATTTCTCCAGATTTTCCAAATATTGAGTCCAAGCGCCTGAACAATTTTCATAACATTCGATTTTGGGAATCAGACCTTCGTGCGTAAACGTGACCTGTGTCCCATCATCGACAGCTTTCAGATTGAATTTTATCTTGGTGTTTTCCCATTCGTGAGTGTCTTGAAGAAAAGACAGATTACTTTCTGTAACCAGCCAGACTAATTCTTTGCCTGGATTAGATTCTATCAATATTTGTTTTGAAAAATGAACTCCATCGC
This sequence comes from Epilithonimonas zeae, assembly GCF_900141765.1. Taxonomy (NCBI): domain Bacteria; kingdom Pseudomonadati; phylum Bacteroidota; class Flavobacteriia; order Flavobacteriales; family Weeksellaceae; genus Epilithonimonas; species Epilithonimonas zeae. The sequence continues at coordinate 875,413 of NZ_FSRK01000001.1, read as the reverse complement.
CTGCTGAAAAAGAAAATTCGTCTCCGATTTGATCACTCTTTCCTGAAATTATTTCTCCGAAAAAACCGCTCCACCAATTTTGTACATTTTGTAAGAATTGAAAAATCTCACTTGCAGATCTTTTGGAGTGAAAACGATATTCAAAGTTTTTATCCGTTTCCATTTCAATATTTCAAATCTTTATCGAAGTTATATTTCATTCCTTCATAGTCAAGGATTTTTCGCATCAAACCTAATTGTCCTGACAAATAATCTTCCCGTCCAATGCACATTCCAACAAAATTAAGAACATCTTCTTTGAAAAAATCAACGCCCATTCCCATTGGGAAATCTTTGTCTAAATCTTCGTCTGTAGCTTCCAATAACTTTTGATAAACCAAAGGCGAAATCTTGTGGAAACTTTCTTTCAATTGCGCTAATGTGGGATAAATGAAATTCTCATCCAAAGCTTTTCCCTGGAAAAATAAGTCGCTGAAAGGGTCTTCTTCTTTGAGTTCCAAAACCCAGCCCAGGCTGTAACGCATATTGATAAAATTCCCAACCATCCAAATGATATGATTGGTTTTCCCATCGATTCTTTTCTTTGCATCTTCTTCAGAAATTCCGTCCAAAACCATCACAAATGTCTGCGAATGGGCACGGAATGCAGGAATGATTACTTCTAATTTTTTTGAGGTTGGTTTATCCATCATTTATGTTTTTAAATTAATTTTCAGAAAGATTCTTTACGACTTCTAAGCCTTTGTTGAAGCCTTCATCCATCATATCTTTGTAGCTATTGTCGACACCGACTTCAACTTTCAGGGTTGTTTTTCCATTATTGTTTTCGAGATAGTAAGCCTCCAGACTTCCGTTCCAAGCTTTTACTTTTTCACTGTCAACATCTTCCACTCCATCAGTTAGCTCGCCAAGATGTTTAAACACCAAATGTTTTGGCTTCTCGATACGTTCTATTGTACTTACCATTCCGTTTTGCCCACTTGCTTCAGTAAAATACGTTTTCCCTCCAACTTCCCAATCTGTTTTCATCACAGAACCCGGGCTGAAATAATGTGTCCATTGAGAATAAGTTTTGTCATTCCACAAAATATCCCAAACTTTTTCCGCTGGTGCATCAATCTCTATTTGATATCTTAATGTTTCCATAACTTTTTAATTTATGAGTTGTAATAAGCGTCTTCTATATCTTTGATGATAATTTTTTTCATTTTCATCATTGCTCCAAATGCTTTTTGAGCTTTCTCAACTTCGTGAGTATTTGTCAATTCTATTAATTTATGCGGAACAATCTGCCAGCTGAAGCCATATTTATCCTTGAGCCAACCGCACATACTTTCCGAGCCTTCTTTTGTGAATTCGTCCCAATAATAATCGGTTTCGTCTTGGTCCTTGGTCATTACGGTTATAGAAGTCCCTTCTGTAAATTGAGCTTTATGATCGTGTGAACTGTCCATTGCCATCATCACATAATCATTGATGATAAACTGAGAATGCGCTACATTTCCAACCACATCACCTTGTCCTTCTTCATATTCCATAATGCCCTCTATCTCAGAATCCGGGAAAATGCTTGTATAATAATTCAGGGCTTCTTTACATTTTCCGGCATTATTCCCAGTAAACATCATTACCGGAGAAACTTTTTGCTTGGCTTTTTCAGCTGTAAAATATAATTGCCAGGAAATCCCATATTGGTCTTCTACCCAAGCATATTTTTCGCTCCATGGATAAGCGTCCAATTCCATCATTACTTTTCCTTTTTCAGCAAGTCTGTGATAATAGCTTTCTACTTCTTCAGCAGAATCACACATCATCATTAATGATAAAGTCATATTAGGTTTGAACATTGGACCAGCATTCAGGAACATTAATTTCTGACCTTCGATTTCTATGTTAATAACCATTGGCGTATTAACTGTAATCTCTGTATTTCTGAAAACAGAAGTGTAAAACTCTGCTGCTTCAACGCCATTTTGGTTGAACCAAAAACAGGGAAATATATTATTGTTCATTATTTTATTTTAGAAATTAGATTTAAAATTTTGTAATCTTCCAAGTTTTAACACAAAGACGACAAAGTTTTTTGTACAAGCTATTTTTAAGTCACAAAGGCGCTTAAGTTTATATAATCTTTTGTGACTTTTGTGGTTGATTCTAAATACTTTCTGAATAAGACTTAAAATTATCCAAAATTGCTTGCCAACCGTCTTTTTGGAATTCCAAAGGATTTTGATTTTCCGGGTCAAAGCTTTCAGTCACTTTTGTTTTGTCATCAGACAATTTTTCGAAAATAATTTCAACTTCTCGTCCATCTTCCATATGATATTGGATTGATTGATTTTCTTTAACATCATCATAAATCCCAACAAAGTCAAAACCAAAACTTCCGTCCTTTGCCTGCATTCTTACTTCTAATTTACCGCCAACTGTTAAATCATTTTTAGCAGAAGGACATTCCCAACTTTCGTGGGCAAAGTTCCAATTGACAATATGTTCCGGATTATTGAATGCGTTCCAAACCTCATTAATTGGTTTATTGATTTCTGCTGTTACTTTAATTTTATTCATTTGAATTTCTTTTAAATCAAAGTTAATTTTATTCTGATATGCTCGACTTGTCTTAGGACAATAATTGGTCATAAAACAAAAAATCACTCTTAAAAGAGTGATTTTCAATATATTTATTTTTTAAAGTTCAATGGATATTTTACATTGCTGTAACTATCAATACTTGCTTTGAGCGACCCAACCGCGAGTTCAGCTTTTATAAGAATTGGTACTCTGTTTTGGTCATTTGTCACCCACATTGTAACGCCTTCTTTCTGTTTAAAAACTCTTCCGCTGATAACAGAAGGAATAATTTTGAGGCAATTAATTTTACCAAATTTGGTTGACAAGTTCTCTGTTCCGACCACTTTCAATTGAAAGGGAAATAATTCGTCATCAATCCAGACATTCATTTTCAACACGCTACCTACTTTCAAATTATCTGCAGTCTGGCTTCTCAAATAATAAAAACAAGACAACATATCCTGAATATCATTTGGAACTTTAATTGTTTTTGCAGGTCTGTCCGTATGTTTTTTATCTACTAAAACCAAAGAGTTGTTAGCTGGATTAAAGGTACTTTGCAAATGCTGAGTATAACTTCCTTCAGAAACATTTCTTACATAGAAAAGTGGTTCTTTATTTTCATTGATATAACTTTCGTAAACATCTTCTACCTTGAAAAATGCCTTCGCTGCACCACTTGTTTTCCCAACACCTCGAACGTAGAAAGCCGGTTGCCCTTTGTAAGAAGTTTTTGTAGTTGATAAAGTAGCGTTTCCAGCCGTAATAAAACCATAGTGAATTCTATAGCTCAAAACCTCGCCAGCATTGATATTATCAAATTGTGCTGAAGCTGATGTGAACCATAAAAAACTGATTAGAAATAACAGATTCTTCATTAATTATTATTTATAGGCTAAGTCTAAGACAAATTATTTGCCAAATTTAAAAAATAAAACCCTCCGTTTCCGAAGGGTTTTAAAGTATGTATAAAATTACATAATATTTGTACCGTCTGGAATCACTGCATTTTTCTTTACTACAACAATTCCATCCTTGATAGAGTGCGTGTCGTAATCTCCATCCGGATGATGTTTTCCACCAATGATTCTTACATTATTTCCAATGTAACAGTTTTTATCCAGAATTGCCATATCAATATAACAGTATTTCCCAATCCCCATACTCGTGATTCCATCTTTCTCATTCTGAGAAACTTGCTGAGCAGTCTGATAGTAATCGGCTCCCATCACATAGGAATTCACAATCGTAGAACCTCTATCCACTCTCGTTCTGTTTCCGATAATGCAATTCTCAATTTTATCAGCTAAAATAATACATCCATCGCCGAAAATCGTTTTGCTCACATACGAACCATTGATTTTTGTTGGAGGAAGCATTCTCGCTCTTGTATAAATAGGATTAGAGCTGAATAAATTGAATTGTGGTAAATCCTGAGCCAAATCTAAATTAGCCTCATAAAAAGACTCAATTGTTCCGATATCTGTCCAATAACCATCGTATTGATAACTTAAAACATTTAAGTTTCCGATAGATGCAGGAATGAAATCTTTGCCGAAATCATCGCCTTCATAATCTGCAAAAAGCTTTCTCAAAACATTTTTGGTAAACACATAGATTCCCATCGAAGCTAAATATTCTTTGCCTTGAGCTTTGCTTGCATCACTGGTTTCAGAAGTCCAATCTGATAGAACATCCAGACTTGGTTTTTCTGTAAAAGCTGTAATATTGCTATCTTCATCCGCTTTCATAATCCCGAATCCAGTAGCATCTTTCGCAACCACAGGAATTGTTGCAATGGTGATATCGCCCCCTTTTTCTTTGTGGAAATCTATCATTTTCTTGAAATCCATCTGATAAAGTTGATCACCGGAAAGAATCAGAATATATTCATATTCATATTTTTCAAGGTGTTTCATTGTCTGGCGAACTGCATCTGCCGTTCCTTGATACCAGTTTTCATTCTCCACATTCTGCTCAGCCGCCAAAATATCTACAAATCCTTTGCTGAAAATATCAAAGTGATAAGAATTCTTGATATGAGAATTCAGTGATGCAGAATTGAACTGAGTCAACACCAAAATCCTGTTAAGTCCCGAGTTGAGACAATTGGAAATAGGAATATCTACCAAACGGTATTTACCTGCAATTGGAACTGCGGGTTTGGACCTCGTATATGTTAAAGGGAATAATCTGCTTCCACGTCCACCTCCTAAAACGATAGAAATTACGCTTTCATTCATAATATGTTTTTAGTTATATATATTTATTAAAGTTAATGATAGTTTTCAAATATTAAGCCAATGTTAACAAAAAAATTTAGTAGTTATAAAGCTGAGAATAATTCTGTGCTGATTTCTCCCAAGAAAAATCAAAAGACATATTACTAAAAATCAAACCTTTCATCAAATCTTTCTGACTGTAAATGTGTAACGCTCTTTTTATTGCGTGAACAGCATCTTCCGCACCAGCATTGGTAAAATTGAGTCCACTACCACCGGTTGAAATATCCTGAACCGTATCTCGTAAACCGCCTGTATATCTCACAATAGGAATCGTTCCATATCTCATAGAGTACATTTGGTTCAGTCCACAAGGCTCTACCCGACTTGGCATTAGCAAGAAATCTGCCGAAGCGTAAATCTGATGTGACAAATATTCTTTGTAACCCAAATCTATCGCAAAATTAATATTAAATTGATATTGTAATTCCTTCAGTCTGTTCTCAATTTTTGGATTTCCGGAACCTAAGACAATAATGTTCAAAGAGCCATTGGTTTCCTGAATACTTTTTTCAACAATCTCTGGTAAAAGGTCAGCACCTTTTTCACCAGCAAATCGTCCTATGAAACCGAAAAGCGGAAGATTGGGATTGAGTCCATATTCTGCGCAAATGGCTTTTTTGTTTTCCCACTTTCCTTCTTCTGCATAATCTCTGTTGAAATTGAATTTCAACATATCATCAGTTTGCGGATCCCAAACTTCGGTATCAATTCCGTTGATGATTCCGAAAGCTTTTTGGCGTTCCTGATTCATCAATGGCTCAAGACCCTGGAAGCTGTAAAATAACTCTTCCAGATAACCACCCGAAACCGCATTGAAAGCATTACAAGTCTTAATCATCGTAGCCATCGGATTGATTCTTCCGTTCCAATCCAATAATCCAGAGTTTTGACCATCGAAATGGGGAAGAAAACTGGACATCTGCCAATTCATACTTCCTTGATACTCACCATTATGAATCGTTCCGATGGTTTTGACACCTTTCAGGAATCTGAATTCATAACAGTTATCAATCATAAAAGGGACTAATCCTGTATGATAATCATGGCAATGAAAGACATCCGGACGAATCTGCATCGCACTCAGCCAATGCAAAACCCCGTGCTGAAAAGCAATGAACTGTTCACTTTCATCCCAATAACCATAGACATTTTCTCTATCCAAAAGTCCCGGAATTTTAACCAAATACAAATCAAAACCTAAAGATTTATCCTTCTCTTTGAAAACCTGAACCTGATACATGTGTGACGATTGATGAATGAAACCATCAAACACAATATCGAAGTCGTGATTGTAGAAAAACGGCTTGTTGTACCAAGGCATTATCACGCTGGCATCCAATCCCATTTTGTTTTGATATTTGGGTAAAGCGCCCACCACGTCCGCCAGTCCACCGACTTTTGCGACAGGATAGCATTCCATAGAAAGGTGAAATACTTTCATATATTTCTTAGTTTATTTTTTACGTTTCAGGAAATCTGCAATTTTAGATTTCTTTATTAGTTTACTTTGTTTCAATACCAAACCTGATAAGGGTGGTAATTTTATAATGATTGAGTTCTTTCTGTTATTCCAGCCTTCATCTAATCTTTGGGAAATGACGGCTTCTACTCCACTTCCGCTGTATTTTTCTTCGTCGGAATTCAGGATTACTTTCCAATCTGTATTTTCATCCACGCCAATTCTGTAATCGAAACTATTGGGTGTTAAATTCAGAACAGTCATCAGAACTTCTTTGTCGTATTTGCTTTTTCTGAGATAAATAAAAATCGAGTTATCACTATCGTCGCCATCAACCCATTCATAACCATAAGGCGAAAATTGCAATTCATATAAAGCAGGATGTGTTTTGTATAAGAAATTCAAATCCCGAACAAACTCTTGAAGATTCTTATGAACTGGATACTGAAGCAAGTGCCAATCGAGAGAACTTGTGAAATTCCATTCGTTGGTTTGGGCAAACTCATCTCCCATAAAAAGCAATTTCGCTCCCGGATTCGTGAACATATAAACATACATTGCGCGTAGATTGGCAAATTTCTGCCATTCGTCGCCCGGCATTTTGTAGATCAGACTGCTTTTTCCGTGCACCACCTCGTCGTGAGACAACGGCATCATATAATTTTCATTATACATATAGGTGCTCGTGAACGTGATTTTGTTGTGATGATATTTCCGGTTGATCGGATCTTCTTTGAAATAATCCAATGTATCGTGCATCCAGCCCATCATCCATTTCATCCCAAAACCAATTCCGTCATCGTGAACTGGTTTGGTTAATTTTGGAAAATCGGAACTTTCTTCTGCAATCGTCTGAACATCTGGAAATTCTTTATAAACTGCCGTATTGAAATCCTGCAAAAACTGTTTTGCTTCTAGATTGACGTTTCCGCCGTAGATATTTGGTTCCCATTCACCATCGTTTCTGGAGTAGTCGAGATGAAGCATAGATGTTACAGCATCCACACGTAAACCATCGGCGTGATAACGGTCAAGCCAAAATATTGCATTTGAAATCAGGAAAGATTTGACTTCCGGTCTTCCGTAATTGAAAATATAAGACTTCCAGTCGGGATGAAAGCCTTTTCTTGGGTCCTCGTGTTCATATAAAAAAGAACCATCAAAACGGTGTAATCCATTGGCATCTCCCGGAAAATGAGACGGAACCCAATCCAGAAAAACACCGATATTATTTTTATGAAGTTCAGAAATCAAATACATCAACTCCTGTGGACCACCGAATCTGGAAGTCGCCGCGTAAAATCCCGTAATCTGATAACCCCAACTCGGGTCGTATGGATATTCCATAATCGGCATGAATTCTACGTGTGTAAAATTCATTGCTTTGATATAGGAGACTAATTTGTCCGCTATTTCGCCATAACTAAGAAAACGTTCAGGATTATTTGGATCACGCATCCACGAACCTAGATGCATTTCGTAAACCGAAATCGGAGATTCGAGACTGTTGTATCGCCAGCGTTTTTCCATCCATTCTTTGTCCTGCCACTCATACCAAGTGGTACAAACTGCAGAACCTGCCTGTAGAGCATTCTCAAAACAGAGTCCATACGGATCCGCTTTTTCTAATAAAATTCCGTCGGTTGTTCTGATGCCATATTTATAAACTTCACCAAAATCCAAGTCTGGGATAAAACCTTCCCAAATCCCAGATTGATCCCAACGTCCAGCCAACTTGTGAGAAAAAGAATCCCAATTGTTGAAATTTCCCATTACAGAAACCTCTGTTGCTGTTGGTGCCCAAACGGCAAAATAAACACCGGAAACTCCATCGACCTCCACTTTATGAGAACCGAACTTTTCGTAGAGCCTCGTGTGTTTTCCCGAACGGAAAAGATAAATATCAAAATCGGAGAATAGTGAGTAAGGCAGAACCGACATAGGTTAAGTATAAATGATGAATGACTAATTATAAATGATGACTTGTTAGCAATTATAATACCTTTACCAAGATAGCGAAATTAATCGGTACAGCATTATAATAATTTTGTTAATTAGTATTAAATTTAACAAGCTTCTATATTGCATCTTGTAAATTATAAAAAGGATAAGCGCAAGTTTTTATGTCTTGTATTGACGCAATGTTTAAATTGGGGAGTTGTGTGCCACTTTACAAGACGACGCTACAACAAAAAACACTAACTGAAATAAAATAGAAATTATGTTTATAGAAAAATGGAAAGATATTGCATTTGGAAGTGATTTTGGCGGAGATTTTCTACAATTTTTGGAGAAAATCCCAAGTGAAAAATTAACATTGACAGAAATTTACAAACTCTGTGACTTACAAAAATATTTTGACCAACCAGAATTACTAAATCAACGTACCGACAACAATGTGGACCACGACCAAATTCTCAAAATCAGATTCCGCTTCCTCCAAAATCTGATAGTGCAAAAGCAAAATAAAATTTAGTAAAAAACGCAGGGAATATGAAAACACAACTGAAAATTTTCGCATTATTTACATTATTACTATTGTACAGCTGCAAAGAAAATAGTGATAAAGTGTCTAAAAGTAATGACGCAGACAATGAGTTTCTTAAAACTTTGGTAGAAAGACAAATCGGAAAAAGCAATTATTACATTTCGCTTCCCAAAGATTATGTGATAGAAGAAACTAACGGAGAAGACTTTTCCGTTTACCATTTTTATCCTGCAGACAGCACAAAAAAAACAGATTTTTCTGGTGGTTTTTATTTTGGAAATCATCCCAGCCAGTTTCCTCCAGATAGTAAAAGCTGTACAACAGAAAATAAGAAGAATAGAATACTTGGTCAAGATTCTAATTGGACAGTCTATAACTGTGATGGCAACTACTCTGTCCAAACTATTATTGACAGTAAAAGTGGTGAGAACTGGAATGAATTGCTTCATATTTTTGGAAATACCAAATCCAACAAAAATCTCAATAATATGCTGCTCATTTTTTCGACAATGAAAAAAAACTAAGATAATACAAGAAATTTAAGAAGAGTATTTACAAATCACAAACTTAAACCACTATGAAAAAGAAAGCAATTATTATCGTATTATCATTGTCGCTGTGCCTCTTTGCCTTTCTAATTAGAGATTGGTTTTTATCGTTTTTTGTAGCTGGAATTACGGGTGAAAATATATTATTTAGTGACAGTTCGAGCTTAACCCATCATATTTTCCCGATGCTGATTTTTATTTTCTCATTTGGAATAATCCCTTTCTTATACCTGATTGTCAAAAATTATTGTAAAATCTATTCGGCCAAACGGCAATTACTTTCTTTACTCATAATCATAATTTCCGGAGTCCTATTTTTGTTAATGAGAGTGCTTTATATGAAATTTAAAGTTGCTCAGATCAATGACATTTTAAGAAGAGCCGAATTTACTTCAGAAGCTGATATACCCAGAATTCATTTTCAGGATATGAATTTGGAATATTATCTGTTGGCTGGTTTGGTTGTTGGAGCGCTACTCAGTATGATTATTTTAAAAAAATCTTCAAACATTAAAAATAAAATCTAAATCTAAAAACTGATATGAAAACATTGGAAAACCAAATATTAAGCTTCGACAATTGGGAACAACCGTGGACGTTTCGTGAGTTTGTAATTCAGGATAAAACATTAAGTGATAATGAATTAAATTTATTCAACGAAATCTGGACAAAAGGTGGCGCCTACGAATTATGGAATGATTATGATATCGTTTTAGGATGCAAGGCTAGTCATTCTTTTATTGCTGAAAATTATAATTTAGCGGATAAAGCCATTGCGAATATTGTTCGGGCGCTATCTTATGAATGGAAATAATATGAAATCAAAAGGTTTTTACACAGATACAAAAGAAAGCATTGAGAAACATTTTAGTTTCCTCAAAGCATTTGGTTTTTCAGCATTTGAGGAAAAACAATTGGCCTATGAATTTCATTTTGAAGCCAAGAACGATGCTATTTTAATTGATATTTGGTTCGTAGCTACTACTTCTACCCCAATTTATATGATATTTTGGTTTATCTCGGCGCCTGCGGAACCGGTGGTTGTATGTACGGATTGTTTTTAAATCAATCTGACAATTACTATAAATTGGCGTTTATGGATTACTTGAAAAATCCGAAATTCATTACAGAAAAGACGGTTTGTGGACCATACAATCGTCCGAAGAATTGGAACCTTATAATCCTTCAAAAATTCAGGTTACCACTTTTAAATTTAATAACAAAACCGAACAATACGAGTTGGATAAGACTTATGTAAGTGAAAAATAGTGGCTTGAAAATCGTTAACGGCCTAAATCTGTTTTCAACACTTTAAATTCTTACAAATTGGAAAGAATTTTGCTCCACATTTTCAAATTACGATTATGAGAGTTCTGTATGTTATATTGTTTATTTTGTTTTTACAAGCCTGTACTACAAAAAAGTACACCAAAGCCCATCTTCTTCCCGAAGACATAAAATCAGCGACAGAAGAGATTTATGACACTTCCAACAATCAGAAAAAGCTGCTTCATAAAAAGGAATTGACATTTACCAAAAATGGTCGTATCAAATATTCGAAAACATTTGATTCTAATGGAAATCTTTTGCAGGAAACCGAAAAGAAATTGTGGTTTACGGTAGAACGATATCCGGACAAAGACTCTTATTACTGCAAAACCCGCTGGAAACCCAATCAACGTGAACGAATCAGCTGTTACACCAAGAAGCAATACAAACAGAACGAAAGCATCTATCATTACAACAAAAATGGCAGCATTGATAAAATTGCAGATAACTTTGAGACTTTCAATACAAGACAATTTCATTATTCTAACAATGAACTTTACAAGATTGTAATTACTGGAAAAGACAACAAACCAATTGATGAATTATCAATCAGTTGCATAGAAAAAGACAAGAAGGGAAATTGTCTCAAACAGACCAAAATTTCTAATAAAACTGGTAAAAATCAAGAGATTCTGATTTTCCCGAAATATGATTAATCGTAATTAAAATTTAAACAAACTCTTAACAAAAGTTTTGTTAAGATATTTATCCAACGGATAGATTTTCAGGAAATAATTACCGATGAAAAGCAATATCAAAACGACAGCTGGCTTGTAGAAAAGATTGAGAATGTTCAGCTTGAAATCCGGAAGAAAAATTGCAATATTGATAGAAATACAGCCTAAAATCATGGCATAAATCATCTCAATTCCCAAAGGAAAAACTTTGAATTTAATATAATTGAAAACGATTTTGATTATATTAAACAACGACAGAGAAATCGCATAAGCAATCGCAATTCCTAAAATTCCCAAGTCCGTATGTTTAAGGAAAAGTAGATTGGTTGTGATGGTCAAAACTGCTAAAATCAGCATCACCACAATATTGAATTTGTAATATTTGGAAAGGGAAATAATATGGCCATTGAATCCTGTTGCCAAATCAAACAACATTGCAAATCCGAGAACCCAGACAATCGGCTCAGAAGAACGCAAATCTTCTCCATTCTTCATAAAGTCCGCTAAATACGGGAATCCAACGGCGATGCAACAAAACAAAACCAAGCCAAGAAAAAACAAACTGAGTGAGGTTTTCTTGTGAAATCTGTCTAACTCATTGTAATCTCCATTCGCCAAAACCTTATTAATAATCGGTGCTGACAGGTTGAACAATCCCATCTGCGGAACAACAATCAGAGAAATAATGGAATAAATATTATTGTAAATCCCATTTTCCTCAAAACTGATGAATTCGCCAATCATATAACTGTCAATTTTGATAGCGATGTAATTTCCGATATTTCCTAAAAATCCGAAGAAACTATAAGTTAAAATTTCACGATAAAGATTGTCTTTTTTGAAATAGCCTAAGTCAAAATCGAACCTGACTTTTTCCAATCTATTCGTGTAAAGTCCATAACCAAAGAACGAAATCACGAACATCATAAAGAAAAATCCGTACGCCGATTTTTCCGCAAATCCCATAAAGAAAAACAGACAAAACGCACCAAGATTGGCCAATTTCGGAACAAAATTCTCGAAGATATTAGGAACTACTACTCTTTTATAATTGGTCAAAAATTTATTAAAGACAGACGATAAAGCCAGAACCAAAGCCAGTGGCAAAATCAGATTTTTCATTTTCCAAACCTCCAGTTTTTTGAAGTCGGGAAACAGATAAGCAATGAGGAAAAATCCACCTACAACAATTAAAAAATTAATGACAACAGCCAACAAAGAAAGGCTTAACATATTGTGATGTTTCCCGTCTGCATTCACTTTTGCAAAGAATTTGACGTTGGAAAAACTCAATCCAAAGACGATAATCGGAACGATGATTTCGGCTGTAGGCAAGATATAACGGAGCTTTCCGTAAAACTCCATATCGTAAGGAAAAATGAAAATAGCCGAAAACGTTCCCAGCAAAAAACCGAGATAACCAATGATCGAATATTTTACACCTTGTCTTGCTACGACACTCATAGTTTTTATTTAAAGTTCTAAGTTTTGGGTTAAGGTTTCTAAGCCTTTGGAAGAAAAATTATATTGTTGATGTAATCTTTATAATTCTTAACATTATCCGGATTCTGCAGATTCAGGAATTCTTCTGTGAGAATTTTTGGTTGTAATTTTTCTCTATCCAAATAATTTACGGAATAGCCCCAATCCGCAATCTCGGAAATCAAAGTCCAAAGATTTTCCTGATGATGACGTTGCTCCATCTCAACCATCAGAATTGGCTTATATTTCTCGATTGTTTTTCTGGCTCCTCTCAAAGTCTGCATCTCATTCCCTTCCACATCAATTTTAATAAAATCGAGTTTTTTAAGATTGTGATTGAGTTCATCCAAAGGCCTTACTTCAACTTTTTGAAGAATTGTTTTTTCTTCATTTTTTTCTTTGATAGAAGTTTGTAAAGTTCCTCTCGTATGGATTTTTTCGCCATTAATCACAGGAATTTTGAATTCAGCAATGGTAGAAATATCAGACAAAGCCACAGAAAATAAATTGACTTTTGGAAATAATCGCCCTAATCTTTTGAACAATTGTTGATTAGGCTCAAAAGCGAAAATATTTTCCGGCTTAAGATGATTTTCCAAAGTGAAAAGATAAGCGCCGACATTGGCTCCAACATCCATAAAAACTGAATCTTTTCCCAAAACTTCTTTAATCCAAAGAAACTCTGGCTCTACTTTTCTTTCCAAAAGATTTTGTGCAGTCAAACCTTTCAGTTTTTTGAAAAATCTGCTTTTGTAATAAGACGGCGAAATGTACTGTAGATTCTCAGCAAGCTGACTGTAAACACTCATCGATTTTGGTCATAAAGAAAACAACGGCAAAGAAAAGGCATTTATTTTACAAATCATAAAACTTTGTTAAGAGAATGATTTTTTGAGTGATTTAAACGCAAAGTGCGCAAGTTTTTTTTTTGAATATTGAATATGTTTATAAGATTCGCAAAGACGCTTCAGCTTAGCTATTTTGTCTTGAAATAAGAATGATTATCAATATAATTTTTACTAATTTTTATGCTTTCAAAAATATCTTTGTCACTAGAATCCTGTTCTAAAAACCAATATTTGAGACCTGCTTTTTCTTTGGCTTCGAAAATGGATTTAAAATCAATGGTTCCATTTCCAATTTCGGCAAAATCTTGACTTCCGGCTTTCATATTTTTCACGTGCCACAGCGGAAATCTCTTCGGATATCTTTCGAAATAATCCAACGGATTGAATCCAGCTTTTGAAATCCAATATAGGTCAAGTTCCATTTTAACCAAATCAGAATCAGTATTTTCTAAAATGAAATCATAAACTGTTTTATCTTCGAATTTTTCAAATTCGAAATCGTGGTTGTGATAAGCGAAATCGATTCCTGTTTTGTTTGTTACTTCGCCTGATTTATTGAGTAATTCCGGAAGTTTTTTATATTGTTCTGAAGATCTTTCTTCATCGAAAAGATAAGAACAAACCATATATTTTGACCCGATAAAATGTAAATCTTCAACGGATTTTTCCCAGTCATTAAGAAGTGTGCCTCTGCTATTGTGAATAATTCCAGTTGTATGATGAGAACTGATGACTTCTAATCCTAAATTCTTCATAATCGATAGGAATTCCGATCTGGTTTTTCCAAAAAATTTCCCATCGTAACCGTAGATTTCGAGTTGCTTGAAACCTAATTGAGCTAAGCGTTCTAGAGCTTTTTCCAGATTCGCGGCCACAGCATCCCGAATCGTGTACAACTGGATGGCTAAAGGTTTTCTATTATCCATAAAATTTGAAGTTCCGCAAGCATATAAACCCAAAAATCCCAATCCGGACAAGCTTATAAAATCTTTTCTATTCATTTTTGATTTTCGATGGTTTAAAGATATTTATATTTTTTGAAATGCTATAAAAACAAAAAACCTACCGAGAAATGGCAGGTTTTGAGAGAGAAAAATTAGGAGTAGTTAGTTTGATTTGATGATTTTAAATGATTCTTCGTTTAGTTTGGTTTTAAGTTTTAGAATATAATTTCCGTTCGGAAGATTAGAAAAGTCAAGTTTTGAAACATTTTCATTTTGTCCAGATACAATTTTTTTACCGTCTTGGGAATAAATTTCAAAACCTGATATATTTTCTTTAGACTTGATTTGCAACATATTTTTTACAGGATTTGGATAAACACCAATTATTGATTTGCTCAAATCTTGAACGGCAAGCGTTCCACCAAATTTGTACAACGCATAGTTATTATCTTTCAAAGACATCGCAAAAAGATTATTATCATTGGTTTTTATAAAGGTGCTGAATCTGTTGTTTTCTCCAACCAAATCTTTGTAATTGTGTTCCCAAGCGGTAACTCCTGTTTCTGTTATTTTTTTGATGATGGAATTGTTACTGTTAAATTCTGAAAAAGAAAGAAGATAGCCGTTATCGGTTCCTGGAGTTAGTGCGATATCATAATAATTATCTCCAAAATAATTATTGGTCCAAATTGTATTGCCGGAACTACTCTTTTTAGTCAAAAGAGTTTTTGTTGCCGATTCGTGATTAACACCGGCAACCAAAAGTTCACCGGCATTATTGATTAATCCTTTTTCATAGATGCTTTCACCTTCTGATATGTAAGTGTTCTCCCAAACCAGATCACGGGAAGCATTGTATTTTGCAATCCATCCGTATTCGTTTTCGATATCAGTTTCTTCGTCGTAATAAACTGTTTCACCTACCAAAGCAAAACCGCCATCAGCCAAAGGAACTGTATCAAAAATCATAGATCCGGGATACTGCGTATAGGTTCTTGTTTTAATCCACAGCTGATTACCATTTGTATCATATTTACCAAAGAAATAACTTAAAGATGTGTCATCTTCAAAATCGCCGCTCAGGATGATGCTACCATCTGCCAATATATCCATATCAACTACAAAGGTTTCTTGATTATTAACTGTAATAGTTTTTGTCCATATTACATTACCGTTTAAATCCAACTTCACAAAAGATGGATTATTGTTTCCTGCATTTTCAGTTATGAAGTATAAATTTTCATTACTATCCTTACCCAATAAAAAGGGAATGTTGTTAAACAAGTCTGGCAATGTTTTTTGCCATAAGAGATCTCCATTGCTATTAACTTTATTAATCTGAGGAATAAACGTATTACTACTTCCAGTAAAAACATAACTGCCGTCTGAGAGCTGAACACTTCCTCCGGAATACATCAAAGTGCTGTTATTAACTGGCGATATTGTTTTTTGCCATAGTAATTCTGGCGCAGTGGATTGTGCTCCAAACATTGTAAATAATCCAACTAATACAAGTAAAGTAAATTTTGTTTTCATATCATTGATTTTAAGGTTATTCTATAATGAGAATTTTTCATTGTTATTATTATCAGCAAATGTATACGTCAAAACAAATACGAGTAAATACCTCAAAAAAGGTATTTTTATTAATAATTTTTATTAATTTTATAAAAAACCACAACTATGGATAAGAATTACTCAATAAGCTCAAAAAAAGCACATCCACTACTGAAGGTTTGGAATGCCTATCCTCATTCACTTAGTAATACAGCAAAAACAATTTCAAGTCCACCTCCATTTGAACAAATTATAGGTGAAATGTTTGCTATTGGAGAATTCTATTATTATGCTATCAATATTCCTGATAGCACTATTATAAGTCCTCATATTAATATGCTTAAAATTCATGGATTAAACAGATATCCAAAATATCTTAAAGAAATTATTGATTTAATCCACCCCGATGATCTTGATTTTGTGCTGGAAGCAGAAAAAATAACAATAGAAAAAATGCAGGAAATAGGCTGGGAACATCAACAGAATTTAAAATGTAGTTATTGTTTCCGTATGAGAACCCATAAAGGAAACTACGAAATGTTTCATCATCAATCTCTGCATATAGCCAAAAGCGAAGACGGAAGGTTACTACAAGCCGTTAACATCCATACCAATATTCAACACATAACTCAAATTAATTCTTATACTGTTCTTGTTGTAGGAATTGGAAACCATAATGACTTTCATCAAATACATTATAAAAAACAAACTGATAAACAAACACCACCAAATGCTCTCACAAAAAGAGAAATAGAAATATTATCCTTATTAGCTTTGGGTCAATCTGCAAAACAAATTTCAGAAGCATTAGACATTTCTTACCACACCGTCACTACGCATCGTAGGAACATTTTTCAAAAAACAGAGTGCGCAAAAACATCAGAACTCATAAAGAAAGCTTTGGAATGGGGATATATCTAAAGTATTTGTTAATTATTACTAAGAACAATAACTAATTCCTAAACTTGTTTTAAATTTGATTTTTAAATTATCTTTATGAAATATTTATTCATCATTATGCTATCATTATTCGGATTTTCAAAAAATAAGGCGCAGGCAAAATCAATCCACAGTTTCAAAGTGGAAGCTTTGGACGGTTCCACCATTGATTTTTCTAAATTCAAAGGCAAAAAAATATTGGTTGTCAACACCGCTTCCGAATGCGGTTTCACGCCTCAATATGCAGATTTGGAAAAACTTTATGAACAGTACAAAAACAAATTGGTTGTCGTTGGTTTTCCAGCTAATAATTTTGGAGGACAAGAACCTGGAGCCAACCATGAGATTGCTACTTTCTGCCAAAGAAATTACGGTGTTCAATTTCCAATGGCAGCGAAGATTTCTGTGAAAGGAGATGATATTGCCCCGATTTATAAATTCTTGACAGATAAAAAAGAAAACGGCGTAAAAAACACAAAAATCCTTTGGAACTTTACCAAGATTCTTTTGGATGAAAAAGGAAACATCATTGATAGTTTTGTGAGTACAACCAATCCAATGAGTGAAAGTATTACGAAATATTTGAAATAGATTTAGCTCTCTATACAAATAAAAAAGCGTTCAGATTTTGAACGCTTTTTATTTTAGTCAACTCTCAAAAAATTTCCATTTTTATCGAATTCCAAATCGATGTCGTTGAGCAAATCAATTTTGATTTTGTTTCCATCTTTATCGATACTTTCTACAGCTGCACCTTTATAATGCTGATTGAGGTAAGATTTGATTTTTGCAGGAATCAAAACGTTTGGAACACCTTTCTTATCACTGATTTCTTCCCAGTTTCCATTTTTGTCAAAATCGATTTCTGCGCCGTTATTCAGTTTTACTTCATACTTTTTGCCGACTAAAGTTGTTTTTGCTTCATATTTTATAACTGTTGCTTTAGGGTAATATTTCGCCAGGAAGCTTTTGACATTCGCTGGCATTTGTTGATAAAAAGCAGAAAGATTTGTTAGATTTGAAATCTCAGAATTAATCTTTAAATCAATTTTACCAGTAGCTTGGAGCAATAATGTTCCTACGAACAACATTGCCAAACTTAGTTTATTCAATTTCATAATAAATTATTTTTTTAAATTTAATAAATCTTATAAATCAAAAAAGCGACCAAATAGTCGCTTTATTTTTATTTTAAATCTGAATTATTATACAAAAGGTAATTTCACCACTTTCGCAGGAATATCTTTATTTCTGATTCTGATAAAAATCTCCGAACCTAGTTTAAAGTTTGGTTTATCAACATAAGCTAAACCAATTCCTACTTTTCTCATTGGTGACATTGTTCCGGAAGTAACTTCACCTATAATATTACCTTCAGCATCTACAACTTCGTGATGTTGTCTAGGCACAGCTCTTTCCTGCATTTCGAAACCAACTAATTTTTTGGAAACACCTTCGGCTTTTTGATTTTCCAAGAATGCTTTGTTCACAAAATCTTTATCGAATTTCGTAATCCAACCCAATCCAGCTTCAAGAGGAGAAGTTGTATCATCTATATCATTCCCGTAAAGACAGAATCCTTTTTCCAATCTTAAAGTGTCTCTGGAAGCCAATCCGCAAGGAATCATTCCAAATTCTTTTCCAGCTTCCGTCAACGCATCCCAAAGCTGTTCTGCATATTTATTATCAAAATAAATCTCAAAACCGCCACTTCCTGTATAACCTGTATTGGAAATAATCACATCAGAAAAACCAGCTACAGAACCAATTGTGAAATGATAATATGGAATTGAAGGCAAATCTGTTTCGGTTAGTTTTTGAAGAATTTCAGTCGCTTTTGGACCTTGGATAGCAATTAACGACATCTCATCTGAAGCATTCGTCATTTTTGCTCCGAATTTTTCATTGTATTTTGCAATGTGATTCCAGTCTTTGTCAATATTGGAAGCGTTTACGACTACAAAATACTTTTCATCTTCGATTTTGTAAACAATCAGATCATCTACAATTCCGCCATTTTCATTCGGAAGGCAAGAATATTGCGCTTTTCCGTTTTCCAAAGCGTCAACATTATTAGAAGTCACAAATTGCAACAAATCTTTTGCAGCAGGACCTTCGATAAAAAACTGTCCCATATGAGACACATCAAAAATTCCCGCTTTTTCGCGGACAGCAAAATGTTCTTCTGTAACTCCTGAATATTGAACAGGCATTTCGAATCCTGCAAACGGAACGATTTTAGCGCCTAGAGAAACGTGTTTATCGTATAAAGCGGTTTTTTTCATCTACTACTGATTTATTTTTTTAATGGTTAGATGGAACGCAGAAGCATTTCATTTTTATTTTAACGATTTATTTTTAGTTGCGCACAAATCTAAAAATTAATGATGAATTATAAATGATTAATGATGAATTTTCTTGTCTTATGAATTATCTCATTTCAGAATAAATGTATTAATCATACCTTTGCATCTCAAATTAAAAACTATGAGCGATATAATTCTTTGTCCTAAATGCCAATCCGAATTCACTTACGAACAAGATAATCTGCAAGTTTGTTCCCAATGTTTTCATGAATGGGATCCTGCGGAAGTTTCAACTGAAGGAAAGATTTTCGATTCTCTTGGGAAAGAATTACAAAATGGAGATTCTGTAATTGTAATCAAAGATTTACCAGTAAAAGGTGCTCCAAAACCTGTAAAAGCTGGAACTAAAGTTAAAAACATCCGTCTTCGTCCGGATTCCGACCATAATATCGATTGCAAAATTGACGGCTTCGGCTCTATGGCTTTGAAGTCTGAGTTTGTGAAAAAGGCATAATTAAATATTAAAGAAGTAAATCCCGTCAGTTTTGATGGGGTTTTTAAATAAAAAAGGAAAAATTTGGCAGGGTAAACTTTCAAAGACTCTGATTGTTCGCAGAAACGAAACTAATTTCCAGTCCCTAAGGCAGAAAGAGAATTAACCAAAAATTTCCTGATGTATTTTCGTTTGTCAAAATTATAAATTTTTATTTATTCAACAAACTGAAAATGTATAAGTTATCCATATTTTATCAACATTTTTCAGATTACGGAATTTAAAATTCTAAAAAGACGTTTCCAGAAAGTAAGTTTTGAGAGTAAACAACGATTGATTTATCATTAATTCTGAGTTTATTTCTGTAATGTGAACCTGCAAAAAGGCTTTCTATAACAGTTGCCTCTACTCCATTTTCAGAAAATTTTATCTGATGTGGGAAATAATGTTTCTTAGAAAGATTGAATTGAATTTTTTCTTCGTCTGAAAAAATATTGACTTCACCTAAAAGCTTCGCAACATAATCGTTGTAAGGATTTTCGTAAGTTTCTTTCGGCGAATCATTTTGAATTAATCGACCTTGCTGCAAAACCACAATTTTATCTGCCCAAGGTAAAACTTCTTCCAGATTGTGCGTCGAAATCAAAAGACTTAGATTATTTTGCTTTACATAATTGAATAATTTATCACGCAATTCAAATTTTCTGGAAAAATCCAAATTACTAAAAGGTTCATCTAGTAGAAGCATCTTTGGAAGAACTGCCAAAGCACGGGCAATTGCAACACGTTGTTGTTGTCCACCACTCAGATTTTTAGGCAAAACTTTAGCATAATCTGTTAAACCAACGACATCTAACAATTCTTCAACCTTTTCTTTTTTCGACTTCAGATTGATATTAGAAATGAATTTCCCCACATTATCAGCAACCGTTGCATAAGGCATCAAATCGTAATTCTGCGCAACAAATTTCATCTGAGATTCGCCGGGAACAAGATTTGCTTTTGGACCAAAGAGTTTTTCTCCATCGAAAATTATTTGTCCATCCTGCCAATCCATCAAACCATAAATCAAACTCAACAAAGTTGATTTTCCACAGCCACTCTCGCCTGCCAGCGCAATAATTTGACCTTCATCTACATTGAGATTTAAGTTTTGGAATAAAGGTTTATCGGTCTGATAATTGAAATATAGGTTTTTAACTTCTAAAAGCATTTTGTAAAATTAGTAGTTTGAAGTCGTGATAATTTTATTATTTTAGCAAAAACACAAAAATAAGTATAATTTAAAAGATTTAAAATGAAAAAGACAACTTTAATAGCCGCATTTTTATTGATTTCTGCTTCGGTTTTTATCATTTCTTGTGGTAAAGACAAACCTGTAACCAGCGAAAGCAATGAGGTTTTGACCACCACAGACGGACAGGTTTATGTTGTAGACACGCTTAACAGCAAAGCAGAATGGAAAGGTTTTAAAGTAATAAAGTCTGATAACACAAGCCATATCGGCGCTTTGAAGTTTGAAAGCGGAGAAGTAACCGTGAAAGATAATAAGCTGGAAAGTGGACAATTTGTACTTGATATGAACTCTTTAACCAATGAGGATTTGAAAGATTCTGAATCTAATGGAAAACTTCTTGGACATTTGAAAAGTGCTGATTTCTTTGACACAACAAAATTTCCAACGGCTTCTTACGAAATCACTAAAGTTACAGAAAATGTTGCAGGAAGCGATTACAACACGATTCTTGATGGAAACCTTACTATAAAAGGAATTACAAAGCCCGCAAGCTTCAATGCCAATGTAAAAGTTAAAGATGGTGAACTAAGTATTGCAACGGAACCAAAAGACATCAACCGAGATGAATTTGGAATTAAATTTCAAATGCCTGCCGCTGAAGGTTTGATTAAAAACGAAATCAATGTTCAGATGAAAGTGAAAGCTATCGAAAAGAAATAATAAAGATTCAAGAGACAAGACTTGAGTCTCAAGATTAAAATTGAAATCTGCTTTTAGAAAAGGCAGATTTTTTTATGGAATTTTTGGTTTAAAAATCGTATTTTTGCAATCTATTTTTTATAAAGAATAATGCTAAAGAAAATTGATGACCTATTGCTAGAAGTACAAAACTTCCAGTCTTCTGCAAAGGATGAGATAGAACAGTTCCGCTTAAAATTCAATGGAAAAAAAGGAATCATGAATGATTTCTACGATGCATTGAAACAAATTCCTAATGAGCAAAAGAAAGATTTTGGACAAAAAATCAATATCTTAAGAAATACTGTGAATGAAAAGCTTGAGGAACTGAAAACATCTTCCGAAAGCAAAATCATCCTTGAAAAAGAAGACCTTACAAGACCTGCTTTTCCTTTGGAATTAGGTTCTCGTCACCCAATCAATTTAGTTAAAAATAAAATCATTGACATCTTCAAATCTATAGGTTTTGCTGTTGCAGATGGACCAGAGATTGAGGATGATTGGCATAACTTTACAGCACTTAACCTTCCGGAATATCATCCGGCGAGAGATATGCAGGATACGTTTTTTATCGAACAAAATCCTGATGTTTTGTTGAGAACGCATACATCTTCTGTACAAATCCGACATATGGAAAACAACGAACCACCAATGAGGATTTTGTCTCCAGGTAGAGTTTTTCGTAATGAGGCGGTTTCTTCCCGTTCGCATTGTATTTTCCACCAGATTGAAGGTTTATATATTGATGAAAATGTAAGTTTTGCAGATTTGAAACAAACCATTCAGTTCTTTACAACAGAACTTTTTGGTAAATCAAAAATCAGAATGAGACCTTCTTACTTCCCATTTACAGAGCCTAGTGCAGAAGTAGATGTTTATTGGGGTTTGAATTCCGAAACCGACTACAGAATCACAAAAGGAACAGGTTGGTTAGAAATTATGGGTTGCGGAATGGTAGATCCTGCGGTTCTTAAAAATGTGAATATCGATCCTGATAAATTCTCCGGATATGCTTTTGGGATGGGAATCGAGAGAATTGTAATGCTTCTTTATCAAATGAGCGACATCCGAATGTTCTTTGAAAACGATATCAGAATGCTGGAGCAGTTCAAAACTTTATAAATAGCGCACAAAATCTATAAAAATTAATCCTGTAAAAGCTAATTTTGCAGGATTTTTTATTAACTTTATATAGAAAACTAATAAAAACAGTTGTACAATTTTATATTTATGAAAAATAGTTTCATAAAGGCATATTATTGTGAGTTTTTTTATTTTTGTATATTATGTCAATAACAACGACTGAAAACAAAAACTAGTAAAAAACACAAAATGGAACCAAAAGAGAAAAACACCAATAAACAAAACTTTAGATTAAGAAAAATTGTTCACTATTTTCTTATTTTCTGTATTCTATTAATCCAAGTTATTTTAGCAGGCTTCTTTTATAACGAGTTCAAAAGCAGAAAGAACCTGACTTTTATAGAAAATCAATTAAAAGAAATCAATTCTTTAGAAAACCTTACCAACGATTCTAAAAAAGAACTTCTGAATTCTCAGGATTATTTTCAAAAATATCTGATTACCGATGACAAACAATATCTGGAATCTTATTTCGAATCTGTAAACAGATTGACAAAAAATCTAGACAGCATCAATAATTATAAGAATCCGAAGCTGGAAAACATTTTGCTTCCTCAGAAAAAAGATTCATCGGAATTTAAAAAATTAAAATTACTCGCAGATTCTTCTTATCAGTTTTCTACAAAATCGAGTTTTAAAATTCGGGAGGATCTTCCAAAAATGAAAAAGTATGATCTGCATTACGATTATGCTAAATTTGATATTGAAACCAAAACCATTTCTGACTCCGTAAAAAAGAAAGGCCTGTTTGGGCGTTTAGGCGATGCAATTGCTGGAAAAGATAATGTTAGAAAAGAAAGTACTGTAATTACTGTAAAAAATGGAGGTATAACAAATGCTGAAAAAATCAAAACAGAGATGGACAGCATAGTAAATACCATCAACAACCATTATTCTAAAGAAGTTCAGAAAATCCAGGTTAATGTTACCAATAGCAAAAACCATAGCAATAAGTTTTACAAGATTTTCAATACGCTTTTGATTTACAGCAACGATTTGATGAACATTTATGAAGTAGCCATCAAAGATTCTAAATTTGAGTTGCAAAAAGAATATGAAAATCTGAATTCTGAGAAAAACAAAATCAGAAACTATTTAGTTTTAGGAGCAATGATTTTGATGTTTATTGTTTCTATATTGATTATGTTCCTGACAAGAATTGCGTTTATTTATGAGAAACGTTTAAAAGCAGCTAATATTCAGATTAAAGAAAACCTTAATTTCAAGAACAGAATCTTAGGAATGCTGAGCCACGAATTGAGATCTCCTCTGAAAATTATTGGCATTTTCATCAACAGAATCAATAAAAAAACGACAGACGAAAGCATCAAAGAATATCTGAAATCGATAAGTTTCACCAATAATACTCTGTTGATGCAGGCGAATCAGATTCTGGAGTACACCAAAAATCAACAAGTAGAAAATAAATTGATTCCGGTAGTTTTCAACCTTAATAATGAGATTGATTCTATTCTTAATTCAATTGAACCTTATATCCAAACGAGAAATAATAAATTTGTAATCGATAAAAACATTGATAAAGATCTTGTGGTCTATTCTGACAACACAAAGATCAATCAGATTTTTATGAATATTCTTGGTAACGCTAACAAATTCACAGAAAATGGACAAATTAGTGTTGATACAAAAACCAAATATGTCGATGAAAACACAGTTTCGCTCATAACAAAAATAACAGACACTGGAGCCGGAATCTCGGAATCTGATCTTGAAAAAATCTTCGAACCTTACTATCAAGGTGTTTTGTCTGAAGATGTAGAAAATCTGGGCGCTGGTTTGGGATTGAGTTTATGCAAAGAACTTGTTGGACTATATTCCGGAGATATTTCTGTAGCCAGTAAACTTGGAAAAGGTACAACCGTGAGCTTTTCTGTTAATTTAAATATCAATAAATAATGTTAGAACACAAAACAACTTTCTTACTTGCAGACGACCACAGCCTTATCAGGCAAGGCATTGTGTTTCTTTTGGAAGAGATCGTTTTAGATTGTGAGATTCTCCAGGCTTCAACATTATCTAAAGTATTGGAAACTGTGGAAACCAATCCAATTGATATTGCAATTATAGACGCACATTTTCCTGATGGAAACAGCCTGACAATTATTCCACAAATCAAAAAAACAAGACCGGAAATTAAAATTCTAATCTTTACTGGTATTGACGAAGAAATACACGCATTGAAGTTCATTAATGCAGGTGCTAATGGCTTTCTTAGCAAACTGAGCGAAGAAGAAGAAATAAAGCAAGCTATTATGAAGATGCAAACTTACGGGCAATACATCTCGCCTGTTACGCAATCTTTATTGATGAATTCCCTACAAAATCCAACTATTGCAAATCCATTGAACCGCCTTACAGAAAGAGAAATGGAAATCGCAGAAATGTATGCAAAAGGCTTGGGCAATTTGGAGATTGCAAATAAGCTGGACGTTAAACAAAATACCATCAGCACTATCAAAAAACGAATCTTTGAAAAGCTGAATATCCAAAACATCGTAGAATTATCCGAATTGATTAAAAATAATCATCAATAATTCTTTCTTTATTAAAAAGTTATTTCTTCATCTTTTGATTTGTAGATAAATATCTACAAGCTCATCGACATACATCTATTGTGTTTTCTTGCTTAGAATATCGCTTTACTGATATTTTTGTATCAATAAAAAGTCAATAATTATAATCACTAAAAATAGTAATTCTATTAATAACTGATTAAAGTTGGAGACTTGATTCTAAAAACACACACAATAATGAAATTTGGTATTTTTTTGCAGAGCTTCGGCTCTGCTGGAAATACTAAAAAATGCAAATGATGAAAATGCAATTTTCAAGATTCTATCACACAAATAATGAAATCAAGTGTTCGTCTTATAGATATCAGTCTCTATAAACGGACACTTTTAAAATCAATCTATCTAAACAAAAATAAAACGATGAAAGTAAATAACCGCAAAGAGATTGCAATCGCAATGTATGGGTTTTTCCTTCTTCTGATATTGGATATATTATTTTTGGTGTTCGCCACAAAGTTTTTAATATTAGATAAAGCAACTTTATACGGCATTTTTTTGATTGTATTTATGTTTTCCATTTGGAGAATAACGCTACTGAAAACTTTCTCATTGGAAGTTTCTGAACATATTTTATCTGTAAAATACAGACATCCGCTTTCTGCTAATCATCATCCGGTTCTGGAAGTTCCTCTGCAAAAGGTGATGTTTTACAAGATAGAAAGAGGACTTATGAATTATATTATGACAATTAATATCAATACAAAAAGAGGAATGAAAAGCTTCTACTACAGATTAGGAACATTACCTAAGAGCGAAGCTTCAAAATTCAATAAAATGTCGGATCTTATATCCTACGTGAAAACCGAAACTGAATTATAAACATATAGTTAATTATTTAACCCGAGAATCCTGCGAATTAAGTTTTGCAGGATTTTTTATTGTTGAGATTATCTCAAGTTTACGAACATATCCTACATCAATTTACAGAGTTTTTGCTTTGTTTAATTTTGAAATCAAATAATAAGTAACTTTATAAAAATCTCAGACTATGAAAATATTTGCATTTGCCGGAAGCAACTCTTCCACTTCTATTAACAAACAACTGGTAAAATTTGTTTTGAAAAGTTTTTCAAACGAAGAAATTAATTTGATTGACCTTAATGATTATCTGATGCCTGTTTTCTCTGTTGACTTGGAGAAAAATGGATTTCCGGAAGAAGCGCATAGGTTTTTGAAAAATATTGAAGATTCTGATGTCATTATTTGCTCCTTGGCAGAAAACAATCGTTCATATAGTGCAGCTTTCAAGAATATTTTTGATTGGGCGTCCAGAATCAATGTGAAAGTTTTTCAGGATAAACCAATGTTTTTGATGACTACCTCTCCTGGCGGTTACGGTGGTGGAAATGTAATGGCTGAAGCTTCAAAATTCTTTCCGGCATTTGGAGCAGACATCAAAGAGACTTTTTCTCTTCCCAAATTTTATGAAAATTTTGATTCGGACAACGGGGTTATCGAACCTCAACTTTTGAGTGAACTTAATTCTAAAATCGAAAACTTTAAAAATCAAATCTAATGGATACCCACGAATATAACGCAGGCGAAATCATCATCATTTGGAAACCAAAAGTCTGCATCCACGCTGCTGTATGCGTAAAAATGTTGCCAAAAGTTTATAATCCGAAAGACAGACCTTGGATAAAACCAGAAAACGCAACTGCAGAAGAACTGAAAAATCAAATCAACCATTGTCCATCTGGCGCGTTGAGCTATAAACTAAATTCTTAAAAAATGGGAGTAACAGTAAAAGCAAGTCTGGGAACGGAAAAATATTACACAGAGGTTATAGCGGGGGAAAACCGAATAATAACGGATGAACCTGTTGATAAAGGCGGTGGAAACAAAGGTTTCAATCCGTTTGAGATTTTGGCAACTTCTCTCGCAAGCTGTACTGCAGCAACTTTAAGAATGTATATTGACAGAAAAGGTTGGGACATTCCGCAAATCAATGTGGAAGTGGAACTGGAAAATTATCCCCAAACCAAAACGGCACAATTTTGCAGATTAATTGATTTTGGAGCAACCGAAATCAGTGAAGATATCAAAGACAAGCTTTTCAAAATATCGGACGCTTGTCCCGTTCATAAAATATTAACCAACGATATAGAAGTATTAACTAAAATCAAATAAAAATGCTAGAAGTAACACAACATAATTGGGAAACAAAAGGAGAATTTGCAGCAACATTTGACGGACAAAAAGCTGGATTAATGACCTATTCTTGGGCTGGAGATGATAAAATCATTATTGATCATACTGAAGTTGAACCCGCCTATAACGGCAAAGGCGTCGGGAAAGCAATGGTTTACAAAGCTGTAGAATTTGCCAGAGAAAACAATCTGAAAATCATTCCGCTTTGTCCTTTTGCAAAAGCGACTTTCCAGAAGAATGAAGAAATCAGAGACGTTCTTTAAATATTAATGATGAATTATAAATTATGAACGATATAAAACCTCCATTTCAGTATTGAAATGGAGGTTTTGTTTTGAATTGCATGCAGCCCGACTTTAGCGGAAATCCTTTTTACGTAACGTAGTGGAGTGAAAAGATTGGGAGCGGAAGGCGGATTAAGCTGCCCAAAATATTCTAAATACTGTCATTAAAACCAATTCTTCATTCTGTTATAATCTAAGAAATAAGAGATTCTCAGTGAAAAATTATTGATCATTGGCGCATTGAATAATTCGTCAAAGTTATTTTTAAAACGCATTCTGGACATTTCCAGATAATTGCTGGTCGCATTTCTGTAAAGCAAAGTCAATTGACTTCCCGGTGCAAACCACCAAGAATAACGCAAATCTACATTCCAAGAGTTGTAAGTCCCATTCAAGTTTGGATTGTAAGTTGTGTTGGGATTCAAATTTCCATCATTCTCAAGTGTATAGAATTGCTTGTAAGTCACATCCGAAAAATAATGCCTGAATGCAAGAGCCAAAGTCATTTTCTCATTGAATGTATATTGTCCTGTAATCGCATTCTCATAAGTATTTCTCTGCCTTCTTCCCATATAAATATTGCCTGAATCTTTCCCCGAATATCCAATTTCATTGTTACTGAAAACCGGATTAAACTGCCAAATTATCTTCATTTTATCGGAAGCTCTGTAACGCAAGTACAACGATGGAACAACATAGTTTCTTCCCTTTTGGTCGTAAGCATAATAGTCAACTGTGATGTTATATTGCAGCCTTTTTCGGCTGTCACTCTCAAACCAAAGC
This sequence comes from Epilithonimonas zeae, assembly GCF_900141765.1. Lineage (NCBI taxonomy): Bacteria > Pseudomonadati > Bacteroidota > Flavobacteriia > Flavobacteriales > Weeksellaceae > Epilithonimonas > Epilithonimonas zeae. The sequence goes on along the minus strand of NZ_FSRK01000001.1, from coordinate 846,557 downwards.
CAGCTGTCAAAATAGCCGGGAACATTCAGATATCTACCAAATGTTCTCGGTTCGTAAATGTCTTTTTCGCCATAAGGTGTGAACTCGATTCCGCCTCCAAAACTCTGAAATTTCTTGTTTGTAAAAGAGTTATTATGATTGAATATCAATTTCTGATTCAGAAACGGTTCTAATCTGTGGTAATAATTAAGATTAAAATTCAAGTACATATTATTCAGTTTTTCGGTTGGCTGAAGAATTCTGTAACCGTACCAGACATTATGATTTCCGTAATTCGTTTTGGTCGAAAAACCAAGGTCGTTGATGTCCCAATCTTTGTTGACGTAATTGGCATTAATTTCGAAACGATTTTTGCCCGAGAATTTTCCAATTCCCACAGTCCCTCTGTTTCCGAATTTAGTTCCATCATCCATGACCCAACTTCCTTTCAGGTTTCCGTAGTAATTGTAAGTATTCTTTTTGTTGGCAATATTCCATAAAAGTCCTGTAGAGTTGGCATCCCGAAAATCCCCCATTCTCAGCGTACTTGTGTTGACCAAAGTCACAGATGAGTTATCTCCAAATCTCTGGTCAAAAACCAAAACATTATAATTGGTCCAAGGCTCTACCACTTCTTTTCTGGTTGCGCCAGTTTCGTTATCGCGAATTGTAGCTTCCATTTTTTCCGTCACACCATTGAAAATTCCAATGCCCAAACCTTTTTTGGTTCTTCCGGAGATTTTGAAAGCATTGAATAATTTTACTTTTCCAGGATATTCTGTTATGGTTTCTTTTTCTTCATCAATGACTGGATATCTCGACGGACTTCCACCAACTCTTCTGGAATAAAACAAATCACCTTTACTGAACAGCTCCGTTCCTTCCATAAAAAATGATCGTTGTTCTGCGAATTGTTGTTCGAAAGGTGTCAAATTTAAAATCGAATTATCAAAATTGGCTTGCCCAAAATCCGGAATCAAAGTCATATCGAATGTAAAAGCGTCGTTGATCCCGTATTTCAGGTCCATTCCGCCATTGACATTCATTTCTGTTTTACCGTCGTAACTATTGACGTAGGTTGAAAAATAAGGTGTGAAAGATAATCTGGTTGGCGTTTTTACTTCCGCAACGCCGTTGAGAACACCGTCGTACAAAGTATAGTTCCCTTTTTGATTGTCGACATGGTTCCAATCATACATCGTGTTGGTTCTCTTGATTTTCCGAATCATATTAAGACCAAATTCCTGCAAATCTTTCTTAGGAAAACGCAATTCAAAAAACGGAATCTTCATTTCTACAGCCCAACCCTTATCATTGATTTTCACAGCGCTATACCAGACAGCATTCCAAGACATATCTTCATTTTCTGTCGTTAATTTTCCATCAACCTGAACGCCTGCTGCAGTCACAATGAATTCCAAACTCTGCTGATGGTCATTATAACCATTGATGATTATTCCAAAAAAATCATCATTCGCAATATTATCTCTTTCTGTTAATTCTTTTAAAATTTTTGAAGGTTGTGGGTCGTACATTTGCGCTGCGATGTACAATCCTGTGTCGTCATAAAGAAATTTGACTTCTGTTTTCAAACTATCGGCTTGAGGCTTTCCGTTATTTGGTTGTCTTTCTACAAAATTGGTTGCTATAGGAACATTTTTCCAAATCTCGTCATCTAAAATCCCGTCAATTTTTATATTCTGGTCTTTCTTGATGGCTTGCAATTTCTTTCTTGAAATGCTATCTGAAGCGATAGTTTTCTGTGCGGAAATTTGCCATAAAAAAAGCGTTAGTATAAGAATGCAAAATTTAGTTTTCATAGTTTTATCTTACTTGATGATAAGACAATGACTCAATAAATTATGTTACATCAAGACAACAAAAATCAGCCAAAAGACTGGTTTTCAATTTTATAATTTATTTTCCCAATAAAATAAAAAAATCGATCAACAATTATCTCTAACTTAAAATGTATCCGATTCTTCTGATTGATTTTAAATCAAATTACCTAAATTTTTAACTAGCCATAACAACCAAAATTAAGACTTTTCATCTTTCCATGTTCCGAGGTTCCAACGATAATTATAGAGTGGTCTTTGAGAAGTTTTTCTTTTATTTTAAATAATTCTGATACGGTCAATTCTTTGCAATCATTAGAATAAATTAATGAACTTTTATCAATAATATAAGTTCTTATTTTAGGATTATTATTTACAATGATTTTATCGTCGACATTTTCATATTTTATTTCAATCAAATCTATTTCTATATAAATAACATTATTCTTTTTATAGATGTTTTTTGCGTAAGCATTGATTTCGGGAAGATCTTCTCCTAGAATAACATTATTTTCTTGATTTGATTCTGCAATTTTATTTGGCAAAATATCTTCATTTTTCTGTTGAGTACTACTATCCTTTTCATTACAACCAGTTAAAATAATGATGAATATAAAAATTAAAAATACAATTCTCATTTGTAATTTTTTATAGATTCTTTACTTTAAAAGCACCCACTTGATAATCATAATTATTTCTAAAACCATTGATGACAAAATAGTAATCATTTTTAACATCCATATTTTTCACAAGGTTGATGAGGAATAAGTCATCTTGCTTTCTTGTGTACAGGATTTTATAGTTTTTCAAATGCGCTTTATCCTCAAGAAACTCTTCTACCCTTTTTTCATTGGACTTTGATTTTGTTTTAAAATCTAATTGTGTATTTCTGAGTTCTTCATAATATTTATCAAAAAGAGTTGAGTAATATTGATTTTGTTTGTCTTCTTTTGGATTTCCATTACTTTTAATCAGTTTTAGATTTCCGTCAGAAGTTTGAGAAATATAATATGTAACGTAATCTGTATCAAGCAGTATGGATTTGGCATCACAATCTCCAGACTGATGAAATTCTTTAGCCTTGATAGCAATATGATTTTCATCTTTTAAAATATAATTCCCTTTGGATGAAGGAAAGCAATCATTTCCACACTTTGCGTGATAAGAATCTTAATAAGTATTATTGATATTAAATTTTATTGATGTTCCATACATAGAATGTTGGTCAGTTGTATCAATTTTCGAAATTATTAACTCCTGATCGTTTTCAATATCCTGACCAATAATTCCGGAAATATGCCAGAGATTTTTCCTTAGCTGATGTTTGTCAAGACGATTTTGTTCGGTAGGATTTGGCGGAATATTATTTATCCAATCAGGTTTTTTCTGACTGCATGAAAAAATAAATGTTGTAGTTATGGTAAATAGGGCTAGAATTTTTTTCATTTGTTATTAATCTAATATTTCTCTGTCTTTACGAAATTACCTTTCTCATCGTAGTCTGTTCCAACTTGCAACAATGATCCATGTTCGTAATAAAACTTCCATCCACCAGTTCTACTTCCAGCTTTATTTTGTAATCCTTTTTCTTTTAAAGTGCCATTCTCATAGAAAATTTCTTTGATATTTTGCCCATTTAATCCATTAATTAATCCTGAAATCAATAATAGAAATGTAACTATAAATCTGAATTGTCTTTTCATCTTGATAAATTCAATCTTTAAACTCAGCTCCCGACATAAACGCTAAAGACAATAAAATATAAACGAACATCATAAATAAAACAGGAACAGCAACGACAAACGAAATCAACGTAATTTTAACATTATACCTTTCCTTCATTATTTTCTTCACTAGGTAATCTATTCCGTACCAAGCTCCTGCTAAAAGTGGAATTAATAAAATTAAAAACAAAATAGTCATTAAATAGATTAATTATTAACATTTAAGGCTTAGAAACCGGAACATAAGCCACACCAGTCACTTTATAACCTTGAACAGTCGTATTCCATTTGGGCATTTCACTGATTTTTGCAATCAAGGCTTTTTCCGTTTCGTTTTTTAATGAAAGTAATGACAGATTCTGTAAAGTTGCCGTTCCGTTCTCGTCTATTTCCAGAGTAAGAACAAAATCTTTCGTAGTCAATTCCTTTTTCAGAATTGGTGTGATATTTTTCTCAACCCATTTGTTTAGTTCTGCATCGCCACCAACAAATTCCGGATGAATCGGTTTATTGTTTTTAAATTTTGGAGGCAAATCTGCCGGATAATCTTTTAAGCCGACTTCTTTTTTGGCTAAAACCAATTTACCGTTCGCATCAGGAATATAAACATAATGGTTCAGCGTCGGCACTTCTTTGGTCTGATTGAATTCTATAAAATGAATTTCAGAATCATTTTTTCTGTAAATCCCAAGAAACGTTTCTTTGTTCAGCTTCTTGTCGAAAATTCTGGCAATGTGTTCCAATTTTTTGCCTTTGGAATCGATAATCTGATATTTGGTAACATCAGAATCTTTTTCATTGGAATCGATATCATAGACTTTGAAATCAGAGTTTTTCAGTTTGATTTCTTCTCTCAGATTTTGAGCCTTAATATTTAGACTTAAAAATATTATAATCAGGAATAAATAGCTTTTCATTTTTAGTGTTTTTGTAGGTTTAAAAATAACAATTTAAAATATTCGTTGTGGTTTAGAATTAATACATCACGAAATCGTTTCAGGAATTAATTTTCTTTGTAAAAAACTTCCGACGTATCGGGTGATTTCCCCCAACCCGTCCAATAATTCCTGATAATTAACTGGTAACCGTCGTAAGATTCTATCTTCCTGATCCAATTGGCCGGCGGACAATCATCGTTGACTTTTTGGGTAAAAGTTGCCACGAAAGTTCTTTCATCAATCCATTTCACCCGCATCGTATCGGGATTCATCGGAAACATTTCGTTGGTCCAAGTAATCGTTTGGTTGTCTACGAAATCGAATCCTGCGTAATCAGCTCCTTTTAGAATGAATTTGCCTTTGAGTATTTTAGAAAAATCGGTATTCTGATTAGATTTTTTATCAACTGCTTGTTTGGGATTTTCTACGGGAGTTTTTGAGGCCGGAACCTCAATATTTTGTTTCTTTTGATAAAAGTCTTTACCGAAAAAGCCTAAAGCAAAGAATATAATTCCTGTTAGTAAAATGGTTATGAGTGTTTTTGATTTCATTGGTTTGAGTTTTTAATTGAGTTTTTTCAATTCTATCAATCCAAAATGTAGCCAAACTCAGAAGAATCCTGTTTTGGTTAAAAATGTTCCTTCTTTCTGAAAATCTAACGAAAAATTAAATAAAATGAAGGGTAATATTATTTTTCTCATTTGTTATTTTTTTTTATTCTATAAATTAAGAAGCGAATAAAAGCCAGAAGAGCCAAACAGCCCAAAAGAACAGTCGTAAAAAGTTGGAAAAATGCCTCAGCAAAATCCTGACTTTCTCCATCACAATAGACTATATCGCCCCAAATATCAACTCCTTTTTGGCCTTCATACATCGTTTTGTCACAAGCGCAATATTCCGGGACGACAATTCCCAGATAGAACAGCAAAGCTGGAATGAAAATAAACAAAACCAGAACTGCAATGATTTTCAAAAGTTGAATGTAATCAGCTTGTTTCATTTCTTTTGAGAATTGATCGGTAATTAATTATAAAAATTACAATAACAGACATTATTAAAATCGGGAAGAAACTGTGATTTAAAGTTTCGTTAATTTCCTCATTAAAAAGATAAGTGCTCCACGATGATTCTCTTTCTACAAAATCTGAATAATCTATAAAAAACCACCAAAATGTAAGCAGGAAAAATTCCGGAATTAGTTTTAAATAGAGATTCTTAATTTTTGAAATCAACATAAAAATCAGGCTGAGAAAAATGGCTGAAAACAAAGAAATAAATAATGTGTCCAAAGCAAAACTGCAATCCAAACAACTGGATGATAGTTTGTCCGACAAATATCCCATTGCCCAATAAACCTGTAAAAATGTCCCTGTAAAAATGACAAGAAAGTAAAACGTTGAGTTTTTCAGGAAAGGAATCAGTTTATTCATCAGTTAATTTGTTTAATTTTTGCATCATCAATAAGTGTCATCATTATTTTCTGTTTTTCATCAAATGGTATATCATCTGTCAGTTTATCTTTAAGAACTCCAAGTTCGCTTCGATCCATAAAATATGTATTGGTAGCTCTTTCATACGCTTCTTTAAAATTATAGAAATCGATTTCGTTCTCGTTTTCAATCTTTTGAAAAGCTTGCATTTTTTTTAAATAATACGCTCTCACTTCTTTTGGATATTTGTCTTTGACAAAATCATAATAAGAAAGTTCATTGCCATCCAAAAATTTTTGCAGTGCAACTTTCAACTGTTTTTCGGTTAAGATCAATTCATCTGTCTGCAGGATTTTTTCTCTTTTATAATACCAAATAAAATCTTTGAATTCATCGCTCCAGGTACGGATTTCATCATATTCCAGATAGTAATCTAATGTCTTTTCATAGCGTTCTTTCAGAGATTTTATTTTGTCAAGTTTTTGGATTTAGTTTATCTTCTGAATAATGGTTTCATAATTAAAATCTTTCCGCCAAATGTGAGCTAAAACACCGAGATTATTACTTTTTCTCTCCAAAAAAATCAGGCTGTAATATTTTTTTTGCTGAAGTTCTATAATATCGCCGAGTACATCGCATCCACCTTCATTCAGTTCACTATCATTGTAGAAATCATTTTTTCCTGTAGGTTCATAAATATCTTTATTAACAAACTTGATATCAGAATAATTTTTAATAATTTTTTGATAGCTTTTAATTTTCAGATAAGATTTGGAAAAATGGTCGTTAATATTTTCAATAGAAGTCTCAAAATCATTACGTTCGACATAAACAATTACATCGCTATTCATAACAAGTTTCCTTAGATCTACTCTTTGCGCATTAAAAAAAATAGATACAAAAATATTTATCAATATTAATTTATTTCTCATTGTGTTCTTGCATTAAGATAAAAACGCATAAACAGAAGCTGTTTACACGTTTTTATAAGATTTTTATTGTTGCAATTAATTCAAAATAGGAACATCAACTTTCAGATTTGGATATTTGTCACCCAGTTTTTTGAGAAAGTCATTAGCGATTACATTTTCCTGAACTATTTTCTGCATATCCATCGACAGCATGTTGCTTGCCGTATTCACGTGGGTAAAAATAAGCGCCGAAAACAAAATCAGCTCTATCGGTTTATCATCTGTTGCTAAAGAAATTTTGTATGCTTTCACCTCATCACCTTTCTGTTTTGCAAAAGCTTTCATTGTTCCTTGCTGCGGAATCTCAACCAGACTCGATTGTGAAAGCCTGTGACTGTCAAACACCAAATGATTGCTAATATCGCCATCGGTATCGGTATCCAAAAGGTGAAGTTCATCATTACTCAAAATCAAATATTTCGGAGTCTGAACGGTTTGATATCTTACCGTTCCCAAAGTCGCCATACTTTTCAAAGAATCTTTCATCCCATCTTTGATAGCAGTTGCGCCAGAATATTCAAGGTTTGCAAAATTGAATGCATCAATGGGTTTTCCGTTCATCTGGGTTTTCAGATAACTGTAATCGCCGTTCAGAAAATTAGATTTGTAAGTTTCTGCCCGTTGAAACTCTGATTTGAAATCTGTGCTTTGCAAAGTTTGTTTCATTTTTTGCTTTTTTGCGTACATAAAATACATCACGCCGCCGTAAAAAAGCACCATAAATCCGATAATAAAAAAAATTGTAATCATAGTATTTAGTGTTTTTAAAGTTTAGACATTAGTTGGTTCTACTCTCTTTTTCTTGGAAGGAATTGCGCCCCAGATTATAAAAGCAATAAGAAGCAATGCCACTAGCTTTCCACCATATCTCGTATAAAAAGGAAGTTTATTGAGGTCATTTTTTTCGAGCTTTTGAGAGGCTAAAATCGCATCCATTTCTTTATCCGGCATGTTGTAAAATTCATCTGTTTTTTCATCATAACCTACCAATTTTGGTTCTTCCATGATGTACAAAGGTAGAATGTAAGCGATATTGAACTCTTTGTGAAGTGTTGCCAAATCCAGATAATCGCCGTTTTCTAATTTGAATTCGTCTGTGTTGGGCAAATCGTAAACTTTGTTTAATACTTCTCGTTCACCAATAGGAATTTTGGCTTTTGCCGATAGAAAATTGCTGGCAGACAGCATCAACGCAGATGCCATAAAAATTGGTTTTAAGTTCATCATTGTTTGTTTTTTTTAGTTATACAATTTTTGGATTAGAATAAAATTGTTCACTTTTTAAAGATAATTAAAATCATAAAAAATTGAAAATATTATTTGCAATTCGTTGAAAATTAGTTACAATTTAATTGTGTTATTTTTTTATGATTAGTATGCAATCATCATCCGTCATTATTTCATTTCCACCTTTTCACCCATTTTTTCTCTCTTTCGGTGAGAGTTTCTGTTTCAGGTTTATAATCAGGATTGGGAATATACCACTCCATTGTTTTGTAAAACTGATTCAAATCCTGATTCTGAAAAACATAACCACGTCTTGCAAATGGTAAATTTTTGAGTATTTTTCTTTCCAAATCATTTTTGGGTTCCGCAATTTTATCTTCCTGATAATAAGAGAACGGAATGTATTCCAAATTCTGATTTCCCCAATAGTTTTGGGCATATAAGAACAAATCGCCAGTGATTTTGAAATTCTTCTTTTGAAATATAATGTTGCCTTTTTGTAAGTGGAATTTTAATGCATCATTTTCGATAAAAGAGTTTTTATTTCCTTTGATATCTTCGGTTTTTCCGATTCCGTTAATCAACCACTCATTAGAATTTTTAAAGAAAGTTTTATTAATAGAAAATGTTTCGAACTCGCCAGTATCGATAATCAATGTAAAATCATCAATCTGTTTATTCGCCCAACGATTGGCCGCGGTCAAAACATATTCAAATTCATAATTGTAATCTATCGAACCAGAAACGTCATAATTGTAAGTATGTTTGATGATATTGAGTCCCTTTTTGAAATTGGCTTCAAAGTGATAAACGTAGAAAAAATCGACATAATTCCCGCTTTTGTTTCCATTGAATTTGGTTAAATCCAAAGACTTTATCTTCCCATTTTTATTGTACAACGAGTCGGAAACATATGAGACGTTATACTTCAAAACCGAATTATTAAGTTCCACCTTGAAATCTCTCATATATGGATGTTGCCCGTTTTTTGGTGCTCCATCTACATCTCCTTCCGGCGAAAAAGCTTCAAAGCCAACGGTGATTTTCTTTTCTTCTTTCGGATTGAAAAACTCATAATAAACGGTGACTTCTATAAATTGATTTCGAACTTTTTTAAGAGTCAGGATTTCCTTTTTGACTGTAATATCGGTTTCGTTAATTGGAATCAATTGATTGCCTTTCGCGAAAAATGCGCCATCATTTGCAAAGGCTAAACAACTTACTAATGTCAATATTATTTGAAGTAAAAATCTGGTCATATTTGTTGGTTTTAAAATTAAATCTTCAATTCACTTTTCAGAAAGGAATCTCAACTTGTCGCCCTTTATAAACTCCGTTTTCGATTTTGAATAATGCGACATAAGAACCCGCTCCGTCGGAATTGGACAAATGGATGTATATCGAATTATTTACTTTGTCATAATAACATTCGGTGTAATCATTATTGGGATTGAAAAGGTCTTGAATATCTTTCTTAGGAATTTCGATTTCCTGATTTCCTATTTTCACAGTGATAGACTTGTAATAACTTTTAGGAATTGTTCCGTCTGTTCCCCACATTTCAAGATCTTTATATTTTTTGATTATGAAGTCTTCCTTCGCTGTTTCTGAAAAATATTTCTTGTTAGATTCATAATCAAAATCATCTGTTTCGATATCTATGTCAATATTATTCAAATGGAAAATAGCCTTGTAATTGTGGGAATCTACAGAAGCTATCTTCTCTAAATCTTTGATATATTTTATTCTTGAACGATGTATATATCCAGATTTTTCATCGTCACCAAAAGTAATATTCAGCCAATCTGTGTCCAAATCTTCAAAAATAAAAACCGCTTCTCCAGATTTTATTTTCCCAATAATTTTACTGTTCGCAGATTCTTTCTCTCTTATGTTCACGTAACCATCTTTGTCCACAATCACTGCAAAGTTGCAAAACGATGTAATATATTCTTCTTCCGAATCGGTCTTTAATTCCGTTATTTTTTGAGGTTCTTTTTTCTCAATTGCTTTCTGTTTTTCCTCTCCGCAGGATTGCAAAGTGAAAATTATAATTAATAATAAAGTCGAAAGATTGATTTTCATAGTATAATTTTTAGTTTAACTAATGAGTTTCAATGGCTTTAACTTTCCCTGTTTTCTTATCAAAAGTAACTTTGTAATTAGGTCCGCCATAAAACAAAACAAGCGTTAAAGTATTATCTGTTTCACTATCAAATCGGATATCTTTTGCAGAACCGATTCTTAAATCCACCTCATTTTTAAAAACATCCTGGTCTGTACATTGGATAATTTGTTGTTCAAAAATTCCTTTTTTCTCAATGATTTCCAACCAGGGACGCCTCATCATGCTGTAACCAACAATCTGAGCTCTATAATTTTGATTCAGATCTTTCTGCATTCTGGAACCGAAAGGTGTCATCGCAAAAAATATGGTGTAAAACGGCAGCATCATCGGCAAAATACTCAGGATTAAGGCGACGATCAATGTTCCTAATAATAATTTCGCCAATAGTTTTTTCCAAAACAGAACGATCACTGAAAAACTTGTTAAGATCCAAAGCCAAAACAAAATAACATCACTGTAATAACCTGCAAAACTGATTTTCCAGAAATAATACAGCACGCCATCTGACACCAAAAGTATCGAGAGAACTAAATATATTTTTAGTATTATTTTTTTCATGGGTTTAATTAAATTTTGTGTTTATACATTTAGATTTTACTCCAAATAAACAAAATCTCCCGAACTCACTTTTCCAAAAATCTCATTTTGAAATTTTAATCATCTACGTAAAAATATAAATTTCACAACTTATTAAAATATAAATTTCACAACTTATTGACAAAGGTTACGAAAAGTTTTAATAAAAAAAATACCACTACTAAAAATCAATGACGGTACTTCATTTTAAAATTTTTGCAATTTTAAATTTGTGGTAAATAAAAATATGCAGCATCAACACCCTCAATTCTAAAAATCAATTCATTTATCTGCTCAATATTTTCAAGGAAAATTTCAGGAATTTTTACAATTCGGATATTCGTAAATCTCTGGAAATTAGTTTCAGCAATCAGTAAATAACAATCAGTATTACTTTACTAATTTACTTTTTATCCTTGCCAACTCTGAAATTCAATTGCCCACTCCAAATATTTATGTTAAAGTTTTAAGATGTTTCAGGACATTCAAAGCAATCCCATCCTGTAACTAAATGCTCATCCAAATTATGCCCTTGCTAATTTTATCTCATTTTTTTGTTTTTGCATTCCGGTAAGAAAATCTTGGGTGTTTTAATGTTCGATATTATAAGATTTATTTCTTACTGCAGATTATTCTTTTATTATGACTGTTATAATTAATTAAAAATTTGAAATAATCAAAAATTCTTATCATCCACCGTAAAAACCAGCTTACCTTTTATTACAAAAAGAGAATAATAGACATCGGATTTTTTATATCGAACGCCATAACTGCTGTCAGAATTTATATTTTTTGAATTTAATAAAGTTGTGAAATTTTCAAGGGTAAGATTGTTGTCTTTTGTAACCCCATCATTGAAAATAGCTTTGACGAATTGAAATGATGGATTATTGTTCATAGAATCGAAGTATTTCTTCCATTCATAATTAGCTTTTGTATGATTTTCATTGGTTTGGAAAACATAGATTTCTCCAATTTTACCATTATCACTTTTATGCTCTTCCAAACCCACACTATGATTATGAAATTCATAGACTACTTGTTGAATACCGTAATTTGAATGGGTTGCTGCCGGCTCTTTATTAATAAATTCTTTAAAAGCATCGATATCCTTGCTGTAGTAATGAGAATAGGACATCAGCTGTTCATAGGTTTGTCCAAAGCAAAATGATCCACAAACAAGAAAACAGAAAGCCGTATTTAACATCATTACAATATTTAAAACTAAAAATCAAGAAAACCTTCTGCAAGACCTTTCCACTGGAATTTTGTAACCCTCAAAAATCCTCCGATTGTGATGAAAGCGTTTCGTATCTTACCAATAATTCCGGTTCTGGAAAAATTAGCAATTTCATTCCTTCCATAAATTCCAACCTTAATATAATTCGGTCCTCTTGAAATAATGAATGTTGATGAAGATTCTGGAGAATAAAAATGTGCAATATTGTCGCTCCTGCTGCCAGGTGGTTTTGATGGTCTGCAGGAAATCAAATGCCGTTCTAATTCATCACCAAAACAATGATCATCCATAGCAACAATCTCTACCCAATCATAACCTTTGGTTTGTGGATTGCCAGGACCGGGAATATCAATTCTTAAAAAATCGCCCACTCTCGGCATTCTATCTACATAAAAACCGTGTTTATCACAAAGTTTGAATTCCGCAGACATCTTTCCACAGTATTCTTGCCAGTTATTGATATTGAAAAAACGCTCTTTAAGAAATTGGAATTGCTGAGCCGCAAGAATCGGATCATCCAAAACCCGATCACTTTCTGTATCGAAATGAGCTCCTTTGTAATGCTCCGGAACGCCTGGTACTTTCTTAGGTTTCATGTTTTGGTTAATATTATTTATTTTCTTTTTAAAAAGTTGATGCGCAGATATTTTTTATAAATTAAACTGTCATTTACCAAAACTTTAACTGCATCATAATAATTCAGCCCGTCTATATAAAACTATCCGAATCATTAGAATCTGAGAAATCATTATTCTTTGAACAGCCAGATAGTAATACAAGGATAAAAATCATTCCAATTTTTTCATTCAATATTTAGAATATTCTCAAATCTAAAAATTACACCAATCTTGGTTTATGATTTGAGCCGTGTCAAATGAAAAAGAAGAGAGCAATCAATTGCTCTCCACTTTTAATTCTTTTCCTGTCAGTACAAAATGAAGATTTTGCAACTGATGTATATAATGACATCGAATATAATTTCCGAAGTATAAAAATCCCTCAAGAATTTTATCTTTCGAAAGGTCAAAATCATACTTTCCAAAGTTGGGTAAGTCGTATCGGATTCTGGAATTTGAGCGATAACTTTCCTTGAAACCAAATTTGGAAAGCCACTCGCTGGTAAGGCGAATTGGTTTTAGTTGTTGTGAATGTACAGGAATCTTGGAATTACCTTGCTGAATCTGAACTAAGGAAAGATTTTTGTCCTTCGCAAGATTGAGCCCAACTACTGGCACTACATCATTTTCATACTGAAGCAGATTGTAAAGTCTAAGTTCTTGCACTTCCATAAGTTGTAAAATTGATTAATTCGTTTAACGTTTCCAAGTCTATGTGTCGATTATTTTGCTTTAGAATTAAGATTAACGTCTGCAAGCTGTGTCAAAGACTCATCACAGGTTTTCTCTTCTTCCAATGTTTTAAGCAAATTTTTCATCGGAGCAGATTCTTTTAAAATTTTAGCAAACGCCGCCAATGTTCCATAAGTAGCAATCTCGTAATGCTCCACTTTCTGCGCTGCTGCAATGATTCCTGCATCTCTCACTGTTCCTGGTTCTGTTTCTTCCACAATGCTGTCCGCTTCATCTAATAAACCTTGCATTGCGTCGCATTTTTTTGCCTGTGCTTTTTTTCCCATAGATTCGAAAATCTCTTCCAGACGAGTAACGTGTGTTTCTGTCTCAGCCAAATGCTTTTCGATAGCGGCTTTCAATTTTTCATTGGTTGCATTCTTCATCATTTTTGGTAAGGCTTTTACTAATGCTTTTTCTGCCCAATAGATATCTTTTAAGCTATCTTCGAAAAGATCGCTTAAATCTTTAGCCGCATCTTTTTTAGCAGGTGTTTTTTTGGTTGTAGTTGTACTTTTCGCAGCAGTCTTTGTTTTTGCAGCTGTTGCTGATTTTGTAGTTGCCATAATTTTTATTTTTAGTATTGATTAATGTGAATAAATTAATTATTGCAATCATTATACCAAAATAAATTAATAATATTACAATATAGATAAATTATAATCAATTTAAATCATTAATTATTAAACATAACACATTACAAGTCATTTTTTAAACAACTTCTAAATAAAACCGAGAGAAATTTCGCTCAATAAAACACACCAAGGCGTTTCGTTGCGAGTCATATCGACAAGTTTGGAATCTGGTGAACCTTTTTGTCTTAACCCAATCGAAAGGAGAACAATAGATGCTACAGCCATTATAATCTTTTCATCTTCGACCTCGGCATTTTTATCAATATATTCTACCTCGAACAAACCCGGATAAAATACATGTGGTAATGCAACCGCTTTTCCGATACCACTTTCCGCTCCCGAAATAAAACAGATTTGTTTTTTAACTGTAAAATATTCCCCAACCATATAATTTTATTTAATGGTTTTTGCATCATTTTTACAGTGGATAAAATTAAATTGTAATTTTAGAATGGTTTCTTTTGACCTCGCAACGGAGACATCCCAAAATGTACTCCATAAAGTATTTCTGAGCATCAAACGCCTTAGTCAACGGATGAAGTTCTATTTTATCACTTCTGATAATTGTTCCTTGATAAGCGATGCAGTAATAAGCAAATATCTGATTATCGGATTCTTTTACCGGCGTGGCATAACCGGTTGTAGCAATCGACCAGTCAGAATCGAATAACGAAGCGATATTAAGAGCCATCATCTCGCTGATGTTTCTGGAGACGCAGTTTGTTGCTTGCGCTTCATCAAAATCGATATTCAGATGTTTGACTTTTTCCTCGATTGTGTAGGCTGTAATTCCGCCTTTGAAAAATTGTTCCGCACTTGGCATTTGAGAAAACGCTAATTGCAAAAATCCTGATGTAACGCTTTCTGCCATGGAGATGGACTCGTTTCTTTCTCTCAGATTATAGCTGATTTTGTCCAATAGTATTTTAGGAAATTCCATAAGTTAAATTTTTTAAATGTTATTGGATAAAAGAACCTTATAACTTCGGTCCAACAGTTTTACTTTTCCGGTTGATTATTAATGATGAACATTTAGATATTTCTCGAAATAATGAAAATCCTGAATTTTGGATATCAATTGATAAAACATTATTTCCTTTGGTTCCTGGACTCCGATGTGTTCAAAGCTGTCAAAATAAGCAATGAAAGAATGGATATCTTTGGGGCTTTCATCTTTTAAAACCACGAAAAGAAGAAAAATCTCATTCTCTATTTCTTTTGCATAAATGGTAGATCCCGGTTCAAACTTCTGACTTTTATTGATCAATTTTTTAAAGTCATAACCAGGTAATGATTTTAATAGTTTTTCAATATTCATTTTTGCTTCTTTTTTGATTTGGATTAAACCAAAGCTACGCAAACTGACTTCTGTCATTATATGATTTGAATCATAAAGCCTTTAAAAACTCTATTAAACTCTATAAAATTATCAATTCTAAAAATTGGTTTTAAGTTTGTATACAGAAATTATTGTAACAATATAAAATTAACATTATGATAATTGCTGAAGATCTGCTACTATCCTATGGTGCAAAAATCGAATATTACGAAGCCGGAGATATCATTTTCCGAGAAGGTGAAAAACCGAAATACTATTATCAAATTATTTCCGGAAGAATAAAACTGAATCACTACAATGAAGAAGGAAAAGAACTGATTTTGGCTATTTTACATCACGGTCTCAGCGTTTGCGAATTACTGCTCTTCATAGATAAAACTTATCCTGTGAATGCCATAGTTTTTGAACCGAGTGAAGTTATCAAACTTTCGAAATCAAACTTTGTTAAAATGCTGGATGAAAACCCCGATGTATCACGAGATCTCAATAAATTTTTATCAGAAAGGCTTTATCAGAAATTCATAATGCTCGAAAATAACTCCTCATTGCATCCCGATGTGAGATTGTTAGGAGTATTTGATTATCATAAAAGTTTTTCTTCAGATACAGACCGATATTCCTACGAAATTCCTTTAACAAGACAGCAATTAGCGTCCTTAACTGGTCTTAGAGTAGAAACGACAATACGAACAATCAAGGTTTTGGAAAAGCAAAATGTAGTGAAGATTGTTCAAGGGAAAATTTATTATTGATTAAGAAATTAATATAAAATTTTACGGTTTTTTATTTTTACAACGTTATCCTTTTCCATCTGCTTTAAAGTCCTAATTGTTGTCTCTACACGCAAACCTGTGAGACTCGCCATCTGTTGTCTGGTCAATGGAATCTGAAAAGAGAAAGGAGTCTGATCTTTCTGGAAGCTTTTTAAGTAATCCATCAAAGCTTTTAATTTTGTTGAAGTATTCTGAGTAGAAAAAATCTGTCCCATCACGAATTTGAAGTACATCGCATCCGAAAGACTTTGGATGATATCAAAATGAAACTCGGGATAATTTTCCAACAGAAGAAGAAACTTGGATTTAGATAATTTCAGAACTCTGCAAGGCGAAATAGCGATAGCGTTGACAGGGTAAGTTTTATCCACAAAAAGTAAAAACTCACCGATACTTTGACCCGCCGTCAAAATACTTTGTATCATTTCCTTTCCATCCTCGTTGTAATTATTAAGCTTCACATCACCCTCGATGATCTGATAATAATACAATGGTGTACCACCTTCTGAAAAAATAACATCACCGATATTGTATTCCTCGGCTTTTGCTCCTAATGATTTTATAATAGTTTCTTCTATAACCATATTTTACTCTCTCGTAATTTAAAGAATCACACCAACCTTTAAACCACTTTAAATCAATTAATTAATTGAAATAATCTATTTATCTTTTATTATCTTACTTAATTTTAATTTCGCAAAATTTCACAGATTCTTACATAACTAAACCCATTTTAGTCTTAATAAAATCTTTTTAAAATATTGGTATTATTTGCCTGTTAATGGCAATAACAAAGCATCATCAATGGGATTAATTTTTTGAATTAATCCCATTGTAAAAATTAAGGATAATAGTTTCATAGTCTATTTTTTGTTGAGCTCAAAATTATACAGAACTTCTAAAGAATTTTATGACTTGAGTCATAATGAAATTATTAAAATAAATAAATGTCACAACACCAAACTAACAATAAACTATAAAAACAGTGAAATTTGATAATAATAAATGGTTTTGATTTAAAATTTTATAATCCTAATACTGCAAAAAAGCTAAACAAAACAATCAGAAAAAGTACTTACCTAACAAATTATCTGCTGTAACAAAACACATAATCTTCTATAAAATTCAATGGACTCCAGTGTCAAGAATGAACTTACATCCGCGATTAGAATTACATGGATTGATCCAAACAATATGCTTTACATTAACCAAAATAAAATTGTTGACCGATGTATAGACTTTTATAAACATAATTAATGTTTATTTGAATTACTTTTTGGAGAGATCAATTATCATTCGCAATGGCTGGTCTTTGGTGATGTAGAAATTCAGCCAGGTGAAGAAGATTGTGATTTTGTTTCGGATATTAATGAGCGACATCAAGTGAACGAATATCCAAATCAACCAAACAAGAATCCATTGAAATGTCTGAATAACGCTGGAAGACCTGCAACTGCCCTATTTCTTTAATTGCCACTGAACCTTATCATTTATCATTATTAAGTTTGACTTCGCCCCCTACGATTTGAAAATAATAATTGGGCGTACTAATAAGGCTATCTGTTAATAATCGATTGTCAATCTATTGGGTTGAAAAATCTTATTTAAACTAACGTCTTCTCACAGAATCTTTTCTTCTAGAAAGACTATCACTTGGATTTGTTTTACTGGAATTGAGATTGCTAATGCCTGGAGTCGTAGTACTATCTGTTGAAGAAGAGGTTGATAAAGAATCATTTTGGCCATTAGCAACGGAAAGAGAATCCGACCTATAGTTCTCTTGAGATTTGTTGTCTTTGCAACTGAACACTAGCATAATTACCGAGACGAAGATTAACTTTTTCATAAAATTTTTATTTTTGGTAAGACTAAAGTTAGAGAGAAGGACACAAGTGGTTTATGATTTGAGTCACAATTAAAGCATTTAATTTTTAGTGATAATTTGTTTATGGAATATTTATTGTAGAAAGTAGATAATTATTTAGCATTATTAATATCAAATCAAAATCATCAACATGAGAGCTATTTGGAACGGTGCAATCGGTTTTGGATTAGTCAATATTCCTATCAAATTATATTCGGCCACAGATTCTAGTACCTTAGATTTGGATATGCTAGACAGCAAGGATTTGAGTAATATCAAATTCAAAAGAGTTAATGCCAATACTGGAAAAGAAGTGGTTTGGGAAAATATTGTGAAAGGCTTTAAAATCGAGGACAAATATATCGTTTTGGAAGATGAGGATTTTGCTGCGGCAAGTCCTGAGAAATCAAAGATTCTTAGTATCAATCAATTTGTCAAAGAATCTGAAGTGGATACGGCACTTTTTGAAACACCTTACTTCCTTGAACCTCAGAAAAATGGTGAAGCGGCTTATAAATTATTATTAAAATCCTTAATCAAAACAAAAATGGCAGGAATTGGTTCTTTTGTTTTGAGAGAAAGGGAAATTCTTTGTCTGATAAGACCTTACGAGGATAAAATCCTAATGGTCAACAGAATGCGTTATCCGGAAGAAATGCGAGCTTTTGAAGATCTGAAAATCCCATCCGGAAGTGCTCCAAAACCTGCCGAATTGAAAATGGCGGAACAACTTATTAAATCTCTTGCTACTGAATTTGACCCATCAAAATATAAAGATACTTACAACGCAGACCTTCTGAAAATCATCAAGCAAAAAGCTAAAGGCAAAAAAATTAAGTTGACGGAAGTAAAAGAACCGGAAGGAAAGACAACTGATTTGATGGCAATGCTAAAAGCCAGTTTGGAGAAAGGAAAGAAAAAAGTTGGTTAGGAACAACTAAGAAAAAAGAAAAAAATCAACTATCATTCATCAATTATCACTTATAAGTTATGGCACTCGAGGATTATAATAAAAAAAGGAATTTCAAGCAAACAGCTGAACCAGAAGGAAAAGAAAAAGCTAGTGGAAAGAAATTGAAATTCGTGATTCAGAGACATGCTGCTTCTCGACTTCACTACGATTTTCGTTTGGAAATGGAAGGCGTTCTGAAGAGTTGGGCAGTTCCGAAAGGTCCTTCACTTAATCCTTCTGACAAGCGATTGGCAATGATGGTGGAAGATCATCCTTATTCTTACAGAACTTTCGAAGGTTCTATTCCGAAAGGTAATTATGGCGCTGGTGAAGTAGAGATTTGGGATGAAGGAACTTACGAGCCGATAGAAAAAGTATCAGGAAAAAGCGATGATTTGGTAATGCGGGCTGAATTACATAAACAATCTTTAAAATTTATTCTCCACGGTAAAAAGCTGAAAGGCGAATTTGCATTGGTGAAAATTAAAAATCCTAAAGATGATAATGCGTGGCTGCTCATCAAACATAAAGATAAATACGCTGTGGATGACGATTATGACGCTGAAGAACATACACTCAAAACTTCCAAAGTAACCGCTTATCTTGCTGAGAAAGACGGTAAAAAAAAAATAACGCATCCGAAGGAATAAAGTCCTTTAAAAATTATGCGCCTTCTCTTTCCGGTGCAAAAAAACTTTCGGAATTCATTAAGCCAATGCTTTGCAAAATCTCAGACAAAGCCTTTGATGATAAAGACTGGGCATTCGAAATCAAATGGGACGGTTATCGCGCGATTGCAGATCTGAGCAAAGACGAAATCCGATTGTACTCCAGAAACGGGATCGATTTTTCTCAGAAATTTAAAAAAGTAACCAATTCGCTCAAGTTGCAGGAACACAATATGGTTCTTGACGGGGAAATCGTGGCTTATGATGACAAAGGAAAGCCTAATTTCCAATGGCTTCAACAGATTGGCGACAATCCTAATCTAGCATTGACTTTTCAGGTTTTTGATTTACTATGGCTGAACGGTCATTCGACCGAAAATCTTTCTTATCTGCAAAGAAAAGAATTGTTGAAAGATGCTTTGGTGGAAAATGAAATCATCAAATACAGTGACCATATTTTACAAAACGGAAAAGAATTTTTCCAAGCCGCAAAAGATTTGGGATTGGAAGGAATTGTTGCCAAGAAAACTGAAAGTCTTTACAAGGAAAATCTAAGAAGTTCTGAATGGCTGAAAATCAAAATCCATAAAAGTGATGAAGCTATTATTTGTGGATTTACCGAACCAAAAGGCTCACGGAAAAAATTTGGCGCTTTGATTTTAGGAAAATATCTGAACGGTGAAATGGTGTTTTGTGGTCATACCGGAGGTGGTTTTAAAGATAAGTCACTTTCTGAAATGTATGATAAAATGCAACCGCTCATCACTTCGAAATCTGTTTTCAAAATCACACCAAAAACCAATACCAAAGCTACTTGGATAAAACCCAAATTAATTGCCGAAATTAAATTTACAGAACTGACAAAAGACCATGTTTACCGTCATCCGATTTTTCTCAGACTTCGTGATGATATTGAACCAAAAGATGTTGAATTCAATTCTGAAAATCAATCAAAAAAAGAAATTATGAAAAAAGCCGAACCTAAAAAAAGAACAGGAAAAGAGGATTTGATAAAGAAAATTGGAAAACAGGAATTGAAGCTGACGAATCAAAATAAAATCTATTTTCCCGACGATGATGTGACAAAAGGGGATGTGATTGATTATTATCAAAGTATTTCGAAGTATATTTTGCCTCATCTTAAAAATCGGCCACAATCTATGAACCGCTATCCCAATGGAATCGATGGAATGAGTTTTTTCCAAAAAGATGCTTCTGAAGAAACACCCGATTGGATAGAAACACAAAAAGTTTTCTCAGAAAGTTCAGATAAATATATCAATTACATCATCTGTAATGATAAAGAAACCTTAGCCTACCTCAACAATCTCGGCTGTATCGAGTTGAATATCTGGACAAGTAAAATCCAAAAAGCAGACAATCCGGATTACTTGGTTCTTGACCTAGACCCATCCGAAAAAAATACGTTCGAAGATGTAATAGAAACGGCTCAGGTAGTTAAAGAAGTTTTGGATTTAGCAGGAATTGAAGGTTATCCCAAAACTTCAGGAAGCTCTGGAATCCACGTTTATATCCCAATGAATGCAAAATATTCCTACGAGCAAGTCAAGGATTTTGGACATCTTCTGATGCAAATGGTTCAGCAGAAATTACCAGATTTAACAACGCTGGAAAGAAGTCTTCAGAAACGAGATAAGAATAAAATCTATTTGGATTATCTGCAAAACCGTCGTGGACAGACTTTGGCAAGTGTTTACAGCTTGAGGCCAAAAAAAGGAGCAACCGTTTCGATGCCTTTGGAATGGGAAGAAGTAAAAAATGGACTAAAACCCACTGATTTTAATATTTATAATTCTTTGGAAAGATTGAAAGAAAAAGGTGATCTTTTTAAAGGTGTTTTGGGAAAAGGTGTTGATCTGTTGAAAGTTATTAAGAAAATGGAAAACTAACTTAATGGTCAAATTACAATGACTCATAAGTTTCATCAATCAGAAAACTAAAAGCTTTTTTAATTTTCGCACGTCCCTCTTCAGTTTTCAAGTCTATCCCGCAAAAAATGCTACCGTTCATTTCTGAGTATAAATTTAAGTAATAAGCACCCGAGACCAAGATCGCCATTACAGCACGAAAATCTTCACTTTTATCCTCGAAATATGGATCTGTTATATGTTTGAACAAAATTTCGCCATTTTCCTCCTGTCCTTCTGTCAATTTTCTAAGTGAAGTTCTTTCTTCAGACAAACGCCAAAGCAGAATCTTTTGCAACTCTTTATTAACAGAAACAAAATCGAATTGTTCAGACATCATTTGTTTTGCAAATTCTTTTCCGCCATCGGTAATTTCCACTGCTGAATCTTCTTCTTTTACATTGCTCCAAAAGTCTTGCGTTTTGATATACTCATCTAAAAGCTGTTCCGTTCCACCGAAATAATTATAAATCAGTTTCTTGTCAAGCCCTGCTGTGGTAGCAATTTCATTAACCTTAAGATATTTGTAACCTTTTGTTTTTAAAATAGTTCCAACAGCATCCATAAACTGTTGTTTACTTTTTTCTTTACTTTTTACTCGCGGTTTCGTATTCTTTTCCATCATCAATTTTAAAATCTTTGCAATATTAACAATTTTTATTATCACCATTTGGTGACTTTGATTATATTTGTGCGATTTTAAGCCTTGGCTCAATTTCAAATTCTTTAAAAACTATTACAACTAATAACCATGAGAACTCATTTTATCCTGATTTCGTTTTTTAGTTTTACTTTAGGTTTTTCTCAAAATAAACTGCCCATTGTAAAATCAAATACGAAACTGGTTAAAATAGTTGAAAACAAAGAATTGGTAACCGAATGGAATCTTTTTCCAGACACAAAACCAGACACTTACGTTAGCGGCAAGAACACAAAATCAGGAAACATCAAAATCGTAATAGATATTGATTCGTTAGAAATTAACCTCAAAACAAGAATTTGATTTCATTGTTTTACTCAATGACAAAGACTCTTGTTATACGCAATTCAAAGGCTTAGAAGTCAAAAATTTCGCCAACGAAAAACCTTCAAAGAAAACTACAATCCCTTTTGTATTATCGGTTGACAATATCAAATCTTAAGATATTTTTGAGTATTAACAATAATGGCAACAATTCTAATGTTACATTTTATTTTAAAATCCACAACAATTATTTATTATTTTTGAGATAAATAAATCTCGAATGTCCAAAATCAAGTTATTCCTTTTTTGCAGTTTTCTTTCTATAGGATTCAAATCTCAGGAAATCAATGACTGGATTACAAATCCTGTAGATTACGTTAATCCATTGATGGGAACTCAATCTTCCTACGAATTATCAAATGGCAATACTTATCCAATTATCGGATTACCTTGGGGAATGAATTATTGGACGCCGCAAAACGGAAAAAATGGAAATGGCTGGCAATATACTTACAATTCGAATAAAATCCAGGGTTTTAAACAGACACATCAACCTTCACCTTGGATGAATGATTATGGACAATTCTCCATTTTACCAATCGTTGGAAATCCCGAAATTGACCAAGAAAAAAGAGCAAGTTGGTTTTCTCACAAAACAGAAATTGCCAATCCTTATTATTACAAAGTTTATCTTGCAGATTACGATGTCTGGACGGAAATTGCACCTACAGAACGTTCAGCAATGATGCGTTTCACTTTTCCGGAAACCAATCAGGCTCAAATTCTTTTGGATGCTTTTGACCGAGGTTCTTACGTAAGAATTATTCCGTCTGAAAGAAAAATTATTGGGTATTCTACAAGATATGCGAGAGGAAAAATGGAGAATTTCAAAAATTACTTTGTTATTCAGTTTGACAAAGATTTTGTTTCCCAAAATGTCTGGAGCGGAACAGAAATCCAAAAATCGATTCTTGAAATCAAAGCTGATCACGTGGGAAGTCTGGTCAAATTTCCTCACCTTAAAAAAGGAGAACAAATCACAATCCGAGTCGCATCATCGTTTATCAGTCAGGAACAAGCAGAAATTAATCTGGAAGAATCCAAAGGTAAATCTTTTGACCAGGTAAAATCCGAAGCCAAAGAAATCTGGAATCTGACATTGAATAAAATCCAAATCAAAGGTACAACCATCGATCAGGCAAGAACTTTCTACAGCTGTCTTTACAGGAGCGTCCTATTTCCTCAAAAACTTTATGAGAAAGACAGAAACGGAAACATCCAACATTACAGTCCTTACAACGGGAAAATAATGCCTGGTTATTTATTCGGAGGGACTGGCTTTTGGGATACTTTTCGAGCGCTCTATCCTCTTCTAAACTTGGTTTATCCGTCTATGAATGTTGAAATGCAAAAAGGTCTGATTTCAGCTTATCAGGAAGGCGGTTTTTTACCGGAATGGAGCAGTCCGGGATTTGCAGATATTATGATTGGCAACAATTCGGCTTCGGTTGTTTCTGAAGCTTATCTCAAAGGTCTTAGAGGTTATGATGCAGAAATTCTTTGGCAAGCTCTGAAACATGGCGCTAATAACGAAGGTCCAATGAGCGCGGTCGGCAGAAAAGGTGTAGCTGATTACAATTCTATCGGTTATGTTCCAACTGATACAGGAATCAATGAAAGTGCAGCTAGAACTTTGGAATATGCTTATGATGATTACGCCATCTACGAATTCGGTAAAGCTTTGAATAAATCGGAAGAAGAACTGGAGCCCTTCAAATCAAGAGCAATGAATTACAAAAAGCTTTTCGACCCGAAATATAATCTGATGAGAGGTAAAAAGAAAAATGGCGAATTTCAGGAAAACTTTGATCCTTTCGAATGGGGAAATGCTTTTACAGAGGGCAACAGCTGGCATTACACTTGGAGCGTTTTTCAGGACATCAATGGATTGAAGGAATTAATGGGTGGAAAACAACAATTTGTTAAAATGCTGGATTCAGTGTTTGTGATGCCACCGACATTTAATACCAATTATTATAAAGAAGTCATCCACGAAATGCGCGAGATGCAGATTGTAGGAATGGGACAATACGCGCACGGAAATCAACCTATCCAACATATGCTTTATTTGTATAATTATGCCGGTCAGCCTTGGAAAACACAATATTGGGTAAGACAAGTGATGGACAAATTATATAAGCCAACGCCAGATGGCTATTGCGGAGATGAAGACAATGGGCAAACTTCCGCCTGGTATGTTTTTTCGGCTTTAGGATTCTATCCCGTTACGCCAGCGAGTACACAATATGTTCTGGGTGCACCACTTTTTAAATCTATTAAAATCAATCTGGAAAATAGTAAAGCCATTCAAATTGAAGCGCCTAAAAATTCGGAAAATAACATTTACATTAATCAATTAAAATTCAATAGTAAAAATTATTCTAAAAACTGGATTGATCATTTTGAGCTGTTGAAAGGTGCAAAATTAAAATTTGACATGAGTTCAAAACCCAATACAGAAAGAGGAATTCAGGATTCTGACGCACCCTTTTCTATGAGCACACCTGACAAATAGCATATAAATAATTTCCGCAAATCATTTTACCATCATTTTTTTCACTAATTTTATTTGATTAAACCCTTTTTGAATGAAAACACTTTTACTTGTTAGGCATTCCAAGAGCGATTGGCCGGAAGATATGGATGATTTTGACCGTCCCTTGACTGAGCTTGGAAAAACAAACGCTCCAAAAATGGCTCGTTTGCTCAAAGATAAATCCGTAGAAATAGATACTTTCATTTCCAGTCCTGCAAAACGGGCGTTGCATACGTGCGAATTATTTTCGGAGGTTTTCGGAAAACCTTACTCAACAGAGAAAACTCTATATAATCCTCGCGAGGCCAGTTTTGAAAATTTGATTTACAGTTTAGACGACTCTATCAATTCTGTTGCGTTATTTTCACATAACAACGGAATATCAAATTTCGCCAATTCCCTCACCGACGAGATCGTAAATCTCCCAACTTCCGGCGTAGTCGCTTATCAAATCGATTGCGATAAATGGAGTGATTTCGAAATGGCAAAAAAAAAGTTTCTGTATTTCTATTCGCCTAAGAATTTTAATCAATAAAATAATTCGGGCAGCTTAATCCGTCTTCCACTCCCGCTTTTTTCTTTTTTATCAAAAAGAAAAAGAGCTCCGTTCAAGCCGGGCCGCGTACAATTCAATGTTCCAAATACAATTAAATAAAAAAACGCCCAGATTTGGGCGTTTTCTAATTATATGATTAGAAATTTATATTTCTAAAGCTTTCTGATAGGCATTCTCAATTCCGTCAAGATTTTTTCCACCAGCAGTAGCAAAACCTGGATTACCGCCGCCACCGCCTTGGATTTCTTTGGCTAATTCCTTTACGATATTTCCGGCGTGGTAATTAGCTTCCAAATCCGCAGAAACACCAACTGTAATCATTGGTTTCTCTCCAGCATCAGAAATGATAATCGTTACAGAATTTGGGATTTCTTTTTTCAATTGGAACACGATATCTTTTACAGAACCAGCGTCCAGAGAAGTTTTCTTAACTAATAATTTTTTTCCGTTTTTATCTTCGAAATCATTTTTCAAATTTTGGATTTCGCCTTTCGCTTTTTCTTTTTTGAAAGATTCGATTTCAGACTTCAAAGCAGAATTTTCCTCCAGCAATTTCTCAATTGATTTTGCCAAATCTTTCGATTTTAACAATTGAGAAATCTCTGTAAACTGAGTTTCCAAATTCTTGAAATATTCTTCTGATTTCTCACCGGAAATAGCCTCAATCCTTCTGATTCCAGCCGCAGCAGAACTTTCAGAAACGATTTTAAAATGGCCAATTTCACTTGTAGATTTAACGTGCGTTCCGCCACAAAGTTCTTTAGAACTTCCAAATTGAATCATTCTGACATTATCACCATATTTCTCACCAAACAACGCCATTGCACCTCTATCCAAAGCCTCCTGAATCGGAATATTTCTGAATTCCTGCAATACCAAATTTTCCTTGATTTTAGCATTCACTTTTGATTCCACCAAAGCCAATTCTTCTTCAGACATTTTAGAAAAATGAGAAAAATCGAATCTCAAATAATCCGGACCAACATACGAACCTTTTTGCTCAACGTGTGTTCCAAGAACTTCTCTCAAAGCTTCGTGCAACAAATGCGTCACCGAATGATTAGCTTGAGAATTCTTTCTGTCAGCAACATTTACTTTAGCATAGAAAACTGCGCCAGCATCTTTTGGAAGCGCATTGATTAAAGAGATAATCAATCCGTTTTCTTTTTTAGTTTCAAGAACTTCGAAGCTTTCGGTTGCATTTTCAAGCGTTCCTTTATCGCCAACTTGTCCTCCACCTTCAGGATAGAAAGGCGATTCACTCAATACAACCTGATAAAATTCGCCGTCTTTATTTTCTATTTTTCTGTAACGTGTGATATAAGTTTCCGATTCTAATTGATCATAACCTACAAAGTTTTCAGGTTTTTCCTCAAGAATAACCCAATCATAAACTTTCGCTGCCGAATCTTTTTTGGAACGCTGCTTTTGTTGATTTAAAGCCTGTTCAAATCCTGCTTCATCGATGGTTAATCCTTTTTCTTCTGCGATAATTCTTGTCAAATCATCGGGAAAACCATAAGTGTCATACAATTCAAAAACTTCTTCTGTCGGCAAGACTTTTTTACCTTCAGAAATCGTTTGTTGAATTAATTTATCAACTCTGATTAATCCTGTTTCAATGGTTCTTAAGAAAGATTCTTCTTCACTTTTAATCACTTCGGTGACCAAAGTTCCTTGTTTTTCCAATTCTGGGAAGAATTTACCCATTTGTTTCTGAAGAACAGCAACCAATTGATAAAGGAAAGGTTCTTTTCTATCTAAGAATCGATATGCATAAGAAATTCCTCTTCTCAGAATCCTTCTGATAACATAACCAGCACCTCCGTTGGACGGCAACTGTCCATCTGCAATCGCAAAAGAAACTGCGCGGATGTGATCTACAACTACACGGATTGCAATATCTTTCTCGTCCGTTAAAATCCCTGTATATTTCTTACCGGAAAGTTCTTCAACTTTAGCAATCAAAGGTGTGAAAACATCAGTATCATAATTGGATTCTTTTTGTTGAAGCGCCATACAAAGACGCTCAAATCCCATTCCCGTATCGATATGTTTTGCAGGAAGGTTTTCCAGAGAACCATCTGCTTTTCTGTTGAATTGCATAAATACAAGATTCCAGATCTCAACAACTTGGGGATGATCATTGTTCACTAATTCTAATCCTGAAACTTTAGCTTTTTCTTCTGGAGTTCTTAGATCAACGTGGATTTCGGAACAAGGTCCACAAGGTCCGCTCGCTCCCATTTCCCAGAAATTATCTTTTTTATTTCCATTGATAATTCTATCTTCGGAAATGAATTGTTTCCACAAATTGTAAGCTTCTGTATCACGCTCCAGATTTTCTTTTTCATCACCTTCAAAAATGGTTACGTAAAGGTTTTCTTTCGGAATTTTGTAAACTTCCGTCAACAATTCCCAAGCCCAGGTAATTGCTTCTTTTTTGAAATAATCCCCAAAAGACCAATTCCCCAACATTTCAAACATCGTATGATGGTAAGTATCACGACCAACATCGTCCAAATCATTATGCTTTCCGGAAACTCTTAGACATTTTTGCGTATCGGCAATTCTTGATGATTTCGGTTCTTTATAGCCTAAAAAATAATCCTTGAACTGCGTCATTCCAGAGTTGGAAAACATCAGTGTTGGATCGTCTTTCAGGACAATTGGCGCAGAGGGAACAATCAAATGTTCTTTGCTTTTAAAAAAATCTAAAAATTGCTGTCTTATTTCTTGTGAAGTCATTTTAGTTGTTGGTTGTTGGTTGTTAGTTGATGGTTTTTATTCTCAACTTTTGGTTGGCAAATTTAATGATTTTGAAGAGATTCTTTGATACTTAACATTGAAATATTTAATAATATCAAAAATCCGAAAATGAGATAGATAGCTTCTTTTGGAAGTTGCGAGGCTTGATAGGAAAATTTTTGAAAACCTTCATAATAATCACTTTCTTTATAACTGTAATACATATTATCATTTCCATAAATCATATCATAACCTCTTTCAATTTTGTTTGGATCTTTGTAATCAATAATTGCAAACAAATGTCCTGTTTTATTCAAATCTAAAGTCCACATCTCTTGTTTTGATAGATTGAAATCTGTCATAATGGAAACCAAATCATCATAAGAATTCTCGTCATTCAAAACAAATTCAATTCCTGTTTTCTTTTGATTTCTTTTCTGAAGACTTATTAATTCAGAAACATATAAATCAGAATTTTCCCTTGCTGTATTGGGTTTTACAATGATTTTTTTATAGTTCCAATTTCTTAAAGGTTCGAAAGAATATTCATAACTCCATTCTCGAGAGCTGTCAATTTTTGTGGGCAAACCAATATCAATACCGCCTATATTTATTTCTTCATACTTTTGATTTCCATAATACCAAAACAGAATCGGAATAATAATGGCACTTATCGAACCGGGAACATAATATATTTTCTTTGGATGTTTCATTTTTATTCAATTATAAATCCACATCAAAACAGGCTTCTTAGAATTTTTCAGCACTGGATCAATTTCTTTGAAAGCTTTGTTGGAAACTGTCGGACAACCCCAACCTTCAGGTGAACCTTTCGGATAAACTTCATCATCGCTCATCATTTCCCAGGAATGGAAAACGATGATTCTTTTGAGCGCATTACTGTTGGTTTCTTCCAAACCGTGCATAAGATATTTTATATTTACGCCCCAATTACTGTAGCCTCTCGCGCCGATTTTATATTTTCCTAATGATGAAAGATGGCTATTATCTTCATTGCTGAAACTTGGATTTTCTTTTGTGTAATCTGCGCTCCAAGAAGAATTTCCGCAACCGTGACCAACTAAATATTCATTGGTAATTTCATCTTTTTTGAAATCATAAATAAAAAAACGTTTCAATCCGGAATGCTGACTCATATCTATCAGGATGCAAAAATCTGTGTTAAAGTTTTTGGCTTTGCAGAATTGTAAAGCTTCTTTGGCTTTTTGATTTGTTTTTGAACTGTCAATTTTAGGTTTAGAAATTACTAAAGAATCTTTTGAACCAGAAATTGGCTTTTTCAAGTTTTCTTTTTGACAAGCTAAAATCAAGACAGAAAAAAAGAGACAAAAAAATGATTTCATTTTTATTTGTAATGCCTAAAAATCCCAAAATCCGTTGGTGACCAGAATGCAGCTTTTTGACCGGCAGCTTTTAGTCCATCATTTGCCCAAGTGTTGCAAGTGTATGTAAAATTGTAACTGCCTTTTGCGTCGTAAAAAGCATCATTATTTCCATAAACTGCATCGGTTTTTATCAGAATATATTTTCCTTCTGAATCTTTATCAAACTTATCATCTATGAATTTGATTAAATCCTGATATTGCTTTTCTGTCAGCATTATCTTTTTGCAATCATCTGCAACAGTCATTTTTTTGTAATAAGTACAATGCATCGCAGAATCGCTGAGCCAGAAAGCGGCTTTAAAAGCAGTAGAAAATTTGAGATCAGCCCAAGTTGGAGTGTCAAGATAAAAACCTTTGTCACCCCAACCGAATGCTATAAAATTCTGATCAGGATCTTTGCCTTTGGTATTTTCGATAGGTAATTTCTGGCTCCAGTCCATATATTTAGTTTTCACAGGCACTACCAAATCGGTATGAACGCCATTAGTCAAAATATAAGCTTCAACTATTTTTGGATCGCTTGTTTCCTCAGCTTTCACGGGAATCATCGGAAGTAACAAACTCAATATAATGTATAAAAAAACGACTCCAATCAAGAAGCCGATTATTTTAAGAATTAGAAATAACATTTTTTTCATTGTATGGTTTTTGCCAGAGCATCGAACTATAAAGTTAACAAAATTTATGACACAAAATCAAAATGTTAATTTTTTTTAATAAATCTTGGTTTTATGAAAATTTTTCTTCAAATTTAATACAGAAATAACACAGAAATATGCCGAAAAAACGCCAATCCAACAAGAGATTAAAAACCAGAGTAAAAGTTGCCCCTAAAAGATCACAGAAAAAACGATAATCTTATTCTGACAAGAAATCAAGATTACGTTTAAGACCTACAAATTTGGTTCTTTTTACCGCCGATTTTCTGAAAACCTTGGAGAAAACTTCTTTGGTAATGTCTTTCCACTCTTGTTTTGTAAAGTTTTTGATCTCAGAATTCGGTCTGAATTTCTCCTCTAATGTAGGAGCTGAAAATCTATTCCACGGACAAACATCCTGACAAATATCGCAACCGAACATCCAATCTTCCATTTTATCTTTGAAAAAATCCGGGATTTGGTCTTTCAGCTCAATAGTAGCGTAAGAAATACATTTGCTTCCATCGATAATTTTATCAGAAACGATTGCTTGCGTCGGGCAAGCATCGATACATTTGGTGCAGCTTCCACAATGGTCTGTTACCACATAATCCTGAATTAAATCCAAATCACAAATAATCTCAGCTAAAAAATAAAACGAACCATTTTTTTTGGTAATAAGATTGGAGTTTTTCCCAACCCAACCAATTCCGGATTTCTTAGCCCAGGCTTTTTCCAATACCGGTGCAGAATCTACAAAAACGCGAAAAGAAAACTCCCCTATTTCTTCCTGAAGTTCTGCAATCATTAGCCTCAATTTGTCTTTGATTACATCGTGATAATCTTCGCCGTAAGCATATTTTGCCAACTTAAAATCTTTATTAGTTTGAATTTCTTCAGGAAAATAATTGTAACTCAGAGAAATAACAGATTTGGAACCTTCTACCAATAATCGTGGATCTAAACGTTTATCGAAATAATTCTCCATGTATTTCATCTCGCCGTGGAAATTGTTCTTCAACCATTGTTCCAAATGCGGTGCTTCTTCTTCCAAAAAATCAGCTTTGGAAATACCACAAGACTGAAACCCGAAAGCCATAGCTTTGGATTTTATCAGATTGCTGTATCTCTCTTTGTTGTTCATTTGGAAATTGCAAAATTAATGTTTTAAAATCATCAATCATAAAATTGATTTTGCAACATAAAAAAGAACTTATTTTATATTAAAACTAATATCTAAAATTTGTATTTTTGTTAGTATTAAAACGTAAAAAATAAATATTATGGCAATAGAAGACGTATTGAAAGCTGGAAATTATCACTTGATTGATGTTCGTGAACCTTTGGAATTGGAAATGGATGGAAATATCGCAGAAGCTAATAATATTCCTTTAGGGGATATAGAAGCGCATATCGATGAAATCAGAGCTTTGGATGGCAACGTAATTTTCTTCTGCAGATCAGGAAACAGATCAGGAAAAGCAACTGAGTTTTACAAATCTCAAGGCTTTGATAATGTCTACAACGGTGGTGGTTATAACGACCTTAGTGCGACTTTAGAGAATCTTTAAGACTACACAAAAAATATAAAGCGGGAAATATTTCCCGCTTTTTTTAGTTTTTACCCCTAGATAACAACCACATTACTAAGCCGATGACACCTACAACTAAAATAATTCCCCACCACATACCGGCTTTGAAAATAGTTTCGACAGCTTCGCAACTTGTCAACATTCCCGCTAATAAGAACAGCGGAATAAAGTTAATATATTTTTTCATAGTATAATATTTGTGAATTAAATTCAAAACTTGAGCCAAAAACAAATAAACAAATCAATTTTATATGATTATGACTATGAAAAATAAAAAAAATCCCTCAGTAATTAATGGAGTTTTTTTTAGTTAGTCGGAATCTCTTTTGGCTGATTCTTATTAGACACTTTCTCTTCTATTTTTTTGACAACATATCCAATTACAATTGGAGCCAGCCAAGTCAAAGCCATTCTTAACAATCTTGATTTCATAATTTAAATTTTGAAAAATCATTACAAGAAATAAGCCATTTTATCTTTTGATTCCCAACAAATAATAGAAACCAGATTCAATAACTTATCTTTGCCGCAAATTAGTTTTATGTCATTCGAAGCGTTAGGATTATCAAGCAATATTATTCGGTCTGTTAAAAAATTGGGTTATCTGAAACCTTTTCCAATCCAAGAACAAGCAGTTCCTGTGATATTGCAAGGTAAAGACTTGATGGGAATAGCACAAACAGGTTCGGGAAAAACAGCTTGTTTCGTAATGCCTATTTTAGAAAAACTACAAAAAACCGAAGTTAAAAAAGACAGAAATGTTCAGGTTTTAATATTGGTTCCTACGCGAGAATTAGCCGTTCAAATTGATGAAGTTTTCCGCGCTTTTACAGATAATCTGAAACGTGAAGTTCGTACAATGGGTGTTTACGGCGGTGTTTCTATCAATCCCCAGATGAAAGGAATGTTTGGTGTAGAAGTTCTTATTGCAACGCCTGGTCGTCTTTTGGATTTGATTGATCATAATGCCTTGAGCATATCCGGAATCAAACATTTAGTTATCGATGAAGCAGACAAAATGTTCCAATTAGGCTTTGGCGAGGAAATGAATAAGCTGTTTGCAATGATGCCTGTTGTGAAACAAACCACTTTATTTTCTGCAACTTTGAATGATAAAGTTTCTGAAATGAAACAAAGATTATCCATCAATCCAACCTTAATCGAAATCAAAAAAGAAGAGGCTGAAATTGATAATATCGAACAATTAGCCTATCACGTTGCACCTGAAAACAAAGGTCCATTTTTAAGATATTTAATCAAAGAAAAGAAGGTCGAGAAAGCTTTGATTTTTGTTTCATCCACAAGGTCTGCAGATAATTTGGTTGAAAAACTAAAGAAAAATAAAATCAAAGCTGTTGCCATCCATAGCCAGAAATCGCAAGGTGCGAGACGAAATAATTTGGAAGAATTCAAGGTTAATGGTGCACAAATTCTAGTAGCCACCGATTTGATTGGTCGAGGAATTCACATCGATGATTTGCCTTGCGTCATTAATTACGAATTACCACGTTCGCCTTTGGATTATATTCACAGAATTGGTAGAACAGGTCGTGCCGGCGAAAAAGGAACAGCCATCAATATTTTAACGGATGACGAATTGCAACATTTCCGAGTAATTCAAAAAAAGATGGGCAAAAAAGTGACTTTGCAAAGGACGGAAGGCTTGGATTTGCACGGTTATTAATCAATTTTTCAGTTCATCAGAAGAGTAATTTTCACTCGCCAGTTTCAAACTTTTAGCAATTCTCTGTTTCAATTTTCGAGGTCCTAGAACTTTGATAAACTCTCCCATTCCGAGAATCATTCTTTCCAATTCAAAGTTTAACTGAACACAAATTTTGAAAGTCGTTCCTGATTCATCTTCTTTGACTATTTCCTGAGAATGATGAAAAGGTTTCGTTTTGACATAAGGCGCGTGCTTTCTGTCGATAAAAAATATTACATTTTGCGGACGTTGTGTTTCTGAAACTGTCGCACCAATGACTTCTCCGAAATATCTGTCCGCATTGAAATCTTTATCAATATAAACAGAATTCTCATCAACCTCAATCTTCTCCATCCGATCCAACGCCAAATTCATCATACTGGATTTATGAAAACAAATTAAAAACCAACGGTTATTATATTCTTTCAATAATTGCGGATGAACCGTAAGGATATTCATCTCTCTGGCTTTGAAACTTTTGTAACAAATCTTCAAGACCTTTTTGTTCAAGATACTTTCATATAAAATATCAATATATTCCAAACCTTTCAATTGTTCGTTTTTATCGAGATGAATAATAGATTTCTGATTCGTAGATTGTATCGAATCTTCCAGTTTTTGAATCACACCATTCATCTCCTTAAACATAGAAAAATCCTTGAATTGTTTTAAAATCTGAACCGCATTATTCATCGCTTTCAAATCATTCTCATTCACAGAAATCTGATGAATGCTGTAATCTGGGTCGCTGTAACGATAAAATCGTTTTTCATAAACCTCAATTGGCGCTTCATATCCGAACTTTTCACTTCGCATATTCTGCAAATCCAATTGAATCGTTCTTTTGCTCACAAAAGATTCTTTCCCTTCAAACTCAAACAACGCTTCGGAACATTCGTCCATCAAATCATCGAGTGTATATTTCCGATATTTGTTTTTAAGGCATTTATCGAGAGTTTTATAGCGGATTAATGCGTTTTTGTTGGATGACATTTGAATTTATTATTTGTAACTTGAAATATTTAAAATAATGACTACGAGCAGAATATGAAAAATTAAAATCAAGTGTTTTAATTTGTTATGTTTTAATATGTCTAACAAATATCCATAAACAGGAAATTGAACAATTCCTAAAATTGTAAATAGAGCCGTAATTGATTGTTGAAAAGTTGTTCCAATCATTCCAAAAGGAAATAAAATAATTGATGGTAAATAGGTTCCATGCCCACCTCCCATAAAAAAAACAACCAATAAAACTAATAGCGGTGTAAAAAGACTAAAAATAATTGTCCATCGAAATTTTCCCATTTTATTTACTCTTCAAAGCTTCTCCTTCAAAAGAAATTCCTTGCCAACCAAACTCAATGAAGTTTCTGATATTCTGATGGTCTGTTCCTTCGGGATTTTGTAAAACATCATCTCTATAAAAATCTCCGAATAAGGCTAGAGTCTCTTCTTTTGAAAACTGGTTCAATCTCGCAAAACTGAAAACCTTGCACGAACCATTATTTTGATTGGCTTCATTGACTGTATTTCCATTCGTGAATTTTGTTGGCGTGAAATCATAATTTTCATCAATGAAAGTAATGACATCTTTGAAATCAATTGTTCCCGGAGAGTTTTTCAGTTGTTCTAAAATCATTTTAATAAAATTTTATCAAAAATAATTAAAATAATTTCAACAACGCAAAAACATTGCGCACTTGTACAATTACTTTGCATCATCAAAACAAACAAAAATGAAAACAATTACAGGAAATGATTTAATAGCTTTAGGATTCACACCGAAAAAATGGTTTGCTGAAGCTTTGGAATATATCAATGAAAATAACCTTAATGAAACTCAAATGAAAGAATATCTGGAACAATTCAAATCTCCGGAACCGATTTCATTATTAGAAAATCCTGTAGAGTTCATCATCAATATCCGAGCGGAAGATGAAAGTGAAAATGACAACGTAGAAAAAGTCATTAACACAATGAATGTCCTAATGAAAACTCCGACTTTGATTGGTGGTGCAATTATGCCGGATGCTTGCCCTACCGGACCCGAAGGTCATATTCCTGTTGGTGGTATTGTCGTAGCAAAAAATGCGATTCATCCCGGATTCCATAGTGCAGATATCTGCTGTTCTGTAATGTTGACAGATTTTGGAAAAGTGAATCCGAAAGATGTTTTGGATACAGCACATTCTATAACCCATTTTGGTTACGGCGGAAGACCACGAGGTGAGCAAATGCCGATGTCTCAGGAATTGATGGATGCTTTCAGAGAAAATCTTTTCCTGAATGACGAAAACCTCATCAGCATCGCACGTTCGCATATGGGAACTCAGGGTGACGGAAACCACTTTCTGTTTGTTGGAATTTCCAAAAATACAGGAAACACAATGCTCGTAACACATCACGGTTCCAGAGCCCCTGGTGCAAAATTGTACGACAAAGGAATGAAAGTCGCCAACCGTTTCCGAATGGAACTTTCGCCTGAGACGTTGAAAGAAAATGCTTGGATTCCGTTTGAAACTGAGGAAGGAGAACAATATTGGGAAGCTCTGCAATTAATCAGAAAATGGACGAAAGAAAACCACGAATCCATTCATAATACGACTTTGGAAAAATTAAATATCGAAAAACAAAACAGATATTGGAACGAACATAATTTTGTATTCAGAGATGGAGATTTATTCTACCACGCGAAAGGAGCAACACCGCTGGACGACAAATTTTTGCCGGATATTACAGGCCCAAGACTGATTCCTCTGAATATGGCGGAACCTGTATTGATTGTTCAAGGGACTACCAACGACAGAAATTTAGGTTTTGCTCCTCACGGCGCCGGGAGAAACTTCAGCAGAACGCAACACAAAAAATCCCTGGCCCACAAAACCATCGATGAAGTGTTCGCCAAAGAAACGCAAGGTCTCGACATCCGTTTCTTCTCCAACGACATCGACATCTCCGAACTCCCAAGCGCCTACAAAAGCGCCCAAAATGTAAGAACTCAAATCGAAGAATACGGACTTTGCGAAGTTCTGGATGAAGTGATACCTTACGGTTGTATTATGGCTGGCGATGTTGGGAAGAATGCACCTTGGAAGAGGAAGAAGAATTTTAGAAAATAAAATACTTACTTTCATAACTTTAAACTGACTATGAAAAATCTCTACAACAAGGGTAAATATCGTTCATTCGAATATGCAAAACATTTGCGTCCATTTCTTAAAAGAATCGGAAACAAAAAATGGCGCAAAACTGAAAAACAGGAAATTGAAAATCAATTAAATGATTTTGTTCGATTTCAGAAAGCCAGAAAGAAAAAACAATTTAAAATTTGGGTAAAAATCACGACAGAAGATAATGTTAGAAAATATTCAGAGTACAAAAATTTCTATTCTGAAAAATCATTTCAAGATTCTATCAAACGAAATTCTGTAACGCATTTTTTTATCCTAAAAAATAAAAACAATGAAAACAAAAATAATAGATAAATTAAAAACTCTTGAAAAAGAGAAAAATATAGAAATACTTTTCGCGATAGAATCCGGGAGTCGTTCTTGGGGATTTGCGTCTCCGGACAGCGATTACGATATACGTTTCATATACAAACATCCGGTTGACTGGTATCTTTCGCCTTGGGAAAAACGGGATACGATAGAATTTATGACGGAAGATGATTTGGACGGTTCTGGTTGGGATTTGAAGAAAACTTTTCATCTGTTAAACAAATCGAACGTTCCACTTTTGGAGCATTTGTATTCGCATATATTTTATGTAAAAAACGATGCATTTTTGGAAAAGATATTACCTTTAGCAAAAGAAGCTTTTTCGCCTGTCGCAGTAGTTTTCCATTATTTATCGATAAGTAAAAAATATTTGGAATCTTGCAACAAAGATGAAGTGAAGCTTAAAGATTATTTCTATTGTTTAAGAACAACTTTAGCTTCAAAATGGGTCGTTGAGAAAGAAACTT
This sequence comes from Epilithonimonas zeae, assembly GCF_900141765.1. Classification (NCBI taxonomy): domain Bacteria; kingdom Pseudomonadati; phylum Bacteroidota; class Flavobacteriia; order Flavobacteriales; family Weeksellaceae; genus Epilithonimonas; species Epilithonimonas zeae. The sequence continues at coordinate 808,823 of NZ_FSRK01000001.1, read as the reverse complement.
TTCCGCCAGTGATATTTCACGAAATGTTAGATTTGTTACCCAAAAATATATTTGATAAAGTTCAATTTTTATTGAATGTAAAATCTGAAAACGGAGAAAAATATTTCCACGCTCAAGATTGGGAACTTTTCGAATATCTTAAATCAGAAATAGAAAATCTTTCAGAAAAAGCGAAAACTTTGAGAGCAGGAAATCTTGATAAATCAGAAGCTGAAAGAATATTTGTAGAATTATTAAAATCGTAAAAATGATAACTATCGATTTTTTAAAACAAAACAACCTTATCCTTTTCGAAGCCATTTCCGGAAGCAAGTCTTTCGGATTGGCGACGGAAAATTCGGATACGGATATAAAGGGTGTTTTTTATCTGCCAAAAGATTTATTCTATGGTTTAGAATATATTCCGCAGATTTCTAACGAAACTAATGATATTGTATATTATGAAATAGGACGTTTTGTTGAACTTCTATTAAAAAACAATCCGAATATTCTGGAAATATTAGCAACGCCGGAAGATTGTATTCTTTACAAAAATTCGATAATGGATAAATTCTGTCAGGAAGATTTTTTGTCAAAACTTTGTAAAGATACTTTTGGAGGATATGCGTCAACTCAAATCCATAAAGCAAGAGGACTTAACAAAAAGATTGTAAATCCTGTTGAAAAAGAACGAAAAGGAATTCTGGATTTTTGTGTGATATTGGAAGATTCAAATTCAATTCCTGCAAAAGATTGGCTGAAGGAGAAAAACTTTTTACAGGAAAAATGCGGTTTAGTAAAAACGCCAAATTCAAAAGGTGTTTTTGCTTTGTTCTATGATGAAATTGGAGATAAAAACTACAATGGAATTTATAAAAATGAAGATTCTAATGAAGTCGGTTTATCTTCTGTTCCTAGAAATGAAAAACCGGAAGCTTATCTATTTTTCAATCAGGATGCCTATTCTACTTACTGCAAAAGCTATAAGGAATATTGGGATTGGGTAGAAAAAAGAAATGAAGACCGATACAATACCAATCAAAAGCACGGCAAGAATTACGACAGCAAAAATATGATGCACACAATTCGTCTTTTGCAATCGGCTGTCAATATTTTCAAGAATAATAAGATTGAAATCCGGGTTAAAAATCGGGATGAACTTTTAAGTATCAAAGCAGGAAATTGGGATTACGATGATTTGCTTTTGTTAGCTGACCAATTAATTGAAGAATTGAATTTGTTAGCTGAAAGTTCTTCTTTGCCAGATTTTCCTGATAAAGAAAAAGCTGAGAGAACATTAATAGAAATTAGAACTCAACTTTACAAATAACACCATCAAAATTCGATGGTGTTATTTTTTATTCAATGAAAAAGTAAAAATAACAAATCATAGTTACCAATGTAATTATCCCTAGCTTTGAGTTGTCTTTAGTTTGAAATCAATTACAGAAAAATGAAGAAATCAATCCTGATATTATTGGCTTTTGCATCACAAATCACTTTTGCGCAATTATCTGCGGATAGTATAAAAGCGATTATCAAACAGGAAGTTGCCAACAAAAGAAGCAAAAGCATTGTTGTTGGAATCATTGATAAAAACGGAAGACAAATCTATTCTGAGGGAGTTTTGAGTGATAAAAATCCCGCTTTGCCAGACGGAAATACAGTTTACGAAATAGGTTCTATTACAAAGGTTTTCACATCTCTCCTATTGGCGGATATGAGTTTGAAGCACGAAGTCAATCTGAATGACCCAATCTCAAAATATCTTCCTAAAAATGTAAAAACCCCGACAAGAAACGGAAAAGAGATTACCTTATCCAATCTGTCTACGCATCGGTCAACTTTCCCGCGTTTCCCTTATAATGTTGACCCGAAAAATCTGGACCAGCCTTACGCAGATTACAATGTGAAGCGATTGTATGAGTACGTTTCTGATTTCAAACCAAGTTTTGAAATCGATTCCAAATGGCAATATTCCAATGTGGCTTACGGTGTGTTAGGCGAAATTCTGACTTCGGTTTCTCATAAAAAGAATTACGAAACCTTTGTAGAAGATGTCATTTGCAAACCTCTAAAGATGAAAAGCACAGTGATTACCTTCACGCCTGAAATCAAAAAAAGAGCAGCAATCGGGCATTCGGAATATGGAGAACCTGTAGATTTTATCGATTTGGGAGCGATTGAAGCCGGCGGCGGTTTCCGTTCCACAGCCAATGATTTGCTGACTTTTGCGGCGGCTAATTTGGGATTTATCAAATCCGATATTTATCCTGCAATGGAACTGACGCATTTGCAGCAAGCCAAAAAAGACGGCAACAGAGGTTATGTCACACTTGGCTGGACTTTATATAACGACGATGGAAAAAATATCATTTTCAAAGATGGCGGAACGCCCGGCTACAGAACGTTTTTAGGGATTGATAAGAAGAATGGATTCGCGGTTGTTGTTTTGTCCAATTCCAATAATGGTGTTACGGATATCGGCAATCACATTATTGATTCGAGTTCCAAGATAACGCCCTACAAATATCCTTGGAAATTGCTGGATTCATTACGAAGAACAATTAATCAATCTGGCGTAGATGAAGGAATTAACCTTTATAAAAAGTTGAAAATTTCGAAAGAACCGGATTTGTATTTCAATGAAAATCAACTCAATTACCTCGGTTACGAATTAAGAAAAGCCAACAGACTAAATGATGCAATTAAAATTTTCGAAATGAATGTTTCCGAATATCCTAACTCTACACTTCCCTACGAAAATCTTGGAGAAATTTATAAAAGAAATAACAACAAGAAAAAAGCAATCGAGTGTTTCAGAAAAGCACAGGAATTGGAACCAGAAAATCCCCGCTGGAAATTTCTGTTAGATAAACTCACAAAGTAAAATCATATCCGTCTCAAAAAGATGGATATTTTTTTTTACCCACTTGTAACAAATCAAAAACTTCCACAACAAATTAATTGATATATCAATAATTGATAAGTCATTTTAAATTTTTAAAACTATGGAAAAATTAGATTCAATCATATTTTACAATATCGATAAAGCCATTAGAGCTTACAGAAATTACGCCCAGAGACAACTAAAAGAAAACGGTTTCAACATCACAATTGACCAATGGCTCATCATCAAAGCAATTCTCGAAAATCCTGAAATTACTCAAAACGAAATCGGAAATCTGGTTTTCAAAGACAATGCATCAGTCACGAGAATTATTGAATTATTGGTGAAGTCGGAATTCATAACACGAGAAGTTCACGCAAACGACCGCAGAAAAACCAATCTCAGCGTCACCAAATCCGGAAAAGAAATCATCGAAAAAGTTCAGAACCTCATCGAGAACAACAGAAGCGTAGCCTTAGAAAATGTTTCAAAATCTGAACTAGAAATAATGAATTCAGCACTTTTAAAAATCTCCGAAAACTGTATCAACACAAAAATAAATAAAACATATCCATCTGCAAAATCAATAAAATCTGCGAGAAATAAAAAATCACTTTTAATCAAAACAACAACACAATGACCAGAATATTTTTAGCCATACTCATTTGGACAGTGTCTTTTTTCACAACCTTGTTTGCACAGTCCAGCCAGAATTTTTCTTTATCAGGAACGATTGATTCCGGCAATGCGAATCAAATAGAAATCAATCTATTCAACTCAGAAAACAAATTGATAAAAACCGAAGTTGCTGACCAAAACGGGAAATTCAGTTTCAATGATTTGATGTCAGGAAATTACAATCTGAAAATCAATAAAAGCGGAGCAGAAGTTTATCAATCTCAAGTTTCCGTCAATGAAAATACCACACTTCCTTCGATTTCACTCAATGAAAAATCAATTGAAGCCGTGACAATCACCAAAACAAAACCTTACATCGAACGACAGGACGGAAAAATGATTCTGAATGTAGAAAACAGCATCGCCTCCACCGGAAATTCAGCTTTCGAAGTGTTGGAAAAAGCGCCAGGCGTCAATATCGACAGCAACGACAATATCAGTATGCGTGGCAAAGCAAATTTGCTCGTTCAAATCGACGGAAAAAACACACCGATGACAGGAACCGACCTTGCCAATTACCTCAGAGGAATCCCGTCTTCCACCGTTGAAAAAATCGAATTCATTACCAATCCGTCTTCAAAATACGATGCATCCGGAACTTCTATCATCAACATCAGACTCAAAAAAGACCAGCGAAAAGGAACCAACGGCAGTCTTTCCACTTCCCTCGGAACAGGAAAATATGTGAAGAACAACAACAGTTTCAGCATCAATCACAGGAACAAAAAAGTGAATCTTTTTGCCAACTACAGCTTTGCTTACAGAGAATTCTTCAACAAATTGACCTTGGACAGAAACTTCTACGAAAACGGAACGTTCCAAAACGCCTACGTTCAGAACAATTTTCTAAAAATGAATTTCCGAAATCACATCGCAAAAGTCGGAATGGATTATTACGCCAACGATAAGAATGTTTTAGGATTTTCAGTTGGTCTTGTGAGCAATAGATTCGACCCGACGAGCAATAATGACACTCAGATTCTGAATCAAAATTACCAGCCCGACGGAACTTTCAACACCAAAAGCAACAACCGCGACCATTGGAAAAATGCGTCTTTGAACTTCAATCACAAATACAAAATCGATTCGCTGGGTTCAGAACTCACGACGGATTTGGATTATATCAATTATTCTAACACGTCGCTTCAAAACTTCAATACAAGAAATTTTGATAATGATGGAAACCTTTCTCCGTCAACTTCGGCTAACCCAAATCCTTATATTTTAAAAGGCGATTTGGACGGAAACCTCAATATTTATTCCTTAAAATCAGACCTTACCAAAGTCTTCAGAAAGAACTGGAAATTGGAGACGGGACTTAAAACGAGTTTTGTAAAAGCGGACAACGACCTTCAGTTTTTTGATGCCAGTTCCGGAACTTCGGTTATTGACAATACCAAAACCAACCATTTCATTTACGAGGAAAACATCAATGCCGTTTATGGAAACGTGATTAAGAATTGGGAAAAATTCAAGGTCAATTTTGGTCTCAGAATGGAAAACACCAACGTGACGGGAAATCAGCTCACCACCAACCAAATCAACAAAAAGAATTACACACAGTTATTTCCAAGTGCCGTTTTTTCTTATGATGTGGATGACAAAAACAGCGTAGAACTCAACTTCAGCAGAAGAATTACCAGACCCAATTACCGTCAGCTCAACCCTTTTAAATTCTATCTGGACCCGACAACCTACCAAGCCGGAAATCCCAATCTCGACCCGCAAACCACAATGAATTATGAGTTCACCTACAGTTTGAGCAACAAGTATTTTGCGACCCTGAGCTACAGCAAAACCAACAAAAACATCACAGACGTTCTGATGCCGATTATCGAGGACGGAAAAACGGTGGTGGTACAGACCAACGAGAATCTCAGTTCCGCTTCCTATTACGGTCTCAACCTGATTGCGCCTGTAAAAGTGACCAAATGGTGGGAGATGAACAACAGTGCCAATTTCTATTACGGCAGTTACACTGGCAATATTTCCGACACCAATATCAAGAATCAGGGGAACTTTACATTTGACCTCAACAGCATCAATTCTTTCAAAATCGGAAATGGTTTTTCGGCAGAACTTTCAGGGAACTACAAAGCCAAAGAAGTCTACGCCTATATGTATCTGAAACCGATGTGGTCTGTAAACATCGGTGCTCAGAAGAAATTCAAGAACAACAGCACGCTCAAGTTTTCTTTCAACGACATCTTCTTCAAGAGCAATCCGGAAGCCCGAAACATCTATTCCGGCTATGTAGAAAACTTCATTGTGAGAAGAGACACCAGAGTGGCAACGCTTTCCTACACTTATAACTTCGGCTCAGGGAAATCTGGACAAGCGAGGAAAACTGGTGGGGCGGATGATTTGAAGCAGAGGGCTGGATAAATGATAAAATCCTAAACATATTGAAATTAATTTAATTCAAAAAAATCCTCTTCTTGTAGTGAAAAGAGGATTTTTCATTATTGATGATATTTTTAAATAAATTTTAATATTATTTTGAAAATAAAAAAGCATTTTCATATTCATTTACTCTTTATTGGTATATTTAAAATCTATTTCCATTAAAACCAAATGATTATGAAAAATTCAAAACCATCCTTATATGAAGCAGCTGCGAAAGTCTGGAAAACGGTTGTAAATAAAGAAACAATTCCTGATACAGAGCAGCTGCATAAACAAATAGAATGGTATAAACGCTTACTAAATGTCTTTCACGCCGGAGACTATTTCTACTATGTTTTTAATATGTACACTACAGAATTTGATGTAATCAGTGATAACATAAGCGAAATATTAGGCTATAACTCCAATGAAATAACGGTCACTTTATTTATGGAAATTATACATCCTGATGACAGATCCTATTTTTTAAGCTTTGAGTCCAAAGTGGTTGAGTTTTTCAAAACCTTACCTTTTGAAAAAGCAAAATATTATAAGGTACAGTATGATATAAGATTAAGAAAAAAGGATGGACGATACATTCGGATCCTGCACCAAGCCGTTCAGGTGGATTATGATGAAAAAAACTATTATCGTACATTATCATTAGATACAGACATTAGCCATATAAAACCAGAAGGCATACCTTGTTTCTCTATCATAGGCTTTGATAATGAACCTTCCTATTACAATATCCAAGTTACAGAAAGATTAACAAAATCATTCGATTTATTTACCAAAAGAGAAAAAGAGATTCTGAAATGTATCGTTGAAGGCAAAAACACCAAAACCATTGCAGATGAGCTTTTTATTAGCATTAATACAGTCAATAATCACAGAAAAAACATACTCAGTAAAGCGGAAGTACATACTCCATTGGAACTCGTATGCAAATCCATAAAAGAAGGATGGATATAAAAATAGCTAGAAATAGCTATTTTTTTTGTTTTATAACTGAGATAGTTTTGTAATGACAAATACAAAAGTTATGAAAACAATTATCTTTTTTATCTCAGTCTTATTCTCTCTTACATTTTCAGCTCAATCCACTTACATTCCTATGCCGGATGGTTATGGATTGTATGGTGGTAATGGTTTTGTTCCAAAGCAATCCACACCTTTTTACGAAAGCGGAGGTTACATCTATTGCTATACAAAAACTCTTGCAGGTGGTTATTATACAGGAAAGATTGCTAAGGTAAACGTCATTAACAATCAAGTTACCATCTTATCTGGAGAGATCCCGAATGCTGAAACACCTACTTTTATCAGAATGTACAATGGGAAAATCTACTTCAAAACGTCGTCCTACAATCTACTCTATCAAATCGACCCGCTAACCAACAGTATGATCAATTTTTCCCAAACCTATTTAGGTAATAGTCAGGTTTTGGGCGACTATGCTTTCATCAATGACAAATTATATTTCACGCCTAATGGTGTGGCTCAGACATATAATTTTTTAACCAATACAATGACTGGGCTAAAATACTATGACACCCCTACTCATTTTTATTATCTCAGAATTTCCGGGATCCATATCAATAACAGCGATATCTATCTTACGGGCAATTACTTTGATGAAGGAAATTCCGAAAAGATTTTCAAAGTCAATGATAACACAGGACTTATAAGCTTAATTTCTACTACCAACAATGTTCCTTCCACAGGATACTATTTTAGAGATTTAAGCCGATTTGTAAAACTCAACAATAGCCTGTTAAAAGTCAGCAGAATTAATGAAAATGGAACAATAGTGAACAAAATAGAATCTATTAATCTTACAAACAATAATGTAAATACCAATTATTTTACTTACCAAGGTGACAACAACACAACACCATTACAACCTTACATTTTTAATAATATGGTCTATATCACAGATGGTGATAAAGTGTATATGTCGGATGGTTCCTCCACACCTGTTTTAACAAGCATACCAGCATTTTCGACCACACAAACTACTTCACAAGTAAGTCCGGAATATCCTGTTATAGCAGGCGCTGGCCAAAATCCTGTATATCAAGCCAACAACAAGGTTATCGGACAAAGAAATTACACAATCAGTTCAGGTAGCACGCCATCTACCTCAGAACTCTGGATCTCAGACGGAACAGTTTCCGGTACCCGTTTTTTCAAAAATATAAAATCTTATAACCAAGCCTGTAGTTTAATTACCATTTTCGCCAACAACAGTTTCTACTATCACGAGATGAGCCATTATGAAGGTAATTATCTTTACAAAACAGATGCTACAATAGGAGGAACTTATCCTGTTTATAATTTTGGTAATTATGTAAGCATTGATAGTAATTTCTACAGTAGTGGAAAATATCTCTATTACAGTAACAGCTATGAGAATCCTGGCTTGTATAAATTAGATTTATCTCAGCTTTCACAATTATCCGTAAAAGATATCAGTAACGATAATCAACTGATCTTATCTCCAAACCCTGCAAAATCGTTCATCACAATTAACGGTAAAAAATCAATGGAAGCGTTTGACTATAATATAATGGATTTAAACGGAAATATTATAAAATCCGGAAACGCAAGATATAATGAGAAAATAGATATAGAAAGGCTTGAAACAGGAAACTATTTTCTAATTATCAATCCAAAAGATGGACAAAAAACAAATTTGAAACTAATTAAAAGGTAATTATTATGAAATCTTTTAAAATAATCTTTCTAATCCTGCTTGTATCACTTACATATAATTGTAATTCAAATGATGAAGAACAGACTGATACAGATTTTAATAATTCTGTGGGAAAGGGGACATTTACTTTCAAGGGCAAAAACTATACAGGAACGTGTAGTGTAATTCCACTGTCAGATGATCAGGAAGCACCTATTTATACAGGATTTCAATGGTTTATGACCATTCGGGACGATGCCGCAGATGCTTCCGCTTCTATTGGAATGTTTCCTCAGGATGAAAGTGGCACATTCGGCATAGCACATCATCCCGAGATGAGGGATAACAGAGATGGAATAATTCGCATTGGCAATACTTCTTATGAAGTTAGGTTTGGAAAAATTACAAAAACAGGAAAATATAAATTTAAAATTCAGGGTTCTGCGTATGCTGATCTTTCCAGGATACCCATTCCGTTCTCAGCAGAAGGTGAGATTCAGGATTTAACTAAAAATTTTAATTACACATACACAAATCCCTATCCTACTGGTAAAGGTATGGTTTCATTTTACACTAACAAACCTCTTAACAATGATACTTTAAATATAGTGGTGTGGAAAAACAGTACATTATCTAATTTCAGAAATTATGCAGGTTACATCACTTACGATCAAGGATCAGAATATAAATGCGGAGAGTCAGAATGTTTTTATTTTGAGACACCAGGAACTTTTTCCTATCAGGCAATTGGAAAAAGCGGTTTACCCGTTGCTTCAGGAAACTTTAATGTATCATCCAATGCTTGTAATACGGTTCTTATCAACCGTTAAAGACAAATAACGCTCCCAACAAACAAACCCCCAGCCTCCCGCTAGGGTTTCCCATTCCCAATTTAACATAATATTCAATTATTCATAATTAATAATCCAATTAATTGTCATATTCATAATAAATAATATATTTGGAGAAATAATTATAAAACACAATACTATGTCTTCAACATCAGAAGTAGGACACGCTAAGAACGTAGCCAACCTACAAAAACTCACAGAGCAAGTTTCCGTTTACACACTTTACAATCCTCCGGTAGCTAGCCTTTCGGTCGCCAATCTCCAAACCCTCTACACCACTGCCGTTGCAAAACTCAGCGAAGTAGAAGAAAAACGAAACGCGAACAAAAACGCCATCGCCCTGCGTCAGGTAGCATTCGAAAACCTGAAACCAACCTGTACAAGAATTCTCAGTCTGTTAGAAATCCTAGGCTTACCACAAGGAACAATCGACCAGGCGAGAACCCTAAACCGCACCATCCAGGGCGGACAAAAGAAGCCCAAAGCTACAACCGAAGAAGGCGGAGAACCACCAAAAACAATATCCATTTCCCGCCAATCATATACTCAGCAAGCCGAGAATTTCGGCATACTTTTACAATTATTGGCAACCATTCCTGTCTACACACCCAACGAAGAAGATTTGAAGCTCACCAACCTCACCACTTACAAAGATTCATTGGTCAGCACCACTCAGCCTGTAGATCAAACCGAAGCCGAACTCAACGTCAAACTCACAGAAAGAGATCAGATATTATACGCAGAAGAAACAGGACTCTACACCATCGCCCAAAACGTCAAAAAATACGTCAAGACGATTTACGGAGCAACCTCTCCGGAATTTGAGACAGTATCTGCAATAAAATTTACAGTAGTAAAAAGCTAAAATCTAAAGACATTCACAGATTTTAGCATCAAAACATAACACTATATATCCTGACTGAATTTCCAGTCAGGATGTTTTTTTATATGCTTTTAACAAGATTAATATTGCCATAACTATTAATCAAATTCTTATGACTGCAAACCATATTCTCACTACTGCAGAGCGTATTGTCATTACTTTAAATCACATTATCCCTACTGTGAAAGATATTGTCGGCACTGTAAATCATATTCTTATTACTTTAGAGCATATTTTCCCTACTGCAAATCATATTCTTGCCACTGTAAAGTATATTCTCATTACTTGAAATAATATTCTTAAGTCATAAGCAATATATCCGTTGAGTATTAGCGATGTCATCCTGAGGCTCTCGAAAGACTATAAATAAAACATTCCACAAAAAAATCCCCCGAATGATCGGGGGATTAATTATATCTAAGAACTTAATCTTAAGCTTCGTTAGAAGGGTTTTGGTCTCCGGCAGGTTTCTCGCCTTCGCCCTCTGGTCTTCTGTTACCTTCTGGTCTCGCAGGTCTATCAGATCTGTTTTGCCCTTCTGGTCTTGGACCTCTTTGCTCGCCTTCTTTCTTTTCAGGTCTTGGTGGTCTTGGCAACAAAACTTTTCTGGAAAGTTTCATTTTCTTACGGTCATCATAACCCATAAACTTCACTTCCACTTCATCACCTTCTTTGTAAGGAACTTTATCAAGTCTTGCCCACTCGATTTCAGAGATATGAAGTAAGCCTTCAGTACCTTTAGCAATCGCTACGAAAGCTCCGAAATCCATTACTTTTACTACTTTACCTTGGTAAACTTCGCCTACAACAGGTACAAAAGTAATCTCATTGATCTTCGCAATAGCCTCATTGATTTTCTCTCTGCTAACACCAGAAATCTCGATTCTTCCGATCTCTCCAACTTCTTCGATAGCAATAACAGTATCAGTGTCTTTCTGCATTTGCTGAATGATTTTTCCACCAGGCCCGATTACAGCACCGATGAAATCTTTAGGGATTTCCATCATTACCATTTTAGGAGCGTGAGGTTTCACATCTTCTCTTGGAGCAGCAATTGTTTCAGTAATTTTGTTCAGGATATGAAGTCTTCCGTCTTTAGCTTGTAAAAGCGCTTTCTCCATAATATCCATAGAAAGACCTTGGATTTTGATATCCATCTGGCAAGCTGTGATTCCGTCTGCAGTTCCCGTTACTTTGAAGTCCATATCACCTAGATGATCTTCGTCTCCTAAAATATCAGAAAGCACTGTGAATTTCCCTGACTTAACATCAGTTACCAATCCCATTGCAATACCGGAAACTGGCTTATGGATTTGAACACCTGCATCCATCAATGCTAAAGTCCCTGCACAAACAGTTGCCATAGAAGATGAACCATTTGATTCAAGAATATCAGAAACAATACGGATAGTGTAAGGATTTTCTTCAGGAATCATATTGGCCAAAGCTCTTTGAGCCAGGTTTCCGTGACCAACTTCTCTTCTTGAAGTTCCTCTCAAAGGACGAGCTTCACCTGTAGAGAACGGAGGGAAGTTATAATGTAAGAAGAATCTCTCGTCATAATTTACCATTACGCTGTCCACCATATTTGCATCTTTCACAGAACCTAAAGTTACAGCCGTTAAAGACTGAGTTTCTCCTCTTGTAAAGATCGCAGAACCGTGAGCTCCTGGCAAATAATCGATTTCGCTCCAGATTGGACGAATTGTTTCAGGATCACGACCATCAAGACGGATTTTATCATTCAAAATCATCTGACGCATCGCTTCTTTTTCCACATCGTGGTAATATACTTTTACGAAAGGTGTTACTCTTTCCAATTCTTCCGCATTTTCAACATATTGAGCTAAAAATTCATCACGTACCGCTTTGAATTTCTCTCCTCTTTCTTCTTTGCTGGAAGGCGTTTTTGCTACTTCGTAAACTTTATCATAAGTTTCTTTCCACACTTTTTCACGGATCGCTTCGTCGTGATTCTCGTGGCTATATTCTCTTTTCGGGAAAGATTTTCCTACTTTTTCAGCTAGTCTTTCCTGAGCTTCAACTTGTTTTTTGATTTCTTCGTGAGCAAAAGTAATCGCTTCAAGCATTTCTGCTTCAGTGATTTCTTTCATTTCACCTTCCACCATTACGATAGAATCTTTAGTTGCTCCAACCATAATATCAAGATCAGAATTTTTAAGATCTTCGAATTTAGGATTGATTGAAAGTTGACCATCAATTCTTACTACTCTTACCTCAGACATTGGCCCATTGAAAGGAATATCTGTAATTGCAATCGCTGAAGATGCAGCAAGACCTGCTAAATCATCAGGAATCGATTCTCCGTCATAAGAAATTAATGAAATCATGACCTGAACTTCCGCGTGGAAATCTTCAGGGAATAAAGGTCTAAGAACTCTGTCTACCAAACGCATCGTTAAGATTTCTTGGTCTGAAGGACGAGCTTCTCTTCTGAAAAAATTTCCAGGGATTTTACCGCCTGCATAGAATTTTTCTCTGTAATCTACTGTTAAAGGTAAAAAGTCTACACCAGGATTGGCTTCTTTGTTGGCTACAACTGTCGCTAAAAGCATTGTTCCGCCCATTTTTACTACAACAGATCCGTCAGCTTGTTTAGCTAGTTTCCCTGTTTCGATTGTGATTTCTCTGCCGTCTGCAAGAGTAATCAGCTCTGTAATTGCTTGAGGTGCACTCATAAATTGTTTGTGTTGTACTCCGTATTGAGTACTTTTAATTAATGTATTTCGTCTAAAATTTGGTGCAAATTTAATGTATTTATTTGGATTATAAATATGTATTGAAAACAGGTATTTTTTGAAAAGAATTTGAATTTAATAATCAGTTTATTAAATTAATAAAGCTAAACACAAAGGCACAAAGAATATGTTAGCTCTAAGCTATACTAAGGCACGAAGAAAATCAAAGATTTTTCATTTAACGAAGTTGCACTTTGTGCCTTAAATTAATTTGAATTAAAAAAAATCATCGTGCCTTTGTGTTTAACAAATGACATAATCACTTTCTTGTAATCCTTAATAATAAAACTATGACTAGGAAAATAGAAAACACAAATCCCAAAACTGCCACCAAAGACATTTCTCCAATCCTCGGACCTGATTCTGAAACAAAAACGATAGCAGTTGCAATGATATTCGCTCCCAGAATCATCGCTAAAATCAGATTTACGATGCTAGATTTAATAAGGTTATTCGTTTTCTCAATGTTTTTGATTTCACTCGAGATCGTGAATTTATTATCATCCAGTTTTTGCAGAACGGAGCGAAGTTCTTTTGGAATTTCATCTACATTATCTGTGAAATTAATCACTTTATCCATTCCGTTTTTCAGGAGTTTTTTTGGACTGATTTTCTTCGTTAATATTTTCTTGGTATAAGGATGCAAACTTTTTACAATATCCAAATCCGGATTAATAGTTCTGCCAACGCCTTCTATCAAACCAATTCCTTTAAATAAAAGATAAAAATAGTCTGGCATATAAAGCTGATTATCCTTAAGGACATCTTTCATTTTGTTGATGATGATGTGCGGATTAATATCTTTTAAAGAAGTGCTGTGAACGAAATTCAGAACTTCATCCACGTCATTTTCAAATTTTCTATCATCCGGAATCTCATAACTCACCGCCATTTTCTTGAGAGAACGTACAATTTTATTAGAATTCTTCGCAACAAAAGCAACAATCAGACTCTCCAAAACCTCCTTATCATTCGGCTGAATTTTCCCAACCGCTCCGAAATCTATGAAAACTACTCTTCCATCTTTTTTCACAAGAATATTACCTGCATGAGGATCAGCGTGGAAAAATCCGTAATCCAAAATCTGAGAAACGAAAAGCCTTAATCCAACTTCCGAAATTTTAACCGGATCAATATTATGTCGTAAAAGTTCTGTTTTATCCGTGACTTTGATTCCGTCAATGAACTCCATACAAAGGACATTGTTATTGGAAAATTCGTCATAAACAATTGGAACATAAGTTTCTTTATTATTTTTAAAATTGAGAGAGAATTGCTTGATATTATTGCGCTCATTAACCAAAGAAACTTCTTCTAACAAAGACTTTTCGAAGGTTGCAATCGCTTGTTTTAGATTTAATTTTGAAGCAATTTCAGAATAAGTAGAGATTAGCTTTACTAGATCTTTAATAAGAAGCAAATCATCCTCGATAACACTGAGAACATCAGGCTTTTTGATTTTCAGAATCACTTCTTCACCAGAAATTAAAGTGGCTTTGTAAACCTGAGCAATAGACGCTGTCGCCAAAGGTTTTGAAATGATTTCCGAAAAATGTTCTTTCACCGAAATATTGAATTCATTTTCAAGGATTTCCTCAACATTCATTTCAACAACCTCAACTCGATCCTGAAGTTTCTGCAGCTCCTGAATCAATTCCGGTGGCAACAAATCCTCACGATTACTGAAAGTCTGTCCAAGCTTCACAAACGTTGGTCCCAACTCTTCCAAAACCAATCGGATTCTTTCATAAACCGTTCCTTTGGAAACAATTTCATTTACAGAACTTTCTTCCGGTTTTTTGCCCATTCTGGCAATAAGATCTTTGAATCCGTATTTGCTTAAAACAGAGATTAATTTAGCAGATCTTTTGAGTTTGCGTTGCTGTTTGTCGAACATAATTTTGATTTGAGTTTAATGATTCTCAAAAATTATTCCTTTAAAATCTTTTCTTTTTTGAATTAAGGAAAGTCGGAAAAATCATCACTTCTTCTCCAAATCTCTGATTGATTCTTTCTGCCAGATTCACCATTTCGCTTTCCATAAACTGGTCACGGATTTCCGCATTATCAAATAAAAGAAAAAGGTTGGTATTTTTCCCTTCATTTACCATATCAGAATGGACTTCTGACAGAATATATTTCTCAACATCTATTAGATTCTCAATCATTTGATGCAAATCATTATCTACATACAAATCCCATTCTTTTATCCTATCTTCAACTGTGTGGAATGTAATACTAAGGATACTCATATTTTTATTTTTTTATGATTAATGTTGATAAATTCAGAATGCAAAAATCGGTTTTTTTTTGTAAATTAGCCCGTTATAAAAAACAGAAAAACTCAACAGGTCAGAAACTAAAATAAATTTCTGATTTACAATAAATTAAAAATATTTATGCATAAGGAAGGAGAAAGGTTAATACCGATCAACATTGTTGACGAGATGAAAACCTCTTACATCGATTACTCGATGTCAGTAATTGTATCAAGAGCTTTGCCAGATGTAAGAGATGGTTTGAAACCCGTACACAGACGTGTTCTTTACGGTATGTATGGTCTGAATGTATTTTCCAACAGAAAACATTTGAAATCTGCCAGAATCGTTGGAGACGTTTTGGGTAAATATCACCCACACGGAGACAGCTCGGTTTACGATGCAATGGTAAGAATGGCACAACCTTGGAGTTTGCGTTATGAGCAGGTTGATGGGCAGGGTAACTTCGGATCAATGGATGGTGACCCGCCTGCAGCAATGCGTTATACGGAAGCAAGACTTAAGAAAATCTCTGACGAAATTCTTGCCGACCTAGATAAAGATACTGTTGATTTTCAGAATAACTTTGACGACTCTTTGCAAGAACCTACTGTTCTTCCCACAAGAGTTCCAAACCTTTTGGTCAACGGAACTTCTGGTATTGCAGTTGGTATGGCGACGAATATGGCGCCTCACAATTTATCTGAAAGTATTGATGCCATTTGTGCATATATCGATAATAAAGAAATTACCATTGATGAGTTGATGAAACATATCATCGCTCCCGATTTCCCAACTGGTGGGATTATTTATGGTTACGATGGTGTTCGTGATGCTTTCCATACAGGAAGAGGACGTATCGTTCTAAGAGCAAAAGTTAATTTCGAAGAGATTGGAAACAGAAACGCCATTATTGTAACTGAGGTTCCTTACCAAGTTAACAAAGCAGAGATGATTGCCAGAACGGCTGAGTTGGTTAAGGATGATAAACTTCCGGGAATTTACGAAATCCGTGACGAATCTGACAGAACCGGACTTAGAGTTGTTTACGAATTAAAGAATGACGCCATTCCAAATGTTGTATTAAACCTTTTATATAAATACACTTCTCTACAAACTTCATTTTCAGTTAATAACATCGCTTTAGTTAAAGGAAGACCTTTACAGTTAAATGTTAAAGATTTGATTCTTCATTTCGTTGATCACCGTCACGAAGTAATCGTTAGAAGAACTGAATACGAATTGAGGAAAGCCAAAGAAAGAGCTCATATTCTTGAAGGCTTTATGAAAGTTATCGGAACTCAGGATTCTTTAGACAGAGCGATTGCAATCATCCGTCATAGCGCAAATCCTGCGGCGGCAAAAGAAGGTTTGATTGAGGAGTTTGAATTATCTGAAATCCAAGCTCAGGCAATTCTGGATCTTCGTCTGGCTCGTCTTACCGGTATGGAATTGGATAAAATCCGTGCTGAGTATGAAGAGATTATGGCCTTGATCAAAGATTTGGAAGATATTCTTTCTAATGAGCCAAGACGTTATCAAATCATCAAAGATGAACTTCTTGAAATCAAAGAAAAATATGGCGACGCGAGACGTTCAGAAATCGATTATTCTGGTGGAGAAATGTCTATCGAAGATATTATCCCAGATGAAAAAGTAGTTCTGACAATTTCTCACGCAGGCTATATCAAAAGAACACTTCTTTCTGAATATAAAGTACAATCCAGAGGTGGCGTAGGAAATAGAGCTGCAACTACAAGAGATGAAGATTTCTTAGAATATATCGTAACAGCTACAAACCACGAATATCTCCTTTTCTTCACAGAAAAAGGAAAATGTTTCTGGCTGAGAGTTTTCGAGGTTCCGGAAGGTTCCAAAACTGCGAAAGGTAGAGCTGTTCAGAATTTGATTAACATCGAGCCAGATGATAAAATCAAGGCTTACATCAGAACGAAAGATCTTAAAAATCAGGAATACATCAACCAAATGAATGTTGTGATGATCACCAAGAACGGAACCATCAAAAAAACATCTTTGGAAGCTTACTCCAGACCAAGAACAAATGGTGTGAATGCTATCGAAATCCGTGATAATGATCAATTGTTAGGTGCAAAATTAACAGACGGAAATTCTCAAATTATGATCGCTACCAAAAACGGAAAATGTATCCGTTTCCCTGAAGAAAAAGCTAGAGCTGTAGGTAGAGGGTCTATTGGTGTGCGAGGAATTTCCCTTGAAGATAACGATGAAGTTATCGGAATGATTGTTGTTAATGATCTTGAAAATGATACTGTTCTTGTGGTTTCTGAAAGAGGTTACGGAAAGAGAACGGCTGTAGAAGATTACCGTATCACCAACCGTGGCGGAAAAGGTGTTATCACGCTTAACATTACAGAAAAAACAGGAAATCTAATCGCCATCCAAAGTGTAACAGACGAAGATGGATTGATGATCATCAACAAATCTGGTGTTGCCATCCGAATGAATATGAATGAGATGCGTGTGATGGGTAGAAATACTCAAGGTGTGAAAGTCATTAACCTAAAAACTAAAGACGAAATCGCAGCTATTGCTAAAGTGGAAATGGACCGAGATGTAGAGGAAGAAAACGAAGAAGGTTTAGAAAACGACAGCAATAATCCAGAATTCTCAGCAGAAGAACAAACTGGCGATAACCAATTAAATATCGGTGACTCAGAAGAAGTAAACAATACGACTGACGAAGCACCAGAAAACACTGAGGAATCAGAAGATAACGAATAAAAAATTAAAAGTTTAATATGAAAAGATTAATTTTAAGTCTAGCAGTTCTATCTGTAGCATTGATGAATGCGCAGAAAAAAGAAATTGCTAATGCTGTAAAAGCAGTTGATTCAGGAGATCTTACAACTGCAAATACTGAAATTTCAAAAGCGGAAGGTATTTTTGGTGACAAAACTTTTTTGTTGGAACCTTCTGTCCTTGAGCAATATTATTACGCAAAAGGATTGTCTCTTTTGAAAGCTGGAAAAAATATTGAAGGCGCAGAATATCTTGCTAAAATTGCAACTTTAGGCAATGAAACCATTTATTCTGGAAAAGATGCAGAAAAGAATAAAGTGTATTTTGTTGGGAAAGATGCTGCTGATAAGTCTGGAAGTGGTCTTTCTTTGAAAGAGGAAAAATATACACCTTCTTTGACGGAAAAATTAAGAGGAGCAATTGATCCGCTTTTAAGAAAAGCAAATGAAGAAGCAACAACCAACTATAATAACAAAAAGTTTGACGTGGCTGGTGCAAAGTTCGCTGAGACTTATTATTTGTTCAAAGCAGCAGGACAGGATAATAAAAATTTCCTTTATTACGCTGGTGTAGCTTATGCTCAAACTCCCGATAAAAAAGCTCAATCGACTGATATTCTTCAATCTTTAATTAAATCCAATTATACAGGAGAAGAAACTGTTTATACAGCAAAAAACACCAAATCTGGACAAGTAGAAACTTTAGACAAAGCAGCTTTTGATCTTTATAAAAAAGCAAATGCTGGTTATACAGATTTCAAAATTGAGAAAACACCAAGCAAGCAAGAAGAACTTTATGAAGTAACTGCATCATTATTATTTGAACAACAGAAATATGAGGAAGCAGGAAAAGTTGCAGAGGAAGGCTTAAAAAAATTCCCTAAAAATCAGTCTTTAGGTCAGGTTCAAAGCAATTCTTATTTCAAATCCGGAAAAACGGATGAGTTTGTAAATAACTTGAAAGCAAAAATCGCTGCTAATCCAAACGATAAAGAAAGTCTTTATAATCTTGGTGTTATGCTAAGTAAAGATCCGGCAAAACAAGCTGAAGCTGAAGCTACTTTCAAAAAATTAGTAGAGATTGATTCTAAATTTCCTAACGCACTTAACAACTTGGTTTTTGCAATTTTAGGAGAAGACGAAGCTGCAATCAATCAATACAGAGATTTGAAAAAAGCGGGAAAAATAGATGAAGCAAATAAAATTCTGGAGCAAAGAAGAGCCAGATTCCAAAAAGCTTTGCCTTATGCTGAAAAACTTTATGCTAATGAGCCTAATAACAAAGAAGTTGTAACACTCCTAAAAGGAATGTATATGACCACTCAAAACACGGCAAAGTACAACGAGTTCAAAGCAAAAGAAGCTGGAATGAAATAACTTAAAAGAAGCCTTAGGGCTTCTTTTTTATTTCCACAATGCTTTTTAAATACCTATATTTACAAAACAATTTTATAAAAACCTATATATGAAATTTTTTATTGATACAGCCAATTTGGACCAAATCAGAGAAGCACAAGATTTGGGGATTCTAGATGGCGTTACTACCAATCCTTCGTTGATGGCAAAAGAAGGAATCAGCGGAAAAGAAGCAATTAACCAGCATTATATCGATATTTGCAACATTGCAGATGGAGATGTATCTGCAGAAGTTCTTTCTACGACTTACGAAGAAATGATTAAAGAAGGAGATGAATTGGCAGCACTTCACGAAAGAATCGTAGTAAAAATCCCAATGATTAAAGATGGCGTAAAAGCTCTTAAATATTTTTCTGACAAAGGCATCAAAACCAATTGCACATTAATTTTCTCAGCAGGCCAGGCATTATTGGCTGCAAAAGCTGGTGCAACTTATGTTTCTCCTTTCTTAGGAAGATTGGATGATATTTCTGTCGATGGACTTAACCTTATCGAGGAAATCAGAACGATTTATGATAACTATTATTTCGAGACAGAAATATTAGCAGCATCTATCAGAAGCCCTATGCATATCATCAATTGTGCAAAGATTGGCGCAGATGTTATTACATCTCCATTGGCACCGATTCTTAGCTTGTTGAAGCACCCGCTTACAGATTCTGGATTAGCACAATTCGTGGCAGATTCTAAGAAATTAGGATAATTATTTGGGCACCTTATCCGCCCTCCACTCCCGCTTTTTTATTTTTCATAAAAAATAAAAAGAGCTCCGTTCAGGTCGGGGTGCGCTGCGCACAAAACAAGATTGATTTTTTAAAATCAACATAAAAAAAACCGAATCTCAGGATTCGGTTTTTTATTTTATAACTTAAGGAAATATAGTCTCCTTCAAAAGATAAAGATTCAGAACGATGATGATTGCACTGATGATGTAAGCTACAATCTTCAACCAAGGCTTGTTAACAAATTCGCCCATTTTAGCCTTGCTTCCGGTAAACATTACCAAAGGAACCACAGCAAAACTCAGTTGCATCGATAAAATAACCTGACTGAAAACTAACAAATCAGCTGTCCCTCGTTCACCGTATTTTATAGAAATAATCAAGGCTGGAACTATCGCAATCAATCTTGTAATCAATCGTCTTACCCAAGGCTTCAATCTGATATTTAGAAAGCCTTCCATCACAATTTGTCCGGCAAGTGTTCCTGTTAAAGTAGAATTTTGCCCAGAAGCCAATAATGCTATTCCAAAAAATATACTCGCTAAAGTTGTTCCAAGAAGTGGCGTCAGCAACATATAAGCATCATTAATATCCGCTACATCTTTATTTCCTGTTGTGTGAAAAGTAGCAGCCGAAATAATCAAAATAGCAGCATTGATAAAAAAAGCCAACATCAAAGAAAAACTACTATCTAATCCGGCAAATTTCAAAGCTTCTTTCTTACCCTCAGTAGTTCGTGGATAGTTTCTGGTTTGAACGATACTACTATGCAGATAAAGGTTATGAGGCATCACTGTAGCACCCAAAATACCGATAGCAATGTAGAGCATTGAAGGATTTGTCACTATTTCTTTCTTAGGAATCAAGCCTTCCAACATTGGTAAAATCTCCGGTTTGCTGAGAACTATCTCATATAAGAATGATGCAAAAATGATGAATATCAAACCTCCAACTATACTTTCTATGTATCGGAAACCTCGTGATTGCAAAAATAAAATTAGAAAAACATCAATCACAGTAATCACAACACCAACACTCAACGGAATTCCGAATAGTAAATTCAACGCAATCGCTGAACCGATGACCTCAGCCAAATCACAAGCTGCAATCGCAATCTCACAAAATATCCATAATATGAAATTAACAACCGGATGGAAATGGTCTTTACAGGCCTGAGCCAAATCTCGTTCTGCTACAACACCTAATTTCACTGATAAATATTGCAAAACAATGGCGAAAAGATTAGAAATAAGAATGACAGAAAGTAAGGTGTAACCAAACTGCGCACCACCCGCAATATCTGTAGCCCAATTCCCTGGATCCATATAACCAACTGCGACCAGTAATCCCGGTCCCATATAAGCCATTAGTTTTTTCTTGAAACTCCCATCTTTGGGAATATTGACGCTGGCGAAAACCTCTTGAAGCGAATTGGAACTCCTCTCCTTTCTCCAAGCGTTGTTGTTATTATTTTGATTCAATTAATTTTTATTGTTAGATTAGACTAACAAATTTAATAATACTTTTCTTAACCTACAATAAGACAATAAAAAAACTGCCAAATTCTGGCAGTTTTTATCAATTTGAAATTATATTTTACTTTGTAAATCTCACAGCTGTTTTTCTGTCAGACTCTCTTTCTTTGTCAGAAGCTTCCGCCGGAACTTTAGCAAACTTAGAACCATATCCTTCTGCTTCCAAAACTTGTTTAGAATTGATTGCCGATTTTACAACTCCTGCTCTTTCGCCAGATAATTTAAGATTTACAGCTTCGTCACCTTTTTTATCGGTGTAAGCTCCAATTTTAATTTTCGCATCCGGAAACTCAGCTAAAATCATTTTCAAGTTATCCAATTGAACTTGTGATTCTGGTGTCAAAATGGCTTTTCCAAATTCGAAATTCAGATTATCAAAATTGAACCACTTGTCTTTCAATTGTGCTTCTGTTGAGTTTTTATATTCGTCAGACTTCAGGAAAGTTACAATTTGATCTTCGATTCCGCCTTTATAAGCTTGTAAAGTTTTACCGCTTGGCAAAGTCACAACCAATGTTTCTCTGGTTGTAGAAACCGTATCACCTAAAGCATTTGTAGAATCAGTAACGACTGTTGTGGAATCTGTCATAGCAACTGGTGCAGGCTCAGCTTTTTTATCACATTGTTTCCAGAAAAACCATCCTAAAAGCAATAACAATAATAATGGTAACAACCATTTCCAAATGCTTCCTCCAGAATCACTATTCCCAACAATATCGTGCGTTGTTCCACTTCTTGTAACTTCCACTTGTGGCGTTTCTGTTACTACGGGTTTTTCCGTAGCTGGTGTTACAGGATTCACATCCGCTATCGGTGTTTGCATAGGCTCAGGAACTACGTTTACAGTTTCAGCATCTACACTACCAAACCAATTCCCTAAACCTAAACTTGCAAAACTAAATCCTGCAGGTAAA
This sequence comes from Epilithonimonas zeae, assembly GCF_900141765.1. Lineage (NCBI taxonomy): Bacteria > Pseudomonadati > Bacteroidota > Flavobacteriia > Flavobacteriales > Weeksellaceae > Epilithonimonas > Epilithonimonas zeae. The sequence goes on along the minus strand of NZ_FSRK01000001.1, from coordinate 786,075 downwards.
AGTGCTGATAGATTATTTTTTTGTTCGCTAAGAAGATTACCAAAAGAAAACGCATCTGTATTATTATCCAATGCGTATTTTCCAAGCGTTCCTGCTGTAGCTCCAGTAACAAGATTTAATAAAGAGCTTGTAGAATCATTACTGATTCCTGCATAATTGGAAACCGAATTAGTTATCGCAGCTAATTTATCTCCATCTCCAAAAATCAGAGAAAGAATTCTTGAAATTACAGAATCGCTTCCATTCAGATTTCCTAATAAATTGGATAGCACACCTGACGAAGCTGCTTCTTTTACTGTAGTAAAAAGTTCAGACTGTGCATTACTATTTGCAAAACCACCTACTACAGCAGGCAATAATGCAGAAATTGCTTTTGAAATACCAGACTCACTTTCTCCAAGTTGAGTTGCTGTTTGGGAAACCGTTGCCGGTCCCAGCTGACCTTTGATAAGGTCGATTAAGTTGATTGACATAGTAGTTTATTTTAATGTTTGATGTTATGTAATGTTACCAAATTTTAATCCACAAATTTTCGCTATTGATAATTTTAATAAAACTTTAACTATTTTCTGATTTAACTTTTTGATTAGATTTATAATTAAAAAACAAAAAACCGAAGAACAATCTTCGGTTTTTATTATAATATTTTTCGAGAATTAATAGGCTTTCGCAAATACAACTCTTTGCTTAGAAGGTTTTCCAGATATTAAAGAAACTCCATCTTCCTGCTCATTATTCAAAGGAATACATCTAATTGTTGCTTTTGTCTCTTGCTTGATTTGCTCTTCTTCTTCTTCTGTTCCATCCCAATGTGCTAAAATGAAACCACCTTTTTCTTCCAAAACTTGTTTGAACTCTTCATAAGAATCAACTTTCGTGATATTTTCTTCTCTGTAAGTTAAAGCTTTGGTATAAATATCATTTTGAATTGTTTTTAGTAATTCCTCGATATAGTTTTCCAATCCATCAATCGAAACCGATTCTTTGGTTAAATTATCACGTCTAGCCAATTCAACAGTTCTGTTTTCCAAATCTCTTGGTCCCATTGCGATTCTCAACGGAACACCTTTCAATTCATATTCAGCAAATTTCCAACCTGGTTTGTTTTGCGTATCATTATCAAACTTCACTGAAATTCCTTTTGCTCTCAACTTAGCCTGAATATCTAAAGCAACATCACTGATTTGGGCTAATTGCTCTTCTCCTTTGAAAATTGGAACAATCACAACCTGAATCGGCGCTAAAGTTGGAGGCAAAACTAATCCTAAATCATCAGAATGTGTCATAATCAAAGCTCCCATCAATCTTGTTGAAGTTCCCCAAGAAGTTCCCCAAGCGTGTTCGATTTTCCCTTCTCTGGTTGTGAATTTCACATCAAAAGCTTTTCCGAAGTTTTGGCCTAAAAAATGCGAGGTTCCTGCCTGCAAAGCCTTTCCATCCTGCATCATCGCTTCGATACAATAAGTTTCGTCTGCCCCAGCAAATCTTTCAGAAGGTGTTTTGATTCCTCTTATTACCGGAATTGCCATAAATTCTTCAGCGAATTTTGCATAAACCTCAAGCATTTTCTCTGTTTCCTCTATCGCTTCATCTTTTGTGGCGTGAGCTGTATGTCCTTCCTGCCAAAGGAATTCGGCAGTTCTAAGGAACAATCTTGTTCTCATTTCCCATCTTACAACATTCGCCCATTGGTTAATCAAAATCGGCAAATCTCTGTAAGACTGAACCCAGTTTTTATAAGTATTCCAGATAATCGCTTCAGAAGTAGGACGAACAATCAATTCCTCTTCCAATTTTGCGTCTGGGTCAACAATTAATTTCCCAGGATTATTTGGATCAGTTTTTAATCTGTAATGGGTAACCACAGCACATTCTTTGGCAAAACCTTCGGCATTTTTTTCTTCAGCTTCAAACAGGCTTTTGGGAACAAAAAGAGGAAAATAAGCATTCTGATGTCCGGTTTCTTTGAATTTTCTATCCATCTCGTCACGCATTTTTTCCCAAATTGCATAACCATAAGGCTTGATAACCATACATCCTCTAACGCCTGAATTCTCTGCTAAATCTGCTTTAACAACCAGTTCATTATACCATTTGCTATAATCTTCTGCTCTTGATGTTAACTTTGCCATAAATTTTTTGATATGATTTTTAACTTTTTTAACTATTTATAATCTAAATAAAAAGCCTAATTTTACACGTATTTATTAATATTAAATGGTATAAATTTTGGTCTCTTTTAGGAAATGCAAATATATGAAACTTAATACATCTCATAAAATGAAAAATTTCGACAATAAAAGCTTATTCAATTTTATCAAATCAAAAGGTTTGATATTGATTTCCAGCAGTTTTCTTTTGACTTCTTGTGTTATTTATACTGGAGGTTACTCAGAAACTGATGGTATTTATTATGACCCAAACAAAGATTCTTTGCCTGCTGGGTCTTATACAGGCAATTATGGTAATCAAGTTGATGATTATTATAATTATCAAGATACTTATCCAAGCATCTATGATAACAACCAACAAAACATCCAAGATCAAAATAACCGTTATGCTTTAACATCCGATTCTGACTGGGGCAATTTTACAGGAACAGAAACCAACTATTCTAGCTTTAATAATTGGGGCTATGGTGGCTGGGGAATGGGCTTCGGCTACGGTGGCTGGGGCGGTTTTGGCGGCTGGGGCTATCCTAACTACGGTTGGGGATTCAATTCTTTCGGTTGGGGCATGGGCTTCGGCTGGGGATGGGGAAGTTCTATGTACTCACCTTGGGGCTGGGGCGGAGGTTTCTATGATCCTTTCTGGGGTTATGGCTGGGGCGGCTACTACGGAGGATATTATCCTTACGGAAATTACTACAGACCTGCATACATCAGATCAGGTTCTAATGGTAGATTGGGCGGAATGATTTCCACCAACAACAGAACGAATGGTTTCCGTGGTATTAATTCTTCAAGAAACTCACAGATGATTACTGCTAACAACAGCAGAATTATGAGAAACGATGGAAACATCAGAAATAGTAATGGCATCAGAGGCATCAATAACGGAAATATAAGAAACCAGAACAACGGTAACATCAGACAATTTCCAAATAACGGTGGCACTAGAAATACATATCCAAACAATGGTAACGTACGAAACACTTATCCTAACAATGGCGGCGTAAGAACTTTTCCAAGCTATCCTAACAACGGAAATGTAAGAACTCAAAATAATGGAGGTTTCAGAAATGATAGCTACACAGCTCCATCAAGATCTGGAAGTAATTCCGGCGGTTTCAATTCTGGAGGTGGATTTAGATCTGGTGGTTCATCTGGCGGTGGCGGTGGAATGAGATCCGGCGGTGGCGGAAGAAGATAATTGTAAATTCTAAAAACATTTCATATAAAAATGCTAAAAAAAACTTTCTTACTGTTAAGTGTTCCTATCTCTTTGGTCTATCTTAAAGCTCAGGATGTTTCAGTAATTACGAATACAGTTGATATTTATTCTAATAACTCTATTAATGGTACTGCTAAGTATAATTCTATGGCAGGTTCTATGGGAGCATTGGGTGGAGATATTTCCTCGGCAAGTGTGAACCCAGCTGGAATTGGGGTTTTTATTGCTAGTGATGTCAATCTGACTTTAGGAATTAATAGTAATAAAAATAAGACAACTCTTGGTGGTAATTCATCAAATTATACAATCAATAAAACAGACCTTAACAATAGTGGTGGTGTATTAACAATAAATCTTGGTGACACAAACTCTAAGTGGAAATTTGTCAATATCGGAATTAATTATTCCACACAATCCATAGATAATTATACAGAAACCCGAGGGAATCAAAATATTCAAATTTCGAGTACTCCAACCGAAACGATCAATTCTTCAAATTACACATTAGCAGGACATTGGTACGACAGATATGGTGATATTTCCAAAACCAGTTTTACTGTAGGTGCTAATTACGACAATAGATTATATTTTGGAGCAGGACTTAACTTTCACAACTCTTATTTAAATCAATATGATTCTGCTAACTTTGGAAATGGCAATAGTTTAATAAGGTTTGATAAACAATTTACAGATTTCGAAGAAAAAGCTGACGGATTTTCTGCTAACATTGGAGTTATTGCGAAACTAAGTAACCAATTCAGACTTGGTGCTGCAATAGAAACACCTACTTGGTGGAATATGGACAGATATTACAACGAATATTATCTTAATAGCAATCTCTATGATAGGAATTATGAGGATAGAAAATTATCAACTCCTATGAAGGCAAGCATTAGTGCTGCCTTTGTTCCAAGTAAGAATTTTGCATTGAATGTAGACTTCATCCAAGGAATTACAAAACCAAAGTATAAAGAATATGGAGATGCGGAAGCTGAGCTAAATGATTTCTTCAAGGAAACTTACAAAAACTCTTCCGAAGTCCGAGTTGGTGCAGAATATAGAATTATGGATTTTCGTTTAAGAGGTGGATATGCTTACCAAGGAAATAGCTTTGATAATATGTCAATGCTTAGTTATAATGATAATGGCAGTACTTCTAATCAATCCTATTCCAATCTTTTTGTTGGAAAAAGGAATATAATTGGTGCTGGTATTGGTTATGATTTCAAAGCTTTCTATATAGATGCTTCTTATCAGAACATAACCTCAACATATTATAGTCCATTTTTGTTTGGTAAATTAATAACTACACCCAAAGGAACATATACTTCCGGTTATTATTCTCCAAATGGAACAGAATTGTTAAGTGATGCAGAAGTTGTTTCAAAAGTGAAAAATACTAGAAGTAATTTCTTTATCACGCTTGGTTGGAAATTCTAAAATCCAACTTGACATAAAACTAAAAATCCTACAAATAATTTTTGTAGGATTTTTTTATTTCTGATTCATTTCTTCTGCTTCTTCCATTAGCTTGAGATAAGTGGAATATCTGGTTTCTTCTATTTCTCCTGTTTCCAAACCGTTTAAAACTTCACATTTGGGTTCGTTGATGTGCATACAATTGTGGTATTTGCAATCTCTACCTTTTTGAAAAATCTCAGGAAAATAATGTTGAATTTCTTCCTTTTCAACATCTATCATTGCAAATTCACGAACGCCTGGAGTATCGATAACCGAACCTCCAAAATCCCAAAAATGCATCTGAGCAAATGTTGTCGTGTGCTTTCCTTTGAGTACAGATTCTGAAATCTCCCCTGTTTTAATGTGCAAATCTGGCTGCAAAGCATTCACTAAAGTTGATTTTCCGCACCCAGAATGTCCGAAGAAAACAGACGTTTTATCTTTAATTCTATTAATTAAAAAATCAAGATTGAGCTTTGTGTAAGAAGAAATGTTCAATGTATCGTAACCGATATTCTGATACATTGCTTCTATGTTTTCTACGATGTCTTTTTCTTCATCATTCAATGTATCCATTTTATTGAATAATATCAAAGGTGAAATATTATATGCTTCACAGCAAGCTAAAAACCGATCAAGAAAACCCAAAGACGTTTCAGGGAATTTCAAAGTATAAATGAAACAAGCAATATCAACATTGGAAGCAATGATGTGTGCTTCTTTGGAAAGGTTAACGGATTTTCTGATGAGATAATTTCTCCTCGGGAAAATTTTGGTAATCCAAGCGACATCATCCTGTTCCAAAGAAAATTCTACCTCGTCTCCTACCGCCAACGGATTGGTAAGACGTGTTTTTATTAATTTGAATTTTCCGCGAATTCTGGCTTCAAAGATTTGTTTTGTTTCTGATTCCAAAACCTGATACCAGCTTCCGGTTGATTTGATGATGATTCCTTTCAAACAGTAGAATTTTGTATTTGGCAAATTTAGAAATTTAAAGTCAGCCTCAATAAAAAAGAAGCTAAATTATTAGCTTCTTTTGGTTTCTATTATTAAAACAGAGAATCTTGTGCAGCCCGACTTATCTCATATTTCTTATTTATTTCAATTTGAATCGATGAACCACTACATTAGGTTTGAGTGGAAGGCGGATTAAGCTGCCCAAATAATTATTATCTGTCAATCATAATGTTATTTTGTACTTCGATACTTTCTTCGTGGATGGCTTTGAAAACTTTTTCTATGAACTCCTGAGACATCCCTGTTTCAAATGCTTTCTGAGTCGCATATTCTGTAATTACTTTCCAACGCTCTGGCTGAAAAATAGCGATGTTATTTTCTTTTTTCAATGTTCCGATTTTCTCAGAAATTTTCATTCTTTGAGATAACAACTCTATCAATTGGAAATCCATATCACTGATTAAAGTTCTGTGTTTTCCCATCTCGTCTTCGTATCCGGAGATATCAGAATTACGAACCTGAAGATTGCTGATCATTTCTGCCAAAACTTCTGGTGTGATCTGCTGAGAAGCATCGCTCCAAGCATTGTCTGGGTCACAGTGACTTTCTATAATCGCACCCTGGTAACCTACGTTGAAAGCTTCCTGTGCAACGCCAGCCAAACCGGTTCTGTTTCCACAAATATGTGAAGGATCGATAAACAAAGGAATATTTGGAAATTGATTTTTGAAATCTAAAGCAATCTGCCAGTTCGGGATGTTTCTGTATTTGGTTTTTTGGTATGTTGAGAAACCTCTGTGGATGGCGCCGATATTTTCTACACCTTGACCCAAAAGTCTTTCCAAAGCACCAATCCAAAGCGCCAAATCTGGATTAACCGGATTTTTTACCAACACTGGTTTGTTGGTTCCTCTCAACGCTTGAGCAATTTCCTGAACCGTGAATGGGTTAACCGTAGAACGCGCACCAATCCAAAGGATATCTACATCTGCTTCCAATGCTGCAAAAACGTGGTGTGCATTAGCCACTTCTGTTGCCGTTTTGAAACCGAATTCTTCTTTTACTTTTTTCAACCAGTTAAGACCAATTACTCCTACTCCTTCGAAACCGTTTGGTTTGGTTCTGGGTTTCCAGATTCCTGCACGGAAAGCTGAAATTTCCGCACCGCTTTCTTTCAGTCTTTTGGCTGTTTCCAGCATTTGAGATTCGCTTTCTGCACTACAAGGCCCTGCAATAATCATCGGGTTTGCGAAGTCTTGTATCCAATCGTTCTTTAAATCGTTTAAGTTCATATTTTTAATTTTATATATTTTTAAATTAATGCAATAGTGTATCTGTTATAAATCTTGATTTATAATTCCTTTTCAAAAAGTACCGTTAAAAAAATTTTAAATGTGTTACGGATTGAAATTGTTCCGCGCGTTTTTTGAGAAAGAAATTCAGTTAGCTAAGCCAATAAAATCGGTAATAGGTTCTGAAATTTCCGTAATAAAATCCAAAAAAGCTAAATAATCTGTCAAAAGAAATGACAGATCTTGAAGTTGTAAAATATGGAAATTGATTTGATTCCATTTTATAAATCCTTTGTTAAAGGACTTTTAGCTTGTTTTGGTTGATATTTTTTCTTCTTGTGTCGAAGAAATCTTTGACAAATATATAAATTAATATCAAACTTAGCTCAATTCTAGATAAAAAAATAAAAGCAGACGAATCTGCTTTTACAAAATTTAAATTTAATATTCGATTCTTACTTAGAATCTGATTTAACAATTATTGCGTTTGATTTGATATTTTATGGATATTAATATTCACTTTTGCAGTAGTCAAAAGCCCCAGATTTATGGGTAAAACGCCTGACGTGTTGAGAGCAAATGTTAAGGTTTCTCCAGCGTTTAAATGCACCATAGAGTTAAGTGATGTAGAATTGACAGGAATAGCTGCGAGAGTAAGTGTCAGAACCAATGGAACATTAATAGCAACTCTAACAGCATCAAAAAGTTTCTCATCCCAAACTACAGTATTATTTTTTATAAGACCAATTCTCTTGCCCCCTAAAACTTCAATATCTACACCTGAAGCCAGCTGAATCTCATAGTTGACAGAATAAACGCCAGATTGTGGTGCTGTATATACGCCATCAGTAAAACGTGATGGGTCGCCTAATTTCGTATCTGCAGTACCTGTAAGATTTAATTTATACCAAGAATCGCCTATTGCAAGGTTCAATAAAGACCAAGATCCGGTTTTTGAAGCGTAATAAGCATGGCCTCCAAATAATATATCTGCGCTAATTTGCTTAACCTCGAAATCACCAGTTGTAGCATTTTTATCCAAAATTAAAATTACCTGATCACTGGCTGGATAAGCTGAAACAACAGGTAATGTTCGGATTTTTAAATTTCCATTTATGTCCAAAGTTGATTTGGGAGTGGATGTATTGATCCCAACCTGTGCGTGTAAAATATTCGTTAATACAAAAACAACGAATAAGCTGAAGTATTTTTTCATGAGTCTCGTATTAAATATTATTGTTAAAAGCATAAATCAATGCTATCTCTTTAACTACCTACAGTAAAATCACCACTATTAATACTTTTTTCTACATATAATTATGATTATGTTTTTGTAGGTTTTCACGGTTATTAGTTTTTATTATTATCGATTATTAAAATAATGAAGTTACCATTGATGACCATTCTTCGGAGGCGGATCTCCTACGACTGGCTTTTGCGGAACATTGGTACTATCTGTTTGTACACTGTCACTGCTTTTTTTGAAAACCGAGTTTTCTTGGCTAATTTCATTATTAGCTGTTAAAATGTCATCTTGCGGTCTGCAAGATTGCGCAATAATTACTATTGCTAATGTCAAAATAGTTGAGATAATCTTTTTCATTGTTAAAAAATTTTGAAGTTTATCCCGGCCGGTTATTAGAATTCTTTCATCAAATCTATTGACAATCTTTTGCTTTTAAAACTAAGCTTGGTGCTTATTTCCAAATAAGCACACAATATTTTATATGATTATTACCAATCAAACAATACCGCATTATTAATAAAACATTCGCATTAATCATATTAAATTTTATTTTTTTAATAATTATTTTTCTTGAATTAGCACAAATTTTGATTAATTTTAATTATCTAAACTTAATCACTAATTTGAAGAGGTATGAAAAAAATCTATTTCATTACTTTACTTCTAATATCTAAGAATCTCTATTCTCAGCAAAAACAGTTCAGTGATTTTTATGAACTGAAAAAAAATTATGAATATCTCCCAGAGAATGATAGCCGAGCTTTCCAATTCCTAAATAAAGCAATATCACTTTCAAAAAAGGAAAAGAACAACTACCAATTGGTTCAGGCTTATAAAGATGCTGTTTTCTATACGCCTTCATCAAAAGATAAATTGAAGTATGCTGACAGCACTATTCTATCGGCTTTATCCACAAAAGATAGTGATTTGATAAGCGACGCTTTTTTGGGAAAAGGTATTATTTATTATTTCAATTATAAAAAATATAAATCTGCTTTAGATCAATATTTGAAGGCTTATCAATACTCAGAAAATACTAAAGATGAATATCTGAAAAATGAAATTCTTTATCATCTTGGTGTAGTGAAAAGCTACCTTGGTTACTACGATTCTGCATTAGAACATTTTCAAAAAGCCAATCAATTTTTCTACAACGGAATTCAGGAAAAAGCACATCCCAATATTATCTTTAATAACAAAAAAGGTTATTACAATACTTTGCACAGAATTATCGTCTGCCAGAGAAATCTTAAAAATTATAAAACTTTAAACTCCCTTATCAATACTGGATTATCACAAACACAAAACAATCCAGATTACACACAGGAATATGGTTATTTTCTAAAGGAAAAAGGAATTGAGGCATTCCGAAACAAGAAATTCACAAGTGCTATTTCTTCATTACAAGAATCTCAGAGACCTCTTTTAAAGATTAAAGATTTTTCGTGGGCAACAGTCAATTATTTCTACATCGGAAAGTCATATTTAGCTAACAATAATCCCACTAAAGCGATTTTGTATTTCAAAAAAGTTGATTCTGTTTTTCAAAAACATAATTTCATACTCCCTGAACTTAGAGAAAATTACGAATTACTGATTTTTCATTATAAAGATCAAAAAGACACAGACAAAGAGCTCTACTACACCAAGCAACTTCTAAAAGCCGACAGAATTATCAACAAAGATTTTGCCTATCTCTCTTCTACTATCCACAAAGAGTTTGACACAAAAATCCTACAAGACAAGTTGAACAATACTAATTCCCTTGGAGCTTGGATTGTTGGCATATTGTCTTCTGTAGCAATAACTTTAATGCTACTTCTGGTAATGAAAGAAAAAAATGAAAGAAAAACCAGAATCAATTATAAAATACTGGAAGATAAAATTTTGAACAGCATTTATACTTTAGCTCAAGATAAAATCAAAATAGAAATACCAGAACATCACGGGGAAACAGAGAAATGTCCTCTCAACGAAAACTTGGTAGAAAACCTATTGTGTAAATTAAAATCCTTTGAAGACAAATGTGGCTATATTGAAAATGGATTAACAATCAATAAGCTGGCGCATAAATTACGAACCAACTCAACCTATCTTTCTCAAGTTATTAATGATCACAAAGGAATGAATTTCAATAGATATCTTGGTGAACTAAGAATTAATTATATCACTAATAAATTATACACTGACAAAGTATATCTGAACTACAAAATAGAAACTTTGGCAGAAAAATGTGGTATTGCGTCCAGAACCAATTTTTCTAATTTATTCAGGGAAATCAATGGGATGAGACCAACAGAATTTATCAAAAAAAGACAGGAGTATATCACAAAAAATACTGATGACAGCAAAAAAAATTTTCCAATACTATCTTCTACAAAAAAAATTATTTTATGAAAGATCAAATCGCATCAAGTCATCCAAATCTTTCAATAGAGGATTAATCTCAACAAACTTTTCGAAGATTTTTCTTTTGGTCATCACTTCTTTTTTAATCGTTAAGTCTGTTTGATAGTCGATTTCAAATTTAAAATTATTGACTTTGTGTCTGAAATGGTTAAAAAACTCTGGGCTGACTCTATCAAATTCTGATTTAGCAAATTCTGACGAATACTTTACAACCACAAGGTTCTCATCAGATTTCTCCATCTTAAAACTACTGATAGCATTGTAAAGAAATGTGTTGGTTTTTGAAGTGTTTTTCAGGAAAATTTCCCATTCTCTGTCCAAATCCGTCTGAGAAAAATGATTCGACGGAAGGTTTTCATCCTTTATTTCTGAAAATTCGTCTTTCTTGACTTCTTCCTTTTTCTCTAAAGCCGCTTTGATACTGAATTGAGAATTAGACGAACTTCTGGCAATGGGTTCAGAAGCTTTCTGAATAACTTTTTTTGGTTCTTCAAAAACGGATTTTACCGGTTCGGGCTTTGGTTCAGCTTGAACTTTTGGTTCTGTAGAAACAGGTTTATTATCGGAAATTAAATTAGCCTCAAGAAGCGGCGCTAATATTAAGAACTTTTTTTTTTAGCTTCCAAACCTGCAGTCAGACTTGATAATTGCATTAACGCAATTTCCACAGTCAATCTAGGGTTTTTGGAATTTTTATAATTAATATCGGCGAAATTACAAATTTCAATTCCATCAATTAATTGTTGAGCCGACCATTTCTGAGATTGTTCAGCGAATTTGGATTTCGTTTTTTCTCCAACTTCGATAAGATTCAAAGTTTTAGGATTTTGGGCCATCATCAGATCTCGGAAATGATTCCCCAATCCGGCAATGAAAATATGCGGGTCGAAACCTTTTTTAACAATTTCATCAAAAGCAGTCAAAACACTCGGAATGTCATTTGCTTTTGCTAAGTCAACGATTTTAAGATACTGATCGTAATCTAAAATATTGAGAACTTCCGCAGCTTTTTCAAGTGTAATATTCTTCTGGGAAAATGTGCTTAATCTATCAAAGATTGACAAAGCGTCCCTTAAAGCTCCATCAGCTTTTTGAGCAATCAAATAAAGTGCATCATCTTCGTAAGTGATACTTTCCTTTTCAGCAATTTTTCTCAAATGCTCTTGGATATCCTCAATCGTGATTCTTTTGAAATCATAAATCTGACATCTGGAAAGAATCGTTGGAATGATTTTATGTTTTTCAGTAGTCGCCAAGATGAAAATAGCGTGAGCTGGCGGTTCTTCTAAAGTTTTCAAAAAAGCGTTGAAAGCAGCCTGAGACAACATATGAACCTCATCGATAATATAAACTTTATACTTTCCGACCTGAGGCGCAAATCTTACTTGGTCTATTAATTCTCTGATGTCATCCACAGAGTTGTTGGAAGCCGCATCCAACTCATAAATGTTAAATGCAAATCCATCATCATCTGCTGCACCAGATTTTTCGTTGATTTTTCTGGCAAGTATTCTGGCACAAGTTGTTTTACCTACACCTCTTGGTCCGCAGAAAAGCAATGCCTGGGCAAGTTGACTTTCGTCGATAGCGTGTTCCAAAGTATCTGTAACATGAGATTGTCCAACAACAGTGTCAAACTCTTGCGGACGGTACTTGCGTGCGGATACGATGAAATTTTCCATTGCTCAAAAGTAAGGATTAATTGTGAATTTTGGAAATGGTTTTTGTTTTTGTGAGAATATTTTTTGAACGCAAAGTCCGCAAAGATTTTATTAATTATTGAAAATATTTTAAAGTTCACAAAGGTACTTCGACAAGCTCAGCATAAACCTCAAAACTGATCAAAGTTTCATAAAAGTGTTTTTGTCATTCCGGAGGAATCTCGACGACTAGGTTTAGATTCTTTCAAAATGACAAAAATATGTTTTTAAGGTAACTGTTGTTTTGATGTCGAATATGCAGCCCGACTTGAGCGGAAATCCTTTTTTTGCTTGTACAAAATTTCTATTTAATATCAAATGGTTCTGCAAAAAAAGATTGGGAGCGGAAGACGGAAATAGCTGCCCAAATAATAATTATTTAACAAAAAAAAGAGAGCAAAATTGCTCTCTTTAAATATCTTGATTGTAATCTCTTACAATTCTAATGCTTTTCTTTCGTCACCATCCATTAGGAATTCTACTGGATTGTCAATTGCTTCTTTCACAGCAACTAAGAAACCTACAGATTCTTTTCCATCGATGATTCTGTGGTCATAAGACATCGCCACATACATCATTGGTCTGATAACCACTTGTCCGTCAACCGCAACCGGTCTTTGGATAATGTTGTGCATTCCCAAGATTGCAGATTGAGGAGGATTGATAATCGGCGTTGACATCATAGAACCGAAAGTTCCACCATTTGTAATAGTGAAAGTACCACCAGTCATTTCGTCAACAGTGATTTTTCCATCTCTAACTTTAGTTGCCAAATCTTTGATGTTAGCTTCAACACCTCTAAGAGTCATATTTTCTGCATTTCTAAGAACAGGAACCATCAAACCTTTTGGTCCGGAAACAGCGATAGAAATATCTGCAAAGTCGTAATTGATTTTGAAATCACCGTCGATAGAAGCATTTACGTCCGGATAAAGTTTCAATGCTCTCGTCACCGCTTTTGTAAAGAAAGACATAAAACCAAGTCCAATTCCGTGCTTAGCTGCAAATTCTTCTTTGTATTGTTTTCTGATTCTGAAGATTTCTGACATATCAACCTCGTTGAAAGTTGTCAACATTGCCGTTTCATTTTTAACAGAAACTAATCTTGCAGCAATCTTTCTTCTAAGAACTGAAAGTTTTGTAGTCGTTTGAGCTCTGTTTCCACCAGCTGGAGCACTTCCCATTGCAGGAACAGAAGCCGTTACCGCATCATCTTTGGTAATTCTGCCATCTCTGCCAGAACCTGTTACTTGAGATGCGCTGATTCCTTTCTCGTCAAGGATTTTTTTAGCAGCAGGTGAAGGTGTTTGAGAAGCGTAAGTTTCAGTTTTTGCAGCTTCTGCTTTTACTGGAGCTGGTTCTTCTTTTTTAACTTCTGCTTTTGTCTCTTCTTTAGGTTTTTCTTCAGCTGGAGCCGCAGAACCTGCAGGTTTAGCCGCATCCATATCAATAAGACAAACCACTTGTCCAACTTGTACTACTTCTCCTTCTTCAGCTTTCAAAGTAATAATTCCGCTTTGCTCAGCAGGAAGTTCCAAAGTTGCCTTATCAGAATCTACTTCTGCAATTGGCTGGTCTTTTTCTACGTAATCACCGTCTTGTACTAACCACGTTGCAATTTCTACTTCTGTGATAGATTCTCCCGGTGAAGGAACTTTCATTTCTAATATTGACATACTAATATTTGTTTTTAATTTCAGAACAATCTGGAGATTGTTATTCTTTATAGTTTATTAATTTTATTAAGCTGTTACTGGTCTTTTTGCAGGGGCATCATCCGTTTGGAAAACATCGTTGATGATTTTGGTCTGATTTTTCTCAAACATCTTATGACTTCCCGGCGCTGGCGTTCCACTAGCAACTGGAGAAATCAACTGGATATCTGTGTTTCTGAAGTTTCTCAAAATATAACTCCAAGCACCCATATTTTCTGGTTCTTCCTGAGCCCAGATTAAATCTTTTCTGTTGTTATACTTATCGAAGATGGCATTAATGTTATCCAAATTCAAAGGATAGATTTGCTCTAATCTTACCAAAGCAACTTTATCATCATTAAGCTCTTCTTTCTTGGCTAATAAATCGTAGTACAATTTACCCGTACAAAGCACCAATCTTTCCACTTTTGCCGGGTCAGCAGTTGGGTCGTCCAAAATCGGCTGGAAACTTCCGTTTGCCAAATCTTCTAAAGGAGAAACCACTTTTGGATGTCTCAATAAAGATTTCGGCGTCATAATAACCAATGGTTTTCTGAATCCGAATTTCATTTGTCTTCTCAACAAATGGAAATAATTTGCAGGAGAAGTGATATTAGCAACGATTATATTTTCGTTAGCTGAAAGTGTCAAGAATCTTTCCAGTCTTGCAGAAGAGTGTTCCGCACCCTGGCCTTCAGAACCGTGAGGCAACATCATCACCATTCCGTTTTGGATTTTCCATTTTTCCTCAGCAGCAACCAGATATTGGTCAACAATAATCTGAGCACCATTCGTAAAATCTCCAAACTGAGCTTCCCAAATGGTCAATGTTTTAGGCGCAGCCATCGCATAACCGTAATCAAATCCTAAAACACCATATTCAGAAAGATGAGAGTTATAAACATCAAATCTTTGCTCATTAACGTGTCTTAATGGGATATATTCCTCTTCTGTATCTTCTGTTTTCACAACAGCGTGACGGTGAGAGAATGTTCCTCTTTCCACATCTTCTCCAGAGATTCTCACATTGTAACCTTCTGTCAAAAGCGTAGCATATGCCAATAATTCGGCAACTGCCCAATCCAAAGAATTATTCTCCACCATTTTGATTCTGTTCTCAAAAAGACGAGTAATCTTGTTAATGAATTTCTTATCTGCAGGAAGGGTCGAAATTTTAATCGCTAATTCTTTTAATTTTTCTAAATCAAATTTTGTATCGATGGTAGAATTGGCAACAGCGCCTTTTCCACCGATTGGGAAATCTGTCCAGTCATCTTTCATAAAGATGTCCATTGTATTTCTTTCGATTTCTTTGGAAGCATCAAAGTTTTCATCAAGCAAAGCTTTGAACTCCTGCTCCATTTTTTTCAAAACTTCATCTGAAACTACATTTTCCTTAATCAAAAGTTCTTTGTAGATTTCTCTTGGGTTCTGATGTTTTGAAATTAATTTATAAAGATTAGGCTGTGTAAATCTTGGTTCATCACCCTCGTTATGACCATATTTTCTATAACCTAAAAGATCGATATAAACATCTTTACCAAACTTCGCGCGGAAATCCGCAGCAAATCTAATCGCATGAACAACCGCTTCCACATCATCTGCATTGATATGCATCACCGGAGAATCCGTTACTTTTGCGATATCCGTACAATAAACTGAAGACCTTGCATCAAGATAGTTTGTCGTAAAAGAAACCTGATTATTCACAACGATGTGAACAGTTCCACCCGTTCTGTAACCTTCCAGATTCATCATCTGAGCGATTTCGTAAACAATACCTTGCCCGGCAATAGCCCCATCTCCGTGGATTACGATTGGTAAAACTTTAGAATAATCATCTTTGTAAACGTTATCCACTTTTGCTCTGCAGATTCCTTCTACAAGCGCAGCAACGGTTTCCAAGTGCGATGGATTAGGAGTAAGGTTGATTCTAACTTCTTCTCCGTTTGCCGTTGTAATTTTTTTAGAAGAACCCAAGTGGTATTTGACATCACCAGAGAACACATCTTCTTCAAACTCTTTTCCTTCGAATTCTGAGAAAATCTGTTTGTAAGACTTTTGGAAAATATTAGTCAAAACATTCAGACGACCTCTGTGAGCCATTCCAAGAACAACCTCATCAACGCCTAATTGTGATGAACGTGTAATCAATTGATCCAATGCAGGAATCAAAGATTCGCCTCCTTCCAAAGAAAAACGTTTTTGACCAACGAATTTTGTATGCAAATAATTTTCAAATGCCACCGCTTGGTTTAGTTTGAAAAGGATTTCTGTTTTTTCCTGAGCAGATAATGTCGGATGGTTTTCGTTAACATTCACCCATTCCATAATCCATTTTTTCTCCTCAACATTTTGGATATGCATATACTCCACACCGATAGAATCACAATAAATGTTTTCTAAATGTGTAATAATCTCCTGCAATGTTGCAGGACCTGGCATCCCGGTTTGCGTCGCAGAATTGAATTTTTTATTCAAATCTTCTTTAGACAAGCCAAAATTTTCGATTTCAAGTGTTGGAAAATAATGTCTTCTTTCTCTTACAGGATTGGTTTTTGTAAAAAGGTGACCTCTCGACCTGTAAGCTTCGATTAGGTTCACCACTTTGAATTCTTTTGAAATATCTTCTGAAACAGCATTGTTTGTAACTGCTTGCTGAGCATATTGAACTGGAGCTGATTGAGAAACGGACTGTGATGTCGCATCTTCATCGCTGTAATTTTCCAATGCAAAATCAAAACCTTGGAAAAAAGCTTTCCAAGAAGGTTCTAGAGCATCTGGGTATTTTTTGTACTGCTCGTACATATCATCAATCAACTGAGCATGTACGGCATTTAGAAATGAAAATTTATCCATTATTACAGATTATCTGTTAAAATTTTAATTTTAAATAATTGCCAACAAATTTACTAAATTTTTGCGGACTAATGTTTAAAGGAGTGATTTATTCCAGTAAATATACATGATATTTATCAGATTTTTCTATCGATAAACCGGCAAAGATAATTTGAGTTTTACATCTTGATTATCAATTGGTTCTTCCAAGAACTCTTCCATTAGCTGACCGTTTCTCAAAGTATCTTTTTTAGCCTTTTTGAGAAGCTCCTGAATATTTTTCACACGGTTGTTATAATTCCCCTGATAATAGATGTAATAAACTTTAGAAGCATTGAGTGTTTGGAAACTGAAATTATTATCACTCACAGAAATTCTTTTCGACAATGGAACACCATAGAAATAAGAAACCTCTTTATCTTTCAGGTTAGCCGGATTAGTAAGAAGTACAGGCATCCCAAACTCATCATCTTTTTTTCCTAAATCTGACCTAACATAATTAACTACTTTTCCATGGTTCATTATGACGTTTTTGAAAAGAATATCTTTGGTATTTCGGGTGCTGACATTGACTCCTAGAAGCAATTCTCCATCACGATTCTCAACCATAATACTGTCGTATTTGATTGAGGCTAATTTCTGATCTCTATCAACTTTATTACCTAATAATTGATAAAGATTTTTCATACTTTTATCAATATTCTCAACGAAAAAATCTTCAGCAATAAGATTGAGAGAACGCTCCAGATAATCTCTTTTTGGCGTATGGATGTTCCAGAATAATTTAGTTTTTTGTCCATTGGGAACAAATTTCACATCTATCAAATACGGATTAGCACTTTCGCCATCGAAAAGCTGATAACGCACCGTTCGATTGACATTGGAATAACGGATAAACAAATCGCCCAATTTGTTATTTTTTTTATCGGAAAAATTCATTGCACTTCCCAAACCTTCGTAAGGTGTAAAAAATGAATAAGTCAAATCTTCCTTACCAGCAAAAAAATCGTTCCAGGCTGCAAAATTCTGAAGATTGTTGAACTGAGGAAAAACCTTATCAACAGGATAATTGATTTCTGACTGATGGGTAAAACTCTTGCTTTCATCCACAAAATTCATGGATATAGAATAGATTCCGAAAAGACAAAATAATATAATTAAAATAAATTTGAGCCAGCGCATTTTTTATGAAATAATGATTTAGAAAGGATATCCGATTGCAAAATTGACAGTTGGTTGCAGAGGTTTAATTTCATCTATAACCCAACGGCTTCCTTTTGGACGGTTAGGATCGTGCATTTTGTAAGCGAAATCAAGTCTCAGATTGACATAAGCAATATTCATCCTGATTCCGAAACCACTACCAACTCCCATTTGAGAAATGAATTTTTTGAATTTGAATTGATCGCCGTAACCGTTATCTTTTAATCCCCAAATATTCCCGGCATCTGTAAAAAGGGCAGCTTCAAACATATTAGTCAAAGGCAAACGATATTCTACACTGGTTGTCAGTTTCACATTGTCCATAGCATAGGAACGGACTCTTTCATCTAACTGAGAATCTGCCGGACCCAAACCTCCAAATGCAACCCAAGCTCTGATATCGTTGGCTCCACCGTTGAAATAAGAACGAATGAAGGGCATTGTTGATGAATTACCATAAGGAATCCCGACTCCAACAAGCTGTCTAAATGCTAATGTATGTGGTTTAACTCTGTCGTTGAAAAATGTAAAATATTTTTTGAAATCGAAATCAAATTTGATAAACTGAGAATACGGAATTTTGAATATCGTTTTAGAGTTACCCGACACTACTCCATCTTCTTTTTCTTTATGAGTCAAAAGACTAAGTGTGTTACCTGCAAACTCTACTTTGCCACTGAAAAATATTGGGTTGGTGTATTCTTTTTTTCCAATCTCGTTATAAGTGAAATTATAAATGATTGAAGAAATAATAACATCTTGTGTCTGTCTATCTTTATTAAGCAAAGACTGCCTGAATGCATTCAGAATATCTTGATCACCAGCCGGAATCGACGCTAAAAACGCCTGATCATTCACAATCATTCTGGAAATCTGATCATATGAATAATTATTAGCATTCACATCCGGATAAACATCTTCATACCAACCAAAAACAGCCTGTCTTATGACGTCTTCAGCAGGAAAATATTCGTAATAACGGTCTTTATTTTGAGTTAAACTTAATTGAGTATTAAATAAAGTCAATCTATGCTGAATTCTTCCTTCATCAACATTCGCTGAATAATTAAGCCCCGCATTGAAGTTGATTCTCCCCAAACCAATGTTATTCTGAACAGATGCTCCCAGGTTGATACTGGTAATCGGCGAATATCTCTTCGGAATTACTTTATAATACTTTTTAAAAGGAACCAACAATCTTGGAAACTGTAGCGATGCCTGAGCAGATAATTCATAAGCATTAAAAATTGCATCCGGATTTTTAGGATCTTTAGTTGTTCCTATTACACCTGAAAAACTTGTCACAAGGTTCTCTGCGCCTCCAAAAACATTTCTTGTTGTCAAATCTACAGAAGGGGAAAAACCGAAATTCAGAATCTGAGAATAATGGATATCTGTTGCAATATTGAACTCATATTTTGGCAAAGGTCTCAGAACATATTCAACATCTATAATACTGTCTCTTTCCGCAGCGGTTCCTTCTTTACGTAGAAAATCAGCAGCTTTAAGAATTGTAAAATTATTCATTGAAATCAGATTTCTTCTTGTGAGATCAAGATTTGATTGTTTGTAAATGTCACCAGGTTTCAGGATAATTGGCAACCAAAGTGCATTCGCTTTATAAGAGCTATCTCTTCTAAAAATATTGATTCCCCGGATACTGTCCTTCAACGGAAGTTTATCTGCATTATTCAAATTACCGGCAACAGAAACTGTAATTTTTCCAATGGTGGCTTTTCTGTAAGGTGTTCCTATAGAATCCTTAATAATGTTCATTACCAAAGGAACATTTTTTCGGCTTTGCAAGGAATCAGCAACGAAATAAATATCCTGATTGTCATTATTGAATTTATAATAACCCTCTTCTTTCATCAAATCATTAATCCTTGTAATTTCTTTTTCCAAAACCGTTTCATCCAGAATTTGTCCTTTTCTGACAAGACTTTTGGTCAATTGAGACTCGTAGATACTTCTGACATTCTGATCCGGAATATTATAGAAATAATCCTTGGTATAAGTCGGATCTTTATGAGTAATAATGTAATCAACTTCTGCCTTTTTACCAGCAGAATCTCTTTTTACATTAGTTGTAACTTGAGCATCCCAATAACCACGATTAATCAATCTGTTATTAATACTTTTCGCACTTTGTTTCGTTTTTGCGTCGCTATAAATCACGGGAGCTTCTCCAACAGTATGGAAGAATCGATTCCAAAACAAATTTCGCCCGACAAATTCCGGATGATCAAACTTCTTAAAAAGTGAATCCCTCAGCTTTTGATTTCTCATTTCGCTGGGATAGGTCATATACTCTTTCAGAATTGTATCGTATTTAGGATTTGCCATATTATAAAGACCAACTCCTAAAGGAAGAACCAAAAGTGTTTTTTTATTAGGTTTCTGTGCTACAAGATCAGGGATTTCGTCTGAGAAAATTTTACCGTCTGTATATTGGAATTTGTTGGCTGTCAACAGATACTCACCGTCAGGAACTTTTTTCGTTACATTACATGCGTACAAAAACACACTGAAAATTGCGGAGTAATAAAATATATGATATTTTTGAAAATATTTGTTGATATGCTTACGGCTCATACTATAAAGACTATACAATCTCTGGACAAAAAGAAATACAGGCAAAAATACAATTTGTTTTTAGTTGAAGGTAATAAAATCATAAAAGAACTACCAAATTCTGATTACGAAATTACCGACCTGTATTCCATTGATCCCGAGGTATTAAATATAAAAACGGCAAACGAAACAAAAATCTTGCCCGCTGAACTCAAAAAAATCAGCTTTTTACAAACTCCGAAAGATTCTGTAGCAGTTTGCAAGATTCCAGAAAATAAAGTTCTGAAAGATGTTTCAATTCAATTGGTTTTGGACGGAATTCAGGATCCCGGAAACCTGGGAACGATCATCAGATTGGCAGACTGGTTTGGGATAGAACAGATTATTTGCAGTAATGATACTGTAGATGTTTATAATCCCAAAGTGATACAAGCAACGATGGGTTCTTTCCTAAGAGTTAATGTTTGTTATGTAGATTTGGAAGATTATCTGTCAACTTACGAGCATCCAATCCTTGGAACCGATATGGATGGAGAGAATATTTATAAAACCGAATTTCCTGAAAAATTCTCTTTAGTTTTTGGAAACGAAGGCAATGGACTGAGACCTTCTACAGAAAATCTGATTACTAAAATGATTACCATCCCGAGATTTGGGAAAAATCAATCCACAGAAAGTTTGAATGTTTCTATGTCAACAGGAATCATTTTGGGAGAAATATTCTCTAAAAAATAAAAAAATTGATTTATAACTAAATCAATTTTTCTAAGCTTTTCGCCGTTTTATTTCTCTGGAACTCATCCAGTTTTTTTCGTGCAAATCTAAGGGCATAAGGTGCTACATAAATCAATGCAAGCCCCAATACTTTTCTTTTCCAGTTTTTATTCATCACGCTTTTTTTTGCAAAATTTCCTACCAAAGATACAACTCCCATTTTAATTGTGGTTTCCAATAATCCGGAAGATAAACTATCGTTAGCCAAACTCATCACATTTTTTTTGGAAGCAGATTCTTTTAAACCAGACGATATTTCCCGCATTATATTTTGCGTATCCAGAGAAAGCTCGTTCTCACCTTCTGCATTTTGAGTTTCTTTTAAATATTTATCGGTAAAACCGTGCGTCAAAACTCCCAGACTTTCTTTTTTACTTTTGAAGGTCAGAATATCTTCCAACTCTCCAATCTCCTTTTTAAGAAGTCTTTTTTCACTTCTCAACTCATCTAAGTTAGTATATTTAGTCGCCATAATTATTTTTTTAAGAAGTCAATAACTTGGTTTGCTACAACGGTTACAATTTTTTTCTTCATCAGGAAAACGATTATCATCAACACAAAATAGAATCCTGCAACAATCAAAAATCCGTGTGCAGCATTACCTAAAGATTGTCCAATGAGAAATGCAATTCCGAAATTGAATAAGATAATAAAAAAAGAAAATGCAATTAATAATATAGATAGAAACGCAATAATTCCCGCTGAAAGTGACGATTTTTCCGTGAACTGGAGTTTGATCAGATCCAGACGTTTGGTCGTATAATCTTTTATAATATCAATCATAAGAATCTTATTAGTTTTAAAATTACACAATTATTTACAAAAAAAGGAATTTAGAAACTAAATTCCTTTTTATAACTATATCAGATTAGGCTATTTCAAACCATCTAATTCTGTTTCTACATCTTTTACAACGTCAGAAGTTTTGGAAACAATCTGATCTTTGTACTTATCATAACTGTCTTTAACAGTAGAAGCTACATTTTGAGCTGTTTCTTTGAAAGTAGAAGAAAGAGATTGATACTTATCTTTTACATTGTGAGAAACATCAGAATAAGCATCTCTCACTTTTTCAGAAGTTTTACCATATTCATCTACAGCTTTATCCTTCAAGTCGTTTGCTTTTTCTCTGATTTTTTTTCTGGTTTCTTTACCTTCTTCTGGAGCATAAAGTAATCCTAATATAACTCCTGTTGCAGCTCCTGCTAACAATGCTGCTAACACAGCTGCTGAATTTGATTTTTTTGACATTATTTATAATTTTTAGTTTATTGTAAATTCGATTTGATGATTCTAAATTTACAACTAAAATGCCAAAGAAAAAATAAAGGTATTAAAATTTTGTTAAAACTTTTTGATATAGGACAAAATCAGTTCAATCGTTTCTTCTTTGTTGATATTGGTGTTATCAATCAAAATAGCGTCATCGGCTTGTTTCAGAGGAGAAACTTCTCTTTCGCTATCTATTTTGTCACGAGAGATTAGGTTTTGTTTCACAGTTTCCACATCTGTCTTTTCACCTGCCAGTTCCAATTCAAGAAAACGTCTTCTGACACGCTCATCCTGACTTGCTGTCATAAAAAATTTGTAATCCGCATTAGGAAGGACAACTGTTCCGATATCTCTGCCATCCATTATCACACCGCCTTTTTCAGCAATATCTCTTTGAGTCTTCAGCAGAAAATTACGGACATCGGCTTCTTTCGCAACCTGACTTACATTATCAGAAACCTGAGGAAAACGGATTTCTTTATCAATATTTTTTCCATTAAGAAACAGAATCAGTTCTCCATCAATATTTTGAAATTCTAAATTGATTTTAGGAAGAGAAGAAATTAATTTTTGCAAATCAATATTACCATCATTATCTGCACAATTCTGAATAGCATAAAAAGTAATACCTCTGTAAAGCGCGCCTGTATCCATATGGATAAGACCTAATCTTTTGGCGATGATTTTAGAAATCGAACTTTTTCCTGTGGATGAAAAGCCATCGATAGCAATTACCGGTTTTTTTGTCATACTGCAAATGTAATGAGTATGTCAAAAAAATAAAAATTAAATATTGAAGAAAATTAAAGTAAAGAATTCTATCTCCTGTTTCCGCCAAGTTCTATCAAATCCATTGTAAGACCCAACATATTGACATTGGAAGCATTGTGATAACGCATATGGGAATAATCAAACCGGAAAGAAGAAATCTTCAAACTAAAACCTGCAGACAAACCTGTAAAACTTCTTTGATCCAACACTGCCAGTTCTCCTCCTCTCTTGACATTATATCCGAATCTGATATTGAAAGCCTGACCAGGAAATAATTCTGCACCCAAAGAAATATGATCCAAAACTTTTCTCCCGAATTTGGTAGGTTGTCCATTAATATCTGTTTCTGCAGAGATATTAAATTGCTGAAGATCGTGCGCTGTAATAGTTAATGCAGCTGGAAATTCGTCCAAAATTTTAGTGTAACCAAGATCCACACGGAAAGGTAATCTTTCTCTTACACCGTTATATGGTTTGATTTGATATCCAAAATTCCTAAAAACCAAGGCTAAGGTTTCATTGGTTTTGTCAAAATGATAAGTAACTCCTGCGCTTGCCGTAACAGCAGATGACGTGTATGTATCAATCTTTGAGGTTACGAAATTCCCATTGATTCCAATCGTGAAATTATCTTCAAACTGATAAGCATAACCAAGTCCGACAGAAGCATCCATCGCAGAAAAATCACCATTAACAATAGAATTCTCATCCGTTCTTGGCATACTTCCGTAATCCATATATCTTGCACTGAATGATGCTAAATGTCCTTCACCTAAATCACGAACATAATTGACACTTCCAATTTTGGTATCAGCTAAATATGACGCATAATTGACGGATAACATTTTATCCATTGCAAGATTCATAAGAGCCGGATTGGCTGCTGTAAAATTGACATCATAATCCCGAACAGAAATAGCATCTCCCAAAACTGCCTGCCTTGGAGAAATCGGAATATTAAGAAACTGATAAACCGAGGTTCCCGTTTGAGAGAAAACCACACTGGAAATTGCGATAAAAAAAAGATTGTAAAACTTCTTCAACACTGTCTTTTGGCTTTGCAAAAATAATCTATTTTGATGCGTATCAAAATTTTTGGACTACTATCTTTTTCATTAACGTAATTCTTTTGCTTTCATTATATTTGCACAGTCAAAATTTGAAATAAAAATCAAAAAGTAATTACAAGCTAAATGAAATATAAAAGAATCCTTCTGAAATTGAGTGGTGAAGCACTTATGGGAGAACGCCAATACGGCATCGATAACGATAGACTGAAAGAGTATGCAGTCGAAATCAAAAAAGTAGTAGACAAAGGCTGCGAAGTAGCGATTGTTATCGGTGGTGGAAATATTTTCAGAGGATTAGCCGGCGCTGCAAAAGGAATGGACCGCGTTCAGGGAGATTATATGGGAATGCTTGCAACGGTTATCAACGGAATGGCTCTACAAGGCGCTTTGGAAGATGCCGGAATTATCACAAGATTGCAATCTGCCATCGAAATGGACAAAGTAGCTGAACCTTTCATCAAAAGAAAAGCCGTTCGTCATTTGGAAAAAGGACGTGTTGTAATCTTCGGAGCTGGAACTGGAAATCCATATTTCACGACAGATACTGCTGCAACACTTAGAGCAATCGAAATTGATGCAGATGTAATCTTAAAAGGAACCAGAGTGGACGGAATATACGACAGTGATCCTGAAAAAAATGCAGACGCCGTGAAATTCAACAGCCTATCTTTCGATGAGGTTTTTGAAAAAAATCTGAAAGTTATGGATATGACCGCTTTCACTTTGAGCCACGAGAACAAGTTACCAATCATCGTTTTTGATATGAACAAAGAAGGTAACCTGGAAAAACTGGTAGACGGAGAAAATATCGGAACCTTAGTTAACGTATAATTGATAATTAAATGAGTGATAAATGATATCAATATCGAATCATTTATCGTTTATAAATTATCATTTATGAATAAAATATGTGTCAATTATCAAATTTTAAATATACAATGGAAGAATTAGGACTCATTGTAGCATCGGTAAAGCAAGAGATGGATGCTGCAATCAAGCATTTGGATCACGCTTTTCAAAAGATTAGAGCAGGTCGTGCTTCTACAGCTATGGTACAGGATGTAATGGTAGAATATTACGGTGCACCTACTCCACTTAGTCAAGTTGCCAACGTTTCTGTGGTAGATGCAATGACGCTTTCTATCCAGCCTTGGGACAGAACAGCTTTGGGAGCAATTGGAAAAGGAATCGTAAACTCTAACCTTGGATTTGCACCGTCTAACAATGGTGATGTTATCATTATCAATGTTCCGCCTTTAACAGAGGACAGAAGACGCGAATTGGCAAAACAGGCAAAAGGAGAAACTGATCAGACAAAAGTAACCATCAGAAACGCAAGACAAGAAGGTAACAAAGAACTGAAAAGATTGGAAGGTGTTGCAGAAGACCTTATTAAAGGGGTTGAAAAAGACATCCAGGATTTGACAGATTCTTATGTTAAGAAAGCTGATGAACATTTGAAAGTAAAAGAAGCGGAAATCTTAAAAGTTTAAGTTTTCACTTTTATAAAGAATAAAGCCTCATTTCCTTAATTTGAAACGAGGCTTTTTTATTTCCTATTTTATTTTATCATAGATGAGTTTTGCAAAAGGTTCAGGGCAATCGCTCCGCCAAGACCTGCAAGTATTTTCTTGTATATAATAATTGAATTTTGATTTTAGTCCTACTTGCACAAATTGAGCCATTGCTAATTAAATACAATCATAGAATTTATTTAGTTGGAACATCCTGATGAAAATTATGATAAGTGATGTAAAGATCATAGAAATAGATATCCTCATTGATGTACTTTTTCAGAGCCTCCTTGTCAGCATAAGCTCCAGCATAAAAATAACGCTGTTCCAAATGTGGATTGTAGTTTTCTTTGGAAATTAATAAGGTTAATTTCAATGCTTCGTTCTTTTTCAAATGTAGTTCTATTGCCATAATTTTGTGATTTGGTATTAGCTACTTATCAGAATTTATGCCATCGTAGTCTAATCAATATTAATAAGATTATAACAAATACATTTTCAAATCATTGCTTTGTGAGGTTTTTTCTTTCCGAAGTATCTGTTATATTTACACAACACAATTCCATTAAGAAATGTCTAACTGATTTAAATCAATTGCCATACTTTGTATCGTTCTCAATTTAATTATTGGCAACTTGGCTTTATTGATGTTTCCTGATTTGGCAATCATTTATCGCCTCACTATTTCTTTCTTTATAATTATTCTTTACGGATTTTCATTTTATCGTTTACAACAAAATATAAAACAAAAATCAAAATGGCGACTCGCCGGTACTTCTATTCTTCTAAGTCTATTAGGAATGATGATCGCTTGTATTTTTACCTCAATTGGAACGCGCTTACCAATGGATAATATTGTAACAGCAGGCTTTAAAGGCATTATTCCAATGTTCGTTTTCGCCATTGTATTTGCTTCACCGTTTTGGATAATATTGGCAATGGTAAATTTCTTTTGTTTCAATTTTATTAAGGAGTAAAACAATGCAAAAGAATTATATTCGCAATCACAACTATAATTCTTCCATCAATGTATAAAAGATTCATCTATTGCATAATAGCACCAATTTTATTTTGGATTTCCGGTATTATGCTTGAAAAAAATGGTGATGAAAGAATCGTTCCTATTTTGATATTATTTGGAGCCATACTTTTTCCTTTACTTGCAGCAGGCTATAAACGAAACAAATTAGATTTAATAAAATATTTAGTAGTGAGTAACTTGGTTTTTTACTTGGCATCTATAAGCTATTGGTATAATGACAGAGTTACACCAACAATTTTCATAGGTGCTTTTTTAGGATCATTAGCATTTCAAAATATTACGAAATATATTTTTAAAGCTAAAATTTCTATAAAAATAATGTTTTGGGTATCCGTTTTAAGCGTTATAGCACTCATACCTTTTCAGTTGGATTGCAGAAATTATAGCAAACTTGGTTTTGCAGTTTTTCTTTGGATGATTATCAATTCTTTTCCTTTTAATCATCAAAGCAAAAATTTATTTTGAGTTATTAATGATAAAAAAAACTCTCAAATGATTGAGAGTTTTTTTTATATCGTCTTAGATCAATTTATGATTTATAACTCATAATTTACTCCTAAGCCGAGTTTCTACTAGCATTAATATTTCCAAACAAAGAACGCATCACAAGCTTCTCATAAGCCTCACGATCACCTTCTCCTTTTTGGATTTTGATTAAAGCATACTGTTGAATACTTAATAATGGAAGCACAATTTTTTCTCTAATCCTGATAGATTTTCTGTTAATAGGTTCTTCCTGCATAAGGATATTGTAACCAGTTAGCTCAAGCATCATTTCTTTAGACAAAGAGAATTCAGCGAAAAGAATATTCCAGAACTCACCGAATTTCTCATTATTTCTCATATAATAAGTCAATGGGAAATAAGTTTTGTTCATACTCATCATCGAGTTGAGAACTAGCGTTTTGAAGAAGTCCGAACCTTTATAAAGTTCTTTAATCTCATCAAATCTTCCTGCATCTTTCAAAGCCTTCAAAGCAGAGCCAAATCCGAAGAACCCAGGAACATTCTGTCTTAGCTGAGCCCAGGATCCCACAAACGGAATCGCTCGAAGATCTTCAAACTTCAGTTCAGAACCTGCTCCCCTCTTACTTGGTCGGCTTCCGATGTTGGTTCTACCGTAATATTCCAAAGTACTCATCTCTTGCAGATAAGGAACAAACATTGGATGTGCCTTCAAATCAGAATATTTACCATAACTGATATCTGCTAATTCTGAGATTAATTTTCTTTCGCCGTCATTCAAATCTTTTTTCACACTTTTGAAAACATCATTCTCAATCCCAGCTGTCAACAACTGTTCAAAATTGAATTTTGCCTGATCTTTATTACCAAAGACACTCGTAATAGTTTGCCCTTGTATCGTCAACTCAATTTGATTATTCGCAATCGTTTTTCCTTGCGAAGCATAGAAATCGTGGGTTTTTCCACCACCTCTCGCTGGCGGCCCACCTCTACCATCAAAGAAAACAACTTTCACTCCGTTTTCCTCAGAGATTTTTGTTAGTTTTTCCTTCGAAGTATAGATTTGCCAGTTCGCTTTCAGATAACCACCATCTTTGGTTCCGTCTGAGAAGCCAAGCATAATGATTTGTTTGTTGTTTCGTTTTTGCAGATGCTTCTTATAAATCGGATGATTGTACAAAGTTCTCATCACTTCTTCCGATCTGTCAAGACCTTCCATCGTTTCAAACAACGGAACTATATCGATGTTGATTTCATCATCCGCATAACCACAAAGTTTCATCATCGCATAAACATTCATCACATCTTTTACTTCATCCGAGTTGGAAATGATATAACGATGCATTCCACGCTCGCCATTACTCTCCTGAATTTTTTTGATATTATAGATACTTTTCAGAGTTTCACACGTCATTTCATCTTCAAAATCTTGTGGATTCAAAACCTGATTAGAATCAATCAAAAGCTGAATCTTTTCATCATCCGTTCTGGAATCTGCATTTCCATCTATTACTTTTTTGAAAATATCATCGATTACATTTTGATGAACTCTACTGTCCTGACGGATATCCAAAGTCGCAAAGTGAGTTCCGAAAATCTTCACTCGATCTCTGAAGTCATCCAACACATCTATGAAAAGTGCGTTATGTTCTTCTTTAAGAATTTTTTCTGCCTCATCCAGTTTTTTTACAATTTCATCAGCTGAGATTCGCGCCTCTTTTTGGAAGATGGAAGCATAAAGGTTTTTACTCAATTTATCCAAAACATCAGAAACACCACGGAAACTCAGTCTTCTTCTTACAATTTTAAGATGTCCATAATAATCTTTAAGAATAGAAATCCTCAATTCTTCAGCCACTTTCATAGTGATATCTGCCGTTACAAAAGGATTTCCATCCCGGTCTCCACCTGGCCAAAACCCTAACTGAATAATATCTGGGCTCGGCGTGAAATTAGATGTTCCGTAAACTTGTTTGATTTTTCTGTAAAGCTCTCCAATACTTTGATAATAAACATATCTCAGGTAATAAATGATGCTCATCGCCTCATCTAATGGCGTTGGTTTTTCTTTATTAACAAAAGGCGTTTTCCCCAATTGCTGAAGCAAGGTATCAATTTGCGTCACCGAATCATTAATGATGGCATCACGCAAATCGTGGATGATTCTCTGAACAGCATTTGGATAAAACTGAGTTGGGTGCGCCGTGAAGACAATCTTAATTCCAAAGTCATCCATCTTTTTTCGTATGGCTGTCAAATGATGTTCCTGATTGGCTCTGTCATAAAGATTCATAACTGTTCCAGAATCGGTTTCAGAGTGTAATTGTTGGAAAGCCGCATCCTCTATACTATCAAACAAAACCACTTGTCTTTCAATATATTGAATAATTTTGAACAACAATTCCAGTTTCTGATCTTCTGTTTGTAACCCGGTATGTTTCTGGAAAAACTCTTCCACAATTTCTTCCGGAGATTTCCCGACATTATAGCCATCTTTACTTTCTTCATAAAGAAAAGGAAGCAACATCCCGATATTCGTCATTTTATCATAAGGCAAACTCATGAAGAGTGAATTGTAGATTTGAAATTTATTTTCTACAATTTGCCTGAATTTTTCAATTTTTTGATCGTTTAGCATATAACAAAAATAAGAGATAAATCATAAAATCTATCCTTAGGAATGTTATTTTTATTGTAAATTTTACGTTTAAGCATTTTCCAAAACTTCGATGATTTCTATCCCAAATTTTTCGATTTTAGATTTCCCGATTCCATTTACATTTTCTAGGTCTTCCAGAGTGCAAGGTTTATGTCTTGCGATGGACATCAAATGCGTATTATGAAAAATAATATAAGGCGGAAGCTGATATTGTTTGGCTTTTTCGGCTCTCCAACTTTTTAATTTGTTATAAATAATCATTTCCTCTTGTGTTAACTCTTCTTCTGAGTGAACAATCGTTTTATTCGAATTTGGTTTGCCAGATTTCTCTCTATAACAAATTAAAATTGACCAATAATTGATTTCGTCCTCAATCAATTTTGTTTCCATACTAATCACTTCAAAGTTGGAAAAATAATCATTAACAGAATCCTCATCCATTTTCTGAAACTGATTGGAGATCCTGATTTTCAAAACTTTTACTTTCATAATATTCAATTTAAATATCAACCTCGACAAGGTTTTGACTTGCCAAGGTTTATCTGATATTATTTATTAGATCCTAAAAGAACGAGTTCTTCTATTTTGATTTCAGTCAAAAAGCGTTTTGTTCCATCTTTGTCATCGTACGACCTGTAAGTTAGTTTTCCTTCTACTGCTATTTCTTTACCTTTTGGGACATACTTTTCAAGAATATCCACCACTTTTCCAAAAGCAACGAGATTGTGCCATTGTGTTTCCTCTACTTTTTCACCTGCAGCATTAATATAATGATCACTTGTAGCAAGACTAACTGTTGCTTTTTTTGTACCGTTTTCGAAATTGAAAACCTCTACTTCTTTTCCTGTGTGACCAATAAGAGTCACTTTGTTTCTTAAAGACATAATATTAAATTTTTGAATTAAACTTTTAAAACCAAGCCGTGTTTTGTCTTTCGCTTGATTTCCTGATGCAAATATTCATCAAAAAGAAAACTGGATTCGGTTAAAAAGTATTTATATCCGTTTGTAATCGTTTGTAAATGGAAATGATTTTATAATTTTAGAGAGCATAATTTGATTTAATAAAATGAAATCTATAATAACATTTCTGGCTTTTAGCGTTTTAGCTTTCGGACAAAATTCAAAACCTGAACATAAAATCGGAGAAAAAATCCAAGGTAACTTTCTGGGAAATGGTAAAAAAGTAACAGCTTTTGTCATCAAAACTAAAGAAGCAACAGGAAATCCGATAGAAAACGGTACACCGGCAGAATTTGAAATTCGATTTTCTGATGCAAAATTAAAACCGATCAAAGCAGGCTGTTGCGAGATTATTCTCATTAACGAAGGTGATCTGAATGATGATGGGAGCGACGAAATCTCAATTTATCAAGCGCCGATGAATGGCTGCACTTACACAATGACAACCTATTCTTTCATCAAAGGAAACTGGATAAAAATTGTTCAGCCGTTTTTGATTCCAACCGGATGTGAAAGTATAAGTGAAAAGGATTTGCTGAACAGAGTTTTCAAGGAAAATATGGCAATCTATTTCTTGGAAAAAGATATGAGCACTGAGAATGGAAAATTAATTAAGAAAAAAGCAACGACTAATCATTAAATTTCTGAAATTTAGTAATTTAGATTAATTGATAAATACACAAATGGAAAATCTAACCTGCCCCGAATGTGGTGACAAAATCGTTGGAAGATCAGATAAAAAATTCTGTTCAGATGCTTGCCGAAATACCTTTAACAATAAGCAAAATAAAACGACAACCAATTATATGCGGAACATCAACAACAAGCTCCGCAAAAATTACCGCATACTTTCTGAACATAATTTTGAAGGAAAAACAAAAATCAATCGTCTTAAACTACAGAACGCCGGTTTTGATTTCGATTTTATCACACAAATCGTGACTTACAAGAACGGTTCGCAATACTTTTTCGTTTATGACCAAGGTTATAAGATCCTTGACAACGATTGGGTTTTAATAGTAAAAAAGACCGATTAATTATGATTCTTACTTTTCTAATTTTATTAGCTGCTTTGGCGATTTATATTTACAACCTTCCAGTTTTTGGTGGCAGTTTTTCCGGCAAACGATTGATCAGGATGAAACAATCGCCTAATTATAAAGATGGCGTTTTTCAGAACTTAAGTTATACTCCATCTCTTGCTGAAGGCTTTACAATGAGACAAGTTCTTTGGGAATTCATAACCGATAAAACTGAAAATAAAAAGCCTAAAAATCTTTTACCAACTCATAAAACCGATTTGAAAAATCAGCCGATAACTGAGAATTTCTTAGTTTGGATGGGACATTCGTCTTACTATTTTCAGTTGGATGGGAAGAGATTTTTAGTTGATCCTGTGTTCAGTGGAAATGCCTCGCCTATCCCGGGAACTACAAAAGCTTTTGATGGAACAGATATCTATTCAGCAGAAGATTTTCCGGAGATTGATTTTTTGATTATTTCACACGATCATTATGATCATTTGGATTACCAAACCGTGAAAAGCCTAAAACCTAAAATTAAGGAAATCATCTGTGGTCTGGGCGTAGGTTCACATTTAGAAAAATGGGGTTATGATGAAGAAAAAATCATCGAACTGGATTGGTATGAGGATGAAAATATTGCAAGTGGATTTAAGATAACTTCTACTCCTGCAAGACATTTTTCCGGACGAAGATTTAAAAGGAATAATACGCTTTGGTCATCTTATGTTTTAGAAACCCCAAACAAGAAAATTTTCTTAGGCGGCGATAGTGGTTATGATTTTCATTTTAAAGAAATTGGAGAAAAATTTGGTCCGTTTGACTGGGCAATTCTGGAGAATGGTCAATACAATGAAAAGTGGCGATATATTCATACTTTGCCGAAAGAATTGGTACAGGTTGCAGAAGATCTGAATGTGAGAAATGTTTTGCCCGTTCATTCTTCAAAATTTGCATTAGCACAACATTCCTGGAACGAACCTTTGCAGAAAGTTTTTGAAAACAGCAGGGGAAAAAATTTCAAAATAGCTACACCTATTATTGGCGAAAAATTGAACCTGAATGATGATTCTAAGGTTTATCCTGAATGGTGGAATTCTTAAAAATTATAATCTTAATTCATTTAAATTTGTAATATGGAAGAACTAAACGAAATAGAGCTGATTCTCATAGATAACTTAACAATAAAATATCCATCATTAAAATCTCATATTCCCCATCTAAAAGTTGCTGAGAGAAAACATAATAAAGATAATTTGATTGTCAATCTTATTTATTCGGATTTCAGTGGAGATTTTGACGATATTAATGCTTTATTCAGCAATGGAGAAAATATCGAAATTAAAGGTTTAAAAGAAGGTTTAAGTTATGTCATTGATGTCAGTAATGGCGAAATCACTTCGATAGAATTCAATACTTATAATGAAAAATGGGACGGAAAATTTGGTGATTATGAAATTGTAAAACCAGAATAAGTTTAAATATAAAACAAAAAAAGGATGAACAATGATGTTCATCCTTTTTTATTTTCAAATAAGCTGAGATTACTTAGCTTCAACAACTGATGTTTTTAACCAGTTTGTATGGAACTTACAATCTTTATATTTGTTGTCAATCGAGATAAAAATTGATGGGATTTTATTCGTCACCCATTTTTCTACGATTTCATTTTTCTTTTTGTTCAGCGCCATGTCCTTGATTCTTTCATAATCTGTGGATAATTCCAGTTGATGCGCATCGATAATATCATTCACTTGAACAATGCTTATCATTTTTCTTTTCTGAGAATCCTCTTGTTGGAAAGGATCCGTAACATCACCTTTTTTAAGTCCTGCAATCTGATAAGAAATGGTTGGATCAAGATTCAGTTTCTCTAGTTTATCAGAACCGTCCTGATTGTTGGTCATAATACCAGCACTAAACTTATTGCTCTTATCATCTGAATATTTGTAAGCTGCATCTTTGAAAGTAATTTTCTTCTCCAAAATCAAAGTTCTGATACTATCCAACTCTTTTTTTGCAGCTGTAATTTCCTGAGCATTCGGTGTACTTTTTATAAGAATATGTCTTGCGTCGTACTTTTTACCATTTCTTTTCACCAATTGAATCAAGTGATAACCAAATTCTGACTCCACCGGATCTGACAAATCACCTTCCTGAAGGTTAAGCGCTGCAGCTTCAAACGGTTTTACCATTTGTCCCATATTGATGTTCTTATAGATTCCACCAACAGCAGCAGAACCTTCGTCTTCAGAATAGATTCTTGCTTGATTTTCAAAACTTTCACCACCTTTGATATCCTGCTTTATTTTGTTAAGCTTATCAATGATTTCTTTTTTATGCGCTGCAGAAATCTTTGGATAGATACTGATTTTAGAAAGCGTCACTTCATCTTTTACATTCGGAAGCTGATATTTGAATTGATTATAAAAATCCGTCACTTCATTCGGCGTTACATCCGCTTTTTCAGTAATTCTTCCATATTTAGCTTGACCGTAATAGTTATCAGCATCGATTTTTTCAATCGCAGTTTTCATCTCGTAAGATGTTCTGAATTTGTAAGCTGCCAACATCGTTTTTTCATCTGGAAACTGACCAAGAATTTGGTTGTACTTGTTCCCCGCCATTTCCTTGATAGCTGCACTTCTGTTTTCTATCAATGTATCCTTTTTTGCTTCGTAGATCAGCAATTTGTTGTTCAGGATACTTTCCATAAAATCACATTTATCACCTACATTGGCGCCCTGCTGTTTCGCATAGTTCGCTTGATCCTCTATGTCAGATTCTAGAACAATCTCATTACCAATTACGGCTGCGATCCCATCTATCAGCTGACCTTTTTGTAATTGTGCTGATAATTTTCCACTAAAAAGAAAAACAAAAACAGACAATAAAAAAAGACATTTTGTGTATTTTAACATTATATTTTGATTATTAAGCTGCAAAATTAGGATTATCCATCAATTCTGCTTCATTTTTTGTTATAATTATTTCTTAAAATTTTTCTTCAGTTCTGCCATAAAAGCAGGCTCAATCTCAACTTTAGTTTTTGCTCTTTGATTGGCTATTGTTGTCTGCAATACTTTTTCTGTTACAGCATCTGTCATATCTTCCTTAGATTCTTCCAACGTCATCTGCTGTTCCGGCAATAATTCATCAATGGCAACAATCACATCTCTGTCTGATATCTTAGTCGCGAATGTTCCTTTTTTAAATGGTACATTATGTTTTTTGAAAATATCCGCACTTTCCTGAATCTTACCTTCCTCAAAATGAACCAAAACCTGGTTTTTATCGTTCACCTGATTCTTGTATTTTTCCTTCAGCACAGTCCACTTTTTAGGATCTTTTACTTCTTTTTCAATTTCTTTTACCAGTTTTGGATCAGAAATAACGGCCGCTCTGGATTCTGCTCTTTTTTCCCAAACAAATTTGGACTTGTTGGCATTATAATATTCAGTAAAAAGCTGAGGATTATTTTTCACCTGGTCTTTCAGATATTCTGAGAAGATATATTCAGAGAATAGATTTTTCTTAAGTTCTGTCAATTCTGGTTTTACCTCAGGAAGATTTTCAAAATTCTTAGCATAGACACCAATAATGTATTGCTCCGCCTGGTAATCTACAAGCTCTGCCCACTGAGCAGTTGGAATCAATTCCAAACTTTTATACTGAGAATCTATTGCTTTTTTAAGATCTTCGTAAGTCACTGCATTTTTCCCATAAGTGAAAAGAACAGCTTTAGGGTTTTTAGGATTAAGGTAAGCCTGATAAGACTTTTTGATCTCTGCAAAATCTTTAGTTTCTGTAAATTTATCCTGAGTTTTTAGCCAGTTTACCAATTTAGAAGTCGCCTCTTCACCATAACTTGTAGATAACATTTCTTTTTGGAAAAATCTTCTGTTATCATCTGTCAATTGATAAGGCTCGATATTATAAATATTGAAGATAAAATATTTGTCACCAAATAAAATTGGTTCTGGTGTGTAAAAATCTTTTTTCTGACCTTTCAGTGCATTGTAAACTTCGTCCGGTAAAATTGGTGATCCCATCACGGCACCTCCAGAATTTTTCTCTTCTTCAGTAGCTCCAAAGTCTTTTACAACCGCTTGGAATTTCTTTCCAGAAGCCAGTTCTTTATAAATTTTAGCTTTAGTCGTTTCATAATTAGCATCCTTTGGAAGAGACAAAACGCCAAAAATCATATAACCAAGGCTAGGCCTTGTGTTCACTACTTTTGCAAAAGCGACAACATTTGGTTTGTCAATAAATGTGGTATAAGAATTAGCTGAAGCATTTTTTATCTGCTGATAAAGTTCATAATCCAGCATTCCTGGTTTTACATAAAATGGTTTTGCTGCTTCTGGTTTAGCATTTTTTGCCAAAAAATCTTCCATTGTCATTTTACCGGCTTTCACATCATTGTAAAGTGCTTTGTAGTCGGTTTTATCATCTGATTTTTTTTCTTTGATGAAGAGTAAAACCTGAGTTTCAGTCTTGTTCGAATTAACAAAGTCCTGAACCAATGGATCTATAATTGGTTTTGGATAAAATTTTTGCTCTCTTAATTCAGATAATTTTTGATTAACAGAATTCACGAAAAAATTAAGCGTATCCGCTTTTTTTTCCTTTGCTAATTGTTGCAATAGCAAAAATTCTACAGTAGAATTTACAGATTTATCCGGACCGTTGGTTTCCAGTCCGTATTTATTTTCTTTGATATAATCTTTTACAGAAATGCTGTCTTTGCCAACAATCAGATATTGTGAAAAAGCAGTTTGCGAGACAAATGCTAAAACAACTGGAAAAAAAATCTTCTTCATTTTATATATGTTAATTTACGACACTCTTTTTGAGTGCTAAATTCTGATAAGGTTAAATTTTAAATTGCAGATTCGAAAGAGGTCAATTCTTTGAACTGATTGATTCTCTCAGACAATTCTTCTTTTGTAACAGTTTCTATTCTTTCTGTCCCGAATTTTTCTACAGTGAATGAAGCCATTGCACTTCCTACAAGAATTGCGGTTTTCATAGTTTCAAAACTGAAATCACCTTTCTTCGTAAGATAAGCCGCAAATCCTCCTGCAAAAGTATCTCCAGCCCCTGTTGGATCAAAAACTTCTTCCAAAGGCAAAGCAGGAATTGCAAAAACTTTCCCATCGTGGAAAAGCAAAGCACCGTGTTCTCCTTTTTTGATGATGACATATTTTGGTCCTAATTCGTGGATTTTCTTAGCTGCTTTCACCAAAGAATATTCTCCTGAAAGTTGTCTTGCTTCTTCGTCATTAATTGTAATAACATCCGTTTTAGCAATGACTTTCATTAGATTATCCCAAGCGATATCCATCCAGAAATTCATTGTATCAAGGATTACTAGTTGTGGTTTTGTTTTCATTCTTTCTAAAACCGAAAGTTGAACTACGGGATCAAGATTTCCCAACAATAGAACTTCGGCATCTGCAGAATGTTCAGGAACTTTTGGATCAAAATCAGCTAAAACATTAAGTTCTGTAACCAAAGTATCTCTGGAATTAAGGTCGTTATGATATTTCCCACTCCAGAAAAAAGTTTTACCATCTTTTACCATTTCTACTCCATCAACATTGATATTTTTAGAAGTCATCATATCAAGATATTCTTGTGGGAAATCTCCGCCAATTACGGAAACCAAGCTCACGTCTGTATTCAAAGCAGAAGCTGCCAATCCAATATAAGTGGCTGCTCCACCAAGAATTTTATCTGTTTTTCCAAAAGGTGTTTCGATGGCATCAAATGCTACAGTTCCTACTGCTAGTAATTTCATATTTATTTGTTTTTTTTCCGAGATCAAATCGGATATTTTAATTTATAATTTAATTAAGAATCTTGATTCTTTTATCTTGTTTCTTATTTATTTTTCCATTCAAAAGAATCTATGATATGCAGAAGATCTTTTTTGATATAGTCTACAGCTGGCGCTAATGAATCTGGTTTTGGGCGGGAATTGAAATATAAATTCCCTGTTACAAAATGTCTCGTACTATCCGTCACAAAAAACTGAATGTTTGAAGCTGTTTGTCCTTTCAATTCATAGAAATTCCCGTACACTTTTTTTTCAGGATAAGCGAAGGTCTTGGTATCGATAGAACTTGCTTTGATCGTATGTTCATAAACCATTTTTTCTACTTCTCTCACGTGTAACTGAAAATCATTCTTAATAGGAAAATAAGTAATGAAAACATTAGCCTTCATCTTCGGATAAGACAGATTGTACCAGCAAGGCTGTTTTGCATCTTTAATATTTGCGAAATCCGAGTAATCAAAGGAATAATTGCAGGGCGAAGAAAAACTCAGATATTTTGGATTGGGGTATTCCAGACGCAAGTCTCCTTTGGGCTTTGGAACAGGTTCTTTGCCACAGGAGAATAACGATAGACCAACAAAAATTCTGATCAGATTTTTAAACATTCGGCAAAAATAACAATTAGAATTGATACAGAGAATTTTGAAAACCTAATTTTTGTTAAGAATAATTGATTTACAGAGAAAAGAGGATTTTTATTCAATTAATAATTGGAACTCGCAGATTTGGCAAATTAGGCAGATTATTCTAAACGTTTTTTGTACTATCTTTTATTTTTACACCGAATCTGCAGCCCGACTTGAACGGATCTCATTTTTTTGTGACTGGAAAAGCAAAGGCAAAAAATAGCGGGAGTGGAAGGCGGAAATAGCTGCCCAAATTTTACTAATTAATTTTAAATTACGTTAAAAATGAACATTAATCTGATGAAATTAAAATATTTGTAACCTTTTTGATGTTCTCATCGTATAATATAATGCAACCTAACAGAATGAGGTTTTTATAATGAGA
This sequence comes from Epilithonimonas zeae, assembly GCF_900141765.1. NCBI lineage: Bacteria > Pseudomonadati > Bacteroidota > Flavobacteriia > Flavobacteriales > Weeksellaceae > Epilithonimonas > Epilithonimonas zeae. The sequence continues at coordinate 746,901 of NZ_FSRK01000001.1, read as the reverse complement.
CAATTAAAAATTACAAAACAGGTTACCAACAGGGAAACCGCATCACTAGACAAGTATCTGCAAGAGATTGGAAAAGTTGAATTGATTACCGCTGATGAAGAGGTAGATTTGGCTCAGAGAATCCGTGCCGGAGACAGAGCTGCATTGGAAAAACTAATCAAAGCTAACTTACGTTTCGTGGTCTCGGTTTCTAAACAGTATCAGAATCAAGGACTTTCTCTTCCGGATTTGATTAACGAAGGAAATCTTGGTCTGATGAAAGCGGCGAAAAGGTATGATGAAACGAGAGGTTTCAAATTCATTTCCTACGCTGTTTGGTGGATTCGTCAGTCGATTTTGCAGGCTTTGGCTGAGCAGTCGAGAATTGTGAGATTGCCATTGAATAAGATCGGTTCTATCAACAAGATCAACAAAGCTTATGCTCACTTGGAGCAAGAGAACGAAAGACCACCTTCTCCGGAAGAGTTGGCGGAAGTTCTGGATATGAGCGAGGAAGACATCAAGGAATCTATGAAAAACAGTGGTCGTCACCTATCGATGGATGCGCCGCTTGTGGAAGGTGAAGATTCTAACCTTTATGACGTTTTGCGTTCGGGAGAATCGCCTAGTCCAGATAAAGATCTGATGTTGGAATCTCTACAAATCGAGATTGAAAGAGCGCTTCAGACTTTGACGCCGAGAGAAGCTGACCTTGTAAGATTGTATTTCGGATTGAACGGAAAACACCCAATGACTCTTGAAGAAATTGGAGAAACTTTTGACCTTACGAGAGAAAGAGTCCGTCAAATCAAAGAAAAAGCAATCAAAAGATTGAAACACAATACTAGAAGTAAGATTTTGAAATCTTACCTTGGTAAATAAAATTTTCATTCTTGGAATGAAATTGAAGCAAGACTTTTTGGTCTTGCTTTTTTTGTATTTTTGAATACTATGAAAACAGAATTATACTTTGGAATTGGGGGAATACTTATATTCTGTCTTTTGGCTAATCTTATTATTTATTTTTATTTTAAGCAGAAGCGAAAAATATTTTTTGATTATATTAAAAACAGAAAATATATTTTGATAGAAAAGGCTGAAACGAATATTGAAACTTATTCTAAGATTAGTTCAAAGCTTGTTTATAGAAAATCAGACATACTTTTTTTAGATGATTAAATTTTCATATTAACCTTTAATAAGCCTATTTTACATATATCAAAAGGTTCAGAAAGCTTCCCTAGTGTTTTTCAAAAATTCATTTATGCTACTAAATTAAAGGATAGTGATTTTCTAAAAATTGAAGGAAAATTTCACAGTCCAATTGAAGGGAATTTTAAAATTTCCATAAACTTTAAAAATAAAAATCTCGATATAAATTCAATTTTATCAAATTAATGAACATCTCAATCATCGGTGGCGGAATTGGTGGTTTGACTTTAGGTAATTTTCTGAAGCAACAAAACATCGATTTCAAAATCTATGAAAGTGCACCAGAAATAAAACCTTTGGGAGCTGGAATTGCAATGGCAGGAAATGCAATGCAAATCTTCGACAAACTTGGTTTGAAAGAGAAAATCGAGAATGCAGGAACCAAAATGCACGCTTTAATTATTACTGATGAAAATCTTAAAACCGTTTCAAAAACCGACGTTTTAAAGCTTGAAACTAAATATAAGGTTTGCAACATCGCCATTCACAGAGCGGAACTTCAAAAAGTCTTGAGTGAAAATATTTTAGAAAATATTATTCTTAATAAGCGCCTTCTGAAAATTGAGAAGAAAGAAAATTACCATTTGACGTTTGAAGACAAAACTGAAATCGAAAGTGAAATCATCTTCGGAGCTGACGGCGTAAAATCTTTGGTTCGAAATCAAATTCTTAGATCTGGCGAGATTCGAGAAGCCAAACAAAAATGCTGGCGCGGAATCCTGACTACCGAAATCCCAGAAAAATACAGCCACAACGCCTATGAAATGTGGGGAAAAGGAAAACGTTTCGGTTTTGTGAAAATCAAGGAAAATACTTTGTATTGGTACGCGTTGGTGAATGAGAAATTCTATTCTAAAGATATTGATTTAGTGGAAACCTTCAAGGAATTCCATCCTGATGTTATGCAAATGATTTCTAAAACTCCAAAGGAAAATATCATTCTGAATGACATCATCGACCTAAAACCAATGGAAAAATGGACTGCTGAAAACCTTTGTTTGATTGGTGACGCAGCACACGCCACAACGCCAAATATGGGACAAGGCGGTTGCCAAGCGGTGGAAGATGCTTATGTGATTGGGAAATTATTGGAAACTGAAAAAGATTGGAATAAGGTTTTTTCTCAGTTTGAAAAAATCAGAAAAGAAAAGGTTCATCATATTGTGAACACAAGTTGGACGCTTGGAAAAGTAGCACAGTGGGAGAATTTTACAGGAATCAGAAATTTTATTTTCAGAATGATTCCGGAAGCTGTGAATCAAAAACAGATGGAGAAGATTCTGAAATTGGAGATTTAGTTTTTATGGTCTTCGAGAGCTTCAGACTGACAATTGCAAATATTAATTAATCCTCTTCTTTTTTAATTTTTTCAATTAAACTTTCGAGTTCTTTGATTTTATCTTTCAGGTTTTTGATGTCATTTTTATTATTGGTGACTTTGCTTTTCAACATTACTGTTCTGGCACGTTCGCTGTGGTCTTCGTCGTCATCATCTTCATTGATTTCCTCCACATCTTCTTGGATTTCATCAATATCCTCTTGGATTTCCTCTACATCTTCCTGAATTTCCTCAATATCTTCCTGAATCTCGTCGATATCTTCCTGAATTTCATTAACATCTTCCTTCAAATCCTCGATATGCTCTGTACTTTTATTGACAGACATCTGGATGAAAATCGCCAGATAAATCGCCTCCAAAGAAACTACCGTTGTGAGAACCAACAACATATGTTCAAATTCTACAATATTGAAAACAGGTAACGCAAAACTGACGATGAAAAAAATGGTATGAAAAACCAATGACTGAATAGAACCTACCCACCAAATAATTCCGTTTGCAATTTTTTCTAAAACAGATAGTTTTTCTTTATTTTCTTCAGTCAATCTCATTGATGATTTTTTTAAGCTATTGGCTTTTCTTTCAGAACTTTTCTGCAAAAAATAATAATTAAAATAAAATTAATAATGATTAAATAATAACCAATTTTAATCTGATCTATTGCTTCCAAAACTTCACAAAAATAGAGTAAAATTGTTGAACTAATTAGCAAAATCAAATTAATTAGAGATAAAATTTGAACTGCTTTTATTTTATTTAAGAATGATAAAATCATCATTATTATCGTTGACATCAATACCAGAAAATATCCTGACAATGAATAAAATGACCCTTCAAGAAAGGAATTTTCATCGAATTTATCCTTAAATAAAGTTTTCTCCAAAAGTGTATAGAAATTAAATGTAAATTCTTTTTTAGCTTTATGAATCCTTGCTATTCTATTTTCTTTTTCTTGTAGTAAAAATCTTGTTCTTCTTGCTTTGATGGAGCCTTGAAGGTTCTAATTGTATCATTTCCTTCGATAACCTTATTTGCAGAATCTACAACTAAAACTGCGGTTACTTCTTCTGAATGTAAATTTTCAATCGATCTATCCGAACAAGTCCTCAAAAACGGAAGAAAAAAGAGTAAAAAACTTAGTGAGACTAAGCTTCTTAAAGTTAATTTATATTTCATCTATTCAATTAGTTTCATTTCAAAATTACTAATTTAAATATCAAAATGAAATTAATTAATCACATCACTCAAAGCCTTATCGAGATTATTGTACTGGAATTTGAAACCAGCATTTTCAATCTTTTTTGAAGAAATCCGGCTGCCTTCCAAAGCCAAAACCGACATTTCTCCTAAAACAGTTTTAATAATAAACTTGGGGATATTGGGAAGAAATATTTTTTTATTGAGATGATAGGCGATTTTTTTGGTCAGAATTTCGTTGGTTACGAAATCAGGAGCCGAAGCATTATAAGCACCATTCATAGAAACATCTTCGACTGCTTTGAAATAGATATTAACCAAATCATCGATATGAATCCAAGGAAAATATTGTTTACCGCTTCCTAGAGGAGCACCAACATTTAGTTCAATTGGTTTTTTGAGTGTTTCCAAAGCACCTCCTTTTTCTGATAAAACGGTTGAAGTTCTGATTCTGACTACTCTACTGCCAAGGCTTTCAAACTGCAAAGCTTTGAGTTCCCAATCTGTACAAATGCTTCCTAAAAAATCTTCTGCTGGAGAATCCTCTTCAGAAAAAATATGTTCCGATGTGATTTGTCCATAAAAACCTACTGCCGAAGATGAGATAACTGCCTCTGGATGAATATCTTTCTCCAGCATCTTTTCATAAATGAACTGCGCCAAATCTATTCTGCTTTTATAGATTTCTTTTTTGTAATCTTTCGTCCAGCGCTTACTAATCGAAGCTCCAGCTAAATGAATAAAAATATAAGTATTGTCTAAGGCGCCTTCTTCTAAAAATCCATTTTCATAGTCCCAGATATAGGATTTGAAGTCTGTTTTTTTTGATTTGGAACGAACAAGAATCTCAACTTTGTAGCCACGTTCATATAGCTTTCGGGCGAGTTTTTTGCCAACAAGTCCTGTTGCACCACTTATGAGAATTTTTTTCATCAGTTTTTATTTTGTCTTTATTAACAAAAACGATTCCAATGAAAAATTATTAGGATTAATTTTCGGAAAGCTGATAATTTACAGATTTAAAGCAATCTGATTTTATCGTCCAAAATTTCGATGACTTTATCTTTATAAAGACTTCCAATTGCTTTTTTGAAGTTTTTCTTACTCATATGCAACGCATCTTTGATTTCTTCAGGAGAAGATTTGTCGGATAAATAAAGTAATCCGTAGTTATCATTCAGTTTATCAATGATTTTTTGTTTGAACTCATCTACATTTTCAAAACCTTGAGGCTGCAAAGTCACATCTATTTTACCATCTTCACGAATGGTTTTGATATAACCAGATTCTTCTGACAACGGATACAGTTTTTTGAAAACATCAGAAGCGTATATTAATCCTATATATTGCTTGTTGATAACGACATTCCAACCTAGCTCAGACTCGTTCATTACAATCAAATCTACTTTATCGCCATTTTTAAAAGGTAAATTTTCGTATTGAGGATTGCGTTTGAATTTGGTTGTTCCCGTAATCAGTCCAGTAGTTTCATCGATATAGACATATACCAGATAACGCTTTCCTTCTATGATTTTGGATTTTTGTTGCTTATATGGAATAAAAAGATCTTTGATAATTCCCCAATCCATAAAAGCACCACTTGGCAAACTTTGTACGCTCGTCATTACTGCAAATTCCCCTATCTCAGCATTTGCTTTTTCTGTGGTTGCTTTTAGGTTACCTTCTTCCTGATACACAAAAACTTTTACTTCTCCTCCAATTTCCCAAGAATCATCTGCGAAAACTTTTTGGATGAAAGCTTTTTCACCATTTTCATCTCGAAGGATAAATCCGGATGAAATTTGTTCAGAAATTGTAAGAGTTTGAGTTTGTCCAGGCTTCATAAAAATTGAATTTGCTGCAAAAGTAACTAAACTTTTTTTTATTCTGGTCTGTTACGGAAAATTCCGTCGCCAAAACAAATTCTTAAAACTACCAAACTGAAGTTGACAAATTTTACGAAGATTAGATTATTAAATTTAGACATAGTTTTTATCTTATTTTATAAATTGATATTTCTGTAGAAATCTGTCCGAAGGATGATAAAGATTCATTTTCTGTCATCAAACCAAAGTTCAGTTTCTCTCCTTGTTTAAGATTATAAATATGATTGATTCCTGCTTGTGGAGAAAGTGAAATTCTATCACTTTTTGAATTTTCAGCCAAAATACCATCAACCATTTTTGAGCTTAAAACAATACGATTCGTAGCATTGGAATTTGATTTTACAATCGCGACACTTGGTCTTTGGGTAACGGTCTTATCATTACTATTATCAAATGTGATATAATAATTAATAACATACAATCCGGTTTCCGGAACTACATATTGATTATCTGCGATATATTCTGATCCAATTTCGTTTTCAATTGCAGAATCAAATCTGATAGCTTGAAAATTTAGTTTAGAAGAACTTAAGCCCATTGAAGCAAAAGAAACTGGAGAAATACTCTTTGCTGCAAACGCATTTGGGTCGCTGAACATTTTCTTCCAAGTCCCTCTGGATTTATCTTGATTAGAATATCCTGCATCGTAAACATAATAGCCGGAACTTGTAACTTGTTGCGTTCTACTTGATGTTTTTGAAACAGGTTTTGTAATATAAATCATCGCTCCATTTTGTGCCGGACCATAAAGATGATCTTTCATTTGAAGAGAATCTGCCGTGATTCTTGGTGGAATAATCCCTTCCGGAATTTTAGAAGATCTGGATTTATGTACTTCCAAAGTTGCTAACGGATTAGAAGTATTGATTCCGATTTGGGCATTGATGTTACCCATTAATAAAACTAAAATAATTGTGTGGATGTTTTTCATCGCTTTAAAAAGTAAGTAAGAAATCAAATTTCAGTTTTATAACATACCGATATTCATTTCAAATGTCTATTTTCAAATCTGCCTCAATCTAATTGAATAAATTGAGGCAGTTTATAGTGCTTGAATGAATGTTTTTAAATCTACTATAGATTACCAGCTAGTTCCATCTTTCACAGGTGGATCTGGATCAACAGGTCTTTTATTTGCTGTTACTGTTACTGTGTCTGTCTCTGTACTATCACCGCCTTTTTTAAAGCTTACATTGTCCTGAGGAGAATTAACTTCCATATCAGAAGTTGAATCGTCTTGTCTACAAGATACAAAGTTTAAAGACACAAAAGCAATTGCTAAGATTGAAATGAATTTTTTCATATTGAGTAATAATTTTTATAAATTTTATTGAGATGCAAAACAAAGGTTTTCTTCTCATTTTCTGTGACGAAATTATATCCTAATTTTGATACGTGAAAGAAATCATGGTCACGATTGGGAAATCATGACGTCCTAATTCACAAATAACGACCAAACCAAACAACTGATTTTCAATTATATAAATGATAAATTATGTTATTCCAATCCATAACCTTTTCTTAATAAATAATTTTCAATAATATTTGATAATTCCGTATTTTTGTGGACACAAATGATGAAGTTTTTAAAATTTGAAATGAAAAATTTTTTCTTTATCATATTCGTCCTGTTTTTCGGTTTTGTTTTTTCCAAAGACATTAATCCAAAAAGCTATGAAGACCTTCGAAAGGGATATGAAAGTTATTCGGAAAATGATATTCGAGCTTTTTCTTACATCAATCCTTATATTCAGAAAGCAAAAAGAGAAAAAAAATATCCCGAACTATTCCAAGCATACAGAGATGCGGTTTTCTACTCCAAATCTGTAGATAAAAAAATAAAGTATGCCGATAGCTGTTTGGATGCAGCTTATAAATCTACAAGTGAGGACAGAATTTCTACAGCTTATGTCCTAAAGGGCAGTATATATTATGCAAAAATGAAAAAATATAAGCCTGCATTAGATGAGTATCTGATGGCTTATAAATATTCTAAAAATACAGGAGATTTATATCTTAAAAACAAGGTTTCTTACCATTTAGGAGTTGTAAAAAACTATTTAGGTTATAATGATGAAGCTTTAGATCTATTCCGAGAATGCGTCAACTTTTTTGAGACTGAGGCTAATAACACAAAAGCTCATAAATTTCAAATCTTTAATAATCAAAAAGGTTATCTGAACAGTCTACATCAAATGATTATCTGTTACAGAAATAAGAAAGATTTTGCTAAAGTGGATTCTTTAATCAATATTGGATTACTAAAAACTTTCAACGAGCCAGATTTTTCCCAAGAGAGAGGCTATTTCTTGAAAAGCAAAGGACTATCTGAATTTTCCAATAGTAAATACGAGTCTTCAATCGACTATCTTACTCAGTCTTTGGATTTGATGAAAGAAGATTTTGCTTGGAAATCTGTTGATTATTTCTACATTGGAAAAAGTTATTTGGCTCTTAAAAAAGAAGATTTAGCTATTTCTAATTTTAAGAAAATTGATTCTATCTTTACAAAACAAGAATTTTTATTACCTGAATTAAGAGAAAATTATGAACTTCTCATCAATTATTATAAAGGCAAGAATGATGCTCAGCAACAATTGTATTACACAACACAATTATTAAAAGCTGACAGTATTATCTCAAGAGATTTTGCTTATTTGTCCCCTAAAGTTCATCGAGAATACGATACGAATGCACTTCTTGAAGAAAAAGGTAAATTGGAAAAAGTTAATATTTGGGGTGGAGTATTTATCATTTTGTTAGCGGGATTGGCCACTTTTCTCATCATTACTCTGTTCAAAAAGTTTAAAAAAGAAAAAGATATCCTTCAAAAATATTTTGTTTTGCAGGACAAATTGCAAACTCATAATTATACACGTCCTGAAAGTTCTGTTGCGGTTGTTAATAATACAGAGAATAATGATGATAAGAGATCTCATATCGCAGAGACGATAAAAGAAGAACTGTTACACAAACTAAAGGTATTTGAGGAGAAAAAACAATTCACTCAGAAAGGACTGACTATCCAGAAGTTAGCCACTCAGTTGGACACCAATTCCAATTATCTTTCTCACGTCATTAATGATAACAAAGGAATGAATTTCAACAAGTACCTGGGCGACTTGAGAATCAGACATATCACTCAATTACTTTTTGAAAAGAATATCTACCTCAATTATACCATTGATACTTTGGCAAAAGAATGTGGAATTGCCTCGAGACAAAACTTTTCAGACCTTTTCTTTGAGATCAACGGCATTAGACCTACGGATTTTATACGAAACAGAAAAAAAGAAATAGCAGGAGTTAGTCAGCCTTCTGTTGAGAATATCAAAGGTTTAGTTTCTGAAAATTAATTCAGAAACTCACCTATTTTTAAAGTTTGCTGTTCGCCGGAATTAAGATTTTTAACTGTAACATTTCCATCTTTAATTTCCTGCTCACCAAGAAAAACCAGATTTTCTATTCCTTTTTTCTCAGCATAAGTGAACTGCTTTTTCAATTTAGAAGCTTCTGGATACAACTCTGCAGAAATATTTCTTTCTCTCAGTTCAGCAATCAGTTTTAAAGCTTCAATAGATTCAGCATCTCCGTAATTGGCAAAAAGGTACTTTACATTATTTACAGAATCTTCAGGGAAAATTCCAAGTTCTTCCATTACCAGATAAATTCTGTCCAAGCCAAAAGAAATTCCAATTCCAGGAATATCCTTAACGCCAAAAACTTCCGTCAGATTATCATAACGTCCACCACCGCCGATAGAACCCATTAAAACTTCATCAGCTTTAACTTCGAAAATAGCACCGGTATAATAATCTAAACCTCTGGCTAAAGTGATATCAAAAACTAAATTTTGAGAATCGATGCCGAGATTCAAAGCATTAGTAATAACAAATTCTAATTCCTCAACGCCTTTCAATCCAATTTCGTTTCCGACAAATTTTTCTTTCAGATTAAGAAGGTTTTCCAAAGCATCATTGGTTTGGCTGAAGAGGAAATCCAGTTTAGAAATTGCTTCTTCAGAAATTCCCTTTTCCAGCATTTCTTTTACAACGCCATCTTTTCCAATTTTATCAAGCTTGTCCAAAGCAACTGTAAAATCAATCAACTTGTCTGCAATTCCTGCATAATCTGCTAATCCGGAAAGGATTTTTCTGTTATTGATATGAATCGAAACCGATAACTTCAAATCTTTGAATGATTTAAAATACAATTGCAACAATTCAACTTCCTGCCAAAGACTGGTGCTTCCTACAACATCCGCATCACATTGGTAAAACTCTCTGAATCTACCTTTCTGAGGTCTGTCTGCTCTCCAAACCGGCTGAATCTGATAACGCTTAAAAGGAAAAGCCAATTGCCCGTGATTCATTGCTATAAATCTTGCGAATGGAACTGTTAAATCATAACGAAGTGCTTTTTCAGAAATCTGAGAAATTAGTTTCTGAGAATTTTTATTCGTCCAGTCATCATCATTGGTTTTTGAAGCATAATCACCGGAATTTAAGATTTTAAAAATCAAACGATCTCCTTCTTCTCCATATTTTCCTGTCAAAGTAGAAAGATTTTCGAAACTTGGTGTTTCCAACGGCTGGAATCCAAATAATTCAAAATTATTCTGTAATGTATTGATAATATATTTTCTTCTGGAAACTTCTTTCGCAGTAAAATCTCTGGTTCCTTTTGCTAAACTCGGCTTCATTATATAAAATAAATGATGATTGATAAATGATAAATCGACTGCAAAAATAAGAATAATCAAACAAAGGTTTCTAAAATCAGAAATAACTTATAGGAAAAATTCGGGCATTTTTATATTTTTAAGAATTATTTTGAATTTAAAAACACAACAATAATTGATGCATACACTTTTACCTTTTTTGCTTGCTATGGTTGCGGCCATAGTTTTGCTTACCATTTTGGCCAATAAACTGAAAATCGCCTATCCTATTTTGCTGGTGGTTGCCGGCTTACTCATCAGTTTTGTTCCTGGTTTGCCAATGGTGAGAGTAGACCCGGACCTCATCTTTTTCATTTTTTTACCACCATTATTGTTCGAAGCGGCTTGGAGCATTTCTTTCAAAGAAATGAAAAAATGGTGGCGAATCATCGGCAGTTTTGCATTTTTGGTGGTTTTTTTCACGGCATTGTCAGTGGCTATTTTCGCCAATCATTTTATTCCCGGTTTCACCATCGGATTGGGATTTCTTTTGGGCGGAATTGTTTCGCCTCCTGATGCTGTGAGTACGGGTGCTATTACCAAATTCGTCAAAATTCCAAAATCAACATCAGCAATTCTTGAGGGCGAAAGCCTCCTGAACGATGCTTCATCATTAATTATTTTCCGATTTGCACTGATTGCTGTCGGGACTGGACAATTTATTTGGCAGGAAGCAGCTACCAGCTTTGTATGGATGGTCATCGGCGGTGCTGGAATCGGATTGGTTTTGGGCTGGTTATTCGTTCAGATTCACAAATTACTGGATACAGAACCTGCTTCTGATGTCGCATTGACATTGATTGAGCCTTATTTTATGTATATCGCTGCAGAATTATTACACAGTTCCGGCGTTTTGGCAGTAGTTGCCGGCGGATTGTATATGTCCTCCAAACGTTTGATTTTTCTTAACAGTGCCAGCCGAATCAAAGGTTACAGCGTTTGGGAAAGTTTTGTTTTCATTCTCAACGGTGTTGTGTTTTTGCTGATAGGATTGGAACTTCCGGAGATTGTAGACGGTATCCGTTCGGAAGGGGTTCAGGTAAGAACGGCAGTTGGTTACAGCATTTTGGTAACAGCTGTTTTGATTTTGGCCAGAATTATCAGTGCTTATGCGGCTTTGGTGGCGACGATTATTTTCCGTCCCAGTGTCATTCCTAATGCTTCATCCAGACGTAGACGTTATCTGATGCCATTACTTCTCGGTTGGACGGGAATGCGTGGTGTGGTTTCACTGGCTGCTGCTTTGGCTATTCCGGTGAGTTTAAATGGCGAAGCATTTCCACACAGAAATTTGATTTTATTCATCACATTTATTGTAATTTTATTGACCTTGGTGATTCAGGGTCTTACCTTGCCTGTGTTAATTCAAAGAACAGGTTTGTTTGGTGGAATTTACAATGAGGAAGACGAATTGGAAACCAGGCGAAAAATCAAACACGGATTGCGACACCATATTTATGACAAATTGAAATATAAGTATGACAATGGTCTGAACGGAAATGCAGGATTTGATAGGATTATGAAACATTGGGAAGAAAAAATCAATGCGAATGACGACAACTGGATGAGCGATGAATCGAAGGAAATATTTTACGAACTTCTTGAAAATCAAAGAGAATACCTGACAGAATTGAATCAAGATCCGAAAATTGATGAAGAAATCATCCGCCAGCAATTGTATCAGATTGATTTGGAAGAGGAACGAATTAAGAGCATCTAAAAAATATAATATGAAAATCATTCAAATTCTGATAACTGCAGTATTTATTTCTGTAATGACAATTGCCTGTAACAATTTTGATTCGAAGGACAATTCGACTAATGAACAATTCGTAAAGAAATATTTTCAACTGTTCAACCAACATCAATGGAAAGCGCTTTCCGAGCTTTATGTGGAAAACGCAGAATTCAAAGATCCAAGTTTCGGAAAAGGAATTGTAAAGCAAAGTCGGCAGGAATTTGTCAAGAAATATTCGGAGTTAAACCAAATGTTTCCTGACCTGAAAGACGAAATCAAAACAATTTATGTATCTGGCAATAACAATGTTATTGTTGAATTTGTTTCGACAGGGACTGCGCCGGATAATTCCAAATTTGAATTGCCGATTTGTACTATTTTCACCATTGAGAATGGAAAAATTACCAAAGATTTTACTTATTACGATAATTTTGACGAAACTAAATAATGAGCCTTTTTGACGACCAATTCGAAATCATAGAAAACATTCTGCCTTACGATGGAACAACTTCTTACTATGGAAAAATATTTTCTGAGGAAGAAGCGAACCATTATTTCAATAGATTAATGACCGAAGTTGAGTGGAAAAGTGATGAAGCAGTCATCTTCGGAAAACTGATTGAAACCAAAAGAAAAGTGGCCTGGTATGGCAATGAGGAATTCAGTTATACCTATTCAGGAAGGACGAAAACAGCTTTGCCTTGGAACAAAATCCTTCTTGAAATCAAAAAAAAAATTGAAAACGTAAGTGGCGAAACTTTTAATTCCTGTTTACTTAATCTCTATCACGACGGTTCCGAAGGAATGGCTTATCACAGTGACGGCGAAAAGGATTTAAAGGATAATGGCGCAATAAGCTCTGTGAGTTTTGGTGCTGAAAGGAAATTCAATTTCAAACATAAAACTACGAAAGAATTGGTTTCTCTTGTTCTTGAACACGGCAGTCTTTTGATGATGAAAGATACGACTCAGAAATTCTGGCTCCACAGATTACCAACAACTACAAGAATCATCAAACAAAGAATTAGTCTGACTTTCCGGACAATTGATAAGTCTAAATAACCGGCTTATATTTCTTGATAAAAGCAAGACAAAGCAAGAATCCTAGCGCGGCCAAACCTGCACCAACCAACGATGGATAATTATATGATAATCCAAATTCTAAAGGAAATCCGCCAAAAAGTGCACCTACAGAATTACCAATATTAAAAGCAGCCTGCATAAAAGCAGCAGCCATCATTTCAGAATTTTTCGCAGAACGCAGCATCATAATATTAACAGGCGTTCCTACAGACATCGATAATGCACCACAAATGAATGTCAGAATCAAAGAAATAGTTTGATTTTCTGAGAAAAAGAAAACACCAATCAAAGCCAGAATCATGGCACTTAAAAGTATTGCTCCAGCCAAAGCAGGACGCATCTTGTCCGCCAAAATTCCGCCAAGGAAATTACCAACTACCATTCCGGCTCCCGCTAGAATCATAATATAAGCGATAAAATCTGTCGGGAATTTAGAAATTGTAGTCATCAACGGTGTGATATAACTGAACCAAGCGAATAATCCGCCAAATCCAACTGCTGTAATAGCGATGATATGCCAAGCTTTTGCAGTTTTGAAGAACTCCAGTTCTTTTTTCAATGTTGTGGTTCGTAAACTGTTCATTGATGGAAGCAAAAATTTGAGACCGACAATTGTAATTAAACCAATGACTGAAACTACTCCAAAAGCATATCGCCAATTTAGCTGATGTCCAAGCCAAGTTACGAAAGGTACCATTGCAAGATTCGCCAATGTGAGTCCAGTGAACATCATTGCGATACTTTGTGCCTGTTTTCCTGGCTTTGCCAGTCTTGTTGCAACCACAGTTCCAACCCCGAAAAATGCCCCGTGAGGAAGCCCAGCCAAAAATCTGATCGCCATCATCGAATAATAATCATTCGAAAAAGCAGAAAGTGCATTGAACAAAGTAAAGGCAATCATCAAGAAAATAAGGATTTTCTTTGGTGGATATTTTGCAGCATAACCAATCAGAATCGGTGCACCTACAACTACTCCAAATGCATAAGAAGAAATCAAATGTCCAGCTTGCGGAATGGAGATTTTAAGTGATTCTGCAACGTCTGGCAAAAGTCCCATAATTACAAATTCTGTTGTGCCTAATCCCAATCCACCTAATGCCAGTGGAAATATCCTTTTATCCATTTTGCAAAAGTCTTTAATTTAACGAGAAAAATCAAGATGTAGAGATTCAAAATATCGAATGGTGTTATTAAATTAAACTATTGTTTAAATCTAGTTAACATAGAACTGGAAATGGTGTATCGGATGTTAAAATCTAATTTTATCCTGAAATCTCACAGCCCGACTTGAGCGGAAATCCTTTTTGTTTTTTTGCTAAAAAATAAAAAGATTGGGAGTGGAAGGCGGATTAAGCTGCCGAAAGTATTATAATTAGTTAAATTCTAACAGTGTTTTGATTTTTCTACTATTTTTGCATAGCTCAAAATTATGTTGAACAAGATTCTGACTTTTCCGTTGGTGGTTTTGATAAAGTTTTATCAACTCGCTATCTCACCTTGGCTGGGGAAAAACTGCCGGTATGACCCGACTTGTTCGCATTATACTTTGGAAGCTTTGAAGGTGCACGGACTGATCAAAGGGAGCTGGCTGGCGATGAAAAGAATCGGAAGTTGCCATCCTTGGGGAGGCGAAGGCTACGATCCTGTTCCGCCGAAACAACATTAAAATCAATTATCAATGAACCATATTTTTCTAAGATTTTATCTCATCCTTTTTGCCGGAATTTTCCAAATGATTTCTGCGCAGAGTGCTGCAACAGGACTTTCTGACGGAACTTTGAAAATCAATAACAAGGAAACAGTTGCTGTGAAAATCTTCGCAACGCAAAACAATACCAAGTTTTATGATGAAGCATCCAATAACATTCCTAACGAATTAGTTATTCTGAATGAAGATAACATCAAAGCGGAATCTGCAGAACATCTTGGAAGCATCCAGAATATTCTGTTAAAATATAAAGCATTCAATTTTCAGTTTCTGGATAAGGATTTCAAGCCTGTAGATGCTACGCTGGAGCAGAAAAATATTGAGAATTTCAAATATCTTTTGAAATCTAAAACCCTTATAAAACCAACTGATCAAGTAGAATTGGAAACTGGTTTCAAAATTTGGGATCCAATAAAAGGGATTAAATTAGGACCTGTGATGCTGCATTTCTATAGTTTGATGTTCATTTTCGCTTTTGGATTCGGTTATGTTATTATGACCAAAATCTATAGAATAGATGGTGTAGATGAAAAATTTGTAGAGCCATTTTTTACTTGGACTTTGGTAGGAACTATTCTTGGAGCTAGATTAGGTCACGTTATTTTCTATCAACCAGAATTGTTTAAAGAAGATTTCTTGAGTGTTTTCTTGCCAATCAGTACAAGAGGAGGATTACATTTTACAGGATTTTCCGGCTTGGCAAGTCACGGTGCTGCGATTGCTGTGATTGCAACTACACTATACTACAGTTTGAAAATCATCAAGAAAAATCCGCTTTGGGTTTATGACAGAATTGGGATTGTGGTTGCTTTGGGAGGTGCATTTGTGAGAATGGGAAATTTCTTTAATTCTGAGATTTTAGGAAAACCTGTTGATCCTTCTTCGCCATTTGCGATTCTTTTTCCTCAGCAAAGTTCTGAATACGGTGTGACAATTCCACGTTATCCGAGCCAGTTATTTGAAGCATTTGGTTACGTTTGTCTTTTCGTTTTACTCTGGTTCTTGTACCGCAAAACTGATAAGAAATATCAGCAAGGTTGGTTATTCGGATTGTTTTTCATTTTGCTATGGGCGATTAGATTCTTTGTAGAATTCTTGAAAGAGCCACAAGGCGACGAGATTATTCAGTTTGCCGGACTTAATACAGGTCAGATCTTGAGTATTCCGTTTATGATTGCCGGTTTGGTGATTATGATTTATTCTAAGAAATTTAAACTTCCAAAAGAAGAAACTGCAACTGCATAAAATAGAAACTCCCGATTTGGGAGTTTTTTTATTTTAGCAAAACAATGGTGTAACAAAAATGCACATCCAATTGTCTAATTTGAAAAAAGTTTATGTCAAAAATATATTTGCTTTTCATTTCATTTTTTATTTTGATTTCCTGCTCTGTTTCGAAAGAAAATAAAAACAATAAAATGGCATTGATGAATGAAATCAATACCATTTATAATCAGAAAAAATTCAATGGATTTGCAGTTTCGATTGTTAATGAAAATGGAACTTTGTATAAAAATGGATTTGGATTTTCCGATGTCGAGAATCAAATAAAATACACTACAGAAACCATCCAGAATATCGGATCTGTTTCCAAAACGTTTGTCGGGATTGCACTTTTAAAGGCTCAGGAATTAGGACAATTAAAACTTGATGACCCAATTGATCGATATCTACCATTTAAAGTTCTTAATCCAAATTTCCCACAGGAGAAAATCACGATTCGTCAATTGGCAACTCATACTTCATCCATTACTGATAACGAATTTTATTCCTCAAAGAATTATTATTTAAAGCCTAATCAAAATCTGAAAGGACTTAAACTGACATTTGAAGATGAACAATCTTTCAATCCATCCGATTCTATTATTTCTCTTAGATCATATTTGGAAAACGTTATCACAGAAAATGGAAAATGGAACAAAGACAGTTTTACTTCTCACAAACCCGGAACAATCTACGAATATTCTAATGTAGGAACAGCGTTGGCAGGCTTTATCATCGAACAAGCAACTGGAGAATCATTCAATCAATTCACTAAAAAATATATTCTTGAGCCTTTGAAAATGAAAGAGTCTGGTTGGAAATCAGAAGAAATAAATATGACGAAATATTCAAGGCTTTATGAAAATCCAAAAAACCCTCTTCCCTATTACGAACTGATTACATATCCTGACGGCGGATTTATAACCAATGTTAATGACTTAAGTAAATACCTATCAGAGCTCATAAAAGGTTACAATGGCAATGGAACAATTCTTACAAAAGAAAGTTATAAAGAATATTTTAAACCACAACTTTCAGAATCTAATTTCATAGAAAGAAATACCAAAAATCCGTTTAATGAATCTTACAATGTTGGCATTTTTATGGGTTTTGGTTACACTGGTTATATTGGTCATACAGGCGGCGATCCAGGAACAATGTCGATTATGTTTTTTGATCCTAAAACCAATCTTGGCAGAATAATGATTTTCAACACCAATTTCTCCGACAAAGAAGGGAACAAAGCTTTTTATGATATTTGGAATGCTTTGGAAAAATATAAAGATAGATTGAAATAAAAAACTCCCAGATTTGGGAGTTTTTTGTTTATAATGATTGAATTT
This sequence comes from Epilithonimonas zeae, assembly GCF_900141765.1. Taxonomy (NCBI): domain Bacteria; kingdom Pseudomonadati; phylum Bacteroidota; class Flavobacteriia; order Flavobacteriales; family Weeksellaceae; genus Epilithonimonas; species Epilithonimonas zeae. Next base: position 729,433 of record NZ_FSRK01000001.1, on the reverse strand, counting down.
TTTTCACAAATTCTTCCACAACCTCATCAGAAGTTGCCCAAGATGTAATCAATCGGATTGCAGAAGTTTCTTGATCCATCTTTTTCCAAACATAGAAATCAAAGTTTTCTGATAACTTTTCGATTTGAGAATTGTTGAGGATTGGGAAAATCTGATTGGTAAATGTATCAGACAAAAACTGGAAACCTTTATTCTGAAAAGCAGATTTAATTTTCATTGCCTGAATGTTGGAATGTTTTGCCAAATCGAAATACAAATCATTTTTCATCAATTCCAAAAATTGAATTCCTAACAGTCTGCCTTTCGCCAACATTGCTCCTTTTTGCTTGATGTGAAAACCAAATTCTTCTTTCAGTTTGTCGTTGGTAATGATAATAGCTTCACCTAAAAGTGCTCCATTTTTGGTTCCACCGAGATAAAATATGTCCGTTAAGTTAGCAATATCTTCTAATGTCAAATCATTGATTTCGGAAGTCAAAGCTTGCCCTAATCTTGCGCCATCCATAAAAAGATACAAATCATTGGCTTTGCAAAACGCAGATAATTCTTGTAATTCTTTCTTTGTATAAATCGTTCCGACTTCTGTAGAATTGGAAATGTAAACCAGTTTTTGTTTGACTTGATGAGGCTTATTGGTATGCGTATCCAAAACCGATTGAATATGTTCGGGCTTCAGTTTTCCATCTTCCGTAACAAGTCCGTGAACTTTGTGTCCGGTTGCTTCTATTGCGCCAGTTTCGTTGGTAAAAATATGTCCCGTTTCTGCAGAAACTACACTTTCGTGTGGACGAAGAACCGAAGAAATGACTAATAAATTGGCTTGAGTTCCGCCACTCACAAAATGAATATCCACATTTTGATTGTTCATTTTTTGTTTGATTAATGCTTTGGCTTCTTCGGAATAATCATCGTAACCATAACCGTTTTGCTGAACGAGATTGGTTTTGATTAATGCTTCTAAAATATGGGGATGACAACCTTCCGAATAATCGTTTTTGAAAGAATATTTCTTCATTATTTCTACTTCTTTTTAGAGTTTGTAAAGTTACGCTTTTTGCGTGAGGGCAAAGGGCATTGTTGGAGCTCTTCCCGAAAAACCTTGCAAGGTTTTTCGGGAAAGCGACTGCCCGTAGACCGGCCCGCTTGCTGTTTGCCAGTCTTGGAATTAGCTCGGCAGGTAAACAGCAAAGGGACACGCCCGAATAATTGTTAGTTTAAAATTGACTTCCATCTAACTTTTACTTATCTTTGGAATATGAATTCTTTAACTGAGGAAAATTATCTTAAAGCGCTTTATCATCTTGTGAATGAGAATGATGAAGTTTCTGTGAATGATTTGAGCCGACAGCTTAACATCAAAATGCCGTCTGTGAATAGTATGATAAAGAAATTTGCGGAAAAGAATTGGGTGAAATATGAGTCTTACAAACCTATAAAATTAACCGAATCCGGAAAGAAAGAAGCGTCGCTTATCGTAAGAAAGCACCGATTAACAGAGATGTTTTTGGTAGAAAAAATGGGATTTGGCTGGGAAAATGTTCACGAAATTGCGGAACAATTGGAACACATCCACTCTGATATTTTCTTTGATAAAATGGACGAAATCCTGAATTATCCAAAAGTGGATCCACACGGTGAACCGATTCCTGATAAAGACGGAAATGTGATTCAGCCCGATTTGAAGAAACTGAGTAAGTGTAAAGAAAATGAAACGGTTGAACTGGCTTCAGTAACGACTTCTTCCGAGGAATTCTTGAATTTTCTTAACAAAAGAAATCTTAGTCTTGGAACTGAAATCAAGGTTTTACAAAAGGAAGATTTTGACCAATCGATAAAAGTTTTTTATAATGGTCAGGAAGAGAATTTTAGTAAAACGGTTTGTGATAGATTGTTGGTGAAATAGAATTTTCTGTTAGTGAATAACGAATTAAAAGAATATAATTTCAAATACTCAAAAAGTTTATTAGGTTTTGAATCTATATTTGTCTTGGCAACTTTTGTATTAGCAGGATATTTGTATTTTGAGAAAAATAGTGTGAGATTAGCTATCATCCTTTTAGTAATAGGAATTTTAAATTCTATTTATTACATCAGCCGAATAACAAATAATAAAGTTCAGCTAAAGATTAATAATAAGGGGATTACACTTAAAAATCGCTTTTTTAGTTGGAATCAAATTAATCATATTAATATTGATAAAGTAAGTACAGGAAAAACTTCTGTAGAATTTTTATCATTGACAACCAAAGCTGATAAAGATTTTGAAATTGAAATAAGTGAACTCAATGTCAGTGGTAAAAAATTAAAGGAAATAATAAAGAATTATAAAAATATTTCATAATAAAAAAGAGACTTAAAATTAAGTCTCTTTTTGTTTGTTCTTAGTTGAACATATCTTTTACTTTCTCAAAGAATGTCTTTTCTTTTCCTGTTGGCTCGGCGTTCATATCTCCGTTATCCAATTGTTTCTGGAAGAATTCTTTTTGCTCTTTGGTCAATTTTTGTGGTGTCCAAACATTGATATGAACAAACATATCGCCTTTTCCACCGTAACCTTCGATGTTTGGAAGACCTTTGCCAGCTAATCTCAGGATTTTACCAGACTGCGTACCTTCATCCACTTTGATTTTCACTTTTCCACCAACCACGTTGATTTCTTTTGAAGTCCCCAAAGCTGCTTCCGCAAAAGAAACATATAGTTCCTGATGAAGATTATCGCCTTCACGTTTGATTACTTTATCTACTTCCTCCTCTACTACAACCAAAAGGTCTCCAGGAACACCACCCAAAGGCGCATCGTTTCCTTTTCCTCTTACATTCAGTTGAATGCCATCTCTAGCTCCAGCTGGGATATTGATTGTGATTTCTTCCTCTTCTTTAATCAAACCTTGTGCATTAGCTCCAGAAGGAATTTTGTCTGCCACTTTTCCAACCCCTTGGCAAGTTCCGCAAGTGGTTTGAGTCTGCATTTGACCGAACATTGTGTTCATCATCCTTACCTGAACACCACTACCGCCACAGGTAGGACAAGTTTTAGAAGTTACGCCTGCAGCCAACTTCATCTTCTTAACTTTAACGGTTTTCTGAGTTCCGTTAATCATCTCTTCTAGATTCAGTTTGATGCGGATTCTCAGGTTAGAACCACGAGATTGTTGCTGTCTTTGACCGCCACCGCCACCAAATCCACCGCCAAAGATATCACCGAACTGACTGAAGATATCCTCCATATTCATTCCGCCGCCAAATCCGCCGAAACCACCACCTCCGGCTGCACCACCCATTCCTGCGTGACCGTATTGGTCGTATCTTGCTTTTTTATTGTCGTCGCTCAGAACTTCATAAGCTTCTGCCGCTTCCTTGAATTTCTCCTCAGCAGTTTTGTCACCTGGATTTTTATCCGGGTGATATTTGATAGCCATTTTTCGGTAGGCCTTTTTTATTTCGTCAGCACTTGCACTTTTGGAAACCTCCAAAACTTCGTAATAATCTCGCTTGCTCATAATTGATAATAAATGATGATTGATAGTTGATAAATTATAATTGACAAAAAATGATTGATGATAGAATCCAAATCATTTATCCATTATCTTTTATCATTTATATTCTTAGTTTCCTGTAACCACTTTTGCGAATCGAATCACTTTGTCGTGTAGCTCGTAACCTGTTTCTATCACATCAACGATTTTCCCTTTCAAATCTTCTGAAGGCGAAGGAATAGATGTAATAGCCTCGTGTAAATCTACATTGAAAGCATCACCTTGCTCTACGTGGATCACCTTCAAGCCTTTTTCTACCAATTTGCTTTTCAGTTTTTGGTAAATTAATTCGATACCTTTTAACTCTGCTTCGTTTCCGTTTTTGGAAATTTCTTTGATGGCTCTTTCAAAATCATCTAAAACACCAAGCATAGATGTCATCAAATCTTTAGAAGCATAAAGGTAGAACTCGTTTTTTTCTTTCTGTGTCCTTTTTTTATAGTTTTCGAATTCAGCATACAGACGGATGTATCTGTCTTTTTCTTCTGCCAAAAGTTCCTCGGCAGTCGGTTGTTGTGACACATTTTCCTGATTTACGTTTTCCGTAGCTTCAGTGTTTGTAGTCTCTGTATTCAGGTTTTCTTCGTGTATATCTTTGTTTTCTTCCATTATGGTAATTTTACAGGGTAGTTTTTTCAATTCCTTTGCCAATTATGTTTTTTTGTCAATTAGGCAGAGTTTGGGGTTGATTGGGGGTATAATTGGGTTTGGAAGTTTGAGTGGCTTGAGTATCTTTATTTTTTTTATAAAGAAGCTTTAATCGCTCGGATAAATACAGTCTGTTTGGATGAGTAAAGGAAAATAATTTACCGCACTACTTTACCTGTAATTGAAGTCCGAAAATCAATATCATCCATCACCCACTTCATTGTTTTATCTTCGGTATCAGTTAGATTTCCGAAATCTGGATCTATTTCTACATTTGGGATAACACCTCTGTGCTGATTATCAAACTCGATATTCGGACGGATTAGTAAAAGTCCGATTGGTAAAGCTAATTTAGAATGTGGCAAAATGACGGTATTACTCACGCCGGCAACTGTTCCGTCATTGGCACCGCCTGTTTCTTCGCCTACGATGGTTGCTCTTTTTTCGTATTTCAATTTTGCTGAAATCACTGATGATGCTGAAAAACTGGCACCATTCACCAGGACATAAATTTTACCCCTGAAAGCATTATGCTTCGGTTTGGTCGGTTTAGAAGCAAATTCTCGGAAGTAATACTTTTCATCTTTTTTAGAAGACATAAAATAATTGCCAGCCAAAAAGAATGGATAAGTAACAGCAATATAAATTTTTGAAAAAAACGTCTTTCCTCTGAAGTAATTCTGATGCATGCTAGAGGTTTTGGAAGTCATTTCCGGTGTTTTTACCAATACAAATTCTTTATCCGTAAGATAAGAATAGAGCGTATTGATTTCCGAAAGCGATCCTCCAAGGTTATCCCTGATATCCAAAATCAGATAATCTGCTTTGCTATGTTTTATCTTTTCGAAAGTCTCTTTATAAAACTTGCTGGCCAAAGTTGAAGAAAAAGTTTTCACTTTGATGTAAGCAACACTGCTGTCAGCTTTTATGAACTTAAAGCTTCTGTTATAAGTTTTGGAATTAATATCATAATCCTGAACTTTTTGTTCGGCAGTTACCTTTGATTGCACTTTATCTGTAACAAGTTCTTTATCGGTTTTACTCTGTCTTTTGATAGAAATATCTGCAATCCTATTATCATATTTGGTCTGCAAAGTAACACTGTCCAAATAGCCTTTCTCCAACGTATAATAATTCAGGAAAGCCAGATTAAGAAAATATTTTTGGTAGGTTTGATTCTTACCATCTGAACTGATGAGCTTTCTGTATTTTTTGATCAGGGCTGATACATCTTCTCCATTGATTTTCAAAATCTCTGTTCCAACTTTTAAATCCTTGATGTTCTCTTTATTTTCTTTAATAAAAAGCCTATCATCCACCACTTGATAATCCATCAAAGAAAAGAGAGGGCGCTTATTCTTAAAGGCTTTTTGTTCTGCCTTTGTATATCTTCTGGAAAGCGCTCTCAGTCGGAGATGACCTTCATTAATGCTTGCGATGACAGGTGACAGTTGGAAATAAAATTCATTAGGCGTCATTGGGTCTTTAAGACTGGTTTTCAGACTATCGAATTTATAATCCAAATCTTCTTTAGAGATGTACCAATAAAGTTCCGGATGGAATTTTTTCAGTTTATTATAAGTGAAATCAATATCTTTTTTAAGTTCAGAAACCGGTATTCTTTTCTCAAGTAACAAGTTGTTTTTCCTGACAGACTGACAAGACATTAGAAAAATAAATACCAATAAGAATAAAGCTTTTCTCATAATGAATAAAAATAAGATTATTAAATCACACAACAGTAATTGCAGAATGAAATTTAACATATTCTAACATAAAGTGGTTTTAAATTTGTTGCTTACAATTAAATTTAAATTAATAATGAAAAGTATAATTGTTGCAGCTTCTGTATTTCTGTTTTCTCAGTTTTCATTTGCGCAGACAAAAGATGTGGCGGCGTTCACATCACTCAAAGTCTTTGATAAAATACCTGTAGAATTGGTTTCATCCACTTCTTACAAAGCAGAATTAAGCGGAACAAAAGCCAATGAAGTTGAATTGGTTAGCTCTGGAAATGAACTGAAAGTGAAAATGAAAGCAACCAAATTATTGCAAGGCGATGATGTCAAAGTTATTCTTTACTATAAAGACATTAATCAGATCCAAGCCAGCCAGGGTGCAAAAATCACTTCAAGTGATCCCGTGAAATTCACCAAATTAGAAGTCACTTCCAATGAAGGTTCTCAGATTGATCTTAATATTGATGCTGATGTTCTTGAAGGAAAAGTCAACACAGGCGGAATTTTAAAATTATCCGGCGATGTGGAATCCCAAACCGTAGTTGTGAACACAGGCGGACAATACGACGGACAAAATCTGAAAACAGAAATTACAAAAATAACAACCAACGCTGGCGGAAATGCGTCCGTATACGCTTCTAAATCTGTAGATGCTACAACCAGAGCCGGCGGTGTAATAGATGTTTATGGAAAACCACAGATGAAAAATGAGAAAAAATTAGTAGGAGGTAAAATCAATTACCGTTAACAGTTTGATAGTTTAGTAAAAGTAGAAAGATAAAACTCCCAAAATTCGGGAGTTTTTTTATTTTTTTCTGCTGGACGATTGTCTAATATGAAGCGTTGGTGTCAAAACCAATTTTTTCTCGATACTGATTCCGGAAGAATTGTCTCTGATACTTTCCAGAAAAACATTTCCTGAGATTTTCCCCATCAAAACAGGTGTTTGGTCAACAGAGCTTATTGATAACTCCATAAATTGAGTAAAGGGCTCATTACTGAAACCAATTACGCCAATATCCTGAGGGATTTTAAGTTTAAGATTTTTGATTTCTTTGCATGCACCTAAAGCTGTAAAATCACTGGCAGAGAAAATAGCATCCGGTTTCACTCTGCGTTTCCAAAGACTTTTCATAGCACTGATTCCTTCCTCGATAGAACTTCCTGTATTGATAATATTTTCCTTAAGGATAGGTAAATTATGATCTTTCAAAGCATCAATATAGCCATTCAAACGGTTTTGATAAATTTCCAGATTCTGATCTCCAGAAAAATGGCAAATGTTTTTATAACCTTGGTTAATCAAATGTTCTGTTGCCTGATAAGCGCCTTTGTGGTCATCAATCGTGATTGTACTCACGCCCGGGATATCTTTTTTTCTATCAAAAAGAATAATTGGTGTGTTGGTTGTGCTTAGGATTTTTCTTACATAATCCATATCAGTCGTGTTTCTTGATATCGAAATAAAAATACAATCTACCTGAGTGTGCAACAACGTATTGAGTTGTTTCTTTTCTATTGCAGCATCATCGTGACTTTGACAAATAATCACACGATAGCCGTGAGGAGACAGTTCTTCCTCTATTCCTCTAATGACGGATGAGAAAAAATTGGTATTGATATAAGGCACAATCACACCCACAGTTTTGGTCTCTCCACTTTGCAGGGCTTTTGCCAAATTGTTCTGTTTATAATTCATTTCCTTAGCCGTAGCAGCGACCAATTCCTTGGTTTCCTGACTAATTCTTGGATGGTCGTTTAGCGCTCTGGAAACAGTCGCTACACTTACATTCAGTTTTTTGGAAATGTCATATATCGTCGTGTTTTTCTTGGTCATATATTCTTTTTGATGAATATTCGTTTGTTGTAAATATATAAATAATACCCGTCACAACTGCTTCCGGAATCAAAATAATCTTTTGATTTCTTTTTTCAGTTTTACAATTCCTAATTTCCTATCAGATAAAAAGCCGTCCCATCAAAATGAAGACGGCTCTTATTATGAAAATTAAATTGTTTACTTTTTAATAAGTTTACCAGTTGATTCTCCAGAATTGGTTTTCAAATTGTAAAAATAGATTCCGGTTCTCAAATCTTTTGTATCGATTGTCAAATTATTCAGTCCTTTCTTTTCGTTGCTTGTGATTGTTTTCACAACTCTTCCGTTCACATCATAAATTTTAATATTAACGTCAGAATTAGATTTCAAATCAAATGCAATGGTGACCTGATCTGCAAACGGATTTGGGTAAACCAAAAGCTTACTGTTTTTGATATCATTTACTGCTAAAGTTTCAAAGTCTATATTAACCGAAGCTTCCGGCATCCAATCGAAAACGAATGAAGGATCTGTATCTTTTTTGAAAACGTTAGAAACAGTGTAAACCTGAGATTCAGTTGGCGTTAAAACTACTCCACCATTGGCTCTCTGTGCTAATCTGTCAGGCGTCGCTCCAGCTCCGGTATTTCCATATTCTACAAACGTTACTGGAAGCGCCCCATTAATTGGTGTTGTCCAACCTGTTGCATTCAGCATAGAAGGTGTTTCACATGTGATGAAAGCTGATTTTGGTGTATTCTGCCAAGCTCTTCCAAAATGGAAATTGCTGATTACTGTTCCATTAAAGTCAGTTGTTCCGGCTGCTGGTACAGTCAAATTACAATCCAAAAAAACAAATCCGTATTTCGTAGTCGCTTCTGTAGAAGGTGCTGTTACAACACTATTGTTACGATTAATATAAGTTGTACAATGGTCAAAGACAACCGTTTGGCGTCCAAATATGAAATCCACATTTCCTTCGATATAACAATTCTTAAAGTAAGCTCTTCCAATACTGTTACCTAGATATGTATCCTGATAACCTAAAATCTTACAATCGTAAAAAGCCTGACGATCGCCCTGTGTTTTAAGCGCTACAGCCTGAGTAGATGAATTGATTTGAGTATTAGCTGTTGAATTGACAAATGTATTGGCAACTGTAATTTTGGACGCTGTAAAATCACTTCCGAAAATCGCCATCGTTTGTGATAGAGAAGTTCCGTAAGCAGATCCTGTATCAGGATTAATGTCTCCAGCAGAAATATTATTGGTAATAACAGTTGTATCCGCATTATCTCCAACCAGAAAGACATTAATCTTATTAGCTAAAAGCGTCGGTCTTTCTGTGTAAGTTCCAGGTTTGATATGAAGAATCCATCTTCCTGTGTAATTATCCGGCACTGCATCAAAAGCTGCCTGTACAGTTGTATAATCTCCAGAACCGTCTTTAGCAATTGTTTTGATTACATCTGGTTCAGTAGCTTTTGTATTAACGGTAGCTTGAGAACCATAAGAAGTTCCAGCAGAATTGGTTGCAAATGTTCTAACATAATATAATGTAGAAGGCATCACACCATAAGCATAAGATGAAAAAGCGCCAAGACCCGTTCCTGTAGAAACTTTTGTGGCATTATTAATTGTTGGATTCTCCGCTGTTGAATAAACGATTCCTCTCTCTGTTACATTGGCACCACCCCAATCTGTAACGTTTCCAGAAACCACAAAAGACTTATTGGTAACCTGAGATTGAGAAGTTGTTGTTACTGTCGGTGCAATAATATTGGCTAATGTTGTAAAACTAACCTGACTTCCGTAAGATGTTCCTGCAGAATTGGTTGAGTAAGCCTTAACAAAATAAGTTGTTGCCGGTAACAATCCTGATAAATTACTTACATACGAGCCTGAAGTCGCATTTTCAGTCGTTTTAGAATCTGCGATTGTTGGATTTTCATTAGTACTGTAAACAACACCACTTACTGTGATAGCACCACCGCCGTTGCTGGAAATTGTTCCTCCTGTAACCGCTGTTGTTGTGGAAATAGATGAGATTGCTGTTGTAGAAACTGTCGCAGGATTAGCAACAGAGCCTTCCATAGTTCCGGATATTTTTACATTTCTAAGTGCAAATTGTTTCCCTGTAGTTGCAGAAGCTATGTAAGGATAGAATCTAAGATAAAATTTTTGACTTCCAGAGATTACAACCGATGTTGCTAGAGTGACATCCAGAGTTAACGCTTTTCCGCTAGGTGTTAACTGAGTCGCACTTTTGATCTGAACTCTGTCCGAGAAATCAGCATTCAAACTATAAAATGCCTGATAATACATATTACTAGTTCCACCAGCTCCAACCTGAGCTTCTACTCTATTGATGGTAAAAGTGCCGCTATTAGTCGCGTTAACCTCAAACTGAACATATTTGGTTTCATCCACAACCGCTGTACTTCCGGTTCCCGTCCAACTATTGGTATTGGTTCCCGTATATTGATAGAAATCGACATTACTATCAGCTGTTCCATCACCTGTAAAATCAACTTTGGAATTGACTTCTGTTTTTAATATTGTCGTTGGATAACTTACTGCTGATTCCAGGTTACCTTCTAAAGATTTTGTTGTAACATCTGCAATCAAAGGCCAGTTGACAGAGGCTGGCGTAGCTTCAAATAGTCTTGAATATTTTTTTGAAGATTCTGTTTTATTCGTAATTTCCTTTATTGAAGAAAAAGATGGTTTTGAATCATTATAGACAGAATCTGAGAAAAAAGAAATGCTCTTTCCGATTCCGAAAATCGTAGCTGTACTGAACAGCACAATTGGCAAAATTAGACTTTTTTTCATGAGTAGTTAAAGTTAGTAGTTAAGTGTAGTAATTTGATTCTAATTTATTTTACAATCACTTTTTGGGTGTAAGAACCTTTATCAGTTTTTACTTCAAAAAGTTTTACACCTTTACTCAATTTTTTAATTGAAATTGAATGGATTGTATTATTCCCTTTATTAATATTTCCCTGATAAATTGTTCCTTCCGATTTTCCTGAAATATCTGTCACGTTAATTTTTACCAGCTGATTATTTTCAGAAAAAGCTTTTAAAGAAATCTCTTCCGAAGCCGGATTTGGGAAAAGTAGAAATTCAGATTTTGACTTGGAATTAATTTCGTTAGTAGCTAAAAAAACACAATCGGTTGGTTGTAACAAAACTGCGCCTGCTCCAGTCATTACCGTTTGTTTTACATCCTGAGATGCAATTTTGTTAATCGAGTAAGGCGGCGTAAAAGCTGTTCCTGAACCTACTGCTGTTCCCGATGTTCCGACAAATGTATTATCAACAGATTGAGCTGCAGTGAAATTCCCGGTTTCTAAACGGATTGGATTTTTCACGCCCTCAAAATAATTACCTTCTATTAGCAAATCTGCTTTATAACCTGCATAAATACAGTAATTACTTACAGAACTATTAAAATAATTATTCAAAAGATGAACTTTTCCGTAACGTACTCTAGGCATTCTTTCTCTTACACCATTGGCCCACCAACAATATTGCATCGTAATTCTCAATTTTCCTTCGTCTTGAGTCGCATCATCTCCGGAACCAAAAAGATTAGAGAAACGGTGATCGTTGCTTCCGCCAGAACCGCCAGGAATCGGAGCTTTCAGATATTCAAATTTTGTCCAGGTTATAGTGATCAGATCAGAAGCATTTTTGATATCAAGATTACCATCCAAAGCATCCTGAAATGTACAATGGTCCACCCAAACATTGGTACAGTTATCAATGGTCATATTATCATTTCCATCTACATCATAAGCACCAGGACCTTCAAACGTGATATTCTTTATCAAAATATTGGAACTGCTTTTCAAGGTCAGAATTCCTGAACCGCCAGCCGTAAGATCTGTAGAAATCAATCTAGCGCCGGCTAAACCTAGAATGGATTTGTTGGTTTGATTATTCAACGTCAAACGTCCGGCAGCAGGAAAAGTAATTTGCCCCGAAACGTGGATTACTTTTACCGATGTGCTGTTTACAGCAGCTCTTAACTCAGCATAAGTCGTAACAACAGTAGGAGTTGCTGAACCGCCTCCTGTAACACCATTGGTTGAAGCCCAACCGGAAACAGGACATTGTGCATTTAGATGGGTAATAATAGCTGATGTAAGAAATGTGAGTATTAAAAATATTCTTTTCATTAGAAATAAAAATGTGTAAAAATTGATAAGAAGATTAAAGTTGATCTAAACCACATATAATTGATTAACAGTAATTTAAATATCAAAATTATTTTAATTAAGGCAAAAAAAAGTTTGATAAAAACAGGTTTCATCAAACTTTAATTAATGAAAAATTTAATTCAGTTAAATTTTTATTGATTCTCTATATGCTGTAGAAATAGTCTTATCTAATTAAAACTTTCACAGACTTTTCACCTGCCTGAGATTTAAGATTTACGATATATAAACCTTTAGTACTCAATTCAAAGTTAGCATCAGTAGAAGTCGTCATAGATTTTACCAAAGATCCGTTCGCATTGAAAACATTAACCTCTGTATTTTTAGACTCAAGATTAGAAACTACTACTTTGTTTCCATTGGTGTAAACTGTAGCTTTCATATCTTTCTTCACATCATTTACACCAAGAACTGTGTTTCCAACGTTAGTAGCTGTAATTTTATAAATATTAAGAGACTGATCTCCGTAGATATAAATATCTCTTGCAGGTCCAGCATAATCATAAGTATAGATAATACCATCTTGCGAATTAGAATAAGTTTTAGAAGCTAAAACAGCAGTTCCTGTACCTATGTATAAAGTACGATCTCCTGCGCCACCGTTTTTATACCAGATAGTAATGGATGAATTACCATTTGCTTTAAAGTATATGTAACGTTGTGTAGGTGTTGTGTTAACTCCTGTTGAAGTATAACCTCCTCCATTCAGTTTGAAACGTTTTGATGCAGAATAGCCATCTGAAAAAGTAGCAGTATTAGCTTCCACAGCTCCAAAATTAACAACAGTTTCTGGTCCAGGAACCAATGCCAGATTATTTTTCACTTTTGCAGTTTCACCGGATATTATTGGCCACGCAGCAGATGAAAAGTCCCAAGTAGTTTGTGCTTTTACGTTTCCTACAGTAGCAACAACTGCAAATGCTAAAAGAAGTAATGATTTTTTCATGATAAAATGATTTATTAATTGTTTGTTTAAGTTTTCAATGCAATCGATTACACAAGTATTTGTAATAATTCGACGGTTCTAATATAAAATTATTATTCAATTCCAAGATATTTTTTTTTAATTTAATATTAATTTTCTTTAACACTAGACAGAAAGTCTTTATTAATAGTAGTTTTAGAATAAAATAATTAATGAAAATTTTGATATTAAAATCTTGAAAAAGTATTTTTTTGAATTAAAATCTGTGCAATCGGTTGTCTTAATTTAACTAAAAACATAGCCAAGTTCTTGAAATAATTAAATTTTAAAAAAAAATCGATTATCAATATCATAATAACAGACTTACATTGTTTCAAATAAAAATATTAATATTAAATCGTTTGAAATCAAACAAAAACCCTTAGAATAAAGATTCCAAGGGCTTTCTTAAAAAAATAATATGAAAAATATTTATAACTTAACTTTTTATTTAATCATAACCTTTACAGATTTTACTCCAGCCTCAGATTTCATATTTACAACATAAACACCTTTAGTATCGATCACAAAATCAGTATCAAAAGTCGTTTTCAAAGATTTGACCAACGTACCATTAGCAGAATACACATTAATTTGAGTATTCTTAGCGTCTAAATCTTTGATGTAAATTTTGTTTCCTGCAGAGAAGGCATTTAGTTTATTTTTAGACTTCACATCACCAACAGCCATTGTAGCATTATCAGTATATTCTATTTTGTACAAACTATTATCACCACTTCCAGTCGTAATCAAGATGTTTCCAGCAGCACCTGTATAAGTGTAAGTCGCAATAGCTATATCAGCAGTTGTATTTCCCGCAAATGTTGTTGAACTCAGCACTTTTCCAGTTTCGTCCGAAATCAGAATTGACCTGTTAGCTCCTCCACCTCTTGCCCAAAACTTAATCACAGCATTGTTAGATACAGCAAATTGCAAATACCTTCTTGTTGGCATAGAAGTCGTTCCTACAGCAGGATTCGTAGAACCGCTATAACTGTTACCGCCAAATTGTAAACGTTGAGTTGGAGCATAACCGTCGTCAAACGTCGCAAGACTGTTAGTCGCTATAGTAAGGCTGCTGCCTCCTGTAACAAAGGACAAACCATCTACAGTTTTATCAGTCGCAATGGCACCAGCAGGAAATTTTGAAGTATCACTAAAGTCCCAGGTTTTACTTTGAGCATTGAATGTAACTGCAGAAATCCCCGCAAACATTAAAGAAAATAATAGTTTTTTCATAATAAATGAGTTTATAGTTGTTTGTTTCATCTTAGTTGCGCAATCGATTACACTATTTATTATAATTAATCGACGGTTCTAATATAAAATTATTTCTATGTCATCCAATATTTTTCTGAAAAATTTTTAGAATCGGGTTTAATTTAAATTAATAAATAATTAAAATTTGCTTTAAATAAAGAACTTATGGATTAAATAATTGTTTAATTATTTATTGAGCATTTTATCCTTAAAATATAATAAATAAAGAAAAACAACGCAAAATTTAAGCAATCGATTGCATAAAAATTCCCAAAATCTTAACTGAAAAGTCAAAATTTTTGAATCGATTAAAATTTCTTTTTGTGCAACAATCTTATGGAATCCAATTATCCGACTTTTTGAAAATATTTTCAATCGAATAGTTTTTCAATTCTTTTCCAGAAAGCTGATGAGACCATTCAACTCTTTTGTCGGGATTTGAACCGTTTCCTTTACTTCCAAATTCTGCATAGAAAGCCGTTTTTTCTTTATCCGGAAACATTTTATCACCTTTCCAAGGATTCCAGCCTTCTAATAAAATATGACTTTCCATAGTTGTATTAATGAAAACTGTCTTTGCAAATGGTCGCCAAGGTCGCCCAAGATAAACTTTGGTAATGTCTTCTTTTGCAGTCAAATGACAATCGATAAAAACAAAACCAAATTGATTGTCTTTACTTGTTGCCGCAGCAGTAATGTAAGAATTCGCTAAACTTTTGATTTCACAATTTTTGAAAACCACAGTCGCCTGACCGAAAATAAAATCCGTAGTTCCTTCTATATAACAGTTTTCATAATATTGCCGGCTGTGGTCTGTTGCTGCGTAAAGTGTATCCTGACAACCCAAAATTTTAGAATTTTTCATTACAAACCGGTCGCCTTCCACGTGAAGTGCAACGGCTTGTCCTTGATTACACGACGAATTTTTAATCGTTAAATTCGAAACCTTAATATTATCTCCAACAACTAAAAATGTGTAAGAATTAAAAGTATTGAGCTTTTCATTAGTCAAAGGATTCAGTTTTCCGGAGAAATCATCATTTGTAATGATTGTATTTTCTTTGTCTTCGCCTTCAATTGTAATCAAATGTTTTGAAGAAGGAATCACAATTTTTTCATTATAAATCCCTGATTTAATCTTAATAAAAGCTTCAGCAGGACCTAAATCTCGAATCGAATTAATCGCATTCTGAACTGTAGTAAAATCCCCAGAACCATCCTTAGCAACTGTAATCGTGATATAAGGCGATTGTGCAAAAGACAAAATTAATGATAGAAAACCAAGAAAAGAAAATAATTTTTTCATTGGATTAATTTTTTAAAACTTTATCCAGAAAATCAACAGTATATTTCAAAGTCTCATCAAACCAAGGCTGAACCAACCAAAACGAATGCGGCGAATCTTTGATTTCGTGAAATTCTGTCGGGATATTATAATTTTTTAATAGCTTCATCATATCATCCCTTCCAGCGTGAAATCTAGATTGGGAACTGTTGATAAACAATGTTGGCGGCGTACGTTTCCCAACATATTCCAAAGGTGAAGCTTCTTTCCAGATTTGGAAATTTTGGGCTTTTGTCGCTCCAAACCAATAAGCAGCATAAGTACCTTCTTCCGAGTCGGGATGAATGAAAGAAACGATTCCATCGATATTGACAATCGCCTGAACTTTGTTTTTCACACCGACCAAAGTTGCCAGCTGCGCTCCGGCAGAGTTTCCACCAACTGCAATTTTCTTTTTATTAACAGTAAATTCTTTGTGATGTTTCTTCAAAAATTTCAAAGCATCTTCGATATCTTCAACTGCTGCAGGATATTTTGCATCGTCGCTTAAACTATAATTGATTGCCATCGCAACATAACCTTTTGAAGCTAATTCCTGAGCAAGAAATCGTTCATTTTCTTTACTTCCTGAAATCCATCCACCACCGTGAACCAGAATAATCGCGGGATATTTCTGAGCCGAATTTTCAGGATAATAAATATCTGCTAAAAGTGATTTTCCGTTTCTGGTTTTGTATTCGACGTCTTTTTTGACTTTGATGTTTTTCGGAAATTCCAGATTCAAAGGCTGAATGAAAGGATATTTCTTTATCAGCTTTTCATAAGTTCCTTCAATGGTGTAAGGCTGTGCTTTTGGTCTTTCAATTTCCTGAGAATAAATCTTTGAAATCGAAATCAAAATAATAGAAAAACGGATGAAAATCTTCCGCAGATGACTATTGTGATTCAAGTTAGATTTGGTAGGTTTCATCCGTTTTAAGAAAAAATATAAGAAAAATTATTTTACTGTATTCTTCGGAACATCTTTGGAGATAGATAATTTATCGCCTGTAATTCCTTTCGGTAATTTAATAGCCTTAGTTTTACTTCCGATAACCCTTATCAAAGGTGTTTTAGAAGATTCCAAAGTCAATCCGGAGATGTCCACGTTCTTACTGTTATAGATTGTTGCACCTATTCCATCGGTATATTTTATTTTGACATTTTTTAATGTAATTCCGTCCGCATCCACGATGGTTAAAGCTTTCTTGGTATCGAAATAAGAATCTTCAACAATAATATTTTTAAGATTCATTTCAGATAAACCGTTTAGTGACAGAGCTTCGTAAGAATTGGAAGCTGTGATATTTTTGAAGAACACATTTCTGAAAATCGGAGTTTCGTCTGTCACAGGAATATCCTTTACGACTCTCTTTTCGTCATCTGCATTTTGGTCTTCTTCGATAATTGGCGAATTGCCTTCATAGAACATATTGAAACCAATCACTTGAGCTGGAATCCCAGTCATATCAACATTGCTAATCCAAATATTCTCGACAACACCACCTCTTCCTCTCGTCGTTTTGAAACGAAGTCCAATGTCCGTTCCGATAAACGTACAATCCGATGCGTGGAGATTTTTTACACCGCCGGACATTTCGCTTCCGATAACAATTCCGCCGTGTGCGTGGTAAACTGTATTATTTTTGATGATGACATTTTCTGTTGGAATTCCTCTGTCTCGTCCGTCTTTATCTTTTCCGGATTTGATACAAATCGCATCATCTCCAACATCGAAAGTATTATTATAAATCAAAACATTCTTACAAGATTCCAAATCCAAACCGTCGCCATTTTGAGAATACCAAGGATTTCTAACTGTTAAATTTCTTAAAATCAAATTACTTGACATCAATGGATGAAGATTCCAAGCCGGGGAATTTTGGAACGTTGGTCCGTCCAAAAGTACTTTGTCACAACCGACTAAACTTACCATAACCGGACGAAGAAAATCTTTCACAGTTTCCAATTGCTCTCTTGTTGTCAACTTTTCAGGAATATTGAAATTTCCTGTGCTTTCGAAACCTCTTTTCGAACTTTCACTTGGGAACCAAATCTTCTTATCAACTGACAAAACGCCACCTTTTGACAATAATTCTTTCCATTGTCCATCAGTCATTTTACCTTTTTTCACATATCTCCAAGCGTCGCCATTTCCGTCAATCACACCTTTTCCTGTAATTGCAATATTGGTAGCACCTTTTGCAGAAATCGGAGACTGGCAACGGGTTGTATTCAGGCCTTCGAAACTTACATCAACCAAAGGATAATCTGCAAAATCTCTGCTGAACATAATCAAAGCGCCGTCTTCCAAATGCAGATTGATGTTGTTTTTCAGAACAATTGGTCCCGTTAACCAGATTCCTCTTGGAATGACAACTGTTCCGCCACCTTTTTGAGATGTTTCGTCAATGGCTTTTCTAAAAGCTTCGGTATTTTTTACAATTCCGCCAGAAACAGCACCAAAATTTTTGATATTGACAGAAGTTGCGGGAAAAGACGTTTCTGCAACTGTCGGCATTTTGAATTCTACATTTTTGTAAATATCAGAAATGTTCTGTCCAAAAGCATTTCCTGAAACTAATGTTGCTAAGCTTAAAGCTAAAATTTTAATCGTTTTCTTCATTATTATCTTTTTAAATTCCCGCAGATTAAACTGATTTTAAAATTTGCTATATCAATAAAATCTGCGAGATAAAATTTAAGTATTTAAAAAATTATTTCTTGCTTACTATTTTTTTGAATTCATTGTAAACCAGCTGAGCGACTGCTTTTGCTCCTTCTGGCTGGAAATGTGTGTCATCCTTTTGTCCATTCGGATAAGCTGTGAATTTGCCTTCGGGAAGATTCATAAAGTAAGTTGTAGTCACGAAATCTTTTCCTTTTTGTGTGAAGAATTCTCTGGAAAGTTTATTCAAATCGATAATGTCAACTTTTTGTTCCTGCCCGACTTCTATCATCGCTTTTGCATAATCTACGTGACTGTCGCCCAAAACGCCGTCTTTCCAAGGATAATTTCTGGAAACAGGCGTTACCAAAATCGGCGTTGCTCCTTTCTCACGAACCTGATGAATGTATAATCTCAAATATTCCTTATAACCAGCAACATCTACATAACGGTCGACTTTTTTCTCCGATTCGTCATTGTGACCAAACTGAATCAAAACCCAATCTTTCGGTCTTAGATTTTCAAAAATATAACGCCATCTGCCTTCCTGAAAAAACGTTCTTGTGCTTCTTCCGCCTTTGGCTTTATCAACTACTAAAACATTTTTTGCTAATGGAGATTTGAAAGTTTTGAGACTATCTGTTACAAAAAACTCCTGAAAAACACCGCCCCAACCTTGCTGTGGATAACGTTTTTCCTGATAATTGCTTTCCAAAGTATAATCTGTCAACGTAGAATCGCCAGCCAGAAAAATATTGGTCGTATTCTTATCTGTTGAAGGCTTTACAATTTTTTCTTTTTGATTATCCTGTTCTGTCTGAGCAAAAGTCATCACAGAACCTGTGATAAAAAATACTGTTGAGATATTTTTGAAGGATATTTTCATTTTTGATAATTATAATTTTTTCGTTTTAATTTTTTGTAATTCTGAAAAAGTCAAAATCTGCATAACCACCTCTCGAAACTTTTGGGTCGCTCACAGAATAAAGTCCGACTTTTGCGCCTATCCACTTTCCTGGTTTTGCCTGAAATGTCTCGCCAATATTTTCAAATTTTTTCCCATTTTCGCCGTAACTGAATGTACAGATTCCATTAGGTTCGTTGACATTGACTTTTAGGTAAACCTCGTTTGATTTTAATTTGATTTCGTTCAGAATTTTTTCTTCGCCACCTTTATCCGCTTTTTGAGCTTTCCTCAGCTGAAGATAAAATCCGTCAGGTTTGTTTGTAATCACTAATGACTGATAATCCATTCCCATTACCAAAATCCCGGCGGTTTTTCCTTCTTTTACATCTTCGGGAAATAACTTAACTTTTGTAGTGGCTACGAAATTTGGAGCTGGGAATTTCTGAGTTAGAAGATTCGGAACATTCCAAAGATTTTTTTCGCCATCCGGAATTTTGATTGAGAATAATCTGAGATAATCTTTATCAGGAAGTTTGGCTGACCAAACTATATTTTCATTCGCACTCCATTGCCATTGCAAACCAATCTTATCATCATTGAACTCATCCGATTCTGCAGGTGTTTCTATTGGGTATGATTTTCCGACATTCGGTTTTCTGAATGTCAGAACTGGTTCTCCAATTCCATTTTTATTAGTATCAATTCCAATAACTGGCCAGTCTTTTTCCCACTTCATCGGTTGAAGATGGACGATTCTTCCACCTGCATCGACATCCTGAAAATGGTAAAACCAATCTTCGCCATTCTGCGTATCCACCCACGCGCCTTGATGTGGTCCGTTGATTTTGGTTGACCCTTTTTCTAAAACAATTTTCTCTTCATAAGGTCCATAGATGCTTTTCGAACGCAATGCCAATTGCCAGCCTGTCGCCACGCCACCAGCCGGAGCAAAAATGTAATAATAACCATTTCGTTTGTACATCTTTGGACCTTCAACGGTTGGATTCGCATCGTGTCCGTCGAAAACGTGAATACCTTTGTCAAGAACTTTTGTTCCTTCCTGATTCATTTTATTGATGGTCAAAATACTCTTGACTCCTGCTCTACTTCCTGCCCAACCGTGAACTAGATAAGCTTCGCCATTATCATCCCAAAACGGACAAGAATCTATAAGACCTTTTCCTTCCATTACCAAAACAGGTTTTTCCCATTTTTCGAAAGGATTTTTAGTTTTCACCATATAGATACCAAAATCAGGATCTCCCCAATAGATATAATATTCATTGTTGTGAAAACGGATACTTGGGGCCCAAACACCGTCGCCACGTCTTGGTTGATTAAAATGTTCTTTTGGAATTAAATCGGTAACTGCATAATTCACCAACTTCCAATTGATCATATCTTTCGAATGAAGAATCGGTAAACCCGGCATTTCGTTGAAGCTGGAAGCAGTCATAAAATAATCGTCTCCAACTCTTATTGCATCTGGGTCAGAATAATCCGAATACAAAACCGGATTTTTATACATTCCGTTTCCTAGATCCGAAACCCAGACTTCTGAAGCATAAGGTTTTGTTTTTTGAGCAATGATTGGATTAATTGCTAATGTCAATAAGGAAAGGATAATATGTTTTTTGATTGTTTTCAAATTTCCATTTTTTCAATTATGTTCTTTTGTGACTTCGTCGAACCACTTCGTTAGGTTTCTTGAAACAAAAGAACCAAAAATTCAAGACTGTAAACTTTTAGCTACAAATTGAAATTTAGTTCTAAAAAGTTCAAACTCGCTTCGCTCAAACAGTGAACTTTTCTTAACGCCCGAAATTATAATTTGCTTAACGCAAAAATTTTAATATCGTTTTTGTAATTCTATTTTTCCAATTCTAAACTGGCAAGGATAAAAGGCCCGGTTCCTTTTGGATCGTTGGAACGGATTTCTTCATTCACATAATAATCGTAAGTTCCGCTTCTATAAGGTGTTCCGCCTAATCCTGCCACTGCACAGTTTTTATTGAGGTTAACAACTCCGTTAGGTTCTACTGTAATTAGATTTTTAAGTATTCCAGCGTAGGCTTTTTTTGCAACTGTTTTATAAGAAGTTGGAAGATATTTCTTTCTGGCTGCTTTTGCAAACGTATAAACAAACATTGATGAAGCTGAAGCTTCCAAATAATTTCCTTTCTGTCCGCCTTTATCCAAAACCTGGTACCAAAGTCCGGTTTTTGTGTCCTGAACTTTCAGTAAAGCTTCTGAATAAGATTTCAAATAACCAATCAATTTTGTTCTTCCCGGATGATTTTCTGGCAAATAATCCAAAACATCTACGATTGCCATTCCGTACCAACCCATTGCTCTTCCCCAGAAATTTGGAGAAAGTCCGGTTTCTTTGTTCGCCCATTGTTGTTCCTTGCTCTCATCCCAACCGTGATACAACAATCCTGTTTTAGAATCAACCATATGTTTCTGAATCACATCAAACTGATTCACAATATCAGTATAAGCTTTATCAGCTTCTGCACCTTCATTAAACAATCTTGTGTAAATCGCATAAAAAGGTTCCGCCATATATAAACCGTCTAGCCACATTTGGTTCGGGTAAATTTTCTTGTGCCAGAATCCACCTTCCGAAGTTCTTGGATGATTATTCAATTGCGATCTCAACAATTGAGCGCCTTTCAGATATTTTTCGTCTTTGGTTGAAAGGAAAAGATAGATTAAAACATTGCCGGAATTCAGCATATCGAGATTGTACTTGTTGATATCATAGGTTTTGATGGTTCCATCTTCATTGACTAATTCGTCTGCATAAGCTTTGATATAATCGTAATATTCTCTTTTCCCCGTTTTTTTGAATAGTTGTTCCGCGCCTTTCAAAACCAATCCGTTGGGATAGCTCCATTTCGGCGATTTGTGAAAATCCAGCATCCAGGCTTCGGGGAAACGCTTCATCTCGGATTGCATCATTCTTTCTGACCAAGGTAATTTTGTAGAAATCGTTTGTCTTGTAACTTTCGAAACTTGTTGATTGGTTTGCTTCGGTTGTTGTGCACAGGAAAAAAATAATCCTGAAGCTAAAGCTGCGATGGTTAATATTTTGAGTTTGCTGAATTTCATTTTAATTACTTTTACTTTTTAATACTAACTTTTATTTCATTTTAAAATTCCAGTTATCTTTTCCTGAAAGAATATTTTTAATCGAATATTCTTTGGATTGCTCTTTGGTTAATTGATGAGACCAAGCGACTCTTTTTTCTGAATTAGCTCCAACTCCTTTCGAATTGAATTCTGCATAAAAAGTTGTTTTTTCAGCTTCCGGTTTTTTCCAATTGTGCCAACCTTCCGGTTTTATGACATTCGAAATGTCTATATTGATAAAAACTGTTTTAGCAAAAGGTCGCCAAGGTCTTCCCAGATAAACAGATTCTGGTTTCGCCTCGCCTTTGATTTTGCAATCGATGAAAACAAAACCATATTTGGTATTTTCCGGTGTTGAAGCTGCTGTAAGATATGTTGCGCTTTCTTTCGCATAGATTGTACAATCTTTGAAAACTGCTGTTGCTGCACCGAATATGAAATCTGTTGTTCCCTCTATATAACAGTTTTTGAAATAATGCCGGATTTCTCTTTTTGGTGTGGGAACATCCTGCTCGCCTTTCAAATATAAAGTATCCTGAAATCCTATAAATCTACAATTCTCAAAAATGGCTCTATCGCCTGTAATCAAAACGGCAACAGCTTGTCCTACTTTTCCGGCATCATTTTGAAACGTGATATTCTTTGCTGAGAAATTATCTGAAAAAATGAAAATCGTAGAAGAACCTGTCGTTCCCATTTCTTTTCCTTCAGCATTTTTCTTAGATGCAAAATCATCATTCACAATAATGGTTTCTGCCAAACTTTCGCCTTGAAAATAAATAGCACCTTTGGTTGCTGGAATTGTAATTTTCTCTCTATAAATTCCTTTTTTTATGATGATTTTAGTTTTAGATTCAAACCTATCTTCAACTGCATTGACCGCTTCCTGAATTGTTTTAAAATCTTCTCTTCCGTCTTTTGAAACTGTATAAACTTTTTCAGAATTATGAATAACGCTGAAAGAATTAATAACAATCAAAACAAGAATGAAAGAAAAAAACAACAATAGATTTTTGGTTTTTGACATCTTCATTGAAATTTTTGAACTTATTTTAAACACAAAAGTCACTAAGTTTTATTTTAATAATTAATGTTTTTAAGGTCACTAAGATTTTGACTTCGTTGATATTTCAATTATGAAATTGAGCTTATCTTTTTTTAAATATACAAGTTTCCACCCCTTTCGGGATGAAAACCTGTATGAATTTAACAATTAAATAATGTGATCTGAAAACTACAGATAGACATTAAGTTATGTATGGTTATTTTTTGATAATCTTTTTGGTAATTGTTCCTTTATCAGTTGTGATGCTGATGATATAATTACCTGATACAAGGTTTCTCAAGTCAACTGAATCCGCTTTTGCATCAAAAATGTTCTTAACCAAAGCACCTGCAAAATTGTAAACTTTAACGCTCAGAACTTTTTGTCCAGCGGTGTTGATATATAAATGATCTGATACCGGATTTGGATATAAAGTGACCTGGGCTTTGTTAATATCGGATGTTGCCATTGTTGAATAAACCGTCTTGATATAGTACAAGTTGGTTGTATCTCCTTTTGTAATCGTGTGTTCTCCAGCTGCAACATTAGGAATTGTAACAATACCGTTGTTTGCTGTATAATTCACGCCATCAAACTTAACCACTTTAGCAAAATCAGCATCGAAAACCAAAGTTAATGTAGATTCTGCTGTTGTAGTGTATTTGATGCTTGTAGAAGATTCCATTTTGAAACGTTTTGTCAACGTTAATCCGTCGTAAGACTGAGAACCATCCGTAGAGTTCATATTACCTGTAATTGCATAGAATGTACTTATTTTTCCAGATGTTGTGAAGTTGTGAATCATTCCATCTGTTGATCCCGGATTTCCAGGTGTACCAACTGTTACTGTTCCACTGATAGAAGCTGAAGTTCCTGAAGTGCCAACAGTTGTAACCGTGTAAGAAGTATTTTGAGTTGGCGTTCCAGTAATTGTAACAGTTTTTGCCATTGTATCTTTTGTGAAAGTAAGACCATTTGTGACACCAGTTAATGTAACATCTGTCGCATCTCCACCCCAAGTGAAGACAATTGGAGCAACTGCCGCACCTGTAGCAACCGTTTGATCTTTGTTTCCAGAAGTATTAACCAAAGTCTGAGAACTGCCTTCTGCCTGAATATAAACCATAGAAGTCCCATAGTTGGTCAACGCAGATTTAAGACCTGTAATTACAGCGTACGATTTGTCATCCACAGCGTTGTCGAAAGTCCATTTGAAATCGCCACCTTGGACACGTCCAGCATAAAGTTTAGTTTTGTCTCTCGCTACAGTTGGTTCTTCAATTGATAAATTTTTCACGTAAAGCGAAGCATCTGTATCAAAGTTATTATAGGTTTTTGCACCCACTTTCGACTTCACAGTTGCCGGAACAGTTT
Organism: Epilithonimonas zeae; assembly: GCF_900141765.1. Lineage (NCBI taxonomy): Bacteria > Pseudomonadati > Bacteroidota > Flavobacteriia > Flavobacteriales > Weeksellaceae > Epilithonimonas > Epilithonimonas zeae. Next base: position 704,788 of record NZ_FSRK01000001.1, on the reverse strand, counting down.
CGCCACGAGTTGCTGCTAAGTAAGCATCAAAATCTGTCAATGAACTGATTTTCCCTTCGATATTATATAAAGGATTAGGGTCTGCATAAGCTACAAAACGCATAGAATTGGTTGCAATATCAGCGTCCATCAAGTTATTAAAAGCCTTAATCATACCTCCATCTTCGCCGGAGAAAGTTCCCTGATTAGTTGGATCATTCATTTGTTTTGAAGGATTCCAAACATCTGTTCCCTGAAGCGAGATCATCATTGGATTTTTTGCATTGCGGAAATAGTTTCCTTCTAAAAATAAAGATGAACCTTCTGTAGAGCCAGAACCATATTTAGCAATTCCGTCAAAATAATTGTTATAAATATGAGCTGAATAATAACGAACCCTTGGATGTCTGGAATCTGAATGATCAAACCAATTGTGGTGGTAAGTCACGTACAAACCAGCAGTTGTATTTTCACTTAGGCCTAATAAACTTGCTTTTCCAGAATCCCAGAAGTGGTTGTAAGAATACGTTGCATAAGATGTCCCTTTGTTATCCAATGCGCCATCTCCTTTGATCTGATCTGCGTCGCTACCTGCGTGTCCGTAGAACAAATCGTTGTTATGAACCCAGATGTAAGAATTGTTTTGCTGCATCCCAATATTATCACCTTCGCTGCTGTCACAATTCATAAATCCAAGATTGGCAATCTCAATATTGGTTGCATTCTTAACACGAATTCCCCAACCGTTGGCTGTTGCATCGTCCCCAACACCTTCTACAGTGATATAACTTAAATCGTTATTCTTATTTTCAACCACAAGATCTCCACCTTCCATATCGGTAAAATCTGTGATATTACCTACCAGTCTGAAAATATATGGTCTCTTATCAATTCCTTTTTTGATTCCGGAAAAGATATTCTGGAAGCCAACATAATTAGTTGTATTTCCGTTGTTATTCGTAATTACATTGAAAGAAATGGTGTTTTTACTTTTTTCAGTGATGTAAAGAATGACTGCATTATCTTTTGGTGTTCCGTCAGCTTTGTATCCTCCTGGAACTCTTCCACCGTGGAAAGCAAAACCATTTCTGTCCTGGGATAAAACGGTCAAAGTACCAGTTGTAGAGCCAGAACCTTCGATTCCCAGAATCACAGGCTTAACAGTAATTGTATAGTTTCCTGCTTTTAATCCCAAAACATCAGCTCTCAGATATGATCCGTAGCTACGAATCAAATAATCATCGACCTGCTTGTTTACCACACCTTCTCCGGAATAGTAAACATTATATCTTCCGGCATTTTCCACCGGTTGCCATTTTACAAAGGCAGTTTCTATCCAGCCTGCTGATTCGTTGAACGTAACAGACTGTCCTGATACCTGCATAAATGCAAGTAAAAAGAATACATAAAGTAGTTTCAGTTTATTCATATAAAATTTATTAAATGAGTTTTTACGAGTTTTTATAAAAAGTAATTATTATAATTAGTGTTGAACCTCAACGAACCCATCTCATTAACTAATTTTAAATAATATCAGAAGTTTTTGTTTAAAAATTTGGACAAAGAAGTCCTTAGAGTCAGCTCCGTCAGGGCATAAAACCCTGACAGAGTGATTCTTCAAAAAAAAATTAAAAATATAATAACTTAAAAAATTCTAGTCCAGAATTTCTTATATTCTAGTAACCGTAATCTTGTTTCAGATTATAGTTTGATAGTATAATATCATCGTAGATCGGGAACAATTCTTTTCTGTTCGCTTCAAAATACTGAGCATAACCTTTCAAAGGACTGCTGATATAATCTGCAGTAACCGCAACTCTCCAGTTGACTCTTGTATAACCAGTTGGTGTACTTGCTACAGAAGGCGTATAATAAACATCTTCTCTGGTTGTCCCTGGCTGAACATATACATCTATAGCTTGCAATGCTGCCTGAGCAGTTTTTGTTCTGTCGTAAGGCGAAGCTTTGTAGTATAAATAAGAAGGGACTGATGAATACTGTCCTGTTCCATTCAATAAGTCTGTTAACTTTTGCTTTGTTTCAGCGATTTTTGTTGCTAAAAGATTCCAACGGATTAAATCATATTTTCTAAGACCTTCTCCTCCAAACTCTAACAATCTCTCGTGAACAATGTAGTTGAAAAATCCAGTTTTATCAGTTGGAATGGTTCCAGCTTGTCCTAAGTTCCCCACGTATGCACGATCTCTTACTTGCTTCACTGCGTTTACAGCTTCAGCAGAAGGAGAACCATTCAGTTCATTATCAGCTTCTGCAAACATTAATAAAATGTCAGAATATCTAAGTAACGGCCAGTCAATTGACAATTGTTGCGCTGTTCCTGTAACACCGGTCCAAGACTTTCTGAATTTTCCATCGGTACAAACAGCTCCTGTTGCTAATATCGCTTGGTTGGCATCATTAATCTGCATTGATGCTACTGTAATATCTCTTCTAACGTCGTATTTGCTAAATTCATAAAAATAAGTTGCGATAGCATTGATCCCACCACTACTTTTCCAGTTAGAACCATCACCGTGTCTCATCCCATTGTAGTAACCTATTTTACTATCTGTTGCTGCGTTACCGCCAAAAGCTCCGACTGCGAAAATCACTTCGTGCGCTGCATCTTCTGTATTGTCGTGTAATGCTCTGAAAGTTGCTTCGAAGTTTCCATTCAAACCGTGTTGTCCTTCTGTAATAATCGATTTGCACTCATCGTAAGCAATCTGATAATAAGTTTGAGAATTGGAGCCTTTAGCCATAATTCTTGGTTCTCTCCTCAAAGAATAGCCTGCCCTAGCCAAAGCTATTCTTGCTCTAAGTCCTTTCACAGCTGCCTTCGTAATTCTTGTATTACTACTGTTAGCTTCTGATCTCCAAGGAACTAGATTAGATGCCGTTTCCAAATCAGCAATGATTTTGTCATAGATGACATCTCTGTCTGTTTTTGGTAAATAAACCGACTCCAAATCTGAAGAAGGTACCATTTGCATTGGAACATCTCCCCAGTTTTTGATCAAGTCAAAATAGAATAATGCTCTTAAAGTATAAGCTTCTCCCAGATAACGATTCATTAGCTTTTTATCAGCTTCAGAGCCAGATTGCATTACTTTTGATAATGGAATATTTTTGATAACAAGATTGGCTCTTTCTATCCCTGAATATAATTTTAAGAAAGGCTTATTAAGATCTGGATTTGAAGTACAAGCGCCATAAGTACTCAGTCCTCTTCTATCATTACAGTTATAATCTCCGGACGTTTTGAAATCGTCCCCTGATTGAGGAAAATATAAACTAATTCTCTGTCCATATCCATCATCACCAATAACCTGATTGTAAACACCAATCAATGCTGTGAAGGTATCTGCAGTACTATCAAACTGCTGCTCTTCATTAGAGTTAGAAATGTTTTCTGCATCTAAGAAATTATCACAAGAAGTAACTGTAGATAAAGTAAGTGTACAACTCAATATTGCAATTAAAAGTCTATGTTTTTTCATTTTTTTTTGAATTAAAAAGTTACATCAATACCTGTTAAGAAAAATCTGCTTCGTGGAAATGCTGCATAATCTACAGCAGGAGTAAGTGTACTTTTTCTAGTACTTACCTCTGGATCATATCCCGAATAACCGGTAATTGTAAATACATTATTTGCCGTAGCATATAATCTCAAATTGGTAATACCAATAGCCTTAAGCGCATCTTTGCTTAATGAATATCCAATTGTTACGTTATTCAATCTCAGGAAAGATCCATCTTCTATCGCGTACGAATGTAAGAAATAGTTACCTCCTGTTGGTGTCCACATTGTAGTATTAGCATTAAGTGCTGCTAATGCAGTAGGATCTGTAACCTTCATACCCTCATCATTAAACCATCTCCATCTGTTGGCCATATCGCCCAGCATATTTTGGTCTGTGTACTGATATTTGGTCGTGAATTCAATTTTGTTAGCATTATAAACTTTGTTTCCAACAGAGAAGTTGAAGAACAAACTCATATCAAAATTTTTGTATTTGAAAGTTTGGTTAAAACCACCGTAGAATTTTGGCTGAGCATTTCCCAGGACTGTTTGATCTTTGTTATCGATTATACCATCTCCGTTAATATCTCTCAATTTAAGATCTCCTGGTTGTGCTGCTCTGTTTCCTAAAGCTACAGAACTGGTTGTCGGGATCCCATCTTTTAATTTATAGGTGTTATTAGTCGGATTGAAATCAAAATCGCTAACCTCATATCTACCTTCCGTTACATAACCATAGAACATCCCAACCGGCTGATTAATCTGAACTTTGAAATCGAATAAGTTATTAACCCATCCTGAAGGTTGTAAATAAAAATCTGTTCCAGACTGTGTCACTGAACCTAAACTTTTGATCATATTTCTGTTAGCGGCAAGGTTGAAATCTGTTTTCCAAGTAAAGTTTTCATTACCAACAATAATAGCTCCTAGACTGAATTCCAAGCCTTTGTTCTGAGTTTTTCCAGAGTTTTGATATTCATACTCGTAACCAGAAGTCTGAGGGATTTTTGCTAGTAATAACAAATCTTTTGTATCTGTAATATAAGCATCAATTGCTCCATAAACTCTCTTATTGAAAAGTGTAAAATCTAAACCTGCATTTTTAGAAACCGTTGCTTCCCATTTGATATTCTTATTTGCCTTAATGTTTCCTGCCGCCGCTCCTGTAATGATTCCAACTCCGCCTGTATATCCATACGTGCTGGAAGGATTGTAGAATGTATCGAACAAGAATGCTGCAATTCTATCATTTCCAGATTGACCATAACCGACACGTAGTTTAAGATCATTAACTATTTTAGAATCTTTCAGAAAGTTCTCTTCTCCAATTTTCCAAGCCAATGATGCCGATGGGAAATTAGCCCATCTGTTAGCTGGTCCAAATGAGTTAGATCCATCTCTTCTTATAGATAAAGTTGCGATATACTTGTTGTTATAAATATAATTGGCTCTTGCAAAGAAAGATGCTAGTCTATATGGAGGTAAAACACCTGCATAAGGAGCATCTTGAACCATTCCTGCTGGCGGAGCCGCAAGAATAATGTTTGCAAAAGCTTGGTTAGCGTCCATAGAAGTTGGCAACCATCTGATAGTCATATCTGTTTTATTACCATCTGTCTTTACAATTTCTTGACCTAACAGGAAATCCATTTTATGATTGCCTATTTTTTTCTTATATGCTAGCGTATTGGTATTAGTTATTCTTCTACTTTGATTGCTTGTTAACTGAACAACAGACATATCAGAGTAGATTCTAGACAAGTATGTTTTAGGACCAGAAAATTGCTGAATCTCCTGATCATTTTGCACATATCCAATGACACTTTTGAAAGTCAGATCCTTGGAGATATTATACGTAATAACTCCGTTTAAGAATAAGTTATCGGCATTATTATATTTGATCTCGTTATTAGAAAGCAACACAGGATTTACCAAGTTAGTCACTGCGAAGTCGTCTGTATCAAATTCGTCTGAACCTGTTCCAGTACCTAATCCATTTTCAAAAGGTCTGTATCGGATAACGTTTCTAAGTCTGTTTGTACTTTGAGAGCCTGCAGTTGCAGTTCCAGCACCATTGATGAAAGTTTGGCTATATCTTGCTGTCACTCCTACTTTCAATTTTTTGCTGATATCAAAATCATACTTGAAATTGGCCATATTTCTCTTATAGCCAGAATTAATCATAATTCCGTCTTCCTCAACATGGTTTAATGATAATGTGAAAGCAGAATTAGTATTACCTCCAGAGATGTTCAAATTATGAGTAAAGTTGAACGCTTCTTTTCCGAAAACTTCTTCCTGCCAATCTCTTGTCTGGATGGTTTTGTATCTATTGATTCCCGGATCTATTATCCTTCCTTCAGCATCTCTTATTTCTTCATAATTACCGTATAAACTAATAAACTTATCATGGAGCTGAGAATCGCCATCTCTATTATAAAGTTCATATTGATAAAGCACAAAGTCATAAGGACTCATGACGTCCAATTTTTTTGCAATAGTTCTTACTCCTGTATAACCATTGTAATTCACAGTAGTTTTGGCATTTTTTCTACCACTTTTTGTAGTAATTAAAACAACACCGTTTGCTCCTCTTGCCCCATAGATAGAAGTTGAAGATGCATCTTTAAGAACCTCGATAGATTCTATTTCTTTTGGAGAGATTAACGATAATGCATTGTCCATTTGGATTCCATCCACAATATAAAGAGGCGCATTATCCTGGGTGATAGAAGTTCCACCTCTCACTTTGATTTCCGGATCAGAACCTGGCGAACCTTCTCCAAATGTGACTTGAACACCGGCCATTCTACCTTGGATAGCTTCTGCAGCACTGTTCACAGGCATATCATTCAATTGATCTCCTTTTACAGAGGCAACAGAATTGGTAACATCTTTTTTAGATACAGTTGTATAACCAACCAAAACTACTTCGTCAATAGCCTTCTCTTTACTGCCATCAAATTTTGCTAAGGAAACATTAATGCTAGTCCTTCCATTAACTTCTACTTCCTGTTCTTCAAAACCTTTGGAACGAATAACAAGCGTTGCGTTCTTTGGAACGTTAAGCTCATACTGCCCTGCTTTGTTGGTCATTGTAGAAAACTTGGAGTTTCTTACAGTAACTTCTACATTTTGTACAGGTTTGTTTTGATCAGAAGTAATTTTTCCTGAAACTTTAATTAATTCTTGAGCTAATCCAAAGGCTGGTAATAAAAAGACCGAAGCAATTGTCGTTTTTATAAAAGCACTTTGAATACCTAATTTTAAACCACTCATAGATATTTTTTAGTTTTTATAATTTTAGTAATGTTTTTTACTCAAAATTGTCTTGAAAATTATGTTAAAAATGCAATCGATTGCACTTAAAATTTTAGACTTTTCTTAACTCGACTAAACTAAGATTATTTTTCAATTGGCAAATAAAAAAAAACAAATTTTTATTAATATTAATTTAACATAGCAATTATTCATAATTAAAAATAATATACAAATAATTCATTTTCAAACATTTAAAATCATATTTAAGTTAAAAATAAATCTTTAAAATTTTCTAAAATAATTTTTATTTAATAACATAATTCAATTAATCAAACCAAAAAATGACAGATATCATCAATTTTTAATTAACCAAAATTTAACTTGAAGAAGTCATTTTTGAAAAATGATACATTTTTATTACACAAAATCAAAATTTTTGTAGCTAATATTTTTTTTGACAAATATTACTCAAAAATAATCATAATTAATTAATTTTCAACAAGTTAAAATTAAACAAACCAAACAACAATATACTAAGTAATAAAAGTTGATAAAATGCAAAAAATTGCACAAATTTTACATTACAGTGCAAAATAAAGCACAAAAATAGGCATAAATAATATTAAAAAAGTATTATAAAACTAGCGCAAACTACTGATATTGAAATAATTAAAATTTATTTTAAATTTTTCTTTCTTGGTTAATATTTATATATATATTTACAGGAATTATTTATTGTGCCAAAAAGAGCATTTATCAATGCAATCGATTACACAATTAATTTTTAGTTAACATTTATATAATAAAGAAATGACAACTTCAGAGTTCAGATACGCTCATCATCCGGATGATGCAAAAAAATACACAACAGAAGATCTTAGAAGAGAATTCCTAATTAACAATTTATTCCAAGACGGACAAATCAAATTAATCTATACAATGTATGATAGATTAATTGTTGGTGGAGCAATGCCAACTGACAAAGCTTTAAAGCTTGAAACAATTGATGAACTGAAATCCGAAAACTTCCTTGACAGAAGAGAAATCGGAATCATCAACGTTGGTGGAAAAGGAAAAGTAACAGTTGACGGAACAGTTTACGAACTTAATAATAAGGAAGCATTATATATAGGAAAAGGAAACAAAGACGTAACTTTTGAAAGCGTTGATGGTGAACAAGCTTATTTCTACATCAACTCTGCACCAGCTCATCATTCTTACCCAACAAAAAAGATTACAAAAAATGAAGCTGAAATCGTAGAATTAGGAGATTCCAAATATGCGAACAGAAGAACCATCAATAAATTATTGGTAAACAGTGTTCTGGAAACTTGCCAATTACAAATGGGAATGACCGAACTGCACGAAGGAAGTGTTTGGAATACAATGCCTTCTCACACGCACACCAGAAGAATGGAAGCTTATTTCTACTTCGATTTGGAAGAAGGCCAATCGATTTCACATTTTATGGGACAACCTCAGGAAACGAGACATATTTTTCTTAAAAATCGAGATGCAGTCATTTCTCCGGAATGGTCTATTCACTCTGGCGTTGGAACTTCCAACTATACCTTTATTTGGGGAATGGCAGGAGAAAATATGGACTACGGCGATATGGATGCTGTAAAAACTGACGAATTAAAATAAAAGAAGAATATAAATTCTCGCAGATTGAGCAAATCAAGCAAATTTAAAATCAGCACAATCTGCTAAATCAGCGAGAAACAAAATATTTGAAATATTCTATCTAAAGATATTTAAAAATGAAAAATTTATTTGACTTAACTGGAAAAGTAGCTCTTGTAACTGGTGGAACGCACGGTTTAGGCTTGGCGATGGCAGAAGGTTTGGCTTCAGCTGGAGCAGAATTGGTTGTCACCAGCACTACGCCTTCCAAATTGGAAGAAGCTATCAAATATTATCAATCAAAAGGTTTCAAAGCAACAGGTTATATTTTTGACGTGACCGATGAGAAAATTGCTGCTGAAAAAGTAGCAGAAATAGAAACGAATCATAAACAAATCGATATCCTTATTAATAATGCCGGAATCATCAAAAGAATTCCAGCTCTGGAAATGGAAATTTCTGATTTCCGAAAAGTAATTGATGTGGATTTAACGGGGCCTTTCATTATGTCTCAGTTAGTCGCAAAAAGTATGATTGCCAGAAAATCGGGTAAAATTATTAATATCTGTTCTATGATGAGCGAGCTGGGTCGTGACAACGTCGTGGCTTACGCTTCTGCAAAAGGCGGACTGAAAATGCTGACAAAAAATCTGGCGACAGAATGGGCAAAACATAACATCCAAGTGAACGGGATTGGTCCCGGATATTTTGCAACATCTCAAACAGAACCAATCCGTGTGGACGGAAATCCTTTCAACGAATTCATTATCAGCAGAACACCGGAAGGACGTTGGGGAAATCCAGAAGATTTGGCAGGAACAGCTATTTTCTTGGCTTCCGAAGCAAGTCAGTTCATCAACGGACAAATCATCTACGTTGATGGCGGAATTTTAGCAACTATCGGAAAACCTTCAAACGAATAAACATTCATAATTAATAATTTATCATTAATAATTAAAAATGAGTACACTTACAAAACCATTTATCACAGATACATTTCTATTAAAGAACAAATTCGCTGAAGAGTTGTATTTCAGATTTGCTGAAAACCAACCAATCATCGATTATCATAACCACCTGCCTCCAAAAGAGATTGCAGAAAACCGTCAGTTTGAGAATATTACTCAAGTGTGGATTGGTGGCGACCATTACAAATGGAGAGCAATGAGAACAATGGGTGTGAACGAAAAATTCATTACCGGAGATGCTTCTGATAAAGAAAAATTCGCAGCTTGGGCAAAAACAGTTCCGAATACTTTGAGAAATCCGTTATTCCATTGGACACATTTGGAATTAGCAAGATATTTCGATGTTTATGATTTATTGAGCGAAAAAAATGCAGATGCAGTTTACGAAAATGTATCAGCTCAGCTTCAAACGCCTGAGAAATCTGTTCGTGGATTGTTGAAAATGAGAAATGTGGAAACGGTTTGTACGACAGAAGACCCGATTGACACTTTAGAATATCATCAAACAATCAAAGAAAACAACATCGGAATCACAGTTAGCACAGCTTTCCGTCCTGACAAAGCGATTTTGATTGATAACGAGGATTATAATTCTTACATCGATAAATTAGGCGAATCTGCAGGAATCGAAATTAATTCTTACAAGGATGTACAGGATGCGCTGATCAAAAGAATAGAATACTTTCACGCCAACGGATGCAGATTGTGTGACCACGGATTGAATAACATTTCTTTTGAAACGTTCACCGATTCAGAAATCAACTCAATTTTTGAAATTAAGAGAAAAGGACAAACCCTAACGCCACATCAGATTGAGCAATTCAAAACAGCAATTTTGTTGTTTTTGGGTGAGACTTACCATTCTTTGGGCTGGGTTCAACAGTATCATTTGGGTGCGTTGAGAAATAATAATGCAAGAATGTTGAAGGTTCTGGGACCAGATACAGGTTGGGATTCCATAGGCGATTTCAGTCAGGCTGCGAACCTTTCGAGATTTCTTAACACATTGGACTCAAAGGACAAGTTGACTAAAACAATCATCTACAATCTGAATCCTGCCGATAACGAAATTATGGCAACAATGATTGGAAATTTCAATGATGGTTCAGTAAAAGGAAAAGTTCAATTCGGTTCTGGCTGGTGGTTTTTGGACCAAAAAGACGGGATGGAAAAACAGATGAATGCGCTTTCCAATATGGGACTCATCAGCACATTCGTTGGGATGTTGACCGATTCAAGAAGCTTCCTTTCGTTCCCAAGACACGAGTATTTCAGACGTGTATTGTGTAACCTTTTAGGAAACGAAATCGAGTCTGGCGAACTTCCTGAGGATTTGGATTTGGTAGGAAAAGTTGTGGCAGATATTTGTTATTTTAACGCTAAGGAATATTTCAACTTTTAATATTGTCATCCTGAGGCTCTCGAAGGATTTCAGAATAATTAGGGCAGCTTAATCCGCCTTCCGCTCCCAATCTTTTTTGCAGAACATTTCAGTTTAAATAGAACTAAAGTACAAGCAAAAAAGGATTTCCGCTCAAGTCGGGCTGCGAGTGATTCAACGGATAAAAAGCTTACTTAAGCGAAGTGGCTTTGCGACTTTAAAAGCATTGAATTAAATAAAAAATCTTTGCGGACTTTGCGTTCAAAAAAGAATTAGAATAAAAAATGGAAACAAAACAAACATCCAAAATATATTACAAATCCGATTCAACAGAATGGGAAAAAATAGATGAATACATCGACCGCCAAATTGTCGGCTACGACGAATCTGTAATGATGGTAAACGTCCGTTTCAAAAAAGGTGGAATTGGCTACAAGCACAAACATCCTCATATTCAGGTGACTTATGTTGCAGAAGGAAAATTTGAAGTCAACATCGGAGAAGATATTTCAATTTTGAAAAAAGGCGATTCATTCTTCGTCCCTTCCAATGTTCTTCACGGTGTCGAATGTCTGGAAGACGGAATTTTGGTTGATGTTTTCAGTCCGTTTAGAGAAGATTTTATAAAGTAAAAACTCAAACCTTCGAGGTTTAGAAAAAATAAAAATTAATGAGCAAAGTTGTAACCTTTGGCGAAGTATTGATGAGATTGTCTCCGTCCGACAGCAGAATGCTGAGACAAAGCCGCGAAATGGAATTCTTTTTCGGAGGAACAGAAATGAATGTCGGTGCGTCTTTAGCAATTATGGGATGCGAAACCAGACACATCACCAATGTTTCCGATTGTTTCATCGGAGAATCAGCCATTGCAACAATGAAAAGTTACGGAATTGATACACAATTCGTCAACAGAATAGAACATCCAATTGGTTTATATTTCTTGGAAGTTGGTTCAGCAATGCGCGCCAGCAGAATTTCGTACAACAGATTAAACGGTTCTTTTGCCAACATCAAACCCGAACAAGTAGATTGGGAAAAGGCTCTCGAAGGTGCAGAATATTTCCACTGGACAGGCATTTCTCCCGGGATTTCGGAAGGTGCTTACGAAACTTTGAAGCAAGGCTTACAATTAGCCTATTCAAAAGGAATCGAAATTACAGCTGACCCAGCCTATCGTTCCAATCTTTGGAAATATGGAAAAGAAGGATTTGCAGTTCTTAAGGAACTCATCTCCTACTCTACGATTTTCATTGGTGGCGTAAACGAAATCAATGAAATCCTAGGAACATCTTTCGGTTATGATAAAGACAGTTTTATCCAAGCTGCAGAAACATTAATGAAAGAAATTCCTTCCATCAAAAAAGTATTTGATAAAACCAGAATTGGTGTGACAGCAAGTAATCAAGCAACTCAGGGAAGAGCTTTAGTTAACGGACAATATTTCGAAACAGAAAGTCTGGAAGTGAATCCCGTTGTTGACAGAATCGGAACTGGAGATGCTTTTGCAGCAGGATTAATTTATGGTTTAATCAACTTCGATGACGAGAAAGCTTTGAAGTTTGCCAATGCAGCCTGTGCTATCAAACATACAATTTTAGGCGATGTGAATTTGAGCAGTGCCAACGATATTTTGGAAGTAATGAACGGCAATTCAGGAGGAAGAATTAAAAGATAATTTAGAAAAAAATGATTATAGATACATTAGAAAATGCTTCTCAATATTCTTTGCTAAATCCATTATTTGAAAAAGCTTTCGACTATTTAAAAGACAAAAATTTAGATTCTTTAGAAGTTGGAGTTACAGAGATTGAAGAAGGTCTTCGAATGATTGTTTTTGATGAAATGGCCAAAACAAAAGAAGAAAGTCTTTCCAAATTCGAATGTCATAATCAAAATATTGATATTCAAATTTGTCTGAAGGGAATAGAAAATATTGGTTGGAAATCAAGGCAAAAATGCACAAATCCAATCGGAGAATACAATGCAGAAAAAGATGTTCTTTTTTACAATGATAATCCGGATATGTTTTTCCAATTAAACAATAATCAGTTTGCTATTTTTTATCCAAATGATGTCCACGCACCAATGATTGGAAATGGTTTCATCAGAAAAATAGTTTTTAAAGTAAAAATTTAAGAAAAATGACAAAGATTCAATTAGTTACGAACGCCATCATCAAGCAAGGACTTTTGCCTTTGTATTATAATGCTGATGAAACGGTAACTTTAGAAATACTGAAATCGCTTTACAGAGCAGGAATCCGAGCGGTAGAATACACAAGCCGAGGCGAAGCTGCATTGAGCAATTTCACAAAAATGGTAGAAATCCGAAATGTAGAAATGCCGGATATGTTGCTTGGAATCGGAACAATTAAGAATCAAAAGCAAGCAGAAGAGTATTATAATGTTGGTGCAGACTTCTTTATCAGTCCTGGAATTGTTTCTGAAGTTGCAGAATTCCTGATTCCGAAAGATGTGTTGTACAGTCCGGGTTGTATGACACCAACAGAAATCATCGAAGCTGAAAATGCAGGTGTGACCTTCGTAAAGTTATTCCCTGGAAATGCTTTAGGAACTGGATTTATGAGCGCCATCAAAGATGTGTTTCCAAACTTGAAATTTATGCCAACAGGTGGTGTTGACACAACCAAAGAAAACATCGAAAGCTGGTTTAAAGCAGGCGTTTCTGCGGTTGGAATGGGAAGCAAATTGGTAAGCAAAGAATTAATGGCTTCCAAAGATTACGCTACCATCGAAAACGAAACGAAAAAAGTATTGGACATCATCCAATCCATCAAATAATTATTGAAAACTAAATTCCTAAAACCAATATGAGTTCAGTCAAATCCTTAAAACCGAGTAATTTCAGATGGTCAATTTGTGGACTTCTGTTCATTGCTACGACCATCAATTATCTTGACAGGCAGGTTCTTTCTTTGACCTGGAAAGATTTCATACAACCCGAGTTCCATTGGAATAATAATGATTATGGAAACATCACGGCATTATTCTCAATTTTCTATGCAATAAGTATGTTATTTGCCGGGAAATTTGTGGATTGGATGGATACGAAAAAAGGATTTCTTTGGGCAATTTTCATTTGGTCGATTGGAGCTATTTTACACGCATTTTGCGGCATTGCAACTTCCGGAATCTTAACTGGAAACTGGTTTGTAGGATTTGCAGAATCAAAGGAAATTATTAGTACAGTTAATAATATTTCGCTGGTTACAAGCACAAGTGTGACGCTTTTCATCTTTGCAAGATTTGTTTTAGCAGTAGGAGAAGCTGGAAACTTCCCTGCAGCGATTAAAACCACTGCGGAGTATTTCCCTAAAAAAGACAGAGCATTTTCTACAAGTATTTTCAATGCTGGAGCGACTGTTGGAGCTTTAGCAGCGCCAGTTACCATTCCTTTTATTGCTAAATCGATGGGTTGGGAAATGGCGTTTATCATCATTGGTGCGCTTGGATTTGTTTGGATGGGACTTTGGATTTTTGTTTACAAAAAACCTCATCAGCACCCGAAAGTTAATGAACACGAATTGGCTTACATTCAACAGGACCAAGACGATGTTGTAGAAAATGCAGACGAACCTCAGAAAAAAATGAGCTTAAAACAAGCTTTTGGATACAGACAGACTTGGGCTTTTATTTTCGGTAAATTTATGACAGACGGCGTTTGGTGGTTCTACTTATTCTGGACTCCGGCTTACCTAAGTTCAGTTTACGGAATGGACAGTACGCAAAGTGCATTACCATTGTTCGTTTTGTATATGATAACCTTGGTTTCCATTGTCGGAGGCTGGCTTCCAAAATATTTTGTAGACAAAAAAGGAATGAATCCTTATGCAGGAAGAATGCGTGCGATGCTGATTTTCGCTTTCTTTCCATTATTGGCCTTGGTTGCACAACCTGCAGGAACTATTTCCTATTGGCTTCCGGTTTTGATTATCGGAGTTGCAGGTGCAGCGCATCAGGCTTGGTCAGCTAATATTTTCTCAACGGTTGGCGATATGTTCCCTAAAAAAGCAATTGCTACGATTACAGGAATCGGAGGAATGGCTGGTGGAATCGGTTCTTTCCTTATCAATAAAGGTTCTGGATTATTGTTTGACCACGCCCACAAAGCTTGGACAACTATTGACGGCATTCCACTTTTAGAAAAATATCCTGAATTCAAGGATACAAGGCTTCCTGATGATTTGTTGGTTCAATTGAAAAATTCCGGTGCTGTCATTTCAGACGGTATCGATAAAGGATATATGATTATTTTCTCAATCTGCGCAGTAGCTTATCTCATTGCGTGGTTCGTAATGAAATCATTGGTTCCGAAATATAAAATCATTAAAGAATAAAGAAATGGAATATCAAACTAAACAAAAACTTAACCGTGAAAACTCAGGTTCAACTGAGAAACTTCCAATCAAATTTTTACAGTTCGGGGAAGGTAATTTCCTTCGTGCGTTTGTAGATTATCTTATCGACAAGATGAACAAAGAAGCTGGTTTCAATGCTGGTGTAGCTGTTGTTCAGCCAACTATTGGTGGTCTTGTCGATATGTTGGAAGAGCAAGATAATCTTTACACACTTTTCGTAAGAGGTGTAAAAAAAGGACAAATCGTAGATGACCAGAGAGTGATTTCTGCAATCCAGCGTTCATTCAGTCCTTATGATAATTATGCTGAATATCTTGAACTTGCAAAAGGCGAAGACTTACAATTCATTTTATCTAATACAACTGAGGCAGGAATTGCTTTTGATGAGTCTGAAACGTCTTTAGCTTCAGGCCCTCACAAGAATTTCCCAGCTAAAGTGACTGCTTTTCTTTACGAGAGATTCAAGCATTTTAATGGAAATTCAGAGAAAGGCCTTCACATTATTCCTTGCGAATTGATTGAAAACAATGCTTTGACATTGAAGAAATATATTCTAAAATATGCTTTGCTTTGGAATTTAGGTTCAGAATTTTCTAATTGGATAGAAAACAGCAACTATTTCCATAATACTTTAGTGGACAGAATTGTTCCGGGTTATCCAAGAGAAGAAAAAGACGAATACGAAGCTAAATTGGATTATGATGATAATCTAATGGTGGTTTGTGAAGCCTTCTTACTTTGGGTTATCGAAGGTGATGAGAAATTGAAAGCTTTGATTCCGTTTGATAAAATCGATGACCAAGTTTTGGTTGTGGATGACATCACGCCTTACAGAACCAGAAAAGTTAGAATCCTGAACGGCGCTCACACAGCAATGTTAGCGTTCTCTATCCTTGACGGAAAAGAAACTGTAAAAGAAGCTATTGATGCAGACTTTGCAGGAAAATGGATTTCCGAGACGGTTTATAACGAAATCATCCCTACTCTAGACTTATCAACAGAAGAATTGACTGCATTTTCGGATGAAGTTTTTGACAGATTCAGAAACCCGTTCTTGAAGCATTTGCTTTCCAGTATTGCACTGAATTCGGTTTCGAAGTTCAAAGTGAGAGTGTTGCCAAGCTTGTTGAAATATGTTGAAATCAAGAATGAATTACCAATTAATTTGACTTTTGCATTAGCAGCGTTGATTAGATTCTATCAAGGTGAATTTGACGGAAAACAACTTCCTGTAAGCGATGACGCACCGGTTTTGGAGAGATTCAAAGAAATCTGGTCAACTAACGACCTTGGTGAAGTGGCAAAAAATGCTTTGTCAGAAGTGAGTTTCTGGGATACAGATTTGACTCAGATTAATGGACTAACTGAATCTGTTACGAAAGCTTTGCGTGCAATCGATTCCAATGGGATTGAGGAAGGGTATAAAAGTTTCATTCAGTAATTTTTGGTTCAATAATTAAACGTTGAATCACAGCAGCCCGGCCTGAGTGGAGCTCATTTTTTGCTTGGGAAAAGCTTGGCAAAAAATAGCGGGAACGGAGGACGGAAATAGCTGCCCAAACCTAACAAAGAGGTTCGACGAAGTCAAATTATTAAAAAGAATAAAGTTATAATCTGAAAATTATGCAAAAGAAAGTATTAAAAGTAAACCCGAAAGACAACATCATTGTTGCGCTGACGGATTTGCCTGCCGGAGAAATCGTGCATCTTGACGGTGCAGATTACACGGTTCTGAAAGATACGAAAGCAAAACATAAATTCGCGGCGGAAGATTTTGAGAATGGCGACCATATCATTATGTATGGCGTAATCGTGGGGAAAGCGAATCAACCTATCAAAAAAGGCGAAGTTATCACGACTGAAAACGTAAAACACGAGAGTGAAGAGGTTTTCAAAAAGACCGGAGATTTGGGTTGGACGCCACCCAATGTGGATAAATGGAAAGATAAGACCTTCAATGGATATCATCGTGCTGACGGACAAGTGGGAACCAAAAATGTTTGGTTATTTTTCCCATTGGTGTTTTGTGAAAACAAGAATATCGAGAAGCTGAAAGACATTTTCGAAAACGAATTATTACCTAAGAAGGAAGTTTCCTATAAGAATTTTCTACGCTCATTAATTGAAGAGAAAAGCGTGGAAGAAGTAGAGGATAAATCTCGAAATGAGAATCTTCTGGACAATATAGAAGTCAAATTCATCAATCATCAAGGTGGTTGTGGCGGAATTCGTCAAGATTCGGAACTGTTGGCAAAATTACTTGCCGGTTATGTAAATAATCCGAATGTAGCCGGTGCAACGGTTTTAAGTTTAGGATGTCAAAATCTTCAGGTTGATATTTTTCAAAATGCTTTGAAGGAAATGAGTCCGAACAGTGATAAAGAGATTCTAATCTTTGAACAGCAAAAAATCGGAACTACGGATAAAATGTTCCAAATGGTTATCAAAGATTCTTTCGAAGCGATAAAAAGAGCCAACAAAATAGAACGTAAACCTGCACCGGTTTCAAAATTGAGCATCGGTCTGGAATGTGGTGGTTCTGATGGATTTTCAGGGATTTCTGCGAATCCGTCTTTAGGAATTGTTTCGGATATTTTTGCGGCGTTGGGTGGAAAAACAATTTTGGCTGAGTTCCCAGAATTGTGCGGTGTAGAGCAGGAATTGATGAATCGATGTGTGGATGAAGAAAAAGCAGATAAGTTCTTATCTCTAATGAAAGCTTTTGAAAAATCCGTTGTGGATGCAGGTTCAGGATTTGATATGAATCCATCACCGGGAAATATCAAAGATGGACTGATTACCGATGCTATGAAATCTGCCGGCGCTTCTAAAAAAGGAGGAACTGCACCGATTGTAGATGTTTTGGATTATGGCGAATACATTTCAAAACCAGGTCTGAATCTATTGAACACACCAGGAAATGATGCCGAATGTACCACAGGATTGGTAGGATCCGGCGCAACAGTCGTTTTATTCACTACAGGTTTAGGAAATCCAATGGGAAATCCAATCGCTCCGGTTGTGAAAATCTCATCCAATACGGCATTGATTAACAGAATGTCGGACATTATCGATGTGAATGCCGGAACCGTAATTACGGGCGAAAAAAGCATTCAGGAAGTTGGTGAGGAGATTGTAGATTATATTATTGAACTGGCGAGCGGCAACGTAGAAACAAAAGCAGACCAACTGAAACAGGATGTATTTATTCCTTGGAAACGAGGCGTATCATTATAAATATTTGAATTTTTAAGGTTTTTATTTTTAAAGGGCATTTCTTCTTTTTTGAAGAGTGCTCTTTTTTTACCTAGGAAAGTTCTGAATAAAATCAATTTTATTAACGGCAAAAACTCAGTAATTTTGTTAGAAAATAGAACGATATGCTCATCATAGACTCCCCTTCTCACAACGCTTTTTTTAATATTGCTTCCGAAGAATATCTGCTGACTAAATTTCCGACCGAAGACATTTTTCTTCTTTACATCAATGCACCTTCGATTATTGTTGGGAAATTTCAGAATACATTGGCAGAAATCAATCTGGATTATGTGAACGACAACAATATCAAAGTGGTAAGGAGGTTGTCTGGTGGCGGGGCAGTCTATCACGATTTGGGCAATCTTAATTTTTCATTTCATACACTTCTGGGAACCAATGACTTTTTGGATTTTGGAGAGTTTACAAGCCCTATAATTAAGATTTTAAAGGATTGGAATATCAATGCTAATCTGGAAGGGCGAAATGACCTTTTGGTGGACGGAAAGAAATTCAGTGGGAATGCAAAATTGGCCAAAGGCGGAAAGATGATTCAGCACGGAACAATTTTGTTCAATTCAGAAATGAGTGTTCTTAGTGATGCTTTGAAAGTCAACCCTCTAAAGTTCCTTGATAAAGCTACAAAATCCAATCGTCAAAGAGTTACAAACCTTATTGATTTTCTACCAACCGGAGCAACGATAGAAGTACTGAAACAAAAACTGATTGATGAAATCCTGAAAGATTTTGCCGGAAAAGTTTATAACCTTACAGATGAAGACATCCAAGAAATCGAGAAATTAACCAAAGAAAAATATGAGACTTGGGATTGGAACTTCGGTTCCTCCCCGAATTACAACTTCAAAAAGGCGATTAAAATCCCAGCAGGTTTTATCGAAATTCATTTGGACGTTGAAAAAGGAATCATCAAAAAAGCTAAAATATTCGGAGATTTCTTCGCTTCCAAACCGATTGAGGAATTGGAAGATTTATTAATCGATGAAAAACACGAGATTGAAAGTTTAAACCAAGTTCTTTCTAAAATCAATCTCACAGATTATTTCGGAAAAGTGACTGTTGATGAGATTTTGGAATTATTCAAATAAAAAAACCTTTAGAGAAGTCTAAAGGTTTTAACAACTGAATTAATCAATATTATTTCTTAATAAATTTCTCCTGATAAATTGCTTTATCGGTCGTCACTCTTAAGATATAATTACCTTTCAATAATTGAGAGACATTGATTTTTCCATCCATCAACTTGGTACTAATAGCTTTTCCTGTAACATCAAATACAGAAACCTCAACAATCTTATCCTGAGTTTTGATATTCAAGACATCGGTTGTTGGATTTGGATAGATACTCAAATTGATTTTCTTAACATTATCATTCACAGCCAATGATGATGAGATAACAGTCAAGGTTTTGTCAACCACTTTTCCATTAGAATTAAAGCTGACAACGATGTTTGCCGTTCCTGCATTTTGTGGTGTTAAAACCAACTCTTCATCAGCATTGATTTCTGCCAAAATCGCATTGGTATTGCTATTGGATTTGATTGTTTTCAAAATCGAAACCGAAAGATTATCCGCATCGGTCACAATCGTTTTCAGGTCAATCTTTGTAATTCCACTTGGATTGATTTCTGAAGGGAAAGTAGAACTCACAACAGGCAAAGTATTGTCTGGAAATACTGTTACCGCTGGAAACCAATAATAATCATTCAAGGTTTTAGTATTCAGTAAAGCTCCTGTATTGCTGTAAGTATGAATCCAGTTTTTCTGATAATGCGCACCATAACCACTTTCTGTTGTGTTAAGGATTAATTCGTCAGAAACAGGATTAACTCTCAACGCTGCACCGTAAGGAATTTGCTTGTAAGTTCCTTCCTGACCAGGAATTGTTATAAAATTACCATCAAGTGTTTTTGTCGTTACATCAAATTTGACAACCTTAGTTCCAGATGTAAAAGCATTCACGGAGTTCATCCAATACAAAGCATTTTGCTGGTTACTATAAGTGAAACTTCCTGCATTCCAAGCTCCCCAAGAACCAAGATATTGAGTTGCAGTAGAAAGCGCATATTCAGTTGTTGCAAAAGTGGTTGGATTAATATTAATCAATTTCTGATTTTGAATCGCCCAAACACTTCCGTCCTTCGCCTGAACAATAGAATGGAAAGCTCCGGAAATCGTCTGAATCAAAGTATTGGTTTTCGGGTCAATTATTAGAATTCCAGTCGATTGTTTAACCGCAAAAACATACTGCGAAGTTCTCACCATATTTCCGATTTGTCCAGCATATTGGCTTCCACCGCCAGTTCCCGTAATCAAAGTTCCAACCTGCAGATTTTCGATATCGAAAGTATAGATTCCGTTGGATGCGCCGATGTAGCCTAATTTTTCATTCACACCAAGGAAAGAACGTCCGTCTCCTCCACCGATGTTGTCAAAGCCTTTGATTTTCTCCATCGTGGTGGCATTCGCAACTACTAATCTTCCGCCAGGTGTGTATTGTGTATCGCCACCATCAGCTGCTTGTTTGGAAATGAAATAGAATTTGTCTCCGTAGATTGTTCCAAACTGAGTCGTCGCTCCAAATGCCTGATTATTATTCTTCTCGCTGTAAACTCTATAATAGATTTGGTTATTATCACCAACAAAGTTCACAGAACCGTTTGTGTGACCAAACCAATCTTCATTTACCATAAAATAACCTTTGGTAAAATCTGCCTGTGCAGAATAAGCGGAAACAGGCGTCATCGTTGATGAGATATCAAAGCTTTCAAAATTTGGGTTGAAATTCCAGATATCCCAGGAACCATTCTGCAATTGTCTGCTACTTGCTCCTAAACCAGAATACCCGAAATCCGTATCTGTAGGATCTTTTACCCAATACGACCAATAACCGGTGTACCAGCCAGCTCCCCAATGATCATTAGGATCAATCGCTGTATAATTGTCAAAATCATAAGCAGTTGTATTAACAAATCCATCTACCGGATATAGTGGATAAGTTGTGTTTCCATTATTGTAAAGCCCGATTGTTCCTTTTCCGTCAAGGTCAAAACCAAGTCCGCCAATTGCACTTCCGTATTGTGTTCCTTGGTATAATAATGAAAAAAAACGCTTATCGGTTTTTGCAATCGCTTTCAGCATATCTTCGCCGGTTGCATTTCCGTCCCATTTAAAACCCCATACCAAAGCATCTGGATTTTTAGCATCATTCCATTGAACGACGAAAGCTGCTTTGTTAGAACCTGTTCCCACCCAATAGATGATATCATCCATTGTGAAATCTGCTTTTTTAGATTGAGTTTTTTTAATGGAATTCGTTTTGAGGTCATTTCTCGGAACTCCCTGAACTGTGACTTGTGCATTGGTAAAAAATGCAAAGAACAACAGCAATGTGAAAAGATAAAACTTTTTCATTTTTAATTGATTTAAAGAATATTATTGTTGAATTTTATTTTAAGTGTAAATCGTAAGCGCCGGCAACTTCTGTAGAAACTTCGCCCAGCCAGCCCGCTTCCTGATTGACTCCCGTATAGACTTTCACGAAATCGATTCCGGGAAGTTTGACGTAATTGCCGTTCTTGTCAACAGCCCAAGAAATATCAATATTGGAAGCTTCGTCGTTATTCGGTGCGTTGTCTGCGTATCCGAAGGCATAAGACTTTCCGACCCAATACGTTCCGCTTCCACTCTGGTCGTAGTAATTATTAGCCAACTTAGTTCCCGTAAAATTGTAAGAAGCATCAGAAATCCACAACGGATAATAGCTTTGAATGTGGAAAACATTTTTTGTTTTGAATCCTGAATTTCCCAGATTATCTGTCCACTTGATATATTCTACATCGTTTTCCCAATATTCTATTCCAGGAACTGGCGGTTTGGATTCGTTGGGTTTGAAGTAATTAATTGTGTAATTCTTTACGGTTGTATTTTTGAAATATTCGCTTCCTGCAATTTCGAACCATTCGTCTTCATCGGGTTTTCCGTTTTTATCTTTGTCGTAAGCTACCAGAATGATTCCCGGTTCGCAAGAGCCCGAACGTTCTTCCGCAGACAAATCGCCCCAAAATGCATTGCCCAGAATCTTGAAATCTTTGCCATTCATATTTGGGATGGTGTGGTCAAATCCAAAAGTGACATAACCTCCAAATCCACCCAACGAAATCATCGAAGAATTGGAACCAACCAATGATTGTTTCGCTTTCTGAATCATCTGTTCCGATGTATTTCCAGCAGAATATTCCGGAATCTCATTCATAAATTGTCCAACAGCAGGACGGAAATCGAAAACATTCGAAATGTATTTACTGTAAGAAACCGATTCTTTGTTGACAATGATTTTTGAGGTGTAAGTTGTAGTCGTTCCGTTACTTTCAACCTGCAAAGTCAAAGGATAAGTTCTGGCGTAAGGACTGATGAAATCTAATGTTGAATTTTCTGAAATCAAAGAATCATTAATTTTCCAAGTGAAAGTTCCTGAAGTATTAGTCGGAATATTCAACACTTTGAAACGGTCAACGGAATAAGAATCAGCAAGGCTAAACGTATTTTCGTCGTCATCGTTTTTACAGGCAATCATTCCGATTGTAATTAATGACAGCAAAGTAAATTTTAGAAAGTAATTTTTCATTTTCATATCAATTTATTTATAGAGAAAAACAAAGTGTGCAGGAATATTTCCGCCTTCAGTTTTCCATTTGAATTTTCCGTTTTTATCAAAGCAATAGACGAATCCTGTGGAAACATAATTCCTTGCATCGGTCATATAAATGTCTTCTGTGATTGGATTGACGGCAATTCCGTAAGGTGTTTTTATCGCATCTACATATTCCTGGTCGATGATTTTGTTTGAGATGATTTGCTCGGTTTTTACATCAATGATTCCAAAAGATTTGGTGTAGGAATGCGTGTTGTAATTGAATTCGTTGCCGTAATAATAGAGTTTGCCGTTCACAATCGTCATCTCGCTGACCGCAATGTGAAAGTCTTTTTTCACAGTTCCGGTTTTGGAATCGACCAAAAATAAACTGGATGGAACGTTGTAATAATCGCCTCTGGAACTCACATACAAATCGCCGTCATCGTCCTTTGTAATGTGATGAAGATTAATCGCAACATCGATTTTTTTGGTCTCGGTAAATGTGTTCAAATCAACGACGGAAACGGTTTTGTCATAATTTGGAAATCGGTAACCTCCGGAATTGGCAACGTAAAGATTATTCCCGACAATCGTCATTTCCTCCGGCTGATAACCAACGACAACTTCACGTTTTATGGAAAGCGAAACCGTATCAATCTCAGCAATTTTTCCAAGCGGTGCATTGGGGTCGAGAACAACCGGGCCGGCGTAACTTGAAGCATAAACTTTCCCGTCTTTGAAAGTCACATAACGGCAGTTTTCAAGATTGATGGTTTTGATTCTTTTAGCAGTTTTGGCTTCCAGAACTTCAATTTTATTAGAAACATTAATGACAGCGTACATCTTACTTCCATAAATTTTGATGTCGTTGCCAACGTCGCCCAATTCTTTTACAACATTTGGATTAATCTCGGAATAGATATTTCTATGATAAGTTCCTGTCGTGTAATCGAAGAAATCCAAAGTCGCCTTGTTCGTTCCCATATTGCCTTCGTTCAAAAGATAAAACCCTTTGATAGCGGTATTTTCCGGTTGAGCAAGACCTTCTTCAACTTCCTCACGAATGATGATATCGTCCGTTCTGCAAGACATTAAAGTAATGAATGCAAAAGCCATTAAAATTAGATTTAGTTTTCTCATAATGTGAAACTTACAATGAGTTTAAAATTTCGCCCCGGCATTGGATAACTCAAAACCACTTCATAGAATTGATTGAAAATGTTGTTCACTTCCAAGCTTGCTTTGAACTGATAATTCTTCCAATTGATTTTTTTCTGAATCGATAAATCGTGTGTGTACCAAGGTTGAATGTAGTTAAAAGCGATATTGTTCTGGCTCACATCATAGCGCTCACCGACATACATAAAACTGTAATTGAACGACCAATCTTTGTAATCTGACATCAGTGTAAAAGTTCCTGAATGCCAAGGCGTATAAGGAATCTGGTCGCCAAAATAAGGGTCTGCTCTATCAGAAAAATCTCTGGCACTCTGATAAGTATAACTCAGCAAGGGTTTGATTTTTACATTTCCAAACTGTAATTCTGCTTGCAGATTAACATCGGTTCCGATAATCTCAACTTCTCCCAAATTGTACATCGTCCAGCGGAACATACTTCCATTAGGCGCAGCAACAATTTTATCCTGAACTTTATTGAAATAAGTATCAACCTTTGCATAGAAAGATTGGAAGGTTTGATTTTTATAAAATTTCTGATAAGTGAAGCCAACGTTATATTGGTTTGTGAATTCCGGTTTCAAAAATGTATTTCCGATATTGGTGTAATACAAATCGTTGAATGTCGGCATCCTAAACATTCTTTTATAAAATGCTCTCAGCGTAAAGTCATTAGAAAGTTGATAGCTTAAAAAAGCAGCCGGTGTCCATTCGTTTTTATCGGGAGATTTGGCATTCATCTCAACATCTTCGTGAACGAAAGTTCCCAAAAGACTTCCTAAAAATTTAAACCGATTAAACTCATAAGTGGTTGCAAAAGCAGCTAAGGAAGTGTAACGAGTCGGAAAAGAAAAATTATAAATCCCTGTTCCAAAAGCATCCAGATTGTTATATTGAAAATCAAAATTAGCACTGAAATCCCATTTTGGTGTAATGGAATAAATATTAGATGAAGACAAATAAACCTCTCTCTGGATATATTGATTTTTGATTTTTATGGATGAAACAGTATCAATATAATTTGTGTAATCATAGGCAAACTTACCTTTGAATTGTGTTTCTAGTTTTGGAAACAACTTCTTTCTGAAATTAGCCTGAACAAAATAATTTTCATCAATCATCCGCTGTCCTCTTGCTCCAAATCTATTGTTAACAATCGCTCCTGGAATTCCACGATTGGATAGATAACCGTAACCTCGGATGTTCCAGCTTCCATTATTCTGGTTTCCGTGGAGACTGGTTTCGAATCGTTTGGCTTTGATATCAGAATCGAAACGTTTTGCAATTGTGTCGTAAGCTCTTTCGCCATCAGGATATTTTTTATGATAACGAAAACGATAAATCCCGTCGCTCTGCCAAAATTCTGAACTGAAACTCGCCGAAACTCTCTCCGAAATCTTCTGCTCTAAACGGAAAGACGGATTGAACAAATCGATAGAACTGTTCTTCAACCTCAGAACGAGATTTGTTTTTTTATTAAATTTAAAACTCGGTGTTTTCGGTTGAAGATAAATTGAACCTGACGAACCAAAATCCTTTGCAGGCTGGAAAATCTCAGATTTCTGCCCGTTATAAAGCGAGATTTCCTCAATATCATCCAAAGAAAACCGACCTAAATCAACCAATCCGTTTTGAGCATTTCCGAGTTGAATTCCGTCATAGAAAACTCCAACGTGCTGGCTTCCCATACTTCGGATATTGATGGTTTTGAGTCCGCCAATTCCTCCGTAATCTTTGATTTGAACACCAGAAAAGTATCGCAATGCATCTGCAACGGATTCACTGTTTAGTCTCTCTAATTGTTCGCCTGAAAGCGTCTGAGCCGGAAGAATCTCTTTGAAATTCTTTTTGTAAACATTGACTTTTTGAATCTCTGTTTCCTTAACCGAATCTTTTTTTGACTGGGAAAAACATAGCGAAGAAGCTGTCACAAATATCGCAACAGCAGTTTTATAAAACCGAAAAGTAAATCGTGTCACCATTAGCTCATATCGAATAATGATGACGCTAATGGAGGTAAGAAAGCAAGGATAATGCACAGTTTATGCTACACAAAATCATTGTTGACTAAGCTTTATTCCACGAAAGCGTCAAATATTTATAATTTCTGGCAGGTCTCCTGACTTACTTCATTTTTGAAATCCTTCCCATCTTGCGACAGTGGATATAATTTTCAAAAACCTTTGTGTGAAGCTTACAGTAGCGGGTCTGCTCCGGATTTTCACCGGATTCCCTATTAAGCGCTTTTTACAGCTCACCAGATTGGCGCAAAGATATATAAAATAGATTGACAAAGTCAGAATAAAATATTGTGATAAAAATCACTGTGAATAATCAAAACTTCAGAAACAAAAAAAGTGATGAAAAAATCACCACTTTAAAAACATTAGAATTAGTTAGCGTTTACTTTTGTACTCATTTTTAATTATTTTATTTTATCAAATATTAATGACATCGTTTCCTTATCAAGACTTTCCATATCAACTAGATTTAATGATTTTACCATCTTCAAAGTCGAGGTTTTGTAATGTTGAAAATGTGGCGTCTGCAAATGAAACTGATACGCATCTTTATCCGCATAGATTTCTACAATTCTGATTTGAGTCGGATTTTTCTGCTGAAACATCGGGAAAATGGCAATCACGCCTTTCTCTAATTTTACCGAAGCTGAAGCTTCTTCTTTCAGAATTGATTTGTATTCTTCCAAAAATTCGGGTACAATTTCAATTTCAGAAATCCGAATCATGATATCACTTTTAATAATCGGAACAAGCGGTTTTCCAATGATTTTTCGGACTGTGTTTGCCTGAGTTTTGTTGACAGACTCCTGAACCAAATCAGCCAATTGAGCTAATTGATTTTCAGTTATTCCCGTATTTTTTCCCATATTAATATGCGATTGCAACTGTGCATCTACTCCATCCAAAGATGCCAGAGCAGAAATCGTTACTATTTCTCTTTGCTGAAAAGTTAAAACATCACTCACAAAAATATCGGCAAATAAATGTTCTTTTAAAAAAACATCAATTCGTGGAGCAAACTCACCAAAGCCTTTTGCTGGTTTGGTTTGTGGCATTTTTGTTAGTTCTTCAAGGGTTTTTCTGCCTTGTTCATATTTATCTTCAACAGTATTTCCGACAATGATTTTCTTTCCTTCGAGATCATTAATACCTTTCGCTTTTCTTTTGTCTAAAACTGATTTAAAAGTATTGATAGCATTCAGACTTCTGGGAAAACCACAGTACGCATACAATTGAACCAAGGCTTCTTTAATTTCATTAATCGTCAAACCAGAATCCAATCCGGCATTCAACTGAAGTTTTAGACTTTCAAGATTTCCGGTTGCGGTGAGTGAAGAAATCTTTACCAAACTTTGTTCTTTAGCATTCAAATTTTGATTGGTTTTATTTTCTTGTGCATCCATTTTTGTCGTACTTAATGTGAGTATAAAAAGAATTATCCATTGTAGAAACTTGTTTTTGCTCATTATAGAAAATTATTTTTGATTATCTGTTTACTATTTATATGAAAAATTTAACACAAAGCGTATAAAATTATTTTTAAACTAAATGCTTTAAACCTCATAATATCACTATCTCTTATTAAAGCTCGCTTTGTATTTAAATTAATCTAAAATTATTTTTTGTTGGCCTCAGCAAATTCTTCGTCGGAAACAGCTTCCAGCCAAATATTTTGATTGGTTTGCGGATTACCATTCGTCGCTAAATGCGAAAACCAACTTTCGGAAGTCGCGCCGTGCCAATGCTCAACGTTTGGAGCAATTTCTACGATATCCCCGGTTTTTAAACGACGGGCAGGTTTTCCTCTTTCCTGATATAAACCTTCTCCACCCACAACAATCAAAAGCTGTCCGCCTGTATGGCTGTGCCAATTGTTGCGACAACCCGGTTCAAATGTGACATTAGAAAGGGGAACATTTAAATCTTTGTTGCTTGTAAGTGGCGCCAAATAGGATTTGCCAATAAAGTACTGCGCATAAGCCCTGTTTTCTTCACCTGTCGGAAAATCACTTATTTTAGGAATATCCGTATTCATTTTGTTAGATTTTATTTTGTTTGAATTTACTTTATTTTGTGCGATTAACGTTGTGCTGAACGATAAAATAATGATTAAATATTTCATTGTTTTACAATTAATTTATGATTCTATTGTTTTGATGATTTTTGCAGGAATCCCTCCTACCACAACATTGTCCGGAACATCCTTTGAAACTACAGCTCCGGCAGCAACAACTGCATTTTCACCAATCGTAACTCCGGGAAGAATCGTTGAATTGGCTCCAATCCACGCATTTTTCTTGATTAAAATTGATTTACCAATCAATCCTTTCCTATGTTGAGGCTCTAAAGGATGATTTTCTGTTATCAGACTTACTTTCGGACCTATTAAAACGTCATCTTCAATGGTAATTCCGCCTAAAGTCAGAAAAGTACAGTCGAAATTGATGAACACATTTTTACCAATCTTAAGATTCTTCCCGTAGTTGATATAAACAGGTGTAAATACCGCTACATTCTTCAATTTCTCACCGACAATTTCACCTAATATGTTTAAAATCTCATCCGGCTCTGTGGAATTATTTAATTCAATCAATTGTTTCTTAATTTCATAAGAAGCTTCCCGCAATTTATGAATTTCCGGGTCATTAGGCATTATTGTTTCGCCATCCCGAAGTCTGACGAAAATATCTTTGTTAAAGCTCATTTTTCAAATATTTAGAAAAAAAAAAATGCTAAATCCGCCATTTCTAAAGATGCGGATTCAGCTATTGCACTATTCAATTATTTCAAATTGGTTCTGAAGAAATGATCCAGCTTTTCAAAAGGAATTACATCGACTCTATCGTATAAATCTACGTGAACCGCATTTGGAATAATCATCAATTCTTTCGGTTCTGAAGCCATTTTGTAAATATCTTCACTCATATATTTGGAGTGTGCATTTTCCCCGGCAATAAGAAGCATAGGTCTTGGTGAAATTTCTTTGATATAACTCAACATTACGGAATTGGCAAAAGACAGAGAATTGGTTTTCGTCCAGCCTTTATTCGAGTTTAAAGAACGTTTATGATACCCTCTCGGCGTTTTGTAATAATCAAAATAATCCTTAACAAATTGAGGTTCATCACCTTTTAATTTTTCCGGCAAATGGGTTGTCGGATATTCCGGTTTTCCGTTTTCGGCATCCACCCAACGTTGCAGGCTCATTGTTTCGAAAGCTTTTGTACGTTCTTCGGGAGTCATTTTATCGTAATATCCTTTGGCGCTGACTCTTGAAATATCATAAGCGCTCGTCGTCGCCACCGCTTTCACTCGTTTGTCGGCAATGGTCGCATTCAAAGCAAAAGTTGCAAAACCACAAATTCCGATGATTCCGATTTTGTTTCGGTCTACATTGTGTTGAAGCCCTAAGAAATCAACTGCCGCACTAAAATCTTCGGTATTGATGTCGGGTGAAGCAATATCTCTCGGCTCACCCCCACTTTCACCGGTATATGAAGGGTCAAAAGCGATAACGGCAAAACCCCTTTCCGCCATTTGGTTGGCATACAAACCTGAAGACTGTTCTTTTACCGCACCAAACGGTCCGCTGATTGCCAAAGCTGCTAGTTTTTCGTTATCTGCATTTTTTGGAAGGTATAGATCTCCGGAAAGGGTTATTCCGTAACGGTTTTTGAAAGTCACCGCTTTTCGGATTACTTTATCACTTAGCTTAAACGTATAATGTTCGTTTTGTTCCGTCACATTCATTTTTGTTTGATTTGATTTTTTATTCTGCGCAAATGCCTGTCCGATGAAAAGAAAGGACAAAACCATCGCTGTGGTTACTATTTTCATATCTGAATTTTGTTTTAAAAATTACTGATACAAAATTAGAAACTGCGGAGCGCTAACAGTTAATAATAATCAAACCAAAAATTAAGAAAATCAAACCTCCGTCAAACGGAATGTTTTCGGATTGGTTCCGGTCTGTTTTTTGAAAAAATTATTAAAATACGTCGGATAATCGAATCCTAGTGCGAAAGCGATTTCTGAAATATTCCAGTCGGTATGCTGCAGCAATGCTTTTGCTTCTGTGAGAATACGTTCCGTGATATGGGTTGTGGTGGATTTTCCGGTAACTTCTTTCACGGCACGATTGAGATAATTAACGTGAACATTCAGAATTTTTGCAAAATCCTTAGCTGATTTCAGCTGCAGAGGCTGGTTTGTTGTTTCGATAGGAAATTGTCTTTCCAATAGCTCCAGAAAAACGGATGATAATCTTGATGCCGCATTCTTGTTCTGGTCAAAATCTTTTGCTGGTTCCAGCTTTAGAGATTCGTGGATGATCAGGCTAATGTAGTTGCGAATAAGTTCATCTTTATAAATATAATCGCCTTCCTGCTCTGCAATCATCTTTTGGAAAATGGTATTTAGAAAAAGTCTTTGCTCTTCGGTAATTTTCAGAACCGGAGTTCCACCAATTTTAAAGAAAGAAGATTGCTGCAAGCTTTCGGAACGTTCAGAATTTTTGAAAAATTCTTCAGAAAAAAGAATGGTATAGCCTTTATAAGTTGTTGAAATCGTTTCCCAGGAATACGGAATATGCGGATTTCCAAAAAAAAGCACCGTTCCTTCCTGCTCGAAGCTTTTATCGGAATAATGAATTTTACTCTTCCCTGTTGTCAGACAGATTTTATAGAATTCTTTCCTGCTTTACACGCGGGTTTCATTTCCGTCCTGCTCAATCTGAAACGCACGGAAACCTTTCAGTTTTAATTCAGCATTAAATTCCGAAACAATTCTTTTTGCCTTTTCTTTCATTTTCCAAAATTAAGAAAATCAAACTTACAGAATTTAGATTTAATTATTATTTTAATTTAATCATATCAAAGAAATCAAAATGAATTCTTTACAATTAATTATTAAATCAAAATTTATTTTTACATTTGCATAATCAGTTATGTAATTAATTATGAATATATTTGAAAGAACGGGAAAAATGGCTTTGGGAAGCAGATTGCGTTTGCTGACGAGCCGGTTTACAGATGATGCAATGAAAATTTATGAAATGTATGATGTTGCGAAATTTTCTCCGAAATGGTTTCCGGTTTTCTTTGTTTTGTCAGAAACAGAGGAAATAACAATCACGGAAATCGCTAAAGAAATTGGACATTCTCAACCTTCTGTCACCAAAATTGTGAAGGAAATGATAAAAGCTGATTTAATCAATGATAAACTTGAATCTGATGACAAACGCAGAAATGTTGTCGCATTGACCGATACAGGAAAAACATTAGCAAAAAAAATGTTGAATGAACAATGCGTTGACATTGATCTCGCTGTGGAAAGTCTTTTGTCAGAAGCCAACCATAACCTTTGGGAAGCAGTTGCTGAGTGGGAATTTTTACTGGAACAAAAATCATTATTAAAACGAGTTCAGGAACAGAAAAAACTACGTGAAAGTAAAGATGTAAAAATCGTGGAATACGAACCAAAATATCAATCTGTTTTCAAAGCTTTGAATGAAGAATGGATTTCGACTTACTTTGAAATGGAAGAAACTGATTACAAATTACTGGACAATCCGCAGGAATACATTTTGGACAAAGGTGGAAAAATTTTAGTTGCGTTGTACAAAGACGTACCTTTAGGCGTTTGTGCTCTGATAAAAATGAATGACGAAAACTACGATTTTGAAATGGCAAAAATGGCGGTTTCTCCGAAAGCTCAAGGGAAAAACTTGGGTTGGCTTTTGGGTCAGGCAATTATTAATTCTGCTAAAGAATTAGGTGCTTTAAAATTATATTTGGAAAGCAATACGATACTGAAACCTGCGATTAATTTGTACTACAAAATGGGATTCGAAAGAATTACAGGTCGCCCAACTCCTTATAGACGGGCGAATATTCAGATGGAACTGGATTTGAAAAAGTAGATTTTCATCCCTGAACTTAACAATAAAAGAGCTATCTGTTTTGTGGATAGCTCTTCATTATTTTAAGTGTTTACCTTCATTATACAGCTCTTGATTCAATAATTAAAAAATGAGCAACACGGTCTTTGATAAGCCAATTTCCATTTTGATTGACATAAAAGTCTTCATATTTCACACTGTAATCCGTCAAAACATCTTTTCCTTCTACTTCTCTTATCATTTTAAGTTGCGAAAATGAAATTCCAGTAGCCGATTCTCCGTCAATTTTTACAGTATGTTGTCCGTTTAAAGTAAAATATGTTTTCACTTCATTGGCGTGACCGTTGAAGTTATTCTCCATATCTTCTCTTCCTGAAACGCTGGAAACTAAATTTCCATTCATATAAACTTGGTAAGTAAGGTCGGGCGTGAACAAATCCATTACCTGTGGGATCTTCTTCTCATCACCTAAATAAGCGTAATCATCGATTAAGTTTCTTAAATCTTCCTTTGTTTTTAAGATTTCTAATGTCATAATTTTAAATGTTTAATGCTGTTTTTTAATTTTCTGAATCTGTATTAATACTTGACAAAACTATAATATATTTGCTTACATTTTATTAGTTGTTACGTAAAGGTTAGTGACTAACAAATCGATTAGTTATGAAAGAATCAACACAAAATCAAACAGATAACAAAGCATTCACTGAAGAATGCCATACCGTTTTAACAGCAGTTTCTGATGCATTGTACGTTATTGGTGGAAAATGGAAACTGATGATTATCATTGCGATGGCAAGGGGAAATAAGCGATTTACAGAAATTCAGAAACAAGTCACCGGAATTTCTGCAAGAGTCCTTTCGAGTGAACTGAAAGATTTGGAACTGAATGGTTTTATCATCAAAAAAGTGGAAAACGGTTATCCAGTAACGATTGAATATGAATTGCTTCCTTACAGCCAGACTTTAGAAGAACTGGTTGGTGCAATGACACGCTGGGGAATTCAGCATCGTGAAAAAGTGAAAGCTGAAATGGGTTCGGAAAAATCGAATAAGCAATAATTCAATAATTAAAAACTTATTAATTTAAACTAAGAAAGAGTTACTATTATTAATCAAATCCGCTTGCAAGAGCTTATCCAATCAATTTTTCAGTTTTGGTTAAAAAATTTTCCATCGCGTTTTTAATATCAATGTTGGAACGCTCGGCCAATACAATCAGCCACCAGATATTTTCTCCGATTTTATGCTCCAACTCAGATTCGCTGTTGGTTTTTGGCCAGCGATTTTGTTGCGACATAATATTTCTTCCTACTAAACCAGCGTCCGTCAAATATGCCAATGCATCTTCTTCCACCGTCCATTCGCTGCCGTGATGCTGGATTTCTAATTCGTGATATTTCTTTCTTAATTCCAATGAGCGATTGATGATTTCATCAAAATTATTTGTTGCCATATTTTTTGTTTTTTTTTAAATCAAATCCGCTTTCACAAACTCAATCTTATCATTTTTAAAAATAAAATCAAAGCTCCCTCCTATTCTACCTTCCGGAAAATCGCCCGTAAATTCTACTTCCAAGTAAGCGGAATTTTCTTTAATATCTAATTTCCTCAATTCAGTCTGAGTTTGATATCCGATAAAATAACTTACGAAATAATCTTTAATTCCGCTGTGACCGATAAATTTCCTTCCTACTGATGGGTCGTCTAAAACTGCTTTTTCGTGATAAAATTCAAGATATTTTTCAGTGTCATAAGTGTTGCCAACGGCAATCCAATCTTTGATAAAGGTTTCTATATTCATTTTTAAATTTAATTATGATAAAAGCCTTGTTTAAATTGTACAGGCGTCTGATTGGTCTTATTTTTAAATAACTTATTGAAAGACTGCGGATGCTCAAAACCCAGCTGATAAGCTATTTCTGCAACAGAAAGCTGTGTTGTTGTGAGATAATCTTTGGCTTTTTCAATCAATTTTTCGTGGATGAGTTGCTGTGCATTTTGTCCCGTCAAAGACCGAAGCATATCGCTTAAATATCTTGACGAAAGGCTGAGTTCCGTTGCCAAATAATCTACAGTTGGCAAACCTTTATTCAAACCTTGTTCTTTTTCGAAATAAACATTTAAAAGTTCTTCGATTTTCGAAAGCAAATCATTGTTCACCGCTTTTCTGGTGATGAATTGTCGTTTATAAAAACGATTGCTGTAATTGAGCAAAACCTCGATATGAGAAATAATGACATCCTGACTGAAATCATCAATCGTGTTATTCAGTTCTTCTTTAATATTATCAAAAACTGAAAAAATCGTCTGTTTTTCTTTGTCCGATAAAAACAAAGCTTCATTCGCAGCGTAAGAAAAGAATCCCAAGCTTTTGATTCGCGTTCCCAAGGAATAATTCCTCAGAAAATCGGGATGAATGAGCATTGTCAAACCTTCATATTCCATATCATCCGACGTTGTGGAAATCAGTTGGTTGGGAGCGGTAAAAACCATTCCGCCTTCATCAAAATCATAATAACCTTGGCCATAACCAATTTTACCTTTCAGTGTTTTTTTGTATGAAATCTTGTAGAAATTGAACAAAAAATGCTGGTTCAGAAGATTTTCATCAACAACCATATTAGCATTGTCATTGATACTGATCAAAGGGTGAACAGGCTTAGCAAAATTCAACATCTCGTGAAGCTGTGATATAGAATTTACTTTTATTGGATTATTCATTTCTTAATTTTTTAGTTGAGTAAACTTCCAAAAACCATCTGTTTCATTTCCTGAACTGCAGCTTCGGAACCGATTTCCAAACGACGATTGTACAACTGGTTCGCAAATTCTCCAGTTACATATCGTAACTTATTTTTCCCGTCTGTCGCCGCTTCATAAACCACATCCGCAATCCATTCTACCGGTTCGAAGTTCTCAGGATTCATCAGTTCAAATAATTTCTGCATTCCGTTTTCATAAGCCGGATGATTGGCAACAGCTAATGATTCTCCTGCAAAATTAGTTTTAATTCCGCCCGGCGCAATGGTTTTGATGCCAACATTATGCAAAGCCAATTCAAAAGACATACTCTCGCTCCAGCCTTCCAAAGCCCATTTTGTAGCGTGATAAAGCGAATCCAGAGGGAAAGTCAGAAGTCCGCCAATCGAAGTCGTTGTGATAAATAATCCGTTTCTATTTTTTCTGAAATAAGGAATGAAAGCCTGCGTCACACGAATTACTCCAAGTAAATTGGTGTCTAATTGTTTTACGATTTGTTCGTCGGTCAAAGCTTCCAAAGCGCCAATCAAACCATAACCTGCGTTGTTGAAAACCACATCAATTGTATGATGTTCAATTGCCTTTTTTACCGTTTCCTGAATCTGCTCCAAGTTCGTAACATCCAATGGAAGCAGGGTTACATTTTCCAATTGAGAAAGTTCGGTTTCTTTTTCAGGATTTCTCATTGTTGCGATGACGTTCCAATCTTTTGACTGAAATAATTTGGCTGTCGCTTTACCTAATCCTGATGATGCGCCAGTGATGAAAATTGTTTTTTGCATTGTAAATTTTGTTTAAATTTTATAATACAAATGTCCGCAGAAGCAGCAAGCAAAATGTTGCCAAAATGAGTTTGGTTGTAGCCAAAATGACGGAATGATTCAATTTTATATATAAATAGAATTTTCTATTAACTAATATATCTTCTGAAATCAATTCCAAACTCGTATCTTTGATTTTTACAAATACAATGAGTTCTATTACCATCAAAGAATTTTATCAGGATATTCTTGGAGATACTTGTCCAGATATCAATCAATTCCTAAATGAAAATATTAATAAGGATATTGGTCACTTTAATGTTTTTGATATTTCTGAAATTTACAGAAGCTGTAAATCGAAAACCGAAATGCCCTACAACAGAAGAACTTACTACAAAATAAGTTTGATTAATGGTAAGAACAAAGTGGAATATGCAGACAAAACAATCCAGATTGAAGATTGCGCCGTTCTTTTTGCATCACCAAAAATTCCTTACAATTACACGCATCTCTGTACAGACCAATCTGGACATTTTTGTGTTTTTACCAAAGATTTTTTACCAACTACTAAGATTGGATTAGAACTTGATAATCTTCCAGTGTTCTCTGCAAACAGCGATTTTATTTTTCAGATTACTACAGAACAATATCATCAGTTCGAAGCTATATTCCTGAAAATGCACGAAGAAATCAAGTCGGATTATCTATATAAATATGATTTGTTGAGAAATTATGTGATGGAACTGATTCATTTTGGCCAGAAATTAAAACCAATTCAGCCCATTGAAAATAATAAAACTGCCGCTTCCAGAGCCACAACATTATTTATCGAATTACTGGAAAGACAGTTTCCCATCGAAAACATCAGTCAGCTTCTGCAACTGAAAACACCTGCCGATTTTGCCGGAATATTGGGAGTCCATGTGAACCACTTGAATAGAGTTTTAAAGGAAACAACCGGAAAAACGACCGGAGAAATAATAGGAAGCAGAATCTTCCAGGAAGCTAAAATATTATTAACTCAAACCCAATGGAATATTTCTGAAATTGCTTTCACATTAGGTTTTGAAGAAGTCGCGCATTTTTCTAACTTTTTCAAGAAACACAGCCAACAGTCGCCACAGCATTACCGAGAATTAATGATTGTTTGATTTTCACAAATATCGATTTGATTTATACAAATAACCTGATGCCATAATTTTTCAACTTTGTACCATTAAATAAAACATTAAAACATGGCAAGTAAAATAGCATTAGTAACCGGCGGAAGTCGTGGATTGGGTAAAGATTCAGCTTTACAACTGGCAAAAAAAGGATTCGACCTTATAATCACTTATCAAACAAAAAAAGAAGCAGCAAATGAAGTTGTAAAGCAAATCGAAAGCATCGGACAGAAAGCGTACGCATTGCCTTTGGATATTTCTACAACTTCAGGTTTTGACCAATTTACAACGGAAGTACAAAATGTTTTGGACACTCAGTTTGCTTCCGCAAAATTGGACGCTTTGGTAAACAACGCAGGAATCGGAATTAATCAAAGTTTTGAAACAACAACTGAGGAAATTTTGGATGCGATGACGAATATCCATTTCAAAGGTCCATATTTCTTAACTCAAAAATTATTACCATTACTGAATGACGGAAGCAGCGTTGTGAACACATCTTCTGGTTTGGCAAGATTTTCTTTCGCTGGATATTCTGCTTATGGAGCAATGAAAGCTGCAATTGATTCTTTATCAAGATACCAGGCTTTGGAATTAGGAAGCAGAAAAATCAGAGTGAACTCCATTGCGCCTGGTGCGATTGAAACTGATTTTGGAGGCGGCGTTGTGCGTGATGTGGCAGATTTGAACAACCATATCTCGTCTGAAACAGCTTTGGGAAGAGTTGGTTTGCCAGATGATATCGGAAGCGTGGTCGCGTTCCTTTGTTCAGATGATTCTAAATGGATTAATGCACAGAGAATCGAAGTT
The DNA here is from genome assembly GCF_900141765.1 of Epilithonimonas zeae. Lineage (NCBI taxonomy): Bacteria > Pseudomonadati > Bacteroidota > Flavobacteriia > Flavobacteriales > Weeksellaceae > Epilithonimonas > Epilithonimonas zeae. Next base: position 667,170 of record NZ_FSRK01000001.1, on the reverse strand, counting down.
TCCGGAGGATTTAAAATCTAACGAATACAAAACAAATTTTCAAGAAAGTCCGCTTTACGAATTGTCGAGCGGACTTTTTCTGCGTAAGAGATAGAAGAGCTATCCTTTTTTTGTTATTGCAGTTGGGAAATAGTTCTACTGATAATTCTCTCAGCATTTTACGACATTGTTTAATCAAAAAATTAGCTTAAGCCCAAATGAGTATAGAAATTTGAATTGAAATTTTTATTAATGGTTTTAATTAGTTTCTATGTTGACTGCAGGAACTTTATAATTATTGAATTTCTTATCAGGCTGTAGAATTCTGGCTTTTTTCAAAAGGTCTTCCGCAATTAGAATCGACTCGTTGTGAACTTCGATATCATTCAGAAAAAATCTTGATTCTTGAGTGAGATTCAATTTTGTTTTAGCTTCAGCAATTGTTACTTTTTCGATAGCTTGAGGCTTTTTCATTATAATATTAATCAAACCATTTTTTACGAGGTCATCATATTGTTCGATTTGCGAAGATGGCGATTTGTAAACCTGAACATTTTCTATATCATTTGGATTGAAACTGTGAAGCAACACATTAGAAACAATCACGTTATCAACAATATAAATTGGATTAGCTTCAGATTTCTGAGCAAAAGAAAATTGGAAACAAAAGAAAACTGCGAAAGCAAGAATCAGTTTTTTCATAAATTTTAGATTTAATTTAAAATTAAAGAATCAGCAAAAATTAAAATTACTTCTCGCTGATTTTCTAGATTTAGCAAATCATCAAAAACCTGCCCAATTTGCGAAATCTGCGTGAAATTTTCTTTTAAAAAATTCTAATTAGCGTCGCCTTTCTCGATACCTTCTTCTATTTTTTCAAAAACCTCCTCTTGTTCTTCATTAGAAATACCGAATTGGTCTTCTTTATCCTCATTTCGCACAACCAACGAAATCCAAATCGGAAAATGGTCAGAATCAACAGATTTCATTCTTTTCATATCTACTAGTCGGAAATGTGGACTTACGAAAAAGTGGTCAAGAGGCCAACGCAGAAACCAATATTTGACGTGAAACGTATTGAACATTCCTCGTCCACGTCGCGGGTCGAGCATCCCGCTGGATTTTAGAAATAATTTAGTCGTTCTGGACCAAGCGACATCATTCAAATCTCCGAAAACAATGGAAGGTTTGCCATAGTTTTTCGCTTTTTCTCCAACCAAAAGAATCTCCGCATCACGTTCCGTACTTTCAGGATTTTCCTGCGGAACCGGCGGTGTTGGATGAATTCCAAATAATCTGACAACTTGATTTTTGTATTCCAAATCCGCCACAATCGACGGAATATCGTCATCAATCAAATAATTAATTTCGTAATTCTTAACCGGAAAATGGCTGTAAAACAAAAGCCCGTAAGTGTTGGCGAGAGGAACTTCAATTTTATATTCGTAATGTTTTGTAACCGATTTTAAAGCGTTTTGCCATTCTTCATCAGTCTCCAGAAAAAATAAAACGGATGGATTTTCTTCTTTTACTAAATCAATTAACTTCTGATAATTCCTGTTATGCTGATAAACATTACAAACGAGAATATCTAAAACTTTTTCATCAGGATTTGGTTGAGTTTTATCAATCATCGTTTTCCCATAATCTGTGTAAGGCAAGATGATATAGAACAAATATCCTGCACAAATTACTTCAATAATGAGAATTAAATATTCATAAATATTTGGATTTTCGAAAGTGAAAAACCACGCGAAAATGAGGATTAAAAGAATAACAAATTTCTGAAATCGAGGATAATCGAAAACCCTAAAAGTCCAATAAGTGTTTTTGATAGCAGGAATCAATACCGACAAAATCGCCAGAGCTGAAATAATCCAATAACAACAAGAAGCGATGTTTTCCATTTAATGATTTGAGTCTTTGATAGTTTTTCCGAGAATAATAAGGCTTCTCTTTTCGCCGTCCAATTCTGCAATATTTTTGAGATTGGCCCATAATTCAAACCCGAATTTCTCAAACAAAGTCAGACTCGGAAGATTGTGTGCAAAGATGAAAGCCAAAAGATTTTCTATTCCGAGGTCGTTGGACTTTTCGATGGCATATTCCAGAATCAATCTACCCAAGCCTTTTCCCCGATATTTTTCATCAATATAAATACTGATTTCAGCCGTTTTCTGATAAGCTGGTCTTCCGTAAAAATCCTGAAAACTTACCCAACCAACTATATTTTTCTCCGAATCCAAAACTATCCAAAGTGGACGAAATTCAGAGTTATGCTGATGAAACCAATCGATTTTGCTCTCGACAGAAACAGGTTCCAAATCAGCAGTAACCAATCGAGATGCAACCGTAGAATTATAAATTTCCACAATCTTAGGAAGGTCATCTAAAGTCGCATCACGAAAAGTCATATTTTAATTATAATTGATGAATGATAATTTATAAATGATAGAAATTAAATTAATTATCATTAATCATTTATTGAGTTAAACGCTTGTTCCAAATCAGCAATCAAATCTTCTGCATCTTCGATTCCGACACTTAATCTCACCAAATCATCCGTGATTCCTAGAACCGCTCTTTTATCTTCAGGGATTGAAGCGTGCGTCATCATTGCAGGAAGATTCGCTAACGATTCTACTCCACCCAAAGATTCTGCCAAAGTGAAAACTTTGATATTTTCCAAGAATTTAATGGCGTCATCTTTTTTTCCGGATTTGAAAGTGAAAGAAACCATTCCACCAAATTCCGTCATTTGTCTTGTCGCCAAATCGTACTGCGGATGAGACGATAACCCCGGATAATAAATCTTTTCTACCAAAGAATGATTCTCAAGATATTTTGCAATCTCAAAACCGTTATCAGAATGTCTTTGCATTCTAAGCGCCAAAGTTTTGATTCCTCTTAAGACCAAATAAGAATCGTGAGGGCCTAAAATTCCACCACTCGCAAATTGGATAAAATGTAATTTCTCTCCTAATTCAGCATCTTTTGCAATTAAAGCACCGGCAATCACATCAGAATGTCCACCCAAATATTTAGTCGCAGAATGCATCACAATATCAGCTCCTAAATCCAAAGGCTTCTGAATGTAAGGCGTTGCAAATGTATTATCAACAGCTACCAAAATATCTTTCCCTTTTACAGCATCAGCGACCATTTTGATATCCACTAATTTCATCAAAGGATTGGTCGGAGTTTCTAGCCAGATTAATTTGGTTTTATCAGTAATAACACTTTCCAATTCCTCAACATTATCAAAACCGATGAATGTAAATTTCAATTGGTATTTCTCGAATAATCTTGTGAACATTCTGTAAGAACCACCGTAAAGGTCATCGACAGCAATCACTTCGTCGCCTGGATTTAATAATTTCAAAACACAATCAATTGCAGCCAAACCGGAACCGAAAGCTAAACCTCTAGCTCCGTTTTCGATGCTTGCTAAAGAATCTTCTAAAGCTTGTCTCGTAGGATTTGCTCCTCTGGAATATTCGTAGCCGGAAATTAATTGTCCCGGACTTTTTTGCGCGAATGTCGATGTTAAAAAAACAGGAACATTTACCGCTCCAGTTGCTGGTTCGTGGTGTTGTCCACCGTGTATAACTTTTGTATTGAATTTCATATTTTTTGATTTGTTAATTCGTAAAATCGTTGATTTGATGATTTGCTAAATCACATATTTATATAAACGATTTTACAGTTTTACTATTTTACGATTTACATTTTAATCGCTGATTTCACAGCAAACTCTTCAGCTACTTCTTGCAACCATTGTGCTACATCATCTTCGCTGGTTGCTCTTTCGTAAGTATGTCCAATAGAAACCAGAATCTGATGGAAGAATCTCTTCATTTCGTCAACAGGCATATCTTTTGTCCAAAGGTCGATTCTCAAAGCCTCCATTGCTTTGCTGTCCCAAACTGAAATCATCGCTGCTTTGGTTTCCTGCCTTTTGATGCCACCATCTTCGGCTTTCCAAAACATTTTTTCCGGAACGTGATTATCGTCCAACTCTACATCAATAACTATTTTTGATTTTTTCATTGATTCTATTCTTTAATATATGATACTTCTTTTTGAACACAGAGTTCACAAAGATTTTTTTATTTAATTAACTATTTTTAAGCTTACAAAGGCGCTTCGACAAGCTCAGCATAAACTTAATCCAAAACTCTCCGACTCTATTTTGGTCTATATTCCGAGCCATTGAAAATTTCTGTTGCATTCTTTTTCAAAAAAAGTTGTAATTTTTCTTCTGGATGTGCTTTCAGATAATGTTTGCAAATCTGCCAACCAGTCCAAATTGCAATTTGTGGGGAACTTTCACGATCCACTTCTGTGTAGAATTTTGAAAACGGTCCAGGTGTGATAAATCTTTCTGAAAGATTCGGGTCTGCACTGAATAACAAATCGCTTTCTACAAAATAATTCCAGATGTTGGCTTCATTAGCAACCGCCCAATCGTATTGTTCCTTGGTATAATTGATTTTAAAATAGTCAGGAACATTAGGTAAAAATGCATCCTGAAGAATCTGAATCTTTCCCTGATAAACCATTTGATCCAAAAATTTCTGTTGATCTACTGGCACAGGAACTAATCTCGCTGCAAAAAAAGCAGAAATCTTCGGAATTAAATTATCCGGATTCATCGATTTTTGAAAGTACAATTCCAAGCCTTTATAATTCTTGTTTCCATTTCCTAGAAAACCTGTGATATCAACAAAAAGCATATTCTGATCTTCTCTCAGGAATATCGGATCTGTCACATTTTGGGGATCAATAACCGATGAATAAAGATAAATATGAGGTGGAACGAACTTCGGGAAATAATTTTTGATACGTGAAAAAAGATCAACCAAATCTTTATTCAGTTTTGTTTTATCAATCTTAGAAATCGCTTCTTTATAAATGCGAACTTCCATTGTATCCTTTCTTCTGCTTTCGTAATCTGCATCAGGAACAGAACCTTGAAACCAAGGATATTTATTTTTAAAATCTTCAAGATTAACCGAAGAATTATAAAATTCACCAGACAAATCTGTGACTTCTACTTTTTTAACCGGATTTTTAATTTCGACATTCCATTTGTTTTCATTTTCTTTTTTGCAGGAACTCAATCCAAAAACTAAAACTGCAGAAATCGTGATATATCGGAAAAACTTCATTATTTTTACATTAAGATTTTCGAACAGCAAAAATACAATTTTAATAGATGAAGCTCCCAATATTTACTGAAAGATTAATGTTAAGAAAATTAACAGAAGAAGATGTTGACAACATTTTTCTTTTAGACAGCAATCCTGATGTTATGAAATATGTTGGAGTTTCGCCAATTACGGAAAAAGAAGAATCCGCAAAAATGGTTGATAACATTCTGAATCAATACAAAAATAATGGAACCGGAAGATTGGCTGTTATTGAAAATGAAAGCAATCAATTCATTGGATGGTGTGGAATTAAATTATTGACTGATGAAGTGAACGGTTTTAAAAATGTATATGAATTAGGCTATCGTTTTCTTCCCAAATTCTGGGGAAAAGGTTACGCAACCGAATCAGCAATAGCTTCTTTAGACTTTGGATTCAATCAACTGAATGCTTATAAAATCTATGCTTACGCTGATGTTGGAAATGAATCTTCCAATCATATTCTCACAAAATTAGGTTTTGAAAACAAGGGAACTTTTTTTGATAAAGGTGATATTTGTAATTGGTACGAATTAGAAAAAAATAATAGAAAATAAAAATAATGCAGACACAAAAAGTAATAGATCATATCGTCAATTGGTTAAAAGATTATGCAACCAAAGCTAACTCAAAAGGTTTTGTAGTAGGCGTTTCCGGAGGAATTGATTCCGCTGTAGTTTCAGTTTTAGCAGCTAAAACAGGACTACAAACTTTGGTTTTGGAAATGCCAATCCGTCAAAAGCCCGATCAGGTAGATAGAGCACAAGATCACATCGATTTTCTGAAAGCTAATTTCCCTAATGTTGAAGGTTTCCGAGTTGACCTTACGCCAACTTTTGAAAGTTTTGAAAAAACAACAGAAGGCTACAAAGACGATTCGCCGAATAAAAATCTGGCAGAAGCCAACACAAGATCTAGACTGAGAATGATAACACTTTATTATTACGGTCAAATCAACGGATTATTGGTAACCGGAACAGGAAACAAAGTAGAAGATTTCGGAGTCGGATTTTTTACAAAATATGGTGACGGTGGTGTTGACATCTCTCCTATTGCTGATCTTTATAAAACTCAGGTTTACGAAATTGCAAAAGAATTAGGAATTCTTGAAAGTATTCAAAAAGCAAAACCAACAGACGGACTTTGGGAAGTTGAAAGAACGGATGAAGATCAAATTGGCGCCACTTATCCGGAATTGGAATGGGCAATGGAACAGCAGATCGCAGGAAAAAATGCAGAAGATTTTAGCGGGAGAGAAAAAGAAGTGATGGAAATCTATCTGAGATTCAACAGAGCAACTCAACATAAGATGAATCCAATTCCTGTTTGTGAGATTCCGAAAGAATTAAAATAGAATTTAATTTTTTGACAACTACAAAAACAATAGTTTATGCAAGAAGAAATCAGCAAACATTCCAGAAAAATTTATAAAACTGTAAAAAATCCAAAACATACAGTCAACGAAAAAATTAAAGAAATCATTGTCGAAATCTTTATTATTGTTTTTGCAGTATCACTTTCTATTTGGCTTCACGGCTGGAGTGAGCACAGACACGAGCAAAAAGAATCTAACAAATTTCTAAAAGAACTGAAAACTGATCTGGAAGCAGATGCAAAACTGATTGAAGAAAATAAAAAAACATTGTCAAGTCTTGATAGTGATTATAAATTTATTCTCTCTTTAAAAAACCAAAAAACATCTGTAACAGACAGTTTGGTAGGCTCTCATTCAAATTTTTATCTTTTGGGATCTGCTTTCAATGTTGGAAGATATGAAGGTTTCAAATCAAGTGGTAAAATTGGAACAATAGAAAACGATTCTTTAAAGAACCAAATTTTGGCATATTATCAGCAAACTTTACCTAATCTGACATTCAGAGTTAATTTTATAAATTCTGAACAACTGAAAATAAAAGATGCGGATCCTGGTAATCTTAATTTATCCGATTTTTATAAAAGTCAAAGAATGCAGTCTAATTATTCTAATTTGAGTTATAATAGCAAAGGCTTGATCGATGAATATCAAAATGCATTAAATCAGATTAACCAAATTCTAAAGGAAATTGATTCTGAAAAATAAATTAAAAGATATTAGATACAAACAACAAATCTAAAATATATGAAAATAAGAAATCTACTGGCTATCTCAATCGGTTTGGCTTTTTCATCTCTGGTTTACGCTCAGGAAACTAAAACCGAAGAAACGACAGCTGCAGTTCCAACGGAAGTTATCGACCGCCTGAATATTCCAGGTCCGTTGACATTTAATGGCAATGAATATTTCCTGGCTTGGAGCAAGCAAAACTCAGCGACATGGGCGCAGCAGCAATATATTTTAAGAGATGATGATTTCAAAAATTACAAGGAACTCATTAACATTTCATACTTCGATAAAGAAATTGATATCGAAACGGCTGTCAAACAAAAAGTGGAATATGTTGAGAAAAGAAAGGAAAGAACTCAGGACAAATATTCCTTTGTGAGCGTGACAGAAAGCCCTGATGGTAAGGAAATTATCGTAGATTATCTCGTAACGGTTGTTCCGCAAGAAGGCGAATCTTACGCAGAATATAATATTGATCGATTCAAAAATTTTGATACCAATGGCAAAAAGTCGTTCGTGATTTTTTCTTATTCAAAAAGAATTGCCGGCGATTTGAAATACTCAAGCAAAGCTCTATCCAAAGAAAGAAGTCGACTGATGGAAGCGGTCATTACGACTGCAGTTCCGATGGTAACTTACAAACCGACTGCGGTAGAACCGAAGAAATAAATTTTATTAGAAGTCAGAGTAAAGATGTCAGAAGCTAAAAATGATGATGAGTTTTACATCAAACGATGTATCGAATTAGCTGAAAAAGCTTTAGGAAAAACCTACCCCAATCCTTTAGTTGGTTCGGTAATCGTTTATAATGACCGAATTATCGGCGAAGGCTTTCACAAGAAAGCAGGCGAACCACACGCAGAAATCAATGCAATTAATTCCATTAAAGACGAAGACAAACATTTGATTCCAGAATCTACGATTTATGTTTCATTGGAACCTTGTGCCCATTTTGGAAAAACGCCACCTTGCGCGTTGAAAATTGTGGAACTCGGTTTCAAAAAAGTTGTGATTGGCGCAATGGACAGCCACGACAAAGTGAATGGAAAAGGTAAAAAAATCATTACCGATGCAGGAATCGAAGTTGTTTCTAGCGTTTTGGAAAACGAATGCAGACAACTTAACAAACGGTTTTTCACTTATCACGAGAAAAAACGTCCGTTTATTATTTTGAAATGGGCACAATCTGCGGATGGATTTATGGACAAAGATTTTAAACCCTTCCAAATCAGCAATAAGCTTTCGAAACAATTTGTTCATCAGATGAGAAGTGAGGAACACGCCATTTTGGTTGGAAAAAATACTGCGTTGCACGACAATCCGAGTTTAACTGTGAGAGAAATTGAAGGTCGAAATCCTATTAGAATTTTGATTGATTTCAATCTCGATGTCTCTGAAAATTCTAATATTTATAATAGCGAAGCGGAAACAATTATTTTTAATTCGGTTAAAGATTTAGAAGATAGAAATCTAAAATTCATTAAAATAGAAAGGCAAAACTCTATTAATCAGATTTTAGAAAAATTATATGAATTACAAATTCAGTCTGTGATTATCGAAGGCGGAGGCTTTACGTTACAGGAATTCATCAATCAAAATCTTTGGGATGAGAGTTTGATTTTCAAAAATCCAAATCTTAATCTGAAAAACGGAACCAAAGCTCCGGAATTCAATTTCAATCCTCAAAAAATAGAAAACCTGAGAGACACAGAAGTTTTATTTTTCAGCAACAAAAGTGTTGATTAATATCAGAATTACAGCTCAGAAAAAATTACGTAAATTCGCACCTTTAATCACTCTATGAAAAATCTGAGCGCATCTACAAAAGGTTTGATTTTTTCTTTGTTGGCAATGGGATTTGCCTTTGCTGTTTACTTTTTGTTTTTGGCAAAACCGAATTATTATTTGGTAGATAATCCTACGCCGGAAACTTATTATTTCAAAGTCAATAATGGCGAAGAAAAGGTGTTGTCTGCCGGACAATATCTGAAAGTTGACCTTAATAAAGGGAAAAATAAGATTCAGGTTTTTGATCAGAACAAGCAGATGCTTTACGATTCTGCCTTCACAGTGAACAAAGTTAGAGGTCTTCTGAATATCACACACAAAGATTATTACATCAACAATCAGTACTATGGTTATGGCTTAAACAAAGATTCTTTGATGGCCACAAAACCAGGCTTGGAGATTGACAAGAAACTTTATCTTGGCGATGTTAAGAAAATGAACAAGCTATATTCTGAAGATTTCTACTACAATCTGGACGAAGATTATGATCGTGTTATCAAAAACGTAGCAAAAATCGAAAGCAGATCAAAGATTTTCAGAAAGCAGGATTTTATCAATTATTACAACAACTATTACAAATTTTGATGATTCGGTTTAAATAACCGTTTATCAATTATTATTTATCAACTATAAAATGGAACACAACAACGTAACACCATATAACTCCGAAAACAGCAAGAAAAGTCAAGTAGAAGATATGTTTGACAACATTGCGCCAAAATATGATCTTTTGAATCACGTTTTATCAATGAAAATTGATGTGCTTTGGAGAAACAAGTTGGTAGATATGCTAAAAAAAGACCAGCCACAATTGGTTTTGGATGTAGCGACCGGAACCGGAGATTTAGCCATTACCGTTCAAAAGGGAACTAATGCCAACGTTGTTGGTTTAGATCTTTCACAACAAATGCTGAACGTTGGAATCGAGAAAATCAAGAAACAAAATCTTGACAGCAAAATCACCATGCAGAAAGGCGATGCAGAACAACTTCCGTTTGAAGACAATAAATTTGATGGCGTTACCGTTGCATTTGGAGTAAGAAATTTTGAAAATCTGGAAAAAGGATTATCAGAACTACGAAGAGTGGTGAAAGAAAACAAAAGTATTTATATCTTAGAATTCTCAAAAGTTGAAGGATTTTTAGGACCTTTTTATATGTTTTATTTCAAGAACATTTTGCCTGCGATCGGGCGTTTGGTTTCCAAAGACAACAGAGCTTACACCTATCTTCCGGATTCTGTAAACGCTTTTCCTTTTGGAGAAAAAATGAAAACCATTCTTCTGAATACAGGTTTCAAAAAAGTAGAATATACAAAATTAAGTTTAGGAATAGCCACCATTTATAAAGCTACAAAATAGGATGAAGCAAAGATTAATCAAAATATTATCAATATCTGCCATAATACTGGGCAGTAACCTTCAGGCACAGACTTACAACAATCTTTTCAGAACAAAAGACAGACAAGAAAACAGAGAAGGAATGGATCTGGAAAAATTCAGTTATGGATTTTATCTGGCTGGTAATAATTTTGATTATAAAATGGTTCTCAATCCAAAATATGGGATGGATGGCAACAGAAATCTGGTCGAATCCAAATCCACTTACAGCTTCGGTGCCGGGTTGATTGGAAAAATGAGGCTTAATTATTATCTAGATCTTCGTATAGAACCAGGTTTACATTTCGTACAAAGAGATTTGACCTTCAATACGTTTGACAAAGTCAATGAAGCATTTCCAGGAGGATTTACATTACCTGATGGGAGTATAACACCAAATATTACCGCTCCAACTGATGTAGATCAGAAAAGAATTGTAAAATCCACTTATGTAGATGTTCCGATTTTGCTGGAAATCCACGGTGACCGTTGGTACAACTCGCGTCCTTACGCCGCTGTTGGTGTCAATTATATGATGAATCTTCAGTCCAATGAAACTTCCGAAGGCGACAACAGCGTGAATACTTTCCGTACAACTACTCACAATTTCGGTTGGTCTGCAGAGTTAGGAATTCAGTTTTATTTTAGCAGATTTAAGTTAACGCCAGCAATCAGAGGAACATTCTTTACGAACAACGAGTTAGTTCAGGACAAAGCAACCACACCACCTTATTGGACACCAGCCATTTCCACAATGCAAACCAGAGCATTTATGTTTGTTTTGAAATTCGAATAAAATCTACAAAGCTTTCTATTAAGGAAGCTTTTTTTGTGGGCGTGTCCTTTTATCCCGACTGCATCGGGACAAGCAGGTCGGTCTACAGGCAGTCGCTTCCCGATGAAACCTTGCAAGGTTTCATCGGGAGAGCTCCAACAATGCCTTCCGCCCTCACGCAGCGGTGCCAATTAGAAAATGGCGTTACCAAAAAAAGAGAAACTTTAGAAACCATTTATTTTCCCGTACATTTTTTCATTCAACTTTAAATCCTTATAAATCAAACACAAACCCATTCATTTTCACAAAACAGGAATAAGGTGTTAATTCATCATTAATTTTTCTTATTTTTGTAAAAGTTAGAATTTAATTCTGGTAATGCTAAGCGAATTAGAAAACAACTTTTCTGTTTTAGAGAAAAAGATTCAGAACCTTTACAAAAAGTTCAGGACTCTTTCAGAAAAACACGCAGAAACGGCTGAGGAGCTACAAAAAGTGAAGGAAGAATATGCCGAGGAAAAACGCAGAAACCAGATATTAGCAGAAGAAAATAAAGAATTAAAACTCTACTCAGCAATATCCGGAAACGCAGAACACAACCGACTGATGAAAAATCACATCAACAGATTGGTAAAAGAAATAGATATGTGCGTTTCTGAATTACAAAACAGCGGTTTATAACAATGGATTTCAGAAGAATAACGATCAATATAGCCGGAAGAAATTATCCGTTGAACGTGCCTGCTGCAGAAGAAGAAACCTTGCGTAAAGTAGGGAAACAGATAGAAAGTATGATAAAGGATTTCGAGGCAAGCTTCGATGTGAGAGATAAACAGGATGCTCTTGCGATGTGCGCTTTGAAACTGGGAACCAATGCAGAAGTATATTCTTTAAACAACGAGAAAAATATTAAAAATACAAACGGGCGTGTTGCCAAAATCAATACACTCTTAGAGCAATTGGAAAAATAATTTTTTCTATTACAAGCTGCCTACAATAGTTCTAACACAAAGAAGTAAACTCAACAATTAAAAATTACCGGACGAAAGTTCATTCGATGGCGTGCTGTCTTGCGCAGATTACAGAGAGTGAAAATCAGTTCAAATCGTGTTTTTATGGAGTTTACTCTATAACTGAACTGTTGTAGGTTTTTTTATGCACTTTGTACAAAGTAGAATGTATAAAGTATTAAGATTGAAAAGTCATTGTACACATTACATGGTACTTTTTACAAATTAAAAAGAGACAATTAAACTCAATATATATAAATTTTATGGACACAATTACCATTATTATCGGTGTCGTTGCCCTTATCATCGGAGCAGTTGCAGGACTTTTCTTCGGAAAAAGTTCTCTCAATTCAAAAGCTCAATACATTGTAGAAGATGCTAAGAAAACAGCCGAAAACATTATAGAAAAAGCCAATGTACAGGCAGAAGCGGTAAAAAAAGAAAAACATCTGCAAGCCAAAGAAAAATTTCTGGAACTGAAGTCGGAGCACGATGCCAACATCAACAACAGAGAGAAAAAAATGCAGGAGGCTGAAAAGCGTACCAAAGACAAAGAAAATAAACTGAATGACGAGCTTAGCAAAGCTGGAAAATTAGAAAAAGACCTGGAAAGACAAGTTGCAGATTACAACAAAAAACTGGAAATTGTTCAGAAAAAACAACACGATTTGGATGTTGCAACAGCTCAGAAAGTAGAAATGCTGGAAAAAATCTCCAACTACTCTGCTGAAGAAGCTAAGAACGAGCTGGTAGAATCTTTGAGAGCTGAAGCTAAAACCAAAGCTCAGGCTCACGTTCAGAGCATTATGGAAGAAGCGCAACTGAATGCTAAGAATGAAGCCAGAAAAATCGTTATCCAAACCATTCAGAGAATTGGAACGGAACAAGCAGTAGAGAACTCAGTTTCTGTGTTTAATATCGAATCTGATGAGATCAAAGGTAGAATCATAGGTAGAGAAGGTAGAAATATCCGTGCTTTGGAAGCGGCAACAGGCGTTGAAATTATCGTAGATGATACTCCGGAAGCCATTCTTCTTTCGTGCTTTGACCCCGTAAGAAGAGAGATTGCGAGATTGTCTTTACACAGATTGGTAACGGATGGTAGAATCCACCCGGCAAGAATTGAAGAAGTTGTTGAGAAAACAAGAAAACATATCGAGGAAGAAATCATCGAAGTTGGTAAGAGAACCATCATTGATCTTGGAATCCACGGTTTACATCCAGAATTGGTAAAAATCGTTGGTAGAATGAAGTTCCGCTCGTCTTATGGTCAGAACTTATTGCAACACTCCCGTGAAGTAGCTAACATTGCTGCAACTATGGCAGCCGAATTAGGATTAAATGTAAAATTAGCAAAAAGAGCTGGTCTATTACATGATATCGGTAAAGTTCCGGAGCAGGAATCAGAATTGCCTCACGCACTTCTAGGAATGCAATGGGCAGAGAAATATGGTGAAAATGCAGAAGTGATCAATGCTATTGGGGCTCACCACGACGAAATCGAAATGACTTCTCTCCTATCTCCAATCATCCAGGTAGCAGATGCTATTTCAGGTGCAAGACCAGGTGCAAGAAGACAAGTTTTGGAATCTTACATCCAAAGATTAAAAGATCTTGAAGCTGCAGCTTTGAGTTTTGAAGGTGTTTCAAGCGCTTACGCCATCCAAGCTGGTAGAGAACTGAGAGTGATGGTAGAAAGCGGAAAAGTGAATGACGAAAATGCTTACCAATTATCTTATGACATTTCCGAAAAAATCCAGAATGAGTTGACTTATCCTGGACAAGTAAGAGTTACAGTAATTAGAGAAACCAGAGCTGTGAATATCGCCAGATAATTTACCTGAAATATTCATATTAAAAATAACAACACCTGCTTATTATAGCAGGTGTTGTTATTTTATCTGGTTCTATTTTCTTCTTCGGTTCTCTGAATTTCTTTTGCCTGATATTTTGAACTTCCGAAATTATAACTTAGAGAGAAAAGCAATTTTCGGGTATCCCACCAATGTGTGAATTGATTATCCATAATCCGTTTGTGTCGGAATTCAACACGCTGATCGTAGGAATTGAAAATATTATTGTAGCCTATTTTCGTATTCAGTTTATTGTCAAACCATAGTTTTTGTATTGACAGATCTATTGTATATCGTGGTTTTATAATGTATAAGCTATTGCCGCCTTTGGATTCATAATTTGCGAAAACATTGATTGTATATCCTTTCGACAAAGAGAAAACCTGATTCAACCGAATTTCATAATTATAAATTTTCAAAGCAAAAACTTCATCCAGATATGGTCTGAATTCATAATTGTAATATCCGGAAAGCTGACTGTTTACATTCCACCATTTGGTTATTTTTACAGGAAAGCTAGTTTCCAGAACTGCAAAATTCCTATAAGGGAGATTAGTCCCTAAGTATTCTAAGACATTGGTTTGGGGATTATAAAGCGGATATCGGGTCATTACATCTTTTTCTCTTCCGACAGTGAAACTGGTTACCCAATTTTTAAAACGATACGTTGTTTTGATCTGGCTTGTGAAAGATGGTTGTAGATAAGGGTTACCAATCCAGTAATTGAGTGGACTGAAATAAAATCTGAATGGATTGAGTTGTGAAAAAACCGGCCTGGTAATCTTCCTGCTGTAGGAGATGAATAATTCATTTGATTTATTAAATACATAATTTGTACTCAGAGATGGCAGCCATTCCAAATAATTTCTTGATACGATAGAATCTGTGGTGATGGCATTGGAAATACTTTTTGTGTTTTCAAATCTTAATCCAGCGTTGATCTGAAGTTTATTAAATTTCTTACTATAAGCGAGATACCCAGCAAATATTTTCTCCTTATAAGAAAATATATTGCTTCGGTTCGGATCAAAAATAAATTGATTACTTACCGACAAAGTATCATATTTTATATTATTATCCGTACTTGTGTCGCTGAATTTCACACCCGCTTCTAAGGTAGAGTTTCCAATCTTTTGAGAGACATCAATTTGTCCTGTATAAATATTAATCTTATTTAAAAGATCCGATTTCCAATAGGATAAAAGTTCTGAAGTTGGCCTGTCTTTATTGATAAAATCATCCTTTTGCTTATTTTCAACCGAGAGATAATTACCTAAAAAACTGAGCTTAAAGTTTTTATTTTGAAAAGAGTAATCCGTCGTTATACCATAATTATTTTGGGCATAATGAGTGGGATTATTACTTTCCGTATTAAAAATAAGCTGTGTCTCATCATCATTCGTGGTATACAATGAGCCCAATCGTGTCCGGTAATTATCTCGGAAACTACCTCTAACATTTACTCCAAACCTATTTTTATTGTTCAGTCGATAATCAATTCCTACCTGAATATTATAGATTTCAGCATCATCTTCCTGATAGTTTTTGGTTCTCATCACATTTGTATTTGCCAAACGCTGTAATGCATTGTAGCGATACGTTGAAATCCCATAATTGTAACCGAATTGAAGATTATAAACCAGTTTCTCAGTATTGTAAGAGAGGTTGAGCGAATTTTCTCTGTAGCTGAATTTGTTGGCATAAACATTCCCGATGTAACTACCTCTCCAGCCAAGATTGGTATTCTTTTTTAATTTAATATCGATAATCCCTTTAAATTCTGCGTCATATTTTGAAGAAGGGTTGGAGTTTATTTCAACAGATTCCACCATTTCCGGTGACAATGATCTCAGGTAAGACTGCAACTCCTGACTGCTCATCACAACGGGTTTTCCATTAATAAAAATAGCAGGACTCACTCTTCCGCCAAGAAAGATGCCGTCTTCCTGATCGACAGTTACGCCAGGACTTTTTCTTAAAACGTCCAGCATATTCATTGATGTTTTGAAGTCTTTATTCCCTGAAACATTCATTACAATGTTTCCGTCATTCAGTTTTATACGTCGGGAAGATTGTATTACAACCTCCGAAATACTTGTAAGAGAGTCCTTTTGATTATCTTTCTTTAAAGAATCCTTTTTTACAGTTTCCTGTGATTTGGAAAAAAATGAGAATAATAACAGAAAAAAAATCCCTGATCTGGTTTTCATAAATTTTAAATTTTATGAGACCAAAAGTATCTGATACTTACAAAAATCAGGTTTTGAAGTTTAAATTCCGAAGTACAGAATTATAAATTTGAACTCTGAAACCTAGGTTCAGAAACCGTTTGAGATTGTTTGTACAAAAGTGGCGTGGTGTTCTTGATTTTCCTAAAAGTGGAGAAAAATGTAGATTTTGAGTTGAACCCAACCTCGTATCCTATCTCCTCAATTTTCAGATAAGAGCCATTTTCAATTTTTTCACAGGCTTCATTAATTCTGTATTCATTGATATATGTAGAAAAACTTTTTCCCAAATTATCATTCAACAATTGAGAAAGTTGATGAGCTGACATATTCATTTTCAATGCAAGGTCAATCAATTTCAAATTTGGATTTTTATACAATTCTTCGGCATTCATCAGCTTTTCTAATTTTGAAACAAAATTATCTGCCTGCAGATCGGATATTTTTTTATTGGAATATTTAGTTTCTTCTTTTGCGACTTTTGCCTGGTATTTCTTATTAAACAAAACCAGAAAATTGGCATACAAAACAAATGAGAACACAAGGCTTCCACCAGCACAATAAACCTGAATCCAACCTGTCGAAAGCAACTGATAAGAAAGAAATATAATTGCATTGCTAACCAAAACCGGAAGGATAAATTGATTCGACTTAGCGTATTTTTCTGAAAGTATGTAATAATCGTAAATGGATAGAAAAATGAAAATGGTCCATATTCCATAAATAAATGTTGCAAAATACCTATTCCAAACATTTGGAAAAATGAAATGCAGAATCCCGACTCCGCACAGGATCAATATCAAAACACCAAAGGATTTTACAGCACTTTTAACATCAAATTGCTCCTTCAAAAAAGATGAACGGATATAATAGTACAATGCCGGTCCTGTAAAAAACAGTGCCGACAATCCCAAATTAGGAATTATTCTTGGCCAATCCGGATAGAAATAAATACAGACAGTGATTCCTACCCTGATACTTAATGTCAATAGAATTAATCCTAAGAAAAAATCGGGAAGAGATTTCTTTTTTTTAAAGAACAACAGATAAACGCCCAACAGAAGCCCATTAAAGGCTCCTATTGCACTAAAGAAAAATAACATTTGTTGTCCGAAATTCATTGATTCTTAGTTTTCTATCAGAGGCAAATTTATAACAATTCTTATATTCAATTTTCTATAATATTTACAATACTTTTATTCCACTCCTACAGAATCATCTCCTCTCCCATCTGCCACAGCGTGTATGTTCAGATTATCATCAACGAGGATTATTTCTGTCTTTCCTATCTGCTTGATTTTTTCGAATTTATAATTCTTTTTCTCAAGCGTTTTGATTGTAGTTTCCGGGAAATTATATTCTACTTTTACGACTTCCGGCAACCATTGGTGATGAAACTTTGGCGTATTAATAGAGAAATTAGCATTTTGTTTAAAATCAATCACACCAACAATTGCTTGAAAAACCGATGTAGGAATTGTTGTTCCTCCAGGAGTTCCAACAACCATTTTTACTTTTCCATCTTTTAGAACTATCGTAGGTGTCATAGATGACAACATTCTTTTTCCTGGTTCTATCTTGTTGGCTTCTCCACCAACTGCGCCAAACATATTAGGAACACCAGGTTTTATAGAGAAATCGTCCATTTCGTTATTCAGGAAAAATCCTGCTCCGGAAACAACCGTTTTACTGCCGTAATAACCATTAAGTGTTGTGGTAATAGAAACAGCATTTCCAAACTTGTCCAAAATAGAGATATGTGTAGTCTGTGTACTTTCTTTTGGCTGATTGATAATGGTTCCTACATCTTTGCTTAATGTAGCCTGATTAGGATTAAAAGATTTCCATCTGTTTTTTAGATACTCATCTGAGATAAGCATTTGGGTTTTGTCTGCTGTAAAATCTGGGTCACCCATATATTCTGCCCTGTCAGCATAAGCTCTTCGCTCCGCTTCCACCATAATCTGAACAGCTTCAGCCGAATTCTGCTGGTATTTGGAAAGGTCTTCATAAGAAGCCATTTTCAACATCTGAGCCAGCAAAGTTCCACCGCTGGAAGGCATTGGCATCGATATGATTTCGTTTCCTTTATAATCAAACGACAGCGCTTTTCTTTCTTTTGTTTTATAACTTTTAAGGTCTTTTGCCTGAATAATTCCGTTTCCGAGTTTCATTTCAGCCAAAATCAATTCAGCTGTTTTTCCTTCATAGAATTCTTTTTCTCCAGATTTTTGGATTCTTTTTAAAGTTTCCGCCAACTCCGGTTGAATCAACAAATCTCCTGCTTTCCAGCCTTTATCATTAATGAAAACGATTTTGTTTTTGTTGTGCTTTTTAAAATCATCCTGATGACGGTTGAGAAGATCTGCTTCCTGCTCGGTAATCGTAAAACCTTTTTGTGCTAGATCTATAGCAGGTTCTATTAGTTTTGAAAATGGAAGCTTGGCATATTTCAAAGTTTCAAACATCCCAGAGATGCTTCCAGGCACACCAACCGCCAATCTGCCATATTGAGACAAATCTGTATTAGCATTTCCCTTTTTATCCCAGTACATATCAAAACTAGCTTTAGACGGTGCAGTTTCACGGTAATCTAAAGCTAACTTTTTCCCATCGGAAGTTACTGCGACCATAAATCCGCCTCCACCGATATTACCAGCCTGAGGATAAACAACTGCCAAAGCCAATTGTGTAGCAATAGCAGCATCAAAGGCATTTCCACGTTTTTTCATAATCTTTGATCCAGCCTCACTTGCGAGTGGATGTGCTGAGACAACTACGCCTTTGTTTTTAACTTTAACTTCTTTGATAAGATTAAAGTCTTTATATTGTGCGCAAACCGTGACAGATAAAAGGAAACTTGCGTATAGTAATTTTTTCATATTGATATTTAATTTGATGTTATTGACCACCCCGTCACCCTCCAGAGAAGAGGAAATTTTAAAGTGCAAATTTACTCGATAATTATCTGAAATTGGTCTAATAATCCGGCGAGATTGTCTTTTGCGAATTTGGTTTTTTTGAGTTGATTCTTATTGGGATTGATAGAATAATTGATGGCATTCTTGAGATTTGCATTATCTAAAATTGTTCGGTCAAAAACAGCATTGGATAAATTAGAGTTATCGAAAAACGCATTGGAAAGATTTGCTTCCGTAAAATCTACTTCTTTTAAACTACAATTTCTAAAAATCGTTTTCCGAATATCTAACTGATAAAAGGAGGAATGATCCAGAACACAATCTTCAAACCTAAAAGATATATTGAAGGAATGAGCATCTTCAAAATTAAGTCCCATCATTTTACAGTTCTTAAAAATGACATCTCTAAAAGCAGTCTGAAGAATCTTCACATTGCTCAAATCACAATCTTCAAAATCGCAATTAGAAAATTTGAACTCAGATAAATCATAGTTTGAAAAATCGATTCCTGTGAAATCGCATTCTTCGTAATCGCCTTGCTCAATCTGCTCTTGTTTGTAGTCTTTGGAAGAAAAGCTTTTCCCCGATTCATATATCATTTTAACTCATTTTAAAAACAGATAAATTTACAGAATGTAATGCTGAAGCAGAAATTCTCAGCAGGAAAATTCTTAAAAATTTTAATAGAAAATTTCGAACAAAAAAACCTCAATTAAAAAATTGAGGTTTGCTTATATTATCTATGTCCTCTCGGACCGCCTTTGTGATGTTTATTTGGTTTTGGATGGTTTCCCATTTTAAAGTGTTTATTTTCCCCACGATTGAAATTGCCTTGATGACCAACTTTGGCGTACTTATATTTAGGCGATTTGTAATGGTTCTTAAAATTTTTCTTATGATAATTATTACCATTGTAATGCCTTACAAGTACTGGTGGAGCGTGATTGACTCTGTAGCTGGCATACTGATTATAATGAACTTTATGTCTTTTGTAAGGATAACGATCGACTAATACAACTTTGTGCGTCCTGTATAAATCGATGTGGCGGTATCTCACAGGTAAAACAGGCGAGAAGACCCATCTGCTTCCAGAAGAGTAATAATAGCCGCGCTTAGGAACATTATAATAAAGGTCATACTCTGGCAGATAATAGGATTCCACATAATCGTAGCCGGAAGGTCCCCATTTTGGCTGACTGTTAATATTAATATTGACATTAATCTGCGCCTGAAAAAGTCCAGATGTTAAGCCTGTTGCCATTAACATCAGAATTAAAATTAATCTTTTCATATTTACTTTTTTAACAGAAATCAATCGGAGCAAAGATAATACCATAGATATAAATTACTGTTGATCAATATTTCAACGGTTTTATAACAATATATATTTTATAAATCATTTTGAAATCGGTTCAAAAACAAATAAATTTACAGGACAGTTTCAGGCATTCTGAAAATTGAAAATGGAAAAATTGAAAAAAGTATTAATTGTTACCTATTACTGGCCACCTGCTGGCGGACCTGGTGTACAGCGTTGGCTGAAATTCGCCAAATATCTTCCCGAATTTGGTTTTGAGCCAATTATTTACACTCCGGAAAACCCAAGTTATCCTTTGGTAGATGATACTCTGGTAAAAGAAGTGCCAGAAAATCTGAAGATTGTAAAAACCAATATTTGGGAGCCATATCAGATTGCAGAAAAATTCAGTAAGAGTAATAAGAAGTTCAAAGGTGGGCAATTTGATGTTGGGAAAAATCAGTCTTTTATCTCTAAGCTTTCCATTTTTATAAGAGGAAATTTTTTCATTCCAGATGCGAGGAAATTTTGGGTGAAACCTTCAATCGAATTCTTAAGACAATATCTGGTAGAAAATCATATTGAAACAATCGTTACAACTGGTCCACCACACAGTCTTCATCTGATTGGATTGGGTTTGAAAAAAGAATTGCCTAATCTGAAATGGATCGCCGACTTCCGTGATCCTTGGACAGAGATTTCTTATTATAAACATTTGAAATTAACCTCAGCTTCTGATAAAAAACACAGACAACTTGAAAAATCTGTTTTTGAAAATTCTGATTTAACGCTGGCGACAAGTTATACCGATGCTGAGAATTTCAGAAAAAATGGAGCAAAAGCTTTTTGTGTGACGAATGGATTTGATAAGTCGGAGAGTTTGGGAGTTGGAGCGTTGGAGATTGATAAAGGTGAAGTTTCTGAAGCTCCGAAACACTCAAACTCTAAAACACCCAAACCTAGATTCACGTTGAGTTATGTCGGGGTTTTGGAGCAATTGAGAAATCCGGAAAATCTTTGGAAAGCTTTGATTGAACTTTGTGAGAAACATCAGGATTTTGCTAAGGATTTTGAATTGAAGTTCGTTGGACGAGTTGATGATAAAATTCTGAGTGACATTGAGAGTTCGGTTTTGAGAGATAATATTAGGAATCTTGGTTATCTGGCTCACAATGATTCTGTTAAAGAAATGGAAACCTCTGATTTGTTGTTGATTACCAATTTTCCGAATGAAAGCTCTAAAGGAATTATCCCAGGAAAGTTGTTTGAATA
Source organism: Epilithonimonas zeae (assembly GCF_900141765.1). Classification (NCBI taxonomy): domain Bacteria; kingdom Pseudomonadati; phylum Bacteroidota; class Flavobacteriia; order Flavobacteriales; family Weeksellaceae; genus Epilithonimonas; species Epilithonimonas zeae. Next base: position 645,373 of record NZ_FSRK01000001.1, on the reverse strand, counting down.
TCTGGCGACCGGAAAAAAGATTATTTCGTTTGGTCCAAAAGATGCAGATGTGGAAACGATTCTCGATAAAACCAATGCTGGAAAGCACTTTGATTATTCTGAGAATATGGAAATCCAGGATTTTATTTATTCGCTTTATGAGGATTGGAAAAGTGGAAAATCTATTCAGAATTCTGCTAATATCAATGAGTTCAGTAGAAAAGAATTGACAAGACAATTGGCTGAACTGTTGACAAAATTGGATTAATTGCTGACTGGTTCTACCCTGCGCAGCGCGTGAGCGATGGTAACGGTTATCCTTTTTTTGATTGGGCTTATGGGAAAGGCAAAAAAGATAATAGTGGACAGCGCGGTCCCAGCCCCTGCCAATGTGTTGGAAAGGACACGCCCTAAATTTTTTCTTTAAAATCGAGAGATGGCATACATTTTTCTTGTAACTTTAAGAATCAAATATTAATCAAAAAATTATATCATGGGAAATAAGACAAATGGTCTTTTGGCATTGTTAGGATTGGGAGCTTTGGCTTGGTGGAAATACAAAAAAGCTTCTCCGGAAGATCAGCAAAAGGTGAAAGATACGATCAACACGGCAAAAGACAACCTGACGAAATTCGGGAATGATCTGAAAGATAAAGCTGGACAAACTGTAGACCAGCTCAAAAGTAAGGCTGATGAGCTGAAAAATGATGCTCAGCAAGCTGCAGAATAAAAATAAAAAAGCCGTTTCAATTGAGACGGCTTTTTTTATTTAGTGGTAAGATATTGCTTCTTTGTTTTGATTTTTAGAAGGTAAATTCATCAGAACAATTGCAAAAAGTATCAAAGCTATTCCCAACCATTGGATTAAAATAACTTCTTCATTCAGTAACATAAATGCCATTGTAACAGAAACAGGAAGTTCTAATGACGAGATGATACTTCCTAATCCCAAACCTGCATTCGGGAAACCAAGATTGAACAAAATCGGAGGAATGATGGTTCCGAATAATGCCAATACAAATCCGTAAGTCCAAAAAATGGAATAATCAAATGGTCTGATGTGTTGTGTATTCTCTGTAAAATTGAGGTAGAAAGACTTAAGTCCATCAAAATACATTGGTCCTATCTGAGCAAAGAACAAAAATAACAGGACAATAATAGAGCCGCCACAAAGCATTGTAAAACTTTTTCTAAGAACCGGCAAATGCGTTGCTAAAGTATTGGAGGTAAACATCGTCATTGTAAAAGAAGCTGCTGCCAATAATCCCCAGAATATGCCGTGCCAATCGATTTTAACGTTAAGATTAATCAAATTCGTCGCTAAAACTGTTCCTAACAAAACGATGATTGTAGCAATGATTTTTCTGGCATTCGGAAATTTTTTGGTAATGAAACTTTCTACAACTACACTGAACCAAACCGACTGCATCAACAATACAATCGCAATCGAAACATTGATGTATTGAACGGCAATGTAGTAGAACAAACTTGTACAACCAAGTGATGTTCCAGCCAACATCAACATTCTGATTTCTTTTCGGCTGGGTGCAGATAATGGTTTTTTAGAGGTTTTGGTTTGAATGATATTCAGAATCAATAATCCAATAATTCCAAGTATAAATTGTGCCGTTGTTACTTCTGAAGTTGTAAAACCATCGTTATACGACATTTTCACAAATGTAGCCAGCATTCCGTAAATACTAGCACCAATACCAACAAAAAGAACTCCTTTTAAAATATTTTTCTTTTCCATAGTTTTTTAGAGAGCCGGCGAATTTACGATTTATAAGTTGTTAAATAAAATTTTTCAAAGATTATAAATTAGATTCCTGAAATAGAAATTTGATTCATCTTTATAAAAATGGTCGGAATAAATTCCGACCATTTAAAGCTGCAATTAGCTTATTATTTAAAGATTGAAAATTTTATTTATTCACAATCATTTTAGAGCTATAATTAACACCAATACCTGATGCTTTTACAACATATACTCCATTTGGTAACTTTTGAGTGTTGATAGCTTCTTTTGCAGAAGGATCTATCTGTTGTGTAGCAACCACTTTTCCAGATGCATCATAAATTTCAACGTTAACTTTTCCTAAAATATTATTTTTAAAGTTTAAGTAAAATTCATTTTTCGCCGGGTTTGGATAAATGCTAAATCCTTTTACTGCTGTAACTTCATTGGTTGCTAATGCACAGTCAGCCGGAACTGTAAAGTCCTCTACTTGGTCATTAATATTTGTTTTAGATCCTGCACTTGCGTTGACACCAACACCTCTTTTCGCAAAAGTATTCCAGATAAGACATTTGTTATCTCCGTTGTTTGAAGCTTGATCTGCCGCAATTATAGCATCTCTACCCATTATGAAAGTAGGATAACAACCTTGTAACTTAAGTCCATCAACAACAGTTTGGAAAACTCTTGCAGATCCAGAGTTAGGGTCAGCAGTTATATCATTATTAAATCCATATTTTTCAACATATTTCCAATGAAGATCCCAAAGAATTGTTGCCCAAACAAAACCAATAGAGTGTACATTTGGAACTAAAGCACCATTTGCGTTTGTATACTCCATTCCATTAGTTTTCCCATAAGTATAGTTATTAATAGACAAATCTGGAGAATATTTAGCCGGACGAATACCTCCTCCTGTAGTAGGCTCATTAGTTGCGTATGTACCAATACCTCTAGCAACAGAGGCATTATCAGTAGCTTTCATAGTTAACATTAAAGCTAAGAAATCTGACCAACCTTCTCCCATTTGTTCTTTATCTAAAGTAGAACTTAAACAGCTTACATTAGTTCCTGTCAATCTATTAGACAATCCATGTCCATACTCGTGACTTATAATGCCATTATCTAAGCTGCCATCTTTTACAGGAACTTTAAGTGTTACATTTACATTTTGTCCTCCGTTAATTAATGAATTGATAGCCTCTCCTCTAGATTGAGGAAGAAAAACTGAAGGAATATTAATGGGAGTTACTCCATCTCCCGACATATTACTAATAGCTTCCCCGGGATTGGTTGCTGCGTCTGCTGAATTATAAATAATAGCACCTATTGCACCAGCATCTTCAATATTTTTAACTTTTGCTATAAAATTACAGGTTCCTCTTTGTGCAATACCTATTTTGCCTGTAAGAGATCCCGCTGGAAGTGCTGTACAAGCATCTAAGACTGGCGAAATAGCAACATCACCTGTCACAGATTGTTTCCAAAGAGGTGTTCCAAAATAACCTAACCCAACTGAAGGAATATTGGTACCCGCAACACTAGAAGGTCCGTTGAATGAAAAATATGGTTGAGATCCTAACCAAATATACATCTGCATTCTAGGTTTACTCCCGTCAGATGGAGTTGAGAAATTAGCATTATCATAGTAACCTAAGGAAAGGTCAGCCACTCCTGCTCCATCTCTTGCTTCTGCTAATACATAATCATTTTGTATACCACCTTTTCCAAAATTGTAAGCTTGAAAGTTTTTTGAAGTTTCAGTAAAACCAAACTTATACAATACATCATGAACCCTATTATTAACATAAAATAAATTAGTGATTGATGCATTTTTATAACTGTCTAAACCATTTGCAGGATCGAAAGGAAAATCAAAAATATGCGAAGCGCCTCCATCCGCAGATGCGCCGATAGCATTTGTACTACCTTCATCAAGATAGGTATGTACATTATTTCCTCTAGTAATATTATATTCAGTAGCATTATCATTTTGCCATCCAAGAGACGATGCTGTATTATCCCAAGGATTCATCAATAATTCTCTATCACCAAAAGTTGGGGCTTCTACCGGAAAAGGAAAAACTCTATATGAAGCGTTATTGGCCAATAGAGAAATACCTTTACTCGTATTATTTTGTGGATAAGCAACTGTGTGATTTACTACCTCATCGTTATGATTATGCTCTCTCTCAAAAGCTCCGTCAGTAAAATTACAAGAAAGAGTCAGATTATTTTGATCGTAAATTTCCCCTGTTTTAGCATCTGCAATTACATGCCAAAGATTATTAGATTTATTCTCGTAAAATTCTACTTCGTAAGAGAGAATCAATTCTGATCCATTATCATAATAGACTAAAGTAGGTGTTTTAATATCACCTTTAGCTAAGGAAATTTTATAATCCTTGCTATTTGGTAACTTCATATTATCAACAACCTTCACAAGAATACTCGACGCATCTTGAGCTTGAGAAGTACCTGAAGTTTTAGATGCATTCACACTAAAATCACCTGTATAACTCAGTACATTGTTATCTCTTATTAATAACGTAGAAGAATTTCCAAAAACAGGAATTCCATTATAAGTCTGCTGTATTTTAACAACAGTAGCATTCAATGATTTTGATATATCTTCAGATGCGATTACAAAATCTTTATTAATTACATTTTCACCAACGAAAGTTGATGTTTTTAGATAATTTTCTACTACAGTATTATAATTCTGTCCATAAACAGAATTCATTGTAAATAATGAAATTACCGCAACAATAAGGGGTAGTTTTCTCTTCTTCATAATAAATTTCGTATTTAATTAAAAAATCAATCGAATTTATTAAAAATAACCAAATAAATCAAAAAAAAACATCTTTATAAATTATAAAGATGTTTTTTTAAAATTAATTCTTAACTATTTTATTAGTATTTGATTTACCGTCTTTATAATTAATAGTAATTATATAAACGCCCGTTTTCAAATCACTTAAATATAAATTTTTAGATATATTGTTGATATTTTTTACAGTCTTTCCAGAAATATCAGCAATTGATACAGATTTTACTGCCTCAGCATTATCCAAATAAATTACATCTTTGAAAGGATTTGGATAAACTGCAGTTTCTTTTTTAGCAATATCAGAAGTTGCCAAGAATGGTGATTGCGTTAATTTGAAGTCATCTAAAATAACATCATACTCACCTGATGTCCATTGTCCGGAAACTCTGAATTTGAAATCTGATCCTGCCGGAACCGAACTTTGAGGAATAGATCCAGACCAAGTAGTACAAGTAATTACTGAATTGAGGTTAATAGTTCCTAAAGCTGTATAATTTTGACCACCATCAGTAGAATATTCTGCCTTCAACGTTCCATTCACAGATCCTCCAGAATAGATGTGAGTTTTATAAGCGAAGGAAATATCAATTTTACCACCGTTAGATAATGTAGAAGAATAGGTTGTTGATCCCGCAATTCCGCCGCTCCAGAAGTTTCTTGTCAAACCATAGCTTCCAGTACAAGGCGTAAGAACCTTGCTTGGGAAAAAGCTAACATTTGTAAAACCAGCTGGCGTAGATCCAGCTTCAAAACCCTCATTCAAATTGATTTGAGCTGATGAAAAAGCGGCTGTGATGAAGCCTAAAGATAATAGAATTTTTTTCATAGGTTAATTTTTATATACTAAATTGTTTTTTTGGCTAAAAAAGCCACCTAAAAAAGGTGGCTTCATTATTTTAAAATGATTTAAGGCGATTATTTACCTTCTTCCATTTTTCTTTTCAATTCTGCTAATGCATCGATATCTCCAAGAGTTGATCTTTCTTCGTTATTTGAAGAAGAAGCAACATTGCTTGATCTGTTAGAAGATTCTCTTACATTCTTTTTCTCCTCATCTCTGAAGATTCCTGTGTGAGAAACTACTACTCTCTTGAATTCTTTGTTGAACTCGATTACTTTGAATTGAGCTTCTTCTCCTTTTTTGATTTTAGATCCGTCTTCCTTCTCTAATAATCTTGATGGGCAGAACGCTTCAACTTCAGCATCTTCGAATTGTACAGAAGCACCTTTATCGTGCACTTCTACAGCTTTTCCAGCGTGTACAGTTCCTTCAGCATATTTAGTTTCGAATTTATCCCAAGGATTCTCAGTCAATTGTTTGTGACCTAGAGACAATCTTCTTGCTTGAGTATCCAATTCTAATACTACAACATCTAATTTATCTCCAACTGCACAGAACTCAGATGGGTGCTTGATTTTCTTAGTCCAAGAAAGGTCAGAGATATAGATCAATCCATCAATTCCTTCTTCCAATTCTACAAATACTCCGAAGTTTGTGAAGTTTCTTACAGTTCCAACGTGTTGAGAACCTACTGGATACTTAGCTTCGATATTTTCCCAAGGATCTTTGTTCAATTGCTTGATACCTAGAGAGATTTTTCTATCTTCTCTATCCAAAGTAAGAACTTCTGCTTCTACTTCATCACCAACTTTTACGAAATCTCCAGCACTTCTCAAGTGAGTAGACCAAGACATTTCAGAAACGTGGATCAATCCTTCTACACCTGGAGCGATTTCTACAAATGCACCATAGTCAGCAAGAACTACTACTTTTCCTTTTACTTTATCTCCAACTTTTAAGTCAGCAGAAAGCGCATCCCAAGGATGAGCCTCTAATTGCTTCATACCTAATTGGATTCTTGTTTTCTCATCATCAAAATCAAGGATAACAACTTTTACAGTTTGTCCATCCTCTAGGATTTCAGATGGGTGGTTCACTCTAGACCAAGAAAGATCTGTAATGTGGATCAATCCATCAACACCTCCAAGATCTACGAATACACCGTAAGAAGTGATGTTCTTAACAGTACCTTCAAGAACTTGTCCTTTCTCCAATTGAGCGATGATTTCTTTTTTCTGACCTTCGATATCTGCTTCGATAAGCGCTTTGTGAGATACAACTACGTTTTTGAACTCTGGGTTGATTTTCACAACTTTGAACTCCATAGTTTTACCTACGAACTGATCGTAATCTTTGATTGGCTTCACGTCGATTTGAGAACCTGGCAAGAATGCCTCGATTCCGTGAACATCAACGATCATACCTCCTTTAGTTCTAGATTTTACAAAACCGTTTACGATCTCTCCAGTTTCGTGAAGTTCGTTTACTCTATCCCAAGCTTTAAGCGTTCTAGCTTTTCTGTGAGATAATTGTAATTGTCCGGTTTTGTCTTCTCTTCTGTCCACCATTACTTCAACTTCATCGCCTACTTTAAGACCTTGGTTGTAACGGAATTCGTTAAGAGAAATAACACCTTCAGATTTGAAGTTGATATCTACGATAGCTTCTTTATCAGTCAATCTTACAACTTTACCAACAATGACGTCGTTATCTGTAAGATCGTTAAGAGAACCATTATAGATTTCTTCCAATTCTTTCTTCTCGCTTCTGTCTTCTGCGTTAAGACCTGACTCGAAAGAATCCCAATCAAATTGTTCTGGTGCTACGTTTTGGTTCAAAAGAACCTCTGCTGAATTTGTCTCTTTTGACATTTTCTAATAAAATTTGTATTCCTATTTACTCAGACTTTGGCTTTGCTGTGACTCCTGAAAAATACGGAAGATGTTAATTGTTAATGTTTTACTTCGCCCAAAGTACGTTCACAAAAGTGGTGCAAAAATAAGCAAAATATTTGAACCTAGCAATAATTTTAAAGAAGTTGAAGTTAATTATAATCAATTGAAAATCAAACCATAATATTTAATTAATAGAAAAACATCTTAAGAGCAGTGACGATTAGTCCAATAACTCATACACAGTAGCGATTTATTTAATTTTTAATAATAATTCATAAAACAATCGTTTGTAAAAATGATTTATAAAAAAGGCTAAACTATTTAAATCAAAAAATATTAAACAACTAAATTTCAACAATTTAAAAAAAACAAATAAGCACCTTTTTTAATCAACAGTTTAACAGAAAAATAAAATAAAACCCAAGTTAAATTTATTAACACAAGAATACAAATTAAATAAAAAAAATCACAAATAATTATTAAATTTTCATTATATTTGAGTTACAACCGTTGAAAAAAATAAACCTATGAAACCAAAACTAATTATTTTTGATGAACCTCTATTTTATACAGAAGGACTCTCCAAACTGCTTACACAAGGCGATATTTTCAGCAACATAAGCATTTGTACCTCAACAGAAACACTTTACGAATGTATCAAAAATAGCCCCCCTGATTTTCTTTTGCTAGGTGCTAACTCTCTTGTATTGACAGAAATGTATGTTTTAGTAGAAAATTTGGTTAACGAATACAAAGACATAAAAATTATTACTATTGGAAATTTTTATGAAGTCTCAAAAATCAGAAAGCTTTTTGAGAAAGGTATCAAAAGTTATCTGGACATCAATTGTTGCTATAATGAATTTGTGAAATCTATTGAAGCTCTTAGTTCGGATCTAATTTACATCTGTGATTTTGCAAAAGAAAGAATGATAAATTTTATAAGTCACAAGCAGAACAACCAAAACGATCACGCAGATTGCCTTACTAAAAGAGAAATGGAAGTTCTAAAACTGATTTGTGACGGACTAAGTAGCAAACAAATTTGTGAAAAGCTTTTTATTAGTATCAATACAGTAGAAACGCATCGCAAAAAAATCCTCCTAAAACTGAATGTGAAAAATTCCGCAGGCGTTGTAAAATACGCTATAGAAAATCACATCATAGAATAAATCAAAAAAAAAGAATTTCAAACACCTTGTACAGCCTAGAAATTCTTTCCTACCACAAAAAATTGCAATATATTTTTTAACTTTATTTCTAATTAATCTTTCTGATTAATATTCCTCAATTTCATTTCTTTATTTTATTAAATCATTCATAATCTGGCATTTCCGCATTACTGAACAACGAAGTTCTTTCTAAATCTGTTCCGGAATTATTAATATCAACCATTTCTACATTTCTCTGAGAAATACCATCGTTAGAAGTATTAGTAAAAATAATCTGAGCATTATTAGGCGAGAATCTTGGATCAAGATCGTTGGTTCCGTTTGGTTTTTCACTTTCGGTAGAAATATCTCTTACAGTATTATCCATCAAATTATAAATAAAAATATGAGAATCTAATTGTCTATAGTTACCATCTTGATAACCAGAAACATCGTGTGTATAAACCAGATAATTACCATCAATAGAAAAATCTAATCCTCCACTTCCTCCAGCAACTCCAGAAAGAACTGTTTTGATAACATTCCCCAACATATCTATAATATAGATCTTTGAATTGTAACCATTGAAATCATTAGTCTTAAGCGCAATCTTACTTCCATCGTAACTCCAATCACATTCGGAAATCAAACTACCATCCGGAGTTGTATAAATTAATTCCTGTCCGCTGCCATCCTTGTTGATTCTGTAAAGTTTGTCAAAATTAGCATAAATCAATTCCTTACCATTAGTTTTCCAAGCAAAGTCCAATTCATAGCTATTAAATCCCCCAAGAGGAACACTAGTAACTTTGAAAACATCAGAACCATCAGGTTTTGCTGTAAAAATATGTGTGCCTCCGCCTTCTGTTCTTAGAAAAGCAATAAGTCCTGCATTGTTATTTTTTCTTGGTCGCCAACTATTATTCGCAAGCGCTGTGAATTGGAAGTTATCTCCCGTATCATTACTGGAAACAATGTAAAGATTTCCAGATTGCTTTCTTACATAATGAAATCTATTTGCAGGTACTGTATTGGTTGTAAATTTACTTACTGCGCTTAAAACTTCTGGATGAATATCGTCGGAAACAGCGATTTGCCAAAAATAACTCACTCCAAATTTGAGATCTTTCAAAGTGTAATGTTTATCTAATAGATCTTTAACCTCCAGAACATCTGTATTAAGGTTATTCTTAACAATCAATCTGTATTTAAGAACATCCAGACTATCAGGATCTGTAGAATTCCAAGTTAGTTCAACAGAAAGTGGCTGGTTTTCTGAGTTATCTATTGGACTCAAGAGCTCCGGAATTGTTGGCGAGGAATTGAGAGATTCATCATCTTCCATTTCAAAAACAATCGTTACCAACTGATTTTGAGTTTGAAAATTAACGCTGGTAAAATTTGCAAGATAACCTGAGAGCTCTGCTTTCACTGAGTAGTTACCAATAGGAATATCCGAAATTTCAAATGTTCCATCACTAGCACTAAAAACGGTTTTTGTTGTCGGGTTTGTAAATATTTTGACATTAGCCAAAGGTTCATTACTTCCTCTTTTCACAACTTTTCCTTTTAAAACTCCTGTTTGAGTTTGTTCTACCAATTCTTCATTACAAGAAAGCAATAAAAAAGAAAAGATGATGAGTATTGTGTTTTTTATAATTGTTTTCATGACAGACGTTTTATTTTTTTCCGATATAAAAATTAACACCAAAAGCAATTCGAATCGCTTGATCCTTCCTTTTGCCATTAACAAAATCATCCCAAGTATCTTTGAAACCAAGATCATATTGAGAGGAAATTCTTAATGCAAAATTTTTATCCAGTAGATATTCCAATCCACCACCTACTTGAGCTTTGTATAAATTTGACTTTTTGGAAGACAATGTTCCTCCGCCCGCATAGATAAAAGGCGTCAATTTATACTTCGGCAAAATCATAAACTCTAAATTAATTTCCGATACGATGTAAGTTCTGGTAAATATATTTTCATTCTGAAGCTTGAGAATATTTGCATTCAGCTCCAGATTGAGATGATCATTGATAAAGTATTTGAATCCCATTTTTCCTCCGACATTCCAATTTGGATTTACATAATCTCCTTTGATCTGTTGCCCTTCGATATCAGCGAACAGAGCGAATTTTTGTCTGTAATTATTAGGAAATTTATTCCCAATCACTTTTCCAGAATTAATTGTTTCTTCGTTATTATAATTATCAATCAAGCTTTTATATTTAGTAAAATCTTCAACTGCTTTGCCCCAAATTCCATCTCTTATTCCTTCTACTATTAATGATTTTACAGCTTTTTCAATAGCTTCGGTAACAGCTAACTGTACTGGTTCATTCTGAGTTACACCAACTTCAGATTCCAAAAGTCTTTCCAGATCAATATATCTAAAGAAATTACCGTTAACACTTGTAGAAAGTATTGTTTTGGAAGTGTAAACCGTTTTCATAATCTCTCCATTGAGCGTAGAAACAGCTCTTAAATAAATTGTAATTCTATCCTGACGATATTGGGAAGAAGCTCCTATTCCAAAATATCTAGCTCCAATTCCGCCTGTCATAACATTACTATCATAAGAAATCACACCACCTTCCAGAAGAATTCCTGCATATAATAAAGGAGGCAACGTCTGAGTAGATTTATCAGTTTCCTTGAGATATTCTTGTCTTGTAGATCTTATAATTTGTCTTTCATTAAGGAGATTCGCGATATTTTCTCTTTCTATTGGTAAAAACCATCTGCTGTCTTCCAAAGCTTTTATCAGAATCGTTGTTGTTCCTTGAGGAACTGCTGTGCTCCAGTTGCTTCCTGTTTCCGAAGGTTTATATTGCCCCGTCTGATCTCGGAATTTATAAACTCCTATCACGATTTTTTCTTTTGGTTGAGGAAGATTTTTGAGCTCAGTTGTATAAGAAGTTATTTCACCTAAAGAAGATTTTTCACTATTGATAGGCAAATTGAATAACGTACTGCAATTTTGAAATAATGAAAGTACGAAAACACAAAGCCATTTAGGATTAATATAAGTTTTCATCAGATTTGGTTTTAATTTTTATTTCGGAATTACAATTTCTGTTTGTTCTCCGTTATCGGTATTCAAAATATTGATTAGTAAACCTTGGGAAGATTGTGTAACCTGCAGATATAAAGAACCGAACATATAATTACCTGGCGTTAAAGGTCCATTCCCAAACTGATCTTCAAATAATTTTTGAGATAATTGACTAAGGATTTGTCTGTTTAGACTTTCCGTAAAACTATCCATAGAATTAAGACCGTCAAGAAGATTCTTGTAACTATCTTCATCATCAAATGGATTCTGTGCATTAGCCGAACTCAAAAGCCATTGATAATTAAAAGTATCACCGCCAAATGCGGGATTAATCGGTTTATAAACTAACTGTTGGGATTTCGCAAGGATTCCACCAACAGTTAGTAACATAAGAATAAATATAGTTTTCATCTTTTGTGTTTTTAGAATAAGAATTCGTTTTTAATAAGACTTTTTTTGAAATTATAATCTTTGATATACCGAAAAGTCATTGCAAGCTGCTCTTTCTGATAATCCTCATTAGGATTGGTCATAAAACTGTAAATTGTTTTATCATCAATCACGATATTAATTTGTCCGTTTGTTCCTCTGGAAGGCAATTCTGAGATGACAATTGTATTATTAATTTTATCCGGCATTTGGCTGTATTGGAGATAGAAAGCATCATAAAAATCTCTTCCGATTTTGGTTTTGGTTTCATCTATCGTGAGTCCATTCAGTTCAAATGATTCGGTTTCTTCAACTTTATTGAGTTTTTTTCGGAAAGAATCATCATTAATATTAAGACTATCTTTTGCAATGAGTTTTTGGGTTTGTTCATCTCGAATGTACAGGAAAGCTTTTAACGCATCTTTATCGTTTAGATTAACACTAATCTCAGAAAGTTTTTTAGTTTCATTGGGATTAATAGAGAACTTGCCACTTTGTTTGTTATTAGAAAGATTTCCATTACTTCCTTTTTTAATAGAAACCAATAGATAATTCAGTTCTTGAAAAATGGCGGAATTATTAGTAACTGTTGCATTTAGTTTCAATTGTCCTTCTATATCTTTGCTTTCTATTTTTGCTATAATTTTTTTCTCATCTTGTCCTTTGATTTTTAGAATCGGAAAGCAAATCACTATAAGAAACATTAGAACATATAAATTTTTCATCTTCAATAATTTTAGTAGTTTCTCATAAAAATGATCATATTATCACCTTTGACGGTTAGTTTCAGATTTTCAGAAATACTGTTATTGCCTGTGATATCTATGATATTGTTAAATCCCTGAGTTATAATGGAAGTTTTAACTTCTGTCTCTGTAAAAGAATTATTATAGAAAAGTCTGTTATAATCTCCAATCTGCTGTAATAAAATATTGCTTTTATCATTGAGATAAAGCTCAGCGTTATTAGAATTACCAATTTGCAATGTAGAAGAATATGATTCCAATGTTGGAGTTTGTTTAGTAATAATTTCTATAACATTATTGCTATTAATCTGCATCCAGCTAATCTGTTGCGATTTAGTTTTCATTGAAAAAAAAACAAGAATCAAACAAAACAATATGGTAAATATTCTTTTCATCTTTTTTATATAAAGTTACGCTGGAACAAAATGGTAAAAAACACGGTTAGTTGGTAAAGATTAAAAATCACGGTTTTCCGTTAGTCTTAATTAATTCAAAAGACAAAAAAATAGGAGAAACCTCAACTTCTCCTATTCTTTTTTACATAATCAAAAACAAAATAACTGTAATTAATTAGATTGATTTACAATCAACGAGTTACTGTTACCAACTTGTAATCCCATATGGAAATGAGAATCTCCAGTTTGAGTTACGCTTGTATAGTTGCTATTTCCGATTTGAGCATCCAAAGCAACATTATCATCGCCATATTGGTATTGGCTCAAATAGTTACTATTTCCAACTTGCAACCCCATAGTTGTGTTATCATCACCATATTGATGAGAATCCGCAACATTATCGCTACCAAACTGAAGATGAGTTGCGCTGTTATCATTACCAGACTGCAATTGATGGATGTAGTTATCTGATCCTAGTTGAAATGCATAAGCCTCATTTCTTCTACCCATTTGGTCTTGCCAGATATCGTTATCTGTACCAATTTGGAGAGCAGTTGCGCTGTTTCTTCTACCATTTTGATATTGACTGATATAATTCCCAGCTCCTAATTGGGTAGCAGAAGCGTCATTTCTTCTACCGATTTGTAATTGATCCACTTCATTGAATAATCCAATCTGTAAAGTCTGTGCAGAGTTTCTATTACCATATTGGCTGGTAGTATTAGAGTTTCCGATTCCCCATTGGTCTACATCTATAGAGTTTCTGTTTCCCATACTTAGAGCAACATTGCTGTTTACCCATCCTACTTGGTCTATATCTGCATCGTTACGATTACCGTCTTGTAATAAGGCGTTGAAGTTCAAGATTCCTGTTTGATCCACTGTAGCAGTGTTAAGGTTTCCAATCTGTGCACTCAAATCAATGTTAGATTGTGCGGATACGAAGCTCACAAAAAATAGTGTGATAACTCCAAAAATAAATTTTTTCATTGTAGTAATTTTTATTGATTAATTGTAGAACAAATGTAGAATGATAAGCAAAACCAAAAACCACCATAAAAGTGTAAATTCTAAAAATCACTATTTATAATGACAAACCAACAATGATCTTCCAAATACTTACCTTTGCAAAATGGAATTACAACCAATCTTCGAAAAACTGCAGATTCAGGATATGAATCAAATGCAGAAATCTATATACAAAGCATCTGAGAATGAAACCGACGTGGTTTTATTGTCACCAACCGGTTCAGGAAAAACATTAGGATTTTTATTTCCTGTTCTTAGAAATTTGAAATCTGACGTCAAAGGAATTCAAACCTTGATTTTGGTTCCGGCAAGAGAATTAGCTTTACAAATCGAACAGGTTTTCAAATCGATGGGAACAGATTTCAAAGTTTCTATTGCTTATGGCGGACACGATAAAAAGATAGAAATCAATAATTTGATTGAAGCACCTGCAGTTTTAATCGGAACACCGGGAAGAATTGCTTATCACTTGAAAAATGAAAATTTCAATCCGGAAACCATCAAGACTTTGGTTTTGGATGAGTTTGACAAAGCTTTGGAATTGGGCTTTCAAGAAGATATGGAATATATTATTGGTTCTTTGACAAGCCTTTCTCAAAGAATCTTGACTTCTGCAACGGTGATGGACAACATTCCGAAGTTTGTAGAACTCAATAACGAAAAGAAAATTAATTTCCTCAAAGAAAACGAGTCAAAACCGAACATTCAGCTAAAAAAGGTAATGACAACGCCAGAGGAAAAACTGAATACTTTGTTCCAATTGATCTGTAAAATTGGCAACAAAAGAACATTGATTTTCTGTAATCACAGAGATGCAGTGGACAGAATTTCTGAACTTCTGAGGGAAAAAGGAATCCAGCGGGAAACTTTCCACGGCGGAATGGAACAGGACGAGCGCGAACGTGCTTTGCTCAAATTCAGAAATGATTCTGCGAGAATATTAATCACAACAGATTTAGCTTCCAGAGGTTTGGACATTCCTGAAGTAGAATCGATTGTGCATTATCAATTACCTCCGAAAGAAGATGCTTTCATCCACAGAAACGGGCGAACGGCGAGAATGAACGCGAAAGGTTTTGCTTATCTTATAATGACCGAGGACGAGAATTTCCCATTCATCAAAAGCAATACGCCGGAAGAAAATGTTTCGGAAAGTAACCGTGTTCCGGAAAGAACACCAAATCAAACGATTTACATCAGCGCCGGAAAGAAAGACAAAGTCAATAAAGTTGATATTGTTGGTTATCTAATCAAAAAAGGCGGTCTTGGAAAAGATGACATTGGATTGATTGAAGTAAAAGACACGACTTCTTACGTCGCTGTCAACCGTAAAAAAACCATCGAATTGCTCAAACAATTAGCCAACGAAAAACTGAAAGGCAAAAAGATAAAAATAGAAATCGCTTATTAATAAGCGATTTTTTTATTTGATTCCGGAGACATTCATAGGCAAAACATAAACAGAATGCGACGCTGTGATGAACAAAGTAGAGTTATTTTTTCCGCCAAAAGTCACATTGGAAGTCCATTCCTCATCAATCGGAATATAGGTTAATTTTTTGCCTTTATTATTGAAAATCGTTACACCATTTCCTGTGAGATAAAGATTTCCTTTACTGTCCAAAGTCATTCCGTCCGAACCCATTTCGCAGAACAATTTCTTTTCAGATAATTTTCCTTTACCAAGGATATCGTAAACATAAGTTTTCCCGGCATTGATATCAGAAACATAAAGTTTCTTAAGTTTTTCAGAACCGATAATTCCATTAGGCTGAACGAAGGTTTCCAGTTTTGTAATCGTTCCGTTTTGATTTCTGTAATAAAGGTTTTTCTCAGGAATCTCCTCTTTGAAGTTTTTCCAATAATCTCTTTTGTACAACGGATCTGTAAAATAAATTCCTCCAAATTTATCGATCCAAAGATCATTTGGTCCGTTCAGTCTTTTACCTTCAAAACCTTTTGATAAAACCTGAATATCCTTATTTTTATTGATTTTCCAGATCTCACCGTTGTCATCGGAACAAGTAATGAGATTATCATCTTTATCAAAATAAGTTCCGTTCGCTCGTCCTGTTTTAGCAAGAAATAATTCCAACTGATTGGTTTTCCAGTTCCATAAATAGATCTTATCATTGGGCTGATCTGTAAAATAGACATTTCCTTCTTTATCAAAAGCCGGTCCTTCCGTAAAAGTAAATTGACTTGAAAGTAATGTCGGCGGAACGTCAAACAATTTTTCATTGGTATTTTGAACTTTGCAATTCATCAGAATCAACAAAATCGCCACATAACGAAACTTCCAAAAACTTTTCATAGCATAAATAATAAAGTCGCAAGTTACAATTTGCTTAAAAGAATTAAAAATAATTATCTTTGAGAATTCGATTTTTATCAATGAAACTCAATCTTCCGGACAAACTCTACTATTCTATTGGCGAAGTTGCCAAGGCTTTTGATGTAAACACGTCCCTAATTCGCTATTGGGAACAGGAATTCCCTATCATCAAACCTAAGAAAAACAAGAAAGGAAACCGCTATTTTACACCTTCTGACATCGAGAATTTGAAGATTATTTATCATCTCGTAAAAGAAAAAGGTTATACGCTGGACGGCGCAAGAGTTGCATTGACAACCAATACAAAAATCTCTGAAACCATCACGATTATTGACAGATTGGAATTTATCAAAGCGGAACTTTTGAAGTTAAAAAACTCTTTGAACGATTAAATAAAATTATTTTTTCCAACTATTAATTTTTCGATTCATTTTTTATTTAACTTTGGTTAAAACACAAAAGATGAATCCAAAATTACCTTTCCAAATCCGGAAAAGGCAGATTTTCAGCCTTGCAATTTTCGGGATTCTTGTTATTTTTTCGCAGACTGCTTTTTCGATTTATAAGAAAAATCAGCATTATGAAAAGCCTCAAATCACTTTCATTACACCGAAAGTTGAAGAGATTATTCTGACTGAATTTAATCCAAATGATTTAGACGAAAATCAGTGGAAGAATCTTGGTTTCAATGAAAAGCAGATCAAAACAATTTTGAAATATAAGGAAGTTGTTGGCGGAAATTTCAAATCTAAGGAGCAGTTCAAAAAATGTTACGCACTTACGCCAGAGAAGTATGAACAGCTGAAAAATTACATTCTTCTTCCTGAAAATAATTCTGATTTTAAAAATAATGAATTTGCTTACAAACCTTACGAAAAGAAGAAACTCAATATCAAAGGGAAATTTAACCCAGATTCTTATTCTCAAAAAGATTGGGAAAACTTAGGTTTTTCTGAGAAGCAATCGGCTGCCATTTTAAAATATAAGAATTATCTCGGCGGAAGTTTCATCAGCAAAGAAAAGCTGAAAGAGTGTTTTATGATTAATGACGAGCAATTTTCCCAAATGTCACCTTTCTTGATTTTACCTAATAAAACGCCGGAAAATCTGGCTAACAAATTTGAGAAAAAGAAAGAAAAAGAAGTGGTGAAAATCAGTCACTACTTTGACCCCAATGAGTTGAATCAAGAACAATGGCAACAATTAGGATTTTCTGAAAAACAAGCTATTTCAATTTTGAAATATCGAGATAAGATTCTAAAAGGCTCTTTCAAATCACTGGAAGATGTTCAGAAATGTTTTATGATTTCGTCGGAAAAATTTGAGGAAATGAAACCTTGGATTAAGCTTTCTGTTGTTGACAAACCTAAACAAACTGATGAAAAAATTACAGTTGCGGAAAAAACTGATTTTTCAAAAATTAATCTCAATCAAATCACTTTCAAACAACTGCAGGAATTTGGATTTACTGAAAAAGATGCGGCAGGAATTTTAGCTTTCAGAAAGAAACTTGGTGGTTTTATCAATAAAAACCAACTGCTAGAAACATATGAAATCGACCGAGCTTTGGGCGAAAAATTAATCTATGTTGCAAAGCTTGACAACTCAGATGTTCCGAAATATTCTTTAGCCGAAGCACCTGAAGATTGGCTGAAAAAACATCCCTATTTCCGATATTCTGCCGACAGAATAATCTTTTACAGAATTTCTTATCCTGATGATAAAAAGATTTGGAAATATTTGAAATTGAAGCCAGAATACGAGGAAAAAATGAGACTTTATATTATTAGTTATAAATGATAGTTGATAATTGAAAATTGAAAATTATGTATAAAAAAAACTCGCAGATTTTAGAAATTAAGCAGATTTAAAAAAATCACTCAAACGTTTTGCTGGAATCTTCTAATAATCCATTTAATTCTTTCATTTCTTCTGCTGTCAAATCGCGCCATTTTCCAACGGGAAGATCAAGTTTGATATTCATTATTCGGATTCTCTTGAGTTTCTTTACTTCATAATCCAGATGTTCGCACATTCTTCGGATTTGTCGGTTGAGACCTTGCGTTAGAACAATTCGGAAGTTCATTGTGTCAATTTTTTCGACTTCACACTTCTTAGTTACTGTATCAAGAATAGTAACGCCGTTTCTCATTTTTTCAAGGAACTTTTCCGTGATTGGTTTATTGACTCTTACGTAATATTCTTTTTCGTGATTGTTTCTAGCCCTAAGAATTTTGTTGACGATATCGCCATCAGAAGTTAATAAAATTAGACCTTCGCTAGGTTTATCCAATCTTCCGATTGGGAAAATACGTTTTGGATGGTTGATGTAATCAATAATATTATTTTTTTCACGCTTCGTATCTGTTGTACAAACGATTCCAACAGGCTTATTGAAAGCGATATAAACAAACTCCTCTTCTACTTTTTTGATGGTTTTTCCATCGACAAAAATTTCGTCTTCATCAGAAACTTTAGTCCCTAATTCTGGAACTATACCATTGATTGTAATTCTGCCTTCTTCCAAAAGCTTATCAGCTGCTCTTCTGGAGCAAAATCCAACTTCTGACAAATATTTATTGATTCTAATTTTTTCCAACTCTTCTAAATCTATATGCAAAAATATGCTTTATTAAAACTTAACACAATAAAAAAAGCCTCACTTTAAAAGCGAGGCTATGATTACATCAAAATAAATGATTTATTTTTTGATTACTTTTTTAGTATAAGAAGCATTTTCTGTTTGTACTTTAACTACATAATTACCTTTGCTAAGTTCAGCTACGTTTAATGATTTTTCTCCATTTTTAGACGTTTTAACTAGTTTACCAGCAGCATCATAAACTTCAACAGAATTAATTTTTCCAGCAACATCAAAATTCACAACATCTACAGTTGGATTTGGATAAACTCTGAAGATGTCTTTTTTACCTGCTTCAGCAACAGCTAACGTAGCATCTTTAACTTGGATATTATCAACACTGAAACCAGAACCATAATTTTCTATAGATAGGTCTAAAAATGAAAAATTTGTAGCTGTCAATGTTGTTGAGTAAATAACATTTCCGTTCACATAATATTCAAGTGTGTTATTTGCTTTATCAATTACAGTTTTGAAGTTATACCAAGTTGTAGAGTCCCATTCTAAATCAGTTTCCACATAAGTTTCTTGAGCCGGATCATAGACCACAAAATTCCAGCTTTGGTATGTTAACCAAAAATCTGCAACTACATCTCCATCTTCAGTATATAGTCCTACTGCATAATCAGAATCAAAACCATCAAGATAAACATCTGCAGATACTTCCGTTTTACTATAGTTTGGTATTGTTGTGAAAGCATTACTCCACTCTTCACTCGCATCATCCTCGATATATAAAGAGCTTGTTCCATCTGTAGCTCTATTGTTTGATACTTTAAAATAAGAACTTGAAGCAGTCCAATCTTTTTGACCATCTACATTACCAGCAGTATAACCTTCTGAAGTTTCAAAAGAGATTTTTGTTTGTGCGTTAGCTGAAAAGAAAATTGCCGATGTAGCAATAAAAGATAATAGAAGTTTTTTCATAT
Source organism: Epilithonimonas zeae (assembly GCF_900141765.1). Lineage (NCBI taxonomy): Bacteria > Pseudomonadati > Bacteroidota > Flavobacteriia > Flavobacteriales > Weeksellaceae > Epilithonimonas > Epilithonimonas zeae. Next base: position 625,373 of record NZ_FSRK01000001.1, on the reverse strand, counting down.
TATTTATTTAAATTAAACGATTGTTTTAAAAAATGGAAGGCGAAAATAGAGATTCCCTTCAGAATAAACAAAAGAATTAAACAAATATTTAGTTTTTAACTTCTCTTTAAGATTAATAATTAATTTTAAATAAACATTATAAAATAAATTATATTCAACAGTAATAGCAAATACATTATTAATAATGTAAAATAAAATTCTTTAATTATTAAAATGGAAATCGTTTTCGAGATAATCAGAAGTAGCACTTTCTATTGAATAATTTCCAATTTTTGTCCTTCTGAGCTGTGTCAAATAAGCGCCAACCTTTAATTCTTGTCCAATGTCGTGAGCCAAACTTCTGATATAAGTTCCTTTGGAACAACCTACAATAAAAGAAACATAAGGCAGATCAATCTCTATATTATTAAGATAATGAATCGTAGTTTTTCTGGACTTCATTTCTACTCCTGCTCCAGCTCTTGCCAGATCATAAGCCCTTTTTCCATCAACTTTTAAGGCTGAAAAAACAGGTGGTTTCTGATCAATTTCTCCAATGAATTTTTCTAAAGCTTGATGAATATCTTTCTCGGTAATGTGAGAATAATTGATTGGTAGGATTTCTGGCTTCTCGGTGTCGTAAGATTCGGTTTGAACTCCGATTTTTATTTCTGTCCAATACTCTTTCGGCGCATCTTGGATTTCCGGAATTTTCTTTGTGAATTTTCCTGTACAAATAATCAATAATCCTGTCGCTCGCGGATCCAAAGTTCCAGCATGACCAATTTTGAATTTTTTAGGTAATTCCTTGAACTCATTTTTAAGTTTATATTTCAGCTTATTGACAGCCTGAAAACTTGTCCAATCCAAAGGTTTGTCCAATAAAAATATCTGTCCGGATTGTAATTCTTCTGCTGTCATTTATTTGAAGAAATAAAAATAAATCAACAGTGCAATTCCAACAAAAATACGATACCAACCCCAAGGTTTGAATCCATATTTATTCAACAAAGCAATGAAGGATTTGATAGCAATCCAAGCAACAACAAACGCAACGATATTTCCGATTACAAAAATCAAAATATGATCTTGTGAAGCTAAAATCATCTCATAACCTTTTTGTGGATTCCCATTTTCTTTGCCCCAAGTTTTTACAAAAACCGAGTAAAGCGTTACAGCCAACATCGTGGGAACAGCCAAGAAAAATGAAAATTCCGCTGCAGCTTTTCTGGACAATCCCTGAGACATCCCACCAATAATAGAAGCTGCACTCCTACTCGTTCCAGGCATCATTGCCAAACATTGCCAAAAGCCTATTGCCACTGCTTTTTTAATCGTGATTTCCTTCTCGTCGTGAATAATTGGATTCTTGAACCAATTATCTGCAAACAACAAAACGACTCCACCTAAAACCAAAACAGATGAAATAGCGATTTGATTTCCCAGAACAGATTCAATAACATCATCTAAGAAAAAACCAATTCCCAAAGCTGGCAAAACGGCAAAAGCTAATTTGTAATAAAACTGCAGATTGCTGAAATCAAAGAATTTTTTCCCATAAGCCACAACCACAGAAAGTATTGCCCCGAACTGGATAGAAACCTGAAACATCTTGAGAAATTCAGTTTCTTCTAATCCCATCAGGCTTGCAGCAAATCCCATATGAGCAGTTGAAGAAATTGGTAAATATTCGGTAAGTCCTTCTATGATTGCAATGATAATTGCCTTGATCAAATCCATAGTTTGTTTGTTTATTAAAAAAAACTTTGTCTCAGTTTCACCAAGACAAAGTTATTATTGTATTTCTTATTAAAGTTTAATCTTTGTTTCTCTTCAGAATTGCAAAAACCTGAACCACAAATCCTGCAATGACCAACATTGGCGCTAATCTGATTCTTCTGAAAGAGAAAATCTCTTCGTTCCAGTAATTCGGGTCAAATTTTCCGTCTGGTGTTGTATTAGCGTCCGCTCCCATCATTAGAACAAATCCTAAAAGAATCAATCCCAATCCGATTAACATCAATTTAAAATTCTTGTTTCCGAAATAAAAAGCATTTTTTTCAGCAGTTTCAGTAGGTTTTCCTATTTGATCTGCAGAATATTTATTCATTTTTTTTGCCATTGTTAAGAGTAATATAGATCATCTACGTTGCTTCGTAAAAATCTCCAGGTTGCAAAGATAGTACTTGCAATGGTTATAAAAACCCCTACTAATAAAATTATTATTACCAAGAAAACATATTGGTTTGTATCCTGAACAAAAGGTGTCCCAATCTGGCTTGTGAAATAATACCAAACACCTCCTAAAGCTAAAAGTCCTATAAATGCACCAATTAATCCAAGTACCAAGGCTTCTTTTATAAAAGGCATCAGAATAAATCTCCTCTTAGCTCCAACCAATTGCATGGTCTTGATGATAAATCTCTTTGAGAATATTTTCAGTCTGATTGAATTATTAATTAGAACCATTGCGACAATCAAGAATAAAATTGAAAATGCCAAAATCCAAGTCAGAATTCTATTCAAATTGTTATAAACATCGATGGTTAATTGATTATCATTAGCCACATCTTTTACGCCTTTTATCGCCTTAAGTTGTGTTACAACACCATCAATTTTTGCAGGATCAACAAATTCCGGTTTTAAAGTCACTTCGACAGAAGCAGGAAATATATCTTCTTCAAAAAGCGCATCAGCGTCTATTCCCAACTGTTTTTTCGCCAAAACAGTAGCTTGTTGCTTGGAAATATATTTAGCTTGCTTTACATAATTCTGCTGCTTGATAGTGGTAAACGTTTCCTCTTGGAATTTAAGCGTTTTAGCAGAGTCGCGTGGATCCAAATACTCATCAAAATAAGCTTCCACCACCAATTGCTCCTTGATATAATCCGAATATTTTTGAGCATTGATCAATATCAATCCAAATAATCCCACAAGGAATAAAACCAGCGAAATACTGATGACCACAGTAATATTACTTGATCTCAGTCTGCTTTTATTAAAATCGTCAACTGTCTTTGGCATCAAAAAAATTTTTGCTAAAATAGAAATTTTCGTTTAAAAAGCCGTTGTGACCTCTGTTAATAAAATCATAAAAACATCATTATGACTTAATTTTTACAACTTCTTTCCTCCTAATTCTAAAATTGAAAAATCGGCATTTTTATTGTTTAGGAAAATTATCAAATCAAAATTATGAAACTTACCCGCCAAGCTACAGGAAAAAATTTTTCTTATTTCGATAAAAATAAAGAGAAACTAAAAGACCCACAAAAAATCGAATATATAAAGTCGTTGGTCATTCCACCAGCTTGGACCAATGTTGAAATCACAACCAATAAAAGCGCAAAAGTACTGGCAATCGGGAGAGACCAAAAAGGCAGAAAGCAATACATCTACAATCCAAAATTCCGAGCTAAGAAAGACGCGGACAAGTTTGACAGGATTTTACATTTTGCCGAAAATCTCGAACATATGCGACGTGTAACTGGACAACATCTGAGAAAGAAAAAAATGACCCGTGAAAAGGTTTTAGCGGCAATGGTCAGACTTTTAGATTCTGCTTATTTCAGACCAGGAAGTCCAAAGTATACACAACAAAACCAGAGCTATGGCTTAACAACCATCCGCAAAAAACATCTTAATATTGAAGGTGACGAAATGATTTTTTCATACAAAGGAAAATCAGGAAAATTTCAAGAAAAACATATTATCAATGCTAAATTGACAAAAGTCATTTCCGATTTGGAAGATCTCCCAGGTTACAGACTTTTCAAATATTATGATAAAGACAACAATCTTATTACGGTTGAAAGTCAGGATTTGAATCAATACATCAAAGAAATTATGGGTGAGGAATTTTCTGCAAAAGATTTCAGAACCTGGGCAGGGACAATGATTGCCGCCGGAATTCTGGACGAATTGGGAATCTGTGAAAAAAAACAACAAAAAGAATTGAAGAAAAGAATCCGAAATGCAATTGTTGCCGTTTCTGAAAAATTAGGTAATACACCTTCTGTTGCGCGCGACTCTTACATTGATCCCAGAATTTTTGAACATTATAAAAACGGGCATACCATCCAATATTTCAGAAAAGAAATTAAAAAATTGTTGAGGAAAAATGAAAATCTGTCCGAAACTGAAGTTGGTGTTTTGTATATGTTAAAATCAAAATTGAATTAATTAAGACGTTTAAAAACTTCACCAATTTTATTGATGAGATCGGTTGGTAACATTGCTTCTTTCGAAAATTCTTCAGCAGCCAAATCACCAGCTTTTCCGTGAAGCCAAACGCCGAAAATGCAAGCTTTTTCAATATTATATTTTTGAGAAATCAATGATGTCAAAATCCCTGTCAGAACATCTCCGCTTCCACCTTTTGCCATTCCGGAATTGCCTGTGATATTATAAAACACTTTATTTTTTGGTGTAATGACAGCCGTATGATGATCTTTTAGAATGATAAAAATCTGTAATTCTTTTGCTTTCTGTTTTGCCAATTCTATTCTCTCAAAAGAGTTATCAGTTTTACCAAATAACCTTTCAAATTCCAGAGGATGTGGCGTGATGACAGCATTTTTTGGAATTAAGCTTAATTTATCATTTTCAGCTAAAAAATTCAATGCATCAGCATCGAGAATTACAGGATTTTGATAAGATTCCAAAAAATCAAACAAGGCTTTTTGGGTTTGTTCTTCTTTTCCTAATCCGGGACCAATTCCATAAACAGCTTTTTCCTGAATTTCGATTGTATCAATATAATTTTCTCCTGAACCAATAAACATCGCTTCCGGAATTCGAGATTGCAAAATGATATTGCCACATTCTGGCGCAATAGTAAAAGTCAACCCATTTCCAGTTTTCAGAGCTGATAAAGTGGACATCAGAATCGCACCGATTTTACCATAACTTCCACCAACCAAAATACTTTTACCGAAAGTTCCTTTGTGACTGAAATCTCCGCGTGGTTTGTAAATTTCTCTGATTAATTTTTCATCAATTATAAAATAATCAGTTTCAACTTCATCAATAAAATCCTTATCCAACTCAATATCTAAAACTGTAATTTTCCCACAAAATCGCCCCGTTTCAGGATGAAGAAAACTTCTTTTGTAAAACTGAAAAGTCAAAGTAAAATCAGCTTTTAAAACAATAGAATTTTCTTCAATAATCTTATCTGCATAAAGTCCAGTTGGAATATCAATAGAAATTTTCGGAACTGGAATTTGATTTAATTTTTCAATTAAATTTTTAAAATCATCAGACAATTCTCGATTCAGTCCATAACCAAACAAAGCATCAACAATAACAGATTTTTCATTATTGACATTAAAAACTTCAGAAAAATCTTTAATATCAATTCCGCTTATTGTCTTTATTTTTTTGAAATTGATTGCTGCATCTGGAGAGAATTTCAAATCATCTCCATTGATAAAAACTTCGACATCAAATCCCTTTTCATAAAGCATTCTTGCAATCGCAAAACCATCACCTCCATTATTTCCATGACCACAAACAACCAAAAACTTATTCTTAAGTTCAAAATTTTCTTCAATCCAATCAGCACAAGCTCTGGCGGCTTTTTCCATCAGATTGATAGACGAGATTCCTTTTTCTATCGTAACAGAATCACATTTTTTAATTTGATCAGCGGTGAGAATTTTCATTTTAGGAATTGCATAAACATCAAAATTAGACAATAATTTGTTTAATAAGCTTTAATTAATAAAGCATTATAAATAAAAAAACTATATTTTTGTTTATACTAACTATTAAAATACAATTATGGGCTTTGTAAAAGAATTTAAAGAGTTTGCGTTTAAAGGCAACGTTGTAGATCTGGCAGTCGGTGTTATCATTGGTGGAGCATTCGGAGCGATTGTAAAATCTCTAGTAGATGATGTCATCACGCCACTTTTATTAACTCCTGCTTTGAAAGCAGCCGGCGCAGAAAACATTAAAGAATTAGCTTGGAATGGTGTAACTTATGGAAACTTCCTTTCATCGGTAATCAGCTTTTTGGTTATTGCATTTGTTTTGTTTTGGCTAATCAAAATAGCTAATAGGGTCAACAAAAAGCCAGAAGCAGCTCCCGCTGGACCGTCTTCTACAGACCAATTGCTTATGGAAATCCGTGATGAACTGAAGAAAAAATAAATTATCAAATACAAAAACTCCACTTAGAAAAGTGGAGTTTTTTTAATTCACAATATTAAGTTCAATTCTGTTATTATCTTTTTTGATTTGATTTTTCAATCGGTCTTCCTGATCTTTTGCAATTTTTGTCGAGGTTCCATCTTTTCCGGTTAATACGATGGATGTCCCGCCCATTTGGATTTGTTTAATTCCTTTTGTTGGATCATTTTCGTATTCCTTAATCACTTTTTGGAACTGCTTGGAATTGACCACAATTTCTTTAGCATTCCATACATTGACATCTACATTTCCAGCAATATTTTTAATACCTCTCAATTCCAGTTTGTGAGAACCTGTTTTATCTTCAATCTTAACAATCAACCCCGGCAAACCTCTGAATTTATAAGGACCGTCCTGAATCGGAATTTCCGTCGAAAACCAAGCAATCCAATGTCTTCCTGCAAAATCGGCTTCAGCTTTTTGGGCATTCCATTCGCCTATTTTTTCTTTTTCTGATGAGATTTTCCAGTTGATTTTTCTGTCCTCGGAAATATTGTAAGCATCCATACCTAATTTTCTGTGAAGATTAGTTTTGTAATCTGGATAGGTTTTCGTTACAGAATATCTCACGTTCCCTTTTCTCATATCGGTTTTTACATTGATAGAACCTGTGGCTTTTAACTGTTGTTCTAAATCTGCTTTCATCAAAGAATCGGAATTGAAAACCGTGTAACTATAATATTTGGAACCATCTTTTGTAGTGTCGAGGAACATCATTTCTGTTTTAAGATCTTCAAGATTGGTCGAATCTGAAATGAATTTGTATTCGTAAATGAATCTCTTATTCTGAGCAAAAGTCAGAATCCCAAAAATCAGAAATAAATTAATTAATAGTTTTTTCATTGTTATAAGTATTAAAAAAGCCGGCGAACCGGCTAAATGTTATGAATGTAAATTGTTTATTTTGTAATGATTTCAATTTTACCAGCATCATTTGCACTAAAAATATTAACTGATGCAATCATATTGGGGTCTAACTTGTCAACCTCCTTTATATCAGTAAGTTTTCCATTAATATAAACTTTTGCTTTATTAGGATTAAATGAACCTTTAGTATCAGATGTATTAATTATTTTAATTGCATCTGCTTTAAAAACACGCTGTGGATTACCATCTGTAGTTTTATCAAAAATAATAACCTGGTTTGATTTACTGATTCTTTGTGGCGGCGTAATATTTTTATTATAAACCAATGTTTTAGGAGAATCCAAATTAGAATTAAAACTGATTTTCAGCGGATTATTCTGACGCGCTTCTTTATTCAATTCCTGTTGTTTTTTCTGAAGCTTTTTTTGTTCCTCCAATAATTCTTTTTGCTTTTTTTGAAGCTCTGCTCTTTTCTTTTCAAATTTTTTCAACTCTTTTGGAGTAAGCGTCGTTTTTTCTGTATTATAAAATACATCATTAGAAAAATTATAATTGAAATTGGAAGAAAAATCTTTAAAATCTGGCAGATCAGAAGCATCAAAACCATAAGCTACAGTTCCATCCGCAAAAGCATCTTTCCCATATTGGTCTTTTATCATTTTCTGAAACTCTTCGCCCGTATAAATTTTTCCATACTTTTCAACCGCATCTTGTGCTCTTTTTTGAGCATCTTGAATCATTTTTTGAAACTCAGGCGAATTGACTTTAATCTGCATTTTCTCGGCTTGATTCTGCGCATTCTTCAAATCTCTCTGGAACTTCGGAGAATTCATCATTCGTTCTGCAATTTTTGCCTGTTTTTCTGCATCAGCAATTCTCTTTTTGAACTCCGGAGAATTAACCATTGCTTCAGCATCTCTGCCTGCTTTTTCGGCATCAGCTATTCGTTTCTTGAACTCTGGAGAATCATACATTTTAGCCATCGCTTCAGAATGTTCTTCTAAACCTTTTAGATTCTTCTGGTAATTGTCAGAATCTACAATAGACTGCATTTTATTAGATAGATTTTCCAAATCATTTTCTAAAGCCTTATATTCTGATGAATCTTCTTTTTTAGCTTTTTTAAGAGCCGATAATGCTTTGCTTTTTTCAGCCATTTTTGTACTGAGCGCAGACATTTTCAAATGGTCTTCTTTCAAAGCCTCAGAATATAATTGTGTTTGTTTTTGATGACTCATCGATAAACTGTCAAACTCGGAAGTTTTAGGTTTTATCGTGTCATTTTTCATTTCGTTTACAGCAATTTCAATTGCTTTGTTCGTTTCTTTGATTTCTTTGTTTTTAGCATTTACCATATAAGCAAATACCATAAAAAATAAGATTGGTAGCGCAAATAATTTGCGTGCATAGCTGTACTTGGTTTGATTTTTTGTAATCATTGTAAGTCTTTTTTTGAGGTTAGATGATAAAAAAGGACTTGTGACAGGCAAAATAGAACCAGAGAAATGACTCTCCAACAGCATCTGCGCAAATGCTTTTGTGTCCGATTTTTTGACTGCTTTCTTGTCCGCCAAGTATTCGTGAATAAGATTGATTTCCTTGTTGATGAAGTAAAACACGGGATTGAACCAGAAAACAGATTTCGTCACCTGCATCAGGAGTTTGTCCCAGCTGTGTTTTTGTTGAATATGAACCATCTCGTGCTTCAGGATCTGCTGTCCGACAGGCGAATCCAACTGAATCGTCTGCTTCCAGAAAAGATTTCTAAAAAATGAGAAAGGTGCGTTGTTTAAGTTAGTCTGATAGAATTTGATTCCTTCGATTGTTTCATTTGGGAATTGTTTTTTAATAGATTGGATTCTTAGGATTCCGACAATTAATCTAATTAAAAGAATGATTGAAACCACTCCAATAATTGCATAAAAAACCGAATAAATAGTGATATCATAGTTTGTAGTTGTTTGTAATTGATTTTGATTGAGCTGACTAAGCAGCAGATACAAGTTCTTATCGGTCTCTATCGTAAAATAGGAAACCTTTATAAGTGGCAGAACCAGACTTATAATAACCGACAACAAAAGATAAAACCGATTGTAATGATGGAAAGTTTTATCCTTCAGGAACAAAAGATAATAAGCAAACATCACCGCAGAGCAGAGAATCATTTTGCCAAAATACAGTAACAGTGGTTCCATTATTCCTTGTTTTTAAGTTCGTCTAATAAAAGTTCCAAATCCTTCACACTGATTTCGTTTTCTTCTACCAAAAATGAAACAGCATTGGTATAAGAACCTTCGAAATAATTCTTAACCAGGCTTCTGATAGACTTTCCGCTATAATTCTCTTTACTTATCAAAGGAAAATACTCGTGTTGTCTTCCAAAAGTTTTATGATTAACAAATCCTTTTTCCATCAATATTTTCAGAATCGTGGAAATCGTGTTGGTATGCGGTTTTGGCTCGGGAAACAATTCTAAGACGTCTTTCAAGAATCCTTTCTCTATCTGCCAAAGGTACTGCATTACCTGTTCTTCTGCTTTGGTTAACTTATTCATATTTTTTAACTTTAAAAACAATCAATCTTATATCACTAAAAACTTAGTAATACAAATGTAGGATTAATTTTCATCCGTACAACTATTTTTATAGTTAAAAGACGTTAAATATCATAACTCATTGAAAATCAAAATATAAATAATTATTAATTTAAAATTTGATTATAAACTTGACTTGTATCAGAAAAGTCTTATCTTTGCACCACAATATCGCGAGGTAGAGCAGTAGGTAGCTCGTCGGGCTCATAACCCGGAGGTCGCACGTTCGAGTCGTGTCCTCGCAACCAAACTAAGAGAATCAATTTTTTGATTCTCTTTTTTATTTTAAAAATTAAGATTCATCTGTAAAATTAGTTAAAATATCCTCTTGCAGATTTTGCTAATTAAGCAGATTATTGATTATCAGCAAAATTAGCTCAATCTGCGAGAATTTAAAATCAGTAAAAAAAATAAAAATTCCAATTCACTTGACTTATATCGAAAAATTCGTATATTTGCAGAACAATATCGCGAGGTAGAGCAGTAGGTAGCTCGTCGGGCTCATAACCCGGAGGTCGCACGTTCGAGTCGTGTCCTCGCAACCAAACTAAGAGAATCAAAAAATTGATTCTCTTTTTTATTGAACCCTTTCATAGTTTCAAACTATGAAAGGGTTTTTAATTCGTAATAAAAAGTCTTTAAATAAATTTGTACCTTTGATTATGGCAAAAATCTTAAAAATATACCCGCAAAATCCGCAAGAAAATTTAATAGACGAAGCCGTAAAAGTCCTTCAAAACGGTGGCGTTATCATTTATCCTTCGGATACGATTTACACGATTGGCTGTGATATTTATAATCACAAAGCAATGGAAAGACTCGCTCAGATAAAAGGAATCAAGATTGATAAACATAAATTTTCAATCATCTGTAATGACCTAAGTCATCTTTCCGAATTTACGAAACCGATAGAAACATCTACTTTTCGTTTTCTGAAAACGCATTTACCCGGCGCGTTTACATTCATTCTGGAAGCGAACAGAAATCTTCCGACAGCTTATAAAGGACACAAAACGGTTGGTATCAGAGTTCCAGACCACATTGTTCCGCAAATGATTGTAGAAAAATTGGGACATCCGATTGTTTCCACTTCTATCCACGATGATGATGAGATTTTGGAATATTCTACCGACCCAGAACTGATTGCCGAAAAATATGACAAACTGGTTGACATCGTCATTGATTCTGGTTATGGAGATAATACCGCTTCTACAATTGTAGATTTGACTTCCGGAGAACCGGAAATCATCAGACAAGGAAAAGGAGTTTTATAACAGATCCAAAAAATCATAGATTCGACGAAGTCAAAAAAGGAAAAATAAACAAAGTTTTTAATTAAGTCTTCGAGAACCACAGACTGACAACTTATCAACTGACATTAAAAATGAAATTCATAACATCGCCTGCAAAATTGATGAATGTAGAGAATTCTACAGAATTTTTAAAAAGTACAACACCTAAATTTATCAAGGACTCAGAATTTATCCAATCATTTTTGAAGGAAAAATCTCCAAAATTCTTAGCAGAATTAATGGAAATCTCTCCAAAACTGGCAGACGAAAATTGGGAAAGAAATCAAAAATGGACCTCGAAACCGACAGCTAAAAACTCAGCACCCGCAATGTTTGCTTTCACAGGAGAAGTTTACAGAGGTTTGGACGCTCAAAGCTTGGACAAAAATGCGGTTGATTACCTTCAGAAGAATTACAGAATTTTATCCGGACTTTATGGACTTTTGAAACCTTCGGACAAAGTGATGTTGTATCGTTTGGAAATGGGAAGACCTTTCCAGTTCGATTCTTATAAAAACCTCTACGAATTCTGGACTGAAAAAGTGACAGAGCAAATCAATTCTGAATTAAAAAAACGTGAACTTTTGATCAACCTTGCAAGTACAGAATATTTTAAAGTCATTGAAAGAAAAAAATTGAAGTCGAAAGTGATTGATTTTGAATTTAAGCAAATTCAGCCTGACGGGAAATTGAAAACGATTGTTGTCTATACAAAACACGCTCGTGGTTTGGTGCTTCGTTTCTGCGCAGAAAATAACGTTCAGACTATTGACGAATTGAAAGCTTTTAATTATGAGAATTATTTGATTGATGAAAAGCTGTCGACTGAAACTAATTTGGTTTTCACAAGATAAATTATTAAAATATAAATCTCGCAGATTTTGCTGATTTCGCAAATTTAAAATATGACAATTTCTGAACTTAAAATTCTTTTTCAAAATGAGCTTTCTGAGCTTTATTCCAAATCAGAAATTGAAGAATTATTATCTATTTTTTGTGAACATTTTCTTGAATTGAATAAAATTGAGTTGAGACAAAATCTCGATAAAGATTTATCTAAAATCGATTCAAAAAGATTCTCAGAAGCCATTTCGGAATTGAAAACAGGGAAACCATTCCAGCAAATCCTTGGAAAAACTGAGTTTTATGGAATGAAATTCTTCGTCAATGAGCACGTTCTTATTCCAAGACCCGAAACGGAGGAATTGCTGGAGTTAGCAATTGGGAACATTCAAGAGAAAAGTAAAAAGATTCAAATCTTCGACTCCGCTCCTCAACTCAAGATTCTTGACATTGGAACCGGAAGCGGGATTATTCCGATTATTTTGAAGAAATATTTTCCGGAAGCTCAAATTTCTACCATTGATATTTCTAAAGATGCTTTGGATATTGCTAATAAAAACGCTAAATTTCATAAAGTTGAAATCAATTTCATCAACAAAGATTATCTGAATGAAAAGCTGGATGAAATCTATGATATTATCATCAGCAATCCGCCTTATATAGGAATTGAAGAAAACACGGAAATTAAAGACTCGGTCAAAGGTTTTGAACCCAATATTGCACTCTTCTCTCCTACTTCTGATGCTTTGATTTTCTATAGAAAAATTGCTAATGATTCTATAAATCATCTTTCCGAGAACGGAATGGTTTTCCTTGAAATTAATCAGAAATTAGGAAAAGAAACTTTGGAATTATTCCAAAATTTTTCTGAAGCTGAACTGTTGAAAGATATCTCTGGAAATGATAGAATGATTTTTGTGAGGAAATAATCTTGAACACAAAGCACAAAAAGATTTTTGTAAATCCTATGTTGTTAAGTTCACAAAGGCGCTTCGCTTAGGAAAGATTTTAATGAGATTTTGAAACCGGTGGAAGAAGGGAAAAACCTCAACATAGCCCCGATGGTAGCGGCATCCTTTTTTGATAGTGCGTTGTAGAAATTTTTTTTTGAAAACTTATAATTATGGCACTATCAAAAAAGATATAGCGGACAGCGGGTTAGAGAAGTTCTAACAAAACTGAAAATGTGATGCTCCCGAAAATAAATTATCCAATTCTTTTTCTGACAAAAATCTCATAAGATAAATAGACCAATGGCAAAGCCATAATCCCAATGTACAAAGCATTTTGCTGCGCTAATTCCGGATAAGCAATCACGGCGTAAACCAATCCGAAAAATGCGCCACCGAGATGCGCAGCATGACCGATGTTGTCGTTTTGCCTTGGATTCAGCATCATATAAACGGAGTATCCAAAATACAATGCACCGAACAAAAAGCCTGGAATAAACCATATTTCAATTTCTCTTGGAGCCAAAGCTACTGCAGCAAATAGAATCCCTGAAACGCCTCCACTAGCTCCAATTGCGGAATAAAACGGTACATTTTTGTAGTGGTAGAGGCAAAATAAATTCCCCAAGATTATCGAGCCAAGATAAATGATTAAAAATCCGCCTACTCCAAATCCGCCTAGTCCATCTTGGTAATAATCAACAGGAATCAATACTATAGGTGAAAAAATGTATAGTGTGTACATATTGAAAAACAAGTGCAGGAAATCTGCGTGGAGAAAGCCGGAAGACAGCAATCTGATATATTCTTTTCTTCTCTGGATTGCGCTAACCTCGAATTTGTATTTTTGGAATAATTCGGGTTGTTGGAATCCGATGTAACTTGTGACACAAGTAATTACGATTATGAGTAGTAAAACGATGTTCATTTTTTAATAAATTAGTGTGTTTTTTAATTTTCTTCTTCGTCAAAAAGACTTCCGATTGTTCCACCGTCATCGTCTAAATCTTCAACGGTTTTTTCTTCGATTTCCGGTTCTTCTTCAATGATTTCCGGTGGTTCCGGAATGGTGATATTGATGTTTTTGACTTTATCTTTGGTCAATTGATTTCCAATTGCCTTGATTCCTTTCACTGCGATAAACTCATCCAAATCTATGGTTTCTGATTCTTTTTGCTTGCCTTTGATGGTTGGATAAATCAATTCTGCAGTTGCTCCAACTTCCGTGGTTACAAATTCTAAGAACGATTTTGGATTCTCGTTGCTAAAGAAGGATTGAACATTGCTCGTATTCTCCAAAAGGAAACGTTTAACAAAATATTTATCTTTCTCGCCATCAAAATAGATGCAAGTGATTGGCTGTTCCGGCTTCCATTTTTCGAGAATCAAGTAATCATCATCAAAACGGTTCATCAAATCGAATGAAACTAATTTGGTTTCGCCTTGAGAATTGATGGTTAAAATCTTGTCATCACCTTTGAAACTTCCGAGCAAACTTCCTCTTCCATCCGCATTAAGACGACGTACAGAGTCATCGAACCAAATTTTTCTAGGTGCTAAAGTGGAAACGCCTTCTTCTTTCAAATCGACTTTCTTCACAGCATATTTGGTGACCAAATTCCCTTTGGAATCACGACCTTTGATCATGACATCAGAGAAATCTATATCAATTTTATTCTTTCTGACTCTTGCATTTGGTTTTAACAAAACAGAAACAACTTCGGCTTCTCCATTTGGATTGGCTGAGAAATAAAGCATTTCTGAGTATTTTTTATCTGAGGCTAATTTATAATCTGTGTTTCTAGTAACACCAGTCACAGAAAAACGTTTCATATAATAAGGACCTTCTCGACCTTCTCTGTAAATGGAATTGTAAACTGTACGTTTGTCATTCTTTTTCCAGATTGCAACGTGTACAATATTTTTCCCGATGAATGTTTTGCCTTCAACCTTTACAACTTTCATCGTTCCATCTTTCTGGAATGTAATAATATCATCAATATCAGAACAATCAAACAAATATTCGTCTTTTTTGAGTGATGTTCCGATGAAACCTTCTTCCCGATTGACATACAGTTTTTCGTTGGCTACAGCAACTTTACTTGCATCAATCGTATCGAAAATTCTAAGTTCTGTTCTTCTTTCTTTTCCTTTTCCGTACTTTTTCTGGATATTCGTATAATAGTCTATTGCATAAGTAATCAGATTCGCCAAATGATGTTTCACTTGCTCAATCTTACCTTCCAAAGCCAGAATATTTTCCTTGAACTTATCTAAATCAAAACGAGAAATTCTCTTAATTCGGATTTCCGTTAATTTGACAATATCTTCTTCTGTTACAGCTCTCAGAAGATGTTTGGTATGAGGTTTCAAACCTTCATCAATAGTTTTTATAACATCTTCCCAAGATTTAACTTCCTCAATATCATGGTAAATTCTATTCTCGATAAAAATTCTTTCCAAAGAAGAAAAATGCCAGCTTTCCTGTAACTCGTGGAGCTCGATTTCCAATTCTTTTTTTAGCAAAGCAACCGTATGATCTGTGTTGTGCTTCAGAATATCAGAAACTGACAAGAACATTGGCTTATCACCAACAATTACGCAGGCATTTGGAGAAATTGGAACTTCACAATCTGTGAATGCGTAAAGTGCATCAATTGTTTTATCCGGCGAAACATCTGGATGAAGATGAATATTGATCTCAACAACATCAGACGTGTTATCTTCTATTTTTTTAATCTTAATCTTACCTCTTTCATTGGCTTTCAGAATACTGTCGATAAGATCACTTGTGTTCTTTGAAAAAGGTAATTCTGTAATGGTCAATAAATGTTTTTCTTTCTGCGAAATCCTAGCTCTTGCTCTGATTTTCCCACCTCTATGACCATCGTTATAATTGGAAACATCTAGCATTCCCGCAGTTAGGAAATCCGGATATAATTCAAATTTTTTGCCTTTCAGGTAAAGAACTGATGCATTAATTAACTCATTAAAGTTATGAGGCATTATTTTCGTAGAAAGCCCTACTCCAATTCCCTCAACACCTTGCGCTAAAAGCAGAGGGAATTTTACAGGAAGGTCGATTGGTTCATTATTTCTACCATCATAAGATTTAGTCCAGTGCGTTGTCTTAGGATTGAAAACAACATCTAAAGCAAATGGCGTTAATCTCGCTTCGATATATCTTGCAGCAGCTGCAGAGTCACCTGTATAGATATTTCCCCAGTTTCCTTGGGTATCAATCAATAATTCTTTTTGACCTATTTGAACCATAGCATCGGTAATCGAAGCATCACCGTGCGGGTGGTATTTCATTGTATTCCCGACAATGTTCGCAACCTTGTTGTAACGACCATCTTCCAATTCTCGCATAGAGTGCATAATTCTACGCTGAACCGGCTTCAAACCATCAAAAATAGAAGGAATTGCTCTATCTAGAATTACATAAGACGCATAATCTAAAAACCAATCTTTATACAGTCCCGAAACTTTTTTCAGGCTCTCTTCGTGATGTGTACTTTCTTCCATTAAACTGCAACTGTATTATCTTCGTTTTCGTGCCCAATTTCGTTATTGGTCTTTACTACTTTATTTAAAGAAAATTTCAAATCTTTTACTTGCTTTTTGCTGAGATAATTGATATCATATTTCAAGATGGTAATATGATTTTTTTTACTGCTGACATAAACATACAATCTCTTGAAAATAAAAGCATTAACGATATTATATTTTATTAATTTGTATTTTGGAAATTCATCTTTTGCGTTTTTTTTGGCCAATAGATAGAGAATATGATTATTTCTAAAATTGAGTGCTTCGCCATCACTGTCATACTCAAAAATAGGTCTACCAAATAGATAAAGTAATAAAAACAGTAAGCAGGGAGCTGCTAATAAAACCCAAGCTTTTTTACCGAAAATATCAAACTTATTGATTTCCAGAATATAAGCTATAACTCCCAAAATAAAAACTATCCCCACAAGTGAGTATATGAAGCTAAAATAGGCGTATCTATTTCTATTACTGAGTCGCATTATGCAGATTCTAAATTTTTCTTCTTATCAATATTGGAGTCGTCTTCCACCACCAGATTATCCAAAATGAATAATTGTCTGTCTGGTGTATTTTTACCCATATAAAATTCTAAAAGCTGATCAATAGTTTGATCTTTTCCAAGAACAACAGGTTCTAATCTAATATCTTTTCCAATAAAATGTTTGAACTCGTCAGGAGAAATCTCTCCCAATCCTTTGAATCGTGTGATTTCTGGATTTTTGCCTAATTCATCCAAAGCTTTTAATCTTTCTGAATCCGAGTAACAATATCTCGTTTCCTTCTTATTTCTAACTCGGAAAAGTGGCGTTTGCAAAATATACAAATGTCCATTCTTTATCAAATCTGGGAAAAACTGAAGGAAGAATGTAATCATCAATAATCTAATGTGCATCCCATCGACATCGGCATCTGTAGCGATAATTACGTGGTTGTATCTTAAATCTTCAAGACTTTCTTCGATGTTAAGAGCAGCTTGCAAAAGGTTGAATTCCTCATTCTCATAAACCACTTTTTTCGTCAATCCATAACAGTTCAAGGGTTTACCCTTCAATGAAAAAACGGCTTGTGTTTCCACATCTCTGGACTTGGTAATAGATCCAGAAGCAGAATCTCCCTCTGTAATGAAAATCATTGTTTCGGATTTTCTGGATGCTTTCTGATCGTTATAATGATGTCTGCAATCTCTCAATTTTTTATTGTGAAGCGAAACTTTTTTCGCTCTTTCTCTTGCGAGTTTCTGAATTCCGGAAAGTTCTTTTCTTTCTCTTTCCGAAATCATTATTTTTTTGAGAATTGCTTCTGCAGTTTCAGGATTTTTATGAAGGTAATTATCCAGCTTATTTTTAAGATAATTGATAACAAAGGTCTTGATGGTTTCTAATTCTTTTCCATCCTTATCCTGACCCATCGTTGCCGATCCCAGCTTTGTCTTGGTTTGGGACTCGAAGACAGGATTACCAACGTTGATATAAACCGCACCAATAATTGCTTTTCTAATATCAACCGCTTCAAAATTCTTATTAAAAAACTCCCTAACAGTTTTTACATAAGCTTCTTTAAAAGCATTTAAATGCGTACCACCCTGCGAAGTGTATTGTCCATTAACAAAAGAAAAATAAGTTTCAGACTGAGATTTGTCAGAATGTGTAATCGCTACTTCCATATCTTCATCTTTGATATGAATGATTGGATAAACAATTTCTCCATCAATCTCTTCCTCCAACAAGTCTTTTAAGCCATTTTGAGACTCGAATACTTCTCCGTTGAAATAAATCTTCAGACCTAAGTTAAGGTAGGTGTAGTTGCGGAGCATTTTTTCCACATACTCATTCCTGAATTTGTAATTGATAAAAATACTTTCATCCGGAACAAAAGTAATCTCGGTACCATTTCTATCAGACGTTTCAGCTTCGTCGTGTAAAATATCTAATTTTCCTTCTCTGAATTCTGCGACTCTGGTTTTGCCCTCGCGTACGGATTTTACTTTAAAATAAGTGGACAAAAAGTTCACTGCTTTTGTACCAACACCATTCAAACCAATCGATTTTTTGAAAGCGCCATCGTCATATTTTCCACCTGTATTCATAATGGAAACCACATCCACAATTTTCCCCAAAGGAATTCCTCGACCGTAATCACGTACGATGACACTACCATCCTTGATTTTCACATCAATTCTTTTTCCTGCTTTCATTCTAAACTCATCGATAGAGTTATCCAAAACTTCTTTGAGCAAAATATAAATACCGTCATCAACCGATGATCCGTCACCCAATTTTCCAATATACATCCCAGGTCTCAACCTTACGTGTTCTCTTGGCTCAAGGGTACGGATATTGTCTTCGGAATAATTTGCAGGATTGATTTCGCTCATAAAATTGAATTTCTAAAAAAAGTTTAGATTGGTAAGAATCGGTAACTCACAAATTTAACGAAATGGATTTTAATTTGAAAGTTTTATGGATAATTTTTTAGATACATTTTTTTGAAATCCACTTATGAAAAAAGCCTTCGAATTGAAGGCTTATAAAATTTATTTTTTAATAATTTTCTTAGAAATAATTTCTGATTTTGTATGAACATTCAGAATATATTGTCCAACGGGAAGTTTTCTAATATCAGCTTCTGAAGCCTGATTTTCTAAAACCATTTTTCCATTCATGTCAAAAATTCTGATTTTTTCTATATTTTCAACACCTTGGATTTTGACAAAATCTGAAGCCGGATTTGGAAAAACTTTAATTGATAAGGCTGATGAGTCAGAAACTGCCAATCCTGCATTATCTTTAATCTCGATATCATCAATTCCCATATAGAAAACATCCTCACAATCATAATGCCTAAAAACAAGTTTAATGTCTTGACCAGCATAAGATGAAATATCGATGTTAATTATTTTTGCAGTCTCAGTATATCCCTGATCGAAAGTTTCTTCAAAGACCGGCGTTTCATTTCCACTGAAAGTAGAATTTGCAGGGATAACATAAACAGCATAATGCTCTTCAAAAAGCTCTTCATCTCCTGCTGCTGCTTTAAATGACAATGACAGAGAATTAGAAGCTGGAAGAGTAATTGCCGGACTTTCCAAAAGATTATCAGGCGTGAATGCTTCCAAATACCAAGAAAAGGAAACAGCCAAATTCCCTGTAAAATTAGGAAGTTCATTAAGTTCAGCATTTAGAATTTCCCAAGTCTGCTCATCTCCATCACGATCGTAAACTTTCCACAATGCAACAGATGCCTCATCTTCAAAATCTTCTTTAAATACTGATGTTTGGGAAAAACCCATCAAACTAGATAATGCAAATGAAGCAAATAATAATTTTTTAACCATAATTTTTTATTTTTTTAAAAATTCTTGCTAAAGTACAAATAAAAAACTCCCGACAAATCGAGAGTTTTTAATCTATATAAAATGGTGATCAATTATACATTAAATCTAAAATGCATAATGTCTCCATCTTGAACAACGTATTCTTTTCCTTCTACAGATAACTTTCCAGCTTCTTTCACTTTCGCTTCCGTTCCGTAAGTCATATAGTCATTA
Source organism: Epilithonimonas zeae (assembly GCF_900141765.1). Lineage (NCBI taxonomy): Bacteria > Pseudomonadati > Bacteroidota > Flavobacteriia > Flavobacteriales > Weeksellaceae > Epilithonimonas > Epilithonimonas zeae. The sequence continues at coordinate 605,552 of NZ_FSRK01000001.1, read as the reverse complement.
TATTTAATTACTTCTGCACGGATAAAACCTTTTTCAAAATCTGTATGGATAACTCCGGCAGCTTGTGGCGCAGTCCAACCCTGACCAATTGTCCAGGCTCTAACCTCTTTAACACCAGCTGTGAAATAAGTCTGCAATTTCAAAAGATCGTAAGCTTTCCTGATCAATCTGTTAACTCCTGGCTCTTCCAGACCAAGCTCTTCCAAAAACATTTGTCTTTCTTCGAAAGTTTCCAGTTCATTGATATCAGCTTCGATTTGAGCTGCTAAAACTACAACTTCAGCGCCCTCGCTTTTAGCCATCTCTTCAATTTTAGCAATCCAATCGTTTCCGTTTTTGATAGAATTTTCATCTACATTACAAACGTAAAGAACTGGCTTATTGGTCAACAATTGAACTTCTCCAATAATTGATTTTGTAAAATCATCCGTTGAAAACTCTCTGGCATTTTTTCCATCTTCAACAAATTTTTGAAGATTTTGTAATGTTTCATAAGTTAAAACATCCTCTTTTTTACCAGATTTAATGAACTTTTTAGCTTTATCAACCGCTTTTCCGATAGTTTCCAGATCTTTTAACTGCAACTCTATATCGATGATTTCTTTATCTCTCAAAGGATCTACAGAACCTTCAACATGGATAATATTTCCATTATCGAAACATCTCAAAACATGAATAATCGCCTCGCACTCACGGATGTTGGCTAAGAACTGATTTCCCAAACCTTCACCTTTGCTCGCTCCTTTTACCAAACCAGCAATGTCCACAATCTCTACAACTGCAGGCAAAACACGCTCAGGATTTACAATTTTTTCCAGTTCGAAAAGTCTTGGATCCGGAACGGAAACCGTTCCTAAGTTAGGTTCAATCGTACAAAACGGATAGTTGGCAGATTGCGCTTTGGCGTTGCTAAGACAGTTAAAAAGGGTTGATTTTCCTACATTCGGAAGACCTACGATTCCACATTTCATAAAATAAGGTTTAAGGTTTTGAGTTTAAGGTTCAGAGTTAAAAAAATTTGAACAATAAACTTTGAACTTTCAGTGCGCAAATATACTATTTTGAATTTGAATTTTCTACTTTTACAATCTTAATTATGAGCAGAAAAAAACGCGAATATCAATCATCCGAACTTGTGAATTCTTTCGCCAGAATTTATGGTTTTGAGGATAAACTGAAAGCTTTTGAGATCAAGGATTTTTTGGAAGATTATCTTTCCAGCGATCTTTTTTCAGAAATCGAAATGGTGAATTTAAAAGAAAAAGTGTTGGTTTTGAGAATCAAATCACCTCTTCTGAAAAACGATTTCCGAATGAGAAAATCCTTTTTTCTAAAGAAATTTCAGGAAGTTTTAAAAGACGAATCTTTGATTAATGACCTTCTGATTTTGTAGAAACATCCTGAATCATTCGCTTACTCTTCTCGTCCAATCTAGACCTCAAAGGAAAGAAAAACCTAAATGGATTTTTCACAAAATATCTGAAAATTTCTTTAAAAATCTCGCGCGCTTCGCTCATTTCCACTTTTCGGCTTCGGAATGCCAATAACATGGACAATCCAAAACTAACGGCGAAGTTGAAAAAACCTATCACAAAAACCGTGACAAAGGAAATCCAAAACGTGTAAGAACTCACTACAAAATCTTTCCCATATAAGCCTAAAGCAAAATTTCCAGCTGCGAAAGTAATGTGACGAATATCCAAATCTAAACCTAAGAAAAGCCCAATTGGCGCCGTCGCTCCTAAAAAAACACCAAACCAAAAATTGGAAACAATGCCTGCCCAGTTCTTCGAATAATAATCGGATAGACGCTTTGCTATACTTTGACCAAAGAAATAATTGATAAACGGATTTTTTGCAATCCTTCTCGGAATCTGATAAAAAACTGAATTATTACTGATATTACCGGAAATCACACCCGAAATAAAAAGGAAAACTCCAGCAATACAAGCATGTAAAATAGCTTTGGAATCAAAAGGATTAAGATCATAGAGCAATCTTGAAGATTTTTCGAAAGCAAAATTCTGCTTAAAAAGAATTTCTAATCCATAAATGATTATCAATGAAACAGGAAATGACAACAGAACATTTCCGACAAATGCGATGAACTGCGACCTAAACAGCTGAGAAACCACGTGTGCAAATTCTACATAAGTATTTTTGTTATCGCCTTCTGAGAGAACTTTTGCCATAGTAGCAGCCGTCATCGCAGGCTGTTTGGTTGCCAAAGTAAAACGCATCAGATATATCATCACAAATCCCATCGCATAATTCATAGAAAACAAAAATGCGTGCGCAAAATCACTGGCAGGAACATAGCTGTAAAGCATCTTCAGAACACAAAGCGCTCCGACAATAACTCCACCTCCGGAAGCTTTCCAAAACATTTTCATATAGGCTTTGAAAGTGGATGTGATATAATGCGTTCCTGTTTCTGCAGTATGATTTGTAATGAGATGCGACATCAATCTCGTACTATCAGAAACCAAATCCCGAAGATTATTTTTATGAGATTTGTACTTGATAATATTAAAAAACAGCTGTTTTGAATTGATCAAATAATCTTTTTCCTCATCAACAACAAATAATTTAATAATATCAGCCATTCTTTGTAGCTGTTGTCTGATTTTTAGTAATGATTGATTAGTCTTGCTGGAAATCCCGTATTTTGAGGAATTTTTGAAAGCAATAGTGACAAAATCAAGGCACTGCTCAAGGTAAATCTTGGTTTGCTTATAAATTTCATCTGAAGAAGTCAATTTAAAACTTGAACTCTCTTTGAATTTGGCATTCAGCAGATCCAACTCATTTTGTAGTGCTAAAAATGGGTTATCAAAATTTCTATATTCCGGAACCATTTTCATCACCTCAACATCCAGCGCGTTTCCAATTACACGCCAAGCCAAAATATTAATTGAAAAAAGTAATTCCTTTTTGACGTGATTATTATTGATAAACTGATCAATTCTCAATAATTGAAAAAGTTCATCCATCTTGTCTTCTGGCGAATTCTGAAAAAACTGAAGGTCTTTTCTAGGTGTTACCAGAACATTATCCACCAAATACCAAATCGTTTTCTCATTTTCTATCGGTGGCAAAACTTTGTTAAGGATTCTCTTTTTGAATTCCGGGTAAAACGCATTCTCAGAAAGAATATCCGCCTCGGTTAACGAAAGATTGAACGGTCGATCTTTAAAAACGTTATAAATATAATAAATCAGATTCTCCTTAATCTTATCATTATCCTTCAAATAAGCCGTAAAGACATCAAGGTCTTCTCTTTTAAGACTCGAAATAATTTCCGATAAAGGCTGTAAAGATACAGTCTCATTTCTTTCACTAAAATGATTTTTCAGAATAGTGCTGAAACTGTCTTTATTGAGTAATCTAATCGCCATATTACTACAAAAGTAATTATTTCAGAACAATATTGTTCATTTGGCGCATAATCCAGTTGTGTTTTTTGTTAAGATACGGACTAGGATTTTTTGGATCGTATTTTTTTGGGTTCGGTAAAACAGCAGCAATCCAAGCTGCTTGACTTTTGGTTAAATCCTTTGCTGGTTTACTATAATAATATTGAGATGCAGCCTCAATTCCGAAAACACCCTGACCCATTTCTATCGAATTGAGATATCTTTCAAGAATAATATCTTTTCCCCAAACCTTTTCTATAATGAATGTATAAACAGCTTCCAGCCCTTTCCTGAACCAACTTCTACCCTGCCAAAGAAAAACATTTTTTGCAGTCTGCTGAGAAATAGTACTTCCTCCTCTTACAACCTTTCCTTTCTTATCATTTTTTTTCAAGGCTTTTTCGATTTGTTTATAATCAAATCCATTATGTGTAAAGAACAATTGATCCTCTGAAGCAATTACAGCTTTCTTGATATTGCTTCCCATATCTTCATAAGAAATATAATCGCGATGTAGCTTTCCGTACTTTATAAGACCTCCTAACTGCGTTAATGTAATTGGTGGATTAAAGAATATTCCGAAAATCACGAATAGGATATTTGCTACAATAAGTATAAAAAACAGTTTCTTGATAAACTTCCACATTATAAAAAAGTAATTTTCAGCGAAAATAAAACAAAATTATTTTATTTCACTGAAGAATAAGCAAAATATGGATATGAATTTAACATTAGAATATTGAACCTAAAATATCAAAAAGAAAAAGAGAAATTGTAATAATTAATAATAAAATAAAATCATCAAAACTAAATTTATGAGGTTCTACAATGGCTCTATTTTTAAGATTTTGTCTATGCAGTCTTTCTAACTCTTGTTTTTTCTCACGCTTAGACTCGTAAGATATTTTTTCATTCATCGTTTATTAGGGAGTAGTTTTTATTACCAATTACCTGAAGTTTGTATTTTGGACTGCAAATATTAGAAAAATATTGATACAAAAAACATATTCAAGAAAAAAAATGAAAAATTAATATCATATTCCAATATGAATGAGAAAAATTAAATAATAATTATAAAATATTTAATAAATGAATAAATAAAAACAAATAGAAATTTTAGATTTGAAATAAAAAAACTCACAATAAAAATTGTGAGTTTAAAGTGAGCGCGAAAGGATTCGAACCTTTGACCGTCTGCTTAGAAGGCAGATGCTCTATCCAGCTGAGCTACGCACCCATTTGTAATTTTAAAAATTACTAAAACTGTCGGGGCGGCAGGATTCGAACCTGCGACCTCCTGGTCCCAAACCAGGCGCGATGACCGGACTACGCTACGCCCCGAAGATTAAGACTTTATATTCAAATCTAGAACACCAATCTTATGATATAAAAAAAGAGACCAAACGATCTCCAATTTGTGAGCGCGAAAGGATTCGAACCTTTGACCGTCTGCTTAGAAGGCAGATGCTCTATCCAGCTGAGCTACGCACCCATCGTAATTTTTAAAATTACTAAAATTGTCGGGGCGGCAGGATTCGAACCTGCGACCTCCTGGTCCCAAACCAGGCGCGATGACCGGACTACGCTACGCCCCGATTAGCCATCTTTAGTTGCGGAGAGTAAGGGATTCGAACCCTTGGAACCGTTTCCAGTTCGCTTGTTTAGCAAACAAGTCCTTTCGGCCTCTCAGGCAACTCTCCTTGCAGTTTTGGGGACAAATACTATCCCGTTATTGCGAGTGCAAATATAGAAGACTTTTGCATAACTACCAAAATTTTTTATTTATTTTTTTTCATATTTTTGAATCACAAAAATAAACTTAAAACTAGCACGAATGCGTAATTCATTATATCTCATAACCTTAGGAACCTTAATTATTTCTTGCGGAACACAACAAAAAACTGCAAAAAAAATTAGTCCAGCGCTTCCTAATGCTCCAAAACCAATTGTTCAAGTAAAAAAACCGGAAATAAAAGAAGAAGACGGAGAATATTATAGAGTCAATATTGCTGATATTACTAAGAATGATAACACCGCAAGTTATGGATCTATAGTAAGCGCAAATCCATCAGGTTTCAAAATTGTAAAAACTTATTTCCCTGCCATTGGTCAAAACTTCAGACAGAAATATGTTATTTTACATTATACTGTTCTTAATGATGAGAAATCTATCACAACTTTGACACAGCAATCTGTCAGCGCGCATTATCTTGTAAGTACACTTCCTGACAAAGAAATCTATCAATTAGTGGATGAAAATAAAAGATCCTATCACGCAGGCGTCAGCAATTGGAGAAAAGACCAAAACCTGAACGACACTTCAATTGGAATTGAAATCGTAAATCTTGGCTACACAACAGATTCTTTGAACAATCGTGTTTTTTATCCTTATCCGGAAGAACAGTTCAAAAAAGTGGCAGCTTTGGTAAAAGATATTGTGACGCGATATAATATTCCGCCAACTAATATTTTAGCACACTCTGATATTGCGCCAACCAGGAAACAAGATCCAGGACCACTTTTTCCTTGGAAAAGACTTTATGACGACTATCAAGTTGGGATGTGGTATGATGAAACAACGAAACAGAATTTCCTCAATCAAATATTAACAACCAACGATATTGTTTTACAGTATAACAATCCGGAATTTGTGTCTAAGATTCAACAGCAATTGGTTCAGTTTGGATATACGTTATCAGTTAATGGTGTTTGGGACAAAACTACGAAACAAACGATTGAGGCTTTCCAATTTCATTTCCGACCGAGCAATTACAGTGGAATTTTAGATGCAGAAACCTGGGCGATTTTGCAGGCTTTGATTCAGAAATATCCGCAAAAGTAGATGAACATTACTTTAAAAACTGAGAGACTTAGTTTAAGACCTATTTCTGAAAGTGATTTTGAAAACGTTTATAACTTACAAAGCTTAGAAGAAACTTCGAAATATAATACTTCCAAAATTCCCGAAAACCTCAACGAAACTAAAATCACAGTTGAGAATTGGATTCTTGAAAATAACCAGGAGAATCCTAAAAAATTCACATTTGCGATTGATTTGGTAGCTGAGGAAAAATTCATTGGATTGATTGGAATCAATCTAGGAAAAGAGCATTACAAAAATGCCGAAATCTGGTTTCAGTTTGATTATAGATTTTGGAATAAAGGTTACGCAACAGAAAGCCTAAGAAAAATTATAGAATTCGGTTTTGAAGATTTGAAACTTCATAGGATTGAAGCTGGTTGCGCTGTTGATAATATGGGGTCGTTCACTGTTTTAGAAAAGGTTGGAATGTTGAGAGAAGCGCATACAAGACAATTGCTGCCACTTAAATCTGGTTGGTCGGATAATTATGGTTATGCGATTTTATCAACTGATGAGAGGAAATAATTATACAATATATAAAAAACACAAATTATGAATTTCGACTTTGAGCAAAATTACATTCTAGAAAATGAAGTTGTAAGATTAGAGCCTATTAAAACTTCTGATTTTGACGTTCTACTAACCTATTCTGAAAATGAACCAGAGATTTGGAAATTCAATGCTGGCGGCGCAAACGGAAAAGATAATCTTGAAAAATATATCTCTAATGCAATTTTCCAAAGAGAACAAGAAAAAGAATACGCATTTATAATCTTTGACAAAAGGACAAATAATTATGTCGGAAGCACTCGTTTTTATGGGATTTTTTTAGAAAATCAAACCATTGAAATTGGTTACACTTGGTATGGAAAAGAATACCAAGGAACGGGAATCAATAAAAATTGCAAATACTTGTTATTAGAATTTGCTTTTGAAAAACTGAATATGGAACGTGTTGCCTTTGCTGCAAACAGTAAAAATTCCCGAAGTTTAAATGCAATGAAAAGTATTGGCTGTGTTGTAGAAGGCATTCTGAGAAATTGCAGTAAGGATGCTGAAGGAAATAGAATTGACGTCACAAGACTGAGCATTTTAAAAAGCGAATGGTATGAAACAGTAAAAACAAAATTAAAAAATAGCACAGAAAGCCTTGTAAGAAAATAAAAAAAGCCTCGAAAATTAGTTTTCGAGGCTTTTACTTTTATCAATAAACATTATTTACTCAACAACAAAGAAACCCATTCTTCCCTCTGGATTTTCTTCTCAAGCTTCAGATTTTGTTCTGTGCAGACTTCCAGAATATCATCAACATCGAAGAAGCAAAGTCCGGAAAGCAACAATTTTCCACCATCTTCCAAGACGGAAACATAAGTCGGAATGTCAGAAATCAAAATATTTCTGTTGATGTTTGCTAAGATAATTTCGAATTTTTCTTTGCCAAGATTGTCAGCAGTTCCCAATTCGATATCCAATTCCACATTATTACGCGTTGCATTTTCTTTGGAATTCTCTACAGACCATTCATCAATATCGATGGCAACAGTTCTGCCCGCTCCTTTTTGTTTTGCGAAAATGGCCAACACCGAGGTTCCGCAACCCATATCAAGCACTTTTTTGTTCTCCAAATCCATATCCAACATTTGTTGAATCATCAGGTGCGTCGTAGGATGATGCCCGGTTCCAAAAGACATTTTCGGCTGAATCACAATCTCGTGCATTTCTGGATTCGGTTCGTGAAATTCTGCTCGGATTAGGACTTTATCTTCCACATTAATTGGTGAAAAATTCTTTTCCCATTCCTCATTCCAGTTGATATTTGGCATTTCCTCGTAGGTGTATGAAATCTCAACTTCATCATTTTGCAGAAGGTAAATATTTTTCAAATCCTCTTCTTTAAAAAGGTCTTTTTGGATATAACCAAGAATACCGTCATATTCTTCTGTGAAGCTGTCAAAACCAATTTCTATCAGTTCTGCCATCAATATTTCGTTCCAGGGTTGAAGAGGTTTTATTTTGAAATTGAATTCCAGGTAAGCTGCCATTGTTTAATTTTTTGCAAATTTAGGTTATTTTGATAGACATTTCGACAAGCTTAATGTGACAACTCTTATCCTAACTTCAGTGTTGTCAGACTGAGGCTCTCGAAGTCATTTTACAAAATTAATTCATTTTAATTTGATAAGTAAATCCGACGTGAAACCATCTTCCCGGCATTGGAACTAGATTGGTTTCTACATACTTTGCATTCGTCAAGTTATTGATTAAGACATAAAAATTAAGGTCTTTGATTCGGAAATTAAGTTGTTCATCAAGAATATTATAACTTCCAAGATTCACACGTTCCGAATATTTGTAAATCAATTGATTGCTGAAAAATTTCAAAAACTTCACATCTAATTGTGCCACAAACTGATGTCTCAGATTCTGCAAAGCGTATCTGGAAAGCTCCTCATTTTTGTATTGATTATCAAGATACGTGTAGCCCAAACGGTAATTAAGGAAAGAAAATAATTGATGTTTAAATTCTGTTTCGAAACCTTTAAGATGAATCTTTCCTACATTTTCAGCTTTCCAAGGACTTTCCGGCGTTTCTTTCAACCAATCGATTCCATTGTTTGTATTTCGGATGAAACCGCTGACTTTCGCCAATATTTTTTCATTCTGAAATCGATAACCTAATTCTGATGAAATCGCACTTTCAGGAACCAAGTTTGGATTTCCAATTTCAGCCGGACTCACGTAATACAAATCGGTGAAAGTCGGAATCCTGAAACCTTTCGAAACCGCTCCAAACACTTTATGATTGGGATTGAAAATAAACCCAACATCCATCCCAGGATAGAAAAAATTCTGACCCGAATAATTTGCCAAACTCGCACCAGGATTGACTTCCAGTTTCTGATTAAAGAATCGGAATTGATGGTCAAAAAATACCTGCGTCACATTCCGTTCTCTGTCGCCAAGATTACTGCTCGCAAGAAATTCTTTCCTATAATCAACACCAATTCCCGTGGTTCCAAGTGATGATTCATAACTCGCATTCACGGTTCCGCCAACATTATTTCCGATGTGCATATTTCTGTAACCACCTGGATTTGAGCGTGTGTACAGATACATATCCTGTCCTCTTCGCCAATAAACACTAGAGTTGACAGACAATTGATTAAATTTCTGCTGATACTGCAAACTTACCACAGAAGCCTGCGTTTCCTCATATTGATTAATGGCTGAAGGCGAAGCATAAAAACCATTCGCCCCAAATTTCTTTTCAGAAAAACCAGCCTGTAAACTCAGACTTCCTTCATTCAGTTTTAATTTATTTTGATAGAAGAAATTCCTGATTTGATAATCTGTATTGAATCGATAACCATCGGAAGCGCCATTGCTAATTGTAAATAGATTGGTGAATTTCTCCGAACCAAAAGTTGCAGAAGCCGACAAATCATAAGTTTTGAAATCACCGCCTTGCGCTTTTATCGTCACTTGTTCTTCGGAAGATGATTTCGTAACGATGTTGATGACACCTGCGTAAACATTCTGTCCATAGAGTTTTGCTGATGAGCCTTTCATAATTTCCACCCTTTCCACCGCCGAAATATCAAACGGAAGATTGAAGGTATTATGTCCAGTCTGCGAATCATTCATTCTAATGCCATTCACCAAAATCAAAACCTGCTCAAACGAACTTCCGCGAATTGTAATATCACTCTGAACACCGTTGGAACCTCGTCTTTTGATATCCAACCCAGAATGGAATTGCAACAATTCATCGATGCTGGTTGCTGGACTGTTTTGGATTTGTTGCTTGGTTATAACTGTCACATTTTCATTCACATCATTATAAGGAATCGATAAAAACCGACCCTGTAAATTGACCTCATCAATTTCATTTTCTTTGTTCTGTGCTAAGCCGTTGATTGACAAAACAACAGCCGACAAAGCCACAATTATTCTCTTCATAGTTTAATTTCCTTTTCAGATAATCGGGCGCAAATATAGAGATTCACTTGAGTTAAGTTGCTAAATTCATTAAGAAAATCTTAATAGTTTTTAATACAAAAACTTACCCGAAAACGATTAAATTTTGCGTAATTTTGTGGGTCTTATTTTTACTATGGCTACAACAACCGACATCGATATCAAGAAATTTCTTTTCGTTAAAAATGCGCACCTTAACAATCTGAAAAACATAGATGTTCTGATTCCAAAGAACAAACTAATTGTGATTACGGGGGTATCTGGAAGTGGAAAATCATCTCTGGCTTTCGACACCATTTATGCCGAAGGACAAAGGCGTTATGTGGAAAGTTTGAGTTCATACGCACGCCAGTTTTTGGGCAAATTGGAAAAACCAAAAATTGATGACATCAAAGGTTTGGCTCCGTCAATTGCGATTCAGCAAAAAGTGATTTCGTCCAATCCGCGTTCTACGGTTGGGACTTCTACGGAGATTTACGATTATATGAAATTGTTGTTCGCCAGAGTTGGAAGAACTTATTCACCAGTTTCCGGAGAGGAAGTAAAAAAAGACAGCGTAACGGACGTGATTGATTTCATCAAGGCTTCCAAAAAAGATTCTACCTTTTTACTTTTGACGCCTTTGACATTTGAAAAAGAAACATTTGCTGAATTACTGAAAACCCTTAAAGTCTCAGGATTCACGAGGTTGGAAGTAAATGGAAATCTTGCTGGTATTGAGGATTTGGAAAGTTTCGGATTCACGCCTGAGAAAGATATGACGATTAATCTCGTGATTGATAGATTCAGTTACGAGGAAGATGAGAATTTCCTGCAACGTTTGGCAGATTCTATCCAAATGGCTTTCTATGAAGGCCACGGCTATTGTTCACTTAAAAATACGGATACAGGAAATATCCGTGAATTTTCTAATAAATTTGAATTAGACGGCATCGTTTTCAATGAACCAAATGTTCATTATTTCAGCTTCAACAATCCTTACGGTGCTTGTCCGACTTGTGAAGGTTACGGAAAAGTGATTGGAATTGATGAAGATTTGGTAATTCCAAACAAAAACTTGTCGCTTCACGAGGATGCAGTCGCTTCTTGGAAAGGCGAAAGTATGAGCGAATGGAAAAAGGATTTTATCAAAAAAGCTAAAGATTTCCCTATCCATAAGCCTTATCATCAATTAACGAAAGAACAGAAACAATATCTTTGGAAAGGCGACAAAACGAAAACATTCCCGAGCATTGATAATTTTTTCAAAATGCTGGAGGAAAATTTATACAAAATTCAGTACAGAGTTATGCTTTCGCGTTACCGTGGAAAAACACTTTGCCACGAATGCGAAGGTCTTAGATTACGAGAAGAAACAAGCTGGGTAAAAATTGACGGACATAATATCCAATCCTTGATTGAACTACCTTTGGACGAATTGCTTCCATTAATCAAATCTTTAAAACTCAACGACCACGACAGAGAAATCGCCAAACGTCTGACTTACGAGATCGAAACAAGATTAGAGTTTTTGACTAAAGTTGGTCTTGGTTATTTGACATTAAACAGAACTTCGAACACGCTTTCCGGCGGAGAAAGTCAGAGAATTAATCTGGCGACTAGTTTGGGAAGTTCATTGGTTGGTTCTATTTATATTTTGGATGAGCCAAGCATTGGTCTTCATTCCCGAGATACCGAAAATCTGATTGGTGTTTTGAAACAATTGCGAGATTTAGGAAATACCGTGATTGTTGTAGAACACGATGAAGATGTGATGCGGGAAGCAGATTATATTATCGATATTGGTCCGGAAGCGGGTTATCTGGGTGGCGATTTGGTTTTCAGTGGCGATTATAAAGCGATGATGAAAGCGGATACTTTGACCGCAAAATATCTGAATGGCGATTTGGAAATTGAAGTTCCAAATAAACGAAGAAAGACAAAAGAATTCATCGAGATAAAAGGCGCTCGTCAAAATAACTTGAAAAATGTAGATGTCAATGTTCCTTTAGAATGTCTGACCGTTATCACAGGCGTTTCCGGAAGTGGTAAATCGACTCTGATGAAAGAAGTGATGACGAATGCCATTCAAATTCAACTTGGAATGGGTGGAAAAAAAGCGGATTATGATTCGGTGGCATTTCCTTCAAAATTGATTCAAAATATTGAATTGATTGACCAAAACCCGATTGGAAAATCGTCGCGTTCCAATCCAGTCACTTATCTGAAAGCTTACGACGATATCCGTGACCTTTTTGCCAAACAAAAATCAGCGAAAGTTCAGGGTCTGAAACCAAAGCATTTTTCTTTCAACGTAGATGGCGGGCGATGCGACGAATGTAAGGGTGACGGCGTGATTACCGTTTCAATGCAGTTTATGGCGGATATCGAGCTGGAATGCGAACATTGCCACGGAACGCGTTTCAAAAAAGAAATCCTAGAAATCAAATACGACGAGAAAAATATTTCGGATATCCTTCATATGACGGTTGACGAAGCGTTAGAATTCTTCAAGGAAAACCACGAAGAGAAAATAGCAACCAAATTAAAACCTCTTCAGGATGTTGGTTTAGGTTATCTACAATTAGGTCAATCTTCTTCTACTCTTTCCGGAGGTGAAGCGCAGAGAGTGAAGTTAGCCTCTTTTCTTGTGAAAGGTGTGACGACGGACAAAACGTTATTTGTATTTGATGAACCTTCAACAGGTCTGCATTTCCACGATATCAAAAAATTACTGAAATCGCTTCAGGCATTGATAGAATTAGGACATTCTGTGGTGGTGATTGAGCATCAGCCCGATATTATCAAATGTGCCGACCACATTATCGACGTTGGCCCCAATGCAGGAAAATACGGTGGCGAAATTGTTTTCACAGGAACTCCGGAAGATTTGATTAAAGAGAAAAAGTCTTTTACCGCTAAATATATTGCGGAGAAGTTGAAATAAAAAAGAGAGTCATTTGACTCTCTTTCTTTTATAAGTTATACAAAAACGGACTTTTCTTAAAATAAGTTTCGTCATCAATCTGAGAAATCAAAAATTCCGATAAATCATTGGCACTGATTTTTTCCCAAATGCAATCATATAAATTGGTTTCAGTTGCAAAACTTTCATCAGTTTGAATTATCAAAGGTAATCTTACCAAAGTCCAATCCAGATTGCTTTCCGTCAAAAGTTCATATTCTTTTTGTTTATCCAAAGTCGTTTCAGGATAATTCTGATACATCCATTCGGTTGCCATTTTCACTTTTTCATTTTTATTATCAAACGGTGTATTAACGTTTAAACCTGTTATCACGATATATCTTTTGATTTCATTAGATTTCATAGATTGGATAACATTTCTCGTTGAATCAGAAAATATTGATTTTTCTCCTTTAGGCTGACCAATTGTACTGATTACAGCATCGCAAGTTTTTATTAATTCATTAACTGAATCATAATCTCTTGCATCGCCTTTTACAATTTCGAGCAAAGGATTTTGAATAGAAAATTTTTCAGGATTTCTTAATAGTAATTTGATTTGAAAACCTTTTTCAAGAAGTTTCTTTACGAGAAAGCTACCCGCTTTTCCTGTACCGCCAATCACGGCAATTTTATGTAGTTTCATTATGTTCTCTTTATATTATTGTTGGAAAATAGAATTTTTAAGAATCAATGAAAAATTGATTCTTAATATTCAAGCCTTCACAGAATTGGGCTTGATAAAATGTGATATTTTTATAAAGAGATTGTAATGGAACAAAAATATCAAATTATTTATAAGTGCAAAAAGAGCTGAAATGATAAGTTATCCACAAAAAAATGTGGATAAGTATGAAATTTTAACATTCAGTTTACATTTCGTATTGTTTTTCTTTCTAAATTTACAATAGAGATTTAGGAAATGAACACAAAATTTGCTTTTGACCCAATCGGAATTACTCAAATTAAATTTGATATAAAAATTTAAAGGATAGCATTGTCGGCTGTCCTTTTTTGTTGTTGTCTAACTAAAAAAATGAGATGTTTATCTACTGAACCGGCTTCTAAAGAGTCGGTTCTTTTATTGTTAGATTTTTCAAAAAAATAATTTCTCGTAGATTTTTTGATTGTGCAGATTTATTTTCAGCATTTTCAATCTGCAAAATCTGAACAATGAGCGAGAATTAAAATATTCAAATCAATCATTATAAAAAAAGACCATCTCTTTCGAAACAGTCTTTTCATTTTCATTTTTACAATTTACTTATTTAGAAGCATTGACATTAATTCCAATTTCTATGTCTTTGCTGATCATCCATTCAGCTGGGTCAGTTTCATCAGTCCCGAATTTGATTCCCCAATCCGCTCTGTTCACAGTAAATTTAGCTTCAATAGCCGCTTTTCCTTCAGCAACAGTTACTTTCGCAGGGAAAGAAACATTAAGTGTTTTTCCTAACAATGTCAGGTTTCCGCTCACAGTTTTGTTAGCACCCGCAACAGCATCTTTTGGAAGTTCTCCAGCCAAGTCTGCTACCGCAGTGATTTTGAAATCAGAAGTTGGTTGTTTTTCAACATCAAAGAAATCAGCATTTTTAAGGTGTGCTTCCAGGTCAGCTGGTTTTTTATCAGCCTCCGTTACAGATGCAGGATCAACTTTCAAAGTTGTCATATCGATTACAAAATCTCCGGAAGTCACCGCATCATTTTCAACTGTAATTTCTCCAGATTTCAGGTTAAGTGTTCCCCATCTTGGTGCAAATCCACCTTTGTGGAAAGCTTTCCAGTTCACGTTGGAGGTAGCCAAATCTACTTTGTAAGCTTCACCAGTTTTTGCTGCAACTTCCTGTGCATCTTTTACTGTTTCTTTTTTGTCGTTACAAGCTGTGAACATCAAAGCAGCGCCTGCCAATGCTAATACCGTTAATTTTTTCATAGATAATATTTTAAATTAATTATTGTTTTTCTTGCAGCAAAAATAAGACCTTAAATCCTCTCCCTACATTGATGTACATCAAGAAAGTAAATCATCAAAATTATTTGGGCAGCTTTATCCGCCTTCCACTCTCGCTATTTTTTGCCGTCACCCAATTCCAGTCACAAAAAATGAGCTCCGTTCAAGTCGGGCTGCATAAGATTCTACGTTTTAATTTACATTTAAATTTAACACAATATTCCTTTCATTAAAAAAATTCATAAACAACTGAATATCAATATAAAAATATTTTAGTTAAAATTCAAAAATATGAAAATCAGGCATTAAATTTGATAATAAATTTTAACTTAATTAACATTTTTTAACAATTTAAAATCTTTGTTTCCAATGAAAAAAACTTTTGCTGAAAAATCAAATCATTTGGTTTTTCTTGGGACTGCTGCTTTAATCGTTAACGCAGTATTTTTTTTGAATTCCTGTAACAAAAAATCAGAACAGGTGGCAGATTCAAAAACAAATTCAGAAAAAGTTGTCACCAAACCAGCAAAAGTGATTTCCACAAAACCCGAAATTCCTGATGACCCCAACAAACGTTATATCTATCTAACCTTTGACGATGGCCCAAATAAAGGAACGGAAAACCTTCTGAAAATCATTAACAAATATCAGATTCCTGTAACGTCTTTTATCGTAGGAAAACACGCTTATGATAGCAAAACGCAGGCAAAAAACTTGAAAGAATTAGAAAACCACGAGTTGGTAGAATTGGCCAATCACAGCTATTCTCACGCAGAAAACAAATACTCTGAGTTTTATAAAAATCCGGGAAAAGTAGTCCACGATTTTGACAGAGCCAAAGACAGTATAAAATTCAAGAACAAATACGCCAGAACGCCCGGAAGAAATATCTGGAGAACTTCTGACATCAACAATACCGATATCAAAAGTTCTAAAACTGCAGCGGACGAATTGCAAAGAACTGGCTATGTCCTAGTAGGTTGGGATCTCGAATGGAAACCAGACAATACAATGAAACTGAAAGGCTCTCATCAACAAATGGCAAAACGTGTGGATAGTATATTCTTCAACGATTTGGAAAAGACTTCCCGACATTTGGTTTTTCTGACGCACGACCAGTATCTTCAGGATGATGATTCGGTAAGGGAATTGGATTTGTTTATTTCCGGTTTGCAGAACAGCAACCGTTTTGAATTCAGAAAAATTTCGGATTATCCTAAGATTAATAATATTTTAAAATAAGAAAATCTTCTTTTTTTCATCTCGCTGATTTAGCTAATTTCGCAGATTAATTACCATAAGAATCAGCTTAATCTGCCAAATCAGCGAGATTTTTAATTTCATTCAAATTCCTTAGAAACGCCTAATCCAAACAATGCAAAATCATAGACTGCCGGGTCATTAGAATTATATTTTCTAAGAATCAAATCCAATTCCTCCACAGCTTTCCAATCATTTTGTTTTCTGGTAAGAATTCCTAATTTTCTGGAAACATTAGCCGTGTGAACATCCAAAGGAATCGACAAAAACTTTGGGTCAATCTTTTCCCAAATTCCAAAATCAACACCTTTTTTATCTTTACGAACCATCCAACGCAGAAACATAATCAGTCTTTTGGAAGCCGAATTTTTGTAAGGCGAACTCACATGTTTTTGTCCTCGATGGTTTTCTGATATGAAATGATTTCTGAAACGTTCAATGGAATGAGAGAAGTTGATTTCGTTTTCATTAATCAAAAAAGCATCTTCCAGACTTTCAAACCGAGTATAAATTCGTCTAAAATTCTTTAGAAAGAAAATAAAATCTTCGTGATTGAAAGTTCTGTGAATCGCTTTTTGTGGAATTCTTTGTAAATCAGAATCGGTAAAATTCATCACAAAATCGTACGGCGAATTTCCCATCAATTCCATCATTTTGTTGGCGTCATTAATAATTGATTTTCTGTTTCCCCAAGCAATGCTGGCAGATAGAAATCCTGAAATTTCAATATCCTGTTTCAAAGAAAAACGATGTGGAATCTGAATTGGGTCATCGGTAATAAAATCTGGAGAATTGTAGAGTTCAGCTTTCTCATTCAACAAATCGAAAATATATTTTTCTTTCAAAATCATTGTTCAAAAATACGAATTGTTTTTGTTGCAAATCGAAGATTCGACAAGTCAAAGGTGGAAGAGAATTAATCTTGAAAATAAAAAAGTCGCAAAGTTCTTATTGAAAAGATTTGCGACTTAATATAGATATTGGCTTTACCAACATTTCGGTGCTTCGCACCTCATTATTTATTCTATTTGATAGATTTCTACCAATATTTTGCGACATTGTCGCTTTGCAATTAAGACATCAAAATATTAATCTAACATCTAGCATCCTTTTTATCTCCCAATCACTTCTGTAATTGGGTTTCCAACATTCCCACTAGGAAACTGAATATGCAGCAAAGCAGAAACAGTTGGAGCAATATCAGTCATAAAATAAGGCTTATTACTTTCTCCATGATTGATTCCCCAACCCATAAAAATCAATGGAATATGAGCATCATAAGAATTCCAAACGCTGTGTGTTGTTCCTTTTTTAGCATAGGTCGGAAGCATAGAATCATGAGAAATCAATTGGATATCACCACTTCTTTCCCTATTGATTCCGTTAATAATCCTTTGTTTGATAGGTTCCGGAATTGTAGCTTCCTGAACTTTGGTTGTAGAAACTGCATATAAAACTGTCGGGTCTTTTTCAAGCTCGTTAATTGCAAAAGCTTTGATGGTTTCAAGGTCTAACTTGTTGTCAGCAATTAGTTTTCTATCAAAATAGATTTGGTAATTATCAACACCATTAATTAATTTATCAACTCCAAATTTCTCTTTCAACTTCGCAGTCATATTTTTTTCCATTCCTTCTCCAAAGAAGCCTGTAGCAATCTTATGTTCTTGTAAAAATCCTACAGAATGCGCGCCACCGTGGTCAGCAGAAAGGAAAACGGTATATTGCCCTTTACCAACTTTGTTATCAAGATATTTGAAAAACTCAGCCAAATCTTGGTCAAGTCTAAGATAAACATCTTCAACCTCTATGGAATTTGGCCCAAATTTGTGTCCTGCATAATCTGTTGATGCAAGGTTGATTGCTAAAATATCTGTGATATTATCACTTCCCAACTTTTCGCCTTCTACAGAAGCCTCAGCCAACTTCAATGTCAACGTATTTCCAAAAGGCGTATATCGGATATTATCTTTTCTCGATTGATAATCTGCCGGTAAATTAATGTAAGGAAAAGTTGGCGTTTTCGCACTTCCCAACAAACCTTCCCAATCAGAATTATCGGGAGAACTTTCTGTGTATTGATTAATTGGCAACAAAGTATCCCACCCATTTGCAACTAATTTATCCGGAATATTTTGGGAATTAAATGACTTTATCCATTCCGGAAGGTCATTCATATAATAAGTACTCGTGATGAAATTTCCAGTGGAATCATCAAACCAAAAAGCGCCAGTCGGTGTATGACCTGCAGGTAAAATAGAAGCTCTATCTTTCAAAGAAACACCTATTACTTTCCCTTGAAAATTGGTTGCTAATCTTAACTCGTCCGTAACCGTTGTTGACCAAAGATTTTTTGGAGAATGACTTCCTACTTTAACATTAGTTGTTCCGACAGGTTTTACACTTTCGTCTGTTGTACAATAGACATTTTTACCTGTTTCTTTGTCTGTCCAATCATTCCCAGCAATCCCGTGAATAGCAGGAACCGAACCTGTATAAATTGATGTATGACCCAAAGCTGTTACAGTAGGAACATACGGAATATGAACATTGTTAAGAGAATATCCGGAATTTAGGAGTCTTTTGAAACCATCATTCCCGAATTTGTTATAATAACGATAAAGATAATCCCACCTCATCTGGTCTACTACCAAACCAACGACCAATTTTGGTCTTTCTAGTTCTGTATTTTTTTTCTTCTGTGCATTCAGGGTGATTACAGTCAGAAAAGCAACTGTTGCAATCGTAAATTTCTTTAACATTTTAAAACTTTTTATTGATTCCAAATTTACGGCTTTCAAAAGTTTTGGGAAAAGAACTTCTTTAATTTTAATTTAAATCCTTATCAACTAGAAACAAAAAGAACGAGCAAGTGCCCGTTCTCTTTAATTTATCATTGAAAATTTATTTACTTCCGCCTGAGTTTTTCTCGACATCGGTTTTAGTATTTTCCTTTACTTTTTGATTTCCGAAACGTTTTACAAAAGTGAGCGAGAATCCGTACCAATCCCATTTGTTATAATTTCGAATCATCCCTGTTGAACTGTAAGTTGTATTGTCTACACTTGGTCTTTTGAAGATGTTCATCAATTGAAGACTGGTTTCAATTTGAGAATTTGGGAAAATCTTGGTTACGGAGATGTTATGAAAAAAATTGTATTTATTCGCAACAGAGTTTCCGTAATTCTGATTATCAACACTGAACCAACCACTGATATTGATGTTCTTATTGAATAGATTAGTATAAGAAAGATTGGTAGAACCACCGATATAACTGATATAGTTGTTTTCCTGATTCAGTCCATTTTTTCTATTGAAATCGCTGTTATCAATATAATACCAACCGATTCCGAAATTAACATTCAATTTATTTTTGAAGAGATTCTGATTCGTATTGGCAAAAAGATAAAACTTCTCAACCTTTCCTTTGAAATTTTCCGACACTGAAATTGTTTTCCCATCTTCTTCTACAAATTTGTTCCAATAATCCTGGTCTGTAAACATATATCTTGCTGATAAAAAATACTTTTTGAATAAACCGAACTTCAGTACTACTCTATCACTTGGATTAGGAAGCAAGTCCATATTTCCACGGTAGTACATCCCATTATTTCCGGGCAAAACAAACGGGTTGAATTCCGAATACCAGGGTCTCCAAAGGCTGTGGTTGTATGTTAGACTCAAATCATAGTTCGGTGAAAAAGCATACTTCAGTAGAAGATTAGGCATAAAAGTTCCGTAAGAATTTTTTCTTTCATTAGCATTTTCATTGATTTTGTAATCAATATGCTCATATCGTAAACCTATCCTTGTCTCGAGTTTTTCAAAAAAAGTTTTACTGTAAGTGAAATATAACGAGTTGATATTGTCTTTATATCGGAAATCACTAATTGCATTATTAGTATTATTCAAAAAATCAAAATAATTATTTGGAATAACATTATTATTAAAATCAATTTTTCCACCAACTTCCAAGGTTCCGCCATTTTTCCCCAAAGGTGTTGTATAATCTACCTTTACGTAATAATTTCTAGTCTGATTATAAGAATCGATTCTATAAAAATTTGGAATCAAAGCTGTTTCATTGAAAATAGTATTTCCGTTATCAGAATCATAATTGATTCCTAAGTTGACATCCAGAATTTTATTTTTCTCCTTGTCATAGTATTTATAAAAAAGATTACTGCCAAGTGTTTTCGCAACTGAAGATTTTGTCATATCCTGAACAAAAGTATCCTGCAAAACATTATCTATATAAGTTGTACCTTCGGAATTGGAAGTAGAGTTTCTTTTTCCCTGGTAGTATTCTAGGACAAGCCCTACATTGTTTTTATCATTGAGCTCAAATTCTGAAGTTGATGATACCGAAGGATTTTTATTTTTGAATATACTTTCCGCATCAATATTTTTTACTGTTTTGGTATCATAAATAGTGTTGACAGAAAAATTTTGTGTGATAAAAATATTGTCTCCATAACTTCCTCCAAACGTCTGAGTGAAATTCTTTTTATGATAATTAAGATTCAAACTTCCATATTGGTTGTTCTTAGTATTCTGCGTATTAGTCAAAGAAATACTTCCTTTCAAACCTTCATCGTCACGCTTTTTCAGAACAATATTAATAACTGCTCCGGTTGCTTCATATCTCGAAGACGGACTTGTAATGACTTCTATTTTCATCAGGTTATCCGCAGGAATTGTTTTGAGGTATTCCTTCAGTTCCTTACCCGTGAAAACCGATTTTCTGTCGTTGATATAAACCGTTACAGATTCCCCTTCTGCCCTCACATTATCATTGTTATCAATGCTAACCAATGGCGTCATTCTCACAATATCCCAAGTCGTATTTCCTGCAAGAATAGAACTGTTTTCCACATTAAAAACGGTTCTATCGGCTTTGCTTTGGACAGTCGGTTTTTTAGCAACCAAAGTCACAGATTCTATTTCCTTTGATTTTATAGTGTCTTGAGTAGATTGTGCTAATAATAAAGTAGTTGAGAGTAATCCTAAGGAGGATAACAATAATTTCATAATTTCGTTTTGCTTATAAGACAACCGTTACAGTAGAAATGTTACATCTGAAATCAATTAAATTTATATTAATTCGAATTTTAATTAAATTTGGGAAAAACATCATCTTAAAATGAATTCAAAAGTTGACGAACACATCAATCAGTCCAAACAGTGGAAAGATGAGATGAGCGCATTGAGAACCATTATTCTGGATTGCCAATTGGCAGAAGATTTAAAATGGGGAAAACCGTGTTATTCTTTTCAAGGGAAGAATATTGTAATTATTCAAGGCTTTAAAGACTATTTTGCACTACTGTTTTTTAAAGGCGGGTTGATGAAAGATTCGCAACAACTTCTGGTAAAAATGGGAGAAAACACACAGGTAGGAAGACAAATGCGTTTTGAAAACGTTCAGGATATTTTGGATAAAAAACCAATCATCAGAGATTATATTTTCGAAGCTGTTGAAATTGAAGAACGTGGAGAAAAAGTCGAAATCAAAAAAGAAGCAACACAAATTCCTGAGGAATTTCAAGTTAAACTGAATGAAAATCCCGAATTGAAATCTGCTTTCGAATCTTTAACTCCAGGAAGACAGCGCGCTTATCTCATTCATTTCTCTACGCCAAAACAATCTAAAACCAGGGAGTCCAGGATCGAAAAATCAATCCCAAATATTCTGTACGGAAAAGGTATGAATGATTGACGATATTAGGTCTCGCTGATTTGGCAAATTTTGCAGATTAATACAATGAAGTAGATTTGCATAATCTGTTAAATCTGCGAGAGAAATATTTATATCTAAACACAACTAATCAATATGAAAAACAAACCTCAGCTTTCATCAGAGCAACAGGAAGAATTAATCAAAATTTTGAAAATCCGCTTTGAAAAAAATCCAAATCGTCACGAAAATATCCAATGGGAAGATGTCCAGAAAAAACTGGAATCCAATCCTGAAAAATTATGGTCACTTAACGAAATGGAAAGAACCGAGGGCGAGCCTGATGTTGTTGGTTACGATAAAAAAACAGACGAATATCTTTTCATTGATTGTTCCTCAGAAAGTCCAAAAGGCAGACGAAGTCTTTGTTATGACCGAGAAGCACTCAATTCCAGAAAAGAAAATAAACCCGCAAACAGTGCAGTAGATTTGGCAAACGAAATTGGAATTGAAATTTTAAATGAAGAACAATACCGGGAATTACAAACGCTTGGCAACTTTGATTTGAAAACATCAAGCTGGGTAAAAACACCTGACAACATCCGAAAATTAGGCGGTGCTGTTTTTTGTGATAAACGTTATAATACAGTTTTCCTCTATCACAATGGCGCGGAATCTTATTATGCTGCGCGCGGTTTTCGAGGTATTTTAAGAGTTTGAAAATATACTAAAGATGAAAATAAAATTTTTGATTCTTAATTTGATTGTATTAGTCTTAATTATTTTGGCTAATATTTTTCAGTTTTATTTCATCAATTATCCAATAGAATTTAATTTTCAGCTTGCTGTGGAGGACAGTAATTGGATAATGTTACTAATCATCATTATATCTTTAGCGGTATTTTCTATGGTTTTGGGATTTCTAAAAATTAGACAATTAGATTTTCAGCGTATTTTTTTATGCTTCAATATTTTACTTTTAATTTTTATGATTTATTATTCCACAGATTCTTTTATAAAAACAAAAAAAGAAATTTCCAAAAGAGAAAAGGAATATATTATTAAGGCTGAACAAGATATAAAAAGTGATAATGTGATTTTTGAATATTCTGGCGGATTAGGGATCATTTTGGATAATCAGAAAATGTTAGATAAAATTAACGATATTCATAAAAAATATGGGGTTAAATATAAGAATATAGGTTGTATTATAAATTCTGTTGATGACGAAGCTCGCCAAAAATATGATGAAACAGTTAAACTTTATCTAGACAAGAGAAATGGTAGAAACTGGGAATCAAAAATGAATGCGGAAATTGAAAAAATGAGAAAAGAAAATCTTTCCCTTTATTAAGTTTAAGCGCAATCTTTACAAACTCCAGTCAAAATACAGTTTACACTTTCCACAGAATACCCTTTCTCTAAGGAAAACTGGACAGCAATCGGCAGACATTCTATCGTTTCGCATTTTGTACATCTGAAATGAAAATGATGGTCTGCCAGTTTCTTTTCTTCACATTTGATGCAAACTGCGAAATATTGTTTTCCGTCTTCAGCAACAATTCTGTGGAGAATTCCGTCTTCACAAAATCTGTTCAAAACACGATAAACTGTAGCTCTGTCGATATTAATATCGACTTTTTTCATAATTGCTTCCTGACTCATTGCTTTTTTTGAATCTGCTAAAACATTTAAAACAGCATCTTTCGTAGGTGTACTTCTTCTTATCATTTTGTTAATGCGATTTAGTTGCAATAATAAAAATTTATTCTAACTTTGACAAAATTTTCAGGGAAGAATATTTTATTAAACTTAAAAATCAAAAATTATGAGCGAAGCACAATATGAAGTAATCATCATAGGCGGAAGCTATTCCGGACTTTCTGCGGCAATGTCTTTGGGAAGGTCATTGAGAAAAGTTTTGGTTATCGATAGTGGAAAACCTTGCAATATTCAGACACCGCATTCTCATAATTTTCTGACTCAGGACGGAAAAACGCCAAAAGAAATTTCAACCGTTGCAAAAGAACAGGTCAAAAAATACAATACTGTTGAGTTTTATGACGGATTTGCTACAGAAGGCAAGAAAACAGAAAATGGATTTGAAATCAGAACAAAGCGAGGCGAAATTTTTGAAGCTAAGAAACTCATTTTTGCAACAGGAATTGTAGACGAAGTCCCTAATATCAAAGGATTTTGGGATTGCTGGGGAATTTCTTTAATCCATTGCCCTTACTGCCACGGCTATGAATTCAGAACCAAGAAGACAGGAATTATTGCCAATGGTGACCGTGCTTTTCATATTGCATCATTAGTTAATAATCTGACCAATGATTTGACAATTTTGACCAGAGGAAAAGCCGAATTCACGGAAGAACAAACACAAAAACTCAAACAAAATAACATCAATATCATCGAAACAGAAATTGATGAAATCCAACATCAGAATGGATATATAGAAAATTTGATTTTATCCGATGGTGAAATTTTGAACTTCGAAGCTGTTTATGGAGCTTTTCCTTTTAGACAACATTCTCATATTCCAGAATCGTTGGGTTGCGAAATGACAGAAATGGGTCATATTAAAATTGACCAATTTCAGAAAACAAATGTTGCAGGATTATTGGCTTGCGGTGATAATTCCAGCCTGATGCGCTCCGTTGCCAATGCAGTTTATACAGGAAATCTGACGGGAGCAATGGTTAATATGGAACTTACAAATGAGGGTTTTTAGTTCGGAACATTTGTGTAAATTTGGAAGTCAAAATTAGATTTGAATGATGAATAAATTTTTAATTGCCACAGTTTTTATAACTCTCTTATTATCTTGCAATAAGGACAACAAAGAAACAATTGAAAATCCAGTAGCTAATACAAATAAAACAGAATTAAAAACTCCCGAAAAACCAATTTCTAAAGAAGAACCCACAATCAACTTATCAGAATATAGCAAGCTTACACCGATTGAAATCAAGGATTCTAAGCAGAAAGATGTTTTCAAAAAATATGGAATAGAATTCGGTGGCGTTTGTTATTCCTGCGACCTGGCTATCTTTAAAATTAATAAAAAGAATTTTGATATTGTGGAACTTTGTGATGAGAAGAATTTCCACAGATATAAAGATTACAGTTATGAAAAGACAGGAAATAGTTTAAAAATCAAAACTCCGGAATCTACTTTTACTTTTACTAAAGTTGAAAATGAGCCTATCTACCAACTTAAAATTGAAGGTCAAAAACCAGAATTTAAAAATATGAGAATCTCAGAATTTTATACTCAGGAAAGCTTGTTAGAAAAATTTGAAGAACACGATTGTGGCGATTTTCAAGGATAAATGAAATTAATAAAAACAAAAAAACCATCTCTAGTTGAGATGGTTTTTATTTATATGGAATCTTAAGATTAGAATTTAAGGTCTCCGTTGACTTCTCTTACAGCTTGTGCAGCTTCAGCAAATTTCAATTGCTCTTCAACAGTCAAAGTGATGTTTACGATTTTCTCAACACCATTTTTCCCAATGATCGCTGGAACACCAAGACAGATATCGTTTTGTCCGTACTCACCTTCAAGCATCAATGAACAAGGAATCATTTTCTTCTGGTCGCAAAGAATAGACTGAACCATAACAGAAACAGCAGCACCTGGCGCATACCAAGCAGAAGTTCCTAATAATTTTGTCAATGTCGCGCCACCCACTTTAGTTTCTTCGATAACAGAAGCTTTTTGCTCATCAGTCAAGAATTCAGAAACCGGAACACCGTTTCTTGTTGCTTTGCTGAATAACGGTAACATTCCTGTATCGGAGTGCGCAGCGATTACCATTCCGTCAACATCAGAAATAGGACTTTCCAATGCTTCCGCTAATCTATACTTAAATCTCGCTGAATCCAAAGCACCTCCCATTCCGATAATTCTTTCCTTTGGAAGACCTGATGTTTTGTGAACCAAATACGCCATTGTATCCATCGGGTTAGAAACCACAATGATAATGACATCTGGTGAATGTTTTACTAAGTTTTCAGTGACTTCTTTTACAATTCCTGCATTGATTCCGATTAGTTCTTCTCTTGTCATCCCTGGCTTTCTAGGAATCCCGGAAGTAATAACCGCTACTTTTGAACCAGCAGTCTTAGAATAATCTCCGGTAGTACCTGTGATTTTGGTATCGAAACCATTAAGAGAAGCTGTCTGCATCAAGTCCATTGCTTTTCCTTCTGCAAATCCTTCTTTGATATCCACCAAAACAACTTCTGAAGCGAAGTCTTTCATTGCGATATATTCTGCACAGCTTGCTCCTACTGCACCAGCTCCAACTACGGTAACTTTCATAATGTATTTTTTATTTAGTTTAAATTTTGTTTTGTCTTGTTCGTAAATATAATAAACTTAATTATTTTGTTAATCATATTAAGTTTGATTTTTGTCATATCGCCATATTATTAATTCTTTAACATATGATATATTTTGTCCAACTAAGATAATAGTAGGGCTAAAATGTGATTGATATTTCGTAAATTTGCTTTGAAAAAAATTAAAAATATGTCAGAAAACAACATTAAATCTATTGCGGTTCTGACTTCTGGAGGCGATGCGCCGGGGATGAATGCCGCACTTAGAGCAGTTGTAAGAACAGCAAATCATTTCAATATAGACTGTTATGGTATCCGTGAAGGATACAATGGTCTTATTGCTGGTGATGTTACAAAAATGGGACCGCGTTCCGTAAAAAATATAATCAATCAGGGAGGAACAATTCTAAAGTCTGCAAGGTCTAAAGAATTTATGACGCCGGAAGGAAGAAAAAAAGCGTACGAACAATGTCAGAAGTTAGGAATTGATGCGATTGTTTGTATAGGTGGGGACGGAAGTTTCACTGGTGCAAAAGTTTTCAACGAAGAGTTTGGAATCAAAGTAATTGGTGTTCCTGGAACTATCGATAATGATATCTTCGGGACTGATAAAACCATCGGTTATGATACTGCCCTTAACACAGCAATGGATTCTATTGATAAAATCCGTGATACTGCCACTTCCCACAACAGAGTTTTCTTTGTAGAAGTAATGGGTAGAGATGCTGGTTTCATCGCACTTAACAGTGGAATTGCAACAGGAGCTCTTGATATCTTGATTCCCGAAAGAAGAGATAGCTTAGATGATCTTTTTGAAACTTTCGAAACAGCCGAGAAAGTTGGTAAATCATCCAGCATCGTTGTAGTTGCAGAAGGTGAAGAGCTTGGAAACATCTATGACCTTGCCAAAGCAACAAAAGAAAAATTCCCTAACTATGATATCAGAGTAACCATTCTTGGACATATCCAAAGAGGTGGTTCGCCTAGCTGTGCAGACAGAGTTTTGGCTAGCCATCTTGGCTACGGCGCTGTTATCGGATTGATGGAAGGCAAGAATAAAGTAATGGTTGGAATGCAGTCTAATAAAATTGTCTACACGCCGATTGAAGAAGCAATCAAAAAACATAACGAAATTGATAAAGACTTGCTGAAAATCGCTGAAATACTTGCGATGTAGGTCATTTTTTCGTAAATTTATAGTAACAAAAAAAACCTTAATATTTTAAATAATATGTCAACAATTAAAGTAGGAATTAACGGATTCGGTAGAATCGGACGTCTAGTTTTCAGAGCAATGGCTGAAAGAAGCAACATCGAAGTTGTAGGTATTAATGACCTTATCGATGCTGAATATATGGCTTATATGCTAAAATACGATTCGGTTCACGGAGCGTTCAAAGGAGAAGTATCAGTACAAGGAAATAACCTTGTTGTAAACGGGAAAACAATCCGTGTAACTGCTGAGAAAGATCCTAACAACCTAAAATGGAATGAAGTTGGTGCAGAATATATCGTAGAATCTACAGGTTTATTCCTTTCAAAAGATTCAGCTCAAGCTCACATCAACGCTGGTGCAAAGAAAGTTATCCTTTCCGCTCCTTCAAAAGATGATACGCCAATGTTCGTAATGGGTGTAAACCACAAAGAACTAACTGACGATATCAAAATCTTCTCAAACGCTTCTTGTACTACAAACTGTCTTGCGCCATTGGCAAAAGTAATCCACGATAATTTCGGTATCGCAGAAGGTCTTATGACAACTGTACACGCAACTACTGCTACTCAGAAAACTGTAGACGGACCGTCTGCAAAAGACTGGAGAGGTGGCAGATCTGCACTTAACAACATCATCCCTTCTTCTACAGGTGCTGCAAAAGCAGTAGGAAAAGTAATCCCTTCTCTTAATGGAAAATTAACTGGTATGTCTTTCAGAGTTCCAACTGCTGACGTTTCTGTAGTTGACCTTACTGTGAAATTGGACAAACCAACTTCTTACGAAGAAATCTGTGCTGCTATCAAAGCAGCATCTGAAGGTGAATTGAAAGGGATTCTCGGTTACACAGAAGATGCTGTGGTTTCTCAGGATTTCGTAAGTGATGCAAGGACTTCTATCTTCGACAAAGAGGCTGGAATTATGTTGAATCCAACTTTCGTTAAATTAGTATCTTGGTATGATAACGAGTGGGGTTACTCTAACAAATTAGCAGATATGCTTGTTCACTCAGCTTCTCTATAATCTGAAGTTGAAATAAAATAAAAAAGCCTCTGAATTTTTTCAGAGGTTTTTTATATTTTGAAATAGTAGGCTTAGCCATCGATAAAAGCAAGCTTGGTTTTTTACTCCTGTAGATTCAGATATATTAATTATCCTAGAATAAGCTTATTGAAACTATAACTCATTCTTAAAACTGTTTGTAGTTTCATCATCTTTTAAATTATTTTAGAAAAGTTGGAGGATTATCTAAGAATCACAAAAATTCAAATTTGCATTAAATTTTGATTGACAAATTAAAAGCATCGATCAAAATAATATTGGATTTTGATTTTAAAATTCCGTATTTTTGAGAATAATTTTTTGATATAATGAGTACAAACGACGATAAGAAAAAAGCACTGCAACTGGTGCTGGAAAAACTAGATAAAACCTACGGAAAAGGAACTGTAATGACTTTGGGTGAGGATTCTGTAGATACAACGATTGAAGTAATTCCTTCCGGATCTTTGGGGATCGACCTTGCTTTAGGTGTTGGTGGATATCCAAGAGGGAGAATCATCGAAATCTATGGGCCTGAATCTTCTGGTAAGACAACACTTACTCTTCATGCTATTGCAGAAGCTCAAAAGGCTGGGGGTATTGCTGCTTTTATAGATGCAGAGCACGCTTTCGACAGAAACTATGCTGCTAAATTGGGAATTGATCTTGAAAACTTAATCATTTCTCAACCTGATAATGGAGAGCAGGCTTTGGAAATTGCTGATAACCTGATCAGATCGGGGGCAATTGACATTGTTGTTATTGACTCTGTTGCTGCTTTGACTCCAAAAGCTGAGATCGAAGGTGAAATGGGAGATTCTAAAATGGGTCTTCATGCAAGATTGATGTCTCAGGCTTTAAGAAAATTGACTGCAACCATCAACAGAACAAAATGTACTGTAATTTTCATTAACCAACTTCGTGAGAAAATTGGAGTAATGTTTGGTAATCCTGAAACTACAACAGGTGGAAATGCACTTAAGTTCTACGCTTCTGTAAGGATCGACATCAGAAAAGCAAGTGCACCAATCAAAAATGGAGATGAAGCTGTAGGAAGCAGAGTAAAAGTGAAAGTTGTCAAAAACAAAGTAGCTCCTCCCTTCAAAATGGCAGAATTCGATATTATGTATGGAGAAGGTGTTTCTAAAGTTGGAGAAATTTTGGATACCGCAGTAGATTTGGCTGTAGTTAAAAAGAGTGGATCTTGGTTTAGTTATGAGGATACCAAATTAGGACAAGGCCGTGATGCTGTAAAAGAAGTCTTAAAAGATAATCCAGAATTATCCGAAGAGATTGAAAACAAAATCAAAGAGTTGATTAAACAGAAATAATACGAAAAAAGGCTGTGAAATATTCACAGCCTTTTTTTATTTGAATAAATAAGTCAATCCAAGACTTATAACTTGTTCTGATTTTTTCTTAGCGACGCTAGGATCTCTTGTAAGAATTTCTTCTGGAGAATTTTTCAAATCCGGATAAGCATCAGATAGTCCAATATCGTACTTAAGCGCAATTTCCAATTGACGTTTGTAGCTAAAACCTACACCAGCTCCCAAGCCTAAATTAAATGAATTAGCTTTTCCATAGCTATCAGTCTCATAAGAAACCTTTGCTGAATTTTTTATTTTCTGATTAACCAAGAAATTAAACCTTGGTCCCATCAATCCATAAAATTCAGATTCTGCTTCAGAAAAATAAACTTTAAAATTGATAGGAACACTTAAGTAATTATTAGCGTAGACTGCGTGTTCCCAACCTTTAGCATCTTCGTACTTTCTATCACCGCCTTCTCCTGCACCAACATACAAAGCTTCTGCCTGAATATAATATTGTTCACTAATACCAATTGGTACTTGAGCTGTAACACCTCCTAAAACAGAAATTCTGGCTCCTGAAGGATTGTGTGCATTTCTAACTCTGGAATAAGTACCTCCAGCCACAAGACCAAATTCAGTTGATCTGAAATCTATTTGAGCCTGAGAAAAAAATGACATTAAAAATAGAGATCCGAAAAGGATTTTTTTCATAATCGTGTGTTTATAAATTTTCTGTTTCAAATTTAGATAAAAAAAATGAGAAGCTCTACCCGAGCTTCTCAAAATATATTTTAATAAGTTAATCTTATCAATCCAGCCTATGCTAAAACCGTAGCAACAGTTTTACCGATTTCTGCAGGAGAATCTACAACGTGGATTCCATTTTCTCTCATAATCGCCATTTTTGCTTGTGCAGTATCATCATCTCCACCTACAATAGCTCCAGCGTGACCCATTGTTCTACCTTTTGGTGCAGTTTGTCCGGCAATGAAACCTACAACTGGTTTTGTAGAACCACTCGCTTTATACCATCTTGCAGCTTCAGCTTCCAAAGAACCTCCGATTTCTCCAATCATTACAACTGCTTCTGTTTCTGGGTCGTTGATGAACAATTCCAAAGCTTCTTTAGTAGTTGTTCCGATGATTGGGTCTCCACCAATTCCGATAGCTGTAGAAACTCCGAAACCAGCTTTCACCACTTGGTCAGCAGCTTCGTAAGTTAAAGTTCCGGATTTTGAAACGATACCTACTTTTCCTTTTTTGAAAACGAAACCTGGCATAATCCCGATTTTAGCTTCGTCAGAAGTGATGATACCAGGACAGTTTGGACCGATCAAACGAACATCTCTGTCTTGGATATAATCTTTTACCTTTACCATATCAGCAACAGGAATACCTTCTGTAATACAAACGATTACTTTGATACCAGCCTCAGCAGCTTCCATCACAGCATCTGCAGCAAATGCCGGCGGTACGAAGATAATACTCACATTAGCACCCGCTTTTTCTACAGCCTCTGAAACTGAATTGAAAACTGGCTTACCAAGATGCTCAGTTCCTCCTTTTCCGGGAGTTACGCCTCCAACTACGTTGGTGCCGTAATCGATCATCTGACCTGCGTGGAAAGTACCTTCGTTACCTGTAAATCCTTGTACGATAACTTTAGAATCTTTGTTTACTAATATTGACATTTTTTATTATAATTTATTGATTTTATAAACTTTTGTTACTCGCAAAAATAACGATAATAATTCAAAGATTTCTTGGAATTAGATATTTTTTGAAGATTTAAAATATGATTTACTTCAGATTTTTGATTTTTACTTCCTTTCTAAGATAATCTCTGAATTCTTCTGCAATTGGTCCAAAATAAGTTCCTTTTTTAAGATCTCTATTCACTCCTACCTTGGCAAGAAGAACAGTTCCTTTTTCGATTCTTACACCAGAAGCCATTCCCACTTGTCCCCAAATCGTCACTTCATCTTCAATTATACAGCAGCCTGCAATTCCGGTTTGAGAAGCGATCAGACATCTTTTACCAATAATTGTATCGTGACCAATCTGGATTTGATTATCCAGGACAGAACCTTCTCCAATGGTGGTAGAATCTGTCACACCTCTGTCAATCGTACAGCTGTTTCCAATTTCTACATTATTTTCTATGACAACGTTTCCTACAGAAATTAATCTATCAAAATTACCATTCAGTTTTCTGTAATAGAAAGCATCACCACCCAAAACCGTATTAGCCTGGATAATTACATTATCACCAATAATTGTTCTGTCGCCGATGACAACATTTGGGAAGATATGACAGTTTTTTCCAATTCTAACATCGTTTCCAATAACAGCAGACGGATGAATGGAAGTTCCGTCTCCTACTTCCAAATCGTGAAGTTCTTCTTTGAAATTGGAGATTCTTGTGAAATGTGTATTGATTTTGTTGAAATCTCTGAAAGGGTCATCAGAAACCAAAAGCGCTTTGCCTTCTGGACATTCTACTTCTTTGTCAATTAGAATGATGGTTGCAGCAGAATTAAGAGCTTTATCGTAATATTTGGGATGATTAACAAAAACAATTTCTCCCGGTTTTATCATATGGATCTCATTGGTTCCAAGAACCGGAAAATTCTCGTCTCCGACATATTTTGCGCCAATGATGTCTGCAATAACTTTGAGTGTTTGAGGTTGATTGAAAGTCATAACTAGATGTTATAATTTAAACATTTGATTTAAACTGCAATTCAGTTATTTTGAAATGACGAATTGCACGCAGTCCGACTTGAGCGGAAATCCTTTTTTGCTTGTACAAAAGTTCTATTGAATCTGAAATCTTATGCAAAAAAGATTGGGAGCGGAAGGCGGAAAAGCTGCCATAAAAAAACGAAAGCTGGAAAACTTAATGCTTCCAGCTTCCTGCTATAATTTATTTCACTCTTTCCAAGTAAGAGCCGTCTTCTGTACTGATTTTGATTTTGTCACCTGGTTCGATGAACAAAGGAACCATTACTCTCGCGCCTGTTTCTACGATGGCGTTTTTCAAAGCGTTGGTTGCTGTATTTCCTTTTACACCTGGGTCAGCTTCGATAACTTCTAAGTAAACCGACTGAGGAAGTTCTGCAGAAAGTGGCGTTTCGTCCGCTTCTTTCAGAATGATTGTTACTTCTTCTCCAGCTTTCATCAAGTTAGAGTTTTCAATCATTTCTTTGTTAAGATAAAGCTGAGAAAAATCTTCGTTGTTCATAAAGTGGAATCCATTCTCATCATCATAAAGATACTGGAATTTTCTTGTGATAACCTTTACTTCGTCGATTTTGTGACCAGCGGAGAACGTATTGTCCAATACTTTTCCATTGGTTACAGATTTTAATTTTGTTCTAACGAAAGCAGGACCTTTACCTGGTTTTACGTGTAGAAATTCGATTACTTTGAAAATATCGTTGCTGAATTCTATGCAAAGTCCTTTTCTGATATCGTTACTTGTTGCCATTAGTTATATATAAGCTTGTATTATTTTAAATTATTCTTTTCCGGAGCCGTATCCTTTTACGATACCTCTTGGAGAGTTTTGGATGAATGTTATGATCTCGTCTCTCTCTACTGTCGGAAGCATTTCTTTTTCGATGAATTCAATCGCTTGGGTTGTATTCATTTTCATTTGGAAAATTGCTCTATAGATTTTTTGGATTTCGAAGATTTTATCATTGGTAAAACCTCTTCTTCTCAATCCAACCGAATTGATACCTGCGTAAGAGATAGGTTCTCTAGCTACTTTTACATAAGGCGGAATGTCTTTTCTAATCAATGAACCACCGGACACCATTACATGTTTTCCGATTTTCCCGAATTGCTGAACTGCAGAAAGACCTCCCATTACTACGAAATCTCCAATTTCCACGTGACCTGCGATTCCGCAACCATTGGCGATGATAACATTATCTCCAACGATACAATCGTGTGCAATGTGGGAAGTCGCCATAATCAAACAATTATTACCAACTTTTGTATATCCTAAAGCCTTGGTTCCTCTGTTAATGGTAACACATTCTCTCAGTGTAGTTCCATCTCCAATAATTACCTGAGTATCTTCGCCATCAAACTTCAAATCTTGTGGAACAGCTCCAATCACAGTTCCCGGAAAAATTTTACAATTCTTACCAATCTTCACATTTTCCATAATGGTAACGTTGGGACCAATCCAGGTATCAGAACCAACGGTTACATTCGCTCCAATAGTTGTGAATGGTTCTATGGTTACGTTTTTACCAATTTTGGCACGCGGGTCTACCGCAGTAAGCTGGTGAATCATAAATTATATTTTAGTTTTTGCAACTTGTGCCATCAATTCGGCTTCTACAACTACACTGTCACCAACGTATCCGTAGCCTTGCATATGTACAATTCCTCTTCTGATTGGTTCTATCAATTCAATTTTGAAAATAACTTGATCTCCCGGAACTACTTTTTTCTTGAATTTAACATTGTCCATTTTTACAAAATAAGTAGAGTAATTTTCCGGATCCGGAACATTAGCCAAAACTAAAATTCCTCCTACCTGAGCCATTGCCTCGATTTGCAAAACACCTGGCATCACAGGTTCTTTCGGGAAATGTCCTACAAAGAAAGGCTCGTTCATAGAAACATTTTTAAGTCCAACAACATGCGTGTCGGACAATTCCAAAATCTTATCTACCAACAAAAACGGAGGTCTGTGTGGCAATAATCTCATAATTCCGTTGATATCGAAAACAGGCTCTGCTTTTAAATCGAAATCCGGAACGTTTTTTCTTTTTTGCAATTTGTATTGTCTGTTTAGTTTTTTTGCGAATTGTGTATTCACAAAATGTCCTGGTTTGTTAGCAATTACTCTTCCTTTGATTCTAACGCCAACCAAAGCCAAATCACCAATTACATCCAATAATTTGTGTCTGGCAGCCTCATTGGTAAAATTAAGGTTAAGATTATCAAGAATACCGTTTGGACGGATAGAAACTTCATCTTTACCAAAAGCAACTTTCAATTTTTCTAGAGTTTCTGGTGTTAATTCCTTATCAACATAGACAATAGCGTTGCTGATATCGCCTCCTTTAATCAGATTAGCATCCAAAAGCTGCTCTAGCTCGTGCAAGAAACTGAATGTTCTGGCAGGCGCAATCTCATCTTTGAATTCTGTAAGGTTTTTCATACTGGCATTCTGAGTTCCCAAAACTTTGGTTCCAAAATCTACCATTGTTGTGATTTCGTAATCATCAGCAGGAATTACAGTTAATTCAGAGCCAGTTGCAGGGTCTACGTAATTCATCACTTCTTTGACTACCAAATATTCTCTTGGCAAATCTTGCTCAGAAACCCCTACTTTTTCGATAGCTTCAACAAAGTATTTTGAAGAACCATCTAAAATTGGAGGTTCAGCGCTGTTCATTTCCAGAATAGCATTATCGATATCCATGCCAACTAGGGCTGCCAACAAATGTTCGCAAGTGTGAATTTTGACACCTAACTTCTCCAGAGTTGTTCCTCTTTCTGTGGTGGTTACATAATTAACGTCTGCTTCTACCTGCGGACGTCCCTCTAGGTCTGTTCTTACAAATACAAATCCGGTATTTTCTTTTGCCGGTTTGATTGTCAAATTAACCTCTTTTCCTGTGTGAAGACCTATTCCTGAAAGGTTGATATCTTCTTTGATTGTTTTTTGTTTGTCGCTCATTGTATTAGTTTTGAGGCGGGAAGAAATACTTCTTTAGTCCTGATACCTTTACTCTGATTTTTTATTTTCTAAATCGTTTATTCTTTTCACTATGTCCGTAAAATTACGGAAATGCACATAGTTTCTTCTATAATCGCTGTAATTAATTGCCGGAGAACCGTAAAGTGTATCGCCATCTTTTGCTGATGAATTCACACCACTCTGAGCCTGGATTTTCACTTGATTTCCAATCTTGATATGACCAACAATTCCTACCTGTCCACCAATCTGATTCCAATCTCCAATGACCGTAGAACCGGCAATTCCAGCCTGAGCAGCAATTACATTGTTCTCACCAATCTGAACATTATGAGCAATTTGGATTAAATTATCAATCTTGGTTCCTTTTCCAATCACCGTAGAACCGATAGTTGCACGGTCTATACTACAATTGGAACCAATTTCTACATCGTCTCCAATGATGACGTTTCCTAACTGAGGAATTTTCTTAAATCCTTCTGCCGTAGGTTGGAAGCCAAATCCATCACCGCCGACAACTGTATTGGAGTGAATCACACAATTATCACCTACAACGCAATAATCGTATATTCTTGCACCACTGTCAATTTTGCAATTCTTTCCGATTTCTACTCCTTTTCCAATATAAACGTGAGGGAAAATCTGAGTTCCATCGCCTATTTTAGCTTTTTCTGAAACATAAGTGAATGCGCCAATGTAAACATCCTCACCTACTTTTGCCGTTTCGTGGAAGAAAGAACCAGCTTCGATTCCTGTTTTTCTGCCTTGCATCTCCTGATAAAGATTCATCAGGATTTGAAAAGAAAGATAAGCATCTTCCACAGCAATAATCACAGGTTTGTAATCTCTGTTTTCCAAAATATTTTCAGAAACTATCAACACTGCACAATCTGTACTATCTATGTAATGTGAAAAGCGGCTTTGAGCAACAAAAGACAAATGTCCCTGCTGACCATTTTCTATCGGCGAAACTCCTGTAATAACTGTCTTTTCGTCGCCAATTATTTTCCCGTTTATTAATCCTGCAATTTGTTCTGCGCTAAATTCCATAGTTTGCAAAGATAAATATTTTATTAATTAAGTTTTAATTTTTTATGACGAATCAAAATCAGTTTTACTTTAATTATAAAATCTCTCGTGGAAAATAAATGATATATTTTTTGGTAGCATTCTCCATACATCCGAATAAAATCTGATTCTCAGATTCTTCCAGTTTGAATTTACTTCCAGTTTTATCCATCAGATAAATCGGCTGTTTTTCTGTATCATACGGCAAAAGCGAACGAGAAATCTGTCCCACTAATTCTTCTCCATTTTCAATCTTAAAGTATTGGTTGACTTTTTCGACTTTTTGTTTCAAAAAATCTTCAGAAAATGGTTTTGATGAAATAATACTTTTAGGAAACTCTCTGTAAATAACCGTTCTGCAAAGTTTCGACAAAACAAAATCCTCATTTTCCGTCCAAACTTTGATGGCCTGGAAAACATCCATATCGTCCAACATTGTAAATCTTCTGATATCTTCTTCCGTGGCTTCGTCAAATTTATTTTTAACTAAGAAGTATTTCAAATTAGAAGGCGCTTCCAAATCTACATTTTGAGAAACCAAATATTTGGCTCTATTAAGAATCTGAACCAAAATATGCTCAGCCAAAGCCGCCGTCTTATGATAATAAACCTGCCAATACATAAACATTCTGGCCGTCAGATAATTTTCTATAGAGTAAATTCCTTTTGCATCTATGACCAATTTTTCATCACTCACATTCATCATAGAAATGATTCGTTCGACATTTACGCTGCCTTCTGAAACGCCTGTGTAAAAACTGTCTCGTTTCAAATAATCCATTCTATCAACATCCAGCTGAGAAGAAATCAACTGATTGAAAAACGAACGATGGTATTTCCCTTGGAACATTTCTATCGCCAAATCCAACTTTCCTTTGAACTCTTTATTCAATCGGTTCATTAGCAAAATCGAAATTTTCTCGTGATGCCAATCGTCCATCAACATATTTTCCAAAGCGTGCGAGAACGGACCGTGCCCAATATCGTGAAGCAAAATCGCCAGCATCGCTGCTTTTTCTTCTTCTTTTGACACTTTCACACCTTTCAATTTCAAGGTTTCCAATGCTTTGAACATTAGATTCATTGCACCAAGAGCATGGTGAAATCTCGTATGTTTTGCGCCTGGAAATATGAGTGATAAAAGTCCGGTTTGGGAAATCCTTCTGAGTCTTTGGAAATAAGGATGTTCTATGATATCGAACAAAATCTCGTGAGGAATTTTGATAAAACCGTGAACAGGGTCGTTGATAATCTTTAGTTTATTCTGCACCTTTTATAATTGATGATTGATACAAAAATAGGTAAATTAAAATGGTTTTATGTAATAAATAATACAGCGGGAAATAATTTTCGGATAGTCATTCAGCGATTGAAAATTACGATACGTTTGTATATTTAACTTCAATCAGAGTTAGGTGTATTTTAAATTGGTATTTTTAAATTTAAAACTGAAGTACAATAAGTCTATCACGAAATAAGTTTTAAAATTATCAATTAAACAAAAAATGAAAAAAAGTTTATACCTCTTCTCTACATTATTTTGCATTTTCACAAACGCACAAATCACTCCACCAACATTTAAAACTTCATCTATTACAACATCAGGATTAAAATTAAATTCCAAAAAAAGCATTCTTCTAGAAAAGGAAATCGTTAATCTATCGAAATTCAAAGATTTGAATATTCAAAAAATTATAATGAAAGATGTTGCTGATAGCACAACCGAAACTTCGATAGGAATTATGATGGAGTATGAAACTTTTGACCGTATTTCAAAAAAGACTTTAACGGTTGAGAAAAATGAACTTTCAACTTTGATTCAATCTTTAGAAACTCTTGAACAAAAAGAGAATGAAAAAATCGGAGAATCCAGTAAGAAATACAAATTCACTTTAACAAATAATATTGAAATTGGCGCGGTTTATAAAGAAAATCAGAAAAACTGGGTCAACTATTTTATCTTCCCCACAGAATATTATAGCCACAGCGTGAGTGAATTCAGCAAGGATGAATTGAAAGATTTTATAAAAATTTTGAAAAAAGCTGAGAAGGAATTATAAATATTAAACCAAAATCCTCAAACTCTTCGGCAACACTTTAATTTTAATCGGCGACTTGATTTTCTTGAATTCACCATCAATATGCCATGTTTTCGTATTCACCTTGAATTCGATTTCTGAAACCGGAAGATAAGTGACATAATCATCATCTTTTAAACGTTTGGTGAACATTCTGAAAGCAAAAAACGGCGAATAAGTCAAAGGGAATTTCTTAACCAAAACCAAATCTACCAAACCATCACTTTTGCTCGCCATCGGCGCAATGTATGCGTTGTTTCCAAACTGACGAGTGTTGGCAATATTCAGCATCAGATATTTGCCGTTGTATTGTTTGTAATCTTCTTCTAAGAATTTGATTTTGATTGGCTTGTAATTAAAAAAAGTTTTGATAGAAACTTTGATATAATTCTTAAAACCACGGCTTGTTTTTTCAAATTCCTTTACTACTTTCCCGTCAAATCCAGTTCCTGAAACATTGATGGAAAAATTATCATTCACCATAAACGTGTCAATACTTCTGAATTTTTTCTGGTCTAATTTTTCTAAAAGAACCGAAATATTCTTGTTAAAATTGGTCTCATTGGAAAATCCATTTCCTGAACCTGCCGGAAAAACAGCTAGAATTTTATCTGTATTGATGAGCTTTTGCGCCACAACAGAAATAGTTCCGTCACCACCAACAGCCACAAAAACATCCACTTCATTCCAATATTTTCTGATGAAATCATCTGTATCCTCCAAGGATTTAGAAACGATATAGAGTGGATTTTCAACTTTCTTGGAAAGGCTATCCAAAAAAGGCTGGTAGTTTTTCTTTGCAGAATAAGGATTGATGATGAAAGCAAACTTCATTTTCCAAAAATAAAAATACTCTGAGGATTTCAGAGTATTTTTTTATGAATTATTTTTTATTTGTTGGGCTTCGAGAGCCTCAGCCTGACTGAGATAAAATGACTTCGAGAACTTCAACCTAACAACGTTCGTAATTAAACGTTCATTATTCGAGCTGTCATCCTGAGGCTCTCCAAGGATTTTAAAATTTCTAAATTCTTTTATCGTCCGCTTTCCAGTTTTTGATATTCTGTTTAATTGTTGATGATGACCAATCGTTCTGTGCCGTTTGATGCATCAATTCCATCAAATCTTCATCTTCTGCAAATCTCAAGGCAAAAATCTGAGCATCGGAAAATTGATAAGTTGAATTTTCCAATCTATTTCCAGTAAGAGCAAAATATCGGAATTTAAATTCATTAATAATAATTCTATCCTGAAGTCCCAAAGCATAATGCTGGCGAAGCATAAATGACAAAACAATCATCAAAACTACAACTGCTGAAATTACGCTCCAAATCATTACAAATGAACTGTTATGATTGATATTTTTGAAAACTTGAAATAAAGAAACTATTAACAGGACTAATGAAACAGG
Organism: Epilithonimonas zeae; assembly: GCF_900141765.1. Lineage (NCBI taxonomy): Bacteria > Pseudomonadati > Bacteroidota > Flavobacteriia > Flavobacteriales > Weeksellaceae > Epilithonimonas > Epilithonimonas zeae. The sequence continues at coordinate 565,264 of NZ_FSRK01000001.1, read as the reverse complement.
ATAGAAAATAAAATGATGTAAAGGATAATACTTCCTGTGATTCTTCAAATTTTGATGACTCATTTTACTTGATGTTATATTGTTTGACGAACTCTGGTTTCAATTGGTCTTTGATGTCTTTGAAATTTAAAGTGATGTAAACCACACCCGCTGCATAAGCCGTAATCTCGTATTGATTGTATGCAAATGTGATTTTATTCTGGTCGAAAAAGAAATTATTATTCAGTTCTATTTTATCTACCAAAAGCATTTCTTTTTGCTCAGGTTCATCGAAATGATTTTTCAGAATTTTGTCCCAATTTGCATCTGTTGGATTTTTGAAAATATCAGCTTGAGAAATCACTTTATTATTTTTTAAATCGAAAGCTTTGTAAGCTTCAAAATAATAACCGTGTGCGCCACCAGAATAACCACTTCCGGAATATTGCAATGTCAAAATATCATTCTGATGAGAAATAACCTTCATAGCAGAAGCTTCTTCCCAAGTCTGTTTATATTCGGGCGTATAATCCTGCGATTCATCTTTTTTCAAAGATTCTGTTTTGAACTTTTCAAGAACTTGCGTCAAAGTTTTCTTGGAGTAATCTGCAGAAGTAATATTCGCTGGTTTATAAATACTGTCCAAAATCGTTTTGTTGGTAATACTCGGAAATATTAGAACTTGTTTTTCGAAAGACAAAGTCAATGTTTTTGCGACTTGTAAAGAATCCTGAACTTGGATAGAATCTATAACGAATTCTTTTTTGATTTGCGCACTGTCGGATTTTGAAGTTGAAGTTTCCTTAATTTCCTTCTTATTGCAAGAGAAAAGCAGAATTGCGAAAGATAGAATTGTGATTAGGTTTTTCATAGGTTTATTTTTATTGGTGGTTGTATTTAGTTTAAATTTTAATACAAAGTTCGCAAAGATTTTTTTTAAATCATTAGAAATATTTTAAGATATACAAAGACCTAAAATTGATCAGAGCTCGCAAAATAATTATAAATCTTTTAAAGTTTTAAAACACAATTGGGTACTTAACAAAAAACCTTCCAAAATTGGAAGGTTTGATTTTTATAAAAATGATTTAAACATCGATTCTTGCGTAAACCGCATTTTTCTCGATAAATTCTCTTCTCGGTGGAACTTCGTCGCCCATCAACATAGAGAAAGTAGAATCTGCTTCTACTGCATTATCAATCGTTACTTGTTTTAAAATTCTGTTTTCAGGGTTTAGAGTCGTTTCCCAAAGCTGTTCAGGGTTCATCTCTCCAAGACCTTTGTAACGCTGTACTTCTACTCCTTTTCCGTCCGGAGACATTTCCAAAGTGGTCTGCTCACGCTCTTTCTCGTTCCAAGCATAGACTTTTTTGTTTCCTTTTTTCAATAAGTATAATGGCGGAGAAGCGATATAAATGTATCCGTTCTCAATCAATTCTTTCATATATCTGAAGAAGAACGTCAGAATCAAAGTCGAAATGTGAGAACCATCGATATCCGCATCGGTCATAATAACGATTTTGTGATACCTTAGTTTTGCCAAATTCAAAGCTTTAGAATCTTCTTCTGTTCCTACAGAGACACCAAGTGCCGTGTAGATATTCTTGATCTCCTCGTTATCATAAACTTTATGAACCATAGATTTCTCAACATTCAAAATCTTACCTCTTAAAGGCAAAATCGCTTGGAAATGACGGTCACGACCTTGTTTAGCCGTCCCACCTGCGGAATCTCCCTCCACAAGGAATAATTCTGATTCAGCTGGGTCTTTTGAGGAACAATCGGACAGTTTTCCTGGCAAACCAGAGCCTCCCATTGGAGATTTTCTCTGAACCATCTCTCTTGCTTTCTTCGCTGCTTGTCTAGCTTTAGCAGCCAAAACAACTTTCTGAACGATGATCTTAGCTTCTGCAGGATTTTCTTCCAAGAAATTAGTCAACATTTCTCCAACGATTTTATCAACCGCTCCGGAAACTTCTGAGTTACCCAATTTTGTTTTGGTCTGACCTTCGAACTGAGGTTCCATTACTTTTACAGAAATCACAGCCGTCAAACCTTCACGGAAATCGTCTCCTGTAACTTCAACCTTTTCCTTTGCAGGAAGTCCTAATTCATCGGCATATTTCTTAAGAGTTCTTGTCAAAGCTCTTCTGAAACCTGCTAAATGCGTTCCTCCTTCGTGTGTATTGATATTATTAACATAAGAGTGGAGATTCTCGTTGAAAGACGTGTTATAACGCATCGCCACCTCAACCGGAATATCGTCACGCTCGCCTTCCATAAAGATCACATTCTCCATAATAGACTCACGGTTTCCGTCGATATACTCAACGAATTCTTTCAACCCGCCTTCCGAATGGAAAACTTCTGTTCTGAAAGTCCCATCTTCCAATTTTTCTCTTTCGTCCGTTAAAGTAATCGTGATCCCTTTATTAAGGTATGCCAACTCTCTAAGACGGTTTGCTAATGTATCGTAGTTATAAACTAATTCAGTAAAAATAGAATCATCCGGTTGGAAAAACTGTTTTGTTCCTCTTTTGTCGCTATTTCCGATTTCTTCAACGCCTGTTTGCGCTTTTCCTCTCGAATAAACCTGCTGATAAACGTTTCCGTCTCTGTAAACGGTAGTGATCATCTCGTTGGAAAGTGCATTAACACACGAAACACCAACTCCGTGAAGACCCCCGGAAACTTTGTAAGAATCCTTGTCAAATTTACCTCCAGCTCCGATTTTGGTCATTACAACCTCTAACGCAGATTTCTGCTCCTTCTCGTGAAAATCTACAGGAATACCACGTCCGTTATCCATAACTTCTACGGCGTTCCCTTCTTTTATCGCGACAGTAATCGTATCACAATATCCTGCCAAAGCCTCATCGATAGAGTTATCCACTACTTCATAAACCAAATGGTGGAGACCTCTGACTCCTACATCACCAATGTACATTGAAGGACGCATACGAACGTGCTCCATTCCTTCCAATGCCTGAATACTACTTGCTGTATATTGTTTTTGACTCATATTGTAAAAGATTCAAGATATAAAACTCAAATTTTCAAATAGTTAGCTTGAGAATTTTCCTTGTTATTTTTCTGTTAATTATTTTATTAAAGCTTACAAATATCGTTAAAATAATCGAGATATGAAAGGGTTGAAATGAGTCAAAAAAGATAAGTTTTTAACAGGGATGTAAAACTGGAAATTAAAAAATTTGATAAAAACTGAAATTATTTTTGAATAACAAATACAGCATTACTAATTTTTCATATTCAATCATAGATTAATACCATTACAATTTAAACAATAATTCTGTTTCAGATTGAACTAATTCATAATCAAAAATCACAGCAAAGAATCTGATTTACATTAATTTACCCATTAAACAGTAGGCCAGTTAAATAAAATAATTACTTTTATAAAACTAAACAAAAATCAATTTTCATGAAAAAATCAATTTTTATTTTGGGTGCTTTTGTAGCACTAACACTAAGCTCTTGTAAAAAAGAAGAAGCTAAAACGCCGGAAGCCGCTGCAACAGAAAAAGCCGCTGAAAAAGTAACTGATGTAGTTGAATCATCTGATGTTCCAAAATTCAGTGACCCTGAAATCACAAAATTCGCAGAGGAATACAACACTTATGTTAAAGATATGATAGCAGCAAGCAAAGCTCAAGATGCAAAGAAAATCCAAGAACTCTCTGCAAAAGCACAGGAATGGGCTACTAAATCACAAACAGCAATGGCCAAAATGACTGCCGAAGACCAAAAACTTTGGACAGATTATTACACAAAATTGGCTCAGGATATTACCAACGCTGCAACAGCTAAGTAATTAAACTTTCTGTAAAACATAAGCGAGTTCAAACATGAACTCGCTTTTTTTATTTAAAAAATTTAGAATAACATTCTATTTATCAACACTCAAAAACTCATCCACTTTATTTGCACACTTCCGCCCTTCCGCTATAGCCCAAACGACAAGACTCTGCCCTTTTCTGGCATCACCGCAAGAAAAATATTTTGCTTTGTTCGTTTTGAATTCTTTATCATTTCCGATAAGATTTCCTTTTGGATCGAGGGTGATGTCCAAATCTTCCACCAAACCTTTATGCTCCACGTGCGTGTACCCTAACGCAATGAAAGCCAAATCACAATCGATAACAAATTCTGAATTCGGTTTTTCTGTATAGAGATTCCATTGCCCATCTGCATCTTTTGTCCATTCAGCTTCCACAAGACGAAGGCCAATAAGATTTCCGTTTTCATCTTTTACAAATTCTTTGGAATTAACAGACCATTTTCGTTCACAACCTTCCTCATGAGAAGATGTAATATGCAAAGTCATCGGCATTGTCGGCCAAGGCATTGTTCCGTCGCGTTCTGTCGGTTGAATTGGCTTGTAATAAATTTGATAAATAATTTCTGCGCCTTGTCGGTTAGAAGTTCCGATACAATCTGCACCCGTATCACCTCCACCAATCACAACCACTTTTTTCCCTTTAGCATTAATATCTTTTTCACTGAACGGAATTCCACTCACTTTTTTATTACTCTGAGAAAGAAAATCCATTGCAAAATGAACACCTTTTGCATCCCTATTTGGAATCATCAAATCTCGCGGAACTGTACTTCCCAAAGCCAAAACAACCGCATCAAAATTCCTATCCAAATCTTCCACAGAATAATTAACTCCGACATTGACATTAGTTTTGAATTCAATTCCTTCCTGTTTCATCCATTCCACACGGCGTTCGATGATTTTTTTATCCAATTTGAAATCCGGAATTCCGAAACGCAACAAACCACCAATTTCTGGATCACGTTCAAAAACTACAACCGAATGTCCCATTTGATTCAGCTGATAGGCCGAAGCCAAACCAGCAGGCCCAGAACCGACGACTGAAACTTTTTTTCCAGTTCGGGTTTGAGGAATAATTGGTTTTGCAAATCCTTTTTCGAAAGCAATTTCGATAATATTTTTTTCCACTTCTTCGATTGCGACAGGCAAATTATTAATTCCCAAAACACAAGCACTTTCGCACGGCGCAGGACAAATCCGACCTGTAAACTCGGGGAAATTGTTGGTTGAAATCAATAATTCATAGGCCTTTTCCCACTGTTCTTTATAAACCGCTTCATTGAATTCCGGAATCATATTCCCAAGCGGACAACCACTTTGGCAAAACGGAACACCACAATCCATACACCGCGACGACTGCTTATGAAGGTAATCTTCCGCAATTGGCACATAAAATTCTTTATAGTTACGAATCCTTTCCTCTACAGGAAATTTCTTTGGCAACTCTCTATTGTACAATAAAAATCCATCTGTTTTTCCCATTACTTCAACTCATTTATCTTATTTTCCATCGCCATTTTATAATCTCTCGGATAAACTTTGATGATATGTTTCAAATTATTTTCAAAATCACTTAGAAGATACGACGCTAATTCGCTCTTCGTCATTTCCAAATGTTCATTAATCAAATCTTTGATGATTGATTTATCTTTTTCTGTAATCTCTTCCAAATCTGCCATATCAGGATTAAAATTAGTTTCCAAAGACCTTTCCAAGTCCCACACGTAAGCTATTCCACCACTCATTCCAGCTCCAAAGTTTCTTCCGACTCCGCCAAGAATCAAAACTGTTCCTCCTGTCATATATTCGCAACCGTGATCACCAACGCCTTCTACAACCGCCATTGCACCAGAATTACGAACCGCAAAACGTTCACCCGCCATTCCGCACACAAAAATCCTCCCAGAAGTCGCACCATACAAAGCCACATTTCCGATGATGCTATTTTGATGCGCCTTGATAACTGATTCTTTATTCGGAAAAACCACCAAATTAGCTCCGGAAAGACCTTTACCAAAATAATCATTAGCATCGCCTTCAAGAATCATCGTGATTCCTTTATTGCAAAACGCTCCAAAACTTTGTCCCGCCGTTCCTTTAAAATTAAATTTCAGAGAATTGTCAAACATTCCTTCCGAGCCATATTTTTTGGTAACTTCGTGAGAGAGGATTGTTCCGATTGTTCTATCAGTATTTTTGATATTAAATTCAGCTTCAACCGTTTGATTTTCATTAATAGCATTTTGTGAAGCCTCCAACATTTTCCAAGACAAAGAATCGGAAATCCCGTGATCTTGGTCTTCACTTTTAATAATCGGCAAATCAGTTTCGGACTTAAAGAAAATAGGACTCAAATCTATTTGTTTGTGTTTCCAGAATGAAACATCTTTTTTCGTAGTCAAACATTGGGATTGCCCAACCATTTCATCAATCGTTTTAAAGCCTAAACTCGCCATAATTTCCCTAACTTCCATTGCCAAAAAAGTGAAATAACTAACCAAATGCTCAGGTTTTCCTTTGAATTTTTTCCTCAGTTCTTCATTTTGAGTAGCAATACCAACCGGACAAGTATTAAGGTGACATTTTCGCATCAAAATACAACCTTCAACAATCAACGCAGAAGTCGAAATCCCCCATTCTTCCGCCCCAAGCAAAGTTGCTATGACGATATCACGACCTGTTTTCACCTGACCATCAACTTGCAAAGCCACACGATGACGCAGTTTATTTTTGATTAATGTTTGCTGAGTTTCCGCCAATCCCAATTCCCACGGTAAACCTGTATGCCTTGTAGAACTTAAAGGCGAAGCTCCGGTCCCACCGTCGTAACCTGAGATCAGAATATGATCAGCTTTTGCTTTTGCAACGCCGGAAGCAATCGTTCCTACACCTGCTTTTGATACTAATTTAACCGAAATCCTGGCGTGGCGATTGGCATTTTTCAAATCAAATATCAATTGCGCCAAATCCTCAATCGAATAAATATCGTGATGTGGTGGTGGCGAAATCAAACCAACACCCGGCGTAGAATGTCGGGTTTTTCCAATCCATTCATCCACTTTGAAACCAGGCAATTGCCCACCTTCGCCCGGTTTTGCACCTTGTGCCATTTTGATTTGAAGCTCTTCTGCTTCCGCCAAATATCTCGCTGTAACACCGAATCTTCCCGATGCCACTTGTTTAATTGCCGAGCGCAAATTATTTCCATTTTCATCCAAAACATAACGCTTCTCATCTTCTCCTCCTTCGCCCGTATTGCTTTTTGCACCAATTCGATTCATCGCAATTGCTAATGTAGAATGCGCTTCATAAGAAATCGAACCAAAAGACATCGCGCCCGTTGCAAAACGTTTTAAAATATTCTCTACCGGCTCAACTTCATCAATAGAAATCGATTGTCTGTCGTTTTTAAAATCCATCAAACCGCGTAAAAGTGAAGCTTTCTCTGAAAGTTGATTGACCGTTCTTGAATATTTCTTGAATATATCATAACGATCATTCCAAGTTGCCTGTTGCAAAAGATGGACAGATTGCGGATTGAACTGATGATATTCGTTCTCCGGTTTCCATTGATAAATGCCGCCCGGCTCTAAGATTTGTTGAGGTAATTTCCGACCAAACGCATTGAAATGTTTTGTCAAAGCTTCTTTTGCAATTTCATCAAACCCAATTCCATCTATTCTTGAAATCGCTCCGGTGAAACACGTATTAACAACCGCTTTATTAAGACCAATAATCTCAAAAATCTGAGCGCCGTGATAAGACTGCAATGTAGAAATTCCCATCTTTGAAAATATCTTCAAAAGTCCATCTCCAACCGCTTTTCTATAATTATTTTTTAATTTTTCTAATTCTATTTCGCTTCCGAATTCATTTTTATGGAACATTTCGCGGATACTCGCCAAAGCCAAATAAGGATTGATAGCCGTAGCTCCAAAACCCAGCAAAGCCGCAAAATGATGAACTTCCCAGACATCGCCAACCTCCATCACAATTCCAATTTTTCGACGAACACCTTTTCTTATCAAATGGTGATGAACCGCAGAACACGCCAAAAGAGAAGGAATTGCCGCATGACCAGAATCCAAAGAACGGTCGGAAAGCACAATAACCTCAAACCCGTCATCCACAGCATCTATCGCATAACGACAAATCCTATCAATTGCCTTTCTCAAAGTTCCTTCCTTCTCATCCGTCTTAAAATAAGTATAAATGGTTTTCGATTGAAATTTCCCCGTATCTACACTTCTCAACTTTTCCAATTGTTCATTATTCAGAATCGGGTCATCTAATTTTATAGAATGGGCGAAGTTTTTATCTTCTTCCAAAAGATTACCGCTTCCGCCAAGAATTGTAGTCAAAGACATCACCAACTTTTCCCGAATCGGGTCGATAGGTGGATTTGTCACCTGAGCAAATAATTGTTTGAAATAAGAACTGAGATGTTGCGGTTTTTCACTCAGAACAGCCAAAGGTGCATCAAAACCCATAGAACCAATTGGTTCTTTTCCCTGCTCCGCCATTTCTTTGATAACGACATCCAAATCTTCTCTGGAATACCCGAAAGCTTTTTGATATTTGAAAATATCTTCAGACTGTAATTTGTTAAAACGGATTTTCGGACTTGGCAATTCGTTGATATTAATCTTCATTTTATCCAACCAATCTCTATACGGCCGAGAAGTACAAATCTCTTTTTTCAGCGCTTCATCACTTATGATTTCGCCTTTCTTCATATCAACCAAGAACATTTTTCCAGGTTGAAGGCGACCTCTTTTTATGACCTTTTGTGGATCTACAGGCAAAGCACCCGACTCCGAAGCCATAATAACGCGGTCATCAGAAGTAACGCAATATCGTGAAGGCCGAAGTCCGTTTCTATCCAAAGTCGCCCCAATCATTTCGCCATCTGTAAAAGAAATAGAAGCAGGACCATCCCAAGGTTCCATCATACAAGCGTGAAATTCGTAAAAATCCTTCTTGTAATCTTCCATTTGCTTGTGACCATCCCAAGCCTCAGGAATCAGCATCATCATTGTATGCGGAAGCGAACGGCCCGAATGATAAAGCAATTCTACCATATTATCAAGGTAGGAAGAATCGGATTGTCCTGGTTTTGTGATTGGCAAAATCATATCCATTTCCTGAGCAGTAAAATTGGAACTTTCGAATGTTTTTTCTGAAGATTTCAACCAATTCAGATTCCCTCCAATCGTATTGATTTCGCCATTGTGAGCCAAAAAACGAAACGGTTGCGCCAAACTCCACGTCGGATTTGTATTGGTTGCAAAACGTGAATGCACCATTCCGAAAGCCGAACGCAATCTCGGGTCTGACAAATCCTTGAAATAGTTACGAATCTGAACCGAACGCAACTGACCTTTGTAAATCAGCTTTTTACAGGAAAAAGAAGCGACGTAAAAACCAATTGGGTCATTGCTTGTTACGCTCGTAATCTGATGTGAAATATAATTTTTGAAAACGAACAATTTTCTCTCAAAATCTTTATCAGTTTCTATATCAAAAGGGCGCTCTACAAAAAGCATTTCCATCACAGGTTCTACGCTTTTTGCCAAATCTCCTAAATCTATATTGCTAACAGGAACAGGACGATAACCCAAAATTTTGAGTCCTAACTTTTCCGCCGATTGCTCAATAATCTCTTTACATTCTTGCCTGATGAAATTATTCTGAGGAAAGAAAAGCATCCCAACACCATATTGTCCAGGTTCGGCAATATCAATTCCATACTTTAAGGCTTCATCGAAAAGCAATTCGTGTGGTAGTTGGATTTGAATTCCTGCGCCGTCACCTGTATTACTTTCATAACCTGTAGCACCACGATGCTCCATATTTTCGAGCATCGTAATTGCATCGCTGACAATTTTGAAACTTTTGAGTCCTTTTATATTAGCCACAAAACCAACTCCGCAGGAGTCAAATTCTGTCTCTGGTAAATAAAGTCCTTGATTTTTGGAAATGGATTTTTGGGAAGTTCCCCTTGCTCTTTTCATCTACATCAATTTTGTATACTAACAAACTTAATGAAAAAAGAGTCAAAAATGATTTTAAATTACCGAATCAGCAATTATAAAAACTACAAATAAGATTTAAAACAAATAAAACATCTTTTATTTGCCGATAATTTACATTAATTTAACATTGGGCAAAAAGTTGTTAAAACTGAATTAACATATAAAATAACCAAAGTATTAACAATCAGACAATTAATCAAAATATACATTTCAATAAGGATTGGAAAAACGTAGAATTAAATCTAATCTTTCTAAAAATATGATATTGAGTTAAAATCGAATATAAAACAAAAACACCCCTAAAAAATTTAGGGGTGTAATATTTTAAATTCAGTTTCAAACCAAAACAATATTATGTTTTGATAAAGTTATTTATTTAAAAGGGTTTTTAATTATTTAGAAATTAAAAAATAAAAAGCAAATTTAATTTTAAAAATTTATCATCATTAATTAAATTTATTTAAATAATTAATAAATTTAATTTTATTATAAATAATTTTCAATAACAATTTAAAGAAAACATTAAATCAACTTCATTAATAAAACCTCATCAATTTTCTCAACTTTTACCAAATTATTTTTAGTTAAAGTTTTAGAAGCTTTGTCCCATTTTTTTCCGGAAAGCTGAGAACGGGTTTTTACTTCATTCAATTCCAGCGCATCTTCTTGAGAATTAAGAATCTCGAGGATTACTTTTTCATCTTCTCCTAATTCAACGGTTGGAGTTTTCTTTTCTGGTCTCATTTGAGGGAAGAAAAGAACTTCCTGAATTGATGGATTATTGGTCAAGAACATTATCAATCTGTCCATTCCTACGCCTAAACCAGAAGTTGGAGGCATTCCGTATTCCAAAGCTCTAAGGAAATCTTCATCGATAAAGCCTGTTGCTTCATCGTCTCCTTTTTCTGATAATAACAATTGATGTTCAAAACGTTGTCTTTGGTCAATCGGGTCATTCAATTCCGAATAAGCATTCGCGATTTCTTTTCCGCAAACCATTAATTCGAAACGCTCTGTCAAACCTTCCTGGCTTCTGTGTTTTTTGGTCAAAGGCGACATCTCAACAGGATAATCTGTAATGAAAGTTGGCTGAATGAAGTTCCCTTCGCACTTTTCTCCAAAAATCTCATCAATCAATTTTCCTTTGCCCATTGTTTCGTTCACTTCTATTCCGATAGATTTTGCGAAGTCGAATAACTCCTGCTCAGATTTTCCAGTGATGTCAAATCCTGTATATTTCAAAATCGCTTCTGTCATAGAAACCCTTGGATAAGGCGCTTTCCAGTTGATTTTGTGTTCGCCGAAAGTTGATTCCGCAGAGCCGTTCACGGAAGTTGCACAGAATTCCAGCAATTTTTCTGTGAAATCCATCATCCAGTTGTAATCTTTGTAAGCTACATAGATCTCCATTGCTGTAAATTCCGGATTGTGCGTTCTGTCCATTCCTTCGTTTCTGAAGTTTTTCGAGAATTCATAAACGCCATCAAATCCACCAACGATTAATCTTTTCAGATATAATTCGTTGGCAATTCTAAGATATAAAGGAATATCCAAAGCATTGTGATGAGTAATAAATGGTCTCGCTGCTGCTCCACCAGGAATTGATTGCAAAATCGGCGTCTCAACTTCAAAATATCCGGCATCGTTGAAGAACGTTCTCATCGCATTGAACAATTTTGTTCTTTTTACGAAAATTTCTTTCACGTGAGGATTCACGACCAAATCTGCATAACGTTGTCTGTAACGCAATTCTGCATCTGTGAAACCATCAAAAACATTACCTTCAGCATCTACTTTTGGAAGTGGAAGCGGACGAAGAGATTTTGTCAACAATGTGAAATTCTTCACCATTACTGTCATCTCTCCAACCTGAGTTTTGAACAATTCACCTTCGATTCCGATGATATCACCGATATCTAGAAGATGTTTGTAAACCTCATTATATAAAGTTTTGTCTTCACCAGTACAAATCTCATCACGGTTAAAATAAACCTGAATTCTACCTTCAGAATCCTGCAATTCTGCAAAACTTGCCTTCCCCTGGATTCTTCTGGACATCAATCTTCCGGCAATCACCACCTTCTTCCCTTCTTCGAAATCCTGTTTTATAGATTTTGTGGAATCTGTGATTTTGTATTCAGCGGCTGGGAATGCATCGATTCCCAAATCGGTCAATTTCTGTAGTTTTTCGCGACGGATAATTTCCTGTTCTGATAATGACATTTTAATTCAATTTTTTTGGAACTGCAAATTTATGAAATTAAAATATGTAAAAAATTGAAAGTAAAAATATTTATTCAATCTTATCAAAAATAACTGACGATCCACTTGATCCAAAAAAAGTAATTTTACTTCCTTCAAAAACATTTGGTTGTAATTGCGAAGGAATCCAAGTTGGATTAGCGTTACTGCTAAGAACAATATTAAACCAAATATTTTTAGCGGAATAATTATTTACATTTTCCACATCGCCAATCATAGATATAATATCCTGAGAATAAGCTCCTGTACTTATATTTTGAGAGTAGAATATATCACATTTAATTTTTTTGGGACTAAGATACTGAATTATCATATAATATATATTACTTGGTAAACTACTATTATAAATACCCTTATATAAACCAGAAATCGTAGCAGCAGGATTTGATAGTTCTCTAGCCTTATCCGCATAATTAGCAAATGGAACATTTAGTAGTTCCGTATTACTAACTATACTATATCCCCAACCATTCAATATATCTGTCTCAATCTTTAAAAAAAGATTTCCTTGACTCCAATCGATATTGCTAAAATTCCCTGATTCAGCTACACCACCTCCAACTTGTAAATTAAACAAACCATTATCATTGGTTTTTGGCAAGTGAACTTCCGAATAAACTGCATTATTCCCAATTAGGATACTTGCTCTTACTTTTAAATTGTGATTTTGCAATAACCCATTAAGCGCATCTCTAACAACAGCTTGATATCCAAACTTGTTTGATGTTTGTCCAAAAATTGATACAGAAACAAACAAGATTAAAATTTGTAAAAAAGTTTTCATAATTTTTATTTTTTGATGATTTTGTAAGTATTAATAGTTATCCCAAACTGGTTGATCTCCAGAATATAATTGCCTATTGATAGATTTTGTAGATTGAGAATATTTGCGGTTTCTCTTAATTCTCCTTTAATAATCAATCTGCCATTTAAGTCAAAAATTCTATAGTCGTATTTTTCTTTTTTATAATCCTGCGAAAATTTCACAGAGACATTTTCAGAAAAAGGATTTGGATAGATTTTGATATCAATATTTTTATTTTTGATATCTACAACACTCAAATGCATAGAAATTTCGTACGGTTGCTGGCTACCAGACGAAACTGTGTAAGACCCATTCCAGGCAACGGTAGCTGGCGAAAGCCCTATAGAAGAAGAGATACTTCCTCCTGAACTACTTTCGGATTCCCCTCCGGAAAGCGTGAGGCTTTGTGATTTAACATTCCAGATAAATGAAAACAACAAAAGCCCTGAAAAATAAATTTTAGATTTCATAAACTATAATTTTATAAATCCAAAGTTAGATTTCATTATTGACAAGTAAAATACCTCAAAAGGAGTATTTTTCGCATAAAAAAAACCTTTCACAGATTGAAAATTTGAAAGGTTTTGAATATTTTAAACTACTTTAAAAAAGCTATTAGGATCTAAAAGAAAATCTTCCGATTATTTTTCGGTACAAATGTCCAAGCCAAAATCCGGCTGATTTTCTGACCTTGTGCCATATCGATGGTTCTGAACTCTGGGACTTTGAGGTTTTTTAATAAAGTCGTCAGCTGATGCAGGTTGTCTTTTTTGGAAACCAAAGTGGTGAACCACAAAACCTGGGATTTGAACTGCACACTTTCGTTTATCATTTTCTTGATAAAAGCTTCCTCGCCACCTTCGCACCAAAGCTCGGATTGATTTCCGCCGAAGTTGAGAATTGGTTTTTGAGCTTTGTTGTGTCTAAGATTTTTGGTTTTTCTGCGATTGCCTTGCAATGCATCTTCTGCAGATTCGTGGAAAGGCGGATTGCACATCGAGAATGTGAATTTGTCATCGGACGACAATATATTTTTAAAGATAAAATCAGAATCTGGTTGGAATTTCAAATGAATATTTTCTACCAAATCCGGATTGCTGTCTAAAATCTTCTGAGCATTTTCCAGAGAATCTTTATTAATGTCTGTTCCCAAAATATTCCAGCCGTACGAACTATTAGCAATTAGCGGATAAACTAAATTTGCACCAGTTCCGATATCCAAACCTTTCACTGAATTTCCAGTTGGAATCTCGCCATTTTCTTCCGCTAACAAATCTGTCAAATAATGCACGTAATCTGCACGTCCAGGGATCGGTGGACAAAGATTGCCTTCCGGAATGTCCCAATCTTTGATATTGTAATATTTCAAAAGCAAGGCTTTGTTGAGCAATTTCACAGCTTGCGGAAGACTGAAATTAATAGTCAATGTATCGTAATCATTTTTGAAAACGTAATGTTTGAGTTCGGGAACCGAGGCAATCAATTCTTCGAAATCATAGGAATTTCGGTGGATATTTCTGGGATGAAGGCTGGATTTTTCGGTCATTATTTTTCTTTCTCTAATTTTTGGATTCCGGTTTTCACATCCGGATGGCTCATAAATAAGTTCCAAATCAAGCTGGTTCTGTAGTTTTCTATCATCACGGTCATTGGCGCTTGATTCAGCCCCATAAAGATTGGCGAACACCAATTGTTATTCAAATCAAATGAATCGCGGAAACCATATTCACCCCAAAGGAAATCGCCGTAATTGAGGTAGAAATTTTTCAGAACTGCCATAGATTCGGTTGGTGTGTACGGAAAAGATGCGATTGCACCAGTTGGTGTCAGTTTTCCTGTATCTTCTCTTTCTACAGGTTCATCCGGATTATAGCCATTTGGTCCGTCGGAAGCCGTTAGACCCCAACCATCTTTGCCGTAACCTTTTTGTTTTTTCGGATTTTCGACGCAATATAGATAATTAATTTTGGCAATGTTCTGATTATTCTTGAAGTAGTTGGTATATCTGTCCGTCAAACCGTGCGGGTCGTAGCCCATAAAGGAATAATGTGCGAAAAACAACGGACCACCTTTGTTGACACCGACATCCAGCTTGATTCCGTAATAAGTATTTCCGTTGGTGTACATTGCGCCTTCATTAGAATTTCCCCAATCTTTTCTGTAATCCTGCGCAATTTTATCCTGACTTGCCCAACCCGAATAATACAGACTTGCTGGCACAGAATGCGTTGGAGAAGCGATTGCCATCAGGTAAGTGACCATCGTCTCGTTCCAGCCAATCAAATTATGGTTAATTACCCAACCCTGGTCAGGCGACCAGTGCCAATAGAGATATTTGCTATCCGGTTTTTGTTTAAACCAATTCCACTCGATTCCTTTCCAGAATTTATCAATCTTTTGTCTGATGTTTTTTTCTTCGGCATTGTCTTTATTGAAATATTGATGAGCAGCGAGCAAGCCTTGAACTAAAAAAGAAGTTTCCACCAAATCCGCTCCGTTATCTTTTGTTCCAAAAAAAGGTTCGGTTTTCCCTGTTTTTCCATCGATGAAATGAGCAACTGCGCCGTGATATTTGTCGGCTTTTTCGATGAAGTTCACGATTTTTGTAAAACGTTCAACCGATTCTTTTCTTGAGATAAAAGCTCTTTCTGTTCCTGCAATCAAAGCCATAATTCCGAAACCTGAAGCGCCTGTTGCAATCATATTCTGTCTTCCGTTCGTATTTTCTTTTGACAAACCGCTTTCCGTTTCTGCGCCATCCCAATAATAATTGAAAGAAGCTTCTTGAACCATCGTCATCAATTCCTCATCCGACATATTTTTGGTTTCGGTAGAAATAATTTCTGATAATTTGGATTCATTGAAAAGCTTGTCTAGGAAACTTATTTTATAAGAATATACCTTTCCTGTTTCATTGGTAAAATCTGCAAATCTGTCAATATAAGAATCCTGAATTCCGATCGGTTTAAAGTCTTTACCATTTTCTGAGCGGTAGATTTTTACGTATCGGACATTGTCATTTGTTAATGGATTCCATTTCAGGTCAACGTGTTTCATATAACCTTTCGCTGATGAAATCTTAGGCGTTTCAGAAATGATTTTCTTTTCTTTTGAATCGATGAAGGCAATATCATCAAGCCAAATTTTATTATTTGATTCAGAATTTTCGGGTTGAGAGAAAATGACGGCTTTTATTAATCTTGGGTTATTTATAACAGAAATATCAAGGTTTGAAATATCGATTAGAATATTTTCCCATTGATTCTTTTTCGTCAACTTAAGTGTAATTGGTTTTGAAAAAGTCCCATCTGTTTTTTGAAGTTTTACAGTTGGTAAAATATTAGAATCATTCTTTTCAGATTTAATCCAAAAACTTAGAAAATTAGCTTTGTTGAAAAAATCCTTTCCTCTTACTTCTTCATATTCTATAGATGCTTCCCATTTTCCGTCTTTTGCATTTTTATAATCCAGCAAGATAGAATTTCCCGGAGAATGGAATTCATTTCTATCAACCAATAATTTATTGTTCTGATTTTTGACAGAAGAGCTTCCGGAAGACTTTATATTTCCATAAAAGAAATTATCTTTCATCAAACTGTTCGTGAAAAAAGTATAATCATATTGATGTTCCTGAGCACATAACAATGCGGAAAGAAATAAAGCAGAATATAAGATAGACTTCATTAGATTTTGTTTTTGAAAAGATAATCAAATTCTCCGAAAGAGACATAAACAGGAAAAGACAGTTAAAAAACTGCCTTTAATTCTTATATTCAGAATATATAATTCTATTTCGAGGACAAAATATATTGCGCCATAAATTTCGCATTTTCTTTACTAAATCCGTGAGCCGGCATCGGAACATCGCCCCAAACGCCAGAACTTCCTTTGAGGATTTTCTCTGCCAGCATTTCTACATTTTCCGGTGTATTCTCATATTTTTCTGCAACTTCTTTGTAAGAAGGACCAATCATTTTTTCATCCAATTTGTGACAACCTAAACAATCTGAACCTTCAATTAAAGATTTCCCCTCTGCGATTGGGTCAGTAACAACTTTTGGCGCTGGTTCTGGCTCAGAAGTAATTACATTTTGGTTACCAGAATTATCATTCTTGGAACAGGAAAACATTACCGCTAATACAGCTGCTACAAATACTCTTTTCATATTGATTATTATATCACAAATTTATTAAATAAGGAATTAAGACTGATTTTAAATTAGTCCGAACAGGAATTATTATCTTTGCAGAATGGTAAAAATTGGCAACATAGAACTTCCGGATTTTCCACTTTTGCTGGCGCCGATGGAAGATGTAAGTGACCCACCTTTCAGAAAACTGTGCAAAATGCACGGCGCAGACTTGATGTATTCGGAATTTATTTCTTCGGAAGGCTTGATTCGTGATGCGATTAAAAGTCGTAAAAAGCTCGATATTTTTGATTATGAAAGACCGGTTGGAATCCAGATTTTTGGCGGCGATGAAGAAGCAATGGCAATGTCAGCAAGGATTGTGGAGACTGTAGAACCAGATTTGGTGGATATCAATTTCGGGTGTCCTGTGAAAAAAGTGGTTTGTAAAGGTGCCGGAGCAGGCGTTTTGAAAGACATCGATTTGATGGTCAGATTAACAAAAGCTGTCGTGAGTTCTACACATTTACCTGTTACTGTAAAAACCAGATTGGGTTGGGATAATGATTCTATTAATATCGATGAAGTTGCAGAAAGATTACAGGATGTTGGTATCAAAGCATTAACAATCCACGCCAGAACACGTGCTCAAATGTACAAAGGTGAAGCAGATTGGGAACATATCTCAAGAATTAAAAATAATCCAAATATCGAAATTCCGATTTTTGGAAATGGCGATATTGACTCTCCTGAAAAAGCTTTGGAATATAAAAACAAATACAACTGCGACGGAATAATGATTGGTCGTGGTGCGATTGGTTATCCTTGGATTTTCAACGAAATCAAACATTTTTTTGAAACTGGAGAAATTTTACCAGAACCAACCATTTCTGAAAGATTAGACGCTGTGAAAAATCACGCACTTTGGTCTGTGGAATGGAAAGGCGAACGTCCCGGAATTGTGGAGATGAGACAGCATTACAGCAATTATTTCCGAGGAATTCCACATTTTAAAGAATTCAAGACTAAGTTTCTTCAGGCTTTAACACTTGAACAAATTGACGAAATTATCGAAGAGACGAAGCATTTTTATGTTGAGAATGTGAATTAATAAACATTCGCAATACAATTTATGAAACCCTTTCAGAGTTTGAAACTCTGAAAGGGTTCTTTATTTCATATTGAAATACAAGAGTTGATTGACTGACAAATCCTATAGCCCCGATAGTAGCGGCATCCTTTTTCTTTTTTTGGCAAAAAAAAGAAAAAGATATAGTGGATAGCGGGATTAAGCTCATAATAATAATTTTGTAAAATACTTTTATTTAATTTTGTAACGTTTCATTTCATCAGCGAAACTAATTCTAAAAAAAATTAAAAATGAAAAAATTATTACTTCTCTCCATATTAATCTCCGGAGTTTCACAAGCTCAGTTTTTTGAGGATGCAAAGCCTACAAAAACAGACACGCTGAAAGGTTCTAATACAAAATTCAGGAACTTTTGGGATGTCAAGAAATATGATATTGTCCTGGAGCCGAATTTTGAAGCGAAAAGCATCAAAGGAAGTAATAAAATCAGTTTGACGATTGAGAAAGATGTTTTGAATCCTGTTTTTCAAATCGACCTTCAAAGTCCTATGAAAGCTGATAAAATAACAGCCAGTTTCCCTATCGTTGATAAAAAAGTAGAAGGTGATTTCATTTTTATTTCTGCAAAAAAGAAATTCAAAAAAGGAGAAAAATATACGATTGATATTGAGTATTCTGGAAATCCTGTGATTGCAAAACACGCACCTTGGGACGGTGGATGGATTTTCACTAAAGATAAAAACGGCAATCCGTGGATCACAGCTGCTGACGAAGGAATTGGAGCAAGTATTTGGCTTCCCGTGAAAGATATCTGGAGTGACGAGCCTGATAACGGTATGACTTTCAAAATCATTACGCCAAAAGATTTGGTTGGCGTTGGCAACGGAAGATTAATCAAAGAAGAAAATCTGGGCGATAAAAAATCCTGGCTTTGGGAAGTGAAAAGTCCTATTAATGATTATTCTATCATTCCTTCGATTGGAAAATATGTGAATTTCAAAGATACTTTTGACGGCGAAAAAGGAAAATTGGACTTGGATTATTGGGTTTTGGATTACAATCTTGACAAAGCTAAGAAACAATTTGAGCAAGTGAAACCCATGATGAAAGCTTTCGAGCATTGGTTTGGACCTTATCCTTTTTACGAAGACTCTTACAAATTGGTAGAATCGCCACATCTTGGAATGGAACATCAAAGCAACGTGGCTTACGGAAACAAATATCAAAATGGTTACCTCGGAAGAGACCTTTCCGGAACAGGAATTGGCCTGAAATGGGATTACATCATCATCCACGAAACCGGACACGAGTGGTTTGCGAACAACATCACGGCAAAAGATCAGGCCGATATGTGGATTCATGAGAGTTTTACAACTTATTCTGAAACCTTATTTGTGGATTATGTTTTTGGAAAAGCTGATGGGAACAAATATCTGCAAGGATTAAGAGGAAATATTCAGAACGACAAGCCGATTATCGGAACATACGGTATCCGAAATGAAGGCAGCGGCGATATGTATCCAAAAGGCGCCAATATGATTCATACGATTCGTCAGGTTATTAATAATGATGAGAAATTTCGTAAAATACTGAGAGGTCTGAACAAAGATTTCTATCATCAAACGGTAACTACAAAACAGGTTGAAGATTATTTTATCCAAAAATCCGGAATTGATTTGCAATCGATTTTTGACCAATATCTGAGAACGGTAAAAATCCCGACTTTGGAATATAAGCAAAATGGAAATCAGTTGACTTTCAAATGGACGAATGTGGTTCCGAATCTGAAACTTCCAATCCGATTGGCTGATGGACAAGAATTGAAACCAACAGAACAGAATCAGACCACGACTTTGAAATCTGACAAACCGGTTGAGTTCGATAAAAACTATTACGTTGTATACAGTAATAAGTAATTTTTTTCAGGATTGATTTTTTAATGAAAAATTCTGTATCGAAAGACATCATTGAAAAATGGCTGACCGCTTGGTGCTTATCAAGAGAACTTCCATTACCAGTGAAATATAAGTCAGGATTCAAGGTAGATGTTGGTTTTGAAAAACAAAAATTCCGTTATGTTTTTCCGGAAATCAATGAAGATATTATTCAACTTTCAAAAGAGATTACTGAGCCTTGGATTTATTTAAAGTTTTGTGGTCTTCCGGAAAAAATTCAGAATAAAGTTCCAGACAGATGGAAAGTTCAGCCACAAGGTTTTATGATGCATTGTACAACTCCAATGAAAATTCTAAAGACTGAGTTAAATCCAGCTTATAAATTTGAAATTGAAAATTATAATTCAACAGCTGTCATTAGAATTCTGACTCAGAACAATGAACTTTGCGCTGAAGGAAGAGTGATTATTGTAGAAGACATTGCTCTTTACGACCGCATCTTTACGGAGAATAAGCATAAACGTAAAGGTCTTGCAACTTTTTTGATGAAAGAATTAGAAAGTATTGCATTATCAAAAAAGATTTATACCAATTTTTTAGTTGCGACAAGTGAAGGTAAACTGCTTTATAAAAACTTAGGTTGGGAATTATATTCCTATTATACATCAATAGTTATAGAAAAATAACTATTTTTAAATTAAGATATTAGTTTTAAAGCCATTTCAAATCTATCTTTGAAATGGTTTTATATTTAAACAATTATAAACTCAAAAATCTATTATGAGAAATAAATTCATTCTTTGGGGAATCGTTATATTAATCTTGACTTGGACCACGGCTCTGCTCATCAAAGCGCATTACTGGATTCCGATTTTCCTGACTTTCCTTTATATTTTAGGCATCTACAATACGTATCAGACCAAACACGCGATTCTCAGGAACTTCCCTGTTCTTGGTTATTTCCGATATATTTTTGAAGAGATTTCGCCAGAGATTCAGCAATATTTTATTGAGAGAGAGACCGATGGGAAACCATTTCCAAGACATCAAAGGTCAGCAGTTTACAGAAGGTCAAAAAACCTGAGTGATACTGTGCCTTTCGGGACTCAGTTAGAAATCAACCATAGAAAATATGAAGGTATCAAACATTCTATCTACGCCAAACATCCAAAAGAAGAGCTGCCGAGAGTAACCATTGGAGGCAAAGATTGTAAACAGCCTTATAACGCATCACTTTTTAATATTTCTGCAATGAGTTTTGGTGCGTTGAGTGACCGAGCGCAAATGGCTTTGAACCGAGGTGCGAAAAAAGGAAATTTCTATCACAACACGGGCGAAGGTGGTATCTCTCCGCATCATTTGGAAGGCGGCGACCTTTGTTGGCAGATTGGAACCGGATATTTTGGTTGCAGAAATGAAGACGGGAAATTCGATGCCAAATTGTTTACAAAATACTCGAATCTGGATAATGTGAAAATGATTGAAATCAAATTGTCTCAAGGTGCAAAACCAGGTCACGGCGGTGTTTTACCGGCTGTAAAAAATACGCCGGAGATTGCCAAAATCCGACACGTCCCACCTGGCGTTACGATTCTTTCGCCACCATCACATAGTGCTTTTTCTGACGCGGAAGGTTTGTTGAGATTTGTGCAGCAATTGCGTGAGCTTTCTGGCGGAAAACCAGTTGGGTTCAAGCTTTGTATCGGCGACACCAAAGAGTTTGAAGACATCTGTGAACAGATGAATATCCTGAATATCTATCCAGATTTCATCACCATAGATGGTGCAGAAGGTGGAACGGGCGCTGCGCCACCAGAGTTCTCAGACGGTGTTGGGATGCCATTGGAACCTGCATTGATTTTTGTGAATAAGACTTTGATTAATTATGAATTAAGAGATAAATTAAGAATCATTGCCAGCGGAAAAGTTTTGACTTCCTTGGATATTCTAAGAGCTGTTGCAATGGGTGCCGACCTTTGTAATAATGCCCGAGGTTTTATGTTTTCTCTCGGCTGTATTCAGGCGTTGAGATGCAATACGAATACTTGCCCAACCGGCGTTGCAACGCAAGACAAAATGTTAATTAAAGGACTCGACACCAATGATAAAACAGAACGGGTTTATCAGTTTCATAAAAATACTTTGCATACTTGCAACGAGTTGATTGCTGCCGCAGGAAGAGAGTCTTACGACCAGGTGAACGCTTCTATGTTTATGCGAGGTGACGAGTTCGAACATCTTTCGGACACTTATTTTCCTGATATTTTGGAGAATGTGAGGAAACGATAATTATTAATTTTGATCGATATTTAAAATAAAGACCTATTCGAGAAATGAATAGGTCTTTTGGCTTTTAGAAATTCATTTTCTTTTTTTGAGATGAAATGAAAGCCCTTATGGTTATTATGCTAATCAAAATTAGAATTTAAAGAAAATAAAGCAAAAAAATGGGATGGACATCGGGTGGACAAATGATTTTACAATTTAAACAAACTATCTATCAAACTGTTACATTTTTAGTTTTTTGAATTTAATAAAAAGCAATATTGGATTTAGCCTATAAAATCTAGGTTTTTTGTAATTTGCATAGACATAAATCATTATTTGAAGCAGATTTACATTTTTATAATTCTATTTTTCTTCTCCGAAAATATTTTTTCGCAGCAGATTGTCATCAATAGAAATCAAGATTCAAAGAAAAAAATGGAATCTGTTATCCTTCAAAACAAAAATTTTGGGAAGGATACAATTGCACTTAAAACATTTCTCGCTCCACTTTTAAAATCGGATAGAGATCTAAAAATCATTTATTACAATCTTCTCGCAAGCGGTTTTGCCTCGGCAAGTGAAGGCTTGAATTCTAAAAGTAATCAGTATTTTTCCAAGGCTCTGGAATTAGCAAAGGCTAAGGATAATCATGGGTTGGAAATTTGGGCTTTATGTAATTATGCCTTTTATCTTTACGATTACAAAAAAACTTCGGAAGCACTTCAGGTCTATTTGGATGCGGATAACAAAATCAGACAAACCGATGCAAATGACATTGTTCTGCCCAGTGATTGTTTTAAAAAGATTGGTTTTTTTATGGGAACGATTGGTGACACCAGTGAGGCAATCGATTATCTAAAAAAAGCAGAACAATTTGCAGAGCCTGATTCAAAAGAATTAGCTTCCATTCAGGATAATATTGGATTTTATTATCTGGAATTAGATCAATTTGACAGCGCTAAAAATTATCTCTCAAAGGCAGGAACACTTTCAAAAAAAATCAACGACCAAATCCGATATGCAAAAGTTTTGGGAAATTTGGGTCTATTGCAATTTAAAAACGGAAATCTTGATAAAGCTATTCAATTGTTGAATCAGGATCTTGTAATTTCTAAAAAACTTCACAGTGATTACAATACCAATTACGCCCGAATATTATTAAGCAAAATTCTCATCGCTAAAAATCAAATTGCTGAAGCCAAAAAAGTATTGACGGAAGCGGGAAAATTTGCAGAATCCAAAGTTCATCTCAAAAAAGATGTCTTTGATATTGAACAGCTTAATTTGAAGATTGCCCAAAAAGAAAACGACACGCATCAGGAATTGGTTTCATTAAGAAAACTAAATATTCTGGATGCGGAACTGATCAATTCTGACAGCGAAAAGAATCTTGAACGCAGCAATATTCTTGCGCAAAAAGAAAGATATGCCAGCAAACTAAGTCTTGCGAATGCCCAATTTGAGAAGGAACAATTAAAGAACAAAGCAATTGTTGTTGTGTCTGCACTGTTGTTTTTCATCATTATTTTATTGATTATTTTCAATCGCAAGCAACTCAAATCAAAAAAAGATCAATACGACAAAACGGTTCTGAAATTAGAATTAGAAAAAATAAAATCTGAACAAAAACTCTCCGAAACCAACAAAACTTTATCTTCCTACAGCACTTACCTTTCAGAAAAAAATGAGCAAATCGAATTGCTGAACAAGGAACTTTCCAAGATCAGAAATTCCTCCTCTTCTTCTATTGAAAAGGAAAAGCAACAGCTGCAAAAATTGTTGGATTCTCACCTGATGACGGACGAAAACTGGATGAATTTCAAAAATGCTTTTCAATATGAATATCCAGATTATTTTCAGACTTTGATAAGGGACTTTCCGGATCTTACAGAATCGAATCTTCGAATTATTACATTAATGAAACTGGGATTATCCAATCAGGAAATCTCATCATTACTGGGAATTACTATTGAAGCTGTGAAAAAATCCAAGCAAAGATTGAGAAAAAGATTTGGAGAGAAATATGAGGATCTGTTTTTGGGAAATTGATTTACAAAAGAAAATCCAACAAACAATTGCTGGATTTATCTTTTATAATTTATTAATGATTCTTATTCCCACTCAATCGTCGCAGGTGGTTTTGAACTAATGTCGTATGCGACTCTATTAATTCCACGAACTTCATTAATGATTCTGCTGGAAACGGTGTCCAAAAACTCGTAAGGCAATCTGCTCCAAGTTGCAGTCATAAAGTCAATCGTATTGGCAGAACGAACCACTGCTGTGTATTCATAAGTTCTTTCGTCGCCCATTACACCAACAGATTTCACCGGAAGAAGAACTACAAATGCCTGAGAAACTTTCTCGTACAAATCGTTTTTATATAATTCTTCGATGAAAATATCGTCTGCTTCTTGCAGGATTCTTACTTTTTCTGCGTCCACTTCGCCTAAAACCCGGATTCCTAAACCTGGCCCTGGGAAAGGATGCCTGTAAACCAACTCGTGTGGAATCCCCAATTCCTCTCCTACTTTTCTCACCTCATCTTTGAACAATTCTCTCAAAGGTTCCAACAATTCGAATTCCATTTCTTCCGGAAGTCCACCAACGTTATGATGTGATTTGATTACCGCTGAAGGTCCTTTCACAGACTGAGATTCTATAACATCTGGATAGATTGTTCCTTGCGCAAGGAATTTTGCACCTTCTATTTTTTTGGATTCTTCATCGAAAACGTAAACAAATTCGTTGCCGATGATTTTTCTTTTTTCTTCGGGGTCACCAACGCCTGCCAATTTGGAAAGAAATCTCTCGGAAGCTTCTACCAATTTGATATTCATATGGAAATGCTTCCCGTAATTTTCCATTACTTTTTTGCCTTCGTCTTTTCTCAAAAGTCCAGTATCAACAAAAATACAGTTCAGTTGGTCACCGATTGCTTTATGGATTAAAACCGCCGCTACTGAAGAATCTACGCCTCCGGAAAGTCCAAGAATTACTTTTTGAGTTCCTACTTTTTCTTTGATTTCCGCAACGGTTTTTTCAATATAATTGGTCAATAACCAATTTTTATCGGCTTTACAAATTTCGAATACGAAATTTTCCAACATCTTTCCACCTTCTTCTGAATGCGAAACTTCCGGATGAAACTGAACGCAATAGATTTTTTTCTCTGGATTCGAAATCGAGGCGATAACGCCGGATTTTGCATTGAGTTCGAAACCTTGTGGCAATTCTGCAACCTCATCAAAATGGCTCATCCAAACAATGGAGTTTTGGTAAACGCCTTTCAGCAATTCGTTTTCTTTAACGATTTCCAGGTGTGCTTTTCCATATTCGCCTTTTTCGCCTTTTGCTACTTTTCCGCCCAAAAGGTGTGCAGTCAACTGCATTCCGTAGCAGATTCCCAAAACTGGGATTCCTTGCTCATAAAGTTCTTTTTCTACAAGGTGCGCATTTTCTGCATTTACAGAACTTGGTCCTCCGGAAAGGATGATTCCTCTTGGTTTTTTTTCAAGAATTTCTGATAATGGAGTGTTGAATGGTACTATTTCCGAATAGACTTCCATTTCACGGATTCTTCTTCCAATCAATTGGTTGTACTGTGAACCGAAGTCTAAAATGATAATTCCGTTTTGCATATAATGTTGTAATATTTTTTTAAAATTGTGCGTAAATAAAGGTTCTTTTGAATGGATAAAATACCGGCGAACCTCTGAAAACTTTTCTAAGTTCTTTTTTATAATCTTGTTTGTATTGCTCTTTCAACTCTTCCGGAAGTTTTTCCACAAAAGGAATCATTGCGGTTCCAGATGCCCAGTCATAAACCGCATCCGCATCTTTCATAATGTGCGGATAAACTTTTTCAAAGACGTTGATTTTTCTTCCTCCGTTGTCTGACAGAATCTTAGCGTAATCTTCTATATTAAGAACCGAATATTCTCTTTTCCAGCCGTTAAAATGCTTCTGATAAAAGTCGTGTTCCGCAACGACTGATAATAACTGATGAACTATGAAATTATGATTCGATGGAACTTGGACGGCTAATTGTCCTTCTAGATTAATTTTTGAAATTAATTTTGGGAAAAGTTCCTGATGATTCTGACACCATTGCAAAGATGCGTTGGCAATAATTAAATCAAATTTTTCATCCAGCTCCATTTGTTCTTCAACGCTTCTTTTGAAAAACTGCAGTCTTTTGGTTTCGAATTGTTCTGCCTTCTGAAGCATTTCACCAGAAGAATCGATTCCGATGATTTGAGAATTGGGGATGAGATCCAAAAGTACTGCAGTGGGCTCTCCTGTTCCGCAACCTAAATCGACAACGGACATATTGGATTCTATTTCCACCAATTTTATTAAATCAAAATAAGGTGCTGAACGTTCTTGCTTGAACTGGTCGTATACATCAGGATTCCAAGGCATTTTTGTAATTATTAATTATGAGTTATTAATTATGAGTTGGACACTTCGACAATCCATCGAAAACCTCAGGATGACAAAATGTGACAAATCTAATAGTAAACGTTTTATTTTCAGCGCTGTCAGGCTGAGGCTCTCGAAGCCTTTCTATTAAATAAACTTCCATATCTAAGTTTCCGAATTGCAAACTAGCCCCGATTGTAACGGATACCCCACAGCAAGCGTTGGCAAATTGCGGCTGCGCGAGGAGTATGAGTGGAAAGCGGGAAACAGCTTCTAAAAAAAAGAGACATTGGTCGCCCAACATCTCTGTATATTTTAGAATTTCGCAATATCTTCTCGGTAAAATCCGTAGTCGAAATCTACAGCCACCGCATCTTCATAAACTTTTTTGCGAGCTTCTTCGAAAGTGTCTCCAAGCGCCACTAAGTTCAAAACTCTACCGCCCGTGGAAACGACTCTGTCGCCTCTGTAATCTGCTCCTGCATAAAGCAATTTGCTACCTTTCACTTTTTCTGCGCCTGTAATCTCGTAGCCAGTCTCGTGATTCTGAGGATAGCCTCCCGAACAAACCACTAAACAAACTGCTTTTTTATTTTTGAATTTCAAATCCAAGTCTTTGCCATGAAGACAATCCTCGATAACATCTACCAAATTGTTTTCCAGCAACGGCAAAAGAACCTGAGTTTCCGGATCGCCCAATCTCATATTGTACTCCAGAAGATAAGTTCCATTTTTGGTAATCATCAATCCGAAGAAAATAAATCCTTTGAAGCTAAGACCTTCTTTTTTAAGACCTTCCACCGTTGGATTCATAATATGTTCTACAAAATCCTGATGATGTGCGTCTGTAAATTCCGGACTTGGTGCCGCAGAACCCATTCCGCCCGTGTTTGGACCTTTGTCGCCGTTTCCTACTTTTTTATAATCTTTTGCAGAAACGAAAGGGAAGATTTTTTCGCCATTGGAAACTCCGATAATTGAAGCTTCGAAACCCTGTAGAAACTCTTCGATAATTACCTGAATCCCAGAATCTCCGAAGATTCTCTTAATCATAAAATCGTGGATTGTGCCTTCTGCTTCTTCCAAATCTTCGGCAATCACCACGCCTTTTCCGCCAGCTAAACCGCTCGCTTTGATTACCAAAGGATATTCTTGTTTTTGAAGATATTCTTTAGCATCAACATAAGAATCAAATGTCACAGACTGTGCCGTTTTGATTCCGTAAGTTTTCATAAACTTTTTAGAGAACGCTTTGCTGCCTTCCAAAGAAGCTGCTTTTTTTGAAGGACCAAAAACTTTCAAATCCACTTTTTTGAACTCGTCCACAATCCCTTCAACAAGAGGCGCTTCCGGGCCAACGATTGTCAAATCGACTTTGTTTTTAATTGCAAAATCTCTAAGCGCAATGATATCTGATTCGTTTATATTTTCTCCTAATTTTTCTGTCGTGGCGTTGCCAGGCGCGAAAAACATTTTCGTAATTCTGTTATCCTCGCTCAATTTAGTTGCTAAAGCCGAAGCACGGCCGCCATTTCCAACAATAAGTAATCTCATCTGTAAATATTAATGTTTTTGTGGATAAAACGCTTGAAATCTTTCTATTTCCGGAGAACTTTCGTTTGTAGCGTTTCGTCTGTTTTCAGTTTCACTTTTTAAAGTGCCAAATTTAAGATTTTTCAATGACAATACTCATACCGAGTTGGACGTAATTTTCTTAAAAAAATATTAAAAAGTTAAATCACAAAAGTCACAAAGGAAAATATTGGATATTAGAAGATGTTGAAAAAATAAAAATGTCTTATTTTTATCTTTATAGTTTAGACTTCTGTGACTTTTGTAGTTATAATTATCTTGATAATTCCATTGGAACTTCCATCAATAATATTTCTGAGTTTTCCTGAGATTCTAGAGTGAAACTGTTTGTATCCCAAATCCCCAATCCATCTCTTTCATTCAGAATTTGGTCTCCGATTTTTGCTTTTCCTTTAATGACAAAAGCATAAACACCGTTTCCAGATTTGTTGATTTTATATTCCTTAGAAAATCCTTTATCAAATTTTGCCAAATTGAACCAAGCATCCTGATGAATCCAAACACCAGCGTCATCTGCATTTGGGGAAAGAATTTGCTGAAAATCATTTTGAACCGATTTTTCCTCGATGTTGATTTGATCGTATCTTGGTGTGACGTCGGTTTTGTTTGGGATAATCCAAATTTGTAGAAATTTCACTGGTTGCTCAGTTGCATTTTCTTCGCTATGCATAATTCCGGTTCCTGCTGACATCACTTGAATATCGCCTTTTTTGATAATTCCGGAATTGCCCATATTATCGCCGTGACGCAAATCGCCTTCCAACGGAATAGAAACAATCTCCATATCGCGGTGTGGATGTCTCCCGAATCCCATGCCACCTTCTACGAAATCGTCATTCAAAACTCTCAAAACACCGAAATGGGTTCTTTCCTGATTGTGATAATTGGCAAAGCTAAATGTGTGATGACTTTTCAACCAACCGTGGTTGGCGTAACCTCTACTATCTGCGCTGTGATATACTGTTTTCATTATAAATTGGTTTAATTGTTAGGCTTTTTTTGTTAATACAAATTTCCTGCTTTGAAAACTTCTATACATTGACGTAGGATAAGAACGAAAAAACTCCGACGGTGGTCGGAGTTGTAGATTTTAACACGAAGGCACTAAGATTATTTTTCAATCTTTGTGTTTTAAAGCACGAGGATTAACTTCGTTAATTTAAATTTATTAATTAAACAAGCATACTCAACACATCAGGATTATCATTCAAATAAGATTCGAAATAACCAAGCTCTTTCATTCTTTGTTTCAAACCAATAAAATCAGAAATATTGGAAAGTTCGATTCCGACGATTGCCAAAGCGGTTTCCCTTGAATTTTTCTTGGTATATTCGAAATGAGTGATGTCGTCATTTGAGCCCAGAACATTCAGAACGAAATCTTTCAGAGAACCTGGACGCTGCGGAAATTTGACCATAAAATAATGTTTCAAACCATTGTAAAGCAAAGCGCGTTCTTTGATTTCCTCCATTCTCGTAATGTCGTTGTTACTTCCACTGACGATGCAAACCACATTTTTTCCTTTAATCTGATTTCGATATTGTTCCAAAGCGGAAATAGAAAGCGCTCCGGCAGGCTCCAAAACAATTGCGTCTTTGTTATACAACTGAAGAATCGTATCACAAACCTTCCCTTCATCCACAGGAATGCAATCTGCAAGCGAGTTTCTGCAAATCTCAAAAGTCAAATCTCCTACTCTTTTAACTGCTGCTCCATCAACAAAACTATCGACTTCCGACAACTCTGTATTGATATCATTTTGAATGGACAATCTCATCGAAGGTGCGCCTTTTGGCTCTACGCCAATCAATTTAGTTTCTTTTGACAATTTACCAAAAACCGTTGCAATTCCGGAAGCCAAACCGCCGCCGCCAATTGGAATGAAAACATAATCTATATTTTCTTTTTGTTGTTCCAAAATTTCCAAAGCCAAAGTTGCCTGACCTTCTATAATCTGAACATCATCAAAAGGATGAATAAAAGCAGCCCCGGAAGTTTCCGCAAACTCAAAAGCCGCCGTTTTTGACGCGTCAAAAGTATCGCCAACCAATCGGATTTCAGCGTAATTTCCACCAAACATTTCGACTTGTTCCAATTTCTGCTTTGGCGTCGTGACCGGCATAAAAATCGTTCCTTTAATTTGAAGTTGTTTACAGGAAAAAGCCACACCTTGAGCGTGATTTCCCGCACTTGCACAAACTATTCCTTGTGAAACTTTGCCTTCATTAAATAGAGTTTTGATTTTATTGTAAGCACCTCGCAACTTGTACGACCTTACAGGTTGCAAATCTTCTCTTTTCAGGAAAATATTTGCACCAAATTTTTCCGACAATCGAGAATTGTATTGCAAAGGCGTATAATTCACGACATTTTCTATACTTTTTCGGGCTTCTTTTACCGCTTCCAAGGTTGGAAATATCAGCGTTTCATTCATCTTCATTTATATTACAGATTCTTTGGTTTTGTTTTTAAACTTAATTGTTTTAATAATTTTTAAAATTCTTGCAGATTTTGCTGATTGGGCAGATTTAAAATTGTTAATCTGCTAAATCTGCGAGAGTAAATTATCCTTCAATACTTTTAATTCTACTCGATTATTAATTTTCATTATTCCGTTTTCCAGAACAAGTTTGTGACTGAGTTTTTTTGGTAATTGAGATTCAAAATGTCCGACGTAAATCAACGATTGTCCCTGAATTGACAAATCATCAATGACTTGATTGAAATATTGCGTCTGTTCGTTATCCATTCCCTGACAAGGTTCATCCAGAATCAGAAGTTTTGGTTTTTTAATCAATGTTCTTGCGAGTAAAGCCAAACGTTGTTTTCCAAGTGGTAAAGTATTTAACTTCTTATTTTTATCTTCTTTTAAATCGAAGAAATAAAGAATCTGATCTAATTGCTGTTGCTGATTAAAACTCAGTTTCTGATATAATGACATCGAATCAAAAAAACCGGAAGCAATGGTTTGTCCGACATTCGCATTCATATCAAAATACCAGTGTAATTCGGGCGAAATCATTCCGATTTTTTCTTTGATATCCCAAATACTTTCACCACTTCCCCGCTTTTTTCCGAAAAGATATATTTCATTGGAATAAGCTTGAGGATGGTCGCCATTTAACAAACTCAACAAAGTAGATTTCCCCGAACCGTTAGGACCTTGCAACAGCCATCGTTCACCCATATTGACTTCCCAATAGATATTTTTAAGGACTTGTTTTTCGCCGTAAGAAATATTGATATTTTCTAGTTTGATGAGACTTTCCTGTTCGTTTTCCTGATTATTTTGAAGAAAAAAAGGAAGCGATTTTGGTGTTCTTTCTTCGCCTTTTGAAAAGTCTTTTGGTGAATTTTTGTGAATTAATTTCCCATTTTCTATTTCAACAAAATACTGAACACTTTCCGGATATTCGTCATCATTATTAATTAAAATCAAAATGACATTTTCTTTAATTAAATTATCAAAAGCCTGATTCAAAAACTGTCTTGATTTGACATCCAAACCTGTGTAAGGCTGGTCTATAATCAAAATCTGAGGTTTTAGCCAAAGTGCTTTTAACAATTGTAATTTCTTGTGTTCGCCACTCGACAATTCTATTAATTGCTGATTTTTAAAATTTTCAAATCCAAACGGTTCTAAATAAGATTCTAATATTCTGAAATCCAGATTTTCTTCTTTTCTGAAATGATTCATTTCTGCAAAAACAGTTAGTGTATCATTTTTAGCGAATTGATTATATCGCTGTTGATAATAAAAATTTCGGTCACCTTCCAGATTGCTGAACTGAAACCAATTGGAAGCATACAGAACTTTCTTTGGTAACTTTGAATTTTCATTAAAATTAATCTCAACTTTTCCTTCAAAATTCTTGATTTCTCCTGAAATAATTTTGGCTAAAGTCGTTTTTCCACTTCCGCTTAATCCGCCTAACATCCAACATTCTCCGGAAGATATTTCCCAGTTTAAATCTTTCAGTATGACTTGGTCGCCGTATTGAAAATTGAGGTTTGAAATTTTTATTATTGGAGTTGACATTATTTTATTTTCTAAACGCAAAGGGTGTAAAGGTTTTATAATCTTATTAAAAATATTTTAAGTTTCGCAAAGTCGCTTCGCTTAGCAAAGAATAAACATTCAATTTGTCATTCCGTAGGAATCTTAGCAGTTATAAACCACTTCGTCAGGTTTTCTATGGAATGACAAAATTTGAATTTTGGACAACTTTTCTTTTACACTGAATCTGCAACCCGACTTGAGCGGAAATTCTTTTTACGCAACGTAGTGGAGTGAAAAAATTGGGAGCGGAAGGCGGATTAAGTTGCCCAAATAATTATTTTAAACTGTTTTAATAGACTTCATCGCGGTCATTGCCTGACGCAATTTTCTGCCAACAATTTCTACGGGATGATTTCTCAAAATATCGTTCACGTGAACCAATTGGGCGTTGTCAACCGAAGCTTTTTTGCCTTCGTTATAGTTTTTACCTACCAAATTTGTATCGACTGATTTCATAAAATCCGCCAGCAAAGGTTTGCAAGCCTGGTCGAAAAGGTAACATCCGTATTCTGCGGTGTCGGAAATCACACGGTTCATTTCGAACAATTTTTTTCTGGCTATGGTATTGGCAATCAAAGGGGTTTCGTGAAGTGATTCGTAATAAGCGGATTCCGGTTTGATTCCGGCTTCAATCATTGTTTCGAAAGCCAGTTCAACACCCGCTCGGATGAAGGCCAACATCAAAAGATAATTGTCAAAATAGTCCTGTTCATCTATTTTCACATCTCCAGCAGGTGTTTTTTCGAAAGCAGTTTCTCCTGTTTCCGCTCGCCATTTCAAAAGGTTTTTATCGCCGTTTGCCCAATCTTCCATCATTGTTTTGGAAAATTCGCCAGAGATGATATCGTCTTGATGTTTTTGGAAAAGTGGACGCATAATGTCTTTCAATTCTTCTGACAATTCAAAAGCTTTAAGCTTTGCAGGATTGGAAAGTCTGTCTAACATTCCGCTCACGCCGCCGTGTTTCAAAGCTTCTGTGATAACTTCAACACCGTACTGAACCAATTTGGAAGCGTAACCTGCATCGATTCCTTTCTCCACCATTTTGTCGAAAGAAAGGATTGAACCCGTTTGCAAAAGTCCACATAAAATGGTCTGCTCGCCCATCAAATCGGACTTCACTTCTGCTACGAAAGAGGATTTCAAAACGCCGGCTTTGTGACCGCCAGTTCCTACGCAATAAGCTTTTGCTTCTGCCCAACCTTTTCCTTGAGGGTCATTTTCTGGGTGAACGGCAATCAAAGTTGGAACACCAAAACCACGCAGATATTCGGCGCGAACTTCGGAACCCGGACACTTTGGAGCAACCATAATTACCGTGATATCTTTACGAATTTGCATTCCTTCTTCCACGATATTGAACCCGTGAGAATAGGACAAAGTTGCGCCCTGTTTCATCAAAGGTTGAACGGCATTGATTACTGAAGTATGCTGTTTGTCGGGTGTTAAATTGATAACCAAATCCGCAGTTGGAATCAGTTCTTCATAAGTGCCTACTTTGAAATTATTGTCGGTTGCATTTTTCCAGGAATCTCTCTTTTGGTCGATTGCTTCTTGACGCAAAGCATAGGAAACATCCAGTCCGCTGTCTCTTAGATTCAAACCTTGATTCAGACCTTGAGCGCCACATCCTACAACCACAATTTTTTTCCCTTTCAAAGCGGAAACACCATCAGAAAACTCTGAACTGTCCATAAAATCTGCCTGTCCTAACTGGTACAACTGGTCTCTGAGTGATAAGGTATTGAAATAATTTGCCATTTATTTTGTCTTGATTTTGTTTAATTTTTATATCGTAATAATGTGCTTTGATAGCATTACATCCTATCTTTTAATAAATCGTCCGTTGGGACTTTTTACATTGTGAAAACGTCGTCTCGTTTGTCGAGATATTCATTCTCTATAAGTTCAGGAGAAGGTTCTCTCCTTTCGAACTCGAGGACTTT
The DNA here is from genome assembly GCF_900141765.1 of Epilithonimonas zeae. Taxonomy (NCBI): domain Bacteria; kingdom Pseudomonadati; phylum Bacteroidota; class Flavobacteriia; order Flavobacteriales; family Weeksellaceae; genus Epilithonimonas; species Epilithonimonas zeae. Next base: position 530,915 of record NZ_FSRK01000001.1, on the reverse strand, counting down.
GTCGTGGATTCCTCTGCTGTTTTTGATGATGGCGATTCTTGCACCTCGTACAAATTCTATGAGACCATATTTGTTGAGTTCTTCCGTTAATCGGTCAATTTCTTCACGATGACCAGCGGTTTCGAAAACGATATAATCCTGACGAATCACAACTGTGGATGCGCCGTACTGACGAAGCAATCTTTCTACATAAACTTTCTCTGTAATCACATTTGCGGGGACTTTGTAAAGTGCCTGCTCTTGCCAGACAATCTCATCATCTGTATTGAAATAAGCCTTCATAATGTCAATCTGCTTCTCGAGCTGTCGACAAAGTTTTCTTACGACTTCTTTAGTTTCATTAATGAGAATTGTAAATCTATGAATGCCTTCCACTTCCGAAGGAGATGTATTCAAACTCTCAATATTGATTTTTCTTCGTGAAAATATCCCTGAAATTCTGCCGATTAATCCAACAGAATTTTCGGTGTATAATGTGATGGTAAATTCTTGTTTTTCCATTTGTATTTTATTTAAGTCTGATTTCTGAAACCGAAGTTCCTTGTGCTACCATTGGAAAAACGTTATTTTCTTTTCCAACCATTACTTCCAAAAGATAGGCGCCGTCGTGATTTAGCATTGTTTCCAAAGCAGGTTTTAAATTTTCTCTTTCAGAAATCCTTTGTCCATCGATGTAATAAGCTTTGGCAACTGCAACGAAATCCGGGCTTGTAATATTCACGAAAGAATAGCGTCTTTCGTTGAACAATTGCTGCCACTGTCTTACCATTCCAAGGAATTCGTTGTTTAGAATCATAATTTTGACCTTGGCTCCAAACTGCATAATGGTTCCCAATTCCTGCAACGTCATTTGGAATCCGCCGTCTCCGATAATGGCAACAACCGTTTTTTCAGGTGCACCATACCAAGCTCCAATGGCTGCCGGCAAACCAAATCCCATTGTTCCCAAACCGCCCGATGTTACGCTGGATTTTGAATTATTGAATTTCGCATATCGGCAAGTGACCATTTGGTGTTGACCAACGTCTGTTGCAATGATGGCGTCGCCATTAGTCAAATCATTCAGAACTTTGATGACCTCTCCCATAGTCAAAACTTCAGATGTGGGATTGAGTTCTTCCTGAATAACTTCTTTGATTTCTTCTTTTTCCAGTTCTCGAAATTCATTTAACCAAGCTGAATGGTCACTTTCGTTAAGAAGCGCAGTTAACATTGGTAAAGTCTTTTTGCAATTTCCCCAAACCGGCACTGTGGTTTTCACATTTTTATCGATTTCGGCTGGGTCAATATCCAGGTGGATAATCTTTGCTTGTTTCGCATATTTGTCTAACCGTCCCGTAACTCGGTCATCGAAACGCATACCGACGGCAATCAGAACATCACATTCGTTGGTCATTACGTTTGGTGCATAATTGCCGTGCATTCCTAACATTCCTACGTGTAATTTATGATTGGTTGGAAGAGCACTCAATCCCATTACAGTTGCTGCTGCGGGAATATTTGCCTTTTCAATAAACGCTTTAAATTCTTCTTCCGCTTTCCCTAAAATCACACCTTGTCCGAAAACAACAAATGGTTTTTTTGCTTGATTAATTAGTTCCGCCGCTTGCTCAATATATTCGGGTCTGATTTCCGGTTCGGGACGATAACTTCTAATATGATTACATTTTTTATAACCCAAATATTCGAATAATTGTATTTGAGCATTTTTAGTAATATCAATCAAAACCGGTCCGGGACGACCTGTGCTTGCGATGTGAAATGCTTTGGCAATCGCTTCCGGAATTTCAGTAGCATCAGTCACCTGATAATTCCATTTTGTGACTGGCGTTGTGATGTTAATGACGTCCGTTTCCTGAAAAGCATCAGTTCCTAAAAGTGAGGCAAAAACCTGACCTGTAATACAGACAATCGGATTGCTATCTATCATAGCATCAGCCAAACCTGTTACTAAATTGGTAGCGCCCGGACCACTTGTTGCAAATACAACGCCTGTTTTTCCGGAGCTTCTAGCGAATCCCTGAGCTGCGTGAATTGCGCCTTGCTCGTGACGAACCAAAATATGTTTCAGTTTTTCGGAATAGTCATATAAAGCATCGTAGATTGGCATAATTGCGCCACCCGGATAACCGAAAACTGTTTGTACATTTTCTGCTAGCAATGCTTCTAAAACGGCTTTGGAACCAGATATTTCTATGGTTTTCCGCTGTTCTAATTTTGTATTTTCTATTTGTGAAATGGTATTACTCATACTAAATGTTTTAAATTTTGGCTAAAGCCCAATAATTTTTGCTGAAGAAAACGGGCTAAAGTCCGTTCTTATTGATTTATAAATCAGTTACACAACCTTGTGATGCATCGGCTACAGACTTGGCGTATTTGTACAGTACGCCACGTTTCACTTTGTATTCCGGTTGTTGGAACTCAGCTTTTCTTTTAGCGATTTCTTCGTCCGAGAGAAGTGCATTAATGGTATTTTTCTCTGCATCCAATTCAATCATATCACCGTCTTTTATTAAACCAATCAAACCTCCGGAAAAAGCTTCGGGTGTAATGTGACCAACCACGAAACCGTGTGTTCCTCCAGAAAATCTTCCGTCTGTAATCAATGCTACATTTTTACCTAAGCCTGACCCCATTAAAGCGGAAGTTGGCTTTAACATTTCCGGCATTCCGGGTGCGCCTTTTGGACCTTCATTTTTGATTACAACCACATTTCCTTCCTGAATTTTTTTATCTTCAATTCCTTTGATGAATTCTTTTTCGCCGTCAAAAACGATTGCTCTTCCTTTGAAATAATCGCCTTCTTTGCCTGTGATTTTCGCAACAGAACCTTTCTCGGCAAGATTTCCGTACAAAATTCTGATATGTCCGGTTGGTTTGATTGGGTCTTTGATATCGTGAATGATATTTTGTTCTCTGTCGATAATTGATGTGACGTGCTCCAGATTTTCGGAAATCGTTTTTCCTGTTACTGTCAAGCAATCGCCGTGAAGTAAGCCTAAATCCAACAGATATTTCATCACCGCAGGAACACCGCCAACGTTATGAAGGTCTTCCATCAGGTATTTCCCGCTTGGTTTAAGGTCAGCCAAAAATGGTGTTTCGTCACTTATTTTTTGGAAATCATCTAAAGTCAAATCGTATCCGATAGATTTTGCAATCGCAATAAAATGCAGAACCGCATTGGTACTTCCACCTAAAATCATAATTAACCTCAATGCATTTTCGAAAGCTTTTGGCGTCATTATATCGGATGGTTTGATGTCTTTTTCCAAAAGGATTTTCACGTAATGACCGGCGAATTTGCATTCTTCATTTTTCTCTTTGCTTAAAGCCGGATAAGATGACGAATACGGCAAACTCATTCCGAGCGCTTCGATTGCGGAAGCCATTGTGTTTGCTGTGTACATTCCGCCACACGCTCCGGCGCTTGGACAGGAATTTTTTATCACACCTTTGAAATCTTCGTCAGAAATTTTCCCTGCGATTTTATTTCCCAAAGCTTCGAAAGCAGAAACGATGTTCAAATCCTGACCTTTGTAATGTCCGGGCGCAATACTTCCGCCATAAACCATTATCGAAGGACGGTCGAGACGAGCCATTGCCATCAAAGAACCCGGCATATTTTTGTCGCAACCCGGAACGGTAATTAATCCATCGTAATATTGTCCTGCACAAACGGCTTCGATGGAATCTGCAATAATGTCGCGACTTACCAGCGAATAACGCATTCCGTCTGTTCCATTGGTCATTCCGTCGCTGATACCGATAGTGTGGAACATCAATCCTACTAAGTTTTGTTCTTTGACTCCTTTTTTTACAATCTCCGCCAAACCATTAAGGTGCATATTACAAGTGTTGCCATCGTAGCCCATACTTGCGATTCCAATTTGCGCTTTGTCGAAATCCTCTTCTTCAAAACCGATTCCGTAAAACATTGCCTGAGTTGCAGGTTGTGTCGGGTCTTTTGTGAGGGTTTTGGAATATTTGTTCAGTTCTACGTTACACATATTGCAAGTTTGATTTCAAGTATGAATAATCTTCTTCTAACACCAAATGACGGTAAGCTGTTTGAATTTTTGATGCTAAACTCTCTTCCCAATTCAGTTTGAAAGGAACGTCATCAAGCGAACCTAATGCTACGATTTCGGCCGCTGTTCCGCAGAAAAAACCAGCGTCTGCGCCTTTCATTTCTTCCGGTTTAAAGAATTTTTCCTCGTAAGGAATTCCCAGTTGGTTGCAGATTTCGAAAACTGTTGCTCTTGTGATTCCTGGAAGAATACTTCCTTTTGCAGGTGTGAAAAGTTTTCCGTCTTTCTCGAAGAAGATATTGGCGCCGGAACTTTCTGCCACATTTCCGTCAGCGTCAAGAACCAAAGCTTCATCAAAACCTTTGTCTTTTGCTTCCTGACAAGCCAAAATTGAGTTCACATAATGACCGCTTACTTTTGCTTCAACCTTGAAAGCTTTTGGATTTGGACGTTCAAATGATGACGTCATAATTCGCATTTGATTGGCCATATAACCATTATCCCAATTCCAAACCTCGATAACGAGATAACTTTTTTGTCCTTTTGACAGAGCCATATTTGGAGAACAAATGACCAACGGGCGAATGTATGCGTTTGATAAATTATTAATTTCCAATAATTTGTACGTTGCTTCAACCATTTCTTCGGTCGAATAATCGAAAGGCATCATCATCGTTTGGGCAGACCTTCTTAGTCTGTCGTAATGTTCTTCTGCTTTGAAAATCTTGGTTCCGTTCGCAGTTTTGTAAGATTTAATTCCTTCGAAAACAGCATATCCGTAGTGTAACGATTGACCGTACAAGTCGGTCTTGGCTTCTTTTGCTTTTACATATTCCCCATCAAAAAAGAGAACACTGTCGTCATTGTAATACATTTTGTATTGATTTTATATTTGTTTGTTAGATTTAGGAAAATAAAAAACCATCCTCGTGGTGAGAATGGTCTGTATTATTTCAATTCAATAATTATCACAAGCCATCACTCACCACCGGAATCCGATAATGACAGAAATGACAAGAATAATAATTGTGTTATTCATCTGTTTGTTTTGAACGGTACAAATGTAGAAACTAATTTTCATAAACATTGGTTTTTTCGCAAAAAATTCTTTTCATATCTATCAAAAACATATAGAATATAGATATTTTTACGATATTCATCAAAAAGAAAACTATACATAAGGCATTGGTTTTCAACTTATGAAAGATGAAAAAATTACGACGCCTAAAATTTTACTTTGAATCTTATATTTTGGTGTTATATTTTAATTTTTTGTCAAATTCTATTTAAGAAAAACGAAAAATCCACCGATTGGTGGATTTTGTATTAATAAGAAAAATAGATTCTAATATTATTTCGGTTTCTTTATTACTGCTAAAATTATAGAAATAAAAAATAAAATAATTCCTAAAATCAAAGCCGGCAACCAAAAAGCAAAACTGATTTCTCCCAATTTAATAATTATCGGATTCAGTTGGTTTCCTGTATAAGCAAAAAAACTAACTCCGACTATAAACATTATTACAGAAAGAATTATCAGTAAAATACTTGATATTAGAATCTTTTTATAAACCATCATTAAAAATGAACCTGCTGGATTTCTTCTTCGATTTCTTTTGGAGTTTCGTCTTCTGATCTAATGAAAACCATCGTTACGACAGCACCGATCAACATACAAACTCCACCAACAACAACATAATCAATCGCCATTTTTCCAAAAATGTTCGATACAATTGGTCCACCGAAAATTCCATTAATGATTTGAGGAATTACAATGAAGAAATTAAAAATTCCCATATAAACCCCCATTTTTCTCTGTGGAATTACTTCTATCAACATTGCATATGGCATTGCTAAAATGCTTGCCCAGGCAAATCCCAATCCTATCATCGAAATCCAAAGCAACGACGTATCTTTTATAAAATACATCGATATCAATCCCAAACCTCCTGAGAACAAAGCCAAAGCGTGGGTTTGCTTTTTACCAAGGAATTTAGCAATTGGTGTCAATAGAAAAGCAAATGGAATTGCCCAAAGATTATACATTCCGAATAATTTCCCAGTCAGATCTCCAGCATTGTTAAACGCTTCCGAATGTGTATCGTCCGGCGATAATCCAAAATGATGCGTTGCCAAAGCACTTGTTGTGAAAACCCACATTGTAAATAGTGCAAACCAAGAGAAGAACTGAACAATGCCCAATCTTTTCATCTGAGTCGGAATATTCGCAAAATCCTTGAATATATCTGAAAATTTGGAAGGTTCTGCAACTTCTTTCCCATCTTCGAAAGCTGCAAATTCTTCCGGAGAATATTCCTTAGTTGTGAAAATCGTGTAAAGAATGGTCAGAATCAAAAATCCTGCACCAACATAAAAAGAGAAAATTACGTTATCCGCTACAAATCCCTCTGGAGCAACATTCGAGATTCCTAATTTGGTCAGCCAATCCGGAAGATAAGAACCGATTACAGCTCCGATTCCAATCAAAATTGTCTGAACAGAAAACCCGATTGTTCCCTGATGTTTCGGAAGCATATCTCCAACCAAAGCGCGGAAAGGTTCCATTGCAACATTGATAGAAGCATCCATCATCGCTAAGAAAATTACCGCAAGTAATAATACATTTGCAGCGATAAGATTAGTCACAGAAGCAGCGTTTGGAAGTAAAACTAATCCAATCGCACACAGCACTGCACCAATCAAAAAATATGGTTTTCTTCTTCCCAATGGACTCCAAGTGTTATCTCCCATATGTCCAATAATCGGCTGAACGATTAATCCTGTAACAGGCGCAACCAGCCAAAACCAAGATAGTTCGTGAACGTCCGCTCCAAGATTTGCCAAAATTCTGCTGGCATTACCGTTCTGTAAACCAAAAGCCATTTGAATTCCCAAAAATCCCATACTCATATTGATAATCTGAGCCATTGAGAGATTTGGTTTTATTTTTTTTGTCATTTATTTTTAAGGTTTTATATATTATTTTAATTTCTGAATCAAAGCATCTTCAATTGGCGTTTTGATTTTGGTGACTTCATCTATTACTTCATTTGGGATTGTTGCGGAAAGAACGTATTGTTTGATTTTCCATTTTCCACCAATTTTTTCTACTACACCTGAACCTCTGCAGATTTTCATTTGTGTGCCGAGGATTTCATCAAACCAAGCGTAATTTCCGTCTTTGCTGAAATAGATATTTCGTTTTAAAGATTTGAAGTTCCAAGTTGTTTTTTTGTCGAAAAATGGTTTTGCCCAATCTTTGAATTCTTTTTTATTCCAGACTTCGGTCGCGTCTGTTCCGATGAAAGTAGATTCTTCTGCAAAGCAATCAAAATATTTATCAAAATCTGCATCAGCTGCAAACGTATTGAAATCATCTAACAGTTTGTTGATATTCTTTTTCTGAACATTCTCATAAAAGCCTTTTTTCTGAGCCAGAACTGAATTGGAAAATATTAAGAACGATGACAGTAGAAAGAGTGAAATTATTTTCTTCATTTGATTTTATTTTTGAGTTTCTATAATTTTTTTAATTAACACAATCTGACCAAGGTGATAGTAGCTATGTTCTATCATTCCATCAATGTTTCTGATATAAGTTCCATACTTTTCATCAACAAAATCTGCATCGAGTTTTTCATCAGGTAAATTTTCTATCAATTTTGCAAATTCCTCAGAATCGTTCCAAAAACCATCAAGAAAATTGTCCCATTGCTCTTGAGATTCTAGAGGTGGAAAATCGAAACTGAATTTATCTCTTATTTCCAAACTACCACCAAGCAAAACGTTTTTGATTCCTTTGATATAATAATGAATATGCTGTGCAAGAACAGAAATCGTATTTAGATTCTGAAACTTAGCCGTAGACATTTTATAATCCAAATTTTCCAATTGGTCTTTAAAATTCGTGTTCGCAATCCAAGTTCCATTCAGGATGACTTCCCTGAAACGATTTGCCAGTTGTAATTGATTTTTCATATCTGAAATATATTAAACTAATGTAAAAATTTGTTCGGAAACTCAATTACATTTTCTTGGTTTGGGAAGTTATTATTTCAATTCTAAAATTAATGAAGATTTTCCAGCGACAGATAAATTTGTTTTCAAATCAAAATCTTTGTCAGAGATAATATCTTTTCCTGTTCTAAAATTCTTTAAACCTTCAGAAAAACGTTTCAAATCCAGATTTTGAGTTTCTTTATTGTTATTGATGACAACCATTACTCTTTTGCTATCCGTATATCGGAAGTAAACGTAAACATTGTTGTTCGGGATGTAATGCAAAGTTTTTCCGGTGTGAACTGCTTCGTTTGTTTTTCTCCAGTTCAGAAGTTTTTTGGTAAAATCAAAATATTCGTTTTGAGATGCTGTTCTTCCTGATTTCGTGAATGCGTTATTTGCGTCGCCAGGCCAGCCTCCTGGAAAATCTTTACGGATCTCGCCATCGCCGCCGTTATTCTTATCTCCAGCCATTCCGATTTCGGAACCGTAATACAACTGTGGAATTCCACGAACGGTCAAAATCAAGCTCATTGCCAGTTTGTAATCTTCAACTTTAGGGAAAATCTGATTAAATCTATTCGTATCGTGATTCTCGGCAAAAACCAAAATATTATTGATATTAGGGTAAAGAAAATCGTTTGCAAAATTGTCATAAACTCTCTGCATCCCGGAATCCCAGCCAGAATCTTCGCGGAAAACCTGCCCCAGAGCATCGTGAAGCGTAAAATCCATCACAGATGGCAGATAAGAATTGTAACCTTCTATCGCTGCAATCTTGGAATCCTTCTGCCAATAAGACATCTGCGCCTGGTCGTGCATCCAAACCTCTCCAACAATATTGAATTTCGGATACTCGTCAGTAATACGTTTTGTCCAATCTGCAATTCCTTTTTTGTCGTTGTAAGAATACGTATCCACACGGAAACCGTCCAAACCAGCATATTCTATCCACCAAATCGCATTCTGGGCCATATAATTAACAACCATTGGATTACTTTGGTTCATATCCGGCATTGTGGTATCGAACCAGCCATCCATACAAGCTGCTTCGTCAACTTTTGCGGCGTTTGTGTCAAACTGGGTTGTCATTCTGTAATTACTTCTCTGGAAACCATTTTCCTGTCCATTCCAATAATGAATCCAATCCTTCGCTGGTAAGTCTTTGATAATCCAGCTTTTTGAACCCCAGTGATTGGTCACATAATCCATCACGAGTTTCATTTTTCTTTTGTGAAGTTCGTCAGCCAGATTTTTGTAATCATCGTTGGTTCCGTAACGCGGGTCTATCTTGTAATAATCGCTTTGGGCATAACCGTGGTAAGAATAACTTGGTTCGTTATCCTCCAGCAAAGGTGTGTTCCAAAGTGTTGTAACACCTAATTCGCTCAGGTAATCCAGATTTTTTACAATACCCGCAATGTCTCCACCGTGGCGTCCACCGTTTTTCGTTCTGTCCGATTTTTCGGCTGTATCAGGTGTATTGTCATTCTTTGGGTTTCCGTTGGCAAATCTATCCGGCATTATCAGATACATTACATCCGAAGAAGTGTAAGAATCTCTGTTTGCTGAGTTTTGTTGTCTTTGCTTGAATTCGTAATCGATGGTTTTGACGGTTTTGTTTCCGTTTTTGAAATTCAGTTTTGCTTTTTGTGGCTGAACGCCGTTTGTGTCGATGGTTACAAAAAGGTAATTCGGGTTTTCGACTTTTTTAACTTCTTTTATTTTGATTCCGTTTGAGAATTCTGGCTGAAGATTTTGGATATCTTTTCCGTAAACCAACAATTGTAGTTCAGTATTTTTCATTCCGCTCCACCAAAATGCCGGTTCTACTTTCTGAACCTGAGAATAGAAAATAGAAGAAAATACTATGGAAGAAATCGTGAATATTTTTTTCATAAGGTTAATTTATTTTAAGGTCTATATATTAAATTTAAATAAATTTCTGATGATTGATTATCAATTCAATTATAAAATTAAATCTCGTTAACATCTGTTCTTTTTGCGATTTTATTTGCTAGCCAACTTACATAGAATAATTGAAAACTATGATATATCATTACTGGTAACAAAAACAAAACTTTCTGGTCATCCTGAATTCCTAAAACCAAGAGAAACAAACTCCCGTGAACTAAGGATTTTTTTGAACCACAAAAGGTTGTTGTGATTACATCTTTCTTTTTAAAATTCAGTTTTTCTGCTATGAATTTTAGAATGTAGTAAGTTGCAAAAAACAAAAAGACTACACTAAAAGCCAATGCAACAAACACAAATGAAGGCACGGCTACAAAAATATTCTCAATAAACGCTGTTGAAAAACTTTCGTAAACGATGAGCAAAATAATCAGCCGGTCAAATTCTGCGATGACATTCGCATATTTGGCTACCCATTTTTTGAAGATTGGATTGAGTAAAATTCCTAAGATGATTGGGAGCAAAACTTTCAATAATAATTGCTGGATGATTTCCGATTGATTGCCTCCTTCTCCGTCTGATGTCAGGAAAAAACTCATCAAAAGTGGCGTCATTACAATTCCGATAATTCCTGAAATCGATGCGTTGAAAATTGCTGAAGTGACATTTCCTTTTGCGATGGAAACCATTACGACTGACGATGAAACCGTGGATGGCAAACAAGCTAAAAAGAAAACTGAAAGCCAGATATTTTCATAATTTGTGTCTTTCAAAAAAGGATAAAACATCAATGCAAGAAATGGAAAAATAATGAAAGTTCCAGACTGAATCAGCAAATGCAGTTTCCAGTTGGAGACATCTTTTACGACTTCTTTCAGATTAAGTTTCAGTCCATACAATAGAAAAATTCCGGCAATTCCCCAATCTATAAATCCGGCCAGATTGAAATATTGGTTGTAGGATTCGTGGAAGGGAATGACTTTCGCCAAGATGACCATTCCTATCAGTAGGAAAAGAAAGATATTTTGTTTGTTGAAAAGTTTGGAAATCCAATTCATATCAGAGGATTTTGAAAAAAAAATTAAGAAAAACTTTGTCAAAGCCTTAACCTTGACAAAGTTTTGATTGAAGTGGAAACCTATAGCCCCGATAGTAGCGGCATCCTTTTTTGTTTTGTTGAAATCTGGATTTGATGACAAAACTTGATAAAACAAAAAAGATATAGCGGATAGCGGGATTAAGCTCCTAAAAAAACTACCCCCGATTTTCGAACAAGTTCGAAAATCTCCCCTTCAGGGAAGGGGAATTTTTTATTATTTTATGGGTTTCAGGGAAATGGCGTAACCACCGCTTCTTACCAAATGGATTGGAAGTTTGGTTTTGCTGTCCACTGTCTTTTTGTAGATTTTGTAACTCTGCGGATTGTTGATGTAATCGGCATCTTTACCGTCTTCGTAAACTGTTGCTTCGTACTTTTTGCCTTTGTCGAGGAAAGAGAAATCTACGGTGTAATCTCTTGGATTTTCGTCGGTAACGCCACCTACGAACCAGTTTTCAGTTCCTTTTGCTTTACGCGCCGTGTGGATGTAGTCTCCAGGTTCCGCGGAAAGGATTTTGGTGTCGTCCCAATCTGCAGCAACGTCCTTAATGAACTGGAATGCGTCCATATGCTTTGCGTAATTCTCCGGTAAATCTGCCGCCATTTGAAGAGGCATATACATCACGACGTAAAGCGCCAATTGTTTTGCCAAAGTCGTCTGAACGAAACGTTTGTCACCCGGGAAATAGTAATCTAACTTAGTCTGGAAAATCCCCGGCGTGTAGTCCATAGAACCGCCCATCCAACGTGTGAAAGGCAAAATCGTCTGATGGTCTGGTTTGTTTCCACCGAAAGCTTCGTACTCTGTTCCACGAGCTGCTTCTGCAGAAATCCAGTTTGGATAGGTTCTGCTTTCTCCGCCAGGACGAACCGATTCGTGAGAGTTGACCATAATCTTATAATCATTAGCTTTCTCTGCAATTCTGTAGAAATGGTTGATTGTCCACTGAGAATAATGGTGCTCTCCTCTTGGAATGATGTCGCCTACATAACCCGTTTTCACAGATTTGTAACCATATTTATTCATCAATTTGAACGCATCATCTGCCCATCTTTCATAGTTGGTTGCTGAACCGGAAGTCTCGTGGTGCATAATCAAATTGATGCCTTTTGAATGCGCATAATCATTCAGCATTTTGATATCAAAATCTGGGTAAGGCGTGATGAAATCAAAAACGAATTCTTTGGAATGTCCAAACCAATCTTCCCAACCTGTGTTCCAGCCTTCGATAAGCAAGCCTTGGAAACCGTTTGCTGAAGCGAAATCGATGTATTCTTTAACTTTTGTATTGTTTGCTGCGTGCTTTCCGTTGGGCGTCAATTTAGAAAAATCGGTTTTTCCGATGTGAACATTTTCTGCTGTTGAGTATGCCCATTGTGATTTCCCGATAATCATTTCCCACCAAACGCCCATATATTTGGTTGGTTTGATGTATGAAGTGTCTTTATATTTAGTAGGTTCGTTCAGATTGAACATCATTTTAGAAGCCATTACATCTTCTGCTTTTGGCGCAACGATAATGGTTCTCCATGGCGTCACAGTCGGTGTTTGAATATAACCTTTCGCGCCTTGCCTGTCAGCTGTTAAATGCGTTTTGAATTTGAAATTCTGAGCATCCACCTCTAAATGTGAAGCCGGATAATCCAAAACTGCAGCTTCTCCAACATTGATATACAACTGGTCTTTTCCTTCTTTTTTCAACATCAAAGGTGACTGAACTGCATTTTTGATCAAAGTCTGTGAAGCGTTGGAATCAAAAGCTTTTGGCCATTGAGCCGGGATTTCGGAAATTTTAGTAGTCTGATACTGGTATTCCTGAGAATCGTAATCTGCAACAATCCACCAAGCCTTCATATCGGTTGGAAAATCGATTTCAGAATCTTCTTCTCTGATTACGAAATAATTCAGATTTTTTTGTTGAGGGAACTCGTATCTGAATCCTAATCCATCATTGAATAACCTGAATTTTACAACAATACTTCTGTCGGAAGAAGTTTGATTCAGCGTCAATGCTAACTCGTTGTAATTGTTGATGTAGTTTTTCTTTTCTCCAAGAATCGGCTGCCAAGTTTCGTTTTTAGAATCTCTCTTCTCTGCTGTTTTTGTGAAGCCGTTATTGAGGTCAAAACTTGCATCTTCCGGTTTTGCAATCTCGGAAGCGAATTTGATAGAAGAATCTTTGAACAGTCTTAATCCTAATTTAGAATCTTCTACAACTACGTTTCCGTTATATTTCAGATTATAAACTGGAACGCCGTTTTTCAATTGGAAATTCATTTCAAATTTTCCGTCCGGAGACTTTAGACTTTGAGCATAAACTCCGTTAAACATCATAGTAAGCAAAGCTGCTCCAATGGTGAATTTTTTCATTTGACTAAATTTATTTTTTTAAGGTCAAATGGAATCGCTTATTAACTAATTAATAAAAAATAGCCAATGGCGATTTCATTTTTCTAAGGTTTATATATGTTGTACAATATAAAAAAAGTGCTGCGAAACCGCAACACTTTTCTATATGATTTTTAAGGTTTAAAGCTTAATAACTGAATATTTTAAGTTAACCAAATCTAAAACAATTTTGTAGTTTCCTGATTCAGCCACTTGAATATCACTACCACCTGAAACTAGGTTTCCACCAGATCCACCATAATTGGTAGTCCAAGCATCATTTAGTCGGAATTTGATATTTTTCCCACCCACGAGTGCAATATTAGCAATTTCCCAAGTTTGGTTAGAACTATTCCAAGTCATATCGGTATCAGCATCCCATCCTCCAGGTGTAGCATCACCAATTAGTCCCCAAGAATATGCTTCTAATGAGAATACAAGCGTGTTTGTATTTACAGTCAATTTTTGATAACCTGTATTTGGAGCTTTTAGATTACCTCCTCCGTTATAAATAAGATTTACGTTATCTGTTGTACCATAGCTATTATCCCAATTTCTTGCAGTTGTAATCTTAAATTCAGAATTTGCCTCTGTAAACTTAATATACCCTGTATAGATGCCATCACTTTTTGGAGAAATCAAACTTTCTGCTGTAGCAGGAGTCCAACCTTGATATGCTCCCGGTGCATAAAGATATGAAGTCACTTCATAAGGAGTAGCTTTGAAAGTCACAACCTCAGAAACTAATGTAATTGTTCCTGTTGATTTTGTTTCAGCAGTTACTTTGACATCAAACTCTGACTGTACATTAGCTGCCGCTCCGGCATTCAATAATGCAAATACAAAATCTTTGCTTGTTAACTCAAGTGATTTTACAGGATTAGCAACCGTACTAGTAACAGTTCCCAAGTTACTGAAAGAGCCTCCTTTTTTAGCAAGACTAACAGTATATTTCACATCAATACCAGATGAATAATCACTCCAGTTTATTTTGATAAGATCATCCGGTTTATTTACATCTAAGCTTACCACACTACCAGAAGTAGGAGCCGTGATAACAGGTCCAGCTACTGGATACGGTGTTACTGCAAAATTAATTGTATTAGAAACTTCTGCACCTGCTTCTATACGTAGATAAACATTTGAAGATGCATATGTTGATAAACCAGCTTGAAGAAATTTACTATTAATATCACCTATCGTTGTAGTAAATGTATTACTAGTAGAAGTGCCTAAAGTCATTTTATTTGCAAAATCTTCTGTCGTTGAAAATACGATAGTAGATTCTGAAGAGCCTGTTTTATCCCAAGTTAGGGTAAAAGGATTATCCTTCATTGTTTCATATAACACATTACTTCCTAAAGTAGTGTCATATAATTTGAAACTAGCCTCTGGTGAAGTCCAGTCTCTGTCAGCATCATTATCACAAGCTACAAAAACGATTGTAACAAGCAATGATGCAAATAATAATTTAAATATATTTTTCATATTCTAATAATTAAAAACTGGAATTATTGTTTAACGATAGTATAAATACCTGCTTTGATGTTAACTGTAATTTTGTAAGAACCTCCGTCTCCAACAAACTTAACATTACCATTATCTCCTTTTGGCCCTAGGAAACCACTAGCACCATCAGCAGAAATATTACCCCAATCTAAATCTCCAAAAGATTTTTGACCTAAGAATTTAAATTCGGCATCCGCAGGTAACGTCGTAGTATATTCGAATACACCCGCTCCTGTTTTTGTCATAGCAATAGCATTTTCGGCTGACCAGTTAACACCTGCTACATTTCCTACCAAATAAACTTGTGGGATATCGAAAGCTGGAATTGGGGAAGCTGTAGCTTTAAGAGATTGAACACTTTTGTCTGCATTAATTATAACTTTATAGATTCCTGTTTCACCAGTAAACTTCATATTTTCGTGGTCTGCAACAGTTATGTTGGAAGACACTTGTTTGAAATATCTATTCGCAGCATCCGTTGTAGCATCATCTATACTATAATTGAGCGGGCTCCAATCTTGTTGTCCCAAGAATCTAAAGTTCTTATCTTTTTCAAGATATGTGTAAATGATAGACTCATTTTCAACCTTATGAAGAATTTGAGCAGCACTAGCTGTCCATCCGACATAAGAAGCCTCGCCTACTAGGAAGAAATCTGGATAAACCAATTTGTATGGTGTTACCATCACAGATGTTACATTAGATTCCTGTTGTAATTGTTGAGATGTTCCAATATAAGATCTAACTTTCAAATACATTTTACCAGTAACATCTGCAGGAAGTCCAACGCCTGCCGCAGCATTGTTCATCTGTACTGCCGTAAATGTTGCATATTTAACAGACTGTCCAAATGTTCCAAGAACATAAGGTTGTGTAAAATTTTCTGTACTAGATGCTTCCACTACATAATTGATTTCCGTGGGAACAGAATAACTTGCTGCATCCCAATTGACAGTTAATGCAGGATTATTTGGAAAATTACCATCAAGAAAGACTGATTCTTTTGATAAATCCATTACTATAGGAGCATCATTTTCTTCTATCGTAATTTTCTCTCTATCTTCACAAGACATAACACTAAAAAGCATTATAATTGCGAAGAAAAATTTATATATTTTATGATTTTTCATTTCTTAAAATTTTTCTTTAAATTAATATCCTGTATTTTGAGAAAGATTGCTATTTAGATTCAGATATTTATTTGGAATTGGGAAAAGTTGTCTGTATTCAGGAAGACTATTACCATTGATACTTCCACCTTTCCATTGCCAGTTATATCCTGAAGTATATTTACCAAAACGTATTAAATCTTGACGTCTATAACCTTCCCAGTAAAGCTCTCTAGCACGCTCTGCTAAAATAAAATCTGCATTCAAAGCCGATTGTAAAACAGTTGCAGCCCCTCCCCTTGTTCTAAGTTCGTTAACATAAGTAAGCGCATTCGCTAAACTACCTTTTCCGTTCACTACCGCTAACTCAGCATACATTAAATAAGCATCCGCCATTCTAAATAATGGGAAATCCGCATCAGTAAAGTTAAGATCACTACCATTAGCTCCTGTTGAAGTTTTATTAGAAAACTTAATCAACTTTGCACCTTGTTCAAATTTAGAATAATCAGAAATAAATTCAGGATCTGTACTTCCTACTACTTTCATAACCCTTGCGTCAGAATTCCCTACTGTTTGCATAAATTCTTGACGAACTCTAAATCCTTGCCATCCGAAATCTATTCCTAATGTAGCGCCTACTTCATTTGTACAACTTGCGTGGATAAGATAAGTAGTACCACCATAAGTTCTTGTTTTAACACCATCAAAATTGATTGGGAAAATGATTTCATCTTGTGCTCCATTCGAATTATTATCAGCCTTGAATAAATCAGCATAAGGAATCTGCGCTACTTTATAAGTAGATCCAATTACTTTTTCAACTTCTGTCAAAGCTTCTGAACTTTTATCAGCGCCAGTGTATACTTTTGCATTAATGTATAATTTCGCTTTGAGCATCCAAAGAGCAGCTTGATCAGCTCTTCCATATTCATTCATTTTTGGAGCGGGAAGATCCCCCTCTATAGAATTCAGTTCATTAATCACATAATTGAACATATAATCTCTAGACTGCATCACTGGTTTAGTTCCTAAAGCATCATTTTCTGTTGCAAAAGGCATTTTACCATAAATATCAATTGCGTGATAGTAAGTCAAAGCTCTTAAAAATCTTGCTTCAGCTCTGAAAGTTTTTATTTGTGCTTTCAAATCTTCTGAAACACCTCTTGAGTTTAACTTGTCATCAGTTGTCTCTCTTAAGTATTCATTCACAAGACCTACTTGGAAAAATACTCTAGCAAAAAATGCTTCATTGAAAACATTATCCGCATTCCAAGTATTGAAGTTCAAATCTCTAATGGTAGGGTTATCACTTTCGCCCCAGGCAATTATAGCCTCATCTGTTGTTAGTTCCTGCAATTGCCAATATCCTCTTAAATATTGTGAAAAGCCTTCATTCGGTCCTCCATCATCTTCAGAACCTAAGTCAGATTGTCCATTACCAGATTGTTGACCTGTTACAGATAATCCCGCATAGATTTTTGCTAAAAACTGTTTGTATGAAGCTGGATTAGCGTAAAATTGTTCTGAGGTATATAATTCGTCATCATTAACAGACACATCAAGATCATTAAGACATGAAGTAGTTGTTAATAAAAAGATACCTGCAATAGCTAGATTTCTTAATTTAAATATATTTAGTTTCTTAATTTTCATTGTGAATTAGATTTAAAAATTAGCGTTTATTCCTAAAGTAAACATTCTCGCTCTTGGATAAATAGAGTTATCCATTCCATTGTTAAATACTTCAGGATCTAAATTTTTATATTTTGTAATTATTAATACGTTTTGAGCAGCTCCATAAACTCTTAAAGAAGCATTATTGCCCATAAAATTGTTGAAAGTATAACCTACAGTAAGATTGTCAAGCTTTAAGAAATTACCGTTTTTAACATAGTAATCTGAAACCTTATTAGCTTCCGCAAAACGGGTATTATTAAAATCTACTGGAGCATTATTTATATTATTATCAACGGTGTTATTTATATGATTCATCTGCGATCTATCTGCAGAAATCTGATCATATACATAATTACCAAGACTCGCTCTCCATCCCATTGAAAAATCCCAATGTTTTCCAAAAGTAGCATTGGTCATCAATCCCATAGTTACATCGGCTTGTGGTTTTTTATAATTATACTTATCTGCTGTTGTAATTTCACCATCACCATTTCTATCTACATAAGCTCCCTCCACTGGTCTACCGTTTGAATCATACACTTGTTGATATACCCAAAACGCATATGGAGAATAACCTTCCCTAAATGTCTGAACATAGCCACCTAATCCAACATTACCTTTATCTACACCATTAACTTGCAATTCTTGTATCTCCATTTTATTATAAGATACATTGTAGTTAAAGTTTAAAGTAAATTTCTCATTTTTAACTGCTTTTACATCTAAACCAAGATCAACACCTTTAGATTGTAATTTACCAATATTTTGAGGTCCAATGATTCTTAAATTCTCCAATGGCCCTTCTGGCACGATAGATAACAAATCTTTAGTATCAGCTAAGTAAAAATCTAAAGTACCTTTGATTCTATTATTCAAGAAACCGAAATCTAAACCTAAATTATATTTTAAGCTCTCTTCCCATTTCAGATTTTCATTATATCCGTTAGGTTTTGCTATTAAGTAATACTCATTTCCTAGTTGATAATACAATGTAGATGAAACATTATAAGTTTTAAAATAATCATATCTCCAATCACCTATATCTTGTTGGCCAGTTTTACCAACACTCGCTCTTAGTTTCAAATCGGAAAGTGTAGAATTTCCTTTCAAGAAACTTTCTTCAGAAATTTTCCAAGCTGCCGCAACACCTCCAAAGTCTCCCCATCTGTTATTTTTACTAAAGCGTGAAGATCCGTCTCTTCTGTAGTTAATTGTAACTAGATACTTATTATCCCAACCCAAATTTAACCTTCCAAAAAAAGCCTGTAGATTTAAATCTGGTTTTGTGTCTGGATTATAGAAGTTATTCGAAGGATCTAAAGAATACAGTAATGTATTACCAGAAGAAGATTTTATTTTATGATAATTCTGATATTCATAACCTCCCATGGCTTCTAAATTAAACTTACCAAATGCCTTAGTATAGTTTAGCTGGAAATTACCATTCTTATTTAAAATACTCTCATCTGAGTATGAGTTCTCTCCATAAAACTGAGGATTACCTCCTGCAACTGAGAAATATCCGTTTCTAGAATAAGGATTTGTAGTTACATGACCATCTAATTCTTTACTATCAAGACCCGCATTTACAATCAGTCTTAAATCAGGTAAAAAATGGAATTTATATTCCATATTCACATTTCCAAAAAATCTTCTGAAATTTTGTACATCATGCTTGTTTCTCAACATACTTACAGGGTTACTAACTCCAAAAGTTTTTAAAACTCCCGCATCTACTCTTGTCCATTCTGTATATCCATCGAATGGAGAACTTGTATCATAAACAGGTTTTGTAGGATCATATGAAATTGCATTTTTTATTGCATCTTCACTAGCGTTATTTTTAAAAGTATAAGAATATGTTCCAGTAATATTAAACTTCAAATGATCATCTAAAAAACTAGGACTTAAAGCTAAGTTAGCTGTTGTTCTTCTGAATTGAGAAGTCATTAACAATCCAGAATTATCCAAGTTATCAACTGAAAAACGCGTAGGCACTTTACCAAACAAGCTACCAGAAATAGAAGCATTAATATCAGTTGTTACAGTGGTTCTAAGAATTTCTTTTTGCCAGTCTGTATTGGCTGTTCCTAAAAGATATGCTTTTTCTGGAGCATACTGATTAATAATCTCTCGGAACTGATCTCCAGAATAAACGTCAATTTTTTTGGCCAAAGTATTCACCGTAGTAAAAGCATTAAGTGAAACTCTCAATTTTTTACTTCCTTTTTTTGTAGTAACTAAAATAACACCGTTAGAACCTCTAGAACCATAGATTGCTGTAGAAGCAGCATCTTTTAAAATAGAGAAAGACTCTATATCATTCGGGTTAAGTGTCGATAAAGAAACTCCATCCAAAGGTAATCCATCAACAACTAATAAAGGATCATTACTTGCATTTAAAGAAGAGCCTCCTCTAATTCTAATTGTTGCCTCACTACCTGGTGTTCCAGATTGGGTAATAACCAAACCCGAAGATCGACCATTTATAAGTCCTTCAGCCGTAGTTACTGCACCTTTATTAAAGTCTTCTGTGGTTAATGCAGTGATAGACCCTGTAAGATCTGTTTTCTTCTGCTTACCATAACCAATCAACACAACTTGTTCGATCTCGGTTTCTTTTTTGGCCGAATCAGTTTGTTGTGCATGTAGCATTGTTCCAAGCAAGAGAAATGCAGGAGCAATTTTTAATACATTATAGTTTCTCACAAAAAATAAATTTTTAAGGTTTATATTATTTTCTTATTTGTTTCCAGATTACACATAATCTAGTTTTGCAATTTATAAAAAAAACGACATTGTGTTAAAATATTTTTAAAATCAGTGAATTTAGCAAAGTATTTCGATAAA
This sequence comes from Epilithonimonas zeae, assembly GCF_900141765.1. Lineage (NCBI taxonomy): Bacteria > Pseudomonadati > Bacteroidota > Flavobacteriia > Flavobacteriales > Weeksellaceae > Epilithonimonas > Epilithonimonas zeae. Next base: position 510,332 of record NZ_FSRK01000001.1, on the reverse strand, counting down.
AAAAACAAGCAACAATAAAACAAATAGCTGAATATCAAATACTTAAATCAATGTTAATTTTCTTAACAAATATTGATTTTTAACAATTTTTTCGGTTTTTAAGTCTATTTTTCTTCTTCTAAATTAACCAATATTAATCCTATATTAATCAAAAATGAAACAAATCATAATTTTTAGAATATTCCAAATCGTTGAAAACATCAATAAATTCGTGACTTTAATAAAAATTAAAATATTCAATAAAAATAAATTTTTAATTAAATTAATAAACCTAAAACCATTAAAAAACTAAATTTAAACAAACACATCAATAACTAACAAAGGACTAACATAGGATATAGAAAGGACTTACAAAGACAAGTGAAAAATTTTCATTTCCACTAATTTGATTTTCCAATTTTCATAAATCTCATTAACTAAAAAACCTAACTGATCTTCATCCATTTTAATATTACTTGCACTTATCTGATTTTAAAAATGAAAATCGTATTTTTGCAACTCAAAATTTCAATTAGAAAATGTCAAACAGAAAGATGATTACGGCGGCTTTGCCCTATGCAAACGGACCGGTTCATATTGGGCATTTGGCGGGAGTTTATATTCCTGCAGATGTTTATGCTAGATTCCAAAGAAGATTAGGAAAAGATGTGGCGTTTATCTGCGGAAGCGATGAGCACGGAATTCCTATTACCATAAGAGCTAAAAAAGAAGGCGTCACGCCGCAAGATATTGTTGATAAATACCACGAAATCATCAAAAAATCATTCTCAGATTTGGGAATTTCTTTTGATGAATATTCAAGAACGACGTCTGCAAATCACCGTGAAACAAGTCAGGATTTCTTCAAAGTTCTTTATGAAAAAGGGAAATTTACGGAAGAAATGTCTGAGCAGTATTTTGATGAACAAGCTGGAGAATTCTTAGCAGACCGATATATTGTAGGAACTTGCCCGAATTGTGGCAACGAAAATGCTTATGGTGACCAATGTGAAAGATGTGGTTCTACCCTTTCGCCATCAGAATTGATTAATCCAAAATCAATGTTAAGTGGCAATGTTCCGATTTTAAAAGAAACAAAAAACTGGTATTTACCGTTAAATGAATACGAAGATTTCCTGAACAAATGGATTATCGAAGGTCACAAAGATGACTGGAAACCCAACGTTTACGGACAGGTAAAATCTTGGTTAAACGACGGTTTGAAACCTCGTGCCATGACCAGAGATCTGAACTGGGGCGTTCCTGTTCCACTTCCGAATGCTGAAGGAAAAGTACTTTACGTATGGTTTGATGCACCAATTGGATATATTTCTTTCACCAAAGAATGGGCTGAGAAAAAAGGAAAAGACTGGAAAGATTATTGGCAAAGTGAAGGAAGTGATTTAGTTCATTTCATTGGAAAGGATAATATTGTATTCCACTGTATTATTTTCCCTGCAATGATGAAGGCTCACGGTGATTTTATTATGCCGAAAAATGTGCCTGCTTTTGAATTTTTGAATCTTGAAAATGATAAAATTTCAACCTCAAGAAACTGGGCAGTCTGGGCACACGAATATGTTGAAGATTTCCCTGGACAACAGGATGTTTTGAGATACGCTCTTCTTTCATCGGCTCCGGAAACTAAAGATAATAATTTTACCTGGAAGGATTTTCAGACGAAGAATAATTCTGAGTTAGTTGGAATTTTTGGGAACTTTATCAACAGAGTTGCGGTTTTGATTCATAAATATTATGATGGCGTTGTTCCTGAAGGTGATGTAAATGCGCCTGAATTAGCTGAAATAAACAAAGCTGCAAAAGAAATTTCAGGCTTCTTAGAAAACTATGAATTTAGAAATTCTTTAATAGCTTTAATGAATTTAGCTCGTTTTGGAAACCAGTATCTTCAGACAGAAGAACCTTGGAAAACTATTAAAGATAATCCTGAAAAGGCCGCACATTCTTTATTTGTAGGCGCTCAGATTGCAGTGGCTTTAGCGCAGTTGTGTGAGCCTTTTATGCCTTTCAGTTCCGAGAAATTATTAAGTATGTTTAATGTTCAGAAATCAGATTGGAAAAATGTTGAAACTAAATCTGTTTTAATTGAAACTGGTCACAAAATCAACGAAGCTTCTCTTTTGTTCTCAAAAATCGAAGACGATGTTATCGAAGCTCAAATCAAGAAACTGGAAGATACCAAACAAAACAATAAGAAAACAAATCCTAACGCCAACCCTATGAAAGACGAAATTCAATTTGATGATTTTGCTAAAATCGACTTGAGAACTGCAACAATTCTTGAAGCTGAAAAAGTAGAGAAAGCAGACAAATTATTGAAGTTCAAAGTGGATACTGGTGTTGATATCAGAACGGTTGTTTCTGGAGTTGCAGAAAGCTTTTCTCCGGAAGAATTAATTGGAAAACAAGTAATGATTTTACTAAATCTTGCACCAAGAAAAATCCGTGGAATAGAATCTCAAGGAATGTTTTTATTAACCACAAAACCAGACGGAAAATTATCTTTCGTAACGCCTGATGAAACCGTAGAAAACGGAATCGAGATTGGATAAAATGAGATATATTAATCTGTTATTTTTATTTTTTGGAATTCTTTTTTTTCAAGGACAAGAACACAAAAATGCCTGTCTGAAATATAATCTTGAAAAAGACAGTGCAATTTTCAGATTATTATATGATAAAATATTCACTTCTTCGCCTCAAATTAATTTTAAAAAGATTAGTAATGATTCTTTACAGGTTTCTTACGGTTACAAACTTTTAAATCACAAAATTGAACCTAAAGACTATTTTAAAGTAAATTATTTTTCTGACATAAAAGAATTCAAGATTGATATATTCGGTAATAAAATCAAGCAAAAAGACTCTCTAGATTTATTACAAGAAAACATTAACATTAATTTAATTACTCTTGAGTTTCCAAAAAAATGTATAAATATTGGAGACAAATGGTTTTCAGACAACGATTTACATTTTTCATTGTACGAAAATTTTGATAAAGAATATCAACTTACAGAAGTTAATGAAAAAGAATCAAAAATAAATGTGAATTTTAATTTTAATAAAAAATTAAAAAAATCAAAATTATTCGAAGATTTATCAATAAAAGGTTTCTATATCATTAATAATGAAACAGGAATTATGAAAAATGCTAAACTTAATTTTTACTACTTTAAAGAGGAAGAAATGGTCTACGAATATGAAATGTTGATTGAAAGATTATTATAAGGAAGGAGTCAAAAATACTGACTCCTTTTTTATGTAATAATGCTAAAAAAATACTAAAATTTTAATTATTGAACGTTAGTCTAGCCAGATAAGAATCTTCATCCTGCAAAACTTTTTCAATTTTAAATCCATTATTTTCAGCGGCATTTTTCAAAGTATCAAAGTCGAGATATAGCCATTTTATCGGGTCTTCAGATTCGCCTTTGTAATGGACAATATAATCCAACTCACCATAATAACCATCTACCGGAATGTAAAAACCACCGTCCTCATCTTCATCAAACATATAAAGAATATCAGTGCTGTCAATAAGAATTTGACCTTTTGAACTTAATAAAGAATGGAGTTTTTTGAGGTAAATATCGATGACATTCAGGCTTTGGAAAATCCCAGTTCCGTTCATCAATAAAAGAATTGTATCGAATGTTCCTTCTGAAAAATGCAGCATATTTTCTGCAACCGCACTCTTGACTCCTCTTAGTTTACAAACTTCAATCGACTTTGGAGAAATATCCAATGCTGTAACTTCAAGATTTCTTTCATTCTGAAGATAAAGAGAATGCGAACCAGCTCCAGCTCCGATATCCAAAACTTTTCCGTTGGCTAATTTCAAAGCTTTTTGTTCGATTTTATTCATCTCCTTAAAATCTCGAAAAAGATAATCAACAGGAAGTTCATCCAGTTCGGAAATAGAAGTTTCGGTTTGCAAATCCTTTGGATTATTATTGTGGTAGTAATCCCAGATAGCACGTCCCATTAGGTCTTTCATAGTGGTAATTCTGATTGCAAAGATAAAACTTTAGAATAGGAAAATAAAGATTATGGATTTTGTAAAATCGAGATCTAAAAATTCTTATTACGTATTAGCATCATTAGTTTTTTCTATACTCTTACGGTTCAGATTTTGCTAATAATACCTAAATTGTATCTCCAATTTGAAATCGATCAATGAAAGATAAAAATAAAAACTTCCACACAGGATTTACGTTCAGCAAGCATATTCCGGAAGAGATTTCGCATTTTGACAGGGTTTTTGGCGTCTTCAAAGACTTGCTCATCCATACTTCCGGAGATTTGGACGAGGCTTTTGACTGGCTGGATATGCTCGATAAAGAATATGATATCTTCAATGAAGAATATGGTTTGGACGACTTTATCGAAGATCTTAAAAAACGAGGTTACATCAAAGAAGAGGTTAAAACAGAAGATGGAAATTCCGGTTCCGGAAATGGTAAAAATATTCTGACAGCAAAACTGGAAGCAGCTTTGCGGGATTATGCACTGGACCAGATCTTTGGAAAGCTGAGAAAAAGTGGTGTCGGAAATCACAGAACCAACAAAAGCGGTGTCGGTGATGAGAAAGACGGCGAAAACCGAAACTTTCAATTTGGCGATGACCTTGCAATGGTGAACCTGACCGAAAGTATCAAAAACGCACAAATCAACAACGGCATTTCTGATCTGAGACTGACGGAAAACGATCTCATTGTAGAAGAAACCAAACACAAAGCGCAGATGAGTACGGTTTTGATGATTGACATTAGCCACTCGATGATTTTGTATGGCGAAGACCGGATCACACCTGCAAAAAAAGTAGCAATGGCTTTGGTGGAACTCATCAAAAGGAAATATCCGAAAGATTCCATCGATATTATTGTTTTCGGGAACGATGCGTGGCCAATCCAAATCAAAGATTTGCCTTATCTGCAAGTAGGACCTTATCACACCAATACTGTTGCAGGACTGGAATTGGCAATGGACATTCTACGAAGAAAAAGAAATACCAATAAGCAAATCTTTATGATTACTGATGGCAAACCAAGCTGCCTAAAACTTCCAACCGGCGAATATTATATGAACAGTGTTGGTCTGGATGAAAAAATTGTTTCGGAATGTCTTAACAGAGCAGCACAAGCCAGAAAACTGAAAATCCCCATCACAACTTTTATGATTGCGCAAGACCCTTATCTGAGACAATTTGTGAAAGCCTTCACAGCTCAAAACAAAGGAAAAGCTTTCTTAACCGGACTTTCAGGATTGGGACAAATGATTTTTGAAGATTACGAAAAAAATAGAATTAAAAGAATTTAAGAAAAAGCAAATATTTTCTCGCTGATTTTACTAATTGTGCAGATTGATTTTAAACTAAATAATTTGCATAATCCGCTAAATCTGCGAGAATTAAAAACATTATTAATTAGTAAAAAATGAAGAACGATACGACATTCAAAGAATTAAAAAAATCGGGATACACAGATAAAACAATCAATCAGGAAATCCAGGCAAATCTGATTGCAAAAATCAAAGCCAAAGAACCAGTTTTCGAAGGACTTTGGGGCTACGAAGACACCGTGATTCCACAACTGAAAAAAGCAATTTTGGCTGGACATCACATCAATCTTTTAGGGTTGCGTGGACAGGCAAAAACTAGAATCGCCAGAAGTATGGTCAATCTTTTGGATGAATATATACCGATTGTCAAAGGTTCCGAAATCAATGACAGTCCTTTCAATCCGATTTCAAAATATGCAAGAGATCTGATTGCTGAACTAGGAGACGAAACACCAATTTCCTGGGTTCATCGTTCGGAAAGATTCTTCGAAAAACTGGCAACACCTGATGTGAACGTTGCGGATCTGATCGGCGATATCGACCCGATTAAAGCAGCGACTTTGAAACTGCCTTATTCGGACGAACGCGTTTTACATTACGGAATGATCCCGAGAGCTAACCGTTCGATTTTTGTGCTGAACGAATTGCCGGATCTACAGGCGAGAATTCAGGTTTCATTGTTTAATATTTTGCAGGAAGGTGATGTGCAGATCCGAGGTTTTCAGTTGAGAATGCCTTTGGATATTCAGTTTATGTTTACAGCCAATCCAGAAGATTATACCAACAGAGGAAGTATTGTAACACCTTTGAAAGATAGAATTGGTTCTCAGATCTTCACGCATTATCCGAAAACCGTTGCATTGGCGAGACAAATCACGGAACAAGAAGCTTTGGTTTCTGAAGATGATAAAGCAAAAATCCAGATTCCGGATTTGGCAAGAAATCTTTTGGAAGAAGTCGCATTTGCTGCCAGGGAAAGTGAGTTTGTGGATGCGAAAAGCGGCGTGAGTGCAAGGCTAACCATCAGCGCAATGGAAAATCTTATAGCTGCTGCAAAATTGAGATTATTAGAATCCGATTCAGAAAAGACGAATATCCGACTTATTGATTTTATGTCGATTGTTCCTTCCATCACCGGAAAAATCGAATTGGTCTATGAAGGTGAACAGGAAGGCGCAGATTATGTCGCCAAAATCCTGATTGATGATGCTGTGATGACTCAATTTGAAAGCCTTTTCCCTAGAATTTCCAAATTGGAAAAAGAGGGTTTGAAAACACCTTACACCGATATCATCCAATGGTTCAACAACAATCATCTGGAACTGAATTATTCTGATAACGATAACGATTTCTACAGCAAATTGGACAGCATAAAACCTCTGACAACTTTGATTGAAGAAAACGTTCCTGAATTGGATAACAATGATAAAAACTTCTGTAAAGAATTGGTATTATGGGCTTTGACAATCAGTAAAAAATTGGACAAGTCAGAAAATGCCTCTACTTTCAATTTTGAATCGGCTGGGATTGGGCAGTTTTTTAGAAGCTAATTTTTTAAACTAAATTTCACAATACAAAACCTCAGAGAAATTTCTTTGAGGTTTTTATTTTCTAGCCCCGATAGGAACGGCATCCTTTTTTGTTATTGCGGGGTAAATGGTTCAAAAGATTGCTTCACTTCGTTCGCAATGATGAAAAAGATATAGTGGATAGCGGGATTAAGCTCCTGAAAATGATTAGCACAAAAGCAAAGCCCCGCTCTGAAAACAAGACGGGACCTTACAAGTAAAAACAAGGTATTTTTTATATCGCAGAACCTACGCCATCTTTCAGGCTTTCTGCTAATTTTTTTCTTTCTCTTAAGCGTCTTCGGGCGACGACGGATTTACCGCCGAAGAGCCTTACAAGTTTATCTAAAGTGAATTTAGGATATCCGAAATGATGGGTCATTACGAAAATTAAAATCCCAAAACCGGCAAGTACAATATATCCGAACAGTTTTTTATTGGCTACAATCATCGCGTTGAGCTGAATGGTTTTCAGGCTGAGATTGGGTTGGGCATTAAGTGTCATTCCGTCCATATAGACGGCTAAATCTCCAAGACTCTCGATCTGAAACTGGTATTGAGTCCACGAAAATAGGGCGGAGAAAAGTCCGACTGTGACGAAAGAACGCCAAACCAAAAATAATCCGATTGCGGGCAACATATCGTTGATTTCGAGCTTATCCAAAGCGTAATACCAAACTGATATGTAGAGCGAACACATCCCGAATCCTTTTAAAAACATTGGCAGATACCAACTTTCATAACTGAACTCGAGTACCATCGAAAAATACATTATGATGCAGTACGCCACCATCGAAGAAAAGCCTGCAAAGATGAAAAACTTGAGCTTTTTTTCTTTTTTAAACCAATATACGGCTAAAATTCCTGCCAGTAACATTCCCGGAATCATCATCATATTCAGTTTAGCATTCGTCAACTGGTCGTATCCTAAAACTCCGACTGAAAAGATGTTCTGAAGTGAAGTGGTTGCCAGAAACATCCCGAGACAAAGCAAAAGGAATAACCCGACCTGCACATTGTTTCGTGTGAAAATTTTGAAGGAAAGATATGGTCGTTTTAAGGTCGCCTGACGTATGACCATCAAAGCAAAACTCACAAATGCAGCAATACTTGCATTAATGATATTCTGTGAATTGAGCCAATCCTGTTGTTTCCCGAATGAAAAAACATACGCCGAAAACATAAATGTCGAAATAAATAGAAGAATACTCAGCCAGTCGATGTAATGCAAAGGCATTTTAAGCGCAAAATATTTATTGTGCATCAACGCCCAGCAAATCAGTGCTACAATGAAACAGAGAATCGCTACAAAAATGAGGAACTGTCTCCAATTGTAAATGATAGAAAATTCTACGGCGTAATAATTTGCAACCTGAGTTATCACGAGAATAAAAGTGTAAAAAACACCGTAAAATATTCCCCTTCCGCCCATCAGCATCATCAATGGGAGAAATACTTCAATTGTAATAAATGTTTTGAAGAACCCTAAAATCAATGATATAAAAACAATTACCATTGGATTGGAAGTTGTAGCATTGATGAAACTTAAAACACCCATCAATACCAGTAAAGCCACGACTTTATCTCGCACTTTGAAACGCATTTTAGCTCTCAAAACGATAGGCATTGCAGCGCCCATCCCTACTGTTGTGGCATAGTTTGCCCACATATAATATTCGCTCAGCGCTCCCGTATCGCCCACCATATAGCTTAAACTTCCAGTATACACTCCACTCACCGGCATTGCGATAAGCGTGATCAGGAACAGCATAAATAGCTGAAGCGGTTTCGGAACCCAATTACTGAAAAGACCTTGGTTGTACATAATGTTGTTTTTAAGGTTGGAAGTTGGAAGATTTGTGCCGGAAGTTTTCCAGCAGTGAGTTGATTTCTAAAGATTTTATCACTCGGTGTTGCAAGGCGACGAATCACATACTTCCATAATCCCGCTTCCAGCTTCCATCCTTTTTACTTGATTCTTTTTACTTTTTACCTGGCTCTTTAATAGACACATTCATATTCATCCCTGCGCTCAGTTTCGCAACATCTTCTTTTTTGTTGGAATCTGTAAACTCAATTCTTACAGGAATTCTCTGCTGAACTTTAATGAAATTACCTGTCGAATTATCCGTTGGAACGCTAGAATATCTCGAACCTGTTGCTGCTGAAACGGCAGTTACGGTTCCTTCAAACTGTTTTCCGCCCAATGCATCGGCGGTCATCATTATCTTTTGTCCGATTTTGATATTCGGCATTTGACTTTCCAAGAAGTTAGCGGTTATCCATTTCTGATTATTCAAAACGATGGTTCCGACTTGTTGTCCCGGCTGAATCAACTGACCTTCAGAAATCAGTCTTCGTCCCATTACACCATCGTAAGGTGCAGTAATTACGGTGTAAGAAAGATTGATTTTCGCCATATCCAATGCAGATTTTGTTCTTTTGATTTCTGCATCGTTGATTCCTAATTTAGATTTCACTTCAGTGGTAGAAAGATTTGCCGATTGCTTTTGATTAACCAATGTTTCATAGGCTGCTTTTTGCGCATCATATTCGGTTTTCATCTGGTCGTATTGCTGTCTTGTTACTGCTTCCGAAGCCAATAAATTTTTATATCGGTTTAAATTCTGTTCTGCATTCCAAAGTCTGGCTTTTGCTCCGGCTATGTTCGATTCCATAACACTTACGTTGTTGGAAACCGTGTTGACAGAAGAACTTGTTGCTGACCTTTGAGCCAATGCATTTTGATACGCCGCTTCTGCCTGACCAAGCTGTGTAAGAATTTCTCTGTCATCCAGAATGACCAAAGTATCACCCTTTTTTACTTGTTGATGCTCGATAAATTTAATTTCCTTGATATAAGCCGAAACCCTTGTGTTAATCGGATTAATAAATTCCTCCACCTGAGCGGCTTCTGTGTAAGTTTTATCGCCGATGTGAAAGTACTGACGAACTAACCAATACAATCCGAAACCAATCACCGCAAAAACAATAATGTTTGAAATGATGGCTCTGATTTTATTTTTCTTATTTTCTTTCTTCTTCGCTACGGCAGAATTAGCCGCCGGTTTTGTATCTTGAGTATTTTGTTCCTTGTTTTCCATTATCTTGATTTTCAGTTTTAATAAAATTGAATGTTATTTTTAACGCAGAGTGCGCAAAGTTTTTTGACTACTAACTGTTTTTAAGTTTACAAAGGCGTAAACTCTGCTAAGACCACAGAACATTTCTTATAATGTTCCCGTTGATTTCAAAAGATTGTAATATTGATAAAGCACATTGATTTCCGCATTGGCAAAATCTAATTCCGACTGCAGTTTTTGGTTCTGTGCATCCAGCATTTCTGCCTGTACAGCCAATTGGTTCAGATATTTAGCTTCTGTGATTTTGTAGTTTTCATCGGCCAGATTTTTAGCATCATTCAGAATTTCTGCCTGCTGAATGGCTTCCTGATATTTTGTATAAGCCGCATTTACAGCCATATCAAGATTTTGCTGTACCAAAGTCATCGCATCATTCGCCTGATTTTTCTGGATTTCCCCAAGCTTCACTCTTTCTTTGGTTTTGTATAAATTATCAATATTATAGCTCAAAGAAATTCCGCCCTGCCAACCGCCGGAGTACATATCCAAAACAGGATTTCTTGTTGTAATCGGTCTTTGCAGAGTATAACCTCCAAAACCTGCGAGCGTTGGCATTTTATCGGTTTTAATGATTTCGATGTTTTTATCTGCAACTTCGATATTGGTTTTTGCCGATTTCATTTGAGGATTGCTGTCGTGAGCGAGATTCAGATAATAATCCATTCCGATTCCGGTTTCTTTGTTTCCTAAATTTTCTACTGGGACAATCTGCGTTTCAGAATTCAACCCTAAAGCAATATTCAGATTATAATTAAGAATTTTTCTGTTGTTGACTAAAGTTAAAATTCCCTGGTCGAGATTTTTGATGTTTAATTCTCCACGGATGATTTCGTTTCTCGTTATCATTCCTTGTTTATAAAAATCATTGATGTTTTTTAATCTTTCCTGAGCCAGCTTTTTGTTATTCTGAAAAATTTTTTCCTGATTGATTATTTTATAAATATCTAAATAATTTGAAATCACCAAAAACTTTACGTCTTGTTTATTTTTTTCTAAATCCAATTCGGAAAGCTGTTCACGAAGTCCGGCCAATTCAATAGATTTATTCACCAATCCACCTTTGAAGATGAGTTGAGTCGCCTGAACCGCATATGAACTCCCGTAATGAGGCATCGGAATCGTCGTTGAATTGGAAAAATCTTTGTCGATTGCCACCACATTTCCCAAGTAAAACTGACTTGTCGAAGCTGTGATTGTAGGAAGTTTCTGAAGTTTAGTAATATCCGTCTGCTGTTTTGCGATGTCGATATTCTGAGCAGAAATTTTTAGTTGCTGATGGTTCTGAATTGCCAGTGTGGCAACTTCATCTGCGGTCATCTGTTTTATTTCTTGTGAAAAAAACAGCGCAGGAAAGAGACCTATCAAAACTGAGACTGCTGTTTTTATGTTCTTAACCATTTTACCTTGTTTTACAGATGCAAAGTTAGGCCGGTTAAATATTCAAACAAATGTTTGATTTTTGGAAAAAGATGTTCAAATGTAGGATTCGATTATTGAAATTGCTGCCTGTACTGGCTTGGACTCATCCCCAAATGCTTCTTAAAAAAGTGAGAAAACGAGTACTGGTCGCTAAAGCCAAGAACGGAGGAAATCTCTGAAACAGGCATATTAGAAGAGTTTAAATATACTTTTGCTTCATTAATTACAATAGAAGCAATAATCTGGCTTGCCGATCTTCCCGTAATCGACTTCACCACCGACGAAAGATGTCTGGTTGTAATGGATTGCCGCTCTGCATAGAACTCAACATTGCGGTTATTCAAATGATGATTTGACAAATCATTAAGGAATAAAAAAACAATCTCTTCCTGTCTCGACATCTGATTCATTGCACTGCTGTCTTCCTTAGAAATAATTCCTGCCATCTGATAGCAGAAAACCGAGAAAAGATGTTCCACAATCTCTTTTTTATAGATCATTTCAGTGTTAGAATCGAGAATATATTTTAAAAAATTGACGCTTTTCCAAACCACTTCCAGGTCATCCGGTGAAAACGGAACACCGACATTCATCTGCTGACGGAAATACCGGTAGGTAATTAACCGATTAAATTTCAACGACAATGTAGAAATAAATTCGCGCTTATAAGAAACCATCCTCGACTGAAAATCATCGCTGAAAGAAATCAGCTCATAGACACTTTGCGGATCTGTGACAATAAAAGTATTGGCCGAAAGCTCCAGATCACTGAGGTGTTGCCTGAGTTTTATTGTCCCGCTTTTTATAAATAAAAACGCAGGATTCTCAGGACGAAAGGGTTTATCCACCGTAATTCTCTGGTGAATCGTTTCCTGAGTAAAAATCTCAACCCCGAATTTTTCTAAAGCTGTCATTTTGTAAATTTAAGGAATCTAATTTCAAATAAAAACCTCAGAGAAATTTCTCTGAGGTTTTTATTTTTTAGCCCCGATAGTAACGGTTACCCCACAGCAAGCGATGGAATTTGCGGTTGCGCGAGGAGTAATAGTGGATAGCGGGATTAAGCTCCTAAAAATTTATTTGGTTATAACGTAAACTTCCTCGTAAGGTTGGATGAGCACCCAGCCGTTTCCGGAAAACTTCATCTGGAATTCTTCGCCACTCCCCCTGCCAATAAGACTTTTCAGAGAAACGTTGGTTTTGAGCTCAGGCGTTAGGTTTCCTGACCAAGCAACGGTCGCATTAGGATCTGTGAAAACTGGATTTTCCGGTGTCACCAAAAGCGTCAGAGGATGTCCGTGCGTCGTGATGGCGATGTGACCTGTTCCACTCAGTTTTACCTGAAAAAGTCCGCCTGCCATAACACCTGCGATACTTTTCAGCATTTTGATGTCACTTTTGATGCTTTGGTCGTGTGCAAGAACGTCGTTTCCGTTGACAGAAATAGACTCATTGTTCAAGTGCAGGATTCTTACTTTTTTACCGTTATCAGCAACATACAATCTACCTGACCCTTCTGCTTTCATTAGTTTTGTACCTTCGCCGGAGATTGCTTTTTTAAGAAGGTTACCTAGTCCTCCAGACAACATTCCTTGTCTTTCGAAATTGATGTTCCCAACATAGCCAACCATACTTCCGGCCTTTGTCCATACCGCTTGGTTGTTGAGATTGATTTCCAGAAGTTCTGGTTTCTCCAGCTCGAAATAGTCTTTTTCTTGTGGATTTTCTTTTGTTTCGTTAACGAAAGCTTCGATTGAAAATTTGCTCATAATTTTTATTTTTTTTGATAACCTAAAATAAGAATTTTTATTAATCGAAAGATTAAATTTTCAAAACAGTAAGAAAAAACCCAACAAAATTGCCGGGTTTTCAAGTATAGTAAAAAAATTTAGTGTTTAAAATTGTCCGCCTCCAAGTGCGCGGTAAAACTCTGTAACGGCTTGTAACTGTTGTAATTTATCATTTACGCCTGCTAATTTTGCCGCTAATAATGATTGTTCAGAAGTTAAAACATTCACGTAATTTGTATTAGATGAATAGGTTAACAATTCTTTGTTGTACTCCACTGCTTTTTCCAAAGACTGGATTTGAAGTTGTCTTGTAGTTTCTTTTTCTTTAGCTTTTTGATAAGACAATAAAGAGTTTGAAACTTCGGAACCTGCTGTCAATAAAGCTTTTTCGAATGTATAATAAGCCTGCATTTTACGAGCTTCCATTATTCGAACCTGTGCTTTTCTGGTTCCCATTTGGAAAATATTTTGTGTCACCGTTCCTCCAAGTGTATAGAACAGAGAATTGGTGAAAAAACTTTCCAAAGTTCTGGATGACAAGCCTAGAGTTCCCGTGATGCTAATCGTTGGATAAACCTGCGCCATCGCCATATTTTTGTTCTCGAATGCCTGACGGAAAGTTAATTCAGCAGACTGAACATCCGGACGATTTTTCAGTAACGAAGCAGGAACTCCTGTTTTCAAATCTGTGTAAATCACTTGAGAATCGATGGAATTTCTGTCAATCGGTTGAGGATTATCATTCATCAAAATATTCAAAGAATTCTCGGTTTGCTGGATTTGCATTTCCAAATCCGGAACCGATAGTTGCGCTGAATAAAGGTTTGCCTTGCTTTGCTCCACGTCAGCTCCTGTCAGATATGCTGCATCCATCAACAACTGTACAGTTTCTACATCTTGTTTACGAAGTTCGATGGTTTGTTTTGTAATTTCCAATTGTTTATCAAGCGAAATCAATTGATAATATAATGTCGCCGCCTGAGCTACCATTTGTGTTTGAATGGCGCGTTTTGCCGCATCAGTCTGAAGAAATCCTGCGTAAGCCGAGTTTTTAAGCGCTTTGATCCTTCCCCAAACATCTATTTCCCAACCTGTGGAGATTCCTAATCTGTACACAAGCAAATCGGGCATCACAAAGTTTCCACCTTGAGCAGCTGCACTGTTTTTGGTTTCCGTGACAGAAGCCACGCCATCCAGACTTGGGAGATTCTGCAATTTGGATTGTTTGAAAACGGCACTCGCTTCCTGGATTCTCGCAACAGCAACTTTCAAATCCAGATTATTCTGAATGGTTTTATTGATGATATTCTGAAGCTTCGCGTCTGTGAAGATTTGATTCCACGCAACGTTGGCTACAGAAGTACTGTCGTTATTGGTTTTTTGTCGGAAAAGATTGTCCTGACGACTTTGCTCGATGTCCGGACTCTTGTAAGTATCTGTGACTTTACAAGAGTAAAAGAAACCAGCGACACCTGCTAATATGATTAGATTTTTTAAATTCATTTTTCTCAACTTTTGGTTATTCGCTTAGTTCGCCTTCGTATTTTTCAACGTCTTTTTTGCCACTCACTTTTTCCTGCAGATACATAAATACTGCAAATAAAATCGGGATAAAGAACACTCCGAAAATAGTTCCAAACAACATTCCACCAATCGCTCCAATACCAATCGATTGGTTACCTACGGCTCCAGCTCCAGTTGAAATCGCTAATGGAATCAAACCGAAAATGAAGGCAAACGAGGTCATCAAAATCGGACGAAGTCTTTGTTTCGCACCACTAATTGCGGCGTGCGCAATACTGTAACCTTTCTTCCTAGCATCAAGCGCAAATTCTACAATCAAAATCGCATTCTTCGCCAAGAGTCCAATCAACATAATGAGTGAAATCTGAGTATAAATATTATTAGAACCTCCAATCCACGCACTGAACATCATTACACCAGCCAAACCAACCGGCAATGACAACATTACTGCAAATGGCAAAATATAACTCTCATACTGCGCTGCCAAAAGGAAATAAACGAATACACAACATAAAATAAATATGTAAACCGTTTGCCCTCCTGCCGTAACTTCTTCTCTAGTCAAACCGGAAAATTCGTAACCGTAACCTTGTGGTAATGTTTCTTTCGCCACTTTTTCCACTGTAGCAATAGCGTCTCCGGAAGAGAAACCAGGATTTGGTGTTCCATTCAGAGAGATTGCTGTAAAT
Organism: Epilithonimonas zeae; assembly: GCF_900141765.1. Classification (NCBI taxonomy): domain Bacteria; kingdom Pseudomonadati; phylum Bacteroidota; class Flavobacteriia; order Flavobacteriales; family Weeksellaceae; genus Epilithonimonas; species Epilithonimonas zeae. The sequence goes on along the minus strand of NZ_FSRK01000001.1, from coordinate 494,859 downwards.
AAGTTGAAACGCCCAATCGCCTGAGGTCCGTAAACTCTTTTCGCTGTAATAAATCTATTCAATGGTGCCATTTCACCATTGGAATTTCTAATCTGAATCATATTGAAACTCTCCAGATTTTCTCTATTCTCAAACGGCGCTTGGTAAATCACACGATATTGTTTCCCGAACAAGTTAACATTCGAAGAGTAAACACCTCCATAATAACCCTGCATTGTTCCCAAAATATCTGACACCGAGAATCCAGCCGCTTTTGCAGCAGGAATATCAATATCAATCATATATTGAGGATAATTTGGATTAAATGATGTAAATGTTCTTTGGATATCCGGCTGCTGATTCATTTTATCAATGAAATCATTTGTAACCTTAGTTAAGTCAGCGATACTTCCACCTTTCTGGTCCTGAATCTGCATTTCGAAACCTGCTGCATTACCAAAACCTTGCAGAGTCGGTCTTCCGAAGAAAGTCATTTTTGCATCTTTGATTCCGGCTGTTTCTTTATACATTTTTGCAACAAAAGATTGTAGATCTTCCCCTTTTTTAGTTCTGTCTTTCCAATCCTTTAATTTTACGATAAGCATCCCATTATTAGAACCACTTCCTGAAATCATTCCTCTTCCCGAAACTTTGAAGATGTGAAGAACTTCTGGCTGTTTTTCAACAATTTTCTCAACTTTGGCGAGAACTTCTCTCGTTCTGTTTTCGTTGGAACCTATCGGAAGCGAGATATCCATAAAAATCCCTCCCATATCTTCACTTGGAACGAAGGATTTCGGTGTGGTGTTCATCAACCAAACAAAGATTCCAGCGAACAAAGCCAGACCAGCGAATGCCATCCATTTTTTTCTTAATAAAAACAAAATCCCTCTCGAGTAACGTTTTATCATCGCATCGAAAATGATATTGAAATTGGTAAAAAATCGTTGCAAAAAATTCTTATTCTTTTCTTCGTGAGAATGAGGTTTAAGGAAAATCGCACATAATGCAGGACTTAATGTCAATGCATTTACAGCGGATAGTATAATCGAAATCGCTAATGTTAAACCAAATTGCTTATAAAATACCCCAGCCGAACCAGAGATAAAACTAACCGGAATGAAAACCGCCGCCATTACCAATGTGATACTGATAATCGCACCACTGATTTCGTCCATCGCATTTATGGAAGCCCTTAACGGCGATTTTTCCCCTTGCTCCAGCTTACTGTGAACGGCTTCTACAACTACAATCGCATCATCGACCACAATTCCTACCGCCAAAATCAATGCGAACAGCGTCAATAAATTAATCGTAAATCCGAAAATACTCAGGAAGAAAAATGTACCAACAATCGCTACCGGAACCGAAATCGCCGGAATCATTGTCGAACGCCAATCCTGTAAGAACAAGAAAACTACGATGAATACAAGGATAAATGCCTCAAACAAGGTATGAATTACTTTCTCGATTGACGCATCCAAAAAGTCATTAGCATTAACTAACGCCACATACTTTACACCTTTTGGAAAAGATTCCTGAGCCTTGTCCAAAACCGCAATAGATTGATTAATTACATCCTGCGCGTTGGAACCTGCAGTTTGTGCGACCGCCATACCAATGGATGGATGACCGTCTGTAACACTGGTTCCCGTATAGTCTTGTGCACCCAACTCTACTCTGGCTACATCTTTAAGTTTTAAAGTTTGCCCGTTTTCTGTAGCTTTTAGAATGATATTATCAAATTCGGGAATTTCTGTCAATCGTCCTTTATATTTCAAAGTATAACGGAAACTTTCATTACTTTCATCACCTAAACTTCCTGGCGCAGCTTCGATATTTTGTTCAGCTAAAACCGTATTGATATCAGAAGGAACCAATCCGTAAGAAGCCATTTTATTCGGGTCCAGCCAAATTCTTATCGAGTAATCTTTGGTACCAAAAACCGTCACATCACCAACGCCCGTTACCCTTTTGATTTGAGGAACGATGTTGATGTTGGTATAGTTTTGAAGGAAAGTCATATCGTAATTAGGATTCTCACTATACAAAGAGAAAATCAATACGTTGGAACTTTGTCTTTTAGTTGTTGTAACTCCGGCTCTTGTAACCTCCGCAGGCAACAAAGGCGTAGCTCTGGAAACCCTATTTTGTACATTTACCGCAGCAATATCTGGGTCAACGCCTTGCTTGAAATAAATCGTTACCGAACCACTTCCATCATTGGTCGCAGTAGAGGTCATATAAGTCATCCCTTCTACCCCATTGATTTGTTCTTCTAGCGGAACAATTACACTTTTTAGGATTACATCGGCATTAGCACCTTGATAACTTGCACTTACAACTACTGTTGGCGGGGCGATATCCGGATATTGTGAAATCGGTAAAGTCACGATTCCCAAAACACCGAGAATCACGATGATAATGGAAATTACGGTGGACAATACCGGACGTTCTATAAATTTTTTAAACATATTTTTTTAGACTAAAGGAAAAAAGAGGAATGATAAAAGACTTTCAAAATCGAAAGCTTTCAAATTCTCACTTTTGACATTAATGAAATAATTTGGAAGACTATTTTCTATCGATTACGTTTTGCAAAGTCGTTTCTTTTGGAACCACCTGCGCATCATCTTTTAGAAGTCCGATGCCTTCTACCACAACTTTGTCGCCAGCTTTTAATCCTGATGTTACAGCATAAGTTAATCCGTCTGGAAGACTTTCGACTTTAATTTCTGTAGATTTCACTTTGTTATCAGCTCCAATCAGGTAAACTAAAACTTTTCCCTGCATCTCGTACGTTGCAGCTTGTGGAATGATAATTACATTTTCGAGATTATTCGGCATCTGAACTGTTGCGCTGTAACCACTTCTGATAAGGCCTTTCGGATTTGGGAAAGTGGCTCTCATAGAAAATGAGCCTGTGTTTGGGTCAACCAATCCACTGATGGATTCAACTTTTCCTTTTTCCTCATATTTGCTTCCGTCTGATAAAACCAATTCTACCAAAGGCGAGTTTTTTAATTTTTCTTTAATTGTTGCACCTTCTGCGTGTTTGAAGAATTCCAGCTGTTGTTTTTCATTAATGGAAAAATAAGCGAATATCTTTGAAACATTGGAAACTGTTGTTAATGGCTGCGCTGTAGCTGTGCTGATGTAACTTCCTGCTTTGTAAGGTAAAGTTCCTACAACACCACTTACCGGACTGTAAAGTTTGGTGTAGCCTTGATTGACTTGGGCATTTGTTAATTGAGCCTGCGTTTCAGCCAAAGATGCTTTCGCAGATTTTAGCGCCAATTCAGCGGATTGTAATTCGTAAGCCGAGATGATTTTTTTGTCAACCAAAGGTTTGGTTTTTGTGACTTGCATTTGTGCGGTTGCAACTGCTGCTCGTGCGCTGTTTACCGTAGCCTGAGCTGCCAAAACAGATTGTTCGTATTGAGGATTTCTGATGAGGAAGAGTAATTGTCCTTTGCTGACCTGACTACCTTCATCGATGTAGATTTTTTCTACGAAACCATCAATTTTAGGTCTAATTTCTACATTTTCGATGCCTTCTAATCGGGCAGGATATTGTGTCAGATTTTCAGCTGGTCCACTTTTCGCAACGATATACTCATATGGTTGTGGTGGCAATTCTTTTTTGTCATCTTTATTTTCTGACTTTGAACAAGATGTTAAAAGACCTAAAACAACAAAAAAGCTAATCGCGATATTCCTCATAAATACTAATTTTTAGATGTGTTTTCAAACAAACGTTCAAATTTATTGATTATCTACAACACTTATGTTATGTAATTAATAATAATATCTATCAAAGATAATCAACAAAAACTATTATTACTGGTGTTCAATAACTTAAAAAATAATTTTAAAGAATATTTAACACAATTTCATCAAACATTTGTTTGAACAGGAAACTTAAAAGCTGTTTATTATAGAGATTTTTAAAAGCTTTTTATTGCTAATTTTTCACAATTATTCTTAATGAAGCAAAGCTACTTTTATGTTAGCAAGAAAACATTACCAAAATTACTGAATTATTTACCAATTTTACTTTTGACAGAATACTCTTCTACAAGAATTTATAAAATGGAAATTTAAATTAATTGATTATGAAAATGTAATATTTTTTGATGTAAAATTGTCATTAATAAAAATGGAAATATGAAATCAATTAAACTTATTTTTTTCTGCACTTTAGTTTACATTTCTTCGAATGCGCAGTCCGATAATACTTATCAAAGTTTAGTTGCCCAGGCAAGTTTATTTCATCTTCAAAAAAATCCGGAAAAAGCAGTTCAACTCTACGAAAAGGCTTTCGAAATACAACAACCTGATGCACTTACAGCTTATAAAGTGGCTGGAATATATTCTTTAAATCAAGATTCGGAAAAAGCTTTCCAATATTTGAAAACATCTTTATTTTCCGGCTGGACTGAAGCTGATTGGTTGTTATTCGACCCTTATTTTGATAATCTAAAAACTAATAATTCTGAAAAATGGAGAGAAATTGAAACGCTTGCAATTTCTCAGGAAAAACAATATGAAAAGACTTTGAAACTTCCCGCTTTGAGAAAAGAAATCAATCTAATGTGCCTGAATGACCAAAAACTTAGATATAAAAAATCACAAAATACAGATGAGAATTTAGCCAAAACAATTGACCAGCAAATTAATGAAGCGGATTCATTCAATCTAATTCAATCTAAAAAAATCATTAAGCAATATGGCTGGCCAAAAATGTCGGAGATTGGAAAAGACGGACAAAATAATCTTTGGTTGATTGTTCAGCACGCTGACCAAGATGTTCTATTTCAAAACGAAGCTTTGTCGGAAATGGAAAAGTTAATCGGAACAAAAGAGCTGAATATGGAAAATTACGTATTTTTATATGACAGAGTTCAATGTAATTTGAATTATAAGCAATTGTACGGGACGCAGGTAATTTGGTCAGGAAATGGAGAAGCATCTGGCTTTAGACCTATGATACGAGAGGATTTAGCAAATGAAAGAAGAGAAAAATTGGGACTTGAACCATTGGAAATCTATTCTTTGATTTATGGATTTTCTTATCAACCTATTGATTCAAAAGAGTCTGCAAAAAGAGAATCAATTTACAATTCACAAGTTAAAGAATTGTTGAAAAATGCCAAGAAAGCATATAATGTAAAGGAATTTCAAAAGGCTTATGATGATTACAACACAGCTTCCACTTTTCTCGGTGGAATGAGTAATAATGACAACATCGAAGCTTCAATTTTGTTTTCCAAAATCGCGAAAATTGACAAAGATGAAAAATATAAAAGCATTGCTTTGGACTTTTTGGATTTGTTATATCTACGAGGAAAATTAACCATAACTCAGCTTCTAAAACAGTCTGAATTTAAGATATTACATCAGGAACAAAGGTGGATTGATTTGTTGGGAAAATTAAAATAATCAAAAAATTGGTTTTTGCTTTTTTATAATAAGTATTTTTGAGGATAAAGAACTAAGGACTGTTTTAATGAAACCTCAAACGCTTCCAATTTTATTCAGTTTCAATTCGCTTTACTTATCATTTTTGTACTTTAGGTTATTTTGGATTTCGGATGGAGAAGAAACGCCTGAACTATTGATTTACAAATATATGTTGTATTCGGTTTTTCTGGTTTATCCGCTTTTCATTTTCTCGACTTTGATTTTTTCAAAAATGACAAAAGCGAATATGCTCCTTAAATTTTTGATTTTTGGATTGGTTTTGTCGGGCCCGGTTTTATACTTTTATTCCTTTGATTTGTTCAAACAAGAGGAATTAATGTGTGGATATCTTGTAATGCTAATCCAATGTTTGATTCAGTCTCAAACCATAAAAGACGAAGAAATGGTAGCAAGATTTGCAGGTGTTTATGCTGGAAAATTGCTTTTGTGGTTTTTCCTTTTAATCATATCACTATCTTATTTTTTATTTGATAATCGTGATATCTTGATGAATATGCTCTTCGGCGGAATCTATTATCTATGCGTTGGAATATTTGATTATTTCATCAACAAGTATAAATTTCTTACAGAAAAATAGGAGCAGTCAATTAATTATTTCCTCACAACAGGAAGAATCTCGTTCTTATTAAGACCAAATCTTTTGATATCAGCTTCTGAGAATTTTTGAGAATAGAAATTGATTTCGGTTTCAAAACCAACACTTTTCAGACGGTCAAAATAATCCATTCCGTACCAGCGAACGTGATCATACTGACCAAAGTGTTTTTGGCGTTCTTTCGGATCTGTGATGGTGAAATCTTCGTAAGTTTTTTCCAGAGAATTTTTCATCGGAACTTGTACAATTCCCCAACCTTTCGGTTTCATCACACGATAAAGTTCGGACATTGCTTTTTTATCATCAACAATATGCTCCAAAACGTGATTGCAGATAATCACATCAAAACTATTATCCTCAAAAGGTAAATCCAAAATATCAGCTTTTACATCCACAATCGGAGAAAACAAATCGGCAGAAGTATAATCCAGATTCTTCATTTTTTTGAATTTTCTGAGGAATTCCTGCTCCGGAGCAATATGAAGAACTTTTAATTTTTCAGTAAAGAAAATAGTTTCATTTTGAAGATAAAGCCACATTTGGCGGTGTCTTTCCAAAGACAACGTTCCTGGAGACAATGCATTTGCTCGTTGTTTTCCGTAACCGTAAGGCAAGAATTTGCGATAAGACCTTCCATCAATCGGGTCTGTAAAATTGTTCCCCTTGAAAAACAAAACAATTATCGGACGCAAAAAAATGCTTAGATTAATAAGCATTGGTCTCGGGATTTTATTGAGGAGAAATTTGGCTAATTTTTTCATTGATTAAAAATCAACTTGGAAAGCTTTTTCTTCGTCAGATTTAATTCCTAAAGCTTCGTAAATATAATCGTAAGTAGAAAGCAAAACAGGTTTTCCATTGTAAACACAAACATCGTGTTCAAAATGCGCGGAAGGCTGATTGTCCAAAGTTGTAACAGTCCAACCATCATTATGGAACTTCACTTTTTCTGTTCCAAGGTTAATCATCGGTTCGATTGCAAGGCAAATTCCGTCTTTTAGGACTTTTCCGCTTCCTGGTTTTCCATAATTCGGAACTTGCGGGTCTTCGTGCATTTGTCTTCCAACACCGTGACCAACCAATTCTCTCACTACACCATAACCTTCTTTTTCACAATGTTTTTGGATAGCATTGGAAATATCTCCCACTCTCTTTCCTCTCACACATTGCTCGATCCCTTTGTACAAAGATTCTTTGGTAACTCTCAATAGTTTTTTAACCTCATCGGAAACTTCTCCAACTTCAAAGGTGTAAGCATGGTCACCAACAAATCCGTTCCAGAAAACACCACAATCTACAGAAAGAATAGTTCCTTCCTTTATAGGTTCAGAATTTGGAATTCCGTGAACGACTTGCTCATTTGGTGAAATACAAAGTGATGCAGGAAATCCGCCATAGCCTAAGAATGCAGGTTCTGCACCGTGGTCTTTGATAAAATCATAAGCTAATTTATCAAGATGAAGTGTTGTAACGCCTGGCTTAATTTCTTTTGCCAACATCCCCAAAGTCTGGGATACCAATCTTGCACTTTGCTTCATCAATCGAAGCTCATCTATATTTTTGAGTTGAATCATTTATAATTGCATTGATGTATTATGTAAAATGTATTTTTAAAACGATATTTTGTACTTTTTACATTTTACTTTTACAAAGAGACTTACCAAAAAAGTCCTCTTTTCTTTTCTTTTTTCATTTTGGAGTAAGCGTGAACTTCACCGCCCGCCACTTGGAACTCTATTCTTTCGTTGATGATTTGGTAGATTTCGCCCCAACCCGGGAATCCGCCAAGATTTCTGTCATCGATGAAAAGGTCTGCGTCAATCTTTCTTGATTGCGTTTCCGAATCGAAAACTTCACCTTCAAAACTGGAATTAACAGCGTAAAATTCTAATCCGTTTTTTCTGCAGAATTCTACCGCATCTTCCAAAGATTTACCGTGTCGGTAAGTCCAAAGAATCAATCTGTAACCTTCTCCCTGAAGTTTTTTCAAAGTTTCGAATGCAAATGTTTTGGCTTTCCCAATTCCCGGATAAGCATCATCCACAATAGTTCCATCGAAATCGATTGCTAGTTTTTTATTACTTTTTATCATTGTTGTTTTTTATGAAAATAAGTGAGCAAATATACAAATTATATAAATGTCTTTTTAATTTTATAAATCAATGAAATTATTGATTTAATCAAATATTTTAAATTTTCTATACAAGAAAACCTGACCAAAGATCAGGTTTTTACTATTTAATAATTGTAATAACTATGAATATTTATTAATGTTTTATGACTTTGAAAGTTTTGGATTCTCCATTCTTCAACACTGTATTGACGAAATAAATTCCTTTTGACAAATTCGACACGTCTATCTTATTATTTTTAACTTCAGTAATAGTTTTAATAGTCTGTCCTGCAGCATTGTAGATGAATACTTTGTCAACATTCTGAATTGAACTGATATTCAACTCATTGGAAACTGGATTTGGAAAAACAGATACTTGATTTTTACCAACTTCATTAACAGCCAAATATGGATTTAAGAAACCTGAAATCTCGAAGACATAATTGTATCCGGCATTAGATTCCCAAGTTTCTCCACCGTCAAATGATACGACAGAATCCAAGTCACTTCCAGAATTAGGTGTAACTTCCCAACTTTGATAGTCTGTGAACGGAAACGGCGCTGCAATAATCTCGATAAAATACCTTCCCGGCAATAAGTCAACAGGCTGACTCCAATCAAACTCAACATCTGCTGCCACAACATCCAAAGGGAAACCTTGTACAGGGTGATAACCGTAGAAATTCTCCGTCGTTGGACCAACATTCTCAAAAGTGTGAAGAATCTCACCTGGTAAATCATTCTCAGACTTACGGATATTGATTGTCGCATTTTTGATATTACCCAGTTGCAAAGTAGAAATTTTGAATTTTGTAAATGTCAGTTTCTGCCCATCCGGAACTACAAAGTCATCCGCCAACGATGTCCAGATCATACGAACACCAGCTTCGTGGGAATCTCCGAAATTACCTGCTGTGAAAGGCGTTCCAGTCGGTTGCTGTTCGCTTGTGTCATTACAATTTCCTATAACTTCAAAAACGTGATCGTAGTAAGAAAATCCACCAAACCAAGGATCTGTATCAAATTTTGTAAAATCGAATCTGCCTAATTTTCTCGTATTTTGATCGGTAATTTCCCAGCTTACCGGCGTATTGTCGCCGGGAGCCGCTTGTAATTGAACAAAGTATTTACCTTTCGGCAAATCGAATGGCGATGGAAAATCTACAGTAATTTTGTAAGCATCCATATTTTCTAAAGTCGATTGATAATCCAAAACCTGAGAAGTCGGAACCAAATTCGTGAAAGTCTGAATTACTTCTCCAGGAACGCCTTGGTTTTCTTTAAGAATATAGACATTCACAAAGTTTAGATTGGCAGAACCTTTCAAAACATTGAACGTTAATTGCTTTGCCGTAAGAATTTTTCCTGGAGCAACATCGAAATCAGAAGCTGCACTATATTCATAAGTACCTCCTGTCGTAATATTTTCGCCGTTTGAAATTTTGTCCGAACCAATTCCATAACTGCAATTTTCACCTGATTGTGCAAATCCTAAAACGCTGGATAACGCCAAGGCAATAAGTAAGTTTTTTCTCATATCAAATTTTATAATTGTTGATGCTAAACTATGTTACATTATCTGTAAATCCAACTTTAACCCTTTCGAAATCCTTGATTTTGAAATAAGAAATCATTATTCAAAATACTGAAATTCAATATTTTAAATTTTAAAATTTAGCTTTTATAAAGATTAATTTTTTGAAGCTTCGCGAATGAAAACAGAAGGCGAAATACCCGTAATATTTCGGAAAACAGTCGCAAAAGAACTATGCGAAGCAAAGCCACATTCTTCTGCCAGATAACTTATTTTATAATTCTGATATTCTTTATTAGTATAAATTTTCTGACAGATGTACGCAATTCTCAACTCATTGATGTAAGTATTGAAGTTCTTGCCTTTATACTTATTAATAACCTCAGAAAGGTAACTTGTATTGGTTTTGAGTTGAAGGGCTAGACCCGCAATCGTCAATTTCGGATTGGTAAATTTCTCAGATTCTTCAAATTTCTGAAGTTTATCCAGCAAATCTTTTTCGACAGAATTAGGAATCTGAACTGGTGAATCTTTCTGAACTTCTACCGGAGATTCTAATTTATTTTTAGTTGAAATGATCTTGTCTGACTCCAATTTATGAATGATATTTTCAAAAACCTTTCTTTCTTTTTTTCTTCGATAAAGTAAAAAGATAATTGCAAAAGCTAATATTAAAACAAAAACTGTCGCAATAATCACAATATTTTTCTTAGAACTATCGGCATCAGAAATGGCATCTTTATAATCTTTCTGTTCTGCATTGATAGCGGACGAAATAGCTTTCATCTCACTTTCTCTGATGCTTCTGTTGAGTTTTATGAATTCCTCATTGTAAAGAGAATATTGAGATTGGTCATTCAAAGCTTTAAAATCTTGGGAAAGATTATAATAAACATCAGAAAGCAGACGCGTATCCAAATCACTTTTATGCTTGAGAACAATCTTCAAAGTATCAATTGCTCGTTGATATTCTTTCCTACCCGCATAAACTTGAGACAAAGCATTATAAATGAAATAGTTTATCTCATTGTTATAATTGTTCTTAATCGCAAGAGCTTTATTCAGATAGATTTCTGCAGAATCATTTTTAAGGTAATAGTAGGAATTCCCAATATTATAAAGCGAACGCCTGTGATGATAAATTGATTGTTCATCAGGATTTTTGACTAACTCAATTTCCTTCAGTGATTTTTTATAGAATTCGCTGGCTTTTTGATAATTTTCTTCATCAAAATCAATATTCCCGATTTCCAGATAAGACAAAGTTTTCAGTAGTTTTTTCTTGTCTCCTTCTGGTAATTTGTTGATTTGTTTGATAGCATTATCAAGATAGAATTTGGCTTTATCATTCAGATTTAGTTGAACATACTGATGCGCAATAGAACCATTCATTCTGGCAATCAATGCATAATCATCTGTTTTTTCTGCAAATTCTTTGGCTTTGAAAAGTAGTTCTGTAGATTTTTTAAGGTCATTATTTTTGAAGTACGAAACTGCCAAAGATGCGAGCTCTTCACTTTTCTTTGTATTGTAGTCGTTATCATTAGACAAAATATTCTGCCCAAATACAAGATTAGCCATCAAAATGCAACAGAAAAAAAATCTGCCAATCATCATTATTTATGAATTAATGAAACGAATTTACACCAAAAAATAAAAAAGTCGGTAAAAAACCGACTTTTCTATTTTATTTATCTTGAGTTTCTAGTTCGCCAGAATATTCCCAGTCATTTCTTCAGGAATATCTACGCCCATCACTTTCAAAATTGTTGGCGCCACATCACCCAATTTCCCTGGTGTCAAATTCCAAGTATGGTCTTTATCCATTACGATGAACGGAACCAAGTTAGTAGAGTGTTGCGTGTTTGGAGAACCATCCGGATTTATCATTACATCAGAGTTTCCGTGATCTGCCAAGATGAAAACCGCATAACCGTGTTCATAAGCCGTTTCAGCAACTTTTTGGATACAAGAATCAACAACTTCCGCCGCTTTTACTGCTGCAGAAAAAACACCTGTATGACCAACCATATCTGTATTTGCAAAATTAAGAACTACAAAATCTGCAGATTCTTTTTGTAACTCAGGCACGATTGCATTGGTGATATCGTAAGCCGACATTTCGGGTTTCAAATCGTAAGTCGCAACATCTTTCGGACTCGGGCAAAGCAAACGTCTTTCCTGAACGAATTCTGCTTCTCTACCGCCAGAGAAAAAGAAAGTAACGTGGGGATATTTTTCTGTTTCAGCGATTCTGATTTGAGATTTGCCTGCCGCTTCCAATACTTCGCCCATTGTTTTCTGAAGAACATTCTCATCAAAAACAACTCTTACATTCTGGAATGTTTTATCATAATTCGTCAAAGTCACATAGTACAAGTCAAGCTTTTTCATTCCATACTCTGGGAAGTCTTGCTGAGAAAGCACTTCTGTGATCTCACGACCTCTGTCTGTACGGAAATTGAAAGAAATCACAACATCGTGGTCTTCAATCTTAGCAATCGGGAAATGATTCTGAACTGCAACAATTGGCTGGATAAACTCATCCGTAACATCTGCATTGTACGAATCCTGAATCGCCTGAACCAGATCTTTTGACTCCTTTCCTACTCCGTTTACCATTACATCATAAGCCAACTTCACACGCTCCCAACGCTTGTCTCTGTCCATCGCATAATAACGACCGATGACAGAAGCCAGTTTCCCGGTTGTGGATTTCATATGATTCAGCAAATCTTCAATGAAACCTTTTCCGGACTTCGGGTCACAGTCACGTCCGTCTGTGAAAGCGTGAACGAAAACATTATCCTTGAATCCAAATTCGTGAGCTGCCGTCAGCAAACCTTTCAAGTGATTGATATGAGAATGCACACCACCATTGGAAACCAATCCAATGAAATGTACTTTTTTGTTGTTGGCTTTAGCATATTCGAAAGCAGCTTGGATGACAGGTTCTTTTCCAAGACTTCCGTTTTCCACAGCCATATTTAGTTTTACAAGGTTTTGGTAAACGACTCTACCGGCACCAAGATTCATATGTCCTACTTCCGAGTTCCCCATTTGTCCGGCCGGCAGACCAACTGCCAAACCACTTGCTTCCAAAGTTGTGTTCGGAAAGTTTTTAAGTGCTGAATCTATAAAAGGTGTTTTAGCTTGAGCCAGAGCGGAAACGCTATCGTTAAGACCTATTCCCCAGCCATCTAATATTGCAAGAATTGCTTTTTTTGACATTTTTAATTTTGTTTTGTTACTACAAATTTACGAAATGAAAATGCGTTAAGATAATTTCTAAAGATATTTTTTGCAGATTGATAAATATGATTAACTTTAAGACCCTTTTTTAAAAAATCAAAATGGACTTAAGAGACCAACTGAAAAACCTTTTCCCTGAACACGAAGAACAGGATTTCCAAATGCCTAACGAAGCCAAAGAAAACTTCAAACAGAAAGAACCTTTGGTGTGCAAATTCGAGAAGAAAGGCAGAAACGGGAAACCTGTAACCATTATCGAAGGTTGGGAAGGTGACGATGAAGGCTTGAAAGAAATCTCGAAAAAAATCAAAACAACACTCGGAATCGGCGGTTCTGAAAAAGATGGAACTATCATCATCCAAGGCGACAACCGAGACAAAATAATGACCATACTGAAAGACCTTGGTTACAAAACAAAACGTGTAGGAGGATGAGAATAATTATTAATGCTGAATTATAAATAATATTTGCTCGCAGATTTAGCTAATTAAGCAGATTAAGAAATCTGTGAAATCTGGAAAATCAGCGAGATAAAAATTAAATCTAATTTCTATTTGTTTACCATCTATTTTCTAAAAACAATCTAAAAATTAAAAAATCAATATAATATGATCAACAAACTAGCAGCTTCTGAATTGGTTCTAAATGACGACGGAAGTGTTTACCACCTCAATCTTCTTCCGGAAGATCTTGCAGACAAAGTACTTCTTGTAGGCGACCCAGACAGAGTTCCAAAAGTTTCAAAATTCTTCGATACTATCGAAATTAAAAAGAACAAAAGAGAATTCTATACACACACGGGAACTTTGCGTGGCGAGAGAATCACGGTAATGTCAACAGGAATCGGGACAGAGAACATCGATATCGTGATGAACGAATTGGATGCTTTGGTCAATATCGATTTGAAGGAAAAGGAATTCAAAAAAGAACATAAGTCGCTGGAACTTTTCCGTATGGGAACTTGCGGAAGTGTGAATCCGGACATCGAAGTTAATAATATGCTGGTAACGCAGAATGTTGTTGGTCTGGACGGATTGATGCATTTTTATCAGGATTACGCATTTGAAAATGAGTTCAGTAAGAATTTCTTAGAAAAATTCCCTTATGAGAAAATCAAACCAATGTTGTATTTCTCAGATTGGGCAGAAGATATCGCTGATTATTATGCTGATGCAAAATACAGAGGAAACACCGCGACTTTCCCTGGATTCTATGCACCTCAAGGTCGCCAGTTGAGATTGAAAGCACTTGATGACAAATTCCTTGAAACTCTAAATGACCTAGGTGTTTCGAACTTCGAAATGGAAACTTCTGCAATCTATGGTCTATCCAAATTATTAGGACACAAAGCAATTACTGTGAACTGCGTTATCGCTAACAGAAGACGTGGCGAATTTGCAAGCGACCACCACGCATCAGAAAAAATGATGATTGAGTGGGTTCTTGACAGAATTATTAAGTAGACACAATCTTTTAAATATAACAATTTACCAATCCAACAATTAGTACGCATTGGTAAATTGTTATATTTTTTTTCATTGTTAAATTGTATTCCGTACAAAACAACTTTCAATATGGTCATCTACAATTCCAGTAGCCTGAAGATGAGAATAGATAACCGTTGAACCCAGAAATTTGAATCCTCTTTTCTTCAAATCTTTGCTAATGGCATCAGACAATTCTGTCGTAGCCGGTGCTTCCGTATGAACTTTCCAGGCATTTACAATTCGGCTTCCGCCTGTAAAGGTTGAAATGTAATTATAAAAACTCCCGAATTCTTTCTGAAGCTCCATAAACTTTTGCGCATTGGAAATAGCTGCATTCACTTTTAACCGGTTTCGGACGATTCCTGTATCCTGCATCAGTTCTTCGACTTTATCTTCTCCATATTTTGCAATCTTCTTATAATCGAAATTATCAAAAGCCCTTCCGAAAGTTTCTCTTTTTCTAAGAATTGTAATCCAACTTAATCCTGCTTGGAAGCTTTCGAGAATCAAAAACTCAAACATTGTTGCATCATCGGTCACCAATCTTCCCCATTCCTCATCGTGATACTTCTGATAAAGTTCATCTGTTCCGCACCAGGCACATCTAATTTTTTCCATTGCTTTTAATTTTGATGTCAATTTAGGAAACATTATAAATTCAAAACAAAACATTAACGTTCGTTAAGATTTAACGGCATCGTAATTGAATAATTGGTTAGCATCAAATCAAATTTTTCAATATTAATCACTAAAACAAAATATTATGAGTACGCAAGACCAAAATTACAATGATGCAGAAAGAGCTGTCAACAAAACTGAAAATTCATTAGAAAATGCAGCTGACAGAGCTAAAAACAAAGTGAATGAATATGCAGACAGAGCTCGAAATTATATTGATGAACAAAAAAGAAAAAATGAAGAGCCAACAAGAGAAGGCTTTTTCGAAAATCTAAAATCAAGCGCTGCAGAAGCTTGGGAAGACACCAAAGATTTTGCAGACAAAGCTTGGGAAACAACAAAAGATACCGCTTCTGATGCCTGGGAAAAAACCAAAGATGCAGCCGAGGATGTAAAAGCAGAAGTGCGTAAAGCAACGAATTAGTTTTTAAGTTAGTAATAGTTTTTCACGAAAAGGAGAAGACAATGATTTGTCTTCTCCTTTTTAATTATATTTGCAAAATTATTATCAATGAAGATGAGAAACTTATTATTTTCGGTCTTATTTTTAGGATTTTTCGCAAATTCCCAAACATTCAATCAAGATTATGCAAATGTTGCCAATCTTGTTTCTCAGTCCAATATCAATACTTATTTACAAGAATTCGAAGGTTTGGGCGTAAAAACCACAGGTTCTACAGCCAACAACAATGCTTACAATTGGCTGAAAAACAAATATCTTTCTTTCGGATATTCGGAATCTCAAATTACGAAAGATGATTTTACATATAGCGGAAAAACAACTTCCAATTTAATTGTCACAAAAACAGGAACCAAATACCCTAATACTTACGTCATCATTTGTGGACATTACGATACGATTACCGGAACCGGAACCAATGACAATGGAAGCGGTGTTTCGGTAATTCTTGAAGTGGCTAGACTTTTGAAAAATGTTTCAACAGAATATTCTATCAAGTTCATTAATTTTTCTGGAGAAGAGCAAGGCTTACTCGGTTCTGCACATTACGTTTCCAATGTTGTGAATGCGACCAGCCCGAAAATGAGCATCCGTTTGGTTCTTAATATCGATGAAGTTGGCGGTGTAAAAGGAAAGACCAATGATACAGTCACTTGCGAAAGAGATGAATCCAACAGTCCAAGCTCCAACAACTCAGCTTCCAATACTTTCACACAACAATTGATGAATTGCGTAACTTTATATTCGACTTTGAAAACCAATCTCAGCTACGCCTATGCTTCCGATTATATGCCATTTCAAGCGAATGGTGAAATTATCACAGGACTTTTCGAGTACAACGAAACGCAATACGCACACACTGTAAATGATACTTATGTCAATCTTGACCCAGTTTACATTTATAATATCGCAAAAGCTACAACGGGAGCGGTTCAGCATTTTGCGATTGCGAATCAGACATTGGATGTTTGTACCCCTAAGGAAATTGCAATGAGTTTCAGGTTTTATCCAAATCCCGCAAAAGATTATCTACAACTAGAATTTTTGAACAGCAAAACTCAGCATTTTAATTTTACGATTACAACATTGGATGGCAAAATCCTTAGTAAAACGGAGAATCAAACTAGAATAGATATTTCAAACCTTCCGAAAGGTATTTATCTTGGAACTTTCAAAATCGAAGACCAGCAGATTACTAAAAAAATTATTGTAGAATAAGAAAGTTTGGATTTTCAATTTCTTAATTTTTCAAAGTTTCAATATTATTTTGGCAATCCCCTCGCCTACGCATTTGCCAAAGCCAGGGTTGCGCTATCCACTATTATCTTTTGTTTTGGCCTTAGCTAAATCCAATAAAAACAAAAGGATGGCCGTTTCTATCGCTATTGCAAGCAGGTTCGACCATTAGTCAAAAAATTCGGCAGACAATTTGCTATCAAGTTTTTTCAATTTTGAAATAATCAATCGTAATTAATTCGTTTTACGAAATCTAAAATCACTATCTTTGCCCTTATGCAGAAAATCTTAATCGTAGAAGACGAAAAAGCAATCTCCGGCGTTCTACACAGTATTTTATCAGACGAACTACCAGAATACCAATT
Source organism: Epilithonimonas zeae (assembly GCF_900141765.1). Taxonomy (NCBI): domain Bacteria; kingdom Pseudomonadati; phylum Bacteroidota; class Flavobacteriia; order Flavobacteriales; family Weeksellaceae; genus Epilithonimonas; species Epilithonimonas zeae. Next base: position 477,676 of record NZ_FSRK01000001.1, on the reverse strand, counting down.
CGAAATCGCAGAAGACGGTTTCGAAGGTTTCAAATTCATAGAAAAAGAAGACTTTTCTTTGGTCATCTCTGATATCAAAATGCCAAAAATCTCCGGAACCGAACTTCTTAAACAAAGCCTTCAGTTGAAACCCGAAACAACATTTGTGATGATTTCCGGTCATGCAGATATTGATACTGCCGTCAGCTGTCTGAAAGAAGGCGCTTACGATTTCATCTCCAAACCTATTGATATCAACAGATTGATTACGAGTGTAAAAAATGCTCTTGACAAAGGAAATCTGCAGAAAGACAACTCCAACCTTAAGCAGGAAAACTCTCAGCTTAAGAAAAAAGTCAATAAAAAATACCAGATGATTGGTGAATCTTCTGCCCTTAAAAAGATTCAGGAGATTATTGATAAAGTAGCACTTTCCGATGCCAGAGTTTTGATTACAGGACCCAACGGAGCTGGTAAAGAATTGGTGGCACACGCTATCCATTCTCAAAGCGAACGTTCCCGCGGACCAATGGTTGAAGTGAACTGCGCAGCCATTCCATCAGAATTGATTGAAAGTGAATTATTTGGTCACGTGAAAGGTTCTTTTACTGGCGCTATCAAAGATAAATCCGGAAAGTTTGAACAAGCCAATGGCGGAACTATTTTCTTGGATGAGATTGGAGATATGAGTTTGGTAGCTCAGGCAAAAGTATTGAGGGCTTTGCAAGAAAGTAAAGTTTCCCCTGTTGGAAGCGACAAAGAAATCAAAGTGGACGTCCGTGTCATTGCTGCAACTAATAAGAATCTGACCAAAGAAATCGAAGCTGGAAAATTCAGGGAAGACTTGTATCACAGGCTTTCTGTTATAGAAATCAACGTTCCATCTTTGAACGACAGGAAAGAAGATATTCCTTTGTTGGTAGAATATTTCACGCAATTGATTTCGAACGAAAATGGAACTTCGCCGAAGAAATTTGATGAAAAATCCATCAAAGCTTTACAGCAATATGATTGGACAGGAAACATCAGAGAACTTAGAAACGTTGTGGAAAGATTAATCATCTTAGGTGCAGACCCTGTGACTGCTGATGACGTGGCGAGTTTTGTAAAGAAATGAGATTAAATAAATAAAAATATTTAACCGTCTCGTTCTTTTCAACGAGGCGGTTTTTTTTGAATAAAAATGAAAAGTTTGCGATTATGACTTTTCTTTTAATAAAATTATATGAAATAAAATGAACTTTTTAAACAAACAATATACGCAGGAAGGACTGAAGTTAGCGCTTCCTGTAATGCTAACACAGGTTGGACAAGTTTCTGTAAACCTGTTCGATAACATTATCGTTGGTAAACTTTTAGGAGCTCAGGCTTTAGCCTCAGTCTCTTTGGGAAATGCATTGTTTTTTTCCATTTTCGTACTAGCTTTAGGATTTTCTTTTGCAATTCCGCCTTTGGTTTCGGAGGCTAATTCTCAGAAAAAACATGATGTGATTAATTCGGTTTTCAGACACGGATTTGTGATTAATTTAGGAATTGGAACTTTACTGATGATTATTTTGTTGGCGGCTCTACCTTTGATTTATCATATGGATCAACCAAAAGAAATTATTCCGAATACGATTAGTTTCCTCAGCATAATGGCATTTACGATGATTCCGTTTATGATGTTTCAGACTTTGAGAGAAGTTTCGGAAGGTTTATCATTTACGATTGGTGTAACCAAAGCTACAATCATTGCTAATGTGATTAATATCGTCCTGAACTATGTCTTCATCAAAGGTCTTTTCGGATTACCGGCAATGGGCGTTCAGGGTTCTGCATTAGCAACTTTGATTGCCAGAATTTTTATGGTAGTCTTCTTATATTTTGTTTTGGTAAAAGAACCAAAAACAAGACGTTACATCAAAGAATTCTCTTTAAAAATCAGTCTTTTCACAAAGGAGATGTTCAACAAAATGTTCAAGCTTGGTTTGCCAACTGCTTTACAAATGTTCTTTGAAGTTACAGCTTTTGCTGCCGCTGCTTTCATTTGTGGATTGATAAGTTCTACCGATATAGCTTCCCATCAGATTGCGTTGTCTATGGCTTCGTTTACATTCAATCTTTGTATTGGATTCAGTGTAGCTTCTACGGTAATGATTGGAAATAAAATGGGTGTTAAAGACTTTGAGGGATTGAGAAAAATCGGGATTAATAATTTCAAATTAACCTTGATCTATATGGGATTCTGTGGATTGATGTTTATTCTTTTCAGAAATGTCTTACCTCATTTTTTCACAAAAGAAAGCGATGTTCTGGTCATCAATTTAGCTTCTAAATTAATGATTATTGCAGCATTATTCCAATTATCCGACGGAATCCAGGTAACAGCTTTAGGCTGCCTGAGAGGAATTCAGGATGTGAAAATCCCAAGTGTCATTACATTCTTGGCTTATTGGGTTTTCACCATTCCGGTTGGTTATTTTCTTTGTGTGACTCTGAAAATGGGCGCTTTCGGGATGTGGATTGCTTTGGGAATCGGATTGACAATTTCTGCAATTCTTTTAGTAATTAGATTTTTGAGATTGAGTAAGAGGAAAGCTTTATCAAATAATGAGAAAGAATTAATAGTGAATTAAATCCTCTCTGAAAGTGTCATTGTAATAATATTATTACCTAAACCTATTTTAAATTTTTAAATTTGCAACACAAAATTCCGAAATGAATATTAAACAAAATATACAGTCAAAAATAACCGAAATCATTGCTCAACTCTATGGAATCGAAGGCGTAGTGCTGGAAGTTCAGAAAAACAAAACGGAGTTTGAGGGAGATTTCACAATCGTCATTTTTTCTTTGGTAAAACAGGCGAAAAAAAGTCCGGATGTTATCGGAAACGAATTGGGCGAAGAAGTGAAAAATCAAATAGATTTTGTTGAAAGCTTCAATGTGGTAAAAGGTTTTCTTAACCTCAAAATCAAAGACCAATTGTTCGCCGAGCAATTATCCGAAATCAGAAATGATTTCGATCAAGTAACACCGAAAAATCAAACGGTAATGGTGGAATATTCTTCACCAAATACAAATAAACCACTCCATTTGGGACATATCAGAAATAACCTTCTCGGTTTTTCTGTTGCCGAAATCCTGAAAGCGGACGGTTATAATGTTATCAAATCTCAAATCATCAATGATCGTGGAATCCATATATGTAAATCTATGTTGGCTTGGGAGAAATTCGGAAACGGAGAAACGCCGGAATCTACAGGTTTGAAAGGCGATAAATTGGTCGGAAACTACTATGTGGAATTCGATAAATTGTATAAATCCGAAATCAAGGTAATGGTTGCTGACGGAATAGATGAAGAAACTGCGAAAAAGCAAGCGCCATCTATCATAGAAGCTCAGGAAATGCTTTTGAAATGGGAGCAAAATGACCCAGAGGTTCGACAACTTTGGAAAATGATGAACGAATGGGTTTATGCAGGATTTAACCAAACTTACTCCAGATTGGGTGTTAATTTTGACCAGGTTCAGTACGAGAGCAATACTTATATTCTTGGAAAAGATTTGATTCAGAAAGGTTTGGAAGACGGGATTCTTTACAAAAAAGATGACGGTTCTGTTTGGTGCGACCTGACAGACGAAGGACTTGACCAAAAATTGTTGCTGCGTTCTGACGGAACTTCGGTTTATATGACTCAGGATTTGGGAACTGCTGTGGAGCGTTTCAAAAAGAATGACCTTCAAAAACTGATTTATACAGTAGGAAATGAGCAAGATTATCACTTTCAGGTTCTTTTCAAAATCCTAAAAAAATTGGGTTACGAATGGGCTGACCAGCTTTATCATTTGTCTTACGGAATGGTAGAATTGCCTGAAGGAAAAATGAAGTCCCGGGAAGGAACGGTGGTTGATGCTGATGATTTGGTTCAGGAAATGTATCAAACTGCGAAGGAGAAATCTCAGGAATTGGGCAAGTTGGAGAGTTTGAGTGACGAAGACAAAGAGAAATCTTACGAAACGGTTGGATTGGGTGCTTTGAAATATTTTATCCTAAAAGTTGATCCTAAGAAAAAAATGCTTTTCAATCCTGCGGAAAGTATCGACTTCAATGGAAATACCGGACCTTTTATTCAATATACTTATGCGAGAATTCAGTCGCTTTTGGCTAAGGCTGAGTTTTCCGGAAATGAGAATTGGGGAACTTACCTTCCGAATGAAAACGAAAAGGATTTGATTATGCTTTTGTCCGAATCCAAAGATGTTGTAAGCAAAGCAGCGGAATCTCTAAGTCCGGCTCTGGTTGCGAATTATGTTTATGAATTGGTAAAAACGTACAACTCGTTCTATCAAAATAATCCAATCCTGAATCAGGATGATGAGCAAGCCAAACAGTTTCGTCTTCAGTTGTCTGAACTGGCTGGAAAAACGATTAAAAAATCATTATCGATGTTAGGAATCAATGTAGTGAATAGAATGTAAAATTTCATCTTAAAAATAAATTGAAACTCTGCTTTTGGGCGGAGTTTTTTTGTTTCTACTCTTCCCTAACTGTATATTTCTCCAAAATATAAGGTGTAAGTGGTCGCAGATCACTTCCGTTTTCCGGGTTGATTCCATTATCTGTAAAAAATTCTACTTCGTTCTGATACTTAGAATACCAAATATTTTTAATAGAACTAATTGTATCAGGCTGAGTTATCTTTTTGAAATTAGCCACTTTTTTAGGATCAATTGCAATTAAATTATTTTTAGTCTGATTACAATCTTCCGGAACATATTCTTTTCCGTTCCAATACATACACTGCTTCGTTGCAACTAACAATCCTAACCTATTTCGATTAGTTTCTATTTCTGGTTTCTTTTCATCTGCTTTATACATTTTATTTCCAACAAACAAACCGCCACAAAGAATTGCCCCAATGATTCCTAGATTACTTTGTTTGGTAAGGAATTCTTGGAGGTTAAAAACTGGGCTATTGAAAAGTGTAAAACTAAAGTTAGTACCTTTCAAAGATTGTTCTTCATCATCAATACTGAATTTCAATGTTGTAGAATCATTAATCTTTTTTGTAAAAATAAAATTCTTACAAAAATCCTCATAATCCTTATATCCTAAATATTTACTCAATTGATCCAAAGTAATTTCATCAATATAACGATTCTTATTTTTTTGTACTAAATCAGTATAATACCTTTCAAACATCTTATCTGTTTTTGCAGATCCGAATAAACCTTCAAAATGAGTACTAAGATATCCGGCAAGATAATTTTTGCTGACATTTTCTTTTTTTAACTCTTTTTCGGCTTGCTCAAAAGCTGTTTTAACTAAAGTTTTCTTCTTTTCATACATATATTTTAATTGAAGAATTAATTCCGTGTCCAAATTAGACAAATCCCTGTCTGAAAAATTACGGTTTTCCATAAAAATGATACAAATACTGTCCAACTCGTGTCCAGTTCCTGTCTAGGAAAAAAGCCCCTATTTGATTGAAATTTGTAATCAGAAATCAGTGATAAACAAAACCTTACAAAAACAAAGTTACAAAACTGATCTCAAAAAACAACCTGATAAGACGGAGGACAATCTCTGACTTGGGAAGCAGAAATTTCTCTTCCGTTTTTGAAGGTCACTTCCCAAAAATTTAAGAAGCGCTTCTTTTTTCAAACTGTGTAAACCTACTCGTGATCTGCTTTGCGAGGAAGAACACGAATGCAAATTTTTAAATTTTTAAAACAATGTTAAACTTACTTTTAATATTATTGGGATTAATTTCAAATCCTTCAGATTCTAATACATCAAACTGTGGCAATGACGGAGGTACAACAGCTACAGTAGCACAACCAAATCCGGATGATACTGGTGGAGATAACGGTCATATTCCAATCAAAAAATAATTAATCTGGGCGAAAGAAATCTTTCGCCTATTTTTTTTAAATTCGAAGAAAAACTAATTGATAAAATATTTTACTTTATTCTTATTCATTATTCTTTGTTCGTGTTCAAAAAAACAAACGAATCAAAAGAGTACAAATATATATTATGATAAAGCTTTTGAATCTTTAGCCAACAATGAATATTATAATGCTTTTATAAATTTTACCATAGCTAAAGATATCTTTATTCGACAAAATGATAGCTTTAGTGCTGGTAAGTGTCTTACAAATATGGCAATATTACAAGAAAAAATTGGGGATAATTTTGGTAGTCAAGAGACCAGCTTACAAGCTAACCTATTTTTTAAAGAAAAAGACACTTCTCATAAACAGTATATAATAGCCAACTATAACAGTTTGGGATTATCAAATTATAATTTAAAAAACTTTAATAAGGCTCTTCTATTTTATGACAATGCTTTAGCTTTAGTTCAAGACTCTATCAGTAAATATATTTCACTTAATAATAAAGCAAACACATACAGGGAGTTAGAAAAATACGATAAAGCTATAGAAATATATGAAAGTATCTTAAAAATAACGCGAAAAGACAATACTGAACACGCTCGGACACTTACAAATCTTGCCTTTACAAAATGGCTTCAGAATCCAAAATACAATCCAATTCCAGAATTTCAAAAAGCTTTAAATATTAGATTAAAAGAAAAAGATCGGTGGGGGTTAAACTCAAGCTATGCTCACATTGCAGATTATTACATTAAAAATAATCAAGACTCCGCATTATTTTATTCTAGGAAAATGTATGAAATCTCAAAGAAAATCAACAGTCCGGATGATCAAATTGAAGCTTTACAAAAATTAATTACTCTAGAAAATTCTCAAAATTCAAAAAATTATTTTCAAGTTTATCAAAAATTAAATGATAGTCTCCAAACGGCCAGAAATAAAGCAAAAAATCAGTTTGCGTTAATCCGATATGAAACTGAAAAAAATAAAGCAGATTTTCTAAAAGCTAAAGCCGAAAGCACGGAAAGACAAAATAAAATAACAGTTCGAAACATTGCTTTAATAGTAGCTTTTTTTATTTTAATTGGTTTTTATATTTATCTAAGAAAGAGACAAAAAAGACTTCAGCAAGAAAAACTCTTAGAAGTAAAAAACACTGAGCTTAAAATTTCCAAAAAAGTCCACGATAAAGTTGCCAACAGAATTTATCAATTGATGTCACAAGTTGAGAATAAAGAAGTGATTGACAAAGATGCTCTCTTATTCGGTTTGGAAAATGCATACGAAACTTCCAGGGATATTTCTTATGAAAATAAAGATATCAATGAAAATCAAAGTTTCTCTGAACAGCTTTATAATATGCTGAATTCTTATTCTTCAAACGCTGTGAAATTTATTCCCATCGGAAATAATGAAAAACTCTGGGAAGGTGTCAGTTTTCAGAATAAAACAGAAGTTTACCTGGTTCTTCAGGAATTGATGACGAATATGAAAAAACACAGCCAAGCAAATATCGTTTCCATTAAATTTTCCAAAGACAATTCGAGAATAAATATCTCATATACAGACAACGGAATAGGAATTAAAAACCTTTCTCCAAAAAATGGATTGCAAAATATGGAAAACCGTATTAATGCTATCAACGGAACAATTATTTTTGACACAGAAACCAATAATCTATTGAAAATCAACATTTCATTTCCAGTCTAAAATAATACACATATGTTTACAAAAATTCTTATCGCCGAAGATTACGAAAGTTCCAATATCTCTGTTCAAAAAGCATTAGAAGACCTCAAAATTACCAATCCTAAATATGTCAATTATTGTGATGACGCACTTAGCAGAATCAAAATGAATTTGCTTGAAAAAAATCCCTTCGAGCTTTTAATTACAGACCTTTCTTTTGATGAGGATCATAGAGAGCAAAATCTTAAAAATGGTCAACAGCTTATTTTTGCCGCAAGAGAACTTCAACCAAATTTGAAAGTGATTGTTTTCTCTGTTGAAAAGAAGGAAGTTATTATTGAGAAACTTTTTACAGAACAACACATCAACGGTTATGTAAAAAAAGGGCGTGAAGATGTAAAAGATTTGAAAAAAGCAATAAGAGCAGTTTTCAACAATGAAAAATACATTTCTTATGATTTGAAAACAAATAGTTCTGAACGAAATTCTTTCGAGTTTTCTGAATATGACACTTTACTCGTTTCTCTATTAGCCAACGGGATTCTTCTTAAAAATATACCCGATTATCTGAAAGAAAATAACATCAAACCTGCTAGTATGAGTGCAGTGGAAAAAAGATTGAAGGAAATTAAAGAATCTTTAGACATCAATAGCAATGAACAGCTCATAGCTTTTTGCAAAGACTTCGGAATTATCTAATTCGTTTACATAACTACTTTTTATTAAAACTTTCAAAATCATATTGAAAGTTTTTTTGTTTTTACGGAAATCCGTAAAAAAAGAATATTTGACTGAGGTACTTTTGAATTGTTAAACAAATAAAAAATTTTCAAATGACAGGACAAAATGACAAATGGGAATTCTATCAAGATTCAAGAGATGAATGGAGATGGAGAAGAACTGCTTCTAATGGACAAATTGTAGGAGCTTCTACTCAAGGTTATGTTAACAAATCAGATTGTATAGCAAATGCAAGAAGAAATGGTTATAACGGATAACTAAAATTTTAAAACTAATAACTATGGAACTCAAATTAAAACTAGAACAACTGCATCAAAGAGTAAATGGTCTCAAAGATCAGATACAAACTGAGGAAGCTACGAAAACGGCTTTCGTAATGCCTTTTATTCAGATTCTTGGTTACGATATTTTCAATCCAACGGAAGTGATTCCAGAGTTCATTGCTGATATTGGAACCAAAAAAGGCGAGAAAGTGGATTTTGTCATCAAAAAGGATAACGAACCCATTCTGATTATAGAGTGTAAAAGTTGGAAAGAAAATGCGGATGCGCACAACTCTCAGCTTCATCGTTATTATCACGTTTCCAAAGCCCGATTTGGAGTTTTGACCAACGGAATTACTTATAATTTCTATACAGATCTGGAGAAGCCAAATATTATGGATGAGAAACCATTTTTCACAATCAATCTTGATGATTTGAAAGACAGTTCCATCAAAGTTCTTGAGAGTTTTACAAAGTCAGGTTACAACCTTGAATCGATTTTGGACTCTGCAGAAGCTCTGAAATATATCAAAGCCATCAGAAAAGAATTCGAAAAAGAAATTGAAAACCCTTCTGACGAAATAGTAAAGTTATTGGTTAATCGATTCTTCGAAAGACCACTAACAGCGAATAGAATGGTTATATTTAAGGAATATACCAAAAGAGCTTTAAGCCTATCAATTTCAGAATCTATCAGTTCCCGTTTAAAATCTGCTTTGGTTATTAATGATAATATCGAGACAGAAAAAACAACTGTTTCTATGACAAACATTGATCAGAATAATGAGACTTCAAAAGTTATAACTACAGATGAGGAATTAGAAGCTTTTCAAATTGTAAAAGCCATTTTACGTGAGAAAATCTCTGCTGAAAGAATTGCTTACAGAGACACACAATCTTATTTCGGGATTCTGCTGGATGACAATAATAGAAAGCCAATTTGCAGATTTCATTTCGGAGCTAATAGAAAATTAATTGAGTTATTCCATAACGGGAAAGATTCTGGAGAGAAAATGAATCTTGATTCACTTGACGAGATTTATAATCACAGAAATGAACTTCATCAAACCATTGAAAATTATAATTAAACGACTATGAAAAAACTACTTTTTATTTTATTGACATTAGGATTATTAATCCCAACAACTTACGACGCTTCAGCAAAAAATTCTTCAAATACAGAATTTTTTGCTAAAAGACAGAAGAAGAAAAAATCTTCTAAAAAGAAAAAATCATCAAAATCGTACTCAAAGAAAAATGGCTGTACATACAACGGTTATCCGCTAGAAGTCGGACCAAAAGGTGGTTGTTATTATTGGGCAGGAAACAGCAAAGAATATGTGGACAGAAGCTACTGTTCAGGATGTAATTAGGCTTTTAACACTTTAGAATTTGACTATGAAAAAAATAATTTTACTTTTTATAATCTGTTTATCATTTAATTCCTGTTCTAGAAGCGGAGATTCAGATGGAGATTCAAACAGAAGATGTACTTATAATGGACACACATTATATGTAGGAGAAAAAGGTGGCTGCTATTATTTATCCTCTGGCGGAAATAAGGAATATGTAGACAAGAGTTATTGCTCAGGATGTAATTAACGATGGAAGCAAATAATTCTAAAAATTTCAAACGATTAGAAATTATCTACAAAACATTTTTCTTTTTTTGTGCACTTTGCTGTTTCTTCGCTATTCTTCCTTTACCACTATCATATTACACATTTCTTAGAATCATCGTTTTCATTGCATCAGGAATTGTGATTTATTATTTCGGGAGACAGAAAGAATATCATTGGGTAATTGTTTTCGGAATCATTTTGATTTTATTTAATCCGATTTTTCCAATTCATCTTTATCTCAAAAGTCTCTGGATTCCGATTGACATTGTAACAGGGATTTTATTCCTGCTGCTGGTCGTCATCAGATTAAAAAAGAAAGAACCACTTCAGGAAATCATCCCGGAAAAACCGACTCCAGCTAAAACATTCAGCAGGGACAGAATCATTAGAACTTCATCAAAAAACAATAATAACAATGAATGAAATTATAGAACCAACCGAAAACCTTAAAGCCCATTTTTTAAGGCTTTATCAAATGGCACTTTGTGATGACAATTTTAGTCCACTTGAACTGAAAGCGCTTTACAAATCGGCCGAAGAAAGAGGGATATCTCCTAAAAAATTAGACGAAATCCTTTTGAATCCTATCAATTCAAAAATCGTGATACCTGAAAATATCGAAGAAAAAATCGATTATCTCTACGATTTAACAGTAATGATTTGGGCTGATGGAATTGTTTCTCCCAATGAGAGAACATCCTTGGAAAAATACGTCCTGATGTTCGGATTTATGGAAGAAAATGTATTACAAATCGTAGATTATCTCATCGATTCTGTAAAAGAAGGAAAAAGTAAAACTGACATTTTTAACGATTTAAAAAACTAAATTATGACCAGTAATATCAAAAACATTTTCAGGCTGAAACCTGTTGCAGTTGAGAAAGAAGAATCTCCTCTTAAAATTGTAGAAACCAACAACAATGAAGAAGTAACGGAAGAAAGCAGAAAGAGAACCTACCACGAATCTGGTTATAGAGATAGCTCTCGCAACAATGGAAACCACACCGCTTTATCGATTTGTCTGGACGCCATCTATTCCAAATTTCAGAATGAGGAAAAAGAATTGGCTGACAAACAAAATAAACTGAAAGAGCCTTACATCAACGAGCAAAAAAATAAAGAAACCGAAATCAAAGGTCTTACCATTTCTCTCGATAATAAGGAAGAGCAAATCAAAGAAATTCAGCAAAACGTTGACACGGTTAAGGATAAAATTGAAACTTTGAAATTCGAAATTAATGATATTCCGAAAAATCCGGAACAGTATCAGATCAATGCAAGCAAAGGCGCTTCTACAAAATTTTGGATTGGGCTATTGCTCTTGATTCCAATCAGCTTGTACCTGTTTACATTTTATATTTCGACTTCCTTCTCGGCGTTCTTTAAAACATTTGACCCGAATGTGAGCATTATGCAAAGTGTTTTAGATGCACAGGCATTCAACAAGGCTTGGGATGAAGGTCCGTTGGAAGGTGCTTTTGTGACTTTGATTCCGTTTGTTTTCCTCGGTTTAGGTTACTTGATTCATATGTTTGGAGAAAACAAAAACTGGCTGAATTATGTAAAAATGTTCCTGCTTTTTGTTGTGACTTTCGTTTTCGATGCCATTCTTGCTTATGAAATCGAATCTAAAATCTATGAGCTTAATAAAACTTTCGATTCTCCACCTTTTGATTTGTCGATTGCTTTTACGAAGAATCAGTTTTGGGGAATTATTTTCGCCGGATTTGTGGTCTATATTATTTGGGGATTGGTTTTCGATTTCATTATGAAAGAACATAAAGAAAAAGATAAAATCAAACACGAGCAAATCAAAAAACAAAAAGACATTCTTGTTCATCAAGACCGCATTACAGGATTTGAAAAACAAATGGAAGAAATCAAAAACGGTATTGCAAGCATCAAAGAATTAATCATCAAAGCCCGAGGAAGAATCGAAGAACTCCAAAATATTATTGATGGTGTTATCATTCCTACCAAAGAATACAAATCTTATGCTTCGGAATATGTCCAGGGCTGGATTACATTTATTGGTGAAAAATTAGCTGTTTCTCATCCTGTAAAGCAAGAAATGATAGAGGAATGCAAAAATCAATACAATTATAATCTGAACAAAGTCGGCGCCAATTCTGACAGCCAAAATTCAGTTTACGTTTCTGTTTTATAAACCAATACTATGAAAAAAATATATTACTTATTAATTCTTTCATTATTTTTTATTCAATGTAAAAAAAGTGAACCAAAAGTTGATGATGGTGGAAAAATCAATGATTCGATTGCCAGTAGCAAGAACTTAAATGTTAGCATTCTCATCGACCTTTCTGATAGAATCAACCCGGAAAAATACCCAAACCCATCAATGGAATATTATCAACGGGATTTGGAATACATCAAAGCGATTAAAAACGGTTTTATTGACCACGTTAAAAGTAAAAAAGTGATGCAACTGAATGACCAGATGCAGATATTCTTCAATCCAGAACCTTCCGATTCCAAAATCAACGACTTTGCAAAACAGCTGAAAGTTTCGTTTGATAAGAATACTTCTAAAGAAACTATCAATCTCATTGACGAAAAATATTCTACCCTGCCTGAAAAAATTTACCAATCAGCGATTCAGGACAAACAATACGTCGGTTCCGATATCTGGGGATTTTTCAAGAATAAGGTCAATGATTATTGCATCAAAGACAAACATAGAAACATTCTTTTTATTTTAACAGATGGCTATATGTTCCACAAAGATTCTAAATTCACAGAAAATGAAAAAACCTCTTATCTAACGCCAGAATTGGTAAAATCCTTAAAGTTGAATACTTCCGATTTCAAAACTAAAATCACTGACAAGGGACTCGGATTTATCAAAGCCAATGATAAACTTACTAATCTGGAAATTGTAGTTCTAGGAATCAATCCGGAAAAAGGAAATCCTTTTGAAGGGGATGTAATTAAAACATATTGGGAAAATTGGTTGAAAGAAATGAATGTGGCGAAATATCAAGTTAAAGATGCTGATTTGCCTACTAATCTGGAACCCATCATAAAAAATGTGATTCTGAATAAATAAAATAATTATTCAGCTAATAAAATGAGTTTTCAACATTTTGAAAGCTCATTTTTTTTACTTCAATACCTTATGAATAAAAAAAAGCAATCAACTGAAATTCAGTTGATTGCTAGTTTACAATGTAGACCCACAGGGATTCGAACCCCGACAGGCGGTACCAAAAACCGAAGTGCTACCGTTACACCATGGGTCTGTCGTTTATTGTGGTGCAAATGTACAGCTTTTTTTTTAAGTTCCAAATTTTCTTCGAAAAAAAATGCATAATTTTATAAAATAATTTTTCACACATCTCAATGTTAATCGACCTTTCCAAAGCTTCACCAATTGCAGAAACACCATCTAAAGAATTTGAAACCAAAGTTTTAGACTTCATAAAAGAATGGTTTTCGGAGTCAAAAACGGTAAAAATCCAGAGTTCTGGTTCTACCGGAATTCCGAAAGTTTTTGACATAGAAAAATCAAAAATGTTGAATTCGGCAGAAATGACTTGTGATTTTTTAGGATTAAAAGAAGGCGATTTAGCCTTACTTTGTCTTCCGATTGAATATATCTCCGGAAAAATGACGGTTGTAAGAAGTATTTCAAGAAAATTAAAACTGAAAATTGCTACTACTTCTCTCAATCCATTGGAAAATGTCAATGAAGAAATTGATTTCTGCGCAATGACACCTTTGCAGGTTGAAAATTCTTTGGACAAAATCCACTGGATTAAAAATCTGATCATCGGAGGCGCATCAGTCTCGGAAACTTTAAAACAAAAAATATCTCAAACCCTCAAAACCACAAATATTCAAACCAAAATATTCGAAACTTATGGAATGAGCGAAACCCTTTCTCACATCGCTTTAAAACAGATTTATCCAAATCAGGAAGATTGGCTTACAATTTTTGATGGCATTGATATTTCTCTGGATGAAAGAGGTTGCCTGAAAATATTTGCTCCAAAACTGAATTCAGAAGTTTTGCAGACCAATGATTTGGTGGAGATTAATGCGAAAAATCAATTCAGATTTCTGGGAAGAATTGACAATGTGATCAATTCCGGAGGTGCAAAGATTTTTCCCGAAGAGTTAGAAAAATTAGTTAAAAAAGAAATTCCCAATGAAGTTGTTTTCCTCGGAATTGAACATGAAAAACTCGGACAAAAATTAATCCTCATAATCGAAGGAGAAAATAACGAACATTTAAAATCTAAAATTTATAATCTAAAATTTGAAAAATCGTTTCATAAGCCAAAAGAAATTATTTTTGTAGAGCAAATCCCAAGAACGCCCAACGGAAAAGTGAATCGTCTTGAATTAAAGAAATTGATCAAAAACTAAAAATGAAGGATTTTTCTACCGAAATCAGCTACAAAACTTCCCGCTCTTCCGGAGCTGGCGGACAAAACGTGAACAAGGTGGAAACAGCTGTAACAGCGATTTGGAATGTAATGGAAAGTCAGTTTTTTTCTTTCGATGAAAAATTGAGAATCTCGGAAAAATTGAAAAATAGAATTAATTCCGAAGGTTTGCTGCAAATGACTTCATCTGATAGCAGAACTCAGCTTCAAAACAAAAAAATCGTAACTGAGAAAATGCTGGAACTGGTTGAAAAATCACTATTTGTTCCAAAGAAACGACTGGCTACAAAACCTTCAAAAGGTCACATCCAGAAACGTATCGACAACAAAAAGAAATTGTCTGAGAAGAAAGAGAATCGAAAATTCAGGTTTTAAAATCCGAAAGCTTTTCTATTTCCTGATTAATTCTCTGAGTGTATTCATATTGTTTGTCACGAATTCTTCCATGATTGGTTACCGTTTCATAATCCTGCTGATAATCCTTGTAATCATCATAAATATCCGTGTAAAACTTTTGAAGGGTTTTAGCATCCATTGTCTTATCACTGATTACTTTCCTGAATCTCCTCGCAAACAATTCGGCAATATCAAAATGACTTTGCTCGTGCATTAGAACCAAATCCGTTTTGTGGTCACTATGCGCCCAAGATCTTGTAGGAACAAAAAAAGATTCAATCTTAACTTCTCTGGAAGTGAATTTTTTAGTTGGACTGTTCAACAAATAGGAGATTCCACAAAAGGTTGTTGCGGCGGCTTTGGAAGTATCCGGTTGCGTTTTCGATTGGAAATCTTCCCAAACCAGCCTCCGGTTTTCATTCCAAAAAATCTTGTCTTGAGCCTTAGTCAATCCAATGAAAAACAGAAAAATAAGTACTAAAAATGGTCGTAACATATCTCTTAGATGTTTTTTTTCAATTAATGTTAATTTATTTCCACAAAAAATGTATTTTTACCTCCCTCATTTTAAAAAATGGAAAAAGAGATAAAAATCAACTTTGAAGTTATCCCGAGTTACGATGAACTCAACGATATAGAAAAAACACTTTTTGATAAAGCTAAAACCATTCGAGAACAAGCTTATGCACCTTACTCCCATTTTTTTGTTGGTTGTGCACTTCTTTTGGAAAACGGCGAAATAATCACAGGAAGCAACCAAGAAAACGCCGCTTATCCTTCCGGATTGTGTGCAGAGAGAACGACTATTTTTTGGACTTCAGCGAATTATCCTGATGTAAAAATCAAAAAAATATTTGTAATTGGCGGACCGGAAGACGCTTTGAGTTCCGTTCCAATTCCACCTTGTGGCGGTTGCAGACAATCTATTTTGGAGTATGAAGCTAAGCAAAAAGAACAAATCGAAATCTATTTTGCCGCACCCAACGGAGAAATCATCAAAACAAAATCTATCAGAGACCTTTTACCTTTCTCATTTGATGGAAGCTTTTTGTAATTTTTAGGAGCAACAAGCTGGTGGCTTCGGTAGAACATTTCAACCTGCTGTCCACTATATCTTTTTTGTCATTGCGAACAACGTGAAGCAATCCATTGAGCATTTCAGCAATCGCAATAACAAAAAAGGATGCCGTTCCCATCAGGGCTAAGTTGTCATTTTCTATTTCTTTTCAACAATTAAAACTTTGATTATTAAAAAAACATCTGCGAAATTAGCCTAATCTTCGAGAATAATAATTTTCTCTGATAATCTTTTATTTAAACAAGAACACAATAAAATCGAAAAACCCATTCAAAATCTTGATGGGCTTTTCTTTTTAAAATGTAGATATGGATATGAAAGTTTGGTTATTAGTTTTTAATCACTTTCCGAGTAGTTTTCTTACCATTTTCAAATTGGATTTCTACAACATAAATACCTTTATCAAAACGAGAAAAATCAATTGTAGAATCTGATGTCAATTCTGTATTCAAACTTTGTCCTGCAAGATTATAGACTTTATGCGTTTTGATTTTGCTCGTAGATTTTACGTTCAAGACACCTTTTACTGGATTTGGATAGATAGAAACTGTTGTGTTTTTAACATCAGCAACGCCTAGAACCGCCAATTCTTTTTCTTGGGATTTATCCGAATATTTTTTTGCAGCATCAATTGATTTTACGCTCCAGAATATTTTGGAGGGTAAATCCATTTTATCCAGATACCAGCTTTTTGTAGTCACAATATATTTTGCGATGTCAGTTTTTCCAGCTTCGGAACCAACACTCAATTCATATTGAAGAGAGTTTTCCGGCGTTTTGTCATCTGTTGCTCCAGACCAAGTGAATTTGATTTTACCGTCATTATCTGTTGCGGTTAAAATTGTTGGCGCATCTGGTTTTTGATTGGTAACCGTCGTTTTATTTTTGAATAATTTGGTGTAAGGCAACAAGTCTGGGTCATCCCAATCAAAACCATTGGCTAGAATATCAAGATTCCCGTCGTTATTATAATCAAATACAGCTAAAGTTCCTTGGCTTCCCAAATTGTAAAGGTTCGTATTTTCATCTTTCTCAAATTTCTGAAGTTGAGGATTGTAAAGGAAAATTTTAGAATAGGATTCATAATCATTATCTCCAATGACAACAAAATCATAATATCCATCGTTATTGAAATCACCGACTTCTACTCCACCACCAGACAATCCTTCGCCTTCGATTTTATTTTCTGTAAAATTCCCTTGGCCATCGTTAATGAAAACTGCCAGATATGGGTCATAATTTTCATCCTGACCTGCAACTACGAAATCCTGAAAACCATCACCGTTGAAATCCGCAAAAGACATTTTGCTGTCACTCACTACTGGAAGTTCAGACTTCTTAACTAAATTTCCATTCTCGTTAATATAAATAGAGAAAGTTCCTTTGTAGTTAGCATTATATCCGTTGACGATTAAATCCAGCTCGTTATCATTATTAACATCAATCACTTTGAAACTTCCGTTTTGTGTTCCTGCCGCCCAAGCTGTATTTTTCTGAAAACCTGCTGAATTATTAAGATATAAATCCAATTCGTGTGTGAACCCTACTCCTTCAACATACTGTGTTCCGTTGATTGCATAATCCTGTTTCCCATCGTGGTTGAAATCGAAAACATCTAAGCCCCCGTAGATTTTCCCAGCTGCATTATCAACCAGAGTAAAACCAGAACCTGTATTTTTATATCGATATTGTTGATAATTCACGATATCATTATAGCTTAATCCAGTTGTGATAACGTCCAAAAGTCCGTCATTATCAAAATCGATGAACTTCACAGCGCTCAAGTGAACCGAATTTTCTCCAAAATCCTGAATGGAAGAGAAAGTTCCATTGCTGTTTTTGTAAAGACTATTGGAAGTCGTATCAACATTGGTATCTCCGTCAGCATCTATCGCACCAGTGAAAAATATATCCTGAGATCCGTCGTTATCAACATCTGCAACTGCCGCTGCAGAATAGAAATAATTTTTAAGATTGGGCTGAGAGATTTCTTCAAAACTTTGTGCGTTGCTAATCATAGCAGATAAGAAGAAGAGAGAAACGTAAAACTTTTTCATAATATTTATTTAGAATAATTAAAAATTACTTCACAAAAGTATTGAGTTCTTCTTACCAAAAAGTATTTTGGAATATGATATTTATCTTGTTTTAGAGAAAATTAACTTGGGTTCAGAGAATGCAAACTATGAAATCTCAAACATTCTACTCTCCTCGTTGATGCGCCTTACAACGTTTTCTGTTCGTTCTTTATGTGTATCAGTAATGAAAATCTGTCCGAAACTTTCTTTGTTTACCAGTTCAATCAGTTGAGAAACTCTCGTATCATCCAGCTTATCAAAAATATCATCCAAAAGAAGGATTGGTGATTTTCCTGTCAATTCTTTGATTCGGTTGATTTGGGCTAATTTTAAAGAAATTAAGAAAGATTTCTGTTGACCCTGAGAACCAATTTTTTTGATTGAATTACCATTCATTTCAAACAACAAATCATCTTTGTGAGTTCCTTTTGAAGTATAAGTTAAAGCTCTGTCTTTATCAATAGAGCTTGATAAAAGTTCTTTAAAAGTATTGTCAAAAAGATGAGATTCATAAATGACATTTACGATTTCTTTTCCGCCGGAAATGATTTCATAAAAATGTTGAACGATCGGATTCAGTTTTTCTATGAATTCTTTTCTTTTTTCGAAAATTCGGGTTCCGAAGTTTGAAATAGGGTCATCATAGATCTCCAGAGAATCTTTGTCAAAAGTTCTGTTTTTGGCAAAATATTTCAGTAATGCATTTCTTTGCTGTATTGTTTTCTGATACTGAATCAAATCAAAAAGATAAGAGGAATCGGTCTGAGAAATCATCGCATCCAGAAACTTCCTTCTGCTTTCTCCCGAATCAGAAATCAAATTAGAATCATAAGGCGAAATCATCACACTCGGCAGATAACCAATATGGTCAGCCAATCTGTCGTAAGATTTATCGTTTTTCTTGATGACTTTTTTGGACTCTTTTGGTTGAAGGATTTTGATAATATCTTCTTTTTCCTCATTCTGAATTTCGGATTCAATGACGAAGAAATCTTCATCAGATTTTACATTATTAAGGTCAGAATTTCCGAGGAAACTTTTGCCAACAGAAAGATAATGAAGTGCATCCAGAATATTGGTCTTCCCTACTCCATTATTGCCCACAAAACAATTGATTTGAGGCGAAAAATCAAAAGACTGTTCCGAGTGATTTTTGAAATTGATGAGTGAAAGTTTGTTGATAACCATTCTTGAAATTGATTTTACAAAAATCGTTTAAAAATAAAAGCTTTCAAAATTTATTACTAAAAAAGAATTTAGTTCCCAAAATTCACAAAATGCGGAATATCCGTACCAAAATTATTCAGTGGCAAAACATTATTTCGGTTGCTGTTAAAATCAAAAACCGAATTGTTATCAAAAGGAACTCGAGGATAATAAGTAAACGAAATCTGAATCCTGTTGAAAACCAAGTATGGATTATTAATCAAAACCCCAATTCCGATTTTTGTATTGGCTTTAGTCTTTAAAAGATTATCATCAGGCATTCCCAGCCAGCCAACTGCAGTTGTCAAATAAGGACTAAAATGGAAATTTTTCCAAGTTTTATTAACGAAAAGTTGAAGCTGATATCTCAAAACCAACTTCTTTGTGCCGATGTAATCTGCATTATAAACAGGAAAATCTTCTGCTGAGGAAAGGTTGATTCTGTCTCTGTAAGAATAATTATGTTGAGGATTTCCAAGAGCCAAGGTTGGAGAAAAGAAATGTCTTGCCTTCGCAAATTTCCAATCCATTAGATTTGTGAAATAAGTTCCGTCCAACCGGAAAGATTCTCGGTTTTGGCTGTCTTCATTAAAGAATCTTCCAAACTGAGCCTTAATATTAAAATAACCAATCTTAGTAAAGTCGCCATATGAACCCGAAACACCAGCGTAAGGCATCACTTCATTACTTCTCGACAAAAATCCGGCGGTTAAACTGAACGTATTTCCATAAGCAATATCTTCCGGCAAATCATATTGAAAAATATTCTTCTGAACGGAGAATTTCCTTTGAATAAATCCCGCAGACATCAGAAAACTACTGTAAGAACGGAAATACCCAAACTGGTCAACATAAGGGCTATCTTTATATTGATAATTCTGAAAACGTCCTATCAAAGCAATATTACTGGAGACTTTTTCATCTGGATTTGATGAAACTGGAATTTGATAACCGCCCCACAAATCCTGACTGTAAACTTTGATCTGAACTTCTGGAAAAGTTGTGTCTGTTTCTATTGGAAGGAGCACATTTCGCATAAAATATTCAAAAGTAAAACCACCTGCCCATTTTGTCAACGGAGAGAAAAAATCCCTTTTGACATTGAAATTGATTCTTTCATTCTTAGCAAAATCACGTTCTCCCAAAACCTGAGCATTGATGTAAGAACCAAAAAGATTGTAAGCCGTATAACTTCCGTACATATAATCTTGTTTTTCCTTGGAATCGTTTCTGTAAAGGAAATCCGCTTCGTGGCCAAGTCCAAGAAAATTCTCTTCCGTTACTCCCAGACCAATTTTACTTCCGGAATAACTCACTCTCGGCTTCAAACTCCAGGAATCGAGAACTTTTACTACAACATCAATAGAATCTTTGGTAGAAGTGCTGTCAGAAACACTGATATTAACTCTGTTTACGAAAGGCATCGCTCTTAGCAAACGTTCGGATTCGTAGAGTTTTTGAGCGTTATATTCTTCGCCTTTTTTGAAGAGCAAATAATTATTAACGGTTGAAACTCGGGTATTGGAATGAAGATGATTTGTAAACCAATCGTACCATTTGGACTTTTCTTTTTTGTCTTTGGAACCGTATCCAAAAGGGTCGATCGTTTCAATTTTGATATTTCGGATATATCTTCCATCATAAGTTTCCTGAGATTGTTTATCCGTTCTGGTTTTTACAGAAGCCGAATCCGCTTCTCTACGAAATATAAAACGATGAATGAATTTCGTAACTTTTCTTCTATCAGAAAACTCCTCGATTTTATAATAAAGCGAATCTTTTCCTTCCTGGGCATTAGCAAAAGAAAAGCAACTTAAAACGAAAATAAAAATCAGAATCGATTTGTTCATCAATAATCGGAAAATTCAACAAAATCTGTTTAGCAATTTACAAGCCAATGCACGAAAAGCCATAACAAAGGTAATCCGCTACAACTCTCAACCCAAAAAGAAAAGTATGATTCTTGATTGCTATTTTCAGAAAAATAAATCAATATAAATGTGATAATTATCGTCAAGAAAAAATAAATACCGAATTCTAAATCAAGGGAAAAAACACTCAATAAACCAGAAATAAAAATCAGTAGATAAGCAAGAATTTTAGTTTTCTGAACGCCAATTAAAATCGGAAAAGTCACAACGTCATCACTTTTCATATCTCGGATATCAAAAGGTAAAACCAAAGCCGAAATGAATAACCAAGAAATTAAAAAAATCGGCCAATTAAATTGAGGAAGAATCAGCCAAGAATTAATCAAAGCCCAAGTCAATCCAACATAAAAAATCTTTAACAAAGGAATTTTCCGAATAAATTTCTCCAGAAAAAAAGAATTGTAGAGCAAACCCAAAACGACTATAATTGCCCATTTCAAAAGTCTGTATTCGTTATGATTTTTGAGGATGAGAATCACACTAATAATTCCACAAATACAATTGAAAATCAGAATCTTGAAAAATTTCTTTTTGTCGTATTGATATTTGGTATAAAGATAACCGCTGAAATAAGTAATGAAAATCAACAACAAAGTCGGCCAACGGAATATCTTTTGCTCCAGCATAAAAAATCCAGCCAGAAAAGTTCCCATTAATGAAACATAGACCTGACTCTCAATGAGATATTTTTTTGCTAAATTTAAAATCGACATTTTACTTTAACAAATGTCGGAAAAATTGTTCTAAATAAATAAAATCTTCAAAACGTTAAATTTCAAAAAAAATATTTCTCTTTCCAACCTTACGATAAAATAATGCATCTTTATAAAGTGATTCAGTCACTCATTCAAAAAAAAAAATAAAAGACATATATGAAAATCCTAAAATCTTTATTAGTATTCTTATTGATATTTGCTACTATGAATTTTTCCGCACAAAACTATTACGACCAGCAATGGAAAAAAATCGAAGACAATTATAAAAAAGGAACTTACAAATCCAATCTTCCGATCATTCTGGAAATACAAAACCAAGCTTTGAAAGACAACAACGCCATTCAAATCATCAAATCTTTGAAAGCGGAATTCAGTATTACAAAGCAGACTTACGATGATACGAAGAATGATGAAAATTCCAAATTCTTTTCGAAGCTTCAAAATACGGAAACCAAATTGAAAGGCGATGAAAAACAATTGTTTCATCTTCTGACTCTGGAATTTATCAAAGATTATTATCAGAATAATTCTTGGAAAATCAATCAGAAAACTAATATTGACAACGCCGATTTATCACAAATCGAAACTTGGAGCAAGCTGGATTTTAAAAATTATTTATCGAAGAATTATTCAGAATTAGAAAAAGAAAATTCTGTTTTGAAGAAAATATCGATGCAGAAATACAAGGAAATCTTTGACGAATCTGATAATCTTGAATATTTTCCAACACTTTCCGATTGGTACAATTACAATTATATTGAGTTCTTAAGAAATCAAAATCTTTTCACACCGAATGAATTGAAAGTGAATTCGACAAAAATCAATTCAATTTTTGATTCGGAAATTACTTCACTTTCTGGAAATTCTCAATTGTATTTCAAGCATCAGAAAATCAATTATAATTGTGAATTCAATAATTGTAAAGACAAATTCGCACAACTTGAAAAATTGGTTGAAGACGAATCTGTAAAAGGCGATTACAAAGTCTTGATTATCGATGATATGATTGAGATTCTTCAGCAAAAAGAGGATAACAAAAAAGCTTTGGTTTGGGCAAATAAAGCGAAAGAACTTTATCCAAAATCGAAATTTATCAATAATATTAAAAACAAAGAAAATCAGATCAAAAATCCGCAACTGAACTTGTTTTATGAGAACGAAACCCAGAGTAACAAACCAATTCACATCGTTGCGGAAGGAAAAAATGTTCAGCAATTTTCTTTGAATATTTATGAAGTAAAAGATGACACACAAGGTTTTCTGAATCACGTTTTCGATTCTTACAAAACACCTTTTGCGAAAGTCAAAAAAACACTGATAAGAAAAGACCAATTCACGATTCCGGAATCTTTCGATTTCAAAACGCATAAAACGTCTTTGGAGCTGAAGGCTCTTCCTGCAGGGATTTATCTGGCTGAATATGTTGTGGAAAATTCTGTTCAGAAAAGTTTTTATTTCATCGTTTCTGATTCGAAAATCATCTATTCTAAAAAAGATGATAACAATCCAAAAGCTAATATTCTAAAACTCGTAAACAACGAAAACGGAAAAGCTTTTATTAACGAGAATCTTGAGATTGTTGAATTTGTAAGAGGAAAACAAATCGTAAAATATTCTGTAAAAACCGATGCTTCCGGAAGTTTTCAAATTCCTAATTCTGAGAATAAAGAATATTACAGAAATTTTCTTGTGAAAAACGGGAACAATTATTCGATGATAAATGTTTACGGCTATGATAGTGATTATGGCAATCGAAATAAATCCGAGAATCAGGAATCGGCACAGATTTTCCTTGACAGAAAAATCTACAGACCTGGACAAATTGTTTATTTCAAAGCGATTGCAACTGGAATCAATGGCGAAACTCAGAGAGTAAAAACATTAGAAAAAATTCCGTTGAATATCACTTTGCACGACGCAAACGGCGAAGAATTGCAAACTTTGAAACTGACAACCAATGAATTTGGTTCGGTGAATGGCAGTTTTACACTTCCAAAAAACAAGCTGAACGGAAATTTCAATATTGAAGTTGATAATGACGATGATAATTCTGGTTATCATATTTCAGGTTATACGGATTTTAATGTTGAGGAATACAAACGTCCAAAGTTTGAAGTGACTTTTGACCCGATAAAAGACGAATACAAATATGGTCAAACTATCGAACTGAAAGGAAAAGCGATGATGTTTTCAGGCGTTCCTTTGAGCAATTCAATTGTGAATTACGAAATCAAAAAACAGAATATCCGTTGGAAGTATTTCTGGTGGTATCCTCGTGGAAATGATAACGAAAATTCGATTCTTGGTGATGTAAAGACCAACGAAAAAGGAGAATTTACTATCAAAATCGAGTTGAAAAAAGATGAAACTCTGGAAGGTATTCAGATTGATAATTATGCAATTAATGCTTCTGTGACGGACATCAACGGAGAAACTCAATCCGCAAATACGAATGTAAAAGTGGCTTCGGTTTCTCATTACATTACGGCGAACGAAATCGGAAATACGTTTTCAAATGAAGCTGTAAAACTAAATGTTGACACCAAAAATTACAACGACCAAGTTTTGAAGAAATCTTATAACGTAAAACTGGAAAAACTGGAAGAACCAAAACAGATTTTTAGAGAGAATTTTGCTTCGGTTGTTCAGGATCTACCAAAACTTTCTAAAGAAGAATTTGTGCAGAAATTTCCTCACGACAGATTTGATAAAAATGATGATTTGAAGAATTGGAAAGTTGAAAAACAATTGATTAATCAAGTTGAAAATCCATCAACTGACAACCAACAACCAACAACTAATCTCGATTTAGGGAAATTGGGAGCTGGAACTTATAAACTTCAATTTTATAACATCGAAGGGAAAGACACGATAAAAACGGAACAATTCTTCAAAGTTTGGGACAAAAAATCACTTGTACAAAATCAAAATCCATTCTTGGAAGTGATTAGACCAACGCAGGAATACAAACGAAGCGAGAAAGTAAAAGTGTTTGTTTACTCTGCGATTCCGGATGCTTTGGTCAACATTTTCATCCAAAATGGAAAAGAAGAAACTGTTACAGAAACCAAATCTTTCAAAAATGGAATTCTGGAATATGAAACTACCATTCCGAAAGATGAAAGTATCTCGAAAATTAATTTGCAATTCCAATTGGTTGCGTTTAATGATGTAAAAACCGAAAATGTTGATTTGAAAATAGCAGACAGCAAAGATGATTTGAAAATTGAAACCGTTACTTTCCGAGACAAATTACAGCCTGGACAAAAAGAAAAATGGACGATAAAAATCTCTGGCGCTGACAAAGAAAAAATCAACGCTGAAGTTTTGGCGAATATGTACGACAAATCGCTTGACCAATTTGCGTCTAATTCTTGGAATTGGCAGGAATTCTATTCTCCTTTTTATCAAAGTTCTTATGAATTTAGAAATGGTTTGGAACAACAATATTACAACGGTAAAGTTAAGTATTTAAAGACTTTGAATATAATCATTCCTCAATTCAATTGGTTTAATGGTGCCATTTTATTTGGTTCTGATATAGATGGTGACGGAATTGCAAATTCAGATGATGCTTGTCCAACTGTTCCTGGAACGGCTCAATATCAAGGTTGTCCAAAACCAAAAGCAATGTATGCAAGTGAAGTTGAAATGTCTGTTTCCGCTCCAGCAATGAAACTTCAAGGTAGAGCTGCAGGAATACAAGTTTCAGATTCTGCAAAAACTCAAAATATCGAAGAAGTCATTACTACAAGAATAAAGGAAAAAGATTTAAACAAAATCCCAGTTCGTCAAAACCTCAACGAAACAGCTTATTTCTATCCAAATCTTCTAACAGATAAAAAAGGAAATATTTCGTTTGAGTTCACTTCTCCGGAAGCTTTGACACAATGGAAAGTGATGTTTTTGGCGCATACAAAAGATGCGAGAAGTGCAATTTTGGAAAAATCTGTCGTAACGCAAAAAGAATTTTCTATCACACCAAATTATCCAAGATTCTTACGAGAAGGCGACGAATTGAATCTTCAGACTAAAATCTCAAGTTTGGTTAATCAAAAATTAAATGGTTTTACACAATTGCAGATTTTGGATGCGTTTACAAATGAAGATATTTCGGAGAAATTCGGGATTAGCACATTGACGGCTGTTCCTGGTTATAATAGAGAACAAACTTTTACATTAACGGAAAAAGGAAATTCCGTGGTGAATTGGAAAGTGAAAGTTCCGAACGATGTTTCATCAATTATTATTAAAATCGTTGCGAAGGCTGGAAATTTCTCTGATGGCGAACAAAAAGCAATCGCTGTTTTGCCTAACAGAATGTTGGTGACAGACGCACTTCCGATTTTTGTGAAAGAAGGACAGACGAAAACTTTCACTTTAGAAAATCTAAAAAATTCTGATTCTAAAACATTAACCAATGTTTCCAATACTTTGGAACTAACAACCAATCCAATTTGGGAAATTATGTTTGCGCTTCCAAGCCTGAAAGATGATACTAATAATTCAGCAGATGTTATTTTCAACAAATGGTTTGCAGATGTTTTGGCTTCGGAGATTTTCAAAGCGAATCCAAAAATGAAAACCGTTTTTGATGAATATCAATTCAAAGGTCTCTTGACCTCGAATCTTGAAAAAAATCAGGAATTGAAGCAATTGTTATTAGATGAAACGCCTTGGGTTCTTGAAAGTAAAAATGAAACTGAACAAATGCAGAAACTGGCAAGAATATTTGATGCGAATACGATGCGAAATTCAATTCAAAATGATTGGTCAGAATTAGTAAAATTGCAAAATCCTGATGGCGGATTTAGCTGGTATCAAGGTTATCCGAGTTCATATTATACTTCACTTTATATTTTGAAAAACCTAGGCAGAATCAATGAATGGTTGAAAGGAAATGTAACAGATTATCAAAGTTCTGAACAGAAAGAAATGGTTAAAAAACTGGTTTCTTACGTGGATAACGAAGTCAATAAATATTGGAAAACAGATAAGGACAATGTTTGGAACAATTTTGTTCTCGATTATCTTGACACAAGACATTATTGGGAAAAAGAATATGCTCTGAAAGCAAAAGGCGCAACTTTGAAAACGGCTATTATTTCTAAAGCTAAAACGGTAAAAATTACCGATTTAACTTTCTTTGGATTATACAGAGCGGCTTTATTATTTAATAATTATGGATTGAAAGATGTTTCGAAAAAACTGATGAATTATCTGAAAGAAACTTCGACAGAAACAGAAACTCAAGGTGTTTACTGGAAACAAAATCTAAACGATTGGGGTTGGTATTCTTCCAAAACCGTGAATCACGCCGGAGCCATTGAAGCGTTTCAAAAATTAACACCAACTGATGAAAACTTCATCGAAGAAATGAAAATCTGGCTAATTACGCAGAAAGAAGTAAATTCTTGGGGAAATTCCAGAGGAACTGCAGAAGTGATTTTTACCATTTTGAATTCGGGGAAATCTTGGACTTCAAATGAAAGTGATAAAGCGGAAATTAACTGGGGAGGAAAACAACTTAACCCGCAAACACAAGCAACAGGTTATGTGAAGCAAACTGTAACTTCTGATAACTTGGATAAAAATCTATCAACAGTTACAATCAAAAAAGAAAGCGCTGGAATTGTTCAGGGTGGATTATTCTGGCAATATTATGAGGATTTGGACAAAATCAAATCTTCGGAAAGTTATATTTCCATTACTAAAGAATTGTACAAAAAAGTGAAGACTGAAAATGGTGAACAATTAATTAAAATCAATGAAAATTCGCCATTGAAAGTTGGTGATAAAGTTACCGTGAGAATGATTCTGAACACCGACAGAAATATGGAATTCATTCACTTAAAAGATATGCGAGCTGCTGGTTTTGAACCGTTGGATGTGATTTCTGGTTATCAATGGAAAAACAATTTGGGATATTATCAATCAACAAAAGATGCTTCTACTAACTTTTACATCGAATACATGCCGAAAGGAAAATATGTTTTCGAGTATGACTATGTAGCGAATGCAAGTGGGAAATTCTCTAATGGAATTACGACTTTGCAGAATTATTATGCGCCGCAGATGAATGCGCATACACAGGGAACTAGCGTGCTTATAAATGAATAATTAATATTAAAACTGTTAAAAAAGCAATCAAATAATAATATTTGGTTGCTTTTTTTTATTTTTAAATACTTTTTTTTAATCAACTAATAAAACGACTAAACTTTCTTTTAAATATTAATCTTATAATATATAATTATGGTAAAACATTTATTAACTGTCACTGGTATCTTAGCATCTATTCTACTAAGTGCTCAAAAAAATTTTTGGACTCCAGTTCAAAATGCAAGTGTTCTTGGGAAAACAATCTCGCTCAAAGAAAGAACAACGACACCTAAGGCTTACAATCTCTACAAGCTGGACATGAAAGGAATTAAGTCTGAGTTGGCAAAAGCCCCTGCAAGAGAATCCATCAACGAAGATGTTGTCATCAAATTTCCAAATGCTAGTGGGAAATTAGTAGATTATGTTGTGAAGGAAGCTCCTGTAATGGCCAAGGAATTATCTGATAAATATCCTGACATCAAGTCTTATGTAGGTTATCAGAAAGATAACAGTGGTAATACAATTAGACTTAGCACATCTCCATTTGATGGAATCAATGTGATGTATTTTGATAATTGGGAAGTGAGTTATTTGGATACCTATACAGATGACCTGTCAACTTTTATCGTTTATAAAAGAAGTGATTTGCCTGCATATCCCGAGCAATTCAATTGTGGATTTGACCAAGCTAATTTCCAAACACCACCATCTGTAGAACCTATCGCCCTGAAAGCTCCAATAGTAAAAGACGGAATGCTAAGAAAATATCGCTTAGCATTAGCTTGTACTATAGAATATGCAGCTTTCCATGTAAATAGAGCAGGATTGTCTGGTGGTACTTTGGAACAGAAAAAAGCAGCAGTTTTAGCTGCGATGAATGCCTCTATGACCAGAGTAAATGGTGTTTATGAAAAAACTGTTTCCTTGACAATGGTATTAGTCCCAAATAATGACCAAATCATCTTTATCGATAGTGACAACTATGACAACGAAAACTCTGCGGCTAATGGTTACCCTCTATTAGGACAAAATCAAACGGTTTGTGATAATGTTATCGGTACAAACAATTATGACATTGGGCACGTTTTCAGTACGGCTTCTGGTGGTGTCGCTTCGCTTCAATCTCCTTGTAATGCTTCTAGGAAGGCACAAGGAACAACAGGTACAAATTCCCCAATCAATGATGCTTTCAACATAGATTATGTAGCGCACGAGATGGGTCATCAATTTGGTGGCAACCATACTTTCCGTGCCAATACAGGATCTTGCCAAGGCAATGCTAATAATGGTACAGCGGTGGAGCCAGGTAGTGGCAGCACGATTATGGCTTATGCGGGAATCTGCGGATCTACCAATAATATACAAACACGAAGCGATGCCTATTTTCATTCTGTAAGTGTTAATGAAATGTACAATTTCATCTCCAGAACTACAGATTGCTCCGTAAAAACATCAAATAATAATGGTGTTCCGACTGCTGATGCAGGTGCAGATTACACAATTCCTAATGGAACCGCATTTGTTCTGACAGGTTCTGGAACTGATCCTGATGGAGATGATTTAACTTATCTTTGGGAACAAACAGATTTTGCAGCGCTTGCCAACAACCCACAACCTCCCGTTGCTACTTCAACCCTAGGAACAGCCTTCAGATCATTTACACCTACAACTTCTCCACAAAGATATTTCCCAACAATGTCATCCATTGCCAACAATATTTTGACACCGAAATGGGAAGTAATACCAAATGTTGCAAGAACTCTGAATTTCTCTCTTTTGGTAAATGACAACAAAGCGACAGGAAATCAATCTGCAAGAGATTTGATGAAAGTAACTGTTACAACAACTGGTCCTTTCAAAGTGACTTCTCAGACATTAGCGGCCAACTATAATGGAGGTTCTACTCTGCCTGTAACCTGGGATCTTGCTGGAACCAACGTAGCCCCAATTAACACGGAGAATGTACAAATCTTACTTTCTTCTGATAATGGTTTAACTTTCCCGACCGTATTAGCGGAAAGTGTGCCTAATACAGGAAGCGCTGATGTAATTCTTCCAAATGAAAACAATGGAAATGCAAGGATTATGGTAAAAGCTGTAAACAATATATATTTCGCTGTAAACTCTGCCAGATTTAACATTAATAAAGTTCTAGCAGTTAACGAATCTGCTTTTGACAAAGGTTTTGCTATCTATCCAAACCCTACAAAAGGAGAAGTTAATATCTCTTTGAGTAAGGTAAACAAAGGAGCTAGTTATCAAATCTTAGATCTTTCCGGAAAATTAGTTTCTAATGGATCTTTGGAAAATGAAAAAACTCAGGTTAACATTTCTAGTTTGAAAACAGGAACTTACAGAATTGTAATTTCTAACAACGGAGAAACTACTAGCAAAAATCTTATTGTTAAATAAGCAATTAAACTTAAAAACAAAAACCAACTTCTTTTCGAAGTTGGTTTTTTTTGTTCAAAAATTAATTTAAATCAAATTAAAATCCGTATTGCAATCCAATTTGGAATCCACTATTCCTTAGCTGTTTATCACTATTATTCCAACTTGTAGAACCATTTTTCTTAATATCAGTAAAACCAATAATATATCTGGCTCCAATTGCCATATTATTGAATTTAAAACCTAATCCAACTCCGCCACTCAGATCCAATTGATTGTAAGCATCTTTATCTTTCTCGATTATGGTTTTGCTATCACTCTCATATTTATTTTTATTACCAACCAAAACACCAAACTGAGGTCCACCTTCGACATAGAACTTAGGTATCAATTCAAACTGAAACATAATTGGCATTGATACATAATTAAGATTCAGCGTGTGAGAAGTATTTCCATTTTCATATTTCACTCCCATATTGTTATATATCAATTCTGGCTGAATACTAAGTAAAGCATTAACTGGTGCATTCATATACAATCCCGCATAAAAACCAACCTTAGAATTTTTATCACCCCAACCATTTTCTTGACTGATTGTAGAGATGTTCGCTCCTCCTTTTACACCAAATGATTGAGAGTAAGCCAATGATATCATCGTCAATCCCAACAACCCAAATATTTTCTTCATATATAATTGTTTATGAAGAACAAAAATATAAATTATCAAATTAAAAAAGACCGAAATAATCGGTCTTTAGTAATAATTTAATATTATGTAATATTAGAATTTGTAAGATAATCCAACTTGGAAGGTATTGTTTCTGTTTTTACCACTTTGTTCTAATGTAGTATTACCATCTTCGTCGTTGTTTTTCTTGTTGATATCAGTAAATCCGGCAACATACCTTGCATTGATTCCAAAATTCTGAGTGAAATTAAAACCAAGACCTAGTCCTGCTCCCATATTGAATCCACTATAAAAATCTTTAATATCTCTTGAAGAATAAGACTCTGTACTTGTAGAAGATGAGCCTCCAGAAGTAATAGTTCTAGTTGTATCACCTTTAGCCTTAGCTCCAACTAAGAATCCAAATTCAGGACCAGCTTCTAAATAAAAATTAGGCGTTGCATGAAATTGAAACATTACAGGAACTGTTACATAATCTAAATTAAGACTTGCAGAGTTTTTATCCGTAGTAGTTACACCTCCAATAGTATAAGAATTGGTTCCAGTAACTTTAGCTCCCATTTGGCTATACAAAACCTCTGGTTGAATACTGAATTGTTCTGATAAGGGTGCATTCATAAAAACACCTCCATAGAACCCAGCTTTAGATTTTGAATCTTCATAGCCATCATCTGAGATTGATGAAATGTTAAGACCTGCTTTTAAACCGAACGACGGACTAGTTTGTGCAAATGCAAATGTTCCCGCTACTAAACCTAATCCTAAAAATAACTTTTTCATAATTTCAAATTTTAAATTTTGTTTTTACGATTTGGATAGTTTCAAAATCTTTGCCAAAATTTAAATAATCAATTATTATAAATGATTATTAGCTTGAAATCAATAATTCAAAAAGCTTGTTTTCAATGGATTAAAATATTATTCAATAAATAACAAAAATCAATTCTGATTAAGTTCTTTATAGAAATTTAGGGTCAAAATAATTTGTTCCGGACTTAATTTTTGGTCAAAAAGACAACTTCCAATTCCATTAATCAATGAAAAATTGATATTTCCGTCCTGATTTTTTTTATCATTAAACATCAAACCCATAATAGCAGCATTCTTGAATTCTGAAATATCGATATAAGGAAACAATCTTTTTATTTTACTAATAATAACTGATGACACTTCTACATCAATCAATCCGCAAAGAAAAGCCAAATGTGTTTCGCAAATTATTCCAAGCGCTACAGCTTCTCCGTGAGGAATTAGATTGCCTTTTTTCAAGAAAAGACTTTCCACAGCATGACCAATCGTATGGCCAAAGTTGAGTGTTTTTCTGACATTCTCTTCTTTAAAATCTTGAGAAACCACATTATTTTTAATTTCCATACTTCGGCTGATGAATGGAGAAACAGATTCTGGCGTTATTTTATCAAGAGAACTTAATTGTTTCCAATGTTCAGCATCGGCGATTAATCCGTGTTTCAACATTTCAGCAAAACCACTTCTTAGTTCTTCAAATTTTAGAGTTTCTAAGAATTTTGGATAAAAGAAAATACCTTCCGGCAATGCAAATGTTCCAATTATATTCTTCAGATACTGATGATCTATTCCCGTTTTACCTCCAATAGAAGCATCACACATTGATAATAGAGTTGTAGGAATATTGATGAATTTGAAACCTCTTTTATAAGTTGAAGCCACAAAACCGCCCATATCTGTTATCACACCTCCACCAAGATTGATTAGAAGAGATTTTCTGTCCGCTTCCATTTCTGAAAAGATTTCCCAGAGCTGTGTTGCCGTTTCTATATTTTTATTCTCTTCGCCAGCTTCTATCTCGATAACCTCAAAATGAGCTTCGGTTTCTAGGTTTGGGAGTAAGATTGGTAAACAATGATTGTGCGTATTCTCATCCACCAAAATAAAAATCTTACTTGGTTTGATTTGGTCAATATATTCATTAAGACTTGTGAAATCTTGGTCAAGCTCTTTTATCATAACTCAAATTTTAACAAAAGTAAGAACAAAATGGGAATAATCGGTTTTAATTGGACGACGAATTGTACGCAGCCACGACTTATCTCAATCTATGTATTTTTAATGGAATCGATGAACCACTTAGTTAGTTTTGAGCGGAAATTCTTTTTGTGGAGCAGAGTGGAACAAAAAGATTGACTTCGTCGAACGACTCCGTTAGGTTTGAGAGCAGAAGACGGATTAAGTTACCCAAAATAAAAAAGAGAGACAAAAGCCTCTCTTTATAAAATATATTGACGTAAATCTTACATGTGAATCGACCTTTTTCCAGTCGCATCCAAAGCAGCTTCTTTCACAGCTTCTGCATAAGTTGGGTGTGCGTGAGAACTTCTTGCGATATCTTCAGCACTTGCACGGAACTCCATTGCCATCACACCTTCTGCAACCAAATCTGCTGCTCTAGCCCCAATCATATGGAAACCTAGAACTTCGTCAGTTTTTTCGTCAGCGATGATTTTTACAAATCCGTCTGTATCACCACTTGCACGGCTTCTTCCTAAAGCTCTCATTGGGAAACTTCCTACTTTATAAGCCACACCTTCTTCTTTTAGCTGCTCTTCTGTCTTACCAACACCGGCAACTTCTGGCCAAGTATAAACTACTCCTGGAATCAAGTTATAGTTGATGTGAGGTTTTTGTCCAGCTAAAATTTCAGCTACCAAAGTTCCTTCTTCTTCCGCTTTGTGCGCCAACATTGCGCCTTTGATAACATCACCGATAGCGTAGATGTTAGAAACATTAGTTTGCAAATGGTCGTTGGTTTTAACTCTTCCTCTTTCGTCCAATTCAACTCCTGCTTTTTCTAATCCAAGTCCGTCTGTGTAAGGTCTTCTTCCCACAGAAACCAAAACATAATCACCTTCGAATTTGACTTCTTCACCTTTTTTATTTTTGGCTGTAACTTTTACAGAATCTCCATTTCTCTCCACTGCAGAAACCGCTGTAGAAAGCTCGAATTTCATTCCTTGTTTTCTAAGAACTTTTTGCAATTCTTTGGAAAGCGCACCATCCATTCCTGGGATGATCTTGTCCATAAACTCAACCACAGTTACCTGAGAACCCAATCTCAAATAAACAGAACCCAATTCAAGACCGATTACTCCTCCACCGATTACAACCAAATGCTTAGGAATTTCTTTCAAATTCAAAGCTTCTGTAGAAGTAATTACTCTTTCTTTATCCAGAGTGATGAAAGGTAAAGATGATGGTTTTGAACCAGTTGCGATAATTGTATATTTTGATTCGATAGTTTCAGAAGAACCATCGTTTTTAGTTACTTTAATTTGTGTAGCAGATTCGAAGCTTCCAAGACCTTCAAAAACTGTGATTTTGTTTTTATCCATTAGGAAATTGATTCCTTTTGTCGTTTGTTCTACTACTCCATTTTTACGTTCAATCATTTTTGCCAAATCTACTTTTGGCTCATCGATGATAATTCCGTAATCTGCAAACTCGTGTTTTGCTTTTTCGAAATGCTCAGAACTGTCCAGCAAAGCTTTGGAAGGGATACAACCCACGTTAAGACAAGTTCCGCCCAAGGTAGGATATTTCTCAATAATTGCAGTTTTGAAACCTAATTGCGCAGCTCTGATTGCTGCAACATATCCGCCAGGACCAGAACCGATAACGGTTACATCAAATTGACTCATATCTTTGTGATTATTATTCGAATAAAAATTTCCTCAAATTTACGAATTTTAGAACAATTTTGGAACTGATTTAAATAAGTAATTAATCTCTATTTTTGTATCAGATTTTTCTAAAATTCAATTACAATGTCACTCGAACAAAACTATCAAGATATCCTTTCTCAACTTCCCGAAAATGTAAAACTAGTAACAGTTTCCAAAACCAATCCAGCTGAAAAAATTAAGGAGGTTTATAATTTGGGACAACGCGCTTTTGGAGAAAATAAAGTTCAGGAATTACTGGAAAAACAACCCGTTCTTCCCAGCGATATCGAATGGCATTTGATTGGGCATCTTCAAACCAACAAAGTGAAATACATTGCCGGTTTTATTGCAATGATAGAAAGTATTGACAGTGAAAAATTGTTGAAAGAAGTAGATAAGGAAGCTCTGAAAAACAATAGAAAAATCAACGTTCTGCTTCAGGTCAAAATCGCAAAAGAAGACACGAAATTTGGTTTGACAGTGGATCAGGCTAAAGAAATTTTCAATGATTATCTTAATGGAAATTATCCGAATATCGAAATCAAAGGGCTAATGGGAATGGCGAGCTTTGTGGATGATGAAACTCAAATTCGTGAAGAGTTTTCTATTCTGAAAAATCTTTTTGATGAATTATCTGAACTGAAACCTTTAGAAACTTTATCAATGGGAATGAGTGGTGATTTTCCAATTGCGATAAAATCTGGCTCAAATTCTGTAAGGGTTGGTTCTGCGATTTTTGGAGAAAGGAATTATTAGTTGTTGTTTGTCAGTTGATAGTTTTTGTCAGGCTGAGGCTCTCGAAGCCGTTCTAAATTAAAATTCTATTAAATCAAACTCTTATAAATCTTCATCATTTCCTCAGCAATAACCTCATCATTAAATTTCTGAACAAACTGCAAACCTTTTTCAGCACGGCGTTTTCTCTCAGATTCATTATCCCAAAGAAAATTGATTTTGGCGCGGACATCCTCCACATTTTCAGGATTCACATAAACAGAATCTGGTCCGCCGGCTTCGGGCAAACAACTTGTGTTGCTGGTAATGACAACGGTTTCGGAAAATAAAGCTTCGATGACAGGAATCCCGAAACCCTCGAAAAAACTGGGATAAATAAAGATTTCCGCAAGTTTATAAATCCCAGCCAATTCTTCCATAGAAACGCCTGAGAGGAACTGAACTTCGATTTTACTTTTCTCAATTTCTTTTTCAATCAATTTAAAATATTTCGGCTTTTTGGCTCCGACAACTACTAATGGAATTTTCGAATCCTTTAAAGCTTTTATAATATTCAACAGATTTTTTCTTGGCTCAATCGTCCCGACATTCAAAATAAATTTTTCCGGAAGGTTGAATTTTTTTTTGATTTGATTAAGAACTCCCTGTGATTGTTTTTCTTTGAAACTGGCGTGACAACCTTGATAAACCACTTCAATTTTATTCTCGTTAACTTTAAGAAACTGAATTATATCCCGCTTAGTTTGTTCCGAAATTGCAATAATTTTATCTGCAGAATTTGAAGCTTTTTTGAATTTCCAGAAATGAATTTTTCTGTCAATCCAAGTGTAATATTCCGGATATCTTTCGAAAATCAAATCGTGAATGGTAACGACTTTTTTAATCGGTTTCGGGTTCCATCGCAAAGGCAATTCGCCGGACAAACCGTGGAAAATGTCTGCATTGTTGTTTTGTGCATCGATTCCTGTTTTAAGCTGTCGGGAAAGCGTGCCTTTAGTTGTTTGGACGAAAGTCACATTGGGCAATTTCAATATCGCTTCGCCACGCTCCGACTTCTTTTTATTGAATAATAAATATTGATTATCTGGAAAATACGTTGCTAAAACCCGAACCAAATCGCGGGAATAATTTCCTAAGCCAGACCAGCTGGAAAAAATACGTTTGGCGTCGTAGGCAATCTTCATTAATTCTTATTTTTTTGAGTCCAATTTTCCAAAAACTCTTTGGTTGTGAAGAATTGATAATTATTTTTCTTTGCCCATTTAATAAAATCATCAAAGCGATTTATCATTGCTTCATTCGTATTTTTGAAAGTAAAATTGGGCAATTTATATTTTGGATTTGAGATGTCTGCAAATTCCCAAGGGTGAAAATAGATGTTCAAAAATCCTGTGGAACTTAATGATAATTTGGACAGAAATTTATAAATCCAAAGCGGAAAGTTATGAAAACTCAGCCAAAACAATGGAACTCTAAATATTGTAGAAACCGATGCCGGAAACTGCAAAATCCTCTTCTGCCAAAATGGTTTTCTGCTAACTCTGAAGTTGTTATATCGTCCTGGCAGATAAGTTGGATTAATGGATGAATTGTAGAAATAGCCTGCATCAGAAACTGCATCTTCCGAAACCGGACTCATTCTTGGCATTCTGAGACCAACTACTTTTGTATTAAACAATTTTTCTAATTCTTGTTTTGATTCTGCTAAATGTTTCTCTTCAAAATCCGAATGAAACCACGTATGAGAAGCCAATTCGTGACCTTCAGAAAGTAATTGTTTTACCAAATCCTGATTATTTTCAGCAAAAACAACTGTCGAAAAAAAAGTAGCCTTGATATTATTTTCTTTCAAAATCCTGAGAATATTCTGTAAACCCTTTCTGGAAACCGCCAATTGCTCTTTCAAAGGAATTTCCCCACTATATTCTAAAGGCATATCAAATTCTTCTATATCAAAACTTAGTAAAATCATTAATTAAAAATTTTTCGAACGGATAATATAATTTGGACGTTCTTTGATTTGTTTGAATATTTTTCCCATATAAATTCCTAAAATCCCTAAAATTATCAGCTGGATTCCGCCAAAGAAAACAACTGTCATCAATATCGATGCCCAACCGGAAATTTCAGTTTTATTAATGAATGCATAAATGACATAAGGAATGTATAGCAAGGACAAAAATGAAAAGAAAAATCCAAGATAAGCCGCTAAATAAAGTGGTTTCATACTAAAAGCAGTAATTCCTGTAAATGCAAATTTTATCATTTTCCCCAAACTATATTTACTGCTTCCGGAAAATCTATCCGCAGCAACAAAATCAATCGAATATTGTTTAAAGCCAACCCATTTTACCAAACCTCGAAGAAAAATATCTGTTTCACCAGTTTTTCTGATAACATCAATGACTGATGCATCTAGCAAGCGGAAATCAGAACTACCCTTTTCCAGTTCTACATCGGATAAGCTTGACAAAATATGGTAGAAAAAATCTGATGTCTTTCTCTTGAAAAAACTAATATTTTTAGAATATTTTCTGATGGTATAAACCACATCGTAGCCTTCTTCCCATTTTTTAATCATATCAGGAATCATCGTTGGAGGATGTTGCATATCTGCGTCCATAGAAATCACAGCATTTCCATCCGCATAATCCATTCCGGCTTTTACAGCATTCTGATGTCCAAAATTTCTTGAAAATTCCAGATATTTTAGCTTAGGACAATTAGATGAAATCTCTTCTAAAGTCTTTTGGGTTGCATCCCGACTGCCATCATTCACATATATTATCTCATAATCATAATCAGGAAGGTTCAAAAACACTTTTTTGATCTCGCCGTGGATTATGGATAAGTTACCTTCTTCATTATAAGCCGGAATCACGATGGAAATCTTTTTCATCTGCTTATATTAATATTATTGGTCTAGTTATCAGTCCAATTTATAATCTTTTTCAAAATCCTTTGTCAGCAATTCATACATCACTCTAAACCAGATTAATATACAAGGAATTGCCTTAGTGGAATATTTGATAAAAATATCTTCTTTTATAAATTTTGGAAATAAATCCGAAAATGCAAAACAAGTGAAAATCATTACAAAAATCAATAAGCTAATGTCAATTTTTGATAATTTTTTCTGCATCAAAAACCAAAGCATGACACCTGCAACTGCAATGATATAAGTTGGACTCTCGGAACCTGAGCTGAAAAGGACGACAAATAATAGTGTGGAAGCCAAAATCATCATTTGAAATGGTAAAAATTTGAATTGTTTAGTTCTGAGATAAGGTAACATGAACAAAACAAATCCGGGAATCAAAAAGATAAGATTAGAAATAGTAGCATCGCCTAAAATTCTTCTCACAACACCCATTAATGAATAATCCTGACGTGTTCCCAAAGCTTGATTTTCCAAATTTTTTCCAGATAACGAAGTGTACCAATCAAAGTAGGATTGAATACCAAATTTTGGACTTGAAATCAACATCGGCAAAACAAAAAATAAAATTGAGATTATGATTAATGAAATAATGAATTTGGTTTTGTTTTTAACAAAGAAAAAAGCGGAAAGTCCCACAACTCCATAGATTTTCACAAAAACACCAATAAGAATGGCGAAAGCTGATTGCGTCTCTTTCCTTTCATAAATATAAATCGCTGACAACATCAATAATCCTGTCAAAATAATATTAAACTGAAAATAAGTTGCCGCGGTGATAAATTCCTGAAGACAAAGCCAAGCAAAAAACGATTTCTTTCTATCCGAAAAAGGAAGTTTGTAAATAGCATACAGGAAAACCAAAGTTCCGGCAACATTCCATAAAACTGCACCAAAACCATCTGGCATCATAGCAAAAGGAGCAATCAAAAGACTGAAAAATACACCGTAATGATTGCTATCAAAAAACAAGTCAGGATATTGCGAGAAAATATTTCTTTCTTGTAACGTATTGTAAAATACATTTTTGAAAATCAGATAGTTATTATAACCTCCAGTTCCTCTTTTGTATTTGCTGTACGCAGTCAACGCTGCAACAATAATATAGATTACAAAGATAATTCTGTAATCTGAAATCAGTTTCAAGAACTTCTGTTTCACAATAGCTTTGATAGGTTGATTAGTTTAAAAAAAATGTCATTCTAACAAGAAGTTTAAATTCTCATTAGAATGACAAATATAAGTTTAAAATCGATAGTTATTAAACTGCTACATTATTTTCTCTCAAAGCATCATTAAGAGAGGTTTTCTTGTCTGTCGATTCTTTTCTTTTTCCGATGATCAATGCGCAAGGAACCTGGTATTCTCCTGCAGGAAATTTCTTCGTATAACTTCCAGGGATCACAACTGATCGTTCTGGTACATAACCTTTCGTTTCGATTGGCTCAGGTCCTGTAACGTCGATAATTTTGGTGGACATTGTCAAACAAACATTCGCTCCTAAAACAGCTTCTTTACCAACACGAACACCTTCTACCACGATACAACGTGAACCGATGAACGCATCATCTTCTATAATTACCGGAGCTGCTTGCAAAGGTTCCAAAACACCGCCAATTCCTACACCGCCACTCAAGTGAACATTTTTGCCAATTTGTGCACAGCTTCCTACAGTTGCCCACGTATCTACCATTGTTCCGGAATCTACATAAGCACCGATATTAACATAAGAAGGCATCATAATCACGCCACTTGCAACAAAACTTCCGTGTCTTGCGATTGCATGTGGAACCACTCTTACACCTTTCTCAGCATAATTTTTCTTCAAAGGAATTTTATCGTGAAATTCGAATGGACCAACTTCTATGGTTTC
The DNA here is from genome assembly GCF_900141765.1 of Epilithonimonas zeae. Classification (NCBI taxonomy): domain Bacteria; kingdom Pseudomonadati; phylum Bacteroidota; class Flavobacteriia; order Flavobacteriales; family Weeksellaceae; genus Epilithonimonas; species Epilithonimonas zeae. The sequence goes on along the minus strand of NZ_FSRK01000001.1, from coordinate 437,257 downwards.
CATTGTTTGGATTGGGAAATACATCACCACACCTTTTTTTACCCACTCGTTGATTTGCCAGCCGTTTTCAGTTGGTTCAGCGGTACGTAATTCTCCTGCATCTAATTTCGCAACAACTTCTCTTACGGCATTCTGATATTCTTCTTCTTTCAAAAGGTCACGGTTATCCCAAGCTTTTTCGATTTTTTCCTGTAAAGACATAATTATATAAATGATAATTGATTAATGATGATTGATTTTAATCTGGATTAATTTAATATTCGCAAAAATAATAAATCTAAAGCACACTTCTCGCAAAAAGAAAAGCTTTGTTCCAATAAGCTTCGTTGAGGGATGAAATAATAACTCCTTTTGAAGTTGAGGCATGAATAAAAGTCACCTCCCCATTATTCAAAATATCGTGAACAATTCCAACGTGTGTCACAGCAGATCCGCCAGCTGTTGCAAAAAACAAAAGATCGCCGGGTCTTGCTTCAGAAACATTGATTAATTTCCCTTGTTTTGCCTGATCAGATGAGCGTCTGGGCATTTGAATTTTATTTTCGTCAAACACTTTACAAACCAGACCTGAGCAATCAAAACCTGCCTTTGTATTTCCAGCATACTTGTAAGGTGTCCCCAAATAATTTTCTGCATTATCCAAAACAGACGATCTTGTTCCAGAAACTGAACCAGAATAATTGGAATTTAATTTTTTAAGGCTTGTAGATTTTGATGTTGCTGGCTTTTTGTAAGAATATTTTTTTGTAGACTTAGAAGCACCACAAGAAACCAGAATAATTGAAAATATAATTACCAGTACAGATTTTTTCATTCGACATTGTTTTAGAGTAATTATATTTCTATATGAATCAATTTTTGCTTACTGTACAAAAATAGGTTAGTTTAATTTTCCAAACAAACATTTGAATAAAAAAAGAGAGAAGTTTTTGAAACTTCTCTCAGGTAAATATATTGATTGTAAATTGATTCGAAATTAAGAGGGCAACTAGTGCCCCCTTTAATCAATAATCAGGTTCTATGAACTTGATTACTTGTTTTTTCATGAGCAAATTTTTTGCCAAACAAAAAAAAACAACCTACTGAATTTCAGAAGATTGTTTCAAAGTGGAGAATACGGGGATCGAACCCGTCACCTTTAGACTGCCAGTCTAACGCTCTAGCCAGATGAGCTAATTCCCCATTGATATTACAATGATAAGAATTTTAACTGAAAAAATTTAAAAAACTTAATAAAATTTAAAATAAAAAAATCGGGCTCAAAACAGTTTGAACCCGATTCCTGTAAAACGTAAAATTTAAAAATATGAAATCAATTTTGATTTGATTTTAAATACTCATCGATGATATCAAATGCTTTTTTTTCGTCTTTGATATCGACTTTAATAAAAGTGTTGGTTGCAGTGGGAGTAGATAAAAAACTAAGATAAGAGTTCTCTACATCACATTTTATTCCTGCATCTTCCAGCCTAAATTTTATTAGCTGAATCTCCTGTGGGCTATTACTTTCGTAAACAGCCACTCTTGTTGTTGCATCCATAATTCAGATTTTGATTTTTTTATTAAGCAAAGCAATTTACGAAAAAAATACCATAATCTGAAATTCCTTATATTAAATTCTCAAATATTGAATTAATTTTATCTAAAATAATTTGGATTTCTTCTTTTGTTACATTCAGATGTGGACGGAATCTAAGCGACTGGTCACCACAAGTTAAAATGATAATTCCTTCGTCATAAAGTTTGCTTCTCAACCATTCTCTGGACTCCCCATCTTTTAGATCAAATGCGCACATTAAACCTTTTCCTCTTGCAGCAGAAATATTTTCAGGAAATTTCTGCGCTAATTTTTTCAATCCATCTAATAAAAATTCACCTACAATTTTAGAATTTTCAATCAGATTTTCATTTTCAATAATTTCTAAAACTAATTGAAAACGAAGCATATCAATAAAATTCCCTCCAAATGTAGAATTGATTCTGGAACTTTCTACGAAAACGTGATGTTCTACTTCATCCAATTTTTCCTTATTGGCTAGAATTCCACAAACCTGAGTTTTCTTACCGAAAGTAATGACATCCGGAATAATATCAAGATGCTGGAAAGCCCACATTTTCCCCGTCATTCCAATTCCTGTTTGAACTTCATCAAGGATAAGAAGAATCTCGTTTTCATCGCAGATTTTTCTTAATTCAGTAAAGAACTCGTTTCTGAAATGATTGTCACCGCCTTCTGCCTGGATTGGTTCGATGATAATACAAGCCACTTGATCCGGATTTGTCAGAATCGCTTCTTGAATATGCAATAGAGCCAATTGCTCGTGCTTGATTGTTTCCTCCAGATTATCTTCTGTAATTGGGAAATTCAGTTTTGGATTCGTAATTCTTGGCCAATCGAATTTGGGGAAATACTGGTGTTTTCTCGGGTCAGAAGTATTGGTCAAAGACAATGTATAACCGCTTCTTCCGTGGAAGGATTGCTTAAAATGGATAACCATTCCGGCTTCTTTATCAATATTCTTCTGCCAGTTCTTTCTGGTTTTCCAGTCGAAAGCTGTCTTCAAAGCATTTTCCACAGCCAAAGCACCGCCTTCTACGAAAAAGCAATAAGGTAATTCCTTCGGAATCGCGACTCTGGAAAAAACTTCCATAAAATCTGCATATTCCTGCAAATAAACGTCGCTAAGCGTTGGTTTATAAGTTGCTAATCTTCCCAGCCAATTTGCTTTTTCCAAAATGTATGGATGATTGTAACCTACGGAAGCCGATGCGAACATAGAGAACATATCAAGATATTCTTTGCCCGTCAAACGGTCAACGATGTAGGAACCGTGGGATTTTTCAAAATCCATTACAAAATCGAAACCGTCTGCAAGGATGTGTTTTCCGAGGGTTTCTTTTACTTTATTTTCGTGTACAATTGTGTTCATTTTAATAGTTGATAAATTTACATTGATATTTACTTACTTAATCTGGTCGCTAATTAAAAATCTTTTTTTTTGCGACCCTTCTTTATTTTTTTTTGTAATTCACCTATTTGTTTACTTAATTTGCTTTTATCTGAATGCAAAATAATTGCTCCACAACCACCCCTACCTCCATATGATTTTGTTGCATCTTCAATATTTAGTAAATTAATTTCTTTAACAGTATTTTGATTGAGAACATTAAGTATAATTGAAAAGTTTGGTTGTTTATTCAAATCAAATAGAATTAAATGCTTATTATTCTCAAGAAAAAATAAAATTTTGCATTTATTTGAAAAATCTTCTCCATCTCTTAGTACTAAATCATTAGAAATTAAATTTTGCGGAACAATTGAATCAGTTTTAATTTTTTTTATAATTAATTGAATTTTTTCACCTTTATTTTCAGTGTTTTTTAAATTTCGCATCCATTCTAAATTTTTTATTTTTGAGGTTAAACTATCAAATTTATTTTGTGCAAATAAAAAATTAGAAAATAAAATAAATAGTAATACTACTTTCATCAAAATAATAATAATTTAAAAAAAAATAACTTTCAACAATTCTAATCTAAATCAAATTTGATTCCTTGAGCCAAAGGCAAACTGCTCGTATAATTAATCGTATTGGTTTGTCTTCTCATATAATATTTCCAGACATCGGAACCAGATTCTCTTCCGCCGCCGGTTTCTTTTTCGCCACCAAAAGCGCCACCTATTTCAGCGCCTGAAGTTCCAATATTGACGTTCGCAATGCCACAATCTGAACCTCCGTTTGAAAGGAACAATTCTGCTTCGCGAAGATTTTGTGTCATTATTGCAGAACTCAAACCTTGCGGGACATCATTTTGGATAGCAATTGCTTCTTCTAATGTTTTGTATTTAATCAAATAAAGAATTGGCGCAAATGTCTCGTGCTGAACAATTTCGTAACCGTTCTCAACCTCAGCGATACAAGGTTTTACGTAGCAACCAGAATTGTAATTATCGCCTTCCAAAACGCCACCTTCTACGATGAAGTTTCCGCCTTCAGACTTACATTTCTCGATAGAATCTTGATATTGTTTAACCGCTGATTTGTCAATCAATGGACCAACGTGATTAGTTTCATCCAAAGGATTTCCGATTTTCAATTGTCCGTAAGCTTTTACCAAACGATTTTTAACTTCATCATAAACAGATTCGTGGATAATCAAACGTCTTGTAGAAGTACATCTTTGTCCAGCCGTTCCAACGGCACCGAAAACGGCACCGATGATTGACATATTAAGGTCGGCATTTTCTGTAATGATGATGGCATTATTTCCACCCAATTCCAGAATCGATTTTCCGAAACGTTCTGCTACATTTTTTCCTACAATTCTTCCAACTCTTGTAGAACCTGTGAAAGAGACCAAAGCAATTCTCTTATCATTGACTAATTTGTCTCCAATTTCATGGTCAGCAATTACAAGACTAGAAATCCCTTCCGGAAGTCCATTTTCTCTTGTAACCTCAGCGAAAATATTTTGGCAAGCGATCGCACAAAGTGGTGTTTTTTCTGATGGTTTCCAAATAACAACGTTTCCACAAATCCAAGCTAAAGCAGCGTTCCAGCTCCAAACTGCAACCGGAAAATTGAATGCGGAAATTACACCTACAATCCCCAATGGATGATATTGCTCGTACATCCTATGACCTGGTCTTTCGGAATGCATTGTGTAACCGTGAAGCTGGCGCGATAATCCAACTGCAAAGTCACAGATATCAATCATTTCCTGAACTTCGCCAAGACCTTCCTGCAAAGATTTCCCCATCTCATAAGAAACCAATTTACCTAGGTCGTCTTTGTATTCTCTTAGTTTATTTCCAAATTGTCGAACCAAATCGCCACGTTTTGGCGAAGGAACTTGTCTGAATTCTCTGTAAGCTTCCTGCGCTTTCGTTACTACTTTTTCGTAGTCACCAGCATCGGAAGTTTTTACAGAAGCAATCTTATTTCCGTCAACCGGAGAGAAACTGTCTATATTTTGCCCAGATGAGAAAAATTCTAATCCGGTAGAAGTACCATTGTTTTCTGTTGAAATGCCTAATCTTTTCAGGTTTTCTAATATTGAAATCGAGGACATAAATTTTAATTTTTTTAGAGTCCCTAAGATAAAAATATATTTCGACCAGCAAAATCAAAAGCTAACAATCGTTAGTAAACATTTAGCAATTATTATTGCTTTGAGATAGTAAAAAGATAATTAATTTGTGAAAAAGGATGTTATCAATAAATTTAATTTGATATCAGTCACTCAAACATCTATAAATTAAGGATAATTTATAATTTTGAATGAGTCTAAATTACATAAATTTTCATATTTTTGAAAAAAATAAAAGATGGAAGACCAACTACAGACGACCGAAGAAAAGAAATTGCCGAAGTGGAAAAGTCTGCTGAAAAAATTTGGAATAGGTGGAATTATTTTTTTTACAGTAAAAGGTATCATCACTTCTACACTAATCTATTTTCTTGGCAAAAACTTTTGGGTGATTATCAAGGATTATGTTGCTCAATGGTTTGATTAAACTGACTTCGCTCCATATTAAAAATAAAAAAAATCCTTTGTAGCAAAGGATTTAATTTTTTTATCGGTAACCGAAATTTTTCAGGTCTCTGTCATTTTTTCGCCAGTCTTTTTTGACTTTCACAAACAGATTGAGATGGATTTTTTTCCCAAAGAATTTTTCCAAATCTATTCTTGCCTCTGTTCCTACTTTTTTAATAGCTTCGCCTTTGTGACCGATGATAATTCCTTTTTGCGTATCCCGTTCCACGTAAATGATGGAATCTATAACAATAGCACCTTCTTTCTCTTTGAACATCTCGGTAACGACTTCTACAGAATATGGAATTTCTTTTTCATAGTTAAGAAGAATTTTCTCACGGATTGCCTCATTCACAAAGAAACGTTCCGGCTTGTCTGTATACATATCTTTGTCATAATACGCTGGACTTTCCGGCAACATCGATTTCAGTTTCGGAAGAATAATTTCTGTATTAAAAGAGTTGAGTGCAGAAATTGGAAGAATCTCAGCTTTCGGAATTCTTTCGTGCCATTCAGTTGCTATTTTTTCCAGTCCTTCTTGATTGGTTTGGTCAATTTTATTCAACAATAATAAAACTGGAACAGGAATTTTGTTGAGTTTATCAATTAAAAATTCGGATGGTTCTGCTTTATCCGTCACATCTACGATAAACAAGAAAACGTCTGCATCCTGTAAAGAATCCTTCACAAAATCCATCATTTTTTCCTGCAAACCATATTTTGGATCAAGAACACCTGGTGTATCAGAGAAAACAATCTGCAAGTCTTCTTCATTATAAATCCCGAAAATACGGTGACGTGTGGTTTGTGCTTTTTGAGTAACAATAGCCAGCTTCTCTCCCATCAATTGATTGAGAAGTGTCGATTTTCCGGCGTTTGGTTTCCCGACGATATTTACGAATCCTGCTTTGTGCATTGATTTTAAATTAAAGTATTAAATGCTAAAATGATGTAAGAAAACATTTTAATGGACAGCAAAGTTACGGAAATTTTCGGGGGAACATTTCAGAAATCGTAACATTAAATAAATGAAGATTTTACATCATATTTTTTTTATCTTTATGGTCAATTAAAAAAACTTAACCTTATGAAAAAACTTTACACTTTATTATTTAGCTTTTTATGGCTATTAGGATTTTCTCAGTCTTATTCATCATTAATGAATATAAATTGGAAAATTGATAAAATAGAAAAAAACAACACAAACTATTTTCCTCCACTTAATAATGGATATGGGATATTTAATGAAGGTTTTGACACTTTCAATAACTCTAACTATTTTACATTATCTTCTGGATTATATAACTCTGTAGCGGGAAGAATAACATGGAGAGATAATTACTTCAATATACCAGCAATCAGTTTTACGTTAGGAATTTATGAGGGTGAGAATGAACAAGCTGTAAAGTTTTTTGATTTCCTAATTTACGAATTCTATACAGGAAATCAAAATCAACAAAATACTGAAAATTATTATTTTGTTTACAGTGAAAGCAATGGCGGTAAAAGTTTAGTTATATCCCGTTCTAATGGAGATAAAATCTTTTATTCAAATAAAATTTTAAGCACTTCCGACGTTTCAAAATCAAAAATCTCTATTCATCCGAATCCTTCATCAGAATATATTTTTATAGAAAACTTAAAACTTAATTCTAATATTGAATTGTATGACAATACTGGAAAATTGGTAAAAACAATCTCTAACAATACGTCTAAACAAGAAATCAACATCAAAAAACTTTTACCCGGAATTTACTACTTAAGAATTGATGGAAAGTCTGTCCAAAAAATAATCAAAAAATAACTAATACATATAATCATATGAAAAAACTCTATACTTTATTGATCGGTTTTTTTTGCGTCCTGGGATATTCCCAAAATCCACTTTTATTTGATAAAAATTGGAAAACAGAAAAAGTCATTATTGGAAACAACACTATTCTCCCAAATGAAAACAGTGGATATTTTATCAATTTTAATAAAACGAATACATTTTCCTATTACAGTAAAATATGTTCTGAAAATTGGGGAAATATCAATTACAACACCATTTCAGATGATTTCACAATCACCCTTGCCAATCACTATTTAACCAACTGTACCTTTACAGACTTGACTAATTTCGACATAAATTATTCTTTATTTTTTACAAAAAATTCATCTGGGACTAATAAAATTAATTATAACATTGAAAGTAACTCTACAGGTCAAAAATTAATCCTTTCAAACAGTTCTGGCGATCAGATTGTATATAATTTTTATACACCTCCTGTAAATTTAACATCAAAAACATGGAGCATAAACTCTTTAAAGATTAATGGAATTAATTATAATAAACCATCTCAATATTTAGGAGGAAGTACTACAATTGGTATTGATGGATTTTTCAACACATCATATTTCAATACAGGACAAGGTCAAATTGGTTTTTTTGCCGATAATAAATTTAGTGTCCTGTCATTATCCGTAACACTAGCCGATTCTGACAATCCACAAATATCCCAGTTTGATGGATTGTATTTTGACAACTTTTTCAGTGGTATAGATGGAAGAATAAATCCTTACTTCTACGAATTTTCTAATGATAATAATACTTTAACCATTATTAAATTCAATGGAGATACTGCCACTTACTCAAATAAATTCCTTTCAACATCAGAAATTTCAAAATCAAAAATCTCGGTTTATCCAAATCCATCATCTGATGTTGTAAAAATTGAAAATCTAAAACCGAATTCATTATTAGAATTAATAGACAGTTCAGGAAAATTGATTAGAACAATTTCTAATATTAAGTCAGATAAAACTGAGATTAATATTAAAAATTTAGCGTCGGGAATATATTATTTGAAAGTCGACGGGCAATCTGTACAGAAGATTATCAAAAAATAATTTTAATAAATCAAACAAAAATCGGTTCAACTTTGAGCCGATTTTTTTATTTTAAAGTTCTACCTTTGAAAATTCATTATTTCAAATAACCGTTTATGTTTACAGACAAAGAAATCTCAGAAATCAATCATCTTCTCGTTCCGGAAAATAACATCGTTATTGTAACGCATCATAATCCTGACGGAGACGCAATTGGTTCTTCTCTTGGTCTTAAACATTACTTGAAAACAAAAGGAATTGATGCCACTGTAATCACACCCAATGATTTTCCGAAATTTCTAAAGTGGATGCCAGAAGCGAAACAAATCATCATTGGTGAATATAAAAGAAAAATAGCTGGCGAAGCCATTTACAATGCGGATGTTATTTTTTGTCTTGATTTTAATTCACCTTCAAGAATTGGACTTCTTGGAGATTGGGTAACTAAAGCAAGAGCCAAAAAAGTTTTGATTGACCATCATCAGATGCCGGAACAATTTGATTACGTTTATTCTGATACAACAGTTCCTGCGACCTGCCAAATGATTTATCACTTTATCCAAGCGAATAATGATGAAAAATTAGTTAATCTTGATATTGCACAATGTCTTTATACAGGAATAATGACAGATACAGGCGGATTCAGGTTCCGTTCTACGAGTGCAACAACCCACAGAATTGTGGCTGAATTGATTGAAAAAGGTGCTGACCCAGCGATTATCACTTCCAATACTTGGGACACCAATACAATTTCCCGCTTACATTTGCTTTCATTAGTACTTAGCAGAATCGAGTTGACTAAAGATGGAAAAGTGGCCATTCTTTGGCTGAAACGTTCTGAACTGAAAGAATACGGCTTCGACAAAGGCGATACGGAAGGTTTTGTGAATTATGGGTTGAGTGTACTGGGAACTAAAATGGCGGTTTTCTTTATGGAAGATCTTTATGAGGATTTTATCAAAATCTCTTTCCGTTCCAAAGATTCTGTGGACACGAATCAGTTTGCTCGAAAATACTTCAATGGTGGTGGACACATCAATGCTTCCGGTGGAAAATATTTCAAATCGATGGAAGAAACAATTGAGGATTTCAAAGAAAAAATTGAAACGGAAGACTTTTAAGAAAGATCAAAGGCCAAAGAATCAAAATTTGATTAATTAGACTTCATTTGACACTGAAAATTTGATTGATTGACATAATTCCTAGCCCCGATGGGAACGGCATCCTTTTTTGTCTTATCTGAAAAATTATATTGAAGACTTAACTTCTAAGACAAAAAAGATACAGTGGACAGCGGGATTAAGCTCCTAAAAATCTACCTCAAAAAGACAAAAATCAGTGCAATAATCGCTGGTAAAGCCTGAACGACAAATATTTTCTTGGAGGCTGACAATGCGCCGTAAATTCCTGCTACAATAACACACGCAAGGAAGAAAATTGCGACATTTTTTGCCCAAATCGCATCGCTGATAAAGAAACTCCAGATGAGTCCAGCGGAAAGAAATCCGTTGTACAGACCTTGGTTTGCAGCGAGTTTTTTGGTGGGTTTGAACATCTCATCCGGCAATGAACCTTTGAATGTTTTTTTTCCTAATGTTTCCCAAGCGAACATTTCCATATAAAGAATATAAAGATGCTCCAGAGCTACGATTGCAATGAGGATTTTTGATATGATTTCCATTTTAGAGAACGAGTTTTTTTGGTAAATGATGCAGTAATTCTATATTGATAATCGAAGCGCAAATCTCCGGTTTTTCCCAATGTCCGTTATGTCCGCAGTCCAAAACATATGATTTGATATTGGTTCTATCAGGAAGATTTTTAATGGTTTTTTCTGAATTGACAGCGGAATCGTGTTTGCCCGACAGAACCAGAATTTTTCCTTCAAAGTTTTCTAAAACAGATTGTCTATCTGCTCGCTCTATCATTCCTTTTTGAGAAGCCAAAACACCATCAACAGACGATGTGTAGGCTGTTTCTTTGGCTAATTTAATTTTAGATTCCAAAATATCATGCTCATTAGGATTGAAAAGATTCGGAACACCTGCGTTGACGAAAGCCCGAAGATTTTCTTTGATGATTCTCAAGCCTTTTCTTCTGATTTCTTTTTTTGCTTCATCATCGGCAAAATAAGTCGAGAAAAACAAAGTAAATGATTTCAGAAATTCAGGATATTTTTCTGCAAAAGCTAGCGAAATATAACCGCCCATCGAATGTCCCAGCAAATGAAATTCTGTCAAGCCCAAATCATCAGTAACTTTTTTGACTTCATCCGCCATTATTTCGGAAGTTTGAATTTCAGCAACAACCCCAGACTTTCCAAAACCTGGCAAATCAATTTTTATCAATCGGAATTTTTCTGACAGAAACGGAATCATATCATTCCAAATCGACAGATTTTCCATAAAGCCGTGAAGCAAAACCAAATTTTCCGTTCCTTCTCCTTTTATTTCGTAGTTGAGCATCGTTTATAATTTAATCATTATTTTGTCAGCAAATCCTGCATTATTAACGGATTCATAAAGTTTGAAAGTTTTTCCACCGTCTTTGGTGGAAAAATTTTTCTTTCCTTTTCTGACATCTAGTTTTCCATTATCATAATCTGAAATGCTTTGCGTAATGGTTCCGTCGAATTTAAGATTTTTCGGTGAAGTCATTCTTGCGCTGCCTTCGATTTTCACAAAATTACTTCCCGATTTATTTTCGCCTGAGACTTGATATTCATCTTGACCGATTTTTGTAAAAGTGATTTTTCCTGTTCCATTCACTTGGTCGTGAGTCAAAGAATGTATTCCCGACAGATCTTTAAACGCTCGACTACTGAGAATACTGTCATTGATTTTTGTTCTAACTGCATTGATTGAATCGATGATTTTCACACTATCAACTTTCGGAGTTGTAGTTTCTTCGGATTTTTTACAAGAAACGATTAAAAAAAGAATAAGAACTGGAATTAGTTTTCTCATAGTTTTAATTTTCCTCACGAAAATAAATAAAAAAGAGCGTCCTGAGACACTCTTTACAAAATAATTTTTTTAATTATTGAACTTTATTTTGGTACAATTCCTTTTCTTTACCATTCATTTCCGCAATTCCATAACGTTCGGATTTAGTCAGTGCCAATTCATCTAACATATCAATGACTGTTTTATATTCTGAATCATCTGCAGGTTTTACAATGACTGTGAAGTTTTCTTTTTTAGGCGCATTTGCTTTTGCTGTTTCAATTGTTTTTGCAACCTGAGCTTTATCAAATGAAACTTGTTTTAGACTATTATCATTCAAATCTTTTTTATCCGCTTGATAATAGAAAACTTTACCTTCTTTACCTAAAATAAATGTAATTGAATTTTTATAATTAATTTCTGTTGGTTCTCCAGTATTTCTCGGAGGATTGGAAAAATTGATGGCGTTTGGTTTTGAGAAATTGGTGGTAAACATAAAAAATGTAATCAATAAAAATCCCAAATCCACCATTGGTGTCATATCCACACGAATTGGTTTCTTGTTTTGAGTTTTCTTTCCGTTAGATTGTTCTTTAATTTGTACTTCTGCCATAGCTTTAAGTTTTAGTAGTTAGTAATAGAAAATAAAAATCCATAACGATTCTTCATCATTATGGATTTTTGAATACAAATTATGTACCTAAAATTTTATTTTATTATAAAAATATTATTTATAGAATTATAAATTTTGCCATTGTTCAAAAGTCATCTGAAATTTGATTTCTTTTCCGTGTGTTCCGATTTCTTCCCAGCCAGAAAATTTGTAGAATTGTTCAGCTCTTGTTTTTGGCGCAGTTCCCAGCCAAACTGTAGTTTTTGTCTGTTGAAAATACCAGCTCAACATCAGGTTATGTAAGTGTTTTCCGATGCCTTGCTTTTCGAATTTAGGTTTTAGAAACAATGCCCAAATATTGCTTTCAACCAAATCTACGATGGCGAATCCTACAATTTCATTTTCAATTTCGCAAACCCAACCTTTTCCGTTGTCTGTTAAATAAATCTCGTAATCTTTATCTTTTACAACATCCGGATTGGACAATTGATTTTCATTTACAGAATTGCGGACAATCTGCATTTGTGGAATATCGCTGATATTGGCTTCTCTGAAAATCATTACTTATTTTTAAAATAATCAATTCCACATTTTAGGAATTTTTTGAAATCCTCTTTTGGCATATAGCCTGAAACAGGCGAATTAATCACCTTTTGGTCAGGCGTTACCAAAACATAGTGCGGCTGGGAATTATTATTGAAGTTAACCTGCTGGAACAGACTCCATTTGTCGCCAATAGTTTTCACTTTCTTCATTTGACCTTCGCCCATATCGATTTTGATCTGTTCATTTTCCGGCAGCTCTTCTTTGTCATCCACATAAACTGAAGCGATAATCACATCGTTTTGAAGAATCGGTAAAATATCATCCTGACTCCAGACAAATTCCTCCATTTTTCGGCAATTTTCGCAACCATAACCTGTGAAGTCTATCAAAACCGGTTTGTTTTCTTTCTTCGCAACTTCTATCGCTTCGAAATAATTATGATAAGGTTTCAATCCAAGAATTCCGTCTTCTTCATTGTGGAAATAGCTGACATTCAATGGAGGTAAGATTCCGCTTAGCATTTGTAATTTCGGTTTTTCTGAAGGAATCAATCCTTGAATCAAATATCCAATAAAGACAATTCCAAAAACACCAAGAATTCTTCTTGATAAACTGATTTTCGGCTTTTTATCATCGTGCGGAAACCTGATTTTTCCGAATAAATAAACTACCAATCCAATGGCAATGATAATCCAAAGTACGATGAACAGTTCTCTTTTTAGCAAAAATGTTTTGGAAACTAGATCTGCTTTTGACAAGAATTTTAAAGCTAATGCCAATTCTATAAATCCAAGAACGACTTTCACAGTGTTCATCCAACCGCCAGATTTTGGCAAACTTTGAAGCGCTTGTGGAAACAACGCCAACAATCCAAAAACCAATGCCCAAGCCAATCCGAAACCACCTAAAGCGAACGTCAACAATGTTGGAACGTTTGTCGCACCTGCAACAACACCACCTAATAAACTTCCTAAAATCGGACCTGTGCAGGAGAACGAAACGATGACTAAAGTCAAGGCCATAAAGAAAATTCCAATCAATCCGCCCGCTTCTTCAGCTTTGGAAGATTTGTTGGCAATCCAGCTTGGCAAAGTAATTTCGTAGTAACCAAAAAAGCTTAAAGCAAAGAATAAAAATATGGCGAAGAAAAATAAATTCAACCAGATATTAGTTGAAATCTGATTAAAAATATTACCCGAAATCCCATCAATAATATGAAACGGAATACTCAATAAAACAAAAATCAAAAGAATGAAAAATCCGTAGATAAACGCATCTCTTTTACCTTTTGCTTTGTCTTTGTTTCCCTTTGTAAAGAATGAAACCGTCAACGGAATCATTGGGAAAACGCAAGGTGTCAACAACGCAATCAACCCACCTAAGAATCCTAACCCAAGAACTAACCAATTGTCATCATTCGGTTTTTCCTGAACATTTCCGCAATTCGTCAAAGGATTTTTGAAGTCCAGAGAATTAACTTTCAAACCTTCTTGTTTGGCAACAGCAGGCGTTTCAATATTTGTAGGTTTCAGAACCGTACCAACCTGTCCTGCCGGAGCGACTTCATAAACGGTGTCTTTTGTTTTATCAACATTTTCGCCAGAAGTGACTTCGGTTTTACTCCCTTCGATTTGTTTTTCAAATTCTAACGTATTTGGTGCCAGACAAACACGGTCATTACAAGTCTGATACATTATTTCAGCAGTAATTGTTGCTGGTTTTGTCGCATCTTTTGGTTTGAATTTCTGCTTAAAAACAACTTTATTTGAATAATAAACAATCTGAGCACCAAAAGCTTCCGAAAACTCATCATGTTTTTTTCCTATTTCCTGAACTTTTCCAAGCAATTGAATTCCTTGTTTTGAAGTAATTTTAAATTCAGTCGGAATTCCGGAATCCGGTGGCAAATCTTGCGAATAAATATGCCATTTATCTTCAATAGTTCCCGTCAAAACTGCTTCATATTCGTCTTTCCCAACAGAAACAACATCGAATTTGAACTTAACCGGGTTTTTTATCTGCGCATTGAAAATAGTTATTATTAATAGAAAAAGTGTTGATAACACTAATTTTAAATCTTTCATTTTTTGATATTAAATTTTTACTTCCAGAGAATTCGAATTTTCAGAACTGAATCTCCCGTCTTGCCGAAAAGGCAATACACCTAAGATTTGGTCATTCGTATCACAAAGAAGCCAGATTTTTTGCTTGGCTAAAATAGACAATTTTTCATCCTTAAAAAACTTCGAAATTTTCTTTTTACCAATCATTCCGATAGGAAAAAACAAATCACCTTCTTGTTTTTTTCTCAATTTCAAAGGCAATTGAATCTTATTTTTATCAATTTTCCAAAAACAAGTACCGAATTCCTGAATCTCACTTTTAATATTTTGAGGAATTACGATTTCATAATCAACAATTTCAAGCAAAACTTCTTCTGAATCCTCACTTCTGACTTCTAGTTTATCACTAAAAATCAATTCGTTGCGATTAATAATTAAGTGAAATTCAGAATTGAAAAATGAACTTCCGGTGTGAGCTGACAGAACTTTCTGCATTTCGTTTTCATCATTGAAACCAAATCTTTTCAATATCTCATATCGAATCAATTCAGATTCTTCTGAGAATGTTTGTTTATCAATGATGATTTGATTTTTGTTAGAATTTATTTTGAGAGCTTCAATTTTTTCAGTCACAGATTCATTAATAAAATCTTTAGCTTGATTGATGTAATAGATGCTTTTTGAGAAATTGGTCAAAAAATCTGGATTAATTTTTTCCAATTCCGGAACAATATTGTGTCGGATTTTATTTCTTAGGTAATCCGTTTTCTGATTGGATTGATCTTCTCGAAATTCAATTTGATTCTTTTTTGCAAAATCATAAATTTCGTCTTTAGAAAAATCAAGAAGAGGACGAATGATTCCGTTTTCATTTTTGGGAATCCCACTTAAGCCTCGGATTCCGGAAGCTTTGGAAAGATTAATGATAAATGTTTCCAATTGGTCATTCAGATGATGTGCCGTGACTAAAAAGTCAAGATTTTGTTTTTGCTGAATTTCTCGAAAAAAACGATATCGCAACTCTCTCGCCCAATTTTGGATTGAATTTTCCGGTTTCTTATCAACTTTTGAAACTTCGTATAAATGCAAAGGAATTTGATGTCTTTCACAAAATCCGGAAACCAGCTTTTGGTCAAGGTTAGAATCCCCATTACGAAGGTGATAATTGATGTGAGCAATATGAAAATTAAATCCTGAAACCTGAAATAAATCAGCCAAAACCATAGAGTCCACTCCTCCACTTACAGCCAAAAGGTATGTTTTTTGTTGTGGTTGGTGAAGCATTTGCTCTAACAGGTTTTGAAATTTTAAGAGACTTAACACAATTTTATAACGAAACATTAAGTTATAAGCACAAATATACAGTTATTAATTCTTACTTTTGAAACGTTTTAAAAACCAATAACCGCTCAATAAAACAATAAAACAAATAAATATTTACTATGAGATTATTTAAAATCTTGACCATTACAGCCGTGGGACTTTCCCTTGCTTCTTGTGTCAGCAAAAAACAATTCGATGCACTTAATCTGAACTACAAACAATGTATAGAAGATGCGGGTGAAAGAATGCGCCAAATCCAAGATTTGAAAGGAGAAAACTCTTCTCTAAAAGGTCAGAATGACTTGCTAGTTGGACAAAACAACGCTCTTAAATCCAGTTTGGATGCTTGTTTATCTAACGCAGGAAAAGGTTCTGCAAACATTGATAAATTAGTTGGAGAAATCAACGCTTCCAATGCTTACATCAAACAATTGATTTCTGGAAAAAGCAAAAACGACAGTTTGAATTTGGCTTTATCTAATAAGTTGAAACGTTCTCTTGACAACGTTGCAGACCAAGATGTAGATGTGAAAGTTCTAAAAGGAGTTGTATTGATTTCATTATCAGACAAAATGCTTTACCAAGTTGGAAAATATGACATCCAACCAGCTGCAGCAGATGTTTTAGCAAAAGTTGCTAAAGTAATCAATGATTACGATACTTATAGTGTTTTGATTGAAGGTAACACAGATAACACGCCATTGAACAGTGCCAACGCGCCAAGAGACAACTGGGATCTTTCCGCATTGAGAGCGACAGCAGTTGCGAAAGTTCTACAAAATCAGTTTGGTGTGAATCCTAACAGAATCACTGCTGGTGGTAGATCAGAGTACAATCCTAAGACAACTAACGCATCAGTTTCCGGACGTGGAGAAAACCGTAGAACGGAGATCATCATTATGCCAAAATTGGATGAGTTTATGAAGTTGATGGATATCGCTCCAGTGAAAAAATAAATAAAAAAAGATGAATGATAAATGATTCATTCACCTGTTCTCAATTAAACCTTGTCAGAAATGGCGAGGTTTTTTATTTGGGCAACTTTATCTGCCTTCCACTCCCGCTATCCGCCAGAGGTGGATGAGCACCGTTAAAACTTAACGGAGTTGTTCATCGATTCAAATAAAAAAAATACATAGAGATAAGTCGGACTGCAGATTAGACATCAATACAACATCAGTCATAACTTAAACATTTAGTACCTTTGAACCTTAAACCAAAAACTCCGAACTCCCAATGAGTTATTTCGAAGAATTAGATAAAGAAATGGACAGATACTTGGAAGAAACCGCTTCCGAAGAACCTGCCATTCTCAAAAAATTAAGAAAGGAAACCTATCAAAAGACTACACAACCACATATGATTTCCGGTTATCTGCAAGGTCGTCTTTTGAGTATTTTATCACATATTATTCAGCCAAAAAATGTTTTGGAAATCGGAACTTTTACAGGTTACGCTGCTTTGAGTATGGCGGAAGGCTTACCGAAAGATGGGAAAATCTACACAATTGACAAAAATGAAGACTTAGCCTATATTCCACAAAAATATTTTGCAGAAAGCGATTATAAAGACCAAATCAAATTCATACTTGGAGATGCAAAAGAAGAAATCAAAAAACTGGATAAAGTTTGGGATTTGATTTTCATAGACGCAGACAAGGAAAGCTATCTGGAATATTTGAAACTCATCAAACCCAATCTCCGCTCGGGAAGTATCATTTTGATTGACAACGTTCTCTGGTACGGAAAAGTCCTTGAAAACAAACCGAAAGACAAGCAAACCGAACAAATCAAACTCGTGAATAAAATCATTGCTGAAGATTCTGATTTCGAAAATCTAATCTTACCTTTGCGAGACGGATTACACTTGATTAGAAAGAAATAATTCGTATTTTTAAATTCATAATTGATTGAAATGAATAAAGGCATTTGCAATGTTTCCATCGCGCCACTAAGAGCGGACAGTTCTGACAAAAGCGAAATCGTATCCCAACTACTTTACGGTGAATCTGCGGATATCATCGAAGTTAAAGACAACTGGACCAAAATCATAACGCATTATGATAATTACGAAGCTTGGATGGATACGAAACAAATTTCGCCTGTTTCTGATGAGTTTGTTGCATCAAGAAAAAGAAACCTTGTGAAAGAACCTTTTCAATCTACAATGACAGAAAGTGGAAAAGTACTTTTATCAATGGGTTCTGAAGTCAATTTTGAAACTACAGCACCAACACGCGGACGTGACCTCAGCGAAAGCATTGTTAACTGTGCCAAAGAATTTCTAAACGTTCCTTATTTGTGGGGCGGAAAAAGCTTTTTCGGGATAGATTGTAGTGGTTTTACACAAATCATTTATAAAATCCACGGTATTAAAATTCCACGAGATACTTATCAGCAAGCGGAAATTGGAGACGCTTTAACTTTTATTGAAGAAGGTAAACCCGGCGACCTTGCTTTCTTTGAAAATAAAGAAGGAAGAATCCATCACGTTGGAATTATCTTAGCAGATCAAAAAATCATCCACGCTCACGGAAAGGTAAGAATTGACAGTTTAGACACAAGCGGAATCTTCAACAAAGACCAAAATAAGCATACCCATAAATTGAGATTCATTAGGTCTTATTTTTAAAAAATATGTCGGTGCTTCGCATCTCTCTTTTATTACATCAATATTTTATACCAATATTTCGGTGCTTCGCACCTGCATAAAAAAAGCTTCCAAATTTGGAAGCTTTTTTATTTATTTGAGAAAATCAATTGAACAAATTTCGGTTTTTCATTTCTCCTTTTACTTTCCCGTAGCTAAAAATATTAGCAATAACCAAAGGAATAAAAGTCAATGGCAAGATTGTAAAAACGCCAAATCCCTTATTAACTGTGATATAAAGACAAGTTATAAGAAGCAAAATAAAAATACTGAAAAAGATTTTTAAAAACATCCTTGCTTGCTTGAATAACTTTTGTAATTCTTCATTCGATAATTCGGTGAGGTTTTGGGAATGTTTCATTACTTTATTTTACAACAATACTACAATTTGAATTCCAATTTGACATTGAAGAATCTTCCCGTCAATCTAACTGGTACAGGATAATATAATTGTGGAGACGAATTCACATCGCTTATCCATTGATTAGCAATTGTATTATTGATATTAAACGCATTGAAAATCTGAACACCCAAAGTTAATTCCTTGAATTTGCCCCAGAAGTTACCACTTGCCTTGTTGTCTTTCTGATCGATGAAAACTTTCGTCAAACCAATATCAACACGCTTGTAAGCTGGTAAAGTTTTTTGATAACGATAAGCCGCCAAATAATCTGGCAAACCTGCAGAATCAAACAAAACCGGTGTTCCAGAAGGCAATCCACTTGCGTAAGTCAAAGTCAAATTAACTCTCATACTTGGAAACTTCGGCATATAATCCTGATAGAACATAGAGAAACGGAAACGCTGATCTGTAGGTCTAGGAATATATCCCATCCCTTCAATATTTTCATACACTCTCGCATAACTTGCAGAAATCCAAGAATCTACTCCCGGAACAAATTGACCGAATAATCTTGCATCTAATCCATAAGCATAACCTTCCGCATTATTTTTACCAGAATATCTTACTCGCACATTATCAAGATAATATGGAATCAGATTCTCCATTTTCTTATAGTAAGCTTCCGTTGTTAATTTGAAAGGCTTTCTGTTATCATTATTTCCAATTTTGAATTCGTAGTCGTTGGCTATGATAATTTGATAAGATTTTTGAGCTTTGATATCAGAATTAAAACTTCCTGTCAAATCCTTAATCTCCTTATAAAAAGGCGCCTGATAGTAAACACCTCCGGAAACTCGGAACAACATATCCATATCCCAATTTGGTTTGATGGCAAATTGTGCTCTTGGACTAAATAAGGTTTCTTTATTATAACTCCAGTTCTGTACTCTCGCTCCACCATTAACAAAGATTCTGTTGCTTCCCCAATAGAATTTTTTCGAGAATTGGGCATAGGCAGAAATTCTTGTTGGTGTGATATTATTCTGTCCTGCGATATAATATTTAAGATTAAGATCAGAAGTATCAAGATTTCCCGGAATGACAAAATCTCTTGGATTGCTATAACCGATAGAATCTACAAATTGCCATTCATTGGTGAAATCTTTAATCGTTTCTCTTTCAAATTTTGCGCCTACTTCGATATCTGTATTGACATCCGGAGAGAATTTGGTTCTGAATTGAGAACCAGCCACTCTAACCAATAAGTCATTCCTTGCGTGATCGATTTGTCCACCTGCATCATAACCAGCAACAGGATTACCTTCCTCATCAAATGCTTCCAAAATGTAGCCAGAAGCCAAAGAATAGTATTCTCTTTCTCTGTTTTGATAAGCGAAATTATCTAGACTAAATTGCCATTTCTTACTAGGCTTGAAGTTAACACTCACCGTCCCCATCATATTCTTGTACTGATCATCTTCCTGCCCGTTGTAGAAAACAGTCAGTTTTAGAGGTTGTAAAAGACTTCCAAAATCCACTTCTTTCTGCTTAGGAACCATCTGATAATCGTTCTTCGCGTAATAGCCTAAGAAAGACAAAGACCATTTTTCATTGAACTGATAATTAAGATAAGTCTGCAAATCCATGTAACGTGGATTGAAATCTGTATCTTCATTCAAAGTGTTAAGAACTAAATTGGTATTTCTATATCTTGCAGAAACTAATCCTGTGAATTTTTTATCTTTTGACGCAAAACCTGTTGTCAATCTTCCGCCAATCAAACTTGCTTCTCCGGAAAGTTCGAATTTTTCTGGCTGTCTGTAATAGATATTAAGCGCAGACGACATTTTATCACCATATCTTGGTTCAAATCCACCTGCAGAAAAGTTGATCATCCCCACCATATCAGGATTGATGATACTCATCCCTTCCTGCAAAGAGTTACGGATCAAAAACGGACGATAAAGCTCAACATCATTGATGTAAATTAAGTTCTCATCATAATTCCCACCTCTTACCATAATCTGGGAAGACAGCTCGGAATTGGAATTGACAGAAGGTAAACTTTTCAAAAGACCTTCCACCCCACCTCCTAAAGACGCAACTTCTCTCGCCTCTTTCACAGATATCTCAACCGAAGTCAAATCATTGGTTTTACGAATTCCTTTTTTTTGGAAAACAACTTCCTGAATTTCCGTCGTATTTGCGACTGGCAAGAAAAGAATATTGACCGTTTGAGATTTTGGCGATGTTTTGATGGTTTTAGAAAAACCTTTAAAGTTCAATTTCTGTACACTCAAAGTTTGTTCAGAATCAGCAAGTGGGATTCTTACAAAACCGTTTTTATCGGTTTGATAAGTTTGGTTATTATAACTAACCTCTGCTTCGGAAACAGATTTTCCGTCTTCGTCAAGAACTTTTAAATTGATTTGAGAAAATGCCAAAACTGGCAAAAAGAAAAGAATTAAGAGAATATAATTTTTCAATGTTGTAGTTTTTATTATCGATTTTATATTTTGAAATATCCTTGGATTAGCAAAAATAACAATTAATCTAAAGAACGAAAGAATATTTGTAATTGTTATGCAGAAAATCGATTTGTTTCGGAATATTTGCTGACGAATTAGGAAATATTAAGTCAAAATTCTAAACATTCTCAATTCAAACACAAAAAAAAGTCCGAATCAATCGGACTTTCTATTTTATAATATCGCTTCTCTGATTCTTGTCAGTTTTCCAAGCAAGTCATCAAGCAAATCTAATTTTAACATATTCGCACCATCAGATTTCGCAATAGATGGGTCTGGATGAGTTTCAATGAACAATCCGTCAGCTCCCACTGCAATTCCCGCTTTGGCAATTGTTTCAATCAACTCTGGTCTTCCACCTGTCACACCCGAATTTTGATTCGGCTGTTGAAGAGAATGTGTCACATCCAAAATTACCGGAGAATATTCCCTCATTGTCGGTATTCCACGGAAATCTACAACCAAATCACTGTAACCAAAAGTATTTCCTCTTTCGATAATTGCCGTTTTATCATTTCCGGAATCTTTCACTTTCTGAACAGCAAATTTCATTGCTTCTGGTGAAAGAAACTGTCCTTTTTTAAGCGTCACTGCTTTTCCAGTTTCTGCTGCCGCAATCAACAAATCGGTTTGTCTAACTAAGAAAGCCGGAATTTGCAAAACATCCACATATTCTGCTGCCAAAGCGGCGTGCCCATTCTCGTGAATATCTGTTGTCGTAGGAATATTAAAAGTTTCTCCCACTTTTTTAAGAATCTTTAAAGCTTTCTCATCGCCGATTCCTGTGAAAGAATCTACACGGCTTCTGTTCGCCTTTCTGAAAGACCCCTTGAAAATATAAGGAATATTGTATTTGTCAGAAAGCTTTACAATATGTTCTGCAATCTGCAAAGCCATAGTTTCATCTTCGATTGCGCAAGGTCCTGCAATCAGGAAAAAGTTCTTGGAATCTTTGTGATGAATATTATCTAAATATTGTATCATTTTTTTGATTTTAAATTATAAATTTCAGATTGTTTTATGTCTGAAAATCGAATACAAATATACGGAATTAATGCAGGAAAACCTTTTCCAACTCAAACTATCGAAAGGGTTGAAATTATCTATTTATTGAATTTATTAATAATCTTTTCAAACGTATTAGTATTCCTGCTCGTCATTTTATCTTTCAAGCTTTTCTTGCCAAGAACTTTACCAAAATCGGAATCCAAAGTTTGTCCTTTTGGAACTTGCCAATAGAATATATTATTAATGATTTTGCCTTTTTCATTTTCTGCTTTATTTGATTTCTTGAATTCCTCCAACAATGTTTCTTCTACTTTTTCTGAACCAAGGAAAATATAATTATGAAAGTTTTCAATTGGCGGAAATGGGGCATTTTTTAAAATGTCGTTGATTTCGTCTTCGTCCTTAATAAAGAGAAAAGCTTCGTAATTGAAATGGCCTGACATTGCTTTTTCCAGAATCTTCTTCAATTCAATAGAATCTTTATCAGACTGAAATAGAATATTACCGCTTGCCAAAACCGAAGATACATTTTGAACGCCAGTGTCTGAAAAGACTTTGCAGACATCTGCCATTTTCATATTGGTTCCTTTAACATTGACGCCACGGAGGAAAGCACAAAAATTGGTCATAGTTGATAGTTGATAGTTGATCGCAAAATTACACTTTAAAACTTTGACTGAGTGATAATATTTAAAACAAAAAACCCTTTCAGAGTTCTAACTCTGAAAGGGTTGATATAGTTTCAGTAGATAACTCTCTACTGCGTGACTTTCATCAGCTGTTTTGTGATGTTATCCATCTTTTCAGCTTCGTAAGTCGTATCGTAATCTTTCATAATATCAAATAGATACGAGTAGAACGATGTTACCTTCTGTACATCATCTGCTTTTTTGAAAGCTTTCTCTTTGCCCATCTCCTGCAAATCCTTAATGAATGTATTGAATCTTTTATCGATAACATTCAGAGAGTTGACAAGATATTCATAGCCTTTATCTTTCTGACCAATTTTATTATAAGCATCGGAAACCGCGCCAACTACCAAAGAATATTCCATTGGTTTGGTTTTCATCTGTCTCGCTGCATAAACCTGGAATTTTGGCGATAATCTTGTGTAATAATCGTACTCTTCGAAGATTCCTTTCTTAAGATCTTCTGCCAGTTTCAGTCCTTTTTGCTCTTGTCCTGCAACGATATAAGCATAAACAATAGAACTCAAAGACCTTGGGTCGTTATATTTAGAAACAGGAATTTCTCTACTTGCCAAATCCAGAACTTCAATTGCCTTTTGCTTCTCACCTTTCAGAACCAAAGCCTCAGCCGCTCTACTTGCCGATGATCTGTAACCGATGATATTCTGTGTACAAGTTTCGTCAAAATGGACTTTCAAATCTTTGAAATTACCCCATCTGTAATTTTTCACAATGTTGTAAAGTTCGTCCGCATTCACCATTCCTAACTCGCCATCCGGAGACTCTTCGGTTTTGATTGGAACCAATCTGTAGCTGAATCCATCAAACTTAAGATAATTGGACAAGAAGAATAGATTGCTTCCGTCATAAATCCCACCGCTTGAGAAGTTAATTGGGCGTTTCCAATCAAAGTTCGCCAGGATATCCAACATCATCATATTATTCTTGAACATACTAGAACCTTTGTAATCGATGACGATTTGCTTTTCTGCTTTCTGCGCTTCGGCCGGTGTGATAATTCCTGATTTAACAGCATTATTGACATTCACCGGAAGTACAAATTTAGAAACCGGAAGGAAGTTGAATTTCTGATAACGCTCTTCTCCGAAAATCATTTTCACAATTTCATCTTTTTCAGGCGATTTCATTTTCAGGAAGTTAACAGCTTCTTTCATTGTAATCGAATCCTGAGTCAGGTATTTTCTGAAGGCTGCAAATTCTGTATCCGGTGCGCCCTGTTCTTTTAGATTCGCAAAAATATTAGACCAATCGTCTTTCGTCATCATATAAACCTGATCGTTGGAACCTTCACGATAATCTTCGTGAGTCAAAGTTGATGGAACAGGCATTGAGTTATATGTTCTTCTTTTAACCTGATCGATATTCCAAGGCGTAGATAACAATGTAAAATTCACGACTTTTACGTCTGGACGAAATTCCTCAGTCTCCTGAATGGCCCAAACCGGATAGGTATCATTATCACCGTAAACGAACATTATTCCGTCTTTAGGCAAAGATTTCAAACTTGAATAAGCGTAATCGTAAGCCGTGTAACGTCCACTTCTGTCGTGAACATTATAATTCTGGAAGCCCATCATAAAAGGAATTCCCAACAAAACCACGCCTACAATAATCTGAGCTGATTTACTTTTCACTTTTTTCTGAAGCAGCCAATAAATGGAAGCTACACCTAATCCAATCCAAATTGCAAACGCATAGAAAGAGCCAACCATCGCATAATCTCTTTCACGAGGCTCAAATGGTTTCATCCCTGTATAGAATACAATCCCGACACTGGTTAAAATGAATAAAGACAATATCGCATAGAATCTTCCGAAATCTCTATTTAGTTGGAAGAAGAAACCTAGTAATCCTAAGATTAAAGGTAACATAAAGAATTTAACCGTACTTTCATTCTGGAATTTAGCCGGCATCTCGCTTTGGTCTCCCCAAATATTATTATCGATGAAAGGAATACCTGTAATGAAGTTTCCATTCGTATTTTCCATATGACCTTCGACATCATTCTGGCGGCCTGCAAAATTCCAAAGGAGATATCTACCGAAGTAATAATAATTCTGGAACGTAATGAAGTAATCAAGATTCTGAGCTAACGTCGGTTTCTGAACATTGATAATTCCGAATTGTTTCGCCTTCAGATAATCATCCATTTTAATCGTTCCGTTCTCGTATTTCTGACGTAGTTCATCAAAGAATTGTTTCGCTTCAGGACTTTCAGAGATTTGCTCATTACCATAATTGAAAGTAAAATCTGGTGCACCATACATCGAAATATAATTTGGCATCACCGATTTATCCTCACTGAACATCCTTGGCAAGAAACCAACGTGCTCTTCACTAAACACATAATTGAACTTCTCTCCTACCAAACGATAACGTCCTGTCTGAGCATCTCTTTCGTAAGTATCACCCGTTTTTTTCGTTTTATAACTTCCGTCCTCATTTTTCTGGATACCGTTCGGGTCTAGATAAGCCGTGTAGTTTTGACCGTACAAAGTTGGCCAATCCCCGTACTGTTCACGATTGTAATAATCCAACATTCCGATGGCGTTATCTGGGTCATTAAGGTTCATTGGTGGATTGGCGATTGCCCGGATTGGGATTACCAACCAGCAAGAGAAGCCTATCATCATATAAACTATAGATAAGGCAATAGTTTGATACAATGATTTCCCAGTTTTTCTTGTGTAAGTAATGAACAAATAACAAAGAACAACCAGAATAACAAATGCGAAAACTGTCCCTGAGTGGAAAGGCAAACCTAATCCGTTAACAAAGAATATTTCAGATTTCCCAAACAATGTCATTATCACAGGAAAAATAATTTTGAATACAATGGCAAGAATAACTAAAGTTACAGCATTTGCTATCAAAAATGACTTCCAAGTGAATTTATAATTTCTTGTGTAATAAATCAGACAAACTGCAGGCAGCGCCAACATACACATCATATGCACACCTACGGACAATCCGATGATAAAGAATAAAAGTATAATCCATCTCTCGTTGTCTTTTTCAAGGTATTCATTTTCCCATTTTGTAATCAGCCAGACAATCAATGCAATAAACATACTTGCCATCGCATAAACTTCACCTTCAACTGCAGAAAACCAAAATGTATCCGAAAATGTAAAACACAAAGCGCCGACTGCTCCTGCAAATAAAGTTGCAATTTCTTCAGCAATTGTTATATTTTCGAATTCTTTATTCAGCAATCTTCTTACAAGATGTGTAATCGTCCAGAATAAAAACAGAATTGTAAATGCACTAAACAAAGCAGACATCGCATTAATTACCAAAGAATAATGCTGACCATCACCAAACGCAAATAATGCTACAACAGCTCCAACTAACTGAAACAAAGCAGCTCCTGGTGCGTGGGTAACCTCCAACTTAACGGCTGAGGAAATATATTCTCCACAATCCCAAAAACTAAAATTGGGTTCTATGGTTGATAAATAAGTGATAAATGCAATTACAAAAATGACCCATCCCAAGATGGTGTTCCACTGTTTAAAAGTCCAATTCTTCATACGGAAAATGAAATATCGGCGAATTTAACATTTTTGATTCAGTTATCTGAGTTTTTAACAAAAATTAAACTTTATAAATGAGTGAAAATTAACCAAATAATTTACAATATATCACACATCTAATATATTAATGTCTCAAAACCAAAAACATTGCGATTTTTTTTTTATTTTTGCAGACAGTTTTTGAGAGAAAAATGATAATAAAATGATGAATGTACACGATAATATTCTTGGTTTGATTGGCAACTCACCGTTGGTCAAGTTAAATCAGGTTACCAAGGACATTCCTGCGACGGTTTACGCTAAGTTGGAGTCTTATAATCCTGGACATTCTACGAAAGACAGAATCGCTCTTCACATTATAGAAAATGCGGAAAGACAAGGAATCTTAAAATCAGATTCTGTAATCGTAGAAACAACTTCCGGTAATACAGGTTTTTCCATAGCAATGGTTTGTATCGTAAAAGGTTACAAATGCATCCTTGCAGTAAGTGACAAAACAAAAGCTGAAAAAATTGCTTATTTGAAAGCTTTGGGCGCAACTGTTTATGTTTGCCCAGCTTCTGTTCCTGCAGACGACCCGAGGTCTTATTACGAAGTAGCAAAAAGAATTGCTGCAGAAACACCTAACTCGGTTTACATCAATCAATATTTCAACGAATTGAATATTGATGCGCATTACCAAACCACAGGTCCTGAAATCTGGAAGCAGACAGAAGGTAAAATAACACACCTATTTGCGTGCACAGGAACCGGCGGAACACTTTCCGGCTCAGCAAAATATTTAAAAGAACAAAATCCTGATATCAAAGTAATTGGCGTAGATGCAGACGGCTCTATTCTGAAAACTTACCACGAGACAGGAAAAATCAATAAAACAGAAATTCATCCTTATCAGATTGAAGGTCTTGGGAAAAACTTGATTCCGGGTGCACTTTTATTTGACACGATTGATGAATATGTAAGAGTTAATGATGAGATGTCAGCTTACAGAACCCGCGAAATTGCTTTGAAAGAAGCTATTATGGGTGGTTACACAACTGGAGCTGTAACTCAGGCTTTGATTCAATATGCGAATTCTCACGAGTTCAAAGAAGATGATTTGGTTGTATTAATTTATCCAGACCACGGTTCTCGCTATATTACCAAAGTTTACAGTGACAAATGGATGGAAGAACAAGGCTTTATCAACAATTGTTTCCACAACTATGATGAAGTGTTTAAAACAGAAATCATCAAGTAAAATTTAATCACAAAATTTATAACCTTTTGTATTACAAAAGGTTTTTTCAATCAATAAAAAATATCAGTTAGA
The DNA here is from genome assembly GCF_900141765.1 of Epilithonimonas zeae. NCBI lineage: Bacteria > Pseudomonadati > Bacteroidota > Flavobacteriia > Flavobacteriales > Weeksellaceae > Epilithonimonas > Epilithonimonas zeae. The sequence continues at coordinate 409,272 of NZ_FSRK01000001.1, read as the reverse complement.
AAAAATGGACATTTTTGAAAGAATAAAACAAAATCCGGGTCCACTAGGACAATTTGCAGATTACGCAGAAGGCTATTATATTTTCCCAAGATTAGAAGGACCAATTGGCCCGAGAATGAAGTTCCAAGGGAAAGACGTGATTTTCTGGAGCGCAAACGATTATTTGGGACTTTGCAACCATCCAGATGTTTTGGAAGCCGATGCAAAAGCTGCTGCAGAATACGGAATGTTTTATCCAATGGGTGCGAGAGCAATGTCCGGAGAAACTGACCAGCACCTTCAGCTTGAAAGAGAATTGGCAGAATTTGTTCAAAAAGAATCAGCATATCTATTGAATTTCGGTTATCAAGGAATGGTGTCTTGCATCGATGCTTTGGTTTCCAGAAATGACGTGATCGTTTACGATGTAGATTCTCACGCTTGTATCGTGGATGGCGTTAGATTGCACTCTGGCAAACGTTTTACCTACAGACACAATGATATTGCAAGTCTTGAAAAAAACTTACAAAGAGCTCAAAAAGTAACCGAAGAAACCGGAGGTGGAATTTTGGTCATTACCGAAGGTGTTTTCGGAATGCGAGGACAACAAGGTAAATTGAAAGAAATCTGTGCTCTTAAAGAAAAATATGGTTTCAGAATTTTGGTAGATGATGCACACGGATTCGGGACGCTTGGAGCAACCGGAGCGGGTGCTGGAGAAGAGCAAGGATGCCAAGACCAGATTGATGTTTACTTCTCTACTTTCGCAAAATCTATGGCTGGTTTCGGAGCGTTCTTAGCTGGAAATAAAGAAATCATCCGTTATTTGAAATTCAACTTGAGGTCTCAAATTTTTGCCAAATCTTTAACAATGCCAATGGTGATCGGAGGTTTGAAAAGATTGGAACTTCTAAGATCAAGACCAGAAATCAAAGCCAAACTTTGGGAAAATGTTGAAAAACTACAAGGCGGACTTAAGAAAATTGGTTATAATCTTGGAGACACAAACACTTGCGTAACACCGGTTTTCATCAAAGGTGGACCAATGGAAGCGATGATGTTGGCGAAAGATTTGAGAGAAAACTATTTGATTTTTACATCTGTAGTTTCCTATCCTGTAATCCCAAAAGGAATGATTTTACTAAGATTGATTCCAACGGCTTCTCACACAGATGCCGAGATCAACGAGACATTGGAAGCTTTTGATTCTATTTACAAAAAATTAGAAACTGGCTATTACAAAAACCTTGCAGACAAACAAGTTGAAGAGCAGAATTTGCAATTCAAAGAGATTTAAATTTTGACTTTAAATACATACGAAAACTCCTGAACTTAATTGTTCAGGAGTTTTTAATTTTCAAATGACAAAATACGTCTATTAATTAATCTTCTTCAAATCCAAATCCTCAAAATCAAAACTAAAATCTGTCACGTCAGAAATCGGTTTCATTTTTGCAGAAACGGCTTTTCCATTTTCATCAAAATTCAACGTGAAGAAAACATCGGCGTCATAACTTCTGTCATCCCATTTCACGACAAAAGAATTGGCAGAATAGGGAATCAAATCGCCTTTCAGTTTTGGAGAAGATTTGCTAAGAATTCTATAAGCTTTTCCAACTTTAGAAACCTCAACAATTCCAAACCATTCATCTTTGTACCAACCAATGAATTGGTCGTCTTTCAAATCAGATTTGAACTTCGAAGCTTTGTCGTAAACGTCTTTTTTTTGTTTGGAGAAAAACTCTTCATTCTTTTTATTTCTATCGCCATAAATTTTCAGCCAATCGCGGTTTTCAACTTTCAGATAAGCATCTTTCACAGAGTTTGTAATCGTAGAAAAAGCTGCACCGGATTGTTGATTGGTCAAGACCACGATTCCCAGTTTCATATCAGGAATCAAAGTAAAATGCGTTACAGTTCCAATCAAACCGCCAGAATGCTGAACCTGCAAATGACCTTTCACATCGCTCAAAAACCAACCTAAACCATAACCATAAAAATGCGTATCATAAGGAGAAGTAATCCCAACTTTATCAGGAATCTGAAGACTCCAAAGTTCGTGCGCATTTTTCTCAGAAACCAAGCGTTTTCCATCTTTGGTCACAAAACCATTTAAAAGGAAATTAGCCCAAGTTGTCATATCCTGGATGTTACTCATTATTCCACCCGCTGCATTCGCCGTTTCGTTCCAGTCGTGAGGAACTGCGATGGCTTTTCCGTCAACTGGCGCGTGCGCATCGATGATATTTTGAGAATTTTTTGCACGATTATAAGAACCGAAACTCGCTGTCATTCCGACAGGTTTCATAATTCTCTGCTCGATAAAATCTGCCCATTGCAAACCGGAAACTCTATGAATCACTTCTCCAGCAACGATGAACATTATATTGTTATAATCCAAAGTCGTACGGAACGGATTTTCTGGTTTCAAGTAACGAACATTGTGAACGATATCATTCACGGTCAAACTCCCACCTTCCGGGAAGAACATCAAATCACCTTGTCCCAATCCCAATCCAGCTCTGTGTGTTACCAAGTCTTTGATGGTTACATTCTGTGAAACGTAAGCATCTGCCATTTGGAATTCAGGGATATATTTTGTGACTTTATCGTCCCAGTTGATTTTACCTTCGTCAGCCAAAATCGCCAAAGCGGTGCAAGTGAAACCTTTACTATTAGAAGCAATTCCCACCAATGTATTGTCATCCATAGGCTGATTATTATTAAGCGAACGAACACCGAATCCTTTGGCATAAATCACTTTTCCATCTTTAACAATTCCGACGGACATTCCCGGAACGTCAAAGGTTTTTAAAGAATTTTGAATAAGTTCGTCGAGTTTCTTTTCTTCAATTTGAGCATTGGAAACGGCAAATGAAAAAAGGACAAAAAGTAAAGATATATTTCTTTTCATTTTTAAATTAGAATTTATGCTAAGATAGGAATTTGTAATTTTTAATTGTGAATGATTATGGGTTAATTATCTTTACATTTAAAATTTAATTACAAAAACGATGTCCTATTGTCAAGCTATAGAAACGATGCAGCCGGAAGAGCGAAAAGCACTGCACAAAAACTACCACGATAATCATTATGGTTTCCCAATTCATAATGATGATGAACTTTTCGGAAGATTGATTATGGAAATCAATCAGGCTGGATTGAGCTGGGAAACGATTCTCAAAAAGGAAGAATCTTTCCGAAAAGCTTACAGTAATTTCAGTATAAAGAAAATTGCCGCGTACACAGAAAAAGACCGAGAAAGATTATTGGCCGACCCGGGAATCATTAGAAACAAACTCAAGGTCAATGCAGCTATAGAAAATGCAAAGACTATTTTGGAATTGAAAAAGGAATTCGGTTCTTTTGAAAAATGGCTGGAACATCATCATCCGAAAACTAAGGAAGAATGGGTAAAATTGTTCAAGAAAACTTTTAGATTCACGGGTGGAGAAATAGTTGGTGAGTTTCTGATGAGCATTGGTTTTCTGAAAGGTGCGCATTCTGAAAATTGTAAAATCAATGAAAAAATATTTGCTACAAATCCAAAGTGGAAGGAAGTTTAATTTAAATTATCTCGCAGATTAAGCAAAATTTGCTGATTTTAAATTGAGAATATTATTTAATCTGCGGAATCTTTAAAATCTGCGAGAAATAAAAAAAACGAAACTTTTGTGACTTTTGTGGTTTAAAAAATAGCCTTAAATTTGTAGAAATCTAAGAAAAGTAAATGGAAAGTAAAAAAGAATTCTTCCTCGAGTGTTACAAACTCGGGATTATTAAATTTGGGCGTTTCACATTGAAAAGCGGTATAGAAAGTCCGTTCTACGTGGATTTGCGTCCACTAGCTTCTGACCCCAAAATCCTTAAAAAACTCGCCAATTATCTTCTGGAAATGCTTCCGTTGGATAATTTCGATATCATTTGCGGTGTTCCTTATGCGGCACTTCCGATGGCGACTGCAATGTCTCTTCAAAGTTACATTCCATTAATTATTAAACGAAAAGAAGCAAAAGCTTACGGAACAAAAAAACTGATTGAAGGCATCTACGAAAAAGGTCAAAACTGTCTTTTGGTAGAAGATGTGATTACATCCGGAAAATCTTTGGTAGAAACGATTGACGAAGTTGAAAATGAAGGCATCAAGGTTTCTGATATTGTTGTAGTTCTCGACAGACAACAAGGAGGAAAAGAAAAGCTGGAAGACAAAGGTTACAAAGTGCATTCACTTTTCAATATTTCTGAAGTTGTAGAAATCCTGAGAGAAGTTAGTTATATTGATGACGAAGAAGTTGCAAGAATTCAGGATTTTGTGAACGGAAATCAGGTAGTTTTCGAAGAGAAAAAACGATTGTCTTACGAACAAAAACTGAAAGTTGCTGAACATTCTTTCGCGAAGAAAATCCTTGAAATTGCTATTGAGAAAAAGTCAAACCTAATTGCTTCGGCAGACTTCATCACTACAAAAGAATTATTGGATTTCGCTGATTTTGTTGGTCCTCATATTGTGGCTCTTAAAACACATATTGATATTCTGAATGATTTCGATGCTGATGAAACGATTCTTCCACTTAAAGATTTGGCAACAAAACATAATTTCCTTTTAATGGAAGACCGAAAATTTGCTGATATCGGAAATACTCAGGAATTACAATTTTCTTACGGAACTTATAAAATTTCCAATTGGGCAGACTTAGTAACTTCTCACGTGATTGGAGGAAGCAAAAGTTTAGATTGCTTTGTAAATGTTGGTGTTGTAGCAATTTTAGGAATGTCTTCTGAAGGAACTTTAACAGATTCTCATTATCGCGAAGAAGCTTTGAAAGTCATAGAAAATCATCCAAGCATTATCGGATGTGTGGCGCAGAATCAAGTTTCTGACCAGCTCTTACTATTCACACCAGGTGTGAATTTGGGAACAAGCGGTGATGACAAAGGGCAACAATATAATTCTCCGGAACACGTGATTAAAAATTACGGTACAGATTTCATTATCGTGGGACGCGGAATTTACAAAGCTGACGAGCCTGAACAAGAAGCTTTACGTTACAAAAACGAAGGTTGGAAAGCCTATCAAGATTCTTTGTAAATCTTCTAAATGATTTAAAATATTAATTAACCCCTTCAGAGATTGAAACTCTGAAGGGGGTTTTGTTTTTTATGATAGTCCGTCAGAAGGGTCGTTATCAAACTGTCAGTCTGAGGTTCTCGAAGGCAAATAAACGCTTCAAAAATCGTCAGATTTTACCCCTTATGAAAATTCTATCAATTCGGAAATTTCGTACCATTAGTAGAAAAAAATTTTAACAACTAAATATTAATATTCATCAGAAAAAAAGTAGTAGTTTTAGTTACTTATATTTTTTGATGAAGCGATTTCTTTTATGTTTGGTTCTATTTCTTCCTTTTTTCTGGGCAAAGTCTCAGCAAGACAGCATTTTGTTGAATGTAAAACTGAATGAAGACCAAAAATCGATTTCTGTAGAACAGACTTTGTTTTATCATAATCTGCACCAGAAATCCATCAATCAAATCAAACTTTTGAATTGGGTTTCTGCTTATCAGAAACGTAAAACACCACTTCTCAAAAGAAAAGTTGAAGACAGAAAGAAGGATTTGTATTTTGCTAAGGATAATCAACTCGGGAAGTTAGAAAGTCTCCAATATTCTTACGGAAATATTTCTGCTGAAATTCTTAATAAAACTCAGGAAAATATTCTCATTCCGCTTTCCGAACCTTTAGAATCTGGAAAAAGTATCAAACTTAATATGAAATATCAAATCCAGCTTCCTGATGCTCGCTTTACAGGTTATGGCGTAGATGTGAATCACATTTTGTTAAAGTACTTTTTCCTTGTTCCAGAAACTTATGAAGATGATTTTCAAAAAAAATCTTTCTATCGTGACACCGAAGAAACAGCTAATGCAGGCTCATTCTGGAAAGTAAATTTTGAGGTTCCAAATAATTGGAAAATCTATTCTAACCTTAATCAAAATAGTAACACTGAGTTCGAAGGACAATCTATCAACGATCCAGAATTTCAAATTTCAAAAGAAATTTATCCTGAATTTCCAATCAATATTGATGGACAACCAATCAATGTTCAGCTAGGTTATCAGGTTACGGAATATCAGCGTCAGATTTTAGGTTCTGTTATTACGAATCATCTCAAATTCATAAAAACGAGAGTTGGAAATCTTCCTGACAAATTATTCATCACTCAAAAATTCTTGAATAAAGAAGAGTTTATCGGGATTGATGATGTCAAGTTCTGGAAATTCAAATACCAATTGTTTACGGATTATGAAAAGACAGATTTGGATTATTTCAGTGTGATTTCAAAGAAAGTAATGGATGACTATTTCATAACCAACAAAACGAAAGACCACTGGCTGAAGAATGGTTTGAAGTCCTATCTTGAGATTGAATATCTTAAACAGTTCTATCCAGAACACAAACTTTTGGGAAATCTCCCCGATAATGCCAGCATCTTCGGTATAAAACCTCTGAAGCTATTTCACGCCTCGAAACTTAAACTCTCCGAACGTTATGGTTTGGCTTATCATTATATCTCGACCCAGAATCTCGACCAAAAAATAACGACGCCTTATTATCTTCTGAGCAACTTCAATACAACAGCTATTAGTCAGTTTGAGATGGGAAGCCTTTTGGCTCAAATCTCAGAATATTCGGGAACGCAATCTTTTGATAATTTTTTGAAAGATTACCTTTCTGCTAATTATCAATCCAAAACAGAGGGTCAAAAATTCCTAAATGAACTGAAAATTTTTTCCAAAGGAAAGTCTAATTTCTTGCAGCAAATGATGGCTGAAAAACACCGAATCAACTTCAATTTAAAAAATATCAAAGAACAAAAAGAGAATTATTTGGTAGATATTCGTAAAAACAACACACTGGAAATACCTCTTAAAATAGGAACAGAAAAGAGTTCAGGCGAAACTACAACCTATTGGAAAGAGTCGAGTTTGGCTAAAAATGATACACTTTCGGTTCCGAAAAAAGATGTAGAAAAAATTGTTTTAAATGATAATTATATCTTCCCAGAATCTAACTACCGGGATAATTATATCTACACCAAAGGATTATTCTCAAATACAAAAAAAATAAGGTTCAAGTTGATAAAAGACATCCAAAATCCAGAATACAACGAAATTTTCCTGACACCAAGATTGACTTTCAACGCTTACGATAAAATTCTTATTGGAATGAATTTTAAGAATCAAGGGATTTTTGACCAAAAGTTCGATTATTCTTTCACACCTTATTTCAGTACAGGAACTGGAAAGTTGACAGGTTCTGGAGCAGTTGGTTATTCGATTTTACCACCGAATAGTTTTTTCAGAAGCTGGAATTTTGCAGTTTCCGGTTCTTACTTTCATTATAATAACAATTTGGCTTATAAAAGATTTGGAGCCGGAACATCAATTAACTTTAATAAAAATCCGAGAAGCGCCTTGGGAAGAAGTTTGTATTTTTCTTATAATTATTATGACAGAGAGCTTACTCCGCTGATGATTGAAAATAATCTTTACTCCAAATACAACCTCTGGAATTTGGGTTATTCTTACTCTGACAACCGCTTGATTCACGAAAAATATATCTCTGGTAATTTACAATGGATGGAAGACTTCCAAAAGATTTCTGCAGAAGCTTTTTATCGCTGGGAATATGCAAAAGACAAAAAAATCAGTTTTAGATGGTTTGCCGGGTATTTCATTAAAAACAATACCAAAAATGCTTTGTTCAATTATGGTATTTCACGAGTATCCAACTACTCTTTTTCTTATGGATTGTTGGGGCAGAGTGCGACTTCGGGGATTCTTTCCCAGCAGTTCATCTTGGCAGAAGGCGGCTTCAAATCGATGTTCAATACTTCAGTCAATCAGTTCATCACCAGTTTGAATGTAGATTCTCACGTTTGGAAATGGTTTAATGTTTATGCTGATGCCGGCGTTTACAAAAACAAAAACAGAGCAACACAATTCATTTGGGACTCTGGAATAAAAGTGAAGGTCATTCCTGATTTCTTGGAAGTTTATTTTCCCGTTGCCTCTAGTTTAGGCTTCGAAGCTGGTTTCAAAGATTATGGTTACAGAATCCGATATACTCTGGTTTTGAACCTTGGAGCTTTGATTAATAATTTGAGACGCGGGGTTTTCTAAAACCACTTGTAAATGCTGGTCATCTATTAAAACAATCTGATTTTATCCCTTAAAAAGAACAAAAAAGGCTTCCAAATTAGGAAGCCTTCTATTTTTAAGAAAAACTAATATTAGTTTTTGATTACTTTTTGAGCTACTTTTTCTCCGTTTACAGAACCTGTAACGATGTAAACACCTTTAGCAAGAGAAGCAACGTTCAAAGTAGAACCTTCTATTACTTTAGCAGCTTTAACAACTTGTCCAGCAGCGTTGATGATTTGGATATCAGCAGTCTTAGCGAAAGCGATAGATTCTCCAACTACAGTATTTTTAACTAAGCTATATTTATCTTTAGAGAAGTCAACAACAGCCATTGTTCCTTTTTCATAGGCCATAACATCGTCAAAAGAAGAAGTTGTTCCTCCGTAAGCTCTTATTGCGACATCAAGATTAGTTACAGCTGTTCCAGCAGGCATTTCAGCTGTATACTGTGTCCAAACAGCGGCAGCAGGCAAATACTTATTATTAGTTCTGAATGGATCTGTAGTATTATCTGGCGTAGTATATACAGGTGCTCCAGAAGCATTTTTGTAAATACTCCAAAGTCTAGCAGCAGAAGCACTAGAAGTTTTGTACCAAAAAGAAATAACATATGTTTTTCCCTCCGTTACTGGAACATTTTGGAAAAATCCTGTGGTAGCAGACGGCGAATAAGTAGCACTGTTACTTCCTGTATGCGCATCAGTTGTAGAAATTGTAGGTGCAGTGTAACCAGTTCCAGTTCCAGCAGTCCAAGGAGCTAAACCACTTTCAAATCCACCATTAACTACTAAATTTTGAGCAGATACCAAAGATACCGCAGCAACACTTAAAATTGTAAAGATTTTTTTCATTTTATTAAAGTTTAAAAAATTGTTTTATAATATTATTTAAAGGGATGCTAAGTTAATAAAAAAATGTATTCAGCAAAATTTTGTTTATTTTTTAACATTTCCATATTCATAAAGTTCGATTTAATCAAGGCTGTAAAATTTTGCCTTCATAAAATTAACATATTTACATCTTCATAAACTATCCCTTTTTTGCTGGTACAAAAGTAAACATATTAAAAGAACTATATGTTAATCCTGTTTTAAATCATCAAAAAATCCAGCATCTCACGATACTGGATTTGTAATAATTAAAGGGAATAATTACTTTTTAATTACTTTTTGTGAAACTGCTTGTCCATTAATAAGACCTGTTACGATATAAGTTCCTTTTGGCAAAGCCGAAACTTCTAATCTTGTGTTTTCAGTCACTTCAGCAACTTTCACAACCTGACCAGCTGTGTTATAAACAGATACTCTTGCAGAAGTCCCAAAAATCAATTCGTTTGAGACAATTGTATTTTTAACCAAATTAGTTTTTCCTTTCGCAGCATCTATTGCGGCCATTGTAGGCGCAAAGAATTTGACATCATCAATATAGAGTCTGGATGTCGCAGTAGGAGCTGTAGCATAAGTTAATTCAAATTTGAATCTAAGTCCTCCTGTAGCTGACGATGGCACATTATAAGTATACTCGGTTTTTGTAGTAGTTAATGTGAAGGTTTGTGGGCTTAACCAAGTGGTTCCGTTATTGGCGGAATAAGAAACGATAACATTAATTCCATTGGTATTGGCCGCACTAAATGTCACTTTCTCAACACCAGTAGTATTGAAATTAGTATACGTGTAACCTTTGCTGCTAGTCGCACTTGTGTACCATCTCATTTGCATAGATTGGTTCCCTGTCAGCGGAGAAGTGGTAGAAGGTGTTCCGTAGAACGTCCCCCATTGTTTCCCTGCAGCACCACTAAACGTAACTGTTGTATTATTGTAAACGTTGTCTGATGAGAAACTATCGCTTGATTCAAATCCTGTAGAATAGATTTGTGCATTGATTGTTGCAGTTAAAAAAACTGCAGCTAATAAAGAATAGAACTTTTTCATAATTAGTATGTATTAAAGATTTTGTTTGTGACAAATCTATCATGACTCTCCCTATTCTGTATTGACTAAATATTAATAATAGAATAACAATCAATAACTTAAAGTTTCATTTAAATTCATTTTACTTAATATTATATTAACAAAAAAACGCTACCAAAAATGGTAGCGCAATATAGTTTATTAGATAAATTAAGATTATTTCTTAATTACTTTTTGAGATACAGCTTGTCCATTAACAAGACCCGTTACTACATAAGTTCCTTTTGGCAAAGCAGAAACATCTAATCTGGAGTTTTCAGCAACCGCAGCAGTTTTTACAACTTGACCAGCAGTATTGTAAACTGATACTTTTGCAGAAGCTCCGAAGATTAATTCATTTGCTACGATTGTATTTTTCACCAAGTTAGCTTTTCCTTTTGTAGCATCTCCTACTGCCATTGTAGCTGCATCTTCAACTAAAACATCATCCAAGAAAAAACGGTTATTAGCAGCTACATCTGCAGAAAATTTAAGCTTTAGTGGTCCTACAACATTTGTTAAATTAACTGTATAAGTATTAAATTCTCCTTTAGTTAGTGTGATTGCACCATCTGCTACTGTAGCACTACCGCCAGCAACACTTACAGTGATTGTTACTTTTTCGTTTGTACTATTCCAAGCTCCTGCTCTGAAAGTTAATTTAAGTGCAGTTGCAGTTGTAGAGAATTCAGGAGTAATTGCACTTCCCATATTACTTCCAGAACCTAATTTAAGACATTTATCACCTCCTGCAGCTGAAGTATTTACCCAGCCAGCTAATTTGCCTGTCAAAGGTCCTGTAGCAATACTTCCACTCCATCCTCCAGAGTTTCCTCCAGTGTAAGTAGATGCTCCTGTTAATGTATCAAAGTTTTCAGAAAATACTTGCGCATTTACTGTTGCAGTCAAAGCGACTGCTGCCAATAAAGAATAGAATTTTTTCATAATATAAAGTTTAAAAATTGTTATTAATTCTGTTTGTTTTTACGAGTGCCAAATATAAAATTTTAATGTCAAGTATAATTTTATATCCCCTGTTTCCGTTTTAAATAATTGTTAATTCGCTGTAAAGCCTATTATTAGTACATTTACACATCACAAGAAAAGGGTGTCGAAGATAAATAAAATTTTTCTAATAATCTGTACTTTTTTTGCACTAATTTCGGTTAATGCACAGATTTTCAATTGGAAAAATCCTAATATCCCGCAGGATTCCCTCAAAAAAGACAGTATTCTAATTTCTAAAATCAATCAGGATTTTTTCACCAAAGACACGCTCGACTTCATCAAAAAACAAAATCGCGTGATTTATGATGAAGAAGTGCTCGTTAAAAATGACAAGAAAAGAATCCTTGGAGAACTTAACTCCAAAGGTTCTATTATTAGAGGAATTACTTTTGGAAATAATCAGGGTTCATCTGTGCAAAGTTCTATGGATATGCAGATTTCCGGAAAACTGAGTCCTGATGTTTCGATTTTGGCTTCTATTTCAGACCACAATCTTCCAGTTCAGGCTGATGGTTACACTCAAACATTGCAGGAGTTTGACAAAATCTATCTTCAACTTAACATCAAAAACCACAGCATAATAAGAGCTGGGCATCTCGACCTTAATGATGAAACGACCTATTTCGGTCGTTACCAAAGGCGAAGTATGGGATTGCAGTTTCTTACAAATTGGGAAAAGAATGGTAACAAAACTTCAGTTGATGTTTCCGGAGGTGTTGCCCGAAGTGAATTTTTCAGGATGCGATTCCAAGGTGTTGAAGGCAACCAGGGACCTTATCGATTGACTGGAAAAAACGGCGAATTATTCATCACAATTATTTCTGGTTCAGAGCAGGTTTATATCGATGGAATTTTGATGAAACGTGGCGAAAATCAGGATTACATCATTAATTACAATACGGGAGAAATCACTTTTACTAGTTTTAGACCGATTTATTCTCAGAATTTCATCAACGTATCTTATAACTATAGCAATCGAAATTACACAAGATTTTTAATTACCGGAAACATCAAACATCAGCGTGAGAAGCTCAAAGCGGGATTCAGTTGGTTTATGGAGAATGATAATAAAAACGCACCACTTTCATTAAATCTTAGTGAAGAAGACCAGCAAACTTTAGTCAATGCAGGGAACAATCCTGATGCAATGTATTCGCCATCAGGTGTAGAAACGGAATATGATGTGAATAAAATTCTCTACAAAAAAATATTCGATACAGACTCTTTCCATTATGAGTTTTCTACAGACCAAACTCAGGTTTTGTATCAGGTTTCATTCACTTATTTTGGCAGTGGAAAAGGTGATTATCAATTACAGCAGTCCACTAACAACGGACGTGTTTTCCAATATGTTGGAAGCGGTTTGGGAGATTATATGGCAGTTAGAAAATTGCCGGCGCCGGAAAAAGCACAAGTTTATTCAGCAAATTTCGAATATGCTTTAAATGAAGGTATCATTGGGACCGATGTATCGATGAGCAATTATGACATCAATATGTTTTCGTCCAGAGATAATGATAAAAATATTGGTTACGCTGCAAGAATTTATGCCAACAAAACATTCCGAAAAAACACCTGGACAGGAACGCCAATGTTGGAATATCAAATGATTCAGAAGAACTTCCATATTTTGGATAGAATTAACAATGTTGATTTCTGGAGAGATTTTAACCTGACCAATGAGTTCAGCCAGATTACTCAGAATAGATTTATTTTCTCTTTTTTAAATGACTTTAACAAAACTTCAAAAATCAATTATAAACTGAATTATCTTGAAGAAACCGACACTTACAAAGGAATCAAAAATGACATCGATGCCATTTGGAAAATCGGTAAATTCAATAATCTCGCAGCGGTTTCTTATCTCGACACCAAATCGACTGACCTTAACACAACTTTCATCCGAGGAGCTGTCTCCACAGAAATGGTAGGCAAAAAAGGGAGCTGGATGTTGGGAGGTTCTATGGAACACAACGAGAAAAAATATAACGCCACGCAATTGTTAGATGTAACGAGTTTCAGCTGGAAAGAGGTTTTCATTCAGAAAAAAATCGCTGATTCTGCACGAACCAAATTATTGACTAAGGTTTATCTTCGAAGTAATGATTCGGTACAGGATAATCGTCTTCAGAAGATGAATAATATTTTGGGATTGATGGCGGAAAGTCAAATCATCAAAACGGAAAAAACACAATTATCGACTTTGGTTCATTACAGAAAATTCTATTATGAAAATCAGACTTTGGCAAATGACCAGAATCAGGATTTTGTGGTGGGAAATATTTTATACAATCAGCAATTATTCAAAAACGGGATGCGCCTTCAGCTTTTCTACGAACTTGGAAACGGTCAGGAAGCGCAACGTGAGTTCCAATACATCAAAGTAACCGATGGACAGGGCGTATACAAATGGACGGATTACAACAATGACGGCATCCAGCAATTGGATGAGTTTGAGGTGGCGGAATATGCAGATTTGGCGCAATACATCAGAGTTTACACAAATAGCGTGAATTATCTCGCTTCCAACAAAAACAAATTACAAGTCGCTTTATTCGTAAATCCATCTGTCATTATCAGTTCTGAAAATGCTTTTCTGAAGCGTTGGAACTTCAATTTGTCCTTACTTTCTCAAAATTCTTATATGAAAGGCAGCAAGGTTCTGGTCTGGAATCCTTTCGAAAAACAGGCTGACCAATTGCTGAGAACACAGAATATTTTGGCTTCGGCTTTATTTAATTCCAATGATAAATCCGGTTGGAACGGCAGTTACCGATACACCGATAATGATAATTTGGTTAATGCCAATTACAGTAACGAAGCACACGGACAGAAATCTCATTTCCTGAACGTCGGTTATTCGTTTTCCAAGACTTTCCGAACAGATTGGGAAAACACCTTGCAAAATGTCACAAACAGCTCTCAGGTTTATGCTTCCAGAAATTACCTTCTTCAAAACTGGGAAACTAAACCAAAAGGAACCTATAAGCTAACCGAAACTTTGCAAACCGAATTATCTGGCGCGCTTCGTCAGAAAAAAAGAACCGATGGCGATGAACTTTTGAAAACCTACGAGATCTCCGGAACTTTGCAATGGGAAAAAGCGAAAACTTCTGTAAGAGCTAATTTCTCTTTCATCAATAATGATTTTACAGGCAATAGTTTCAGCATCGTCGGAAATCAAATGCTGGAAGGTCTAAAAGCTGGAAAAAATCAAGTCTGGACATTATATATCCAACAAGCAATTAATTCCTTTATTCAACTTAATGTAAACTATGAAGGCCGTAACTCTGGTGACCGAACAATCCATATCGGAAGTATGCAAATACGAGCGAGCTTTTAATAATTATGAGTTATAAATTATTAATTATGAGTTTTCAAATGCATTCATTATTCATAACTAAACTTCGTTTCTGCTCCACTCGCTCCAGCTTCCAACATACAAATTCGGAATATCAAAACCGGCGTAGTCCAAAGCTAAAAGAGAATGACAAGCCGTCACGCCACTTCCGCAATGGAACGTGATTTTATTTTGGTCATAATTTTCAAATAATTCTGAATACAAATTTTTGAGAAGTTCAGGAGATTTGAACAAACCATCGTCATCCAGATTATCAATGAATGGAAAATTCTTAGCATTCGGGATATGTCCTGCAATCAAATCAATTAGCTCTGTGATACCGTCATACCGTTGAGATTCTCGGACATCAACAATCACAGAACCCGAATCTTGTGTTGCCAATTTAACATCATCCATCCAGATTTGTGGCAATTGCCAGTCTTGGTGTCCAGAAATATAGTCGGTTTCTGGATAAGAATCTTCACCAGAGCTCAAAGGGTAATTTTGATTTTCTGCAAACTGCAAACCACCATTCAGAACCTGAACATTGGTCTGACCAACCGCACGCAACATCCACCAAAATCTCGCTGCTGCATTAGCTCCGTTTTTATCATCATAAATTACAACGTGAGAATCTTTATCAATTCCTAAACTCCCTAAAGTTTTTATAAAATCTTCAAACTTTGGTAGCGGATGTCTTCCTCCATTTTTTGGATTATCAATTTCGGCCAAATCAGAATTCAAATCAACAAAAACCGAATTTTCAAGATGTTTTTTAAGATATTCTTCTTTAGCATTTGGACCAGTTCGGCCATCAAAAATTCTCAGATTCGGATTTTCAGATATGGTAAAAAGTTCAGCAACTTCAATTATTGGCGATTGATTTTTCATATTATGATATTTTTAAAAAATTTATTGGAATTCTTTTTGATTCTCAATCCCAAATTTAATTAGATTTGCGAATCAAGAAAAGTAAAAATGAAACTATGACAGAAAAAATTCTCATCACCGGCGCACTAGGGCAGATTGGAACGGAACTAACCGTTAGATTATCAGAAATTTATGGTAAAGAAAACGTTATTGCTTCTGGACTCGACAAGTGGAAAGAAGGCATTACAGAAGCTGGTTATTACGAAAGACTGGATGTAACTAATTTTCAAGCCGTTACAGACGTCATAAAAGAACACAACATTACTACCGTTTATCATTTAGCATCGCTTTTATCCGGAACTTCAGAAAAGCAACCACTTTTTGCTTGGAAACTGAATCTTGATCCGTTAATCCATCTTTGCGAATTAGCAAAAGAAGGAACATTAAAAAAGATTTTCTGGCCAAGTTCTATTGCCGTTTTCGGAAAAGGAATACCTAAAGAAAATGTTGGGCAAGAAGTTGTTTTGAACCCGACAACTGTTTACGGAATATCAAAAATGGCAGGCGAAAAATGGTGCGAATATTATTTCGAAAAGTATGGAGTTGACATTAGAAGTATTCGTTATCCAGGTTTGATTTCCTGGAAAGCACCAGCAGGTGGAGGTACCACAGATTACGCTGTAGAAATATTTTATGAGGCTGTAGAAAAAGGAAAATATACGAGCTTCATCAGTGAAAATACAGCGATGCCAATGTTATATATGGACGACGCCATTGACGCAACAATCAAGCTGATGACAGCTCCAAAAGAACAGGTGAAATTACGTTACTCTTACAACCTTGGAGGGATGAGTTTTACACCAAAAGAGCTGGCAGCAGAAATCAAAAAAACAATACCTGATTTCGAGATAAAATATGAGCCGGATTTCCGTCAGGCAATTGCAGATTCTTGGCCAGCGAGTATTGATGATTCTGCTGCAAAACAAGACTGGAGATTAGATTACAAGTTTGATATTTCGTCAATGTCAATAGATATGATAAATAATCTTAAAAAGAAATTAGGCAAATAGCTAGATTTAAATAATTAATTTAGATTAAATACATTTTAACATTTGATTTTAAATTAATTATAAATAAAATATAAATTTTGGTTTAAGTGGTTTTATTAACTTTCAACATATCAATTTCTGAAAATAAAATATTAAACACTAAAAATATTTCAGAAAAAGAATTGATTACATCTATCGAAGAAAAAACAGAAATCATTTTGCTTTTATTGGAACTTCATGAGTTCAAAGCAACATTTTTCGTTGAGGTTTCTATTGTTGACAAGCTTCAAAAACTACTAAAAAAGATTTCATTTTCAGGACACGAAATCGCATTTTATAACGTCAATTCCACGCCAGAAAATATAGAAAAAACCAAGCAAAATTTAGAGCATTTTTTGGAAAAACCAGTTCGTGGTTTGAGACAAAAATATCATCAAATTTCGTATTCCGAAATCAAGAATTTGGACTTCAATTATGTTTCGAATATCGAAGAATCCAAGCTCAATTTTCTATGGCGAAAATTGACTGCAAAAACTGAAATTCATATCGAAAATGATTTGACCATCGTTCCGGAAAGTCAGTCACCCTACTCTCAACTTCCGTTCAATGATTATGTCTTTCAGGTCACACCGATGAAGTATTATGAGAGTATGCTTTTGGAGAGTTTGAAGAATAATGAGTACGTGATGATTTACGTCAATGCGTGGCAATTTTTCAACCGAAACGAATCACCTTTTGACTTGCCATTTTACAAAAAGATAAATACCGGCCGAACATTTGAAGACCGTCTTGAGCAGCTATTTCAATTCATTGATGAAAATGAAATAGCTGTATCGAGAATGAAGGATTATTTGTTTTAATAAGCTTAAAAAGTTTAATTTCAATTTTCAGATTCAGCAAATAACAAAATATATTTTTGAATAATTGATAATTATTTAAAGTTATAATTAGCTAACGGAACCATACAGTAACTTTACTGAAACCATACAAAAAGCCTGCTATCATTATATTGATAAACAGGCTTTTTATTATTAAATTAACTCAGCTCAAACACGGTAATTTCTGGCAATACTCCTACCCTACCTGGATAACCAATAACGCCAAAACCACGATTGACATAGAGATACTTATCGCCACTTTGATATAAATCTGCCCATTTAGGATATTTATATTTCACAGGCGACCATTTGAAATTCTTCAAATCAATTCCGAACTGCATTCCGTGCGTGTGTCCGGAAAGCGTTAATTGAACGTCTTTTGGATGATTTTTCACTACCGCATCAAAATGTGACGGGTCGTGAGACATCAGGATTTTACAAGATTCTACAGGAACATCTTGCGTTGCTTTATCTAAATCTCCAAACTGTGGAAACGGTGGAATTCCCCAATTTTCTACACCTAAAATATATAATTTTTCCCCGTTTCTTTCTATGATTCTATTCTCATTTCGAAGCATTTGGAAACCAGCTTTCTTTTCATATTCAACCAAAAGTGGAATATTATTTCTTCTTTCTTCCTCATTTTTCCATTCGCCATATTCACCGTAATCGTGATTTCCTAAAACCGCAAATTTCCCGTCCTTACCCTTAATCTGAGAAAACAAATCAATAAAGGGAACAAATTCATCCGCATAATTATTAACCATATCTCCGGTAAAAAGTACCAAATCTGCATTTTGCTCATTAATCAAATCGATAGCGTGCTGCAATTTCTTGGGATTTTGGAAACTCCCACTGTGAACATCAGAAATCTGAACAATTTTATAACCTTTGAAACTCGCTGGTAAGTTTTTGAGTTTAAGTCTTACAATCCTTGCTTTGTGACGGTATTTCCCAAAGATAATTCCATCCAAAACCATTCCCGCCAGAATCGCTCCCGAACCAAGTCCAACCAAGCTGATAAACTTCCTCCTTGACGGATAAATGTGATTATCTGTTGCGACATAATTGTAACCGAAATTCAGAAGTCTGATAATATCCTCAATCAAAAGAAAAATAGCGACTAAAATCTTCGGCAGAACAAAAATTAAAATGACCGAAAAGACGATTTGGAAATTCAGATACTTGTGAGAAGCCCTATTGAAAGTAAAGACTGAATAAATCAAAAAAGTATAAATGATAATGGTAGGAATCCAATAAATAAACCTTGCATTCTGGCTTGTATAAACTGTTTTAAAAGCTTGATAAACATAAGTTTCCAACACTAAAAAAATTCCTAGAAGAAATAAAATATTCTTTTGCATACTATGATATAAAAAAAACAAAAGGAATAAAAAAATCATTCCTTTTGCATTATAAACGTTTAAAATTGAATTTTACTTTAATTCAATTTTATTATCTTAAATTTTCCCTTCCGGAAACTTGTAAACAACACAATTGATGTTCATCCCGGCGCCAACAGATGTAAACAAAATATGAGAACCTGGCGTGAAATGCTGACCTTCCATTTTCCCTTTTCTGATTAAATCAAACAAAGTAGGAACTGTTGCAACTGAAGAATTTCCTAATTCCTGAATCGTCATCGGAGAAATCGCGTGATCATATTCTTTTTGTCCGTATAATTTGAAAAGTCTGCCAATCATCGCATAATCCATCTTTGCATTAGCCTGATGAATCAAGACTTTGCTGATATCGGAAATATCGAGATTCGCTTTTTCAATAGTTGCTTTTATTGCATCAGGAACATTTTTCAGAGCGTATTCGTAGATTTTACGACCTCTCATTCTGATGTATAATTTACTTTGATCGTGCTCCAAATTCAAAGAAGGTGCATTTTCCAAAAAGCAAAGCTCTTCACCATTATCACAAAGCGTATTATCCGCTATCACACCAACAGTAGTATCTTCCGTAGCCGTTACAACAACAGCTCCAGCGCCATCTGCAAAAATCATTTTGTTTCTGTCATAAGGGTCAGTTACTCTACTCAAAGTTTCACCACCAACTACCAAAACAGTTTTAGCTTTTCCAGCTTTTATCATCGTATCAGCAAGAATCAAAGATTCTACCCAACCCGGACAACCGAAAATCATATCATAATTGACACAATCTCTTCTTTTAATTCCCAATTTACCCTTCAGCCTAGCTGACATAGAAGGCATAAAATTCGGAACACCATCCGTATCTAATTCCCCAAAATTGGTGGCATAGATGATATAATCAATCTCTTCTTTATCAATACCTGCATCTTCTATAGCTTCAATAGAAGCTCTGAGACCAAGGTCAGAATTAAAATCTTCAGGATTCATATATCTCCTTCTTTTGATTTCCGTAATATCTACAAACTTCTCGATGATTTCCTCAGTTGGTTTCTCAATCAATTGATTATTATCATCATAGAAAATCGAGTCCTTGAAATGAGAACCTTCTATTACGTTTTCCGGGATATAACTTCCGGAGCCAATGATTACTGTATTAGGCATTGATTTAAAAAAAATTTGAATGCAAAATTACGCAAAAATTAATTTACTGAATTTTATTTCTTTAAGATTTCTTTAAGAAGTTTCCACAACTCGTTTGACAATTCTTATCTGACTCCTATAAACACTAATAGATTCACACATTTTTATATAATAATTGAATATTAACAATTTGAAATTCTTTTTGGAATTTATATTTTTGACGAATGTTTGAATTCCAAACCATACAGAAACCGATTGAAGATATTTTGCTCAAAGAAAAGGGAAGCAAGTTCATTGGTTTTGCTTATCCCGTTAACTCTGAATCTGAGATTAAGGATTCATTAAATCACTTAAAATCAATTCATCCAAAAGCAACACATCATTGTTATGCTTACAGATTAGGAATCAACGGCGAAAATTATCGCGCTAACGATGACGGCGAACCTTCCGGAAGTGCCGGATTGCCTATTTACAATCAACTTCTCGCCCATCAAATCACGAACATCTTAGTAGTTGTGATAAGATATTACGGAGGAACAAAATTAGGCGTTGGTGGACTTGTAAAAGCTTACAAAGAATCAGCGAAATATACTTTAGAACAAGCCACGATCATTACTAAAGAATTAGAATCTAAAATCGAATTAAAGTTCAAATTCTCACAACAAAATCAAATTTTTACTTTGCTTAATAAATACGATGCAAAAATCCTTGACTTCGATGCTCAGGAAATTTGTATCATCCAAGCCAATATCAAAACCTCTAAAAGAGAAAGCATCTCAGACGAGTTGTCCGAGATGCTTTTGGAATTTAATTTTTCATAACTTTTACCTTCTATTCCCTAATAACATCGATGCAAAATAAAGCAATTGCGCCAAAGAACCGAGCGCTGCCACAACATAAGTTCTGGCCGCCCATTTCAAAGAATCTTCTGCGCCTTCATATTCCTCAGCAGTTACTGTTCCTGTAGATTTCAACCATTGCAAAGCGCGATTACTAGCGTCATACTCCACTGGTAATGTTATAAATGCAAACAATGTTGTCACAGCAAACAATATTACACCAATTGCTAAAACTGTTGTATTTCCGTTTGGATTATCAATACTTCTGGTTGCTGCCATTATGGCAATACCAGCAAACAAAACAAACTGTAAAAGATTAGAGCTGATATTGACAATCGGAACCATTTTTGACCTCAATTGTAACATAGAATAACCAACTGCATGTTGTACAGCATGTCCACATTCATGAGCTGCAACTGCGGCGGCGGCGGCGTTTCTTTGCATATAAACCGCTTCCGAAAGATTAACTGTTTTATTTTCAGGATTATAATGATCAGACAAATGTCCTGGAACAGAAACTACCTGAACATCGGTAATCCCGTTGTCTCTCAACATTTTTTCCGCAACTTCTTTTCCAGACATTCCATTTCGTAGATGGACTTTGGAGTAATATTCGAACTTCGATTTGAGTCTAGAGGAAACAATCCAACTAAACAACATAGAAATTCCAATAATTAAATAATAACCAGTCATTTTTAATAAAATTTACATTAAAATAAATCTATGATTTTTGAGTAAAAATTATGCCAAAGCATTGCACATTTTACCTTAAAAACTATCTTTGTCTTATTGATAAGCAAGAATATGGAAAACATCATTATAAAGCAAGTGGTTACGGAAAGTGATTTGATAAAATTCATAAAATTCCCGATGGAATTGTACAAGAACAACCCGAATTTTGTTCCACCTTTAATCAACGATGAAAAAGACATTTGGAATAAGGATGAAAATCCTGCGTTGCTATATTCTCAGGCGAAACAATTTTTAGCTTATAAAAATGATAAAATCGTTGGTAGAATTGCGGTGATGATTAATAATAAGGAAGCTCAGGAATTGGGAATCAAAAAAGTAAGATTTGGATGGATTGATTTTATTGATGACGAGGAAGTTTCCAAAGCTTTGATTAATGAAGCAATTAAATACGCCAAAGAAAATCAAATCGATAAAATCGAAGGTCCAATGGGATTTACGAATCTTGACAAAGCCGGAATGTTGATTTTCGGGTTTGATAAATTGGCAACAATGATTGGAATTTACAACTTCGAATATTATCCGAAACATCTGGAGAAATTAGGTTTGGTTAAGGAAAAAGAGTGGGTAGAATTTGAATTGCAATTCCCTGACGTTTTACCAGAAAAAATAGAGAAATTCAGTGCTTTGATTGCTCAGAAATACAAATTGAGAACTTTAAAGTTTAATAACAAAAAAGAGATTCTTCCTTATGTAGAACCGATGTTTAAGCTTTTGGATGAAACTTACAAATCGCTTTCAACTTACACACCAATTTCGGACGAGCAAATCAAATCTTACAAAGAGAAATACTTCAGTTTTATTGATAAAGATTACATCACTTGTGTTGCGGACGAAAATGATAATTTAGTGGCTTTTGCGATTACAATGCCTTCTTATTCCAAAGCTTTGCAGAAAGCCAACGGAAAGCTTTTCCCTTTTGCTTGGTGGCATTTTTTACAAGCCGGAAAGAAAAACGACAGAGCAAATTTTTATTTGATAGGAATTCATCCGGAATATCAGAGACGTGGTGTTACTTCTATGATTTTCAAATCCATCCAGATGAATCTTAAAAGTAAAGGCATTAAATTTCTTGAAACCAATCCAGAGTTAGAGGAAAACAAAAACGTACAAGTTCTTTGGCAGGATTATCATCCCGTGCATCATAAAAGCAGAAGAACCTACTCTTTGAACATCAATGATTAATTTAGTTAAACAATTGTTTAACTAAATTATATTTCAACTTAGATTTCTGACCTTTAAAATCCAATTCAATTGAAAAAGCAACTTTACATATACGCAGGTCTTATCATTTTGTTTGTAGCTTACAATTTCTACAAGCCAGTCAAAGACGACAGATTGGATGCTGTCATCAACATCTTGTTTGCCAGCGTATTGTTTCTGTACATCGCTTATATAGCTTATCTTGTTCTCAAGAAGATAAGTAAGAAAGACTAATCAGTCCTTATTTATAACTGTTCTAAATTTACAAAAACAGACTTTTGTCTGCTCTTCCGAAGGCGGATAATTTAATATATTAAATCTTTATTTAGTATTTTTGCATAGTTAAATTTAGACTTTATGAATTTACCTGAAAATTATATTCCAATACTCATTCAAGCAGGAGTTGGATTGGGCTTTGTTATCATTTCTTTGTTGGGTGCACATTTTTTGGGACCAAAACAAAAGAAAGGTAATTCTACCAAAAATTCAAGTTGGGAATGTGGTATTCCTGTTGAGGGAAACGCTAGAACGCCTTTCTCCATCAAATATTTCTTAACTGCTGTATTGTTTGTATTATTCGATATAGAAATCGTATTTTTTTATCCTTATGCTGTTAACTTCAGAGAATTTGGAATGGAAGGCTTTTTAGCCGTACTTACGTTTGTTGCTATTTTCTTTGTCGCTTTTTTCTACGTCTGGAAAAGAGGCGCTTTGGATTGGGACAAATAAATTAATTTAATTACGTTTTGGATTTAAAATTGAATCAATTAAAGTCTAAAATTTAAAATCTAGAAAAAATGTCAGATAATAAACCAGTAATAAAAACAGATGCGCCCGCTCCTCCAGGATTTGAAGGAGAAGGATTCTTCGCAACACAATTGAGCAGTGTGATCGGGATGGCAAGAAAGTTCTCACTTTGGCCTTTACCTTTTGCAACATCTTGCTGTGGAATCGAATTTATGGCGACATTGAATCCAACTTACGATGCATCAAGATTTGGAATGGAAAGAAACTCTTTCTCTCCAAGACAGGCAGATATGTTGATGGTTTGCGGAACTATTTCTAAAAAATTAGGACCAGTTTTGAAAGAAGTTTACACCCAGATGGCTGAGCCAAAATGGGTGGTTGCTGTTGGCGCTTGTGCTTCCAGCGGTGGTATTTTTGATACTTATTCGGTTCTTCAGGGGATCGATAAAATTATTCCTGTTGACGTTTATGTTCCAGGGTGCCCACCAAGACCAGAACAAATCATTGAAGGTGTAATGCAGGTGCAGGCTTTGGCAGAAAGCGAAAGCATCAGAAGAAGAGATATGCCAGAGTATCAGCATTTGTTAGATTCATACAACATCGACAACTAAGGAATAATGACGAACGAATTTGTATTAGAAGCTATCACGAGAGAATTTCCTGAGTCTGTGATTTCAAGTTCAGAACCATACGGAATGCTGACGGTTGAAATCAAGAAAGACGATATCAAGAAGGTAATTCATTATTTGAAAGATTCAAGTTTAGAAATTAATTTTTTGACGGATGTTTGCGGGATTCATTATCCTGAAACACCTGAGAAAGAGATTGGCGTTATTTATCATTTGCATAATATGATGACCAATTTCAGAATTCGTCTTAAAGTTTTTATGACGAGAGAAAATGTTGAAGTTGATTCTTTGACTGAATTATATGCCGGAGCCAACTGGATGGAAAGAGAGACTTTTGATTTCTATGGAATCAAATTCAAAGGACATCCGGACTTGAGACCAATCCTTAATATGGAAGACCTAGGTTACCACCCAATGTTGAAAGAATATCGCTTGGAAGATGGAACCAGAACAGACAAGAACGATAGTATGTTCGGAAGATAAAATTAATATAAATGATAAATGATGATAGATAAATGATTATCGATTATCACCTATCAATTATCAATTATAAAGAATATGAAAGATAACTCATTATCTAATATACTTAACCAATACGATAGCAAGGAACAAATCGACGGGCAATTATACACCCTGAATCTTGGACCTACGCACCCTGCAACTCACGGGATTTTCCAGAACGTTCTTACAATGGACGGAGAAAGGATTCTTCACGCTGAACAAACTGTAGGTTATATTCACAGAGCATTTGAAAAAATCTCTGAGAGAAGAAACTTTGCACAAATCACGACGCTTACAGATAGAATGAACTACTGTTCTGCACCGATCAATAACTTAGGTTGGCATATGACAGTTGAGAAATTGCTTGGAATCAAAGTACCTAAGCGTGTAGATTATATGCGTGTGATTTTGATGGAGTTGGCAAGAATTGGTGACCACTTGATTTGTAACGGTGTAACAGGAATGGATGCCGGCGCAATTACAGGACTGACTTATATGTTCATCGAAAGAGAACGTATCTACGATATGTACGAGCAGATTTGCGGTGCAAGGATGACGACCAATATGGGAAGAATCGGCGGTTTCGAAAGAGATTTCACACCGAAATTCCACGAGTTGTTGAAAGACTTCCTGAAAACTTTCCCAGCAAGATTTGCAGAATTCGGTCAATTGTTAGAAAGAAACCGAATCTTTATGGACAGAACCATAGGAGCTGGCGCAATCTCAGCAGAGAGAGCTTTAAGCTACGGTTTCACAGGTCCAAACCTACGTGCGACTGGCGTAGATTATGACGTGAGAGTGGCACAACCTTATTCTTCTTACGAGGATTTCGATTTTATCATTCCAGTTGGAACTGCGGGCGATACTTACGACCGTTTTATGGTTCGTCAGCAGGAGATTTGGGAATCATTGAAAATCATCAATCAAGCTTACAATAATCTTCCAGAAGGACCATTCCACGCAGATGTTCCGGATTTCTATCTTCCTGAAAAGGCAGATGTTTACAACAAAATGGAAGCTTTGATTTACCATTTCAAAATCGTGATGGGAGAAACGGATGTTCCTAAAGGCGAAGTTTACCACGCTGTAGAAGGTGGAAACGGCGAATTAGGATTCTATCTTGTGAGCGATGGCGGAAGAACGCCTTACAGATTGCACTTCAGAAGACCTTGTTTCATTTATTACCAAGCGTATCCGGAAATGATTACCGGCGCTGTAATATCTGACGCGATTGTTACGATGTGTAGTATGAATATCATTGCGGGAGAATTAGACGCATAATTATTAGACAAATACATGAAAGATAAAAGACTTTCATTTCAAAAATAAAAATTGAATTTAGAATTCAGAATCGCGAGTCTTGACTCTTTGTTCTTGATTCTTTAATCTTAAATAAAATGAGCGAAACAATTGCTTTTAAACCTGAGAGTTTAGCACAGGTTCATAAAATTATCGCAAGATATCCTGAAGGCAGACAAAAATCTGCGTTGATTCCTGTCTTGCACATTGCACAGAAAGAATTCGATGGTTGGTTAGCAGTTCCAGTAATGGATTATGTAGCTGAACTATTGAGTATCACGCCGATCGAAGTATATGAAGTTGCGACTTTCTATACTATGTTTAATATGAAGCCGGTTGGGAAATATGTTTTGGAAGTTTGCAGAACCGGACCTTGTATGTTGAACGGAAGTGACAATATCCTAGACCATATCCGTACAAAACTGAATATCAAAGATGGAGGAACTTCTGAAGACGGATTATTTACTTTGAAGCCTGCTGAATGCTTAGGAGCTTGTGGATATGCACCAATGATGCAGTTGGGTAAATTCTTTCACGAAAATTTAACAATAGAAAAAGTTGACGAAATCCTTGAGCTTTGCAGACAAGGAGCAATCGCTTTAGATTAATATTAAAGAAATGAGTAAAAAACTTTTACTTAAAAACGCACATATAGAGGGAATCCGTTACTTCGAGACTTACCGTAAACATGGCGGTTACGAAGCAGCGGAAAAAGCTCTGAAAATGACGACCGACGAAGTTCTGGAAGAAGTTAAAGTTTCCGGACTTAGAGGAAGAGGTGGCGCTGGTTTCCCAACGGGAATGAAATGGAGTTTCCTTGCAAAGCCGGAAGGCGTTCCAAGACACTTGGTAGTGAATGCCGATGAATCTGAACCTGGAACTTTCAAAGACAGATATTTGATGGAGTTTCTTCCGCATCTTTTGATTGAAGGAATGTTGATTTCTTCTTACACATTAGGATCCAATGTTTCGTACATCTACATCAGAGGAGAATATTCCTGGATTCCTGATATTTTGGAAGAAGCCATCGAAGAAGCAAAAGCTGCTGGATTTCTTGGAAAAAATATCTTAGGGACTGGTTACGATTTGGAGATTTATGTTCAAAGAGGTGGTGGCGCTTACATTTGTGGAGAAGAAACTGCCTTACTTGAATCTCTTGAAGGAAGAAGAGGAAACCCAAGACTGAAACCACCTTTCCCTGCTGTTAAAGGACTTTGGGAAAGACCAACGGTTGTAAATAATGTTGAATCGATCGCAGCAGTTGTTCCAATCATCGAAATTGGTGGTGCGGAATATGCTAAAATTGGCGTAGGAAGGTCAACAGGAACTAAATTGATTTCTGCTTGTGGTAACATCAACAAACCAGGTGTTTATGAAATTGATATGACCATTACGGTTGAGGAATTCATTTATTCTGATGAATATTGTGGAGGAATTCCGAATGGTAAAAAGTTGAAAGCTTGTATTCCTGGTGGTAGTTCTGTTCCAATTGTTCCCGCAAATCTTTTACTGAAAACAATCAACGGCGAACCAAGATATATGAATTATGAATCTCTTGCTGACGGTGGTTTTGCTACTGGAACAATGATGGGTTCAGGAGGTTTTATTGTTTTGGATGAAGACCAGTGTGTCGTTAATCATACAATGACTTTAGCAAGATTCTATAATCACGAAAGTTGTGGACAATGTACACCTTGCCGTGAAGGAACAGGCTGGATGTACAAAATACTGAAAAAAATAGAAAAAGGAGAAGGGAAAATGGAAGACATCGATTTGCTTTGGGACATCCAGAGAAAAATAGAAGGAAACACCATTTGTCCTTTGGGAGATGCTGCTGCCTGGCCGGTTGCTGCTGCTATCAGACACTTCAGAGATGAGTTTGAATGGCACGTTAACAATCCGGAACTTTGCCAGACTCAAAATTACGGAATTGCCAACTATGCTGATCCAATACCAGCAGTGGCTAACAATTAAGAATAGGATTTGAGTTTTCAAATTCACTAGAAATAATGAAGAAGTTCTTTGAATTAGTTTTTGTATTTTTTGTTGGGATTACAACTGTATTTGGACAAAATCAAGAAACTACAATTGATAACAACAACACATCCTCCTTGAAAAAAGGAACAATGTTCGTTTTTTGGGGATGGAACAGAGCTGGATTTAGCAAGTCTGATATCCGTTTCAAAGGGAATGGTTATGATTTCACTTTGAATAATGTGGTGGCGCACGATAGACCGTCGGAATTAAGTATGGCATATATAGACCCTACAAGGCTTTCTATACCTCAGTTTAATTTTAGATTTGCTTATTTCTTAAAAGATAATTTAGCATTAGTCGTTTCGCAAGACCATATGAAATATGTGATGGACCAGAATCAAGTTGCTAATTTCAGCGGTCATATTTCTGATCCGACTTATGCAGGAATGGTTCAGAATGGTCAGGTTAATTTGTCTGATGAGCAATTCCTTACCTTTGAGCATACAGATGGACTGAATTATGTGAATCTTGGTCTTGAGAAATACAAAAATCTATCAAGCAAAAAGAACTTTGACATCTTTTGGGCTTACGGCGGCGGAATCGGTGCTTTGATGCCAAAAAGTAATGTGAAATTATTTGGAAACGAAAGAAGTGACAGATACCATTTAGCAGGATTTGGACTAGATGCAAGAACAAGTATCAACGCTGTTTTCTGGAATCACATTATGGCAAGAGTAGAAGGAAAATTCGGTTATATCAATATGCCGGATATCAAAACTACTCTTAATAATAAACCTGATAAAGCAAGTCAGGACTTCGTATTTTACCAGGTTAACTTTGGTGTTGGATACGTTTTTAATAGAAAATTAAAGAAGTAAAATATACTCTCAGAGATATTTTAAATTATAAATAGAATTGACAAAAGATTTAGGAAAAAGGTTTAATCTAAAATCCGAAAATCTAAAACCTTGAAATATGAGCGAAGAAGTCAAAAAATTTAAAGTTACCATAGACGGACAGACGACGGAAGTTTTGCCTGGTACTTCTATTTTGGAAGCTGCAAGACAAATCGGTGGGAAATCTGTTCCGCCAGCTATGTGTTATTATAGTAAACTGGAAACCAGTGGTGGTAGATGCAGAACGTGTTTGGTAGAAGTTTCCAAAGGTTCTGAGGCAGACCCAAGACCAATGCCAAAATTGGTTGCAAGTTGTAGAACTGGCGTGATGGACGGAATGGAAGTGAAAAACTTAACTTCTGAAAAAGCACAGGAAGGTAGAAAAGCTGTTACAGAATTCCTTTTGGTAAATCACCCTTTGGATTGTCCAGTTTGTGACCAGGCTGGAGAATGTCATCTTCAGGATTTGGGTTACGAGCACGGTAATCTTGAAACCAGAACAGAATTCGAAAGAAATACTTACGATGCAGACGACATCGGTCCATATATCAAACTGAATATGAACCGTTGCATTCTTTGTGCAAGATGTGTATTGGCTGCAAATCAATTAACTGAGAAAAGAGAGCACGGAATTCTTTACAGAGGTGATCACGCAGAAATATCAACAATGTTGAACAAAGCTTTGGATAATGATTTCATCGGAAATGTGATTGATGTTTGTCCAGTTGGAGCTTTAACAGATAGAACAGCTAGATTCACAAGTAGAGTTTGGTTTACTAAACCGTACAATGCAACTTGCAAATGTGAGAAATGTAGCGGAAAAGCTGTACTTTGGATGAAAGGAGATGAAGTTGTAAGAGTAACGGCAAGAAAAGACCAATACGGCGAAGTTGAAGACTGGATTTGCAACGAGTGTCGTTTTGAGAAAAAAGATACTGCACTTTGGAATATCGAAGGACCAAGACATATCGACAGACATTCTGTGATTTCTCTTAATCACTACGAGAAAAAAACAGACAGCTACAATGTTTTGGATAATCCGGAAGCCAAAGAAATTGGTGTGGCAGACGAAAAAGAAATTGAAAAATTAGGTAGTTAATAAAAATTTAAACTCAATTTGAACTTTAAATTTTGAACTTATAAAATATGGAATTACTAACTTTTAAAATCATATTAGTATTGGCGCTGTTCCTTTTGGCACTTACTATTGCTGCCTACTCTACTTGGGCAGAAAGAAAAGTGGCGTCGATAATGCAAGACCGTATCGGACCAAACAGAGCGGGACCTTTCGGGCTATTACAACCGTTGGCAGATGGTGGTAAATTTTTCTTCAAAGAAGATTTTACACCTCAAAATGCAGAAAAGTTCCTTTTCATTTTAGGACCATCTTTGGTAATGTTTATTTCATTGATTACCGGAGCAGTAATTCCTTGGGGAAAAACATTGAATTTCGGAGGTATTTCTTACGATTTACAGGTTGCTAATATCGATGTTGGTGTTCTTTTCATCATTGGAATGGCTTCTATCGGAGTTTACGGAATTATGATTGGAGGTTGGGCTTCCAACAACAAATATTCATTATTAGGTGCCATCAGAGCTTCATCACAAATGATTTCTTATGAATTGGCAATGGGATTATCATTGTTGTCAATCATTATGATGTCCGGAAGTTTGGATTTAAAATTAATTACTGAAGCTCAATCTGCTGGGAAAATTTGGGGATTCATTCCTGCCATTTCCGGAATCAACTGGAATATCCTTTATCAGCCTTTAGCTTTCTTGATATTTTTCATCGCTGCAATGGCTGAAACCAACAGACACCCTTTCGATTTACCTGAGTGTGAATCTGAATTGGTAACTGGTTATTCTACCGAATATTCTTCAATGAAATTAGGACTGTATATGTTTGGAGAATATGTGAATATGTTCATTTCCAATGCATTTATGGTAGTTCTTTTCTTCGGAGGTTACAATTATCCTGGAATCGATTGGGTAACGCACAACTGGGGAGAAAATGTTGCAGGTGTTTTGAGTATCCTAGCTTTCTTAACAAAAACAATCATCGGAATTTTAATCTTTATGTGGATTAGATGGACACTTCCGAGATTCAGATATGACCAATTGATGCACCTAGGATGGAAAACTTTGATTCCATTAGCTTTGGTGAATCTAATTGCTACAGGTGCTGTGATTTTAGCATTTGGAAATTAAAAAATTGAAAATTTGATAATGAGGTGATGTGATAATTTGATTCAAAATCTAATATCTAACATCTGACTTCTAACATCTAACTTATATTAAATGAAACTTACTAATAGATCAAAAGTTGTTTCTAATAAAGAAATGACTCTGGGTGAAAAAATCTATTTGCCGGCGATTTTCAAAGGAATGGGAATCACTTTCAAGCACGCTGTAAGAACTGTGTTGAAGGGCGCTCCTGCAGTATATTCTTATCCGGAGGTTCAGAAACCAAGAGCAGATATCTGGAGAGGGCAACACGTTTTAAAACGTGATGAAGAAGGTAGAGAAAGATGTACCGCTTGTGGGCTTTGTGCAGTGGCGTGTCCTGCAGAAGCCATCACAATGACGGCTGCTGAAAGAACTAAAGACGAGAAACACCTTTACAGAGAAGAGAAATATGCATCGATCTATGAAATCAATATGTTGAGATGCATCTTCTGCGGAATGTGTGAAGAAGCTTGTCCAAAATCTGCAATCTATCTTACAGACAGATTGGTAGATGTGGAACAAAACAGAAATTCTTTCATCTATGGAAAAGAAAAATTGGTCGAAAAAATTAATGCAAGGATTGACATCACAGAGAGACAATCTGAGAAACAAAAAAAGGCAGTAAAATAATGGATCAGATTTTATTTTTTATTGTAGCGTTTATCGCCATTGCAAGTGCTGTTTACTTCGTATTTGCAAGAAATCCTTTATACGCCATTCTTTCTTTGATTGTAACGATGTTCTCTATCGCGGGAATGTACATTCTTCTTAATGCGCAGTTTTTAGGTATTGTTCAAATCATCGTTTACACGGGAGCCATTATGGTTTTGTTCCTTTATATTTTGATGATGTTGAACTTGAACAAAGAAGACGAAAGCAAGAAAGGAAGCCTACCAAAGTTCATTGGGATTATTTCTGTTTGTATCTTGTTTGTAGGAATGTTGGGAGCTTACAGAGGTCTTTCAGGAAAAACAACAGTTGCAGACAACATCGACCACTCGGTTGGTTTGACCAAAAATCTGGGAAGATTATTGTTTAACGAATATGTATTGCCATTCGAATTGGCTTCGATTCTGATTTTAGCAGGGATTGTAGGTGCTGTTCTTATCGGTAAAAAAGATTTATAAGATTATGGAAGTGAATACATTTATACAACAAGTACCTTTGGAATATTTCATTATTCTGAGTACCGTTTTATTTTGCCTTGGTGTTTTGGGAGTTTTGCTTCGTAAAAATGCTATCGTGATTTTGGGATGTGTAGAATTGATGCTTAATTCCGTAAATCTTTTATTAGCAGCATTTTCTGCTTACAAAGGTGATGGTAACGGACAACTTTTGGTTTTCTTCATTATGGTGGTTGCAGCAGCGGAAGTAGCAGTAGGATTGGCAATTATCGCAATGATGTACAGAAATACCAAATCTGTGGACGTAAGTATTTTTAATAAATTAAGAGGATAATAAAAGGAATGGAAAATTTAGTTTACGCAATTGTACTTTTGCCTTTAGCCGGATTCCTGATTAACGGACTTTTTGGAAAGAATCTTCCGAAAGTTTTTGTTGGAGGATTGGCAACATTAGTAGTTTTCGCTTCATTTGTTATCGCAACCAGTATATTTTTAGGATTCAAAAGTGATAGCGCACCTGTTATCGTAAAAGCTTTTGAATGGTTTAGAGTGAATGGGATTCAGGTTAATTTTGGTTTCCAAGTTGACCAATTATCATTGATGATGGTAATGATCATCACAGGGATCGGGTCATTGATCCACCTCTACTCTATTGGCTATATGAGCCACGACAAAGGATTCTACAAATTCTTCACATATCTTAACCTGTTTATTTTCTCGATGTTGCTTTTGGTTTTAGGAAGCAATTACCTGATTCTATTCATCGGTTGGGAAGGTGTAGGACTTTGTTCTTATCTATTGATTGGATTCTGGTACACCAACGAAGATTATGGAAAAGCAGCAAGAAAAGCTTTCATTATGAACCGTATTGGAGATTTAGCATTATTGATTGGTATTTTCACAATTGCATCCCAAGTCAACGCTATCGATTATTTGAGCGTACAGGAGAATGCTTCAAAATTTGCTTTAGACAGCAATATTATTATATTCATCACGGCAAGCTTATTCATTGGAGCAACTGGTAAATCAGCTCAGGTTCCTTTATATACTTGGTTACCAGATGCGATGGCTGGACCAACGCCAGTTTCGGCCTTGATTCACGCAGCAACGATGGTAACGGCTGGTATTTACTTAGTAGTAAGAAGTAATTTCTTATTCACTTTAGCGCCAACTGTTCAGGATGGGATTCTATTCATCGGGTTCCTGACTGCCGCTTTAGCTGGATTCTACGCACTTCGTCAGAACGACATCAAAAAAGTATTGGCCTATTCTACAGTTTCACAACTTGGATTTATGTTCATCGCTTTAGGTCTTGGCGCTTATACAACAGCAATGTTCCACGTAATGACACACGCTTTCTTCAAAGCTTTGATGTTCTTGGGAGCAGGTTCTGTCATCCACGCAATGAGCAACGAGCAGGATATGCGTTTTATGGGAGGTCTGAAAAAATATGTTCCAATCACGCACATCACTTTCCTTATCGGAACATTAGCGATTTCAGGTTTCCCATTACTTTCTGGGATGATTTCTAAAGACGAAATTTTAGTTGCAGCTTATGCGAAAAGTCCAATTTATTGGGTAATGTTATTTGTTTTAGCAGCAACGACCGCAGCATATATGTTCAGGTTGTACTATTTGACTTTCCACGGAAAGTTCAGAGGTACTGAAGAACAAAAACATCACTTGCACGAAAGTCCACTGAATATGACTTTGCCATTAATCGTTTTGGCTGTCCTTTCAGTTATTGGAGGTTTTATCAATCTTCCTCACTTCATCGGTCACGGTCATTATGCTAAATTGATGGAATGGTTGAAACCAGTATTGACGGAGCAAAGTTTCAGCGAAATGGAAGCGACGCTTTCCGGTGTGGATTTTAATACAGAAATGATTCTTCTTGGAGCAACGGTTGTAATGTTTTTCAGCGTTTGGTTCATTGTTAAAAACATCTACGTTAACAAGAAAAAAATGGCTCTTCCTGAAGATAAATATACAGGCTGGGAGAAATTGTCTGCTAAAAAATTATTCGTGGATGAGATTTACAATGCAATGATTGTAAGACCTTTCGAAGAAGCTGGAAAAGCGGCGGCAATGTTTGATAAAGCAGTTCTTGACCCGATTGTGAATTTCATTGGATTTGGAGCAGCAGATTCTGGACGTGCAGCAAAACGTCTCCAAAACGGAAATGTAGAAAACTATGTGCTAATTATGTCATTGGCGATAGGAATTGTATTGATTGTTAACTTTATATTGAAATAATAATGTCGTATTTACTATTAACATTATTACTATTACCTCTCGTAGGTTCGGTTTTACTATTTTTCTGGAAGAGTCCTTCCAGTAAATATATCGCATTAGCTTTTGGCTTTGCACAGATGTTCATCGCATTTTATATGTTAGGGAATTTCGATTTCAACCCAACTGTAGATGCTGTATTGCAATATGAAATTAATGAACCTTGGTCCAATTATATCAAAAGTAAAATTCATTTTGGGATTGATGGAATGAGTATGCTGATGGTTCTGTTGACCAACATCTTGGTTCCACTCATTACTTTATCTTCTTTCAACGAGTCAAAAGGTTACCCTAATTCTTTCTACGCATTGATATTATTGATGCAATTCGGATTGTTGGGTGTTTTCACTTCTTTGGACGGATTGTTATTCTACATTTTCTGGGAAGTAACATTGATTCCAATCTGGTTGATTGCCGGACTTTGGGGTCAGGAAGATAAAAGAATCAAATTCACAACCAAGTTCTTTGTTTACACATTTGTAGGCTCTTTATTTATGTTGATTGGATTGATTTACGTTTACAATCACGCAGCATCATTTGCCTTGACAGATTTGTACAACGCTAACTTAAATGTGAACGAACAAACGGTAATATTCTGGTTTATTTTCTTTGCTTTTGCGGTGAAATTACCGGTATTCCCTTTCCATACTTGGCAGCCAGACACTTATACATATTCTCCAACGCAAGGTTCGATGTTGTTATCAGGAATTATGTTGAAGATGGCAGTTTACGGTGTTATGAGATATTTATTACCAATTACACCATTAGCAATTGGCGGAATTTCTGGAGAAATCGTGATTATTCTTTCTGTAATCGGAGTGATATATGGCGCTTTAATCGCTATGATTTCTACAGATACCAAGCGATTGATTGCTTATTCTTCCCTTTCTCACGTTGGATTAATTGTAGCGGGAATCTTCGCTTCAGCTGTTGTAACAATGAGAGTTGGATTAGACTTCGAAGGTGCTCAAGGTGCAATGATTCAAAGTTTTGCTCACGGGATTAACGTAGTTGGATTATTTTATTGTGCAGATATTCTTTATAAAAGATTCAAAACAAGAGATATCAGAAAAATGGGAGGTTTGGCAAAAGTCGCTCCTAAATTTGCCATATTGTTTATGATTATTTTGCTTGGTGCCACGGGAGTTCCATTAACCAACGGATTCATCGGAGAATTTATCTTATTGAAATCAATTTTTTCATACAATCTAATAATGACAGTTTTAGCTGGATTAACATTGATTCTTGCAGCAGCTTATATGTTGAGATTCTACGGAAAAACAATGTTTGGAAAAGGAGACGACGCTGTTTTGGCTACAACAAAAGACATTAGCTCAGTGGAGTTCACAGTACTGGCAAGTTTATCAGTTTTCGTAATTGTTTTAGGCGTTTTTCCTCAACCAGTTATAGAAATGGTAACAAGTTCTGTAAGATTCATCTACTCTTCTATGCTTAACTAAGAATGGATTTGAAATCAATTCAGATAAAAAGAAATATTAAATAAAATTCAAAACGGACATCGGACTTCCGGTTTCCTACGAAATAAATAAAGAAATGAGTGTTTTAATAGTTTTATTCCTTACGGCAATTCTGGTATTATTCTCAGGTGTTTTCGAGAAAGGCAAATACGCAAGATATATCGGAATCTTGGGATTAATCATTGGTCTGGCGACTAGTTTTCTTCCTGATTGCGAGTTTTTCGCGCAATACAAATCGATGTACGAATACAGCTACAATGCCGAATTATTCACAAAAATATCGGTGGCTGTTACTTTGTTATTGTTCTTTTTAGGAGGATTTGCATTCAGCAATCACAGAAGTCATCAGTCAGAATTGTATGCATTGATGTTATTTGCACTTTGTGGCGGGATTGTATTGTTCGGATTCCAAAACCTAGTAACATTATTCATCGGAATCGAGATTCTATCAATTCCTTTATATGTAATGGCTGGAGCTAATAAAACCGACCTTCGCTCTACGGAAGCTTCTATGAAATATTTCTTAATGGGAGCATTCGCAACAGGATTTCTTTTGTTTGGAGTAGCTTTGGTTTATGGAAGTGCAGGAAGTTTTGACCTTTATGCCATTCACGATTTTGCTTACAACAATCCTAAGAACTTAATGCTGATAATGGGAGCTATCCTGATGTTGTCTGCATTGGCATTCAAAGTATCGTTAGCACCATTCCATATGTGGAGTCCAGATGTTTATCAAGGCGCACCATCATTGATTACAGCTTTTATGGCATCTGTCGTAAAGATTTCCGGATTCTTCGCTTTGTTCAAATTAATGACGATTGCTTTCGGGGGAATTGCTGGAGATTGGATTAATATCTTAGGCGTTTTCATCATCCTGACTTTACTTTTGGCAAACGTTATGGGATTGGTTCAGACCAATGCAAAAAGAATGCTTGCCTACTCTTCCGTTTCGCACGCAGGATATATTGCTTTGATATTTTTCGGAATCAATAACTTCTCAACTTACATTTTAGGCTATTACTTGTTCGCTTATTCATTGGCAACAGTTGGTGTTTTCATCAGTTTGATCTGGGTTGAGAAAATCAAAAAAGAAACTTCTTTTGCCGCTTTCAACGGATTGGGAAAAAGAGAACCTTTGTTAGCAGTTGTTTCTACAATCTCAATGCTATCAATGGCTGGGATTCCTTTGACAGCCGGTTTCATCGGAAAATTAGGAATCTTCAATCAGGCGATTGGCGGACATTATGAGTTCTTGGTTCTGATTGCAGTTCTAGGTTCAGCATTGAGTATCGCTTATTATTTGAGATTAATCATCGCAATGTTTTTCTACAAAGAAGACAACTTCCACAATACGGAAAGAGCGAGTATCACTTACAATATCGTTTCTGTAGTAATAATTTTAGCATTGGTTTCTATGGGAATTGTTCCGGATCTATTCGCTAAAATTTTCGGATTATAGGAAAATTAAAAATACACAAAGCCTGATTCCAACGAGTCAGGTTTTTTTATGTCTGTATACAAAATAATTGGGCGCCTTTATCCGCGCTCCACTCCCGCTTTTTTGTTATTGCGAAGAAAGTGATACATTAGACAGAACTATTCAGCAATCGCAATAACAAAAAGAGCTCCGTTCAGCTCGGGGCGCGCTTCGCACAAAACAGATTTACAGTTTAAAACTAAAAACAAAAACATTTTCAGATTTAAATCTAAAAAAAGTAAATTCGTAATTACAAGCTTTAAAATTATGAATTACGGCCTATTATTTTTATTTATACTTTCTCTTTCCTGATGTACAAATTCTACAAAACAACCTGAGAGTGAAATCAAAGAAATAGAACTAACAGATATAAAATATGGATCTTATGAAAGAAACAAAATGGACATCTACTTACCCGCCAACAGAACAAATAATACACCTTTTGTAGTAAATATTCACGGAGGAGCGTGGACCGTAGGTGATAAAAGCACTGACACTTCTTTATCAAAATATTTGCTTTCAAGAGGAATAGCGGTTGCCAACATCAATTACAGATACGCTAATAATAACACACATCTTTCAGAACTCTTAGATGATGTAGATAAGATCTTCAAATATTTGATCACACATTCCAAAGAATGGAACACCAGAAGCACAGGTTTTTCTATAACCGGACAAAGTTCTGGCGCACACGTTTCTCTAATGTATGCCTATACTAAGTCAGATAAAATCAAAGCTATTGTTGATCGTTGCGGACCAACCGATTTTACCGATACCTCCACACTTTGGCAGCTGGATAATCAAAATCTTATGGATGCTGTCAACAAAATGTCTGGTAACAAAACTGTTTGGAAAGAAGGCAATCCAATTCCTGAACTTTATATTAAATCGAGTCCCGTAAAATTTGTAAAAAAGATTCCAATTCTAATGATACACGGCGACAAAGATCCGATTGTTCCTATCAAACAATCCTTTAATTTGATAGAGGCTTTGAAAGAAGAAAATGTACCTTATAAATTGTTGATTTTTCAAGGAGCAGATCATTCATTAGATGCCCTACCTGGTAATTCTGTTAAAAAAATTACTTCTACTGCAGACTGGATCATTAAATATGGCAAAAATTAATCGTAAACTATTTTTATTCTGATCATCAAGTTTTATCTTTATTCAAATATTTATTTTCAATGAAAAAGTTCTTAGTGTTTTTCTGTTTTATCACAGTTAGTTTCGGTTTTGCACAAACCAATTCTGTTGAAGACAACTTCACCAAAAAAGAAGTTTATATCCCGATGCGAGACGGAACCAAACTGTTTACGATTATTTACACACCAAAAGACATTTCAAAAAGCAACAAGTATCCATTCATTATGAACAGAACTTGTTACAGTATTACACCTTATGGCGAAAATAACTTCAGAAAAAAATTAAGCCCCAACCCTTTCATCGAAAAAGAAAAATACATCTTTGTTTTTCAGGATGTTCGAGGACGATATATGAGCGAAGGCACTTTCACGAATATGACGCCACAAGTGGACCACAAAACCAAAAAAGATGTGGACGAAAGCACCGACACTTATGATACTATAGATTGGTTGGTTAAAAACGTTCAGAATAACAACGGAAAAGTTGGGCAATACGGAACTTCTTATCCTGGATTTTACACAGCAGTCGGAACTTTAGCGAACCATCCTGCTTTGGTAGCTTCGTCTCCTCAAGCTCCTATTTCAGATTTTTGGTTTGACGATTTCCATCACAATGGTGCATTCTTGATGGGTTATTTCAAAACGTTTCCAGTGTTCGGAGTTCAGAAAACTAAAGCTGAAGACAAAAGCTGGTTCGTTGATAAAATGATAAAACCAACTTCTGATGACGGTTACATTTTCTACAAAGATATGGGAACATTGAAAGATGGTGTGGATAAATACTATAAAGACAATTTCTTTATGCAGGAAGTTGTGAATCATCCCAACTATGATGAGTTCTGGCAAAAAAGAAATCTTTTACCTCATCTTAAAAATATCAACCACGCTGTGATGACAGTTGGCGGCTGGTTTGATGCAGAAGATTTAGCTGGTCCGCTTAACATTTATAAAACCATTGAGAAATCTAGTCCGAAAGCAAAGAACACGATTGTGATGGGACCTTTCTCCCACGGAGGCTGGAACAGAGAAGAAGGGAAACATTTTCATAATGACATTTATTTCGGAGACAGCATCGCTACTTATTATCAGAAAAATATAGAACAACCATTCTTTCATCATTATTTGAAAGAAGATTCTAAAACTGCGGCAAAACTTCCGGAAGCTTATATGTTTGACACCGGAAAAAAAGAATGGGAACAATTTGAAAACTGGCCGCCAAAACAAACTCAAAAAGTTACTTTTTATCTTGATAATTCTGGAACATTAGCTAAAAACATTCTGAATCAGGTTGCATTTTCAGAATATACTTCTGACCCCAACAATCCGGTTTTAAGCAGCGAGAATTACAAAGATATGAATGGATTCACACCAAGGAATTATATGAGCGAAGACCAGAGATTTGCGAGTTACAGACCAGATGTTTTAACTTTTACAACGGATGTTCTAGATAGCGATGTTACTTTTGCCGGAGAGATTTTAACTAAACTGAAAATAGCTACCACTTCCACCGATGCAGATTTTGCAGTTAAATTAATTGATGTTTATCCTTCTGATGAGAAAGCAAATCCAGACAAACCCAATGTCGTTTATGCCAACTATCATCAAATGGTAAGAAGCGAAATAATGCCGGCAAGATTCCGTAATAGTTTTGAAAAACCGGAAGCTTTGACTCCAAATAAAGAAGAAGTTGTGAATGTAAAATTGCAGGACGTTTTGCACACTTTCAAAAAAGGACATAAAATCCAGATTCAGGTTCAGAGTAGTTGGTTTCCTTTGATGGCCATCAATCCTCAGAAATTTCTTGAAAATCCTTACAAAGCAACCAAGGAAGATTATACAAAAGCCAATATCAAAGTTTACAACAGCAGTACAATTGAAGTTGACGTTCTGAAATAAAACAAAAGCACAAACCTAGGTTTGTGCTTTTAATTATAGTGATTTGATAACTTCTGAAGCTATCTCGTAAGACCTTTGTTTTTTATCAAAATCGAAGATGTTTCCTGAAACAATAATCTCATCTGGTTTGTAATCCTTCCTAAACTTGGTCAGTTTTTCTTTCAAAGTTTCTTTGTCTCCCACGAATGTTTTAGCAGCCATTCTATTGAGATGAAGAGCTACTTCATCTGAAATACCAGCCAATTCGGTTTCATCTGGTGGTAAAAGAGGCTGTCTTTGGTCAGTCAAAATATTGACAAAAGCCTGGAAATGCGACGTTGATAAATAATGAGCTTCATCTACAGAATCTGCCGCAATAATATTAATACAAATCATCACATAAGGTTCATCAAGAAATTCAGAGGGCTGAAAATGTTCCCTATAGATTTCCAAAGCCACTTCCAATTGAGAAGGCGCAAAATGGGCTGCAAAAGCGTAAGGCAGACCTAATTTAGCTGCTAAAAAAGCTGAATCTGTAGAACTTCCCAAGATGTAAAGCGGAACATCCGCACCTTCACCTGGAATCGCTCGTACTTTCGCTTCAGCATTTTCATTAGATAAATATTTTTGAAGTTCTTTAATATGAAATTCAAAATTATAATTCGGATTGAAATTATTTCCTCTCAATGCAGTTGCTGTCAACATATCCGTTCCTGGTGCTCTTCCCAATCCCAAATCAATTCTGCCAGGAAACAATCCATCCAAAGTTCCAAATTGCTCTGCGACAGATAAAGTGGAATGGTTGGGCAGCATAATACCTCCGGAACCAACTCGTAAAGTTGTGGTTTGTGAAGCAATATGACCAATTAATACCGATGTTGAAGCGCTCGCAACATTAGGGAAATTATGATGCTCCGAGAACCAATATCTTGTAAATCCAAGTTGTTCTGCGTGTTGTGCAGATTTCACCGATTTCTGAAATGTTTTATTGATATCATCGCCTTTGACAATAGTTGCCAAATCGAGAATTGAATATTTTAAAGCCATAATTCTAAAATTTATACAAATGTTTAGCTCAAAAAACAAACCATTACAGGAATGTCAAAAATAATTGGAAATTTTGTCAGTCAACAAATATTTTTTGAATTATTCACAACTAATTAAAAATTTTATTAGATTTGTTTTAATAAACTATTAAAAAAACAAAACAAATGGTATCAACAACTTCAAAATTTGTTGCCGAAATGATTGGCACAATGGTTCTTGTATTAATGGGCTGCGGCAGTGCAGTGATTGCTGGCGCTGATGGAACAACTGGTGTCGGGCTTCTGGGAATTTCTTTTGCATTTGGTTTGAGTGTGGTCGCAATGGCATACGCTATCGGACACATTTCCGGATGTCACATCAATCCTGCTATTTCATTGGCGATGGTTGCGGCTGGCAGAATGAAATTGGGAGAAGCTTTGTACTACATCGTTGCTCAGATAATCGGAGCTATTATTGGTGCAGGAATACTGTATGTCATTTTTACCAATCATCCAGGTGCTGAATTAGGACCTTGGGCTTTGGGTTCTAATGGCTGGGGAACTGGCTATCTGGATGAATATACAACTGTAGCTGCTTTGGTTGCTGAGTTTGTTTTCACATTCATCTTCTTGATGGTAATTCTGGGATCTACTTCTACTAAGAATATCCACGGAGGCTTTGCTGGTCTGGCAATTGGACTTTCTTTGGTTCTGATTCACATTGTCGGAATCAAAATTACAGGTGTTTCTGTAAATCCTGCAAGAAGTATTGGTCCAGCACTATTTGCTGGTGGAGAAGCACTGTCACAACTTTGGCTGTTTATTGTAGCGCCAATTCTGGGTGGAGTTTTTGCAGCCTTCACTTATAATTTATTGATTGAAAAACCTGAAAAACTATAAGCGTAGAATCATTTCTAAAGATAAATCCTACTTAATAAAGTAGGATTTATTTTTTATTCTTAATCTCAAATGGACTTTTGAAAATTAATTCTTCTTTTTTCCCTTTCAATTCAAATTTCTTGACGAGCAGGTTTCTGGCAAGATTTCTTAGAAAATAGTCTTTGTCACATAGTTTCCAATAAGAATCTTCATGAATCATTTTTGGTTTCCGGATTTTGTAAAAAGTCGTTTCCCAATTGTCTTCGTTGTGGTAAAATTCAATAATTCCACAATGTTCCGGAATATCCTTGTGGTCAACCATTCCCATTGGAACAAGAAAACTGAATGAATTGCAAATATAATCGCCACAGCCAATCTTATCGTGCTTTAGAAATTTTTCTCCTGATTTTTGATTGGTATAGAATTTTTTAAAATCGTTTTTGAAATCGGATTTGGATAATTTTATTTCAATTTCGTGGCTGAAACCTTCATTATTAATCAATAAAATATCGGCTTCCCAGTCGGAATGGAAAAAATTAGTCAAAACAATTTCTTTATCAAAGTCACAATTGGAAGTGACAAAAGCGTGAACGAGTTCTTCTATTTTCAACATCAATTCAAACTTTAGTAGTTACGAACTGTAACGTGATAACAGCTTTGCTGCTTCTCCTTAATATAAAAGATTTTACCAAGATTTTTATACTCTGTCAAAACTTTCTCCAATTCTTTTTCCAATTTTGGATTGACTTTCAATTTGTGGTCAAATCTAACATACGAAATATCAAACGCAGCGCCGTAATTATGAGAACTGATTCCCAAAGACGCATTAGAATTCACTTTTCTTAATCTGCATTGGTCTTCCAAAGTTCTAGTAACAGATGAAACAACAAAGAAACTTTTTGTTTTTGCAGCAAAATCATTCGCCATCCTTTCCAAAGTTGTTCTTGCCTTCTTAACCAAATATGGTCGGCTATATTCTAAAGTCTGCAATCTGTAACCTCTTGATTTTTTCTTCACTTTCACAAATTTTCCATTGGCAATGTTCTTATCAACAGTCTTTGTATTTTGAAGAATCTTAACTCCGAAATTCTGTGAAGCTAATAAATGGGGTTTGTATAATTCTGTAGGCTCAACTTTCAAAACTGTCTTCAAATCATAGCATTCTTGAGATTTGAAAAGAGAAAAAGAGAGTAGAAAAATTAATAATAAAAACCTCATTAGGCAGATTTTAAATTAGACTTTAAAT
Organism: Epilithonimonas zeae; assembly: GCF_900141765.1. NCBI lineage: Bacteria > Pseudomonadati > Bacteroidota > Flavobacteriia > Flavobacteriales > Weeksellaceae > Epilithonimonas > Epilithonimonas zeae. The sequence continues at coordinate 365,867 of NZ_FSRK01000001.1, read as the reverse complement.
AAATCAAATTGTGTTTTTAAATTAAATTTAATTAAAATTCAGGAAACCAAAAGACTGCAGCCTCGGATATCAGAATGATCGATTCTTCCCAAAACCTGAAACGTATCATCCTTAACGTTTCCTAAATCCTGAGTTGCAATAAATGAACAAGAATGTTTATTTGCCAAATCTATGATATTAATTGCGCCCGTTCTTCCGTCCTCAATATATGAAAAAGGATCTTCGGTATTTCGGATGAGAATTCTCATCCAATTGGGGCTTTTATAGATATTTTCGCCTAGAGAATAAGCCTGAGACAACAACTCTGTCATCGAATATTCTGAATAAATTTTTTCTGTTTTGAAGCCTTCTTGGAATATTTTCAACAGTTCATCTTTCGTCATCTCTTCTTTTCTCCCTTTCATTCCGCCAGTTTCTATCACTGTGAGAAAGTTGGAGAATTGGAGAGTTTTAGAGTTTGAGTTGCAATAATCTAAGAAATCTAATAATGCGAAAGAAACACCAAATAGAATTACTTTTTTATCCGTTAAAGTTTGAAGCAAGTCAAATAATTCCTGATGATTGTAAAGGAAATAACCGTTCTCTGGTTTATCTGATTTTTTCATCAAAAAATCAATCATATAAATCAAAGAGGAATGTGGATTTTCAGAATAATTAGGAAGTAAACCTAAAAAAATATAATCTTCAGGCTTTCCAATGAATTGCTCAAAGCTTTTGTAAATACTTTCTTCGTAAATAGAAAAATCAGCAATGTAATGTTTGGAGCGATTCATTTGTGTTGTTCCGGAACTTTGAAAATAATTCTCTGCATTAGAATTTTCATCCAAAACCAAATGATTTTTAAACATCTCAATCGGTAGAAACGGAATTTCAGAAGTTTGTTTTATGGTTAATGGATCAATGTTGAGATAATCTACAAACTTTCTGTAAACTTCAACATTCTCATATTGATAAATAAAAGTTTCCAAACAAGCCGCCTGGAATTCTTCTTCTGTTTTAATATCAAAAATATTCTGCTTCATTTTCCAACTTAATTTTATCCTTCGAATTTATTCAATTCAAAATTTTCTCCATCAAAAACGCCATAAGTGAAATAAGAAATCCAGTCTCCAAGATTGATATATTTCGCTCCTTTGTCCAAATCCAAAACCATTGGCAAATGGCGATGACCGTAAACAAAATAATCGATTTTTTCTGTCTTCAGTTTTTCTTTTGAATAGAGAATCAAAAACTCTTTATCTTCACCTAAAAACTTTTGATCTCCAACACCAGAGATCATCTTATTTTTCTGCGACATATAGTTGGCAATTTTCATTGCGATATCTGGATGTAACCATCTGAAAGCCCATTGAGCAAGAGGATTGGTAAAGACTTTTTTCATTCTTTTGTAGCCTTTGTCACCAGGCCCAAGTCCATCGCCGTGCGCTAAAAGAAATTGCTTACCATTAATTTCATAATATCTTTTTTCGAAGAAAACAGGAATTCCCAATTCAACTTCGAAATAATTTTTCATCCACAAATCGTGATTCCCAACAAAGAAATAAATATCAATTCCCGAATCTTTCAACTCGGCAATTTTTCCTAAAACCCTGATATAGCCTTTGGGGACAACATATTTCCACTCGTGCCAAAAATCAAAAAGGTCGCCCATCAAGAAAAGAATTTGTGCATCTCTTTTGATTTGATCCAACCAACGAATAAATCTCTCTTCCCTAATTCGGCTTTGTTGCAAATCAGGAACTCCGAAATGCTGATCGGAAGCGAAATATATTTTTTTACCAGATTGTAGATCGATCTGCATAAAAATAAGTTTAATTAATCAAAATTATTACGTTCGTCGTTTTTGTCGCATTTGCTGTAAATCCACATTCCAATTCCCAGACCTATTACTGCAGAAAAAGCAGTTAACAAAGCTCTCGAAAGTTTATCTGGCGAATCATTTCCAATATAATTCATCAGAAAAATAATGATGAAAGTAATAACTGCAATCAGTATATATTTTGGATTTTTGAAATTCATCTTTAAAGTTTATAAGAAATCATTATCCCACCTTTGTAAGGAAGCAACTCACCACTCCTGTTCGTTTCTCTACCCATAGAATCTCCTTCTGTATCGTAGCGGTCGCCACTCAGCTTATCATAGCCTTTATAAAAACTTTGCATCGTCCCAAGACCAAGATATAGATCAAGATTCCATCTTTCACCCAGAGTAAACTGATAGCCAGCTAATCCGCCTAACATAAATGAATATCCTCTTTGATATAAATTAGAATTAATATATGGCGTCACCACTCCATTTTTATGAACATAAAAATTATCATTCCAATATCCCCACTTTTGGATATTGAATCTCGCCAATGAAAAATCAACGCCAACATAGAATTTTTTGAAAGCTTCATTAAAATAATATCTTCCATTGAACCCCAACATATAAACTTGTGCGTGTTTTCCTGCGAACGATTTCCAAGGAGAAACAAATAAATCCGCCTGTCCAGTAATATGATCTGAGAAGCCGTGTTCTACGCCTACATTCAGCATTCCTACTGGAAGAAATAAAGCATTGGCTTTGATATAAGTTTCATTTTTTTGCGAAAAGCCGTAAGTGATAATGCCAATAAAACTCAGCAATAAAAGTTTTTTCATCATTATTTTTTGTTCAGGATTTCGTTCATTTTTGTGGCATCTTTGTTTTCATCTTTTGCAAAATTAGCTGCCATTCCTGCAAACATTTTGGCTTCTTCTTTTTTACCTAATTTGTCATATAATGTTGCCAAAATACTTGTAGAATCAAAGTTTTCTGAAGACATAACCACTTTCTCCGCCCAACGTGATGCCGCTTGAAGAGACTTGACATCTTTAGATTTTCCACTGATTGTACTTGCTGCAGCTAACAATTCATTAGCGTTGAATTCCTCAGGATTTTTGTAATATTCTATAGCTGTTTTTTCGTAAGCTGGAAAATTATCGTGAGCTGAGTAATAGTTCAATTTGTAAAGATTCAGGCTTTTCGTCAATTCTTCTTTTGGGAATAGACCTTCTCCTTCTTTCAGAATTTTTGCATCGTCGATTGTTTTGGTTTTTTCGTCTGTTGCAGACGTTACCAGTTTCATCAATTTAAGATAACTATCAAACTGCTTATAATTTTGTTCCGGAAGAAGCTTTGTAATTCCCTCTTTGTTTGCTACAAAAACTTTGTAATTAGCATCATCAACAGATTGAGTGAAATTCAAAAGAGCATTAACCTCTTCGCCAGAAAACTCTTTGTCTTTTTTCTTCGCAAAATATTTTTCTGAAGCTTGCTTTGCTAAAATCGGGTCTTTGCTTGCATATAGATTAATGAAATTAAGTAAAGCTGCTTGGTCTAATTTTCCTTTCAGAAATTCATCTTTCAGGTTTGTATTAACCAAACTCGGGTTATTGTTTTTTTTACCTAATTCCAGAAATTCTTCAGTCTTGATATAACCTAATTCTTTACCAACGATTTCGCCTTCTCCATTTAAAAATAACAAAGTTGGATAACTTCTGATTCCATATTTTGAAGCCAGACTTGGTCCTTCACCTTTTTCCATATCAAAATGCGCATTGATGAAATTCTTGTTGTAATAGTCTGCAACGTTCTTGTCTGTAAAAACGTTTTTCTCCATCAACTTACAAGGTCCACACCAAGCTGCGTATGCATCCAGAAAAACTATTTTTTTCTCAGCTTTAGCTTTAGCTAGGATTGTTGCAAAATCAGAATCTTCAAATTTGATGGTCTGTTGAGAAAAACTCAATTGAGAAACTAGTAATATTAAGAAAAATGATATCTTGTTCATCCTTAGAATAAATCGAATTAACTGCGAAGATAACCATAATATAAGAATTGACCGAGAGTGAAATAGTAAAGTTTTAATTTTTTAACTTTGCAAATCTCAGTTTTTCAGATTTTACTGAAAACTATTAAATATTCAGAACAAAAAATATGAGGAAATTATCCTTGCTTTTTACGAAAGATGGTTTGCAATGGCAGATTTCTAAATCCAAAAAGGTTTTAGAAGAAAAAATCTGGCTGAAAGATGAAGAAACGCCAAAAAATCTGGTGGAAGAGAAACTAAATGAGGTTTTTGCTTCTGAGAAGTTTTCTGAAATCTCTGTGATATCGGCTATCAATCATTTTTCGATTGTGGAAGAAGGTTTTGACCAGCACGATTTGGGATATGATTTGATTTCCTATAATGCCGATGTAAAAAGAGATTCTGAGGAACTGATGCTTTCTGTAAATAAGAAATTTGGAATTCAGTTTTATTATAGTTTTCCAAAGGATTTTTATCACAAAATAAAGCAGTTAGAAATTCCAGTTCATTTCAATTTTTCAGGTGAAAAGTTCCTGAATTCTTTGAATGTAAAAAACCGAAAAGAAATCCACGTGAATCTTTATCATCAGCAGGCAGAATTTTTTGCAATTGAGAATAAAAAAGTGGTTCTTTATAACAATTTAGATGCAGCTTCGGAAGTAGATTTCTTGTATTTTATAATGTTTACGCTAAGTAAAATCGATTTCGGAATTTCTGAAACTCACTTTTATATCTATGGCGAAACTACTGAGAATGAAACTTTCATTTCGGAAATGCAGAAATTCGTTCCAAATTTGAAAATTGTTTTTGATAATCTTCATAAAAAGAATTTTGTCCTGAATTAAAATGAACTTCAAAATAGTTGAATACAAAGATTCTCATAAAAACGAAATCCTTTCTGTTTGGGAAAAATCTGTAAAAGCAACGCATCATTTTTTGCTGGAATCCGATTTTGAAGAGTACAAAAAGATTCTGCAGAATTTCGATTTCAAAGATTTAAATGTTTTCTGTCTCGAAGAAAAAGATGAAATTATAGGTTTTATCGGCATTCATTCAGAAAAAATAGAAATGCTTTTTCTCAATCCAGATTACATCGGAAAAGGATTAGGCAAACAATTAATAGATTTTGCATTTTCGAATTTTGACATTCAATATGTTGATGTTAACGAGCAAAATCCAAATGCAACAGAATTCTACAAAAAGATAGGATTCGAGACCTTTGACAGAACGGAGAAAGACGATATGGGAAAACCTTATCCAATTCTCAAAATGAAACTTAAAAAATAAAAAATGTTTAGAATAATCAGTGGAAAATGGAAAGCTAAAAGAATTGCGGCGCCAAAAAATTTCGATGTAAGACCAACGACTGACTTTGCCAAAGAAGCGCTTTTCAGTATGATTGAGAATCGTTTTGATTTGGAATTTTGTTCCGTTTTAGACTTATTCGCAGGAATTGGCTCGATTACTTTGGAGTTTGCTTCTCGCGATTGCAAAGACATTACTTCCGTAGAACTGAATCCAAAACACGCCGGATTTATCAATTCTACAGCCAACGATTTGGATATGGGACTACAAGTCAATATACAAAGAGCAGACGTTTTTGACTGGTTGAAAAGAAAAAGAAATCACGAAAAAAAATATGATATTATTTTCGCTGATGCACCTTTCGAAACTGACGAAAGCAAATATAAAGAACTGATTGATTTGGTTTTAAGCAATGGATTATTGAAACCAAATGGTGTTTTCATTCTAGAACATCAAAGCAGACAAAAATATCCACACCCCAATCTGAAAGACAGCAGAAAATACGGAAATATCAATTTTTCTTTCTTCGAAGCTGAAGCTGTTTCTGAATAAATTGATTGTGATATGAGGAGTTTCAACATCAAATTATTAATGATTTTCGTTCTGCTTTTCAGTTTGAAAATCTCTGCTCAGAATTCTTACGTCAATCAATACAAGCCTTTTGCTACGGAGCTTTCTCAGGAATTTGGGATTCCAACTTCGGTTATTCTTTCAATTGCTTTTATGGAAACTGGCGGTGGCACAAGTTCGGCGTGTAAAGTCCTGAACAACCATTTTGGAATGACAGGAAAAAACGATATCAACAATTCCAGATTCAAAAGTTTTACTGATTCCAAAGCATCTTATCGTGCCTTTTGCGAATGGGTTTCGAAAAAGAAATTTTATCAAAATCTAAAAGGTTCTCAAAATCATAACGAATGGTTTGTCGCCATTGCTTCCTCCGGATATTCTACAAAACCCGCAGAATGGAAGCAAAAACTGAATCTCGTTATGAAAAAAATCGGATTATAATCAGTTCTGGACCAAAATCTTATCCGAATCTTTTATCGCCTCATTTCCCCAACCACAAATCGAACGCAAAACAGGAATCAAAGTTTTTCCAAATTCTGTCAAAGAATATTCTACCATTAGCGGTGGTTTTTGCGTGTAAACTTTCCGCTCGATAATTCCGTCATCTTCCAGTTGTTTCAACTGCAGACTCAAGGTTCTTTCCGTAATTGTCGGGATTTCTTTCCTGATTTCATTATATCGTTTCGTTCCCTTTGCAAGATGAATGAGAATGACTGCTTTCCATTTACCTCCTATAAAACGCATTGTAACGCTTGTTCCGCAAGGAAATTTTTTATTATCGATTAAAAACATATACTATCATTATTGACCGTTATTGCAAAGTTAATAAACACTATTTATTTTTGCAACTATAAAATTGATAGTATAAAATTATGGAAACATTTCTTACCAAAATGCAGAAAAGATACACTGTAAAAAAGTATAATTCTGAAGGAAAACTTAGCAATGAAATTAAAGAACAATTGAAATCGATTCTGCATCTGAGTCCATCTTCAATCAACAGTCAGCCTTGGAAATTCACTTTTGTAGAAGATTCAAAAGCTAAGTCAGAATTCGCTGAAGCTTCTTATTTCAACAAAGAAAAAATCAATGACAGCCAGCTTTTGGTAGTTTTTCAGGTTTTGAAAAATGCGGAAGATTTTGAAAAACAAATCGAGGGAAATTTACCTGAAGGTTCTATAGAATATTACAACAAAATGATAAAACCACACGGCGAAGATTATACAAAAAGCTGGATGTCGCATCAGGTTTATCTTGCTTTAGGTGTTTTGTTGAGCGCTTGTGCACAAATGGAAATCGATTCTACGCCAATGGAAGGAATTGAAATTGCAAAATATGATGCTATTCTGAATAATGAAAAATACACAACGTTATTCGCAGTCGCGATTGGCGTGAGAGATGAAAATGATTTCAATCAACCGAAGCTCAAAGCAAAATCTAGATTGAATTTTGAAGAAATTCTGGATGTGATTTAATAATAAAAGCCTTGGAAATTCAAGGCTTTTTTTGATTTTAAAAATAATTTCTAACTTTGCAGAAATAAAATTCTAAAGATTAAAATGTAAAATTCAATTTCTTTTCAGGCAATCTTCTGCGGACCAACTCGTCTGCTATTGTTCATCTTAAAAAAGAAATTATGTTAATTTTACAAGATATATCTTATCAACATCCTAATAAAGATGTTCTTTTTTCGGACATCAACTTTACCCTTAATTCTCAGGAAAAAATAGCTCTCATCGGAAATAATGGTTCTGGAAAATCGACTTTGCTCAAAATAGTTGCTGGCGAATTACAACCAAAATCAGGAACGATTAAATCTGATTCTAACATCTGTTATATTCCACAAATTTTCGGTCAGTATAATCATTTGAGTATTGCTGAGGCTTTAGGAATCGATAAAAAACTGAATGCTTTAAAGGAAATTCTAAACGGTTCTGTCACCGAAGATAATATGGGAATTCTGAATGACGATTGGACAATCGAGGACAGAATTAAAGAAGCTTTCACATATTGGAATCTACCCGATTTTGATTTAAATCTAAAATTAAAAAATCTAAGTGGCGGACAAAAAACCAAATTGTTTCTCACAGGAATGATGATTCATCAACAGGATTTGATTCTAATGGATGAACCAACGAATCATTTGGATTTGGCAAGTAGAAGTTTGCTTTATGATTTTGTCAATTCAACTTCGAAAAGTCTTTTGATTGTAAGTCACGACAGAGTTTTACTCAATCTTTTAGACAAAACTTGCGAACTCAACAAAAATGGAATTTCGGTTTATGGAGGAAATTATGATTTCTATTATGAACAGAAAAAAATTGAGCAAAATTCACTTGAACAGAATATTTTTAACCGAGAAAAAGAACTGAAAAAAGCCAAAGAAAAAGAACGCGAAACGATTGAAAGGCAAAACAAATTAGATTCTCGAGGAAAAGGAAAGCAGGAAAAATCAGGCGTTTCCAGAATTATGATGAACACGCTTCGCAACAAAGCGGAAAACAGTACCTCAAAACTGAAATCTGTTCATTCTGAAAAAATCGATAACATCAGAGAAAATCTTCACAACCTGAAAGACAATCTTTCCGGAATCGATAAAATGAAAATCAATTTTGATAATTCTCAGCTTCATAAAGGGAAAATATTGGTCAAAGCCGAACAAATCAATTTCAGTTATTATCAAGGAAATCTTTGGAAAAACAATCTAGATTTTCAAATTGTTAGTGGAGAAAGAATTGCGATAAAAGGCAATAACGGTTCTGGGAAAACAACTTTGATTAAAATGATTTTAGGAGAATTTGAACCGACTTTTGGCGAAATCTATTTAGCGGAAAAGAAAACGATTTACATTGACCAGGAATATTCTTTGATTAAAAATGAACTTTCGGTTTATGAACAAGCTCAGCAATTCAATTTAAAAAACCTTGAAGAACACGAGATTAAAACCATTTTAGCACGTTTTCTTTTCTGGAAAAACGATTGGGACAAAAAGTGCAAATTCTTAAGCGGTGGCGAAAAACTAAAGCTTCTACTCTGCTGTCTTTCCATTCAGAATATTTCGCCTGATATGATAATTCTGGATGAACCAACGAATAATCTCGATATCCAAAATATTGAGATTTTGACATCCGCAATCAACGATTACGAAGGAACTTTGATTGTGGTTTCTCACGATAATCGATTTTTGGAAGATATCAATGTCAATAAAACTATTTCATTATAAAAAAACGCCTCGATTAATCGAGGCGTTTCTATTTTAAACTAATTTCGCCAGATAAATTTCTGCTGGTTTTTCCAATAAATCAGGAACTTTTTCAACAAATTCTTGGATATAAGGTTGTTGATTGTGAGCATCCAAACCCTCTTTGCTTTTCCAAATCTCGTGAAAGATAAAAACCGCTTCGTCATCCAGACTTTGCTGTAGTTCATACTTTTCGCAAGCTTCTTCCTTTTTTGTATTCAGAACCATATTATCAAGAATTGATTTCAAATCCTGAATTTTATCTTTTTTCGATTTCAAAATCGCTGTTAAATAGATTGACATTTTAATTTTATTTAATTAATTCAACACTTTCAATTCTTCAGTTTCCAAGGCATTTTTCAGATAATTTTTATACTCAATTTCATAATTATCAATTCTTTCTTTAGTAGCTGCCTTCTCCATATCGTGGAAATGGAAGCTTCCTAAAAGTGTCATTCCTGTGAAGGCGTTCATCCTGTGAAAACCGAACAAAACCCCTTCATCTACAGAATGCTGATTAAAAAATTCACCTTCCAAAGTAAAAGCAGTTTCCGGCGCATTCCAACTTGTGGTTACAAAATATTTTTTACCGTGCATCAAACCGCCGGTTCCGTAATTAATCGCCGGATCCACTCGGGAACGTCCGTCGCTTTTATAGATTCCATTATTGTGGCCAGCCGTGAAAACTTCATCGATGTAAAATTTCAAACGATTCGGAACCTGAAACCACCAGACTGGAAAATGGTAAACCACAATATCTGCCCATTTGAAATTCTCGGCTTCCTGAACTGCCTCAAATTCCTCATTCACATTACTTACTCTAATTTCGAAATTAATGCTTTCCAAAACATCTTTTGTCCAATTGGTAATCGTTTTGTTAAAAGCTCCACCGGAATGTGCGAACGTTTGTCCACCGTTGATTACAAATATTTTTTTCATTGAATTTTCTATTTAATAATTTAATGATGCAAAGTTCCGACAGAAAAATCAATTATAAAAATAATATAAATTATATATTTGCATCATAATTATAATACAAAATGATAAATCTGGAATGGCTCAGAACTTTTAAAAGTGTTTATGAAACTCAGTCTTATACCAAAGCGGCGAAGGAATTATATATTTCCCAACCTGGTGTTAGCCTTCATATTGGTTCATTGGAAGCTTATGTTGGTTATTCTTTGTTCGAAAGGATTTCAAAGAAACTAATTCCGACAGAGAAAGCGAAGATTCTTTATAATTTCACTTTGGAACCTCTCTTGAAACTGGAAACGGCCGAACAAACTTTTCATAAAACGACGAAAACCGAACGTGCAACTGTGAGCGTTGGAATGTGTTTTGAAACTTTTCAATTCACGTTGGAAAAGCATATTCCGACATTTGATTTCAATGTGATTATCCGTTTTGGATTGTATGAACAGATGTTTTCGGATTTGGATAACGGATTGCTGGATTTGATTATTACACCAAGAAAAACTAATCTTAAAAACTTAAATTTTGAAGCTTTTTCCAAAGAAAAAATTGTCTTGATTAATGGAACCGGAACTGACACTTCTGACTTCAAAAAACTAATTAAAACCAATAAAATTGAAGATGCTGAAAACTGGCTGAAACAGCAAATCTGGTACAGCACAGCGGCGGATATGGAACATCTGAATAATTTTTGGAAAGCTAATTTTAATCGACATCCAGACTTTAAACCAAACTATATAGTTCCGAATATTTGTTCGATTGTGCGTTGTTTAAGTGGAAATTCGGGTTTCTCAATCGTTCCTGATTTTCTTTGTAAAAAAGAAATTGCCAACGGTGGAATCGAGATTACTTGGGAAGGCAATAATAAAATCGAGAATACTTTACACTTTGGCGAAAGAGTGAAAAATATGGTTCAAAGCGAAATTAATCAAATCAAAAGTATCTTCAGAAATGAGAATTTCTAAAGTGATTTAAGTTCTAACTCAATTGATTTTCCAAAGAATTTTTTAGAGATTTTTTCGAAATTTTTGGTAATATCCGATAAGAAGAATTCATAAGTTGATTGATGATTTTCTTCATTCAGAAGATGATGTTTATCCAAAATCATTTTCAATTGATTGGCAACGATATTTGGAGAATCAATTACACGAACACGGTTTCCGTAATATTGTTTGATTTCGTCAATCAAAAGCGGATAATGTGTACAACCAAGAATCAAAGTTTCAATATTTTTTAATTTACTATTACTTAAGTAATTATAAATAATCGAGTGAGTAATCGGATGATTTTTAAAACCTTCTTCAATTGCAGGCACCAAAAGAGGCGTTGCCAATTCATCAACCTTGATGAACTTGTTATGTTTCCTAATTGATTTTTTATAAAGTCCGGAATTAACCGTTGCTTTGGTCGCAATCACGCCAACATTGTTATGAATTTCGTAAGACACTTTTTCCGCAACTGGGCTAATCACATCAATCACTGGAACTCTGTCTGCAACCAATTCCTGAACTTCCTGCAAGGCATTAGCAGTCGCAGAATTGCAGGCAATTACAATCGCTTTACAATTTTTCTCTAAAAGGAAATTGGTAATTTTAGTTGAATAACCAACAATAGCTTCACGGGATTTCTCACCGTAGGGAAGATGTTTTGTATCGCCAAAATAAATCAAATCTTCATTGGGCAACAATCTTTTAATTTCTTTCGCAACCGTTAATCCGCCAACTCCGGAATCAAAAATTCCGATTGGTTGATTGGCTGAAAGATGCGTGTAGTCGGCTTTTTTCTTTTTCAAGAGATAATCTTTTATCTGTTATTTGAACGCAAAGTCCGCAAAGTTTTTTTGACTATTGAAACGTTTTTAAGTTCGCAAAGACGTAAAACTCAGCAAAGATTTAACTTCACAAAAATAGTGATTTTTTTATTCTGAAAAACATTTCGACAAGCTCAATGTGACAACTCTGATACTAATTATGCATTGTCAGACTAAGCTCGTCGAAGTCTTTAGACTATAAATAGGTCACTCGCAATTCCGTCTGCTAAAAACCAATGTTTTTCTGGAATTTTCAAGTAATTATTTTCTATTTTAAGAATTCCGGATTCTAATTTAGGTTTGATTTCTTGGTTAAGATAATCGATTATTTCTGAAGAAAAGTTTTGATTGATTTTATCCAAATCAACGCCCCAAATTGTTCTAAGTCCAATCATCATCATTTCATTGAATCGGTCTTTTTCAGAGAGAATTTCGGTTTCCTTTGGAAGAAGATCCTGGTTGATATTTTTGATGTAAAGCGAATTATTGGCAACATTCCAGCTTCTTTCGAAATTGCCATTGTAAGAATGCGCAGACGGGCCAATCCCCAGATAAGGCTCGGATTTCCAATAAGCAGAATTGTGTCTGGAATGAAATCCAGGTTTTCCAAAGTTTGAAATCTCATAATGGTCAAATCCATTATCTTTCAGAAAATCTTTCATATAGTAGAACTCTTGATTTTGTTCTGCTTCTTCGGGAGAACTTACTTTTCCATTTTCAATCCACTTTTCTAAAGCCGTTTTTGGCTCGACTGTCAAAGCGTAAGATGAAACGTGTGGAACTTGAAGCTCGATAGTTTTATTAAGGTTTTCTTTCCAGATTTCGAAGTTTGAAGTTGGCGAACCGTAAATCAAATCGATGCTGATATTTTCCAAACCGAAATCCTGAGCTCTTTTAATCGAACTTTCAGCTTCGGAAGCATTATGAGCACGATTCATCAATTTCAGATCTTCATCAAAAAAACTCTGTGTTCCGATTGATAGACGATTGATTTCTGTATTGGATAATTCTTTGAGAAAATTTTTATTAAGGTCGTCTGGGTTGGATTCTAAAGTAATTTCAATATTTTCATCAAAAGTGAAATATTTCTGAATCTCATCCAACAGAGATTTAATTTCGTCAATACTTAAAACTGAAGGCGTTCCTCCACCAAAATAAAGGGATTTTAAGAATTTATTTTCAAGTTCGTTATGTCTGAGCCTGATTTCTTTTTTAATAGCGGACAGCATCTCATCCTTCAAGCTAAAAGAAGTTGAAAAATGAAAGTTACAATAGCTGCATTTTTGTTTGCAGAAAGGAATGTGAAGGTAAATCATCTTTTAAACAAAATGAAAATCCAAGAAATCAGCGCACCAATCAAAAAGCCAGAAACGTGGGCAACATTATCAGAATTTGTAATAAATCCAAATAAAACATTTATTAACAAATATCCAAATGTAATAAATATTACTGTTTTATTTTCCTTGTAACCATCTACCAAACCTGCTCCAAATAAAGAACCAATTATTCCAAATATTGCTCCGGATGCTCCCACTCCTATATACCCATTATGAAAGAGCAAAGTCACAAGAAAAGATAACAATCCGGAGATGAAATAAATCATAGCCAATTTTTTTTCTCCAAAAATTTCTTTTGCAAATAGACCTGCGAAAGCTAGTATTATCATATTATAAACTATATGCTGTAAACCACCGTGCATAAACATTGCTGTTACAAAGCGCCAAATTTCTCCATTTGCAATTTTCACACTATTTATCGCTCCAAAGCGAACTAAATCTTCTGTACGCGGTGAAAATATATCAATTCCAAATAAAGCTAAAAGCACATAGTAAGCTATATTGAGATTAATAATAATTGGTAAAAAGTAGTTCTCCTTTCTAGGAATCAAAAAATTAACTATTGACAAAAATTCGTCATTTTTCTTTTTATATTCGACTTCTTTGTAGGAAATAAAAATCAGTGAAAAAAGTATAATCAACAATCCAATCCCTAATATTTTGAAATACCAAAAGAATACTGAAGTTCCATTATTTGAATTCTTTAAAATTGGTTTAAGAATAAGAGCAGATTTATCTTGATTTCCAATCAATTTGTCAAACTTTTCCTTTTCATCAGATTCAAAAACTTTTTCAAAACTATGTAAATTGGACAAGTCTTTATTTTTAAAATATTTGACTGTATTATTATAAAATTTTTTAAATGCTATTTCTTTTTTTTGATTTGATAAACTATAACTTATCGTAGTATCTTTTGTTTCCGAATACCAAACTTTATAATTTTGAAGCGTTAATGAATCCTTGAACATTGGTGCAATAAAAAATATTTTCATATTCAGTTTATCCCCATTCTTTCCAACTACTTTAGTCTCAAAATCACCTCTAGCATATCTTTCATTAATGTAGACCTTTTGGATATTGTAATTTGAAATATCGTGTTCGAATTTAATTTCAGATACATTATTAATTGTTACACTCTTATAAAGATATTTAGTAAAAAACATTTGAGAATTCACAAGTAGTCCAAAGATTAATATCCAACATAAGAATATGTAAAAAAAATTATCTTTTGTATTATCTTTAAATTGAAGTACAATGAATTTTTTTCTAATTAAAATAACCGAAACAACTGAAATTACGAAAGGAATAAAAAATTCCCAACTAATCAGTTTGATATCAATTTCTAATTTGTATTCTAAAATGTATCTTATTAATAGACAAGAAATTGTTGAAACAAAAATTGCCAATAACAAAACTGGCAAAATACTTTTAACTTTTTTGAAATAATCCTTCATTATCTGTATCGGAAACCCCTTGCGTTGATAAAGTTTTCGATATTAAATCCAATGGATAGCATAAAACTATTCCCAAAATTCTCAGTCAATTCTGAAACGCCAAAATTGTAAACCGCTCCGAAAGTAAAGTTTCCAACTCGTCCTTTTATTACAGGTGACATTCCTAGATTCTGGCTTCCTACAGCACTTTTTGCACTTCGGAAACTTAGACCTGCAGAAAGATTATTTTGTTCTCCAAAAACAGTCGCCATTAAATTATAATCCATTATTCTTGACGAATTGGTATTCAGATTCATCATTAATGAGGGTGTTAAAAACATTCCGTCTGTGAAATGCCAATCGTAACCTGCATTAAGATAAAACTTGGTTGGCGAAGGTTCTATTCCGTTGATAATTGGTAAATCGTTAGTTAATGGGATATCAATTACAGAAATACCTGCAAAGAAATGCCTGTATTTAAAAGCAGCTCCCAAATTAGCATAAGCTAAAAAAATATCGTTGGTGTTTTCACCCAAAGTAGGATCTCCAGGTTGTTCAGGATTCAGTTGAGTGTAGTCGATATTCATATTGTAGAGATTGGTTCCGATACCAAAAGAGAATTGATCCTGACGATCCTCTTCATCCGATAACGGAATAAAATAAGATGCTCCTAACATTAATCCATTCGAAGAAATTGGACCATTCTGATCTCTAAAAAATGAAATACCCGCGCCAACTCTGTCAAAAACATTTGCGTGAAATCCTAAAGACTGGACATTAGGTGATTCGCTGAGTTGGGAAAATTGTTTTTGGTAGTTAAAATTCAAAACTACATCATCCGTTTTTCCTAATAAAGCCGGATTGAAAAGAAAATCTCCATCCAATAAATATTGCTGATAGAAAGGCAAAGTTTCCTGAGCTTTAGTCTCAATAAAAAAAACTGTTATAAAAAGTGAAAATATTTTATAAAATGAGTAATTTTTCTTCACGATACAAATATATAAACTCTAATTGTTTTCTAAGTAATTTCGCCAACGTTCTGATGCCTCCTGCATATCTTTTGGCATCGGACTTTCAAAATACATTTCTTTCTTAGTCGTTGGATGAATAAAACCTAGCGTATGAGCATGTAATGCATGTCTCGGTAAAACTTCGAAAACATTATTTACAAACTGCTTGTACTTTGGAAGATTAACACCTCTAAGAATGACATTGCCCTCATATCTTTCATCATTAAACAAAGTGTGTCCAATATGTTTCATATGCGCCCGAATCTGATGGGTTCTTCCTGTTTCCAGTTTACATTCTATCCAAGTCATATAGCGGAATCGTTCCAAAACTTTGTAATGTGTAACAGCGTGCTTACCTTGGCTTCCGTCTTCATAAGTGTACATCTGCATTCTATTTTTTGGATGTCTTCCGATATGACCGGTAATTGTTCCTTCATCATCCTGAAGATTGCCCCAAACAAAAGCCCAGTAAAGACGTTTGGTTTTTCTATCAAAAAATTGTTTTGCCAAATAACTCAGCGCATACTCATTTTTAGCGATTACAAGCAATCCGGAAGTATCTTTATCAATTCTGTGAACTAATCCTACTCTATCCAAATCTGAATTATAATTAGGATCTTTAGCAAAATGAAATGCCAAAGCGTTAATCAATGTACCGTCCCAATTTCCGTGACCTGGATGAACTACCATTCCTGCATCTTTGTCAACTACAATCAAATCTTCATCTTCATAAACGATATTAATTGGAATATCTTGCGGAATGATGACATTTTCTCTTGGCGGATGAGCCAATAAAACACTGATATTATCACCAGGTTTTACTTTATAATTTTGTTTTACAACGTTGCCATTAACAATAACATTTCCGGCTCTGCAAGTTTGAGAAATCTTGTTTCTTGTAGAGTTCTGGCGGAAGATGGACAAATATTTATCAATACGCAATGGTTCCTGATTACCATCAACTGTAATATTGAAATGTTCATACAGACCACTATTTTCTTCGTCATCTGAAGAAGTGTCATTGTTGATAAATTCGTCTTCTAAAAAATCCTCGTTTTCGTCCAGCATATTATAATTTTAAAAGGCTTCAACCATTAGTCGAAGCCTTTTTTGATATTAATTTTAATTTTTTATTCAATAACCACTTTTTTAGGCTTAGGCTTTTCTTGTGGTTTAGCAGGTGTCGTGGCAGTTTGTTTTGCTACAGTTCCTCCTGAATTATTAGCTCCCGAATTTTGCGCAGGCGTGACAGCTTTAGGTTTTGGAGCGGTTGACTCAACTGAAGCTGCTGGCTTTTGAACCTGAGGTTTCGGTGGATCTACACTTGGCATCTCATTATATTGAATCGGAGCTAATGTTGTATCAATTTTTGGACGATACATCTCATCCAATTGTCTTATTTTATTTTGTAGCTCTGCCGGCGTTTTTTTACTTGCCCAAAGATCGATTTGCATTCCCTGATCTCGTAGAGAACCAAATTCCGGATCCTGATAATAAACAATATCAGAATCGTCTTTCCCGCCGTCTTCGTGTTCTACAATTCCAACTTCGAATAAAGCTTGAGCAATAATCTTCTTCGCTTCCTGTACTGTTCTTCCAACAACATTTGGAATACTAACATTTCTCAAAGGACCAGAACCTATGACCAAATCAACAGCAGAAAATCTAGGAATTTGAGTTCCCGGTTTCACACTTGTCCCGTTATATATAATTCTAAGAACAGCATCTCGTTGGATACTTGGTTCATAAATTGTATCTCCCACTTTAAGACCAACAAGATTTAATTGATTAAAAGCCAAACCTTTATATCTATCAATAATATCTGGAATAGCTACTTTTGCCCAAGTTCTTGGATTAACTTTAAGTGTAATTACCCTTCCGTTTTTAACGTTAGCTCCAGGATTTGGATTGACTGCTAAAACTTGAAAAGGACGGAATTTAGGATCATATTTGAAACTATCAACTTCGTATTCCAAACCAGAATCATCCAAGATTTTGATAGCTTCGTGGACGGTCATATTCATAACATTCGGGACAGGAACTTCCTCTCCGTGATTGGTATGAAACTCCAGCCAGCGGAAGGTCAACCAAACCAGACCGGCGAAAAACGCCATTGCTAAAACGATATTAAGTAAAACTTTCCAATGGAAAAGCGATTTGAACATAATTATTCTTTTTCAGAAACGTAACGCAAATATAGATAATTAAATTGTATTACCCTTTGCCGAAAAAGCTTCAAAAAAAGAAAATCGGCAGTTTGGCTGAAAAATCTTACTTTTGCACTTTGATATATATATGGAGTCTATACAAATTCACGACAAAAGTTTCGTACCATACCTGAAACACGATGAAATTCAGGAAATTATAAAAAAATTAGCCCTAAGAGTTTACGAAGATTACAAAGATGAAACGCCTATTTTTGTAGGTGTTCTGAACGGCGTAATTATGTTTTTCTCAGATTTTTTAAAGTACTATCCTGGTAAATGTGAGATTGCATTCTTACAGGTAAGTTCTTATTCTGGTACACAATCTACAGGGATTGTTTATAAGAAAATGGATCTTACGAAAGATGTTGTAGATCGTCACATCATCCTTATGGAAGATATCGTAGACACCGGAAATACATTAGAAAACCTTTTTGAATATTTCAAAAATACGCAACGTCCGAAAACTTTGAAAGTAGCTTCATTACTATTAAAACCAGACGTTTTCCAAAAAGATTTCACGATTGATTATGTTGCTAAAGAAATTCCTAACAAATTTGTACTAGGCTATGGATTAGATTACGATGAATTGGGAAGAAATCTACCAGATCTTTATCAATTAGAAGAAGGAAGAATCAATCATTAGTATTATACGGAAAGAAATAAATCAATAATAAATTTAAAGAAATTATGATCAATATTGTTCTCTTTGGCCCTCCGGGAAGTGGAAAAGGAACCCAGGCACAGCATCTTATCGAGAAATTTAATTTAAAACAAATTTCGACAGGAGATCTGTTCCGATATAATATGAAGAATGAGACTGAGCTTGGAAAATTAGCCAAATCATATATTGACAAAGGAGAATTGGTTCCGGATCAGGTTACCATTGATATGCTGATTGATGAGTTGAGAAAACCTACAGAGACCAATGGATTTATTTTTGATGGATTTCCTAGAACTGCTACTCAGACAGAAGCTTTGGAAAACATTGTAAAAGATGAATTAGGAGCAGAAATTAGCGTTTGTCTTTCTCTTATTGTAGAAGATGAAGTTTTGGTAGAAAGACTTCTGAAGAGAGGAGAAACTAGCGGAAGAACAGATGATTCTAATGAAGAGATCATCAGAAACAGAATCAAAGAATATTATACAAAAACTGCAGAAGTTGCAGAATTGTACAAAAATCAAGGTAAATATGTGGAAGTTAACGGAATTGGGAACATTTCTGAAATCTCCGAAAAACTATTTGCCGAGGTAGAAAAAATTAAATAATAAAAACTTATATTTATAGAGAATAGATTATGAACTTAGAAAAGTTTATCATCTATTCTCTATTTGTCTATAATCCCAAGTAATATGTCAAATTTCGTAGATTACGTAAAAATTCATTGTAAAAGTGGTCACGGTGGTGCAGGTTCTGCCCATCTCCGCAGAGAAAAATACATCCCAAAAGGCGGTCCTGATGGCGGTGATGGCGGACGCGGTGGTCACGTGATTATGAAAGGAAACGCCCACGAATGGACGCTTTTGCCACTTAGATATACGCGACACGTAAAAGCTGAGCGTGGAGAAAATGGAGCAAAAAACCAGTTGACAGGTGCTTACGGTGCAGATGTGTACATCAATGTGCCTTTAGGAACAATTGCAAGAAATGAGGAGGGTGAAATTGTAGGAGAAATCTTGGAAGACGGACAAGAAATCATTCTGATGGAAGGTGGAAAAGGAGGAAAAGGAAATGAGCATTTCAAATCATCTACCAACCAAACCCCGAGATATGCCCAGCCAGGAATGGAAGGTCAGGAAGGTTACATCATTTTTGAACTGAAACTTTTAGCAGACGTAGGATTGGTTGGTTTCCCAAATGCAGGAAAATCTACACTTCTAGCATCGGTTTCTGCAGCCAGACCTAAGATCGCAGATTACGCTTTTACAACTTTAACCCCCAACCTTGGAATTGTGGAATGGAGAAATTACAAATCTTTTGTAATGGCAGATATTCCCGGAATTATCGAAGGTGCAGCAGAAGGAAAAGGACTTGGACACAGATTCTTGAGACATATCGAAAGAAACTCTATTTTATTATTCTTGATTCCGGCAGATTCTGAAGATCATTTTCAGGAATTCAAGATTTTGGAAAATGAGTTAAAAGAATATAATCCTGAATTAGTAGACAAAGATTTCATTCTATCTGTTTCAAAAGCAGATTTGCTGGATGACGAATTGAAGAAAGAAATCTCCGCAGAATTCCCTGAAAACAGACAACCTTTATTTTTTTCCGGCGTAACTGGTGAAGGACTTCAGGAATTAAAAGATGCCATTTGGAAAAAATTGCACGGATAAAAACTAAAATTAATAACCTATGAAAAAACTTACTTTGCTATTAATGATAGCAGCATCTTCTTTGGCTTTTGCGCAAACACATTTTGGAGTAAAGGCCGGGTACATCAATTCTACGTTGGACTGGAAAGATTCTCCTGACACATTTTGGGAAGATTTTACTGATTTCAAATCAAATTCATTCTTCTATGTCGGTGGTTTTGCTGAGCATTTTGTTAGTAAAAATTGGGCTTTATAAGGCGAGTTACTTTTCACACAAGTGGGTGGAAAAATGACGGTTGATTTATACGATTTCGTTGGTAATGAAATCGTACAGGCTGGAACTATGAAAGTGAATTATAAATACACTCAAATTCAGGTTCCAATTTCTGCAAAATATTATTTCATCAACAAATTTGCACTTAGTGGAGGATTCAACTTTGCCTTTAATATAGATGCCAAAGTTAAAAACAATGCAAACTTCACAGCATTTCCATCCGGTAAAATCGAAAATGCAAGAACTCTTAACGTAAATCCATTTGTTGGTGCTGAATATCATATTACACAAAATCTTTTTGCTGATGCCAGATATAATTTTGGATTTGGATATATCAACAAAGACGGAGCTGATATGAGAAGTAGTTTCTTCCAAATCGGATTAGGTTATCGATTCAAATAATTTTCGGAACAATTATTGAAAGCTGTTGAACAAAAAATTGACAATGAAATATTTACTAAGCCTTTTGCTATTGATTGGACTAATGTCCTGCGGTACTTCTCAAACTTCAAAGTATTCTAAAATAGAATATGAAGTTGGTCCTTGCTTCGGATTTTGTCCTATTTACAAGATAACGATTGACACAGATAAAAATGCTGTTCTTGAGGCAGAACACTTTAATTTCTCTCAAGGAGAAGGTAAAGGCGATTTGGATAAACCAAGAGAAGGAACTTTCAAATCTACAATCAGTCCGGCAGATTATGATAAATTAATCACTTTAACAGATGCAGCTAATGTAAAATCATTATCAGACAGTTACATAGATAAGAGAATTATGGATGCATCTAAAAGTAATCTCAGAGTTTATTTTTCAGATGGCAGCAAAAAAGATATAGCTTTGTCTGCAGGCGAAAAACCTGAAAATCTAACTGCTCTGATCACTTATATTACTGAATTAAAGAAAAAACAAAACTGGCAAAAAGTTAACTAATAACTTTATTTTAAATAACTTAACTTTGCAAAACATAAATTCCTTCTGAATTGAAGGGATTTTTTTATTTACACTTAAAACATTTCATTTGAATTTCGAAGAATTAGGCTTAATTAAGCCAATATTAGATGCATTAAAAGCACAAGGCTACGAACAGCCGACACCAATACAAGAAAAAGCAATCCCATCTATCTTACAGAAAAAAGATCTTTTGGGAAGCGCACAGACAGGGACAGGAAAAACTGCAGCATTTGCAATTCCTATTTTACAAAACCTCTCAGAAAAAGACCAACGCACAAACCAGATAAAAGCGTTGATTCTAACACCAACAAGAGAATTAGCCATACAAATTGAAGAGAATTTCCAAGCTTATGGAAAACATTTGAAATTGAAATCTTTGGTGATTTTTGGTGGTGTAAAACAACACGCTCAGGAACAACAGTTGAAAAGAGGTGTAGACATTTTGATTGCCACTCCTGGAAGATTATTGGATTTTATTTCTCAAGGGATTATTAAACTTCATCATCTACAGATTTTTGTTTTGGATGAAGCGGACAGAATGTTGGATATGGGTTTCGTACACGATGTGAAGAAAATCCTGAAAATAATTCCTGCTAAAAGACAAAACCTTTTCTTCTCTGCAACTATGCCGAAAGAAATTGCCAATTTAGCTTCTGAGATTCTAGTAAATCCTGTAAAAGTAGAAGTTGCTCCGGTTTCTTCCACTGCAGACACAATTCAGCAAAGTATTTATTTTGTTGATAATTCTAATAAAACCGATTTGTTAATTCACCTTTTGGAAAACCCAAAATTGGATCAGGTTTTGGTATTTTCCAGAACTAAACACGGCGCGGACAAAATTGCCAGAAAACTTCATCAATCCAAAATTTCTGCTGAAGCGATACACGGAAACAAATCTCAGAATGCAAGACAAAATGCACTTTCCAACTTCAAATCGAAAAAGACAAGAGTTCTGGTTGCGACAGACATTGCAGCGCGAGGAATTGACATCGATGAGCTGAAATATGTTGTGAATTATGAATTATCTGATGTTTCTGAGACATATGTTCACAGAATCGGACGAACTGGTAGAGCGGGTTCAGAAGGAACTTCTTTTTCGTTTGTTGACGGTTTGGATTTAGCGAATCTTAGAAGTACAGAAAAACTGATTGGTAAGAAAATCCCTGTTGTGACAGATCATCCATATCATACAGATAATTTGGTGGAGCAAAAAAGAGACAGTAATAACAAACCTTTTACACCAAGACCAAAACCTCAGGCAAAAACTGAAATCGGTTTTAAGAAACCTAAAAATAAAGGATTTTTTAGAAAGAAATAAATTGAAATAGCCGAAATAATTCGGCTATTTTTTTATTTTTAATCTTAAAATTTGAAGTCTTAATAATAAATTCTATACATCAATTCGATTACATCTTCCGGAATATTATTTTGTTTTATGAAATCAGAATAAAGATTTTTTCGATTTTCTCCGTCTGGATAAATAACAACTCCAAAGGTTTGTGAATAAATAAAATCCTTCAGAAATCCCTTATCAACAATTTTTTGAAGACTTTCAAAATAGATTTTTGTTTTCTCGTTTCCTATCATTTTATCTTTGTTATCATTATAAAATTTGAGTTTTTGTTAAATTGCGCTGACGTAAGATTCAATTTCGAAATCACTGAAACCAGCAGATAATTCTTCAACACTTTTGTTAACATTTAGCCATTCTTTTTTTGCTTCTGCTTCTTCGATTGTAGATTTTAGCATTAAAGAATCTCTTTGTGCCGTTTTTGAAATAAGAATTTTAGCATTTTTGCCACTCTCAATTTGATATTTTTCTGCAATTTTAATAGGTTCAAAAGAAGTCATTACAGCATTTTCTAATTGTTTTACTCGCTCAAAATCTCCATTTTCTACACTAATCCTAAACTTAACATTCCATTTTCCGCAATCATAAACCGAAAATAAAGATTTATTGTTTTGATCCTTCTGACCTTTCATAAAGTCCGGAACAATAATATTGTAATCGAAATATGATTTTAATCCGTTTACGATTACTTTTTCCGATTTTAATTTTATAAACTCAGGTGAAATTTCTGGATGATTTGTGGCATTTCTATTGACAACTTCTTTGAAAGATAAAAATTGGTCTCTAAGATTTTCATTAGAAACTTCTGTAGGATAAATATAGATACTAATATTTGTGACTTTCTTATTTGCCTTAAAATAGTATGTTGCGCCAATATTATAGTTTTTGGAGTCATAGGAAACCAATCTGTCTCTTTTAAAACCATTCCATTCTTTTGGAAAAATCACGCCAGTTGTATGCGTATAATCTGAACTTGTTTTAATTTCTACAGGCTGATTTCTCTGCTGTGAAGAACAGAAATTATATATTAAAATAAATAAAAATAAAAGTTTTCTCATAATGACTTATATTTTAACTAAATACTATTTTTGTTTCTGCTTTCTGATTAATGTTATTAAATTCTAAATAACTTCAAAGCATTCTCAGTTGTAATCCGATCAATTTCCGAAAAGTCTTTTTTATAGATATCTACCAATTTCCCTGCAACCAATTCTACATAAGAACTTTCGTTACGTTTTCCACGGAAAGGAACTGGTGCGAGGTAAGGTGAATCTGTTTCCAGAACGATTTTATCTAATGGAATTTGATTTAAAAACTGATCAATTTTTCCATTTTTGAAAGTCACTACTCCACCTATTCCCAAAACAAAATTGAGGTCGATTGCCTGATTCGCCTGTTCCAGATTTCCGGAAAAACAATGGAAAATCCCACGTAATTTCGGATGTTTCTTTCTTTCCAGAACTTCAAAAGTTTCATCAAAGCTTTCTCTCGAATGAATGACGATTGGAATATCTTTTTCAATAGCCCAATCAATCTGCTGTTCAAAAGCTTTAATCTGAATATCCAAAGTCGATTTGTCCCAATACAAATCAATCCCGATTTCACCAATCGCTACAAAATCTCTTTGATCCAGATAATTTTTAACTAATTGTAATTCGTATTCCCAAGATTCTGGTTTTACAGAACAAGGGTGAAGTCCCATCATCGAAAATATTTTCCCCGGATATCCAGATTCTAATAAGAGCATTTTTTCGTGTGTTTCAGAATCAATTGCGGGGAGAAAGAATTTTTCCACGCCTTTATCCAAAGCCCGTTGAATCATTTCAGAACGGTCTTCATCGAATTGGTCAGAATATAAATGGGTATGAGTGTCAATCATATTAATGATGAATGATGAGTGATAAATGATGAGTCAAAATGTGAAAATTTTATATTTCATCATTTATAATTAATAATTACTAAAATATTTTATGTTTAACTTTTTTTTGTTGTTCAATCATTTTCTGATTGATTTTATCCAAAAATTCCTGATATTTTGGATTCTTGTCGTCATTGGTCTTATGATTTAGAGCAGTTAGGATTTTATTATTTTCATTGATAAAAACCTTAGCCTCATCAGAAAAATAAGCATTCCCAAATTTTCCCCAAATGTATTGAACAGCCTGATAATTAGGATGAATCAAATCATCTTTGTAAAAACGATAATCCCGAAGATCATCCATCAAAATCTCATAAACCGGCAAATACCTACAATTTTCTTTTCCTGAAATCGATTCGTGAATGGCAGTAATCAGTTTTGATTTACTTAATTGATTTTCTACAATTCCGTCTTTTGTATGACGAACCGGCGAAACTGTGAACAAAATCTGAACATCATTTCTACAAATGTCTTTTAGAATTTCGATGGTTTTATTGATGGAATCCGTCAGCTCTTGATGAGATAGAAATCGTTTTTCAAAAAATTTTTGTGGAATTTTATGGCAATTGGCAACCAATTTATTTTTAGGCAGAAATTCATAAATATAAGATGTTCCAAACGTGATTATCACAAAGTCTGTGCTTTGTAAAAACTGATTGGCTTCTTCTATATTTTGATTGATTTTCTCCAAAGATTTGTGCACATATCTGGAATCAAAAGACGAATGATGATCTAAACTGATGTAATTCTCATTAGCCAAAATCAAATCATTTTCCTGATATTCCTTTGCATCATAAACCTGCTTAATAGTCTGAAAAATAGAATAAGGATTGAAAATTGTCCCGAAAGGATTATTGAGAGATTGAATCTGCCCTTCAGAAAACTTCTCGTGCATCTCCGTCGCAAAACAAGAACCAATCGAGAATATACAATCTTCGATGCCTATTTTTTTTCCACTTTCATTAATCTCTACTTCTGTCCTGAATTTCATTATTGATTTTTAATAGTAATTACCTAATTCCTTCACGTTTTTTATACTCTGTAAAAAGCTTTTCAAAAAGCAATCGGTTTTTATCACTTTTGTATAAGTAATCTTCATATGTCGCAATTGCGAATAGCAAAGGTAATTCATCCTGTCTGTAAGTGTTATTTTTAATGGCATCTTTCCATCCTCCACCATAGTTTTGGATAAAACTTTTCTGAACATTATATGCCATTTCATTTCCTAAAAATTTTGGGAGAGCATTTATGTAAACCGCCTTAGACAAAAGTTCTCTAATTTGTCTGTCTTTTTTAGTGTAGGCATCTAATAAAAAATAAATTAGAGCATTGAAAATTACTGTATAAATTAAAGCATTTTTATATGTATGGTCATAATAATCCCTCGTCAAGCCTTTTATTAAAAGATAGATTAGTGAGATAACAATGACATAAATCTTAACTGCATGTTTCCAGTGCAAATCTATTTCTATGCTTCTATTATTTTCAAGAAAATAAAAACTCTGGACTGGGAACAATGGAATTCCCACAACTACAAATCGTGTTCCAATACCCTGTCCTTTATACTTTCTGTATTTTTTTATGATAAAATGCCCAAAAATCATATTTTCTTAGCTTTCTCTTCTCAAAAGATAATTAGCCAATTCTCTGAACGGTAATTTACTTTCGTCCGGAAGATTTATTTTATCCAAATAAGATTGTCCGATTTCATTATGCTTCTGAATCAGTCTTAAAACTTTGTCATCCACTTTTGTTCTTCGGAAAATCTTTTCTACACTGTAAACTTTATCTACATTATCCGTTTTTTTGGAATACCAATAATTAAGCTCAGATAATTCCTCCTGATTGGCATGTTCAAGAGCCAAAAGGTAAAGAATGGTTTTCTTATTTTCGTAAATATCTCCTGCGTGTTTTTTCCCGAATTGTTCTTGATTTCCGAAAACATCCAAGTAATCGTCCATAATTTGGAAAGCAATCCCAATATGTTTTCCGAAGTTGTACATTGCTTCTGCATCTTCTTCCGATGCTCCGGCAATCAAAGCTCCAATCTGGAAAGATGAAGCGCTTAAAACACCTGTTTTGAACGTAATCATTTGAATATAATCATCGTAACTTACATCCGACCTGTTTTCGAAATTAATGTCAAATTGTTGACCTTCGCAAAGAACAGCGCCTGTTTCAGAGAATATCTTGATACATTTTTTGAATAATTCCGGTTCCAAATCTTCAAAAAATTGATAAGCTTTAATCAATAATGCATCTCCGGAAAGTATCCCAACATTAATCCCGTGAAGTGTATGGATTGTTGGTTTATTTCTTCTCAACGGTGCTTCATCCATAATATCATCGTGAATCAAAGTGAAATTGTGGAAGAACTCGATTGCTAATGAAGGTTTCAAAGCTTTATCCAAATCACCTTTGAAAAGGTCGCAAGCCATTAATAACATAATCGGACGAAGCCTCTTTCCACCGTGAGAAATGATGTAATTCATCGGGTGGTACAACTCGTCCGGCTTGTTGGTAAAAGTATGTTTTTCGATAGCGTCTGCTACAATTTTCTGATACTGGTCTAGGAATTCCATTTAAAAACTTGTTTGAGACAAAAATACGATTTTTAAACACTTTTCAAATAAAATACTCCGACAAACTGCCAGAGTATTTCTTTAAAATTGAATTTAATATTTAATCAACAACAATCAATTAACTATCTGAATTTTTTTTGAAACCGAGTTTTGATTTTGCTTCAAATTAATCATATACAATCCGCTTTTTAAACCTTCATTGGCAAGCGAAACTGTGTGCATTCCTTTTTTATCGGCAATTTTTGATTCTTTTCTGATTTTTCGGCCTTGCATATCCCAAATCGTAAGGTCCGTTTCTCCGTTTTCCGAAAGACAAAATCGAAGTCCCGGACGAGTTCCGCTTATGGTTTTCAAATTTTTCAGTTGACAAGTTTTATCATCGGAAACAGATAAATTTTCTTGTGTATAGATTTCAGTTTTTTTCAAATATTGCTGTTCAAATCCTCCGGAACAAATCAGTTTCCAACTGCCATCAAGAAAAATTGAAGTTGCGTTTCCAGTATTCCAAGCTGTTGGTTTGTTGGTTAATTGAGTCCAAGTGTTATTATTGGCATCAAAAAAGTAATTTTCATTGGTATAAGTATCAAAAGTATTATCCGTAGTTCCTCCGATAAGAATCACACCATTATTCCAAGGCTGAAGTTCGAAAAAAGTACGTGTCTGACCCGGAAAAGAAGTTCCTTGAGTCCAATTGACAACCGAACGGTTATTTTGGTCTATCTCTCCAATCCAGACATTGTTCCAATAAGTTGTGGAAAAAGTTCCATTAGAACCACCAATGTAAACCAATTTATTTCCAGAAACTGAAAGTGCACCATAAGAAAGCGAAGTTCCCGGTGATGGAACAGCATTGCATTCCCGCCATTTGTCTTTATTAATATTATAAACAAAAGTTTTCTCAGAATTATAACTTCCAACGACATAAATCAAACTGTCCTGATAAGGCACTGCATCGCCGTCTGTAAATGCTCTCGGAAAATCTGCCACATTACTCCAGATATCATTTTCAATATTATATTTATAAACTTTCCGTGTAACAGTTCCAGGCGTTGTAACCATTCCTCCAATGATGAAAATGTTATCTCCAATTCTTGCGCTGGCTGCCCCTAAAATTGGTGTTGGAGCATTCTGTTTTGTATCCCAGGTATTGGTTCTGATGTTATAACGATAGGTTTTATTTGAAATAATTTCCTGGTCGTTTCTACCACCAATAACGTACATATAAGCATTGTTGCTGGCATCAGAATAAGAAATCGAATTCCCTGCTCTTATTCCTTCCGGCATATCGGCTCCTGTTGTCCATTGTCCAAAGAACATTTCGCAAAGGACAGACGTCAAAATAAATAATAGTGATTTTTTCATTTTTTTATTAAAATTAACTCGTAAAAAGATCGAAAAAAGCGACTTGCGATACAAAGCTTATCAGGAATTACACACAACCATTTTAAGCAGTTCAATGACATCATAACTGTTTATGTGAAAAAGAGAATCATTGATGTATTAAAAACTGTAGTTCATAACAATCTTGAAAATCGGAAAGTTAAAAAACGTAGTTTTACTTTATGAAAAAACGATTCGCAAGGCATTTCATTTTTTGGTTATTCTATTTGATATTGGAAGTTTACACAGAATATTATTGGATGGAAATCCAGTACAAACAATCTGTCTACTCCACTTTTGTTCACGCTTTTTTGGAAGAATTTCTGACGATATTGCTTATCAAAATGCCGATGGGATATTTGATGTTGTATTTGATTTCAATTTTCAGACATAAGAAAAATAACATCAAATTAATTATTTCATTATCGGTTACATTAATCTTATTTTCAGTTTTTGGCTATGTTTTTCTGGTTCATTTTATTGTGCCTTATATTTATCCACATCTTGAGATTGTCGGAATTTATGGTTACGGTGGAATTTTAAATTCTTTTATGGACAAGATTTTTCTGGCTTGTGTGATGATTGCACTTTATGAATATTCTGCCAGTCAAAAGTTGAAACAACGGGAAATATTATTAATGAAAGAAAAAACCGAAGCAGAACTCAACTTCCTAAAATCCCAAATCAATCCGCATTTTTTGTTTAACACACTTAATAATATCTATTCTCTCGCAAGGGAAAAATCAGATAAAACGGCTGATGTAATCTTAAAATTATCGAGTCTATTGCGGTTTATGTTGTATGAAACTAAGGAAAAATTCATTCCGATATCGAAGGAAATTCAGTTTATGAATACTTATCTGGAAATTCAGAAAATACGTTTTGATGAACGTTTGAAAATTGAATTTCGGAACTCAGCCACAGATAATCAAAAATTGGTTTTACCTTTAATATTACTTCCTTTTTTAGAAAATGCCTTCAAACACGGTGCGAGTGAAAGTACTGACAATAAATTCATTAATATTAATCTTGAAATCAATAATAATATTTTAAATTATAGCGTCATTAATTCTTTTGAAAAAAATGATAATGAAGAAAGCAAAGGCATTGGTTTGATTAATTTTGAAAGGCAACTGAAACTGGTTTACAATGATTTCCTTTTGCAAACCGAAGCAGAAAATAATATATTCACAGCAACACTTTACATCAATCTGAATTCCTATGAACCTGAAATGTATAATAGTTGAAGATGAGCCGCTGGCCGTCAATATAATGAAGGATTACATTCAGCAGATTCCTTTTTTGGAATTAATTGCTGTTTGCAATGATGCGATTAGTGCGATGCAAAAACTCAATGAAAACAAAATTGATTTGATGTTTCTGGATTTGCATTTGCCAAAAATAAAAGGTCTGGATTTTTTATCTGCAATCAAGAATCCGCCAAAAGTTATTATTACAACTGCTTATCACGAGTTTGCTGTGGAAAGTTATCAGTATCAGGTTTTGGATTATTTGCTAAAACCTATTGCGTTTGAAAGGTTTGTATCAGCGGTTCAAAAAGCTTTACCAACTGCTAAAACAGAAGGTCAAATAACAAATGAACCTGAATTTTTGTTCTTTACTGTTAATAAGAAAAGAGCAAAAATTCAGGTTCAAGAAATTCTTTATATCGAAAGTCAAAAGGAGAATATCAAAATTGTTTTAAAAGAAAGAACAATCCTAACCAGACATTCTATCAGTGAATTGAAAAAAATACTGCCGTCAGATTTTATTCGGATTCACCGTTCTTTTATCATTTCAAAATCCAAAATAGACTTTTTTGATTCACAATCTGTAGAAATCCAAGGAGTTCAAATTCCTATCGGAAGGAACTACAAAGATTATATTAAGAGTTTATTAGAATATTAAAACTACAAGCAGATAAGTAATTCCTGCCACAATTGCACTAATTGGAATCGTTAGAATCCAAGCCCAAAGCAGGCTGACTGTAACTCCCCATCTTACTGCCGAAACTCTCTTGGTAAGGCCAACTCCAATAATAGATCCAGTAACGGTATGCGTTGTAGAAACCGGAATTCTCAATTGTTCCGTGATGAAAAGCGTGATAGCTCCAGCAGTTTCTGCTGCTACTCCTTCCAACGGTGTTACTTTCGTAATTCTGGTTCCCATTGTTTTGATAATCTTCCAACCGCCACTCATCGTTCCTAATGCAATTGCTAAGAATGAAACAACTGGAACCCAAAGATAATGGTCTGCAAAGAAGTTGAAACGATCTGCTTCTGGAATATTAAGATAAAGTGGATCTTTCATCATATTCACGTGGAAATAGATCATCGCTGCTCCAATAATCCCCATTACTTTCTGAGCATCATTTGTTCCGTGTCCAAGACTGAATAATGCAGAAGAAACCAACTGTAATTTTTTGAAAACTCGTTCAGCCTTATGTGGATTAGCTCTTTTACAGATATTAACGATGATCAATGTAATAACAATTGAAATCGCCATACCGATAAGTGGCGCCATAAAAATGAATAGAAATATAGGAATTACCACCTTATATTTAACCACATTTTGCGAGAAAAGCTGAACAAATGACTGATAAGCCTTTTCGAAAAAAGAATATTCCGGATGTGTGATTGCAATTAAATGATAATCAGAAATCAAAGCGTGCATCAAAGCTGCTCCAATAAATCCACCAATCAAAGTGTGTGATGACGAAGATGGAATCCCGAACCACCAAGTTAATAAGTTCCAAGCGATTGCTGCAATTAATCCTGCAAAGATTACTTCTAGTGTGATAAAGTTTTCATCTACCGTTTTAGCAATCGTATTACCAATTTTGAATTCGCCTACAACATAAGCGGCAATGAAAAACGCCGCAAAATTCCAAAATGCTGCCCAAAGAACAGCTTGAAAAGGCGTTAGTACTTTTGTAGAAACAATGGTTGCGATAGAATTGGCTGCATCGTGAAAACCATTGATATAATCAAATATCAGCGCTAATGCGATAATAATAATGAGTAGAATTGGAAAATCCATTCGTTTTTAATTTTTGGTCGCGCGCTTATGCGTATTTGATAACTATGCTTTCCATTGTGTTGGCAACATCTTCTGCTTTATCTGTAACAATTTCCAAATAATCAAGAATAGATTTTTGCTTGATAATCAACAATGCATCATTGGTTTCAAATAACTTCACAATAGCCTGACTTAGAACATCATCTGCAATATTCTCGTAAGAATTGATCTTGATACAAGATTCTCTTACTTCATTTGGATTTTTGAAGTCTTTCAAGTTCTCCAAAGCTTTCTTAATCTCAAGACAAGATTTGTGAATTAAAAGAGAAAACTCGGAGTAAACTTTGTTGTCCGGGCTCTTGTATAAATAAATATATTTTGCAGAAGCGTAGATATAATCAGCAATGTCATCCAAACCAGAAGCCAGATAGTTGATATCTTCTCTGTCAAATGGCGTGATAAAATTCTCTCCCAATTGAACAAAAATCTCGTGGGTAAGATCATCCAATTTATGTTCATAATCGCTCATTTGATTCAACAAAGTTTCATCATTGATATCAAAATCCAGCAAACCGTCGTGAAACGTTTTGGACATTTCTACTAAGTTGTCTGCTACTCGAAGAAACAGATCAAAAAAGATTTTATCTTTCGGTTGAAATGCTCTGAAAAGATTGCCTATTCCCATTATTTCGGATTAATTTCTGCAAATATGATAAAAAACAAAAGGCAATGAAAATTTTTATGTTAAATAATCATTAAGATTAAAAACAACAAAAACCTGCTGATTAGCAGGTTTTTACAAATATCATTTGAAATATTTATGACTGTTTTAGGATTAATTTGCAACTTCGGCGCGCATTTCTTTTCCCCGAAATTTCATCTCAGTT
Source organism: Epilithonimonas zeae (assembly GCF_900141765.1). NCBI lineage: Bacteria > Pseudomonadati > Bacteroidota > Flavobacteriia > Flavobacteriales > Weeksellaceae > Epilithonimonas > Epilithonimonas zeae. The sequence goes on along the minus strand of NZ_FSRK01000001.1, from coordinate 333,475 downwards.
AATCCATTCATAACTTCATTCTTGAAAGACTTTTCTATTTCGAAAAAGCTGAACTTATCCAAAATCTCGATATTACCAATATCTGCTCTTTTTTTGGATTTTGAAGTCGCTTTGTTGATGATATCAAGCATATCCACTTTTTTCAATTGGTCTCTTTTTCCAAGGTTAAAGAAGAATCTTACCATATCTTCATTCTTTCTTCTTGGTTTTCCACCTCTGTCATTTCTATCACCACGTTCTCTTCTTTCTCTAGGCTCTCCGCTTCTCTCACGCTCTCTTCCTCTATCTCTTCTGCTACCTCTATCATCTCCTCTACTATTGAGTTCTTGCTGTTGGATATCATTTCTATCCTTATAATAAGTTGCAAGATCTTTCAATTGGAATTGCAGTAACTGATGAACCAATTCTTCTTTTGTAAGGCTAGAAAGGTCTGGAATCAAACTGTTATCAAAGTCAAAGAAATCTTCGTGTTCTGTCAATAACTTCTCGAAAACACCGCCAACCTGAGCTTTGATAATATCTTTTCCAGTCGGTATTTTTTTCTCCTCAATCTCGATTTTAGTTTCGGATTTGATTTGCTTCAGTTTTCTAGATTCTTCTGGTTTGATAAGAGCCATAGAAATTCCGTCTTTACCAGCACGTCCTGTTCTTCCACTTCTGTGAACAAAAACTTCTGGATCATCCGGTAAAGAAAAATGAATAACGTGCGTCAAAGAATCCACATCCAAACCTCTAGCTGCAACGTCTGTCGCAACCAGGATATCGATATTTTTTAATCTGAATTTCTTCATCACCGTATCTCTCTGTGCTTGAGAAAGATCACCATGAAGAGCATCAGCTGCGTAACCATTTTGCATCAAGAAGTCTGCAATTTCCTGAGTTTCCATTCTGGTTCTGCAAAAGATAATCGAATATTGATTGGGATTCGAATCAATTAATCTCTTAAGAGCATCTTTTTTCTGTCTGTAACCAACCACATAATATTCGTGTTTGATGTTTTTCTTAACTGCATTGATCGATCCAATAGAAATTCTGTGAGGATTGGTCAAATAGTTTTTAGAAATACGTTCCACTTCTTTGTTCATCGTTGCAGAGAACAAGAAAGTTTGTTTTGTTTCTGGCGTTTCGCTAAGAATAGTTTCCAAATCATCTTTGAAACCCATGGATAACATTTCATCAGCCTCATCCAAAACTACCCATCGCACTTCAGAAAAATCAAGTGCTTTTCTTCCGATCATATCGATCACACGACCCGGAGTTCCCACAATAATCTGTGGTTTTTCTCTCAAAGATCGGATTTGGTCCATAATACTGCTACCACCATAAACTGCTGTAGTTTTGATGTTTTTTAGGTATTTCGTATAATTTTTGATGTCTTTGGTAATCTGAAGGCAAAGTTCACGAGTAGGGCAAAGCACCAATAATTGGATTTTACGACTATTGTCGTCTATCATATCCAAAATCGGAAGCGAAAATGCTGCTGTTTTGCCTGTTCCTGTTGCCGCAAGTGCGATAAGATCGCGAGTATCTGTAGAGATAAAAGGAATAGTCTGTTTTTGGATTTCTGTCGGCTCTACGAAGCCGAGGTCGCCAATCGCCTGAAGAACTTCAGCGCTAAGATTGGATTCCGTAAATAAATTCATTTAAAGATCGTCTAATTTGGCGCAAAGGTACGATTTTTATTTTTGCTAACAAAACGACTTCTTTTTTAACGATTCTTTATTACAGAAAATTAATATTGGGAATATAAATTAATCTTTTATAATTTTTTCTGTAATCATTCCTTTATCAGTCATAATTTTTACAATATAATTACCTTTTGGTAGATTAGAAATATCTGTATCTTTAAGAAATGACGTTTTGATTAATTGTCCATTTAAAGAATAAAATTCTATACTCTTAATTTTGTTTTCTGTCTGAACATGAAAATATTTTTTCACAGGATTCGGATAAAAACTCACTTTCAATTGTTTATTATTTTCAACCGAGAGATATCCACAATTCTCACTATAATTTGACCAAGCATCTTTGTTAAACCAATTAGCATTAGAATAAACAGCATTATCGACTTGTACGCAAAATAAGTTTGGATTTTGTGTTGAAGTTAAAGAAGAAATATTGGAATTATGTCCATTCTTCAAATCTAATATTTCCAACTTGTTGTTATTACAATACAGATCAGTCAAAGCTGTATTATTAATTAGATTAAGATTTTTAATCTGGTTTTGATTACAAGCTAAAAAAACTAATGCCGTGTTTTTGCTTACATCCAAGTTCGTTAATTTGTTATTTGAACAATCAAAAGTGTCTAATCCAATATTTTTACTGATGTCAATATTAGTCAACTGGTTGTTATAGCAGTTGATAACACTTAATGCAATATTTGGGCTGACAGTTAGACTAATAAGTATATTATTACCACACTCTAATGACTTTAAAGCAATATTTTTACTTGTATCCAAACTTGTTAACAGATTATCATTACAAATCAATTGCTTGATATTCACAAAAGCTTCTATTCCTGTCAAGTCTGCTATATTTTTAAAAGAACAGTCTATAAATCCCGTAAAATTGTTCGCTTCTGATATCTGTATTTCGGCATCGCCATTAGAATTAATATTAAAATCGCCGACTAAATAAGCTTTAAAATTTGGATCTGGAATATTAACTATTTGAGTATATGAAAAAGAAAATGTCAATAGTATGACAAGAAAAAGTAATTGTTTCAACATTCGTATTATTAATTTTCGCAAAGGTATTTTATTTAAATTTATTTATAGACTTAACATTCCGCCACATTCACAGCTACAGCTAAACCGCCTTCGGAAGTTTCTTTGTATTTTGAATTCATATCTAACGCTGTTTCCCACATTGATTTGATGACACTATCTAAAGACACTTTCGCTTTGGTTGGATCACCATCCAGAGCTAATGATGCTGCGGTAATCGCTTTCATAGCGCCCATAGAATTTCGTTCGATACAAGGGATTTGAACCAATCCGCCAATCGGGTCACAGGTTAAACCAAGATGATGTTCCATTGCGATTTCTGCTGCCATCAAAACTTGTCCAGGAGTTCCGCCAGAAATCTCAGTTAATCCAGCCGCGGCCATTGCTGACGAAACACCAACTTCTGCCTGACAACCGCCCATTGCCGCGGAAATAGTTGCATTCTTTTTAAATAAAGTCCCAATCTCTCCTGCAACCAAAAGAAATCTGATAATATCTTCTTCAGAATTGAATTCTGTAAAAGTCTGTGCGTACATCAAAACTGCGGGAATTACACCACTTGCGCCATTTGTCGGCGCTGTGATAATTCTTCCAAAAGATGCGTTTTCTTCGTTCACTGCTAGAGCGAAGCAGGAAACCCATTTGGTAACTGAACTGAAAGTTTTTTGCTCATTCTTTACCATCTCAAACCACTCATTCTTATTTTTGTAAATCTGAGTTCCTAAGAGTTTTTCGTTCATTTCGGAGGCACGTCTTGTTACATTCAAACCGCCTGGAAGAATTCCTTTTTTATTAATGCTTTTGTAAACACAATCTTTGATATTATCCCAAATTTCAAGAGCTTTTTCACGAGTTTCTTCCTGAGTTCTCCAGGATTCTTCATTAAGAAATACTAAATCTGAGATTTTATCAATATTAAGTTTTTCACAATATTTGAGAATATCGCTGCCGTGATGACAAGGATATAATGTCCTCACACATTTTTCCTCAATCGAATTATCCTCTTTCGTGGCTACAAATCCGCCTCCAACTGAATAATAATCCTGACTGAATTCTTCTCCGTTTTGGAAAATAACTTTGAAAATCATTCCGTTTGGATGAAAATCTAATGATCTTTCTTTATTTAAAATCAGATGATGACCATAAATAAAAGGTAACCAAACTTCTCCGCCAAGATGGATTTTTTGTTCTGATTTTATTTTTTCAATTTTCTCATCAATCTTATTGGTATCAATTGTTCGGAAATTTTCTCCGCTTAAGCCAAGCATTCCTGCAATATCAGTTCCGTGCCCAACGCCGGTTTTTGCCAGCGAGCCAAAGAATTCTACAAAAACTTCTTTTACGTTTTGTAAAGAATGATTTCGCTGAACCAGATCCAGAAACATCTTTGCTGCGTTCCATGGTCCCATTGTGTGGGAAGAAGATGGTCCGATCCCGATTTTTATGATATCAAAAACACTGATAGATTCCATTAAATTGTAAAAAATTATCGTTTGTAAATGTAATTGATTTTTGAAACTGATACAACTTTATATTGTTCATTGTTGTTGAACGTAAAGAGCGAAAAGATTTTTTTTTGCAATCATAAAGTTTTTAAGTCCGCAAAGACGTAAAACTTATCAAAGAATTTGTAGTACATACTTTGTCATTCCGGAGAAATCTTGACAGTTTAGATTGACTTCGTTGAACCACTCAGTTAGGTTTTCTACGAAATGACAAAATTACGCTTCTATGTTAACTGTTAATTGATGTTGAATCTGCAGCCCGGCTTGAGCGGAAATCCTTTTTACGCAACGAAGTGGAGTGAAAAGATTGGGAGCGGAAGACGGATTAAGCTGCCCAAATAATTTAAACGAATATATTTTTCAAAATCGCTGAAACTTCTTTCGCTTTGGTAACCGGGAAAAGGTGGGTTGCATTCTTAATCACGAAATCGGGTTGCGAATTTTTAATCGGAAAAACAATGTCTTTATCTGCCAGAATCTGAATAACATCCGGCATTTTATCGAATTTCCAATTTGCGACTTTGTCCATAGACCATTTGAGATAATATGGATCTTTTACCCTGAAATATTGCGTAAGTCTTGGATTTTTCGGGTCAAATAATTTTCTGAAAAACGAATAAAATAAGGTTGTATTACCATTAAAAACTCTGAGTGGAATATATTTTACAGCATTTGTTTTTTGTCCTGCGAGAATCAATTTTGATTTTTCGGAATCGGAGCGGATGCTTCCCATAATCACTATTTTTTTTGCTGGTTTCAGTTTATGAATTTCCTGAACAATCAAACCTCCAAAGGAATAACCCAATAAATAAAAATCTTCGGAATCATCTATAGATTCTGACATTCTTGTAACATAATGATGAAAATCCTCTTCCAAATCCGGAATGAGCCAAGGAATGTGAACGACTTCTATATTTGGATTGAAAGTCAGTTTTTCTAGAACTTTTTCATCTGCCCCGAGTCCGCTAATGGTATATAGTTTCATTATTTTTTTACTTTACTGTTCTTTTGCCTTGAAACAAAGAAACAAAGAAACAAAAAACCAAAAATTCAAGACTAGGAAACTCAGCTAAAATTTTAAATAAATTCTTTAACGCTTCCGTTTCTTATAATGCTAATCTCGTGAATCAATTAAAATTCATTATATCAAATTTAAAACAAAAAAAAGAGCAGAAAAAAATTCTGCTCCTGATATTTATGTATTACTGTGGTAATTATTTTACGCTGATTTTCACTTTCAAATCAACATCGTCTTTTACCAAAACGTCTTGCATTGTAGATTTGTAAGCTACATCAAATTTTTGTCTGTCAAAAGAGAATTTATCAGACTCCAAAGTCACAACGCCGTTTGCCGCAGTGATTTTTGCAGGGAAAGAAACTGGGTTAGTTTTACCTTTTACAGTCAGGTTTCCGTTTACTACAAAGTTATAATCCTTGTTAGAGTTTTTCTTAACAGAAGTGATTTTGTAAGTTGCGGTCGGGAATTTTTCAACTTCGAAGAAATCACCGTTTTTCAAGTGACCGTTCAATTTACCTTGGTATTCTCCAGAAAGGTCTGTTGCGTTGATAGACGTCATATCCAATACGAAATCTCCACCTATAACAGCTCCGTTTTTAAGAACCAAGTTTCCAGATTTTACATTCACAGTTCCATCGTGAGAAGACGCTTCTGTTTTTGCAATTTTATAACCCCACCAATGTACGTCTGAACTTGTTAATTTTTTAGTTTGTCCGAAAGCTAATCCGCTTACCAATACAGCTAGTAATAATACCTTTTTCATTGTTTTAAATAATTTTAATGATGCAAATCTACTTAGAATGATTCAAAATAAAAATTGATGTATGATAAGTTTTTAAAAAAATTAACGCCTTCAAATTAATGAAGACGTTAATAATGTGTCATAGTTTGATTTATATTCTTAGATTTTCTTGAGAAAACCGAAAAATTCTGATTATTTACCTAAAGGAATGTTGTAAGCAAAACCTACACCTATTGCACCAGCATTGTATTTTTGGTCCGCAATCTGTCCTTTGTCACCAGTAAATGTTTTATTGTACTGTACAAAGAAGTTCCAGTCACGATTGTGATATCCAATCTCCGGTCTGATATAAAAACCACCGTCTGGTCTATCCACATTGACATTATTTGCTACTTTGTCATCTCCAACGATGAATCCATAACCTAAGTCAGTTCCGAAATAAAATCCAGTCTGTTGTGGATAGAATCTAAACAATGCAGCAACTGGGATCACTCCAAAGTCGTTGTTTTCGACATTGACACCATTTATTGTTTTATTTTTTCCGAAGTAATGGTTATAACCAGTTGCGACACCTAAACCAAAACCTGGAGTAATCAAATTCTGGTAAGATAAATCCACTCCTAGATTTGCAGCTGTATTACCACCGGTTGATATACCCGTGTTAAGACCAACCTTTAACATATTGGTCATATCAGAACTCTGTGCAGACATTAATCCTCCTGCCAAAATTCCTGCGCCTAATATTAACTGCTTTAAAGATTTCATATTCTTAAATTTTAAATTTTACAAGGTTCTTACTTGTAAATACCGTGCCAAAACTTACTTTTTGTTTGAAACTTCTAACAATACGAATAACAACACTCTAATTTTCAATTAATTAAATTCATAATTAAATATTAAAGTTTATTAACAAACTGACATTTTCATCATTTTTGATTTAACTTAACACTTGTAATGCAGTCAAAAAATTATAAATCTCAACTTATGAATAATTTCCAGAAGAATAAACATTTGTTTTCCAGAGCAGGTTTTGGGATTCATCATAATGATATTGAGAAATATAAAAACCTGAGTCCAAAAAAATTATATCAGGAACTAAAGAACAATTCGGATTACAAGCCTTTGTCAACTGATATACAACCTGTCACTCCCGAACAATACCAAGAAATGGCGAAAGCGACTGACAGAAAACCTTATAATCAATTTAATAAATTCTATAATAGTTCTGTTCGGAAATCCTGGCATTCTCAAATGATAAATACGCCTTCCCAGCTTCGGGAAAAAATGGCGCTTTTCTGGCACGGACATTTTGCAACAAGACTTCAGCAGGCACTTTTTAATAAAGAGATTATAGAAATCTTTCGAAAAAATGCTTTGGGGAATTTCCGAGATTTAGTCTTGGAAGTTTCAAAATCAGCGGCGATGCTCAATTTTCTGAATAATCAACAAAATAAAAAAGCCAAACCTAATGAGAACTTCGCCAGAGAATTGATGGAACTTTTCACACTAGGAAGAGGAAATCTTTACACTGAGAAAGACATTAAAGAATCTGCAAGAGCTTTTACCGGCTGGAGTTATAATGGTTTAGGGGAATTTACGGATAATAAAAAACAACACGATTCTGGAGAAAAAGTGTTTCTCGGAAAAACCGGAAACTTTGACGGAACTGATATCATTAATATGATTCTCGAAAAACCAGAATGTGCCTACTTCATCACAGAAAAAACATACAAATTCCTGGTTAATGAAGTTCCTGATGAAAAAATAGTGAAATCTTTGAGTGAAAAATTTTTCAAATCCAATTATGACATTACGACTTTGATGGACGAAATTTTCCTTTCAGATTGGTTTTATTCTGATAAAAACATTGGAGCAAAAATCAAGTCGCCAGTAGAATTAATTGTCGGAATCAGAAGAATAATGCCAATGGATTTACAAAACCGTGATACCATTTACAACTTTGAAAAACTTCTTGGACAAGAATTGCTACAACCACCGAATGTTGCTGGCTGGCCAAGCGGAACCCTTTGGATAGACAGTTCTACTCTATTATTACGAATGAGAATCCCTGCGGTAATGGCCGGTTACAAAACTTTGGACATCGAACCCAAATCAAATGACGACGTCAATATGGGAAAAGATGAGAAAAAAGTGATTGTCAACAAAAAGCAAAACACAATCACCATCCATTGGCAAGGCATCAGTAATATTCTGAATGAAGACCTTTTCAGTCTTCTGTTATCAAAACCTAACGAAGGCCTTCAGAAAATGATTACGGATTTCAATTCTGACAAAAGTAAGAAGCATCTGATGATTAGTATTATGTCAACTCCGGAATATCAACTTTGTTAAAATAAGCAGTTATGATTATCAATAGAAAAACATTCTTGAAAACTAGCAGTCTGGCTGCAGCTTCTTTTCTTTTTCCAAATTTTCTACAAGCTTTAACACTGCCAGAAGCGATTGCAATGAATGGAAAAACACTTATTATTCTGCAATTAACTGGCGGTAATGATGGTCTTAACACGATTATTCCTGTTAAAAATGATATTTATTATAAATCAAGAAATCAGATTTCTATTAAAGAAGAAAACTCACTTTTATTAACCGATGAAGCCGGAATCAATCCTAATCTCAAATTCTTCAAAGAACTCTATGACAATGGAGAATTAGCTGTGATGAATAATGTCGGTTATCCTGAACCGAACAAATCACACTTCCGAAGTATGGATATTTGGCAAACAGCAAGTGACAGTAATGAATTCAAAAACTCTGGCTGGCTCGGGCGTTATTTGGACGAGGCTTGTCACGATTGTCATAATCCCACTCAGGCGATAGAAGTTGATGATTTGTTAAGCCTTGCTATGAAAGGCGAAACGAAAAATGCGATTGCTCTCAAAGATCCGAAAAAATTATTCGACATTAGTCAGGAAATGCTCTACAAAAAACTGAATGCTGACAATCACGACCACGAGCATGATTTGGCTTCTTATCTTTACAACACACTTGGCAATGCTATCAACAATTCCGAATATATTTTTTCCGAAAGTAAGGCCAAACCAACAGACAAAGTTTATCCATCGACTCAAATCGGAAAAGATTTTAAAACGATTGCATCACTCATCAAATCCGATATCAACACGCAGGTTTATTATCTTTCTGTAGGAAGTTTTGATACGCACGCTAATCAGAATCAAAGACAAACCCAACTTTTTAAAAATATCAATGATGCTGTGGAGATTTTTACAAAGGATATGAAGGAGAATGGGAAATTCAATGATATTATGATAATGACTTTCTCTGAATTTGGTAGAAGAGTTGCACAAAATGCGAGTAATGGAACCGACCATGGAACTGCGAATCAGATGTTTTTCATCAGTGGTGGGCTAAAGAAAAAAGGATTGTTAAACCCACTTCCTGATTTGACCAATCTCAAAGATGGCGATTTGATTTACACAGAAGATTTCCGAAAAGTTTATGCGACACTTCTCAAAAGATGGCTGAATACCAATGATCAGAAAATCCTTGGAAAAGATAATGGCTACTATGATTTTATCTAAAATTTAAATTCAAAAGTTCATTTAATAGTCAACATCAATAATCGATTTTGATGAAAACTTCAATTTATATTTTGCACAATATAATTTTACACTATACATTTGTACCATCAAATAATAATTAAACATCAACAAAATGAAAACATTGTACAGCATTGGCGCTACAGCCAAAGGAGGAAGAAACGGCCACGTAAAAAGTGATAACGGAGTTTTGGATTTAGAAGTAAGAATGCCAAAAGGTCTTGGCGGCGCCAACGATGACTTTGCGAACCCCGAAATGCTTTTTGCTGCAGGATATTCAGCTTGTTTTGACAGCGCATTGAATTTGGTTATCAAACAAAGTAAAATCGAAACTGGCGAAACAACTGTAACTGCAAAAGTTGGAATTGGCCAAATCGAGAATGGTGGATTTGGATTGGAAGCAGAATTACACGCTAATATTCCGGGAGTTTCTTTGGAACAAGCTCAGGAATTGATTGAGAAGGCGCATCAGATCTGTCCTTATTCTAACGCAACAAGAGGGAATATCGATGTTAAATTGACTGTAAGCAACGATTAAGAAAAGCTTAATTTATTATCTTTGAATTGTGGAATCAACTCAAAACTCAATATGGAAGATTTACTAAAATTAGACAAACAACTTTGCTTTTCCGTTTATGTTTTACATCGCGAAATCATGCAATGTTACCGTCCGATTCTGAAAAATATTGGGTTGACTTATCCGCAATACATTACGATGTTAGCGCTTTGGGAAAAGGATGATTTGACCGTGAATCAAGTTGGGGAAATTTTACAATTGGATAACGGAACTTTAACGCCACTTTTAAAAAGATTGGAATCAAAGGGTTATCTGGAAAGAAAACGCAGCAAGGAAGATGAACGTGTCGTAAAAATTCATTTAACAGAAAAAGGAACAAAACTCAAAGAAAAGGCCACTTGCATCCCAATTGAACTGGCAAAAGCAATGAACCTAAGCATTGATGAAATAATGGAATTGAAAACATTATCCGACAAAGTTGTTCAGAAAATTAATCAATAAAAAAAGAGCTATTCGTTTTTGAATAGCTCTTTTCTATTTTAAATTAATTTGGATTAATACTCAAACAAAACACTTCCCCAAGTGAAACCACTTCCGAAAGCCGACATACAAACCAAGTCGCCACGTTTCATTCTACCTTCCAGGATCGCTTCGCTCAAAGCAATCGGAATAGAAGCAGCCGTTGTGTTACCATATTTTTGGATATTCACGAAAACTTTTTCGTCCGATAATTTCAACAATTGCTGAACATATTGTGCAATTCTGATGTTTGCCTGATGCGGAATCAATAAATCTAAATCCTCAATTGATTTTCCGGCTTTTTCTAGTGCTTCCAGAATGGTTTCTGGAAAACGAGTTACAGCATGTTTGAAAACGAAATTTCCGTTCATCACAGGATAGATATCTTCTGCAGTTAAAGAATCTGGGTTTTTAAGAAGATTGTCGCTCCAGCCTAATTTGGTTCCAGGGAATTTCACCGCTAATTCTTCCGCATATTTCCCTTCGGAATGCATATTTACGGAAAGAATTCCTTTTGCATTGTCATCTTGGCTTGCCGATAAAACAACTGCGCCGGCTCCATCTCCGAAAATCACAGAAACGCCACGTCCGGCATCGGAAAAATCAAGTCCAAAAGAATGAATCTCTGCACCAACAACCAAAACGTTTTTGTACAATCCAGATTTGATGAAAGCATCAGCAACGCTCATTGCATAAACAAAACCTGAACATTGATTTCGAACGTCTAAAGCGCCAATTGTTCCGCAGCCTAACAATTCCTGCAACAATACGCCCGAACCCGGAAAATAATAATCCGGAGACAATGTTGCGAATACAATATAATCTATGTCTTTTGCGGTAAGGTTAGCATTTTTGAGTGCTATTTCTGATGCTTTGAAACCATAAAAAGAAGTTGTTTCTTCAGAATCTACACGGTTCTTGCGATGTCTTCTTTCCTTGATTCCCGTTCTTTCTGTAATCCACTCATCATTGGTGGTCATTAGTTTAGAAAGGTCGTCATTGGTCACTATATTTTCCGGAACGTAATGTCCGACTCCTGATATTACACTTTTAAACATTGCTGTGTTTTAGAAATTTTGACAAATGTAAATATTTTATTTATTACATAGATTTTTTATTGATTATGGGAATTCAGTTGTTTGTTCTAGAATTGGGAAAGGCTGAAAGATACTGGCAAAGTCTCTCTATTTCTGATAAATGTTGAATATTGCGAAGCTACAGCCCGACTTGAGCGGAAATCCTTTTTTGCTTGTACAAAAGTTCTATTTAATGTGAAATCGTCTTGCAAAAAAGATTGGGAGCGGAAGGCGGATTAAGCTGCCCAGATAATTTGAAATATCGATAGTCTTGAAATAAGCAATATTTTAATTAGTTTTGTTCTATGCCGATAGAACAGAAATATAAAACTGCCAACTGGGAATGGATAGACGTGACTGCGCCTACTGAGGAGGATTTGCAGTTTTTGCACGAGCGCTACCATATCAATTATCTCCTGTTGGAGGATACAATAGACCCCAACCACCTTCCGAAATATGAAGAAGTGGACCAAGTGAAGTTTTTTCTGACCCGTGAATCTACGGATTTGGAGAAGCGGACGCTTAACAATATCAGTGATATCAGCAGTAAATTAGGGATTTTCTTGCTTCCAAAATTAATTATTACTACACACAGAACGAAAAGCAAAAGCATCAATGAAGTTTTTGAGGAACTGAAAAAACACCATCCTGAGAATATTTCGCGCGACCATCTGGCACTTCGATTGGCTTTGAAAATCATAAAAACTTTTGATGACGAGAGCAACACCCTGCTTGAGGTAATGGATAGTATGGAAAACGAAATCTTCCTGAAAACGACCAATCACACGAATCAAATCAGAAGACTTTATAAACTGAAAAGAAAATCTGGTCTTAATACGAGAATCTTAACCATCTCGGGAGAATGGATTACTAAATTCAAAACTCTGGATTTGCAGGAAGTTGAAGTAATGGATTTACTCGACAAGCAAAAGGATGTAATTGCAGATTTTGACCACGTGAATGCTCAGACTGTCAACCTCATCTCTATGTTCCTAGCGTTATCTGACCAAAAAGCGAATCAGGTCATGAAACTTTTGGCTATCTATTCGGTTTATTTTTTACCGATTACTTTTATTGCCGGAATTTATGGGATGAACTTCGATAATATGCCGGAACTGCATCATAAAAAAGGTTACTATTTTACTCTAGGATTAATGGCTTTGATCGTGATTTGTACCTTTATTTATATGCGCCGAAAAAAATGGCAAGGCTAGATGGATACAGAATTGCTGACATTTTATAACGTCGAAAATTTTTATCCGCCTGACAAAGATTCTGCAGAATCCTATCATTCCGGATTATACAATTGGGATGAGTACAAATACAATCTGAAAGTCAGAAAAATATCTAATGTCTTTCGTTTCATCGAGGAAGATTTTGGGCAATTGCCTTCTATTATTGGTTTGGCTGAGATTGGAGCAAAATCTGTTTTGGAAGATTTAACTCAGATAAATTCTCCTCTCAATGATTATGAAATCATCTATGAACCATCTCAAGATTCCCGCAATCTAAGTGTGGCTTTGCTTTTTGATAAAGAAAAATTTACTTTACTGAAATATCATACTTTACAGTTTCAATTGGATAAAGAGAAAGAATTTGATACACGTGATATTTTGCAAGCGGAGTTTTCTTACCAAGAAAAAAAACTTCACATTTTTATCCTTCATCTGCCTTCCAAAAGAAATCGGGATATAAAAAAAGACCATCGAAATTTTATTATTGAAAAGTTAAAAGAAACACTTCAGAAACTATTTGATAAAGGAGAAACTGTTGTTTTGATGGGCGATTTCAATGAAAATCCGGATAATGAAGTTGTTAAGGAATTGCTTTTTGATAAAGATGGTGAACAGGTTCTTAATAATCCTTTTGAAAAATTATTCAATGAAAATCAGTTTTCGACTTATCACGGAAAGAAAGGTGTTTGTTTTGATCAAATTTTATTTACAGAAAAAAATTTAAAAGAAAACTTTACTTTTAAAAATATCGAAGCTCAAATCTATAATTCTCAAAGGCTGAGAAACAAAGACAACAAGAACAGTAATTATCCTTCAAGAACTTATTCAGGTTCGAGATATATGAGTGGTTACAGCGACCATTTTCCTGTTATTTTAAAATTATTCCGGAATCAACAATCATAAGCTTTTATCATTTCAAAATTGAAAAGGCACAGTATATGCTTATAGCTAATTAAATCACACTAAAAAATTTAAGTTATGAGAAATCTATTATGGTTAGTCGCAGTCATTTGTATTATTGTATGGCTTTTAGGAATGTTAGGCGTTGTTCCGGGAATGGACACAGGAAGTTTAATTCACGTTCTTCTGGTTATCGCTATTGTAGTGGTATTATTTAATATCATCTCAGGAAGAAAGCCTCTGGATTAATTTTACGAATTAAAAAATAAAACAGCCTGCTTATTAAGCGGGCTGTTTGTTTTACATCTTATTAGTTTTTGCTTTAATTAAATTACAAAAACACTATTTTCGCTGTTCAAAATTTAAAAATGACGGCTTCAGAATTCATACATAAGCAATTAAATATTCCAACCAAAAGTATAGATAGTACGCTTCAGCTTTTCACCGAAGATTGTACAATCCCTTTCATTGCGCGTTACCGAAAAGATAAAACCGGTAACCTGGATGAAGTTGCTATTGAAAATATTTTCAAACTGAATAAGCAATTTGAAGAAATAGTTAAAAGAAAGCAAAGCATTCTGAAATCTATCGAAGAACAAAGTGCTTTAACTTCTGAATTAAGACAAAAAATAGAATTTAGTTTTGATTTGCAGGAGTTAGAAGATTTTTACCTGCCTTACAAAAAACGAAAAAAGACAAAAGCTGATACTGCTAGAGAAAAAGGATTGGAACCCTTAGCCAAAATCATTATGAGCCAACGTTCTGATGACATTGATTTTATCGCTTCTAAATATATTAATCAAAATGTTGCCGACGAAGATGACGCTCTGCAAGGTGCAAGGGATATCATTGCAGAATGGATCAATGAAAATCTCTATGTTCGTAAAAACTTGAGGCGATTATTCCAGAGAAAAGCCATTATTTGTTCCAAAGTTGTCAAATCGAAAAAAGATGAGGAAGCAGCACAAAAATTCTCACAATATTTTGAATGGCAGGAAGCCTTGAACAGAATCCCATCTCATCGTCTATTGGCAATGCTCCGTGCTGAGAATGAAGGCTTTGTAAAAACTTCTGTCGATATCGAAAAAGATGAAGCGCTTGACCTTATCGAAAATGCGATTATAAAAAGTAATAATTCATCTTCAAAACAAATCGAATTAGCGATTACTGATTCCTTCAAACGATTGTTAGAGCCAGCTCTTTCCAATGAAGCGCTTCAGGAAGCCAAAGAAAAAGCAGATATCAAAGCGATCGAGGTTTTTTCTGAGAATCTTCAACAACTGCTACTCGCTTCGCCTTTGGGAGAAAAGAGAATTTTAGCCATTGACCCTGGTTACAGAACTGGTTGCAAGGTCGTTTGTCTGGACGAAAAAGGTGACCTTTTACACAACGAAAATATCTATCCGCACGCACCTCAAAACGAAAGCGGAATGGCGATGAAAAAAATCCGCTCGATGGTTAATGCTTATAATATTGAAGCTATCTCCATCGGCAACGGAACTGCCAGCCGTGAAACCGAATTCTTCATTAAGAAAATTGCATTTGATAAACCAATTCAGGTTTTTGTAGTTTCGGAAGCAGGCGCATCAGTCTATTCTGCCAGTAAAATTGCTAGAGATGAATTCCCGAATTATGATGTAACCGTACGTGGTGCAGTTTCCATTGGACGAAGATTAGCCGATCCATTAGCCGAATTAGTAAAAATCGACCCTAAATCTATTGGGGTGGGACAATATCAGCACGATGTAGATCAAACCAAACTAAAGGAAGAATTGGACAACACAGTCATCCGCTCCGTAAACTCTGTCGGTATCAATCTTAATACGGCAAGTAAATCTTTGTTGAGCTACGTTTCCGGAATTGGAGAAAAAATGGCCGAGAATATTGTGAATTTCCGAACAGAAAATGGCGCTTTCACCGAAAGAAAAGAACTTAAAAAAGTACCTCGATTAGGCGAAAAAGCCTATCAGCAAGCCGCAGCTTTTGTGAGGATCAAGAATGCAAAAAATCCTTTGGACAATTCAGCCGTTCATCCGGAAGCTTACAAGACCATTGAAAAAATGGCGAAAGATCTTGGCTTGAAAACTGAAGATTTAATTTCGAATAAAGACAAAATAGCCTCTATCAATCCTGAAAAATATGTGACCAATGATATTGGAATTCTTGCGATTAAGGATATTCTGAAAGAATTAGAGAAACCAGGATTAGACCCAAGAAAAGCAGCAAAAGTTTTTGAATTTGATCCCAATGTAAAATCAATCAAAGATGTTAAACCTGGAATGATACTTCCCGGGATTGTGAATAACATTACAGCTTTCGGATGCTTTGTCGATTTGGGAATCAAAGAAAGTGGATTGGTTCATATCTCTCAATTGAAAGATGGCTTTGTATCAGACGTGAATGAGGTAGTTAAACTTCATCAACACGTTCAGGTTAAAATCACTGAAGTGGATGAGGCAAGGAAGAGAATCCAGTTGACAATGATTTTGTAAAAAGAATATCCTTAAAAATGCCAACCAGAACAACTTATTTTACCATTTGTAAAGACTGCGGAGGTCTTGGAAAAAAGAAAAAAAGAATCAAGAAAAGTCTGAAGCTCCGATACCAATCTGAGTTGGAAAACTTTGAAAAAACAAATAGAGAAGGTTCTGTTCCTGTTCGTCCGGAAGCTCATTTGTACACTTGCCCAACTTGCTCTGGTTCAGGATTAATTTCTACAGATGAATTTCCTATTCTAGATACTGAGAATCGTCCGCACGTTGCTATTATCGGTGGTGGTATTGGTGGTGTTGCTTTGGCGGTTGCTTGTTTGCACAGAGGAATTTCATTTACGATTTATGAACGTGACAATAGTTTCAATGAACGTTCGCAAGGTTACGGACTTACATTACAACAAGCCAGCAAAGTCATAGATGGGTTCGGGATTTATAATCTGGAACAAGGTGTGATTTCTACAAGACATTTGGTGTTTAAACCCGACGGAACTGTGGTTGCCGAATGGGGAATGCGAAAGTGGATGGCAAACTCCACAAAACCCGGTCCTAAAAAAACCAACATCCACATCGCCAGACAAGCCTTGCGCTCCACATTGATTCAACAATTAGGAGGCAATGATGCTATAAAATGGGGACATCAACTCATTAATTTTAATGAAAACAAAGACGGAAAATTAGACCTTAACTTACAGGTCAATGGCAAATTGAAAACTGAAAAAGCCGATTTAATTGTCGGAGCTGACGGTATCAGAAGTGCAGTTCGTAACATCTTAATTGGCGAAGAAAATTCACCTTTACGTTATCTTGGCTGTATTGTGATTTTAGGGATTTGTCCTTTAAGTTCTTTAGATAGTAGTGACAATCATTTGCTTGATTCGGCAACTGTTTTTCAAACTGCCAATGGGAATGAACGGATTTATATGATGCCTTTCAATTCTGAGTCTGTGATGTGGCAACTAAGTTTCCCAATGTCTGAGGAAGAAGCTAAAGAATTAAGTTCAAAAGGTTCTGAAGCTTTAAAAGAAGAAGCTATCAAACGTACGCAATGGCACGCTCCTATTCCTCAAATTATGGAGGCCACTCTAGCCAGTCAAGTTTCCGGATACCCGGTTTATGACCGAGAGTTACTCAATCCTGATTTATTACTAAATGCAGGAAAAGCTACCTTAATCGGTGACGCTGCTCATCCAATGAGTCCGTTCAAAGGGCAAGGCGCCAATCAGGCTTTGCTGGATGCTTTATCTTTGGCTCGAATCATTTCGAAACAATGCCAACCAAAATCTGATTGGAAATCAAGAGGAATCAGAGAAAGTGTGCTAAAACAATTCGAAGCAGAAATGATAGAAAGAAGCTCAGTCAAAGTTGAAGATTCTGCGGCAGCTGCACAATTTCTACACTCAGACATTGCGCTTTATGAAGGGAATGAACCGCGAGGTAAAGTTTTGAAAAGGAAGAATTCATTAAAGTAAAAAAGCGATTCTACTATTGTAAAACCGTTTTATATAATTTAATTCTAAATCTCAAACTCTATTAATAATCTTTACTGCTTCTTTTCGGCTCTCTCACATCCTGCCATTTGGTCACCGCACCTCTCAAGTTGAATTTTTCAACAAAAGAAATTGCTACTTATACATTCACTGCAATTAAATCTGTTCAAAACCGGAAAAACCGTTTAAGAAAAAGACTGAATATCCCTTCTGATGAAGATATTATTTATATCCGGATTGATAAACTGTAAAAAACAGGCTTCATTAAAATGGAGCCTGTTTTTTTATTCTTTAATAATTTTTAAGGTGTGTTTTTGCCCGTCAAATAAAACTTTAAGCAAATAAGTTTCTTTCGGAAGCTTATTGACATTAAGCTGCTTGCTTTTCAGATCTTTGATATCAGAACTTTCTGACCTGAGACATCATAAATTTCCACATTGGTAATAATAGATGCTCCATCAATATTCAGTACATCTTTACTGGATTGTATATATGGAAACCATTTTCTTATTGTAATTATAATATAAAACAATCAATTTACACATACCACTTAGATACCTATAAGGCTTAAACCCTAATCCATAAAGGTTTTTTTATCTTCATTAACACAACATTTTCATTTAGAATTATAAAAACACACAACCGATTACAAGTTTTTATATGTCCCAAAATTCACTTGAGGTACATATATGGTATAGTTTTTTTTGGGCTGTATGTCATTTATTACTCTCTTTGCTGCACAAACACAAATGATCTTACTGAATTTTTCAGTAAAGTACACATCGGGCTTTCCGGCTGGCCGGAAAGCATAGCAAACGGTAATGCACCAATGGGAATTACTGGAAATAATAATCTCTGATTTATAAAAGAATCCTAACGAAGTGTTTTGCTTGCGGGATCTTTTCCTGTAAGTTTTTTGGCCGGGCAGTTTTTTAAAAACTAGATTTTATCATTGTCTATTTTTTTTCTGTCCGGCCTTTTTATCATCCAATATTGCCTTATCCTAATAAATGTGAACTGCAATACGAATTATTAAACTTTAACTATGAACAAACAAATACAGAAAATAGATGCTTTGGTAAGGGAATATCTTCATCAATCAAGAACAGCGTTAATGATATTTATGGTGTTCCTGACAAAACATTAAATGATGATATCTGAATCTGCAAACAGAATAGATATATATTTTTAAGACTGAAACCGTTTTCGTATTTAAGTTAAGACTGAAACCGTTTTCATATTTAAGAATAGCAGATATTATGATTTTTGAATATATATTCCGTATACATTGGAGTGATTTGTTTATAATGCCAATCAAACACCAAAATATGAAGTGGTAAACCATTGTTTGCAGAAAATCATACAAATATTCTGAAACTCATTTCAACGAATTAAAAATAAAACTGATATTATAAACCAAATAAAAAGCGTTTCACTTATGAAACGCTTTATTTGTACAATTAATAATCCTTACTGCTTCTTTTCGGTTCTCTTTGTTCCGGCCATTTTACAGCAGTACCTTTGTCATCATTCGGCATTACACGCTTTTCTCTGCTCACAAATTCTAGGTCTTCCGAAGCCATATAAGCTAAAGTTGCGGTCAGAATCACATTATTCTTCAATTCATCAAAAACGATTTTGTCATAAGTATCTTTCGTCGTGTGCCAAGTGTAACCGAAGTAACCCCAGTTAAGCGAACTCAAAGAAAATCCCGGAACTCCCGCAGCGACAAACGAAGCGTGGTCAGAACCGCCACCGCCAGGCATTCCCGGAAAGGTGGATTTGATCTGGTCTTTTACTTTTTTAGGTGCTACATCCAGCCATCTTCCGATATAGGCATAAGAATCTTTGAAACCCTGCCCGCTGATATCCACCACTCTACCCGTTCCGTTATCCTGATTGAAAACTGCCTGCACGCCTTTGATGATTTCAGGATTATCAGCAACGAAACCTCTTGAACCATTCAGTCCTTGCTCTTCACTTCCCCAAAGTCCAACAACAATGGTACGCTTTGGATTTGGATAATATTTTTTAAGGATTCTCATTGTTTCCAGCATTGTCAAAGTTCCTGTTCCGTTGTCAGTAGCACCTTGCGCGCCATCCCAAGAATCGAGATGTGCGGAGAGAATCACATATTCATTAGGTTTTTCTGAACCTTTTATCATTCCGATGGTGTTGAAGGATTTGGCTTCCGGAAGCACTTTGGATTGTGCATCCACTTTGATTCTCGGTTTTGCACCTTTTTCTGCCATTCTATAAAGCATTCCATAATCTTCCAAATCGATATCGAACATTGGAATTGATTTCGTTTTCGCCCCGAAAATACGATTGGTACTATGGATTCCTGTCCAGTTGGAAATGGCAATTCCTGCAGCTCCAGCTTTTTCAAGCGCTTCTGGTAAAGTATTATTATCGTAACCGATAGTCTTGATATAATCCGCAAAATCCTTTTTGGCCTGTTCTTTTTCCGCTTTCAGTTTCTCGTATAATTCTGGAGTTGCAAATTCTTTGATTTGTTCATCTGAGCGACCAATTTTCTGATATTGCGCCATCAAAACTATTTTTCCTTTTGCAGAAGGCAACCATTTATCAAATTCGGCTTTGGAAGATGCTTTTGGAAGAATAACCACTTCTGCCTCTACCGTTTTTTTAGTTGCAGGACTCCACGCCAATTGTGTTGCTGATAATGTTTTGGTTCTCGGATAAACCAAATCCACGTGCGTTGTTCCACGCTGCCAGCCTTTCCACGTTCCGAATTGCTGAAGATTTGCATCGATGCCCCAAGACTTCAGCTTATCGGCTGTGTAATTGTTAGCGGCCAACATCTCAGGCGTTCCAACAAGACGCGGTCCGATGCCGTCTAGAAGTTCGTAAGCCATATCTTCCAATTGGGAATTGTTATTGACTTCATTGACAAAACTCTGAACGATTGGATTGAGTTTTTCCTCGGATTTGGTTTGAGCGTTGAGTAGGGTGATTTGAGCTGCAAAGAAAACAGCAGACATTGCTAAAAATGAGTTTCTCTTCATATCTTTTATTTGATTCCGATAAAGGTAAGAATTATGACTAAAAAGTCATTGATTGTAAACCTAATTAAATATAAAATTTACAACACTTTTGAGTTTTGAAATATCTCGCAGATAAAGCGGATTTTGCAGATTTGACACGAAATAAAAATTGTCATTCTATAGAATTCTAAGCAATGTTTAGATTCCTACGGAATGACAAATATTGTATGGATGACCAATCGTCTTTTTCTGCGAAGCTGCAGCCCGACTTGAGCGGAGCTCCTTTTTACACAACGAAGTGGTGTGAAAAGAGCGGGAGCGGAAGGCGGATTAAGCTGCCCAAATAATTAAGGATTGGTTGAGAAAATAGAACCGCTTGCAATCAATGCACGTCTGTTCATTTTCAGGATATCTCTTACCCATTCTGCGAAATCTTCCGGCTGAAGAACTTTGTCCGGATTACCGTCTGTCAAACCGCCATTGATGCTCATATCAGAAGCAATTGTACTCGGTGTCAAAGTAATAACACGGATATTCTGCTTTCTCCATTCCGCCATCATCGACTGCGAAAGAGAAACGACTGCCGCTTTGGAAGCTGCGTATGCCGACATATTTGGCCCACCTTTCAATCCTGCTGTGGAAGCAACATTCACGATATCACCTTGTCCTTTTTCTTTCAAATAGGGATAAACGGCTTTGGCTGTGTAATAAACGCCGAAAAGATTGGTTTTGATGACTTGTTCCCAAACATCAGAAGCCATTTCCTCGATGCTTCCAAAGTCGCCAATTCCAGCATTGTTGACCAAAATATCGATTCCGCCTAATTCGTTTGCCAGAGATTCAATTCCTGCTTTAACTTCTAATTCGTTGTCGACACTAAAAACTGCGTAAGCTACTTTCACGCCGGTTTGTCTCAGTTCGTTAGCTGCTATTTTAAGATAATTTTCGTTTCTTCCTGTGATACCAACATTCGCACCTTCGTTGGCAAGAATCTGAGCTACAGCTTTTCCAAGTCCTCTTCCACCGCCTGTGATAATGGCATTTTTACCTTTAAGATTCATAATCTGATTTATAAAATTTGAAGGTGCAAATTTACCAAACACACGTTTAAAATCCGAATAAAGTCTTATGATTTAATACAAGTTTATCATTGAGGAATTCGATTGGAAATATAATTAATCGCAAAGGCGCAATTTGAATTAATTATAGAAAAATAAAAAAGTCGCAAAGAAAAACTTGGCGACTTTAGAAGATTTGAATTGTAATATTTTCGCGACTTTGCGATAAAACTATTTATCTTTTAACTGGTCAGGAATGTTTGTTGTAATGAAATTGATTCCTTGATTTTTGAGTTCTTCGTAAACATTGATATCATTCACAGTCCAGGAATTGGTAATCAATCCAAGCGCATTGGCTTCCGAAATCCAAGTTGGATTTTTCTCGAAAACGCTGTAATGATAATCTAATCCGTCCAGACCTTCGGCTTTGATTTGCTGAGGAGAAAGATTGCCTTCAAGATACTGGACTTTTGCAGACGGATTTAGTTTCTTGATTTCTTTACAAATATTAAGACTGAATGAAATATAATCACTTTGGTTGTCGAGTCCGAGGTCTCTTACGGTTTTCAGAACTTTAGTAACGATTTCGTTTTCACGCTCTTTGGATTTGGTTGGTTTTATTTCGATAATTAATTTGACGGAAGCATCTTTCTTTCCTTGTTTCAGATAATCTTTCAGGGTTGGGAGTTTTTCTCCGTTGGATAATTTCAGTTTTCTTAAATCGGAAAAATCAGTTTCCGCGATTTCCATTTTTCCATGATGCTCGTCGTGATTGATCACCAATTTCCCATCTTTGGTCATATGAATATCGAATTCGGTTCCATAAATTTTCAGTTTCTGGGCATTTTCCAATGACTGAATCGAATTTTCTGAAGTTTTGGGTTGAGTTTTCCAAAAACCACGATGGGCGATAATCTGAGTTTGAGCGTTGATAAACATAGTCGTGACAAAGATTAAACTACAAAATACTTTCTTCATTTTTTTGATATTGAATAAATTTGAACACAGAGTCCACAAAGATATTTTTATTATCAAATTCTTTTTAAGGTTCACAAAGGTACTTCGACAAGCTCAGTATAAACTTCAACCTTAGCAAAGCTCAAAGAAATTCAAATCTATGTGACTATGTGGTTTTATTTTTATGAAGAACCAAATTACTCATTTTATTTTTAGTCGTTCTCCTTGTTTTGGTTATTTTTGCTTTAAATAATTTTCCAATGTCCGAAAACATTCAGCAAAAGATAGAATCCCTTAGAGAAGAACTTCATCAGCATAATTACAGTTATTACATTTTGGATGAACCTTCGATTTCTGATTTTGAATTCGATGCGAAACTGAAAGAGCTTCAGGAGCTGGAAACGACGCATCCTGAGTTTTTTGATGCCAACTCTCCGACTTTGCGTGTTGGCGGCGGGATTACAAAGCATTTCCCAACGGTTCAGCATCAATACAGAATGTATTCTCTGGACAATTCTTATGATTTTGACGACCTAGAAGATTGGGAAAAACGAATCATTAAAACGATTGATGAACCTGTAGAATTTGTAGCTGAATTGAAATATGACGGTGCTTCGATTTCTATTCTTTATGAAAACGGAAAATTGTCTCAAGCTGTGACACGTGGCGATGGATTTCAGGGTGATGAAATTACCAATAACGTAAGGACTATTTCCGATGTTCCTCTGACCTTGAAAGGTGATTTTCCTAACCGATTTTTTATCCGCGGCGAAATTTATCTTACCAGAAAAAACTTTGATAAAATCAATAAAGCTCGTGAAGAGGAAGGTTTGGATTTGTTTATGAATCCAAGAAATACCGCTAGTGGAAGCCTGAAAATGCAGGATTCCGGAGAAGTAAGAAAACGTGGACTGTCGGCAGTTTTGTATCAATATATTTCGGATGAATTTTCTGCAGATACGCATTGGGACATCTTGGCAAAAGCTAAAAACTGGGGTTTCCGGGTTTCAGAAGACCAGGCGAAATTGTGTATAACAATGAATGAAGTGAAGGAATTCATCACGTTTTGGGATACAGAAAGACACAAATTACCTTTCGAAATCGACGGGATTGTTTTGAAAGTCAATTCGCTAAAACAACAAAGACAATTAGGTTTCACAGCCAAATCGCCACGTTGGGCAATGGCTTATAAATTCAAGGCAGAGAAAGTGGAAACTCAACTGCTGAGCGTGGCTTATCAGGTCGGAAGAACCGGAGCAATAACGCCTGTTGCGAATTTGAAACCTGTTTTATTGGCAGGAACAACGGTAAAACGCGCGTCTCTTCACAACGAAGATATTATCAAAAAACTGGATTTGCACGAGCACGATTTTGTGTACGTTGAAAAAGGCGGCGAAATTATTCCGAAGATTGTTGGTGTGAATACGGAGAAAAGAACGCTCTTGCAAACACCAATTGAATATATCAAAAATTGTCCTGAATGTGGAACTGAATTGGTAAAAATAGAAGACCAAGCGATTCATTTTTGCCCAAATGAACTGCATTGTCCGCCACAAGTAGTTGGAAGAATGATTCATTATGTGTCTAGAAAAGCTTTGAATATCGAGAATCTTGGAGGCGAAACCATTGAGCAACTTTACAGAGAAAAACTGATTGAAAATCCTGCTGATTTTTACACGCTTAAAAAAGAACAACTTCTTCCACTAGAAAGAATGGCTGAAAAATCAGCGCAGAATATTTTGGATGGAATTGAAAAATCCAAGGATATTCCGTTTGAAAAAGTACTTTACGGCATCGGAATCAAACACGTTGGGGAAACGGTTGCGAAGAAACTCGTGAAGAATTTCAATACGATTGACGAATTGAAAAATGCGACTTTGGAAGAACTTTGCCAGGTTGAAGATATTGGGATGAAAATAGCAGTCAGCATCACTGAATTTTTCCAAAATTCTGAAAATATCCTGATGATTGAACGGTTGAAATCTTACGGTGTTCAATTGGAAAAAGGCGAAAATACGAATGAAGTTTTGTCCAATGTGTTGGAAGGGAAAACATTCCTTTTTACAGGAAAACTATCACTTTTTACAAGAGAACAAGCGGAAGAAATGGTGGAAAAACACAACGGGAAAAATATCTCCGCGGTTTCAAAAAACCTAAACTACCTGGTGGTTGGCGAAAAAGCAGGAAGTAAACTGAAAAAAGCGCAGGACATCGGGACTATTACGATTCTGGATGAACAGCAGTTTCTGGATTTGATTGGATGATGAAAACATCAATTAATAATTTTTTCAAGAAATGGTATAATCCGATAATATTAATAATTGTCGTCGGAATAATATGTCTTTTTCTGATTTCAAATCCATATAATGTTTATGTTTTTTATTTTTTACTGTTTCTACCTTTTATTCTAATTCTAATTTCAGGAATAAATGCAACAATAAAAATTGTACAGAAAAATTATAAAAATGGTTTACTTCAACTATTTTCAACTTTGACGTTATTTGTAGCTGGTGTATTTATGATTAGCATTGCGTTAAGTTTTTATCCTTATGATTTCTATGCGGATAACTTGGAAATTCCAAAAAATATAAAAATTGAAAAACCAATTGATTTAGATGTATTTGAAAATGGAAAGAGACCAAGTTCAATAATAAACAAAAGCAGTAATAAAATTGATTTTCAGCTTTACAATATTAATCAACCAGGAATTTACACTTATGATGTATGGACTGATAAAAAAGAAAATGGTTTTTATTATTTAAAAGCAATTGAAATCACAAAAAACGACACGTTATCTAGCAGAGAAATTCTCAATAAATCAAAAATTCATATTCGCCTAAATGAAACAAATCTTTCAAGGCTTGAATTAAAGAATGATTTTACTATCTATGAAGGAGATTGGGGAAAACCTTATTCTGCTAAATTTGAACTTTGGTTTCACAATGATAGTTTGAATACAGATAAAAAGTTGATTTCGAAAAATTATATTATCGAAGGTTGGATGAGATAAAAAGTTGTTCTTGATCACAAATGTTGAAAAAAAATACAAATCCCTAGCCCTGATTGACTCTATATTTTATTTTTTTTAATTGGAATCGTCGAAACGTCGTTTTGCAGTGGAAATCCTTTTTTGCGTGGGCTTCGAGAACCTCAGCCTGACAAAACGTGATGCAAAAAAGATTGTAACGGAAAGCAGGTTCCCGGCTCCTAAAAATTAGTTTTCTGATGAAAAATGAGATTGAAAATAAACTGATGAACAAGAATACCAAACCGACGAGTATGCGGATTTTGGTGTATGCTTTTTTGGATTCTCAGAATGTGGCTTTGTCTTTGTCGGAGATTGAAAACCAGTTTGAAAATGCCGATAGAATCACAATTTATAGAACACTGAAAACGTTTGAGGAGAAAGAAATTGTTCATAGTATTCAAGAAAATAACACCACAAAATATCGGCTTTGCGAGGACGATTGTAACGAAAATACGCACAGCGACAGACATCTGCATTTCTACTGCAAAATCTGTAAACAGACGACCTGCAAAGAAAATGTAACGTTTGCAGACAACCCGAATCTCGGTTTCCGAATAGATGAAGTTCGGTTTTTTACAAAAGGGATTTGCGAAAACTGTCTCGATGAAACTTTGCAATAGTGTCGCACTTTCCACAGCTGTAATTTCGCAGAAAAATCAGCTATGGAATTATTTATCAAAATCTTTTTACCTATTTATTTTATCTTGTTTTTCGGAATTTCTTTTGTTGCAAAAACGATTATTGTTGCCAGAAGAATCAAGAAAAACCCTTTAGTTTTGCCTCAAGATGAAAGTGCTTATGCGCTGGTCGGAAACTATTTTAAACTTTGTCTGGCTGGGATTTTCGTGTATGTTATTTTGTTTCCGTTTTTGTCAGAAATTTCTTTTCTTCCTATTGATTTTCTTGATATTGAGTTACTGAAATTTGTTGGATTGACATTAATGCTACTCGCTTTGATTTGGACAATTATCGCTCAGAATCAAATGAAGAATTCTTGGAGAATCGGGATTGATAACGATATGAAAACAGAATTGGTAACTTCCGGATTATTTTCGATTTCCAGAAATCCTATTTTTTTTGGAATGGTTGTAAGTTTGGTCGGTCTTTTCTTTCTTACACCAAATGCGGTTTCTCTATTGTTTTTGATTCTGGGTTATGTATTGATTCAGGTTCAGATAAGACTGGAAGAAGAATTTCTCTATAGACAACACGGAGAAAAGTACTTGAATTATTTGATTAGAACAAGAAGGTTGATATAAAAGAGTCATAATATTAACATTTTTCTTAATTTTAATCAATATTTTTCTATGAAATTATTAGAAATGTTTGCCTTGCAAAATGACCTTTTATTAATAATCTTATCGGTTTTTATTGGTCTTATTATTGGCGCAGAAAGGGAATATCGTAATAAATCTGCTGGTCTAAGAACCTTTATCTTGGTAAGTTTTGGGTCTTGCTTATTTACTATTCTTTCCGTCAAAATCGGAATCGAAAATCCTGACAGACTTGCGGCCAATATCATCACCGGAATTGGTTTCCTTGGTGCTGGTGTTATTTTCAAAGACGATAATAAGATTGGAGGTATTACGACCGCCACAACGATCTGGGCAACTGCTTCTCTTGGAATGGCTATTGGTTCCGGTCACATTGCTCTAGCTCTTTTGGGAACTGTTCTGGTTTTATTTATTCTCAGCCTCTTGACTTATCTTCAAGATTACATTGACAATCAGCATAAAATTAGGGAATATCGTATTGTAACAAGTTCAAAGGATGATTTTCAATATTGTGAAGCGATGTTTAAAAATCACCATTTGAAGTTCCTCATTATCAAACAGCAATTTACTACGGGAAGCCTTGCCACCACTTGGAAGCTGACTGGGAAAAACACAAATCACGAAGCGCTTATTCAACAATTGATGAATGATGATAAAATCAATGCTTATCAATTTTAATCTTTAGACAAAAAAAAATTCATAAAGCTCGAAGCATATTTGCCAAGTCATCAGATTACGAAGCCATATTAAAAAAGGCATTCAGAATTCTCTAAACACCTTTTTACTTTAACTAATAAATATTATAAATCAATTCTGATTTTTCTTCAACCATTCCAATCTTCGCTGGTCTGGTAAATGTTTTACAGAGAAGTTTTCGAAAGTCGCTTTGAAACCGTTTCCGTCTGGACTTGCTGCCATAAAACCGACTTGGACTGGTGTGTTGTCTTGCAAATAAGCATTTCGCATCATTACATAATCTTTATCATCGAATGAATAGAAAATCTCCACAGCATCCAATCTTCTCACTGCTTTTATCCATACAAATGGCGGCGTTTTCTCGAGAACAATCACACTCCAATCACTGGTTTTGTGAGTCACAACAGTACTTAGATTGAACTTTCCATCCACGAATTCTACGCCTGCTTTGATATAATTTTGCTCATCAATTCTGAGCATCAGTCCCATCTGGTCAAAACGGGCTTTGTAATCACCTGTAATTTTGACTTTGGTTTCAAATTCTCCACCATAAGTGGAGTAATAAAAAGGTGCATCATCAACAGTGAAACCATAATGCGAAATTCTCCAATAATCGCTTTGTGGTGTGACGGCCATTGTGAGTTTTTTGTCTTTGATTTCCCATTGCGAAGGCTCATTGAACCAGGTCATTTTTTCCAGAGATTGTGCTTTCATTCCTCCAAAAAATGAGAAGAATAATGTAGTAGTAACGAATATATTTTTCATAGTTTAATTATATTTCTTTAATGACTTTACAAGGATTTCCCACAGCTAAGACATTTGAAGGAATATCTTTTACTACGACGCTTCCTGCGCCAATGACGACATTATCGCCGATAGTAACGCCAGGAAGAATACTACACCCAGCGCCAATCCAAACGTTATTTCCGACGGTGATAGGTTTTGCATATTCCAAACCTTTGTTTCTGGTTTCTACATCAAGAGGATGATTCACAGTATAGAATCCACAGTTGGGTGCAATGAACACATTGTCACCGAAAGTGACCTTGGCACAATCGAGAATCACGACATTGACATTGGTATAGAAGTTTTCACCGATTTCTATGTTGTATCCATAATCACAATAAAAAGGCTGCTCTATCAGGAACATTTTCTCTGTTTTGCCGAATAGCGTTTTGATAATACCTTTTCGCTCCTTCATTTTGGAAGGCTGAGTCTGATTGTAACGGAAACACAAATCCTTGCTTCTCTGTCTTTCCTCTACCAATGCTGCATCATTCGCATCATATAATTCGCCGGAGAGCATTTTCTCTTTTTCGTTCAGATTATTCATTGTATTTTTGACATATTAACAGCGCAAATTTATATTCATTAGCCTGAATTATCAATACTGATAAATAACCATTTTTGTATTCAAATAAAATAACTAATGAACTCATTCAACGGAATTTTCAAATTCATTTTCACAGTTGTAGTGTTTCTTATAAGCAACTGTACCTTTGCACAAACCAAATA
Organism: Epilithonimonas zeae; assembly: GCF_900141765.1. Taxonomy (NCBI): domain Bacteria; kingdom Pseudomonadati; phylum Bacteroidota; class Flavobacteriia; order Flavobacteriales; family Weeksellaceae; genus Epilithonimonas; species Epilithonimonas zeae. The sequence goes on along the minus strand of NZ_FSRK01000001.1, from coordinate 304,138 downwards.
TCAAAAAGATTTTAATGAATTTTGGTCTGAAATCAATGAGAATTACGCTTATCTGGACCAGCAAAATATTGACTGGAAAAAAGTCAAGGAAATTTATGAACCTCAATCTGCCAAAATTTCTAATGACAGCGAATTCATCGCATTTCTTGAAAAGGTTTTGAATGAATTGTATAATGGACATTCATCTCTTAATACCAATCTCACAACTTCCAACAGATTAGTTCCTTCTGGATTGGATTTGTATATAGAGAAAGTCGGAAATAAATATATTATTAAGGATTTAAGAAAAGGTTTTGGGGCTGATTTGGCAGGTTTAAAAATCGGAATGGAAGTTAATACTTTCAACGGAAAAACTATTGATGAACAGTTAAAAAAGTTCTTACCAAAATTCACAAATCAGTATAATCAAAAAATGTATCAATACGCCATTGATATGTTGTTTGCGGGAACTCACGATGCGAAAAGGGAGATCGCTGTTACCGAAAACGGAAAATCGAAAACATTTTTTCCCATTACCTATGGAAACAGTAATGAACTACTATTCAGCAAAGCTCTGAATGAAACTACTGCCTATATCAAAATCAATAATTCTTTAGGAAATAGTAATCTCATTACAGAATTTGATAAAACATTAGACAACTTTTTTCAATCTAAAAATCTGATTATTGATTTAACGGAAACCCCTAATGGTGGTAATTCTACTGTTGCACGAGCAATAATGGGAAGATTCACAAGCCAAGTTTTACCTTTTCAGGTTCACGAGTTCGATGAAAAAGAATTCGAAACGAAAAGACATTGGGTAGAATATGTGACACCACGCAAAACAATTTATAGTGGAAACGTGTATATTCTGGTAGGACACTGGACAGGAAGTATGGGCGAAGGAATGGCAATTGGTTTTGATGGAATGAAAAGAGCCAAAATTATCGGAACTAAAATGGCTGGTTTACTTGGTGCTATCTCCAACTTTCAAATGACAGAAACCAAAATAGGATTTCAGTTTCCGACAGAAAGATTATATCATATTGGCGGAATACCAAGAGAAAATTACGTTCCTGAAATTTTGACACAAAATATCGAAGAGACACTTCAAAAAGCGCGAGAGATTAAATAATTATTGATGAAGAATATTCAGTCTGATTTGAATGAGCAATTGTTGCAACAGGATTTTGTTTACGAAGCAGAACAATTGCAGCTGGATCAATGCCAGTTAATAGCTCAGAACTTTGTGGAACTGGAAAATGGAATCGCAATTCTCAGCGACCTCAAAAATAACAAAAGCTATGTCTATTCCGGAAAGATTGCAGACGAATTAAATATATTTCAGAATAAAAATAATCTTGAAATCGAAAGTATCTGGGAAGATGAATTGTTTAATATTTTGGAACCAGATGATGTTTTGCAGAAGCATATTCTGGAGCTTCAATTCTTTCAGTTTATCAAAACGGTGCCGTTTGAAAAAAGAAAAGATTTTTGTGTGATTAGCAAACTGAGATTATCAGACAGTCCAAAATCTTTGATCCATAAGATGTTTTATTTCTCGGACGACCTTCATAACAATGTGGAACTAGCACTTTGTCTTTATCATTTCGATTTTCTGCCTTCCTCAGATTATACAGGAATGATCATCAACACTACAGACGGCAGCATTATTCAGCAGACCGAAGTTGAGAATTCTAATTTTCTCTCTGCTCGTGAAAAGGAAATTCTGAAGATGATTCAGTCCGGAAAAAAGAGTAAGGAAATTGCGGATGTTCTCTTTATCAGCATTAATACGGTGAATCGACACAGACAAAATATCCTTGAAAAGATGCGGGTTTCTAATACTACCGAAGCTTGTACATTGGCTTCAAAACTCAAATGGATTTGATTTGGTTGTAGCGCTTGAGGGTTTAAGACATTTTGAGGGAATATCTTTAGCCAGGCGGACAAAACATCTTTATTCGAGCGAGCAAAACACCTTTACCCGAGCGAACAAAAACTCTTTACTCGGACGGGCAAAGATCCTTTGTCTGAAAGTTTATTTATCACCAGTCATTTCTTTGAGATTCTCATCTTTCATCTTAGCCTCTATTTTTTCGACTTTCAGGCTTTGTCTTAGATATCCAAACAGGCTCATATACCAGTTGGCAATCCATACCAAGGAAAAAAATGCTAACAGATAACCGCGCCAATCATCGTACAACAACTGGAATTGCGTAATTACCAGAAATATAATACTGATGTAATGGCTGAAACAATATTCGCAGGTGAAAAGATAGAAGAATTTCCGCTTCGTAATAGATTCTGTACTACCACAGATTTTTTGGCAATATTCTCTTGGTTCTCGGAAAATCTCCTCATGGGTTACTGTCCAAGCGATGCAGGCAACGGGAATCGCAATGATGAATAGGTGCAATATTTGGGATAGTAATGGCATCATAACTTTGATTTTGAATGGATTGATAATTCAACTACCATTAAAATCAATGCCAAAAAAAACTCAGAACCAATCAAGATTCTGAGTTTCTAACAAATAACTAAAAAAATAAATTAATGAGCAGCGCTCAGGTCGATTTTCTCGCCTTTGCCTTTTCGTTCTCTTACGAAGAGCACAAAGGGAATACATATCAAAAACATCAATCCCAAGTAAAGGAAAACATCCATATAAGATAATACTGTTGCCTGTTTGGTCACCGAGAAGTCCAGCATTTGATAAGCGGCATTCAGCGCTCTGTCTGGTGTGTAACCTTTGGCGATGAAGCTGGCTTTGAGTGCTGCAACCCTCTGTTGAACATCAAAATCGTTGACATCCAGGTGCGACACCAAATTGCTTCTGTACAATTCACTCTTGTTGGCAATGAAAGTTGTAATTGCTGCAATCCCGAATGAACCGCCTAACTGTCGCATCATCCCTGTAAAAGCAGCACCTTGCCCAATCTCGGGGCCTTTGAGCGTACTCAGCGATAACGATGTAATCGGGATGAATAGTAGACCTAATCCCATTCCTCTTACAATCAGCATCCAGAAGAAGGCATCTTTTCCGGTGTCTGGCGTCAGGATTTTATATCCCCAAAAACTGTAAACGAAGAAGATGAATAAGCCTAATGCTACCAATATCTGCTGCTTGGCACCTCTGGTTAACAATTGACCTATGATCGGCATCATAAAAGCGGTCGTCAATGCAGCAGGAATCATTAATGCTCCGGATTGTAATGCCGTCCATCCCAAAATACTTTGTGTATAAAGCGGAACGATAAACGTTGAACCATATAAACCGAATCCTAAAATGAATGACATCACGGTTCCAATTCTAAGATTTCCGTTCTTGAGAACACGAAGTTCCACAATCGGATACTTGAAGGTGAGTTCTCGCCAAATAAATAATATGAATCCTACAACAGCAGTAATCGTCAATACTACAATGGCTTTACTGGCAAACCAATCGTCCTCGTGGCCTCTTTCCAAAATGTATTGTAAAGAACCCACAAACGCTGCTAATAATCCAATCCCAATCCAATCGACATCGGAAGCCGAACGCTTCTCAGAATATCGCGGACTTTTCACAAATTGTAATGTTAATAACGTTGCAATAATTCCCAAAGGAATATTGATATAAAAGATATAAGGCCAGCTGTAATTGTCAACAATATAACCTCCTAATGGCGGACCAAGCGTTGGCCCGATAATCACGCCCAATCCGTAGATAGCCTGAGCCATACTTCTTTTTTCAACAGGATAAGATTCGGTGATAATGGTTTGTGAAGTTACCAAAAGTGCTCCACCACCAATCCCTTGACACAAACGGAAAAATACCAGTTCCCAAATATTGGTCGCATTACCACAGAGAAAAGAAAAAATCGTGAATATGATAATGGATACCGCAAAGTAATTTCTACGCCCGAACTGTTGGGAAAGCCAACTCGTCATTGGAACGATAATCACGTTACCAATGGCATAAGCCGTGATTACCCAACCTACTTCAGAAAGTGTTGCACCAAGGTTACCCTTCATCTCGTTAAGTGCCACATTCACGATGGTGGAGTCCACAATCTCAAGAAGCGCACACATAATCGCCGTGATGGTAATAATGGTTCTGCGAAATCCGTATTCTACTAATGAATCGTCTTGCATTTTTTAATGTATTTCTTCAACGCAAAGGCGCAAGTTTGTTAATATCAGTGTATAAAAAGCTAAAAAAAAATCTTCGATTCTGATTTGCAGCTTTTCTAATTATTAATAAATCTACTGAGCGACTTTGCGATAAAATTGGTAGGTTAATTATTTCAAGGAAACAACAGTTTGAACATTCATCCCAACACGTAGTTTTTTCATAATATCTTCGTTAAGATTGTCGAAAGTAATTTTAACAGGAAGTCTCTGAACGACTTTTACGAAGTTACCACTCGCATTATCCGGAGGAAGCAATGCAAATGCAGAACCCGTTGCCGGAGAGAATGAACTGATTGTTCCCTGGAATTTTTGGTCAGGATAAGCATCGATTTCGATTTCTACTTTCTGACCTTCCACCATTTTCTCAACCTGAGTTTCTTTATAATTCGCTACAACCCATTTTTGGTTGCTCAAAACTACACTGAACAATTGTGAACCGGCTTGGATAAACTGCCCTACCTGAACAGGAATTTTAGAAACATAACCATTTTCTTTAGCTGTAATCACCGTGTAAGAAAGATTCAGTTTTGCATTATCTACATCCACTTGTCTTTGTTTTAATTGAGAATTGGCGATACCGACATTTTGATAGGTTGCATTAGATTGAGATGTAACAACTCCGGTCTGAACATTAGCCTGATTCTTTTGGTCAATCAAAACCTGAAGTTGTTTCTGAGCGGTTTGATAAGCTGCAGATGCCTGCTCATATTGTTGCTGCGTAATGGTGTGGTCTTTTACCAATTCCGAATATCTCTTCATATCCTGCTCTGTTCTCCAGACATTCACTTTTGCTGCTTCTATTTGTGCATTAGCCGTTTGAACTGCCGCTCTGGAATTACCGATTCCTGTTTTTGCTGCTTCCGAACCAGCCTGAGCGGATGCTACATTGCTTTGAGCCGTTCCTAAAGCTGCTTCTGCCTGTTCCAAAGCCATTTTCTGGTCTCTGTTATCAAGAACAACAAGCGTATCTCCTTTTTTCACGAACTGATTGTCCTTAACTTTTACTTCTGCAACGTAGCCTGATATTTTAGAAATTACTGGACTTACGTCTGCTGCGATTTGTGCATCGTCCGTTTCTTCGTGAGCCTGACTGTATTGGTATTCTCTAACACCAAAGAAAGCTGCTCCCAAAACTGCAACCGCAACGATAACGTAGAATACAGGGCTTTTTTTCTTTTTTGCAGGGATTTCTCCTTGTTCGAATTTTATATTGTCTTGTGCCATTTTATTTGTTTAAAGTTTTTTGTTCTAAGTTTAAAGTTCTTTTTATCATTAATCGATTATTATTGATTAATAATTCCTGTAGTTTGTAATAATTTTTTGTGAGCTAGTGCGGCGTCTGCTTTAGAGGTAACCACATTCACGTTCGCTGTGATTCTTGCCGTGTCAGCATCCAGAAGGTTGGTAATGGTTTCCAGACCGTTGTTATATTTATTAAGTGTAATTCTATAATTTTCTTCCGCTTGCTCTAATGCTCTTTGATAAACATCGATTTTCTTGTGCGCATAGAGGTCATTCTGATAATCACGTTTTACTTCCAAAGTCACATTGTCATTTAACAAATCATTGTTTGCTGCCAATTCCTGTTCTCTAGCTTTAGATTGCATCAAACTTGAATTCTTTTTCCAGATATTAGAAAGATTATATTGAATTCCAACTCCTACATTCACAGCATTTGTAATCGTTAAAAGTTTCGGAATATCGGCTGCAACGTAACCACCTGTGAAGGCTAATGAAGGAAGGTTTTCTGCTTTTGCAGATTTGGTTCCAAGTGCTGCTGCTTTTCTTTGATAATCCAAAGCTTTCAAATCATTTCTGCTTTCTCTGGCCAAATTCAGATAATAATCATCCGGTTTTGCAAGGTCATCTTCTCCTATATAATTAGAATCAACTTCGATTTCTGTATTGTCAGGAAGTCCAAGAAGTAAATCCATATTGATGTTGGCAATGCTGTAATTGTTCTCCGCTTCCATCAACTGTAATTCGATGTTAGAAGTCTGAAGTTGCGCTTTCAAACGGTCATTTCTTGCGATGACGCCGTTGTTTTCTAATTTGATGAAGGATTGATCTCTTTTCTGTGAAGATGCCAAATTCTCTTTCAGCAATTTCACCACTTCATTCGCCTTGAAAAGGTTATTGTAAGCCTGAGAAATGTTGTAAGCAATCGCGTTCTTGTCGTTTTCAGATGTTAGTTTAGAAGCTTCTACAAGATATTCTGCAGATTTGATTCCGTATTTGATTCTTCCTCCCAAGTAGATTGGAACCGATAGATTTGCTGAGCCATAAAGAACATTGCTCACTTTTGGTCCGCCTCCGGACATTCCTGGAATTTTCAGATCTACATTCGGTTCCAAAGGCAAATACAAATAACTTCCCGAAACCGTCAGTTCCGGTAACTGCCTGTTTTTCGCTGCCAAAAGATTGGCTGTAGATTCTTCTATTTTAGCTTGATCTATTTTTAGATTTTTGCTATTTGCTATTCCCAATTTCACAGCTTCTTCCAGACTCAACACTCTTTTTTCCTGCGCGGAAATGGAAGAGAAAGTCATTATTAAGAATACTGTTGCAAAAAATTTATTCACTTTAGTAATTATTGTTATAGTTGTGTGTAATGATTATCCTTGGTAACCAACCAGCGCTCTTACAATTGTTTTCACGTGGTCAGATGCTTCCTGGAAATATTGATTTTCATATAGTTTCTCGTCGAAATCTGAATTATGTTTTTTTAGATATTCCTTATACATTTTAGTGCCATGCATTGCATTGAAAATCGTTCCCGAAATGGTACATTGTAAAAGATGATAAGATGGTTTTTTAGTAAAAATTCCTTTTTCCAGACCTTGTTCTATAATCTTTTGATTGATTTCTATATAATTGATTTTGGATGCTCTAAGAAAATTCTGAATATTTTTATTCTGACTGATAACTTGTTGCGTATGAACAAGCAAAAAGAAATCTCTCAATCTCTGAACTCGGTTTACGAAATTATCTATAAAAGCATCAATTTTTTGAATTTCGTTCAGTTCATTATTTTCTAAAATATTCTTCGCAAAGTTTAGTCCTTCTTCCATTCTCCATTTGAAAAGCTCCTCCATCAAGTTTTCCTTTGAACCGAAATAATAGGAAATCATAGACACATTGACCTTTGCTTTGGTCGCAATATCTCTCACCGAAGTCCCATTATAGCCATTGGCAGCAAAGAGTTTCTCCGCAACCATCATAATATGTTCTTCTTTTGTTGGCATAATTGATTTTTAACGGCGCAAAGTTAAATCAAAAACACATTCAATCAAACATTTGTTTGATTAATTTTTTATTAAGGAATTATAGACATTGTAAATAAATGCCTACTGGAAAAATCAAATTATACTTAATGAAGTACGAGAAATATTTAATAACAGTGTTTTGTAGATTGAGAACCTAATCAACTACAAGATGAGAAAATCAAAAAAATAGCAATTTAATTATTCTGGAAAAACCATATCCAGACTTCTGTAATCTATCCACTCTGCAAACTTCTTACTGCTATTGCTGATGACACTTACAAATATTTTATTTTCTTTGGTATCCAGATTATTTTTGTAAATGACAAAATAAGTCGCGTTATTTTTGTCATCCTTCCATTTCATCGCCTCTTCCGTAATATGGTCGGTTTCATATTCGCCGTTTTCATCTAAAAAGAGTGGATTTTTTTTGGTGTTTTCACGTTTTTTATAAAAGGTTTGTTTGCCGAATTTTTTATTGAACTCGGCTATCAACGATTCACAGTTATTGTTGTTTTCCAATTCCAATTCGTAAACAAAGGCATTATTGTCCTTTTTCATGTAAAAGACGACCAAATTTGTGATTTTTCCGATATTCAAATCGTTAAACTTAAAATCATTATCCGGCGAAAACCAGAATTCTTCATAATCCAGATTCAGATTGACTGTCGTTGAATAATTGTCATTTTTGTCCAGATTAAAACCTTTCAGGATTGTATCTACACTTGTGTTGAGTGCAATTTTATCAACCTGAATTGTCTGCTTCTTTTTAGTCTTTACGGTATTAACTTTAACCCTATTTTCGACTTCTTTTTTCTCTTGTCCATTGCAAGAATTCACCAATAATAGAATAACGGATAGAAATAATATTTTTTTCATTGTGTTCAGAATATTTTTAAAATTCAACAATAAACTAAGAAGTAACAGTCAGATTTAAAATCTAAAACTAATTTGAAGCTTTATGAATATATCTGGTCAATTTGATTCCCATATCGGTCAACACAATTTTGGAATTGGCGTTTCTGGAAATGTGGTAAGAGGCGTCTGTGATTTCCTCAACAATAGAAACAATATTAGCACCGTGAATGAACTTGGAAAAAGATTGCCAGTTGAAATTACCTTCACTCAATTTCTTATAAACAAGATTATCATTTCCATAATTTTGAAGCATCGCCAGACGAAAAATCTCAATACAATAATTGAGGAATTTCATTTGTTTTTCACGATTCCACTCGGAGATTTGTCGCGCCCATTTTACGATTTCACGGAGAACTTCGGGTTTCTTTTTAGCCTGAAATGCATTCCGAACCCATTGGATAAATAAAGTCTCGAATTCCGAAGCACCTTCGTTATTTTCTGATAATGATTTAGCCAAATTCCAATCGCCCTGAGCCTGATAAGCAATTTCTTTTGCCGAATTATGGTTTTGAAGCTGGTCTAAAATATCTTCATCATTAATTCTCGGAACATTGACAATCTGACATCTTGATAAAATGGTTGGTAAAATATCATTGGTACTTGGCGCACAAAGAATAATGAATGTATTTTTAGGAGGTTCTTCCAGAAACTTCAGGATTTTGTTGGCTGCCGCATCGTTCATTTTGTCAGCTCGCCAAACGATAAGAATTTTGCTTCCACCTTCAAAACTTTTCAGATTGAATCTTTGTCCGATATCTTCGGCTTCATCTGCAGAAATGAAAAATTGTTTATTCTCAGATTCCAGGAAACTCGTCCAATCATCAAACGATGAATAAGGGTTTTCCAGAACCATCTCTCTGAAATTGTCGAAAAAACGTTTACTCAGCGAAACATTCTTCTCAGAAAAAACCGGAAAACTGAAATGCAAATCAAGATGATTGAGATTCTCGACCTTATGAACAGATGCAGGATTTTCTTTTTCAAAAATCTCCTGAGCCATCGCCAAAGCCAAAGGTAAAACACCAAAACCTTCTTCTCCTACGAAAAGCTGCGCGTGCCCTACTCTAGAATCCTGAATACTATCCTGTAAAAGATTTTTGATGGATTGCTGACCAATAATCTGTTCCCATTTCATACTCGCAAAGATAATATTTTCGTTAGAAGTCGGATGGCAGATGGCAGAAGTTTTTCGGTGAATTTGTTAAAAAATGAGGTAATCTAACAATCTTTATCAACTATCGGAAAATAACATTAATCTATCGAAGGTACTTAACAAACTTTAACCCAAATATATTTTTGCAATTCATTATTAATTAAGATATTTGCGCATTGAAATTTTAAAGGATGAAGAGAATTTTTGTTTTATCATCATTGGTGGCAGGATATTTCCTGAACGCTCAAAGTATTGGTAATTCGCCATACGGAGCTTATGGAATTGGAGATGTAAAATATGATAACACAGTCGATATTAGTTCAATGGGAGGTATTTCCACGGCTTACATTTGGGACTTTAATAATAATTTTAATTTCCGAAATCCAGCTGCGAATACCAACTTGGAACTTACCACTTTGAAAGTAGAAGGCACAAACGAAAATAATTATTACAGATCTGACTTTAATAATATAAAATCAGATAAACATTCGACATATCTATCCAATATATCGATAGCTTTTCCTATTTCCAGAAAAGTGAAATTCGGGATGGGTTTCCAGCCATACAGCTCTAAAAGTTATGATATTGTAAAAAGCCAAGCTTTACAGGATAGTCAAGTAACACAAGTGACTAATTTCCACGGTGAAGGTTCTTTGAATACTGTTCAGGCAGCACTTTCTTATCAAATCAACCCAGAATTTGCTTTAGGTCTTAGATCTAATTTCTATTTCGGAAAGTTGTATGATATTGAGGAATCTGCTTTTACCGGAGCAGAATTAATCAGTGGATATTCTAACAGTTATAGAGTAAGTGCGTTCAATTTTACATTGGGAACAACTTATCAGAAAAAACTGGAAAACAATCATAAACTGACTGTTGGTGCAACTTATACGATTGGTAACAGTGGAACCTTGAAAAACACTTACACTAACAGTACCTATTATTACTTAATTGGTGAAACTAAAGGTGGGGAAACAATCATAGATGAGCAAGTTAATTATGACAAGAAATTTCTTCCACAAGAAGCTTCTCTTGGTTTAGGTTATGGTAAAGACACCAAATGGTTTTTGAGTGCACAGCTAGACTACAAAAAAGGTGAAAGCATCAACTTCCTAGGCTCACCAATTTTCTATCAGGATTCTTACAGATACTCTGTCGGAGGATGGTATTTGCCGAACTACAACAACTTCCGTTCTTACTTCTCAAGAGTTATTTACCGTTACGGTGCTTATTATGAAAAAGGAGGTTTACAGTTGAATGGAACTAACATCAACAAATATGCAATCACTGCAGGTGTTACACTTCCATTTGAGAAAAGTACAATCAACCGTATGAACAGCATCGATCTTGGAATTGAACTTGGAAAAAGAGGAACCTTGGATAACAATTTAATTCGACAAAATTTCATAAATTTGAGGATTGGGATCAACTTTGCTGACAAGTGGTTTGCGAAGCGCCTATACAACTAATGAAAGTACACTGATAATCTATGAAGGATTATTATTCAAAAATATTTAAACTAAAAACATCACAACGATTCATTTTGTTGCTGATGTTTTTTCTTATTCAGTCCTGCGAAGAAGATATTGCGAAAGTTAGTAACGAAAAGAAAAAGACCAATTTTGCATCCCAGGTTATCTACAATGGTAACATTATTCAAAAAGATTCTGGGCAGGTTAAAGTTAACTTCCGTGCGCCTTTGATCGAAAAGTATGAGTTGATAGACTCGCCTTATGTAGAAGCTAAAAAAGGAATTTATCTGGAATTTTTTGATAAAAAATCAAAAGAGCCTGGTAAAATTTGGGCAAAATATGCTAGAAACGACATCAAAAAGAATTTCTACTTCGCAAAAGGACGAGTGAAAATTATCACAACCGAAGGCCAGACTTTTGTAACAGAAACCATTAACTGGGATCAAAACGAGCATAAAATGTACACCAAAGACACTGTTTTTGTTTCGGATAAAGACGGAAACATCCTTGTTGGCGCGCATGGAATGGTCGCTAAAGACGACTTTTCAGAATACACTTTTTTCAACAATTCCGGAAGTTTCACTTCTTCGAATTTACCTGCAACCAGCAAATAGTTTTTGATGATGTCAAGTTTTCATGCTATTGGTTTGATGTCTGGAACTAGTCTTGATGGATTGGATATTTGTTATGCAAAATTCACTCAAACCAATTCTATTTGGAATTTCGGGATTCTGAATTGTGAAACACTTCCCTATTCGTCTGATTGGGAACAATCTTTACGGAATGCAGTAAATCTATCCAGTGAGGAACTTCTAAAATTGAATTCTGATTATGGATTTTATCTTGGAGAAAAAACTTCAGAATTCATTTCAAAAAATAAAATTATCAATCTTGATTTGATTGCCTCTCACGGTCACACGGTTTTTCATCAACCAAAAAATAGATTCACGTTACAAATCGGAGACGGAAGAGCAATTAAATCAAAAACCAATAAAACCGTTATCTTCGATTTCCGAAGTCAGGATGTAATTCTGGGAGGAAATGGAGCGCCTTTGGTTCCAATTGGTGACGAACTGTTGTTTTCGGAATTTGATGCCTGCCTTAATCTTGGTGGATTTTCTAATATTTCTTTGAAACGAAATGGAAAACGTTTGGCTTTTGATATTTGTCCCGTCAACATTATTCTGAATGATTTGGCGTTGAAACTTGGAAAGAAATATGATGAAAATGGAGATTTGGCTAAATCCGGAATGATTGATTACGAACTTCTTGAACAATTAAATCAACTTAAATTCTATGAGGAAAAAGCACCAAAATCTTTGGGAACAGAGTGGATTAAAGAACAAGTTTTACCATTGATAAAAACACAAAAACCCGAAAATCTTCTGGCAACTTTCACAGAACATTCTGCAGTTCAAATTGCTAAAGTTTTGGATGAATTTGAGATAAAAAACGTCTTGATAACCGGCGGTGGAACTTACAACAATTATCTTATTGAAAAGATAAAAGCAAAGACCAAAACCGAAATCCAAATTCCAAAAAAAGAAATTATTGAATATAAAGAAGCTTTGATTTTTGCTTTTATGGGTGTTTTGAGATTACAGAATCTCAATAATGTTTTGTCATCAGCAACAGGAAGTTTGTACGACCATTCTTCCGGTTTGATTTGCTAAATTAAAGTTGCTCGATTTTATCTGTCAAAGAATTGATGAAATTCTGAAGTGGTTTTTCTACCATCATTTTGATAAACGGATTGAATTTTCCTTCGAATAACAGCTGTACTTCTGTTTGATTTTCATTAAGAGGATTCATTGCGCCTGTCAATGCAAAATCTAGACTAGAGCTTGCAGATTTCAGAACTACTTCTTTATCAGAAACATTATCAATTTTCAAAGCAATTTCCGGCATTCCCTTCAACCCAAATTTGAAACCATCTTCTCTAGCTTCGAAACTTTGCAGACCTTCTGGCATCAAATCTTTGTAATCCTCAGGATTTTTAAGCATTCCTGCCAATTCTGATGAAGATTTATTTACAATAATTTTTCGTCCTTCTAAATTCATTTTTATATTTTTGTATTAATATTAATAGCCTTACAAATGTATAAAGTTTTTATCAATGAGAAAAGATTAATTTTGAGTTCTGAACCTCAAAATAGTCCTAAAATACTGAATTACGATGGGTCGCATAGTTTCGACTTTGCTATTGATTTGTTAGAAAATACAGCTTCGCAAGGTCTTAATATTTATCATAAAGATGTAGAGGAACTATGGACTGATTTCAGAAATTATTTCAAAAATATAGAAGCTGCCGGTGGCGTTGTCATCAATCCGGAAGATAAAATCCTTTTTATCCACAGATTAGGAAAATGGGATTTGCCCAAAGGTAAAATCGAAAAAGGCGAATCCAGAGAAGTAGCTGCCGTCCGTGAAGTAGAAGAAGAATGCGGCATTTTCAATCTTGAACTGAAGGATTTTATTAATTCTACTTATCACATTTATACGGAAAGAGACGGCAAGAAAATCCTTAAAACCACTTATTGGTTTGAGATGTTTTACTCCGGAAATGAAACGCCGAAGCCACAAATAGAAGAAGGCATTAATGAAGTTGGCTGGAAAAATGAAGAAGAAATCGAATCGCAAATTCTACCTTCAACATTTCAAAATATTAAATTGATTCTGAATGATTTCAAAAATAAAAAACCTCAATAATCTGAGGTTTTTCTTTTATATATAATCGATTATTTTTTCGAGTGCAATTCCTCGCGAGGCTTTTAATAAAACATTTTCATTCTTGATTGGATCAGCTTTTAATTTTTCAATCAGTTCTGAAGTATTCTCAAAAGCATTATCTGAATGATTAACCAATTTGAAATTCGGGCCAACAGTAATTATTTCATCAAATCTACAAGATTGTGCAAAATCTAAAATGGCCTGATGTTCCTTCAAACTTTCTTCTCCAAGTTCCAACATATCGCCAATGATAATCGTCTTAGTTCCTTCGAAAGTTTTGAAATTTTCTAAAGAAACCTGCATACTGCTCGGATTGGCATTATAGGTATCCAAAACTAAGGTTTTATTACCTTTTTTTTGGATTTGCGAACGCATATTGGAAGGAACATAATTTTCTATCGCTTTCTTAATTTCAGAAATATTGAGTCCAAAATGTAACCCTAAAGCAACAGCCGCAGAGATATTATCATAATTATATTTGCCTGTAAGATTAGAAAAAATCTCAGTTCCCTGATAATCTAATCCTACAAAATGGTCTTTATAAACCGGCAAAAAGTAATAATCTGAGTCTGACTTTCCAAAAGTAATTTTCGATGAATAATCAACCGTCTTCTCTTCCTGAATCACATCATTCTGATTAACCAGAATATTTTGATGATGATTTTTCAGATAATCGTAAAGTTCCGATTTTCCCTTGATTACGCCTTCGTAGCCACCAAAACCTTCAAGATGAGCTTTTCCAAAATTGGTGATATAACCGATATTTGGTTTAGCAATTTTACAAAGGAATTCAATTTCTTTCTGATGATTGGCTCCCATTTCTATGACAGCAATCTCGTGTTTTTGTCTGATTGAAAGAATCGTCAAAGGAACTCCAATATGATTATTAAGATTACCGAAAGTGTACTGAACTTTAAATTTCTCAGCTAAAACATTACTGATTAATTCTTTGGTTGTAGTTTTACCATTACTTCCCGTTAATCCAATGAAAGGAATATCTAATTGCTCTCTATGATAAATAGCTAAATTCTGTAAAAATTCTAAAGTAGAAGAAACGTAAAAGATATTATTTTTGGCATCATAATACTTCTCATCTTCTACAATAACGGCCAAAGCTCCTTTTTCAATTGCTTCTGTGGATTTCTCCGCCGCATTATAACTTTCTCCAGAAAAGGCAAAGAAAATGCTCTCATTCTCTATCTTTCTACTATCTATGACAACATTCTTGCTTTGCAAGAAAATAGGGTAAAACTCGCTGATATTCATAGCTCAAAAATATTAAAATGCTTCTATATAAAAACAAAAAACAGCAGAAAATTCTGCTGTTTTTTACATATCTATATTTTGATATTATCTTTTTGTACGTCCAGTTTTGGAGTTTTTAGCATCTTGTGCTACACGGAAACCAACCCAGCCATATCCTTTCATTTGATTTTTAAATCTTCTTTGTCCCGGATCCAACCAGTATGCAGAATCTAACCAAGAACCTCCTTTTACAACCCTACTGTAGTCATTGATTTGAGAAGTTGCTTTGTTTTTATCTTTTTGTAGAACTACACTTCCATTTTTGTTAACAATGAAAGTTGGTTTAACAGAGTTGTACATGTTATACTCTGAACTATCACTTGGAGGCGTGCCACCAGCATCTAATGAAGATTGATAATCACCATCTCTGTAGTTTCTATTATCCTCAACCACTTTTCTTTCAAATTCTCCAGGTAATCCTTTGTAAACCAAACGACCATCTGCTAATGTATCATACTTGATTTCCATATTACCCACTTTTTTGTAAGATCCATCCTCATTTTTAACAGCTTGAACCACTACGTTTCCTCTGAAATAGTTGAAGTCACTAAATTCCTCATCAATCATTGGTCTGTAGATATCAGCAACCCATTCTGCAACGTTACCATACATTCCGTAGATTCCAAGATCATTAGAAGGATATTGTTTCACGTCTGCAGTGGTAGGAGATCCATCGTTTTTCCAACCAGCAACACCAGAGTAATCACCTCTACCTTGTTTAAAGTTTTCCAGGTACATCCCGCGGTTTTTACCTTTTTTACCTTTAATTTTATCCATTTGAGTATTCTTACCTAAGTAATTGTTATACTCTCTTTCTTTCTGAAGTCCCAAAGCGGCAAATTCCCATTCAACCTCTGTAGGAAGTCTGAATTTTTCAACCACGCCTGATGCAGCATTTCTGTTAGCAGCAGCAATTTTTTCGTTAGTCGTTTTGATTCCGCTTCTTTGCTGTAGTTTTTTCTTATCAATATAAGCATCCATTTCCGCATCATTGGATTTGAATTTGTCCATATTGAAAGTCGCACCAGCAGTTGCAGCTTTGTCAGCAGTATAAACATCTTTCGATATTACACCCTGTCTCATCAACGCTTTTTCATTCGCTCTATCAGTCAACCAGTCACAATATTTTGTTGCCTGTAACCAAGAAACACCTACAACCGGATAATAATCATATTCTGGAGATCTGAAATAAGTCTCTGCGTAATCATTACGAGATAACTTGTTATTCCAAACTAAAGTATCTGGCAAAGCCCCTGTATATATATGTTTGAAGCTAGGATCAGAAGAAGGAAAAACAAACTTAAGCCAAGTGGTGTATTCTCTATATTCTGAATTGGTAATTTCTGTATCTCCAATGAAGAAAGAACTTACCTGCATTCTTCTTGGTGTATTATTCCAATCATGCATTACATTGTCTTCCACAAGCCCCATCGTAAAAGTTCCACCCTCTACATAAACCATTCCTGGCCAAGCTTTAGGCTTTTGCTGTTTACCCGAGAAGAACCACCCGTCTTTTTCGTTGGGCTTCCATCCGGTTTTGCTGACAAAACCTTTAGTACCACCACCTTTCTTCGAGTTCCCTCCGCCTCCACAACTTACTAAAAGTAGCGTTGAACTTAAAGTAATGATCGAAAACAACCTTATTTTTTTCATAATCTGCTATAGAAATTTTCAAAGTACAAAGAAAAAGGAAATTCTTTAATTAATCAAATATTGTTTCCCTTTTTTTGATAGAACGCAATTAAATTAATTTTATTATATACCATTTTTTTAAAAAAATCGTTTATTTTGTAATCTTAATAAATAACATTGATGAAATTCAAATTTTATACATTCGTTTTCTTTTTTATATCTGTTCTTGGACTTGCTCAAAAAATTAATCTGAATTGGGAAGGTACAAAAGTAATGGACTATGGTACCGAGAAAATAACCTACCCTTTTTTTACGAATCAGAGTTATCATGCAGATGGCAACTCTATTTTTGTTAACGTAAACATAAAAACGGACAATCAGCTAAAAATAGATCAGTTTCAATGGCAGGAATTATCGAGCAAGGATATTCACGATCTTAAAATAAACTCTATAACTTCGAACCCTTCTACAAGTATCAATTATTTTTTTAATGATACTGAAAATGCTAATAATGCTAAAGTAAAGGTCGAAGCTATAAAAGTGGAGAACAATAAGATCTATAGGCTCATATCTTTTAATATCGACCAAAACAATGAAAAAATTACTGCTTTATATAAAGGAAATAACAAATACGGAACTTCTGAAAACCCTTTGAAATCTGGAACTTTCTATAAAATAAAAGTTGACAAGTCTGGAATTTTTAAAATTACCAAACAGTTTTTACAGCAAAATGGAATTAATGTATCAAGCATTAATCCTAAAAACTTCAGAATATATGGTAATGGTGGAATAATGCTACCTGAGCACAATCAAGATAAACGGTATGATGCTTTACAAGAAAATGCTATACAAGTCGTGGGAGAAGAGGATGGTGTTTGGAATGATAATGATTATGCATTATTTTATGCCCAAGGACCAAATGGCTATAATCTTTATGATAAAACAAATGGTGCCGGAGTAAAAAGAAGAGAATTCAGAAGACAAATTGCGCCAAACAATTTTGTTAACATATATGAAGATTATTCTTATTATTTTATAAATTTTGACATTGGTGCTGGAAAAAGAGTTCAGTCAGTCGATAACAGTTTACCACAAGACTTGATAACCCGTTATGATGATTATCAATACATTAATGAAGAAAAATTCAACCTTGTCAAATTAGGAAGAACCTGGACTGGCGATGCCATACAGGGAAACAGAGATATTACTTTCACAACAAAATCTCCAATGCAGCCTGATGATGTTATAAGATTCAAGACACAGGTGATTGGTTTTAATGCTCAGTCTGGAAATATTAAAATCGATATCAATGGATCAAAACGAGATCTAACATTAAGCCCTACAGATCAAAGCTTTGTACCAATAACTCATGAAGGAGCATTATATAATCAAACAGGGAATAGTGTAAAAATAACCTACACAACCAATGTAAGTGCAAATCCTAATGCCAGTTTTTATTTTGATTTTGTTGAAGTTCAATATAAGGAAGATTTAAATTTCAATAATTCTCAAATGAATTTCCGAGATTATGATATTGTAACAGGATCAGGTCAATTGTATGGATTTTCTGTAAAAAACACATCTGATTTAGACCAAATTTGGGATGTGTCCGATATCACCAACGCAAAAAAAATTACGAACAAAAATTCTCAGCCTTCCACATTTAATTTTGGTTACTTAGCTAATAGTGAGTTTTTCAATAATGAGTTTACAGCATTTAAAAATTCAGCAGCTTACGAGCCTGGTTTTGTAGGAAGAATTGAGAATCAAGATTATTCTTCTCTTAAAAATTTAGACTATTTGATTATAACTCAGCCTGCTTTTATAAGTCAGGCACAAAGATTAAGAGATTTTCATAAATCAAAAAATAAATGGGCTGTCGAAGTTGTAGATGTCAACAAAATTTACAATGAATTTAGTAGTGGCAGTAAAGATATTACAGCTATCAGAGATTTCATAACAAGGTTGAATACTACTAATGGTAAACTTAAATATGTCTTATTAATTGGTGATACTTCTTATGATTTTAAAAATCGGACTCCCAATAATACAGATGTTATCCCTAGCTATCAAAGTGAGAACAGTGCAGATGTAAAAGCTTCTTATGTTACAGATGATTATTTTGTAATGACTGCTCCTCAAACTGTGACTGATCTAAGTCAAGTTCCAGATATTCCTATTGGAAGACTTCCAGCCGACAGTCCACAAGAAGCAAAATCAATGATTGACAAAATATTGGCTTATGACAATGAACTACCAAACCAATCTAACCCTTTTGGAGAATGGAGGATGAAATTAGATTTTGTGGCAGATGACGATCACGACGGTAGCGGACCAAAACAATCCGATGGTACTTATGTAAAACCCCCATTTCATTATTTAGTAGATTATGCAATAAATCAAAATTTTTCTGAGACTAATCGATCAGAGTATAATATTCGCAAACTTTATTTAGATGCATTCCCTGCAGTTACCAGTGCAGGAGGACAAAGATATCCGCAAATCAACCAAGCAATTACCAACGATATGGGTAATACGCTTTATTTATTTTATTTTGGACACGGAGGAATCAACGGGTGGGCACAGGAAAGAGTTTTGACATCAACAGAAGTACAAGGATTCAATAATTTTACATCCGTATACAGCAGATTTCCATTTGTATCTACTATCACCTGTGAATTTACATTATGGGATGAGCCTAATACCAATTCTGTTGGTGAGCAAGTTATAAAACATACAACAGGAGGTGCGGCAACAATGATTACTTCGAGTCGAGCGATTACAGTAGATTATGGAAGAAAATTCACTCCAATTTTCACTAAAAATATGTTTACCTTAAACTCTGATGATTTTAATACTATAGGAAATGCTCATCTTAAAGCTCGACAAGAATATTATACTTACTCTGACCCAGGTTATGGTGCTTCATCCGACCCATTAAGGGTCAATTTTTTAGGCGATCCAGCAATGAAAATGAGTAGACCTAAACGTCTTCTAAAGATCACTAACATTGACACACCAATTCCCAATAAAATTAGAGCCTTGGATTTTGTAAAAATCACAGGACAAGTTATGAAGCCAGATGGAGTAACTAAAGATGAAACTTTCAATGGCCGCGCGATCATCAATGTTTTTGATAAAAAAATGAATAAAAAAACACTCAACAATGATAATTCCAGCCAAATGCTTCCCGCTATGGAATATACTGAGGAGCCAAGCGCCATTGTAAAAGCTTCTGGAAAAGTTGATAAAGGCGAGTTTAAAGTAGAATTTTATGTTCCAAAAGATATTAATTATGAAATTCCTGTCGTAAATGGAGAAACCGTAAAAGGCAGAATACTAGCTTACGCAGAAAATTTTGAAGATGCAAAAAGAAATGGAACTGTTGCCTTTGATGTTTTTAATAATCAACCGCAAGTAGTTGGAGACATTAATCCTGACGGGATAAATGACTCAGAACCCCCGGCAATCAATCTTTATATGAACAACACCAATTTTGCTAATGGTGGTATTACAGATCAAAATCCGATGCTTTTAGCTTGTGTAAAAGATAATATGGGTATCAATTCTACTGGTGCAGGGATTGGGCATGATATTACATTTGTTTTGGATGGCGATATCATTAATACAACTTCGGTAAACGATTATTTTTCTCCCGGCGATGGCAACGGATGTAGTTTTGGGGATCTTAAGGATTATCAAAAAGGTTCTGTTACATTTCCTTTCAAGAGTTTAACTCCTGGTGAACACCAATTAGTTTTTAAAGTTTGGGATATCAATAATAATTCTACTTCTTCTACGTTAAACTTTGTAGTAAAAGATGAGTCTGAAAAGAAACTCACTGTTAACAGACTTCTTAATTGGCCAAATCCATTTACTAATAAAACCTATGTTCAGTTTGAACATAATTGTGATGACATCTTGGACGTGAATGTTCAGATCTATACAATAACAGGTAAAATAGTTAGAACATTATCAACCAGTATATCTGCAGAACCATTCCTGCAGGGCTTCAGAACACCAAGACAAGCCATAGAATGGGACGGAAAAGATGATTTTGGTGATACGGTTGCAAAAGGTACATATATTTTTAAGATATTTGCACGCAGCCAGAATCAGGAGAAATGTTCAGGAAGCGCAACAGCTGTAGAAAAAATGGTTCTATTAAAATAAAAAATTAATATATCGGTAAAACTTTTACCTTAAAAGAAAAAAAATGAATTTAACAAAAAGATTATTTTTAGGATTAGGAATTGGCGTTAGTGCCTTTGCCTTTTCCCAAAGCAATGTTCAGCCAGTATTGACGGGTGCTCCTTTCTTGAGAATATCTCCAGATGCAAGAGCTGGTGGTATGGGAGATCAGGGGGTTGTGACATCTACAGATGTTTTTTCGCAGTTTTGGAATGCTGCAAAATATCCTTTTGCAAAAGTTTCTTCCGGATTTGGAGTTAACTATACACCATATATGAGTAAGCTGACAAGTGATGTATTCTTGCTTTATGGTTCTTATTATACATTTTTAGGTGATGATGAGCGTTCTACTTTGAGTGCGAGTATCTATTACTTCAATATGGGTGATGTAGATTTAACAGATTTCGTAGGTAATGAGGTGATTCAAGGAGGAACAGCAAAACCAAATGAATTCTCAATCGACGTAGCTTACGGTTTAAAATTGAGTGATAACTACTCAATGGCGGTTACTGGTAGATTCATCAGATCTGATATCGGCGGAGGTTTCAACTCCAACAGTACTTTGAAACCAGCTAATACTTTTGCAGTAGACGTTTCCGGTTACTATATGTCTCCGAAACATGAAAGTATCAGTGGATATGAAGGTCGTGTAAAAGCAGGTTGGGCAGTTCAGAATCTTGGTCCTAGATTAGATTATACAGGAGATGAAGAATCCAGATCTTACCTTCCTACAATGGCAAGATTAGGTTTAGGTTATGATTTATTAATTGATGATCAAAACCGTTTCAGTTTAAGTGGTGAAGCTTCCAAAATCTTGGTTCCTGGTCCGGATGACACAGGTAACGTTCCAAACGTTGGAGTAATGGAAGGAATTGGAAAATCTTTCAGCAACAAGAAAAGTATTATGTTCAGTGGAGCCGCAGAATATTCTTATGACGAGACTTTCGCATTGAGAGCTGGTTATTTTACAGAAGCACCGGAGCAAGGAGCTAGACAATATGCAACTGTGGGTGTTGGTTTCAAATATGCTTCTTTCGGATTAGATCTTTCTTATTTGATCAATACGTCTAAAATCAATTCAGCTTTGGATAATACTTTAAGATTTGGATTGACTTGGAACATTGGTAGTGAAACTTACAACGCTCAAGATTATTAATTTTCCGAATTAATAATTAATTATAAAATTTTGCCAAGGCTTTCCGCTTTGGCATTTTTTTTTGATTAAATTTAAAATTAACTTTACGTTTAATCTCATCCTGAATATCCCATTAAACCATTACTTTCTCTAAATTTGCAAAATGAACTACAGTTCCGAACTCAAAAAATTCTTAACCAGCCAATACATCTATTCCGGAGCAAGAATCGCTTTAGCAATAGTGATTCCAAGTATCATCTTGGCACAGTTTGGTTTGCTTAAAGAATATTTTCTGTTTCCATTAGGAACGAGTTTCGTAGGATTGACAGATCAACAAGGTCCTTTTATAAGAAGAAGAAACACTTTAATATTATCTATTTTTTCCTTCTTTTTGATTGCACTTTTAGCAAGTTTACTCAAAGGATTTCCCATTGCAGTTTATTTACAAATCATTGTTTTCGGATTTTTCTTTTCGATGATTGGTGTTTATGGGATGAGATTAGCAACCTTTGGATCTATCGCACTTGTAGTCCTTAGTATCTTTATTGACGGGCATCTTACAGGAGATGATATTTTCAAAAGCACATTCATATTTTTCTTGGGCTGTTTATGGTTTTTTATTATTTTTTTGATTGTTTCAAAGTTACAGCCCTACAAATTAGCCAGTCAGGTTGTTGGTGAGAATTATTTGGAATTGGCAGATTATCTCAGAATCAAAGCCGGACATTACACCAAAAATCCAGATTTCGATTCGTTACTGAATCAATTGATTACCCAACAAGTCAAAATCAAAAATCATCAGGAAGATACCAGAGAAATTGTTTTCAAAACCAGACAAATAGTCAACGAGTCTACTACACAAAGTAGAATTCTAATGTTAATGTTCCTCAATTCCATTGATCTTTATGATAAGCTTCTAACTTCTGAAAACGACTATAAAAGAATGAATCAGGTTTTTGGAGAAACAAAACTTCTTCAAAATATCCACGATTATCTTTTGGTAATGGCAGATGAGATTACCAATCTGGGCATTTCTCTCCAAAGCGGTTTGCCTTATAAAGAAATCACCAATTTCGATAATGAACTGAAGAAAATTTACGATGAATTTTTCGATCACCGCGCCAAGAAATTTTCTTCCGAAACAATGGAAGATTTTATGATGATGCGTCAGGTTTTGATGAGAATTACTGAGATTACGGATGAAGTCACAACTATTTTAAAAGTCAATTCTCAGGATAAAAAATTAGCAAAAAGTTTATCATCAGGATTAGATTATTCTCAGTTTTTACCACAAGAAGAAAAACTAAACCTCAAAGTTTTATTCTCCAATTTTTCTCTTAATTCGGGACATTTTCGTCACGCTGTAAGAGTAACAATTGCATTGCTGATAGGTTATATTGTTTCCAGGTTTGAGATTCTCGGCATTGGACATTCTTATTGGATCCTCATTACCATTATTGCCATTCTGAAACCTGCTTATGCAACTACAAAACACAGAAATCTTTTGCGTTTCTTCGGAACTTTGGCAGGTGCAATCATTGCGTATATCACTTTACATTTTGTTGATGAACCTACAACATTGTTAATTATACTTCTTGTGAGTATGATTATCTGTTTCAGTTTGTTGAAGTCCAATTATTTCTGGGCAGTTTTGTTTATGACGATTTATATTTTCTTGTCTTTCAACTTTTTAAGACCTGGAAATATCAATCTCATCTTCAAGGACAGATTATTGGATACAGCGATTGGAGGAATTGTAACTTTCTTAGTCGCATACTTTATTTTGCCAGTTTGGGAACACACTCAGAATCTCGCTTTGATGAAAAAATCTTCAAAAAGTAATCTGGATTATTTCCGATTGGTAATGGATCATTTTTTGAAAAACGAACCGGAGGATCAGGATTTCAGACTGAAAAGAAAAAATGCCATCATCGATTTAGCGAATCTTTCCGATAACTTCCAAAGAATGATTTCTGACCCAAAAAATCAACAAAGAAAACTGGAAGCAGTTCATCAATTCGTGACAACAACGCATTTGATTACAGCTTATACAGCTTCTTTATCACAATACGCCAAATCTGGTCACGAGTTTCCGGAAATCGATTTTCAGAATTGGAAAATCAAAATCTCTGCAGAATTACTGCGCACATCGTCCCTGCTCTATCAACAAGATTTGGATGAACAAATACGTTCCGAAAGCCGCATAAAACCGGAAGATCAGGTTTTTGATTTATTAGAAAAAAGAAAAGCAGAATTGGAAAATCAAGTTTTTTCCGATGAGAGGAAAACCTTTACGGTAAGTCATTTGACAGAAATCAAAAACATCAAAGAATTACTGGAATTAATCAATGATGTTGCAAAAGACCAGCGGAAAATTATAGAGGAATATTTGATTCATCAATCCAAAGCAAATGCTTAAAAAAAAGCAACTTGTCATTTCAAGTTGCTTTGTGATATTAGTTAAGATACTTTTATTTTTTTATCATCTTGAAGTGTGTAAAATTCCATTCTCTAATTTTACATTGACCAAATAGATTCCTGACACCAGTGATGATACATCCAGCCGATGATTTTTTGGGTGAATCGAGCTTAATAAGTTTATCCGGTCAAACTTAGTATTGATATTTCCTTAATATAATAATTCATCTGTTCCACATCTTCGAACTTTATTTTCGAAGCTATTTTCAAACTCAAATCAACAGTTTGTTGTTTACTTTTGCTCAAAACCAAACTATCTAATAATTTGGAAATATTCTTTTGAGCAACGAAAAAAAATGGAAACAAAAAAAATAATATAAGCAGGCTCTTTCTCGGAACTATCATTCTCATTAATATAATTAGAACATAAAACACACCAATTACCGCAATAATTTTCACAATCTAAAACTCTGATTCATAATCAATCTACAACGGCAAAACAATAGTTATCGAAGAAAGAAATTTTGGCTTTGTAAAAATCTTCATTCTCCAAATCATAAACTCTACTTTTCACAGTGAATTCTTCCTGCAATTCAAAAGATAAAACATCGTAATGCTTTTTCAATGACCAATGTTTACTATGATGAATTTTGTAAAGCGCTTCTTTCACACACCAGATTGCCGTTAAAAAATCAACTTCCTCAGAATTATCAATATAAACCTCTTCGTGAAGAATAAATTTGTGTCGAATGTTCTTGATTTTTTCTTTACGTTTTTCAAGATCTATTCCCAATTTCTTTTTAGAAATGGCCAAAGCCGCCAACGGATAAGAATGACTGATTGAAATATGGAAATCCTGCGGAAACAAATAAGGTTCGCCATTTTCTCTGTAAAGAATTTTGTGATTGGGAAGCAATACTTTCAGCATTTTCCTTACCATCAAAAACTCCGAGATTTTGTTCGGATGATAGCCTAGAATTTTATCCTGATTTTCTGGCTCCAGCAAAAGATCAGAATCCAATTCTTCATTTTCATCAAATTCCCAAATCAGAATTTGAGCAATATCATCGGAGAGATCTTTGTAAAGCGGCATCAATTACTTTTTAGAATGGCTAAAATTAATAAAAAAAGACGACTTCAAAAATGACAATCCTGATTCTCAGAACTTAAAAATGCCTTAAAAATGAGACTTTAAGATTATTTTAACAATTATCCGATGTAAATTTGCAATATCAAAATGAAAAACGCAATCGTATATATTCTAATGTTTATTTTTCTGCTCTTCACAGCAGAGAACAAGCAGACGCTTGATTTCCAGCAAGATTTTGGAACTCAGAATGTATCATTGCACCTTCTTTCTTTTGCAAAAAAACATCATTTGAATCATACTTTGGAGAAAACTGCTCTACAGCAGATCAATGATTCTTTGGATTCTCCTGAAGAGATTAATCTGAACTTTTCCGATGCTCTTAATGTAGTTGCAATTGCAGCAACATTCGGCTTTGGTTATCTTTTACATTTATATTTCAGACGCAGAACGCAAACTTTTCACGAGCCAGAACTTATTCTTTCTTCGGTAAAAAGATTTATTCTGCTGCGTACGATCCGTATTTAAACTTCAACTTTTCAAAAACAAAATTACCCTTATTCCAAAGTGGTAACATTCTTTGTTGTTTTTGAAAAATTCCCCTATTCAACCTTGAATGATCATTAGCAATGATTTTAACATTTATTTTAATTCTAAAATCTGATGTCCAAAATCTAATCCTTGTTATCATTCTTTCAATATTCAATCAAAAAAAATAAAATTTATTTAAAATGAAGAGAGTCACACTTACTCTTATTTTCAGCACATTATTGATGATTTTAAGCTGCAACGACAAGAAAGAAGAAAAAGAAGAATCTGTCGTTTACCCAACAACGTCTCCTTTAAAAATGGACACCGTGATTAACAAAGAATTTGTTTCCCAGATCAGATCCGAGAGAAATATCGAGATCAGAGCACAGGAAAAAGGATTCTTAGAAAAAATATATGTTGATGAAGGTCAACACGTACAAGCAGGACAGGTTTTGTTCAGAATTATGCCTCAACTTTATCAGGCCGATGTTTTGAAGGCTAAAGCAGAAGTTGCACAGGCTGAAATTGAATTACAAAACTCTAGCACATTAGCTAATAACAATGTGGTTTCCATTAATGAAAAAAGAATGGCTAAAGCTAAATTAGATGCTGCAAAAGCTGAATTGAACTTAGCTCAAACCCATTTATCTTTCACTACTATCAAAGCCCCATTTTCGGGAATTATCGATCGTCTTCCTCTTAAATTAGGAAGCTTAGTAGATGAAGGCGACCTATTGACAAGCCTTTCCGACAATGGTGGAATCTTCGCCTACTTCAATGTTTCCGAACCAGAATATCTTAACTATCAGACGCATTCTGCAGAACGGGGAAACAATCAGGTTTCTTTGATTATGGCAAATGGAGAAACTTTCCCAAATAAAGGAATTATCCAAACCATTGAAGGTGAGTTCGATAATGAAACTGGAAATATCGCTTTCCGAGCCAAGTTCCCAAATTCAAATCAATTACTAAGAAACGGAGAAACAGGCAAAATCCAAATGACGCTTCCTCTTAAAAATGCTTTGATTATTCCTCAAAAAGCGACTTACGAAATCCAAGATCAGAAATATGTTTTCGTAATTGGAAAAGATGGCGTTGCAAAATCAAAAAACATCAAAATCGCTTATGAATTACCTGATATCTATGTAGTTTCCGAAGGTCTTGATGTTGGAGACAAAATATTGCTAGAAGGTGTTCAAAAGGTGAAAGACGACCAGAAAGTGGAAACCAAATTCCAGGATCCGAAAAAAGTCTTGAGCTCATTAAAATTACAAGCCAACTAATTTTTCCTTATAAAAACGAACAATTATGTTTAAGAAATTCATTCGCAGACCAGTTCTGTCTATCGTAATCTCTTTGATTATCGTATTTATGGGAGTCTTGTCTTTGGTAAAACTTCCTATAACGCAATTCCCTTCTATTTCTCCGCCAAAAGTAAATATCACGGCGGAATATCCTGGAGCTAATAACGAATTGCTGATTAAATCTGTTGTAATTCCTTTGGAACGTGGACTAAACGGTGTTCCAGGAATGAAATATATGACTTCCGACGCCGGAAACGATGGAGAATGTTCCATCCAAATCGTTTTTGATTTGGGAACTGACCCAAATGTTGCAGCTGTGAACGTTCAAAACCGTGTATCATCTGTTGTTAACAAGCTTCCGCCATTGGTAGTTCGTGAAGGTGTTAAAATTACTCGTGAAGAGCCAAATATGCTAATGTATATCAACCTTTACAGTGATGACCCGAAAGCAGATCAAAAATTCCTTTTCAATTATGCTGATATTAATGTAATGTCAGAATTACGAAGAGTTAGCGGAGTTGGTTTTGCTGACATCTTGGGAACTCGTGAATATGCAATGCGTATTTGGCTGAAACCTGATAGAATGACAGCTTACGGTATTTCTGCAGACGAAGTAATGGAATCTTTGAATGCCCAAAGTTTGGAAGCTTCACCAGGAAAAACAGGTGAAAGTTCTGGTAAACGTTCTCAGTCATTTGAATATATTCTGAAATATCCAGGTCGTTTCAATAATGAAAAAGATTATGGAAATATCATTCTGAAAGCTAAAACTGACGGAGAGTTTGTAAGACTGAAAGATGTTGCGGATATAGAATTTGGTTCCTCAATGTATGACATCTACTCTACTTTGAACGGAAAACCATCAGCCGCAATTACCTTGAAACAATCTTATGGTTCTAACGCAAGTGATGTTATCAAGAATGTAAAAATATTAATGTCTGATTTGCAGAAAACCTTCCCAAAAGGAATGCATTACGAAATCAGTTATGACGTTTCAAGATTCCTGGATGCATCTATTGAAAAAGTTGTTCATACTTTATTCGAAGCATTCATATTAGTAGCAATTGTAGTTTTCCTATTCTTAGGAGACTGGCGTTCTACATTGATTCCGACAATTGCCGTTCCGGTTTCATTAATAGGAACATTTGCGATAATGTCCGCTTTTGGAATTACATTAAACTTGATTTCACTCTTTGCTTTGGTGATGGCCATCGGAATTGTCGTCGATGATGCGATTGTTGTGATAGAAGCCGTCCACGCCAAGATGGAAGAGAAGCATCTGTCGCCACTCAAGGCAACGGAAGAGGCGATGCACGAAATCAGCGGTGCGATTATCGCAATCACTTTGGTAATGGCTTCGGTTTTCATTCCGGTTGCGTTTATGTCTGGTCCGGTTGGGGTTTTCTATCGTCAGTTTTCAATTACGATGGTTTCATCCATCATTTTATCTGGAGTTGTGGCTTTGACATTGACACCGGCTTTATGTGCAATTATTCTAAAAAACAATCACGGAAAAGAGAAAAAGAAAACACCAATCACAAGATTTTTGGATGGTTTCAATAACTTGTTTACAATTGGAGCCGGGAAATACCACAACTTATTAACTAAAGTTGTTACAAGAAAAATGGTAACACTTCCGTTATTGGTTCTTTTCTGTATCGGAACTTTTTTCTTGAGTAACAAACTACCTTCGGGATTCATTCCAAGTGAAGACCAGGGGATGATTTATGCAATTATTCAAACGCCGCCAGGTTCAACTTTGGAAAGAACGAATCAGATTGCTTTGCAACTTCAAAAAGCATCTGAAGATATCGATGGCGTTTCATCTGTTTCATCTTTAGCAGGTTATGAGATTTTGACCGAAGGAACAGGTTCTAACTCAGGAACTTGTTTGATTAACCTTAAAAATTGGGACGAAAGAAAAGAATCTGCAACAGAAATCATTGAGCAACTGGAACAAAAAGCGAAAGAAATTCCAGGAGCGAATATAGAATTCTTCCAACCGCCATCAATTCCCGGTTATGGAGCTGCAGGAGGTTTTGAATTAAGACTTTTGGATAAAGCAGGAAGCGGTGATTATCACAAAATGGAACAGGTCAGCAATGACTTTGTAAAAGAATTAAAAAAACGTCCGGAACTGGGTTCTGCATTTACATTCTATTCTGCGAGTTTTCCTCAATATATGTTGAAAGTCGATAATGATTTGGCGGAACAAAAAGGCGTAACGATAGAAAAAGCGATGGATAATCTTTCAACATTGATTGGTTCCAATTACGAAACGAGTTTCATCAGATTCGACAGACCCTATAAAGTAATTGTTCAGGCCGGTCCACAGTATCGAGCTTTGCCAAGTGATTTATTGAAATTATATGTCAAAAATGATAAAGACCAAATGGTTCCTTATTCAGATTTTATGCATCTTGAAAAAGTTTATGGATTGTCGGAAATCACAAGACATAATATGTACAACTCTTCCGAAGTGAGTGGAACGCCGGCTCCTGGATATAGTTCCGGAGATGCAATCAAAGCGATTCAGGAAGTTGCAGATAAAACGTTGCCAAGAGGTTTCGGAATCGATTGGGCAGGGATTTCTAAAGACGAAGTTTCCAGAGGTAATGAAGCGATTTACATTTTCTTGGTTTGTCTTGGATTCGTGTATCTGATTCTTTCTGCTCAATACGAAAGTTTCATTTTACCGTTGCCAATTATTTTGTCATTACCAACGGGGATTTTCGGAGCGTTTTTATGTTTGACACTTTTCGGATTAGAGAATAACATTTATGCACAAGTTGCAATGGTAATGCTCATCGGATTACTCGGAAAGAACGCCGTATTAATTGTTGAATTTGCTGTTCAGAAAAAAGCAGAGGAAGGACTTTCTACAAAAGAAGCTGCGCTACAAGGAGCATCTTTGAGATTCCGTCCGATTTTAATGACATCATTCGCATTTATCGCGGGATTGATTCCATTAGCATTAGCAACAGGACCTGGAGCTGTAGGTAACAGAACCATTGGAACTGCAGCTGCGGGAGGAATGCTTATCGGAACTATTTTCGGATTGATGATAATTCCTGGATTGTATTACATTTTCGCCAACATCGCAGCTAAGTCAAAACTGACTTACTATGAAGAAGAAAATCCTTTAACAGAAAACACTGAACCTTACCAACACGATGGAAAATTTGAAGATAAATAAAAACATAATAGCTGGGGCATTCATTTCATTAGCATTGATTGGATGTAAAGCGCCAATGGCGACCAAAATTCAGGATAGAGTAAAAGAAACTATTCCTCAGAATTTTGAGAATCAGACTGCATCGGAAAACAATTCCGGAATCACGCCTTGGAAAGAGTTTTTCACAGACCCGAATCTTGTGAATCTGATTGATGAAGCTTTGAAAAATAATCAGGAATTAATGATTACGCTTCAGCAAATCGAAATCGCGAAAAGCGATGTGATGTACAAAAACGGAAAATTGAGTCCGACTGTTGCAGCAAAATTAGGAGCCGGAATTGAAAAAGTTGGCCGCTATACAAGTACCGGAGCCGGTGATGCTTCCACAGAAATAACCGATGGAAAAGAAGTTCCAGAGAATTTAGGGAATTTCGAAGGTGGTTTGGTTGCCAATTGGGAAGTTGATATTTGGCATAAACTGAGAACTGAAAAACAAGCTGCTGTTGCTCATTATTTGTCAACGGTTGAAGGAAAGAATTTCGTTCTGTCAAGTTTGATTGCTGAAGTTGCTGATAATTATTATGAATTACTATCTCTTGATAATCAATTGGATATTATTCATCAATATATGGATTTGCAGAAAAAAGCACTTGAAGTAGCAAAAATTCAAAAGCAGGCAATGGCTGCAACTGAATTGGCTGTGAAAAAATTCGAAGCTGAATTGGCAAAATCCAATGCCACTGAATACGATTTAAAACAGCAAATCACAGAAAAGGAAAATCAAATCAATGCTTTGCTTGGACGTTATCCGCAGACGATTGTAAGAACAAAAGAAAGTTTTATGTCAATTGTTCCTCAAACAGTTTATACGGGAATTCCGTCTCAGTTATTGGCTAATCGTCCTGACATCAAGCAAGCTGAATTAGAATTACAATCTGCGAAACTAGATGTAGAAGCGGCGAGAAAAGAATTCTATCCAAGTCTGGAAATCAATGCTGCGCTTGGTTTGGAAGCTTTTAATCCTTCATATTTGGTAAAAATGCCAGAGTCGATTGCTTACAGTTTGGTTGGAGAATTGGCTGGTCCGCTGATTAACAAAAGCGCGATTCAAGCGCAGTTCAAGTCAGCTGATGCAAGACAAATCCAAGCTTTGTACGAATATGACAAAACCATTTTGAGTGCTTATCTTGATATTACCAATCAAATGTCGGCGATTAAAAACCTCGATAAATATTATGAAATGAAGTCTCAGGAAGTTCAGGCTCTTGACCAAGGAATTGACATTGCCAATCAATTGTTCAGAAATATGAGAGCGGATTATCTGGAAGTTCTGATGAATCAGCGTGATGCGTTGGACGCCAAAATGGAACTCATCGAAGCTAAGGAAAGGCAGCTGAGCACAGTTGTCAACATCTACAAAAGCTTAGGTGGCGGTTGGAAATAAACATTCATTATTCTCTCTATACGCGATGCTCTCGGAAATTTTTTCGGGAGCATTTTTTTGCGACATATTCAATATTTGTGATATAAAAGATAATTTTTTGAAAAAATATTTACATAAATTTACTGGTTTATAAGCAATCAAGCCTATTTCGTTTTGAAATTAATTTTAGCATTTTTTATCGTATTCGGTACAATCATCAAAGCGCAAAATAGCCGGGATGCAGAAACTTTGTTCCTGGAATCCAAGGATTTACTTTATAAAAAACCTTCAGAATCTGCTGTTATTTCAGAATTCCTTTCCAAAAACAGTTCGGATAATAATGATAAAATCAAAGCACTTTTACTTCTTACCGAAAGTTATCTGATAAGAGGCGATTACAACTCGGCGAGTGAGAAATTATTTCAATGTCTGGAACTTTCAAAAAAGTCTAATCGTCCTGAAAATGAATTTCAAATCAACTTTCTTTTGGCGAGACTTTGTGATGAATTGGGAATCGAATTTTCTCAATTATATCTCATTAAAAATGAAAAAGAAATCACTCAGAATTATTACGAAAAAGCCATAAAATCTTACTCTGATTCTAATTGGAATCAAACGATTAAGGATTTAAAATTATTTGAAAAACAGAAAAATAAATCTTTTCCAGAGCTTAGCAATTTCTATTACGCTCTCTCCTATTCCAATCTCGGAAAGTTGGATTCAGCACAATATTATGCTCAGAAAATTCAGCGTTACGAGCCTTATTATTTTTATGTGAAAGCAAAGATTCAATCCTCAAGAAAAGAATCTGATAAGAATATTGATTATCTCGAACTTTTAAAACCAATTGAAAAGAAAGTTCAGGATGTTTGGCTGAGAGAAGAGATTTATAATTTGGCGGTTCAGAATTTTAATGAATCAAAAAACAAGGAAAAATATCGGGAATATTATCAGCTTCAGACTGCTTTGCAAGATTCTTTGAGTTCAGTGAAGGAAAATGCAAGAATATCTTTTTTAAATAAAATTGGTCAAAAACAAGATGAAATTCTGGAAGGAAAATCAGAACAACAGACAAAGATAATTTACTTCATCGCCATTGCGATTTTGCTTGTGTTCATCATTGGATATTTTATCAATCGGAAATTAAATCAAAAACAAAGCACCTACGAAAAATCCAAACAGGAAGCTGAAGACAGAGAAAAATTCATCGCTGAAAACAAAGCGCAGGAAAGTGCAGGAAAAATTGTAATTCCTGATAAAACAATTAGTTTTCTGTTGGAAAAACTAGAAAAATTCGAATCAAATGATGAATATTTGGATTCAGAGATTTCGCTTAATCTTCTTGCAGAAAACCTGAACACGAACACAAAATATTTATCCGAAATCATCAATACTTATAAGAATAAAAATTTCCACTCGTACATCAATGAACTGAGGGTCAATTACATCATCAATAAACTAAAAAATAATCCGGTCTATCTTAAGTACAAAGTCAGTCATTTGGCTGAAGAAGCCGGATTTTCTTCACATAGTTTGTTTTCTACCGTTTTCAAGCAGGTTACAGGACATTCGCCGGCTTCGTTTATTAAAACTATTAAAAATCAATAAGATGAGAGTATTTAGAATTTTCATATTAATGATTTTGATTGTTTTGGGAAATTTTTCTTTTGCACAAAACAATAAAGAAATTGACAGTCTGATTGGTTCTGCTAATGCATTTTTATTCAAAAATCCTGAAAAGACCATTGAAATCGGGAAAGACATTTTGAAGAAAAAAGATATTTCTGATTCCTATAAAATCTCATCTTACATCTTGATATCTAACGGATATTCGGGTTTGAGCAATTACCAAAAAGCGATTGAATTTGCCTTGAAAGCCAACGAATTATCGGAAAAAGCAAAAGATAACGCTAATCAAATCAGAACTTTAGGATTAATTGGAAATCTCTATATCCGTATAGAAATGCGTGACGAAGCGTGGCATTATCTGGACAAGGCGGACAAACTTTCGCAATCGGTTTCTCTGCCAGATTCTATGAAATATCTGATTGGAAATATCAATCTGCTGAAAGGTTTTCTTTATAAAAGAAGTCTAGATTGTGGTTATGCGATTAAGCATTTTAATAAGGCCATTGCGGAATTCCAGAAAGATAAAGGCAATGGCTTTGCAGTTGCCAATCTCGGGCAGGCTTACAATCAGAAAGGTTATTGTTATCTGAAAATCGATAAAGATTCGGCGCAAGTCAGTTTTGAAAAAGGTTTGGCTGATGCCAGAAAAAATGGCGCAAAATCTCTCGAATGTAATGCATTGATCGGGCTTTCTGAAATCAAAAACTCAAAGAGTGATTTCAAAATATCAAATGAAATCTTGTTTTCCGCACTTCCACTTTCCAAAGAAGTGAATCAAATCGAAATGGAAAGCAGGATTTACAAATTATTGGCTGAAAATTACATCGGACTTGATGATTTTGAAAATCATTTGAAATACCAAAATTTATTTGATTCTATCCAATCCAAATTTTCTGAAGAAGAAATAAAAACGGTTAACGAGCTCATCAAAAAAAGAAACGAGTTCAAACAGAAAACTTATGAATCAAAACAAAAAAATTATAAAATTCTCATTTGGATTCTTCTTGGGATTTTATTGATTTCAATCCTTATATCAAGTTATTTTTTGGTCATAAAGTCAAGAAAAATTAATAAAAACATCAAAAATAAAATTTCTTAATCTAAAAATAATACAGATAAAACCATCTGTTTTTCAAGTAATTAAAAATAAAAAATTTTTGTTTTCTTGAAATTTTCAGATATCTAAAAGCATACTTCTCCGCTTTCTTAGATTAAGGTTCTAATTTTACTCAAAAGAAATTATTTATATGAAGAGTAAATTTATCCTTGCGGCATTATTGGTTTCATTTCTGGAAATTAGTGCTCAACAGACGCCAGTCTTTAAAATGGTAAAAGACATCAATCCTTCCGGAGATTCTTTACCGGAGAATCTTATCAAACTTGATTCAAAAATTTATTTTGTAGCTGATGACGGCGAACACGGAAAAGAACTTTGGGTCACAGATGGCGAAGAGACAAAACTGGTAAAAGATATCAATCCCGGAAGTAATGGTTCTGACATTGGTAATCTAAAAATTCTTAACGGAAAATTGATTTTTACTGCCACAGATGAAACTAACGGAAATGAGCTCTGGACATCTGACGGAACAGAAGCCGGAACAGTACTTGTGAAGGATATGTATCCCGGCAGCGGAAGCTCTTATGCTTTTGAATTTGTGGAGTTCAACAATGCGTTATACTTCAGGTCAGAGGATGGCATTCACGGAACCGAACTTTGGAAAACCGACGGAACAACAGCAGGAACCGCAATGGTTACAGATCTCCGTGAAGGAGAATTTGGTTCCAATCCTTCTTATTTCACTGTTCTGAATAATAAGCTTTACTTCAATGCTCTTGACGGGTTCGATTATGACAATGGACAACACGGCTTCGAACTTTGGGCAACAGACGGGACTGCGGCAGGAACGCAAATGGTAAAAGATATTCACGCAGAAAGTTCCAACCCTTCAAACCTGAAAGCATTTGGCAATAAAATATATTTCAATGCCGACGACGGGACAAACGGTATAGAACTCTGGGCAACGGATGGAACCAGCGGTGGGACTTATATGATAAAAAATATCAATACTGATGGAAATGGAAACTCTCTGCCTGCAGATTTTATTGACTTTAATGGAAAATTATTTTTTACAGCTTACAGCAGTGAAACCGGTAGAGAGATCTGGACAACAGATGGTACTGAAGCTGGAACTAAAATCTTGAAAGATGTCTACGAAGGAACTGAAAATGGTGTAATTCCACAGTTTAAATATATCATTTATAACAATAAGTTATTTCTAACATTAAGAGATGCGGAGCACGGCGGAGAAATCTGGGTAACCGACGGAACACCGGAAGGGACTCAATTATTTATGGATGTTTTGCCGGGGCCTGGTGATTCTATGGGCATTACTATTTCACCAATGCTTTTCCAGGTGATGGGATGTAAACTATACTTCAGAGCTGTCAATAATGAAGAATATTATCAGTTATGGAAATCCGACGGGACAGTTGCAGGAACCCAAAAGATAACAGCCGACCCAGAGAATCCTTCGCAGGACGCATTAGGATACACACCATATTTTACTGCAATGGGAGACAAATTATACTTTACTGCCAAATACAATGACAGCGGATACGAATTATGGACTGTAGCTGCTGACGAAGCAATGGCTGTAACCAATTTTAATAAAAATAAATTCTCTCTTTATCCAAATCCAGCCGTTGATATTATCAATATTTCCGGAGATTCGCAGATCTCTTCTGTTCAGGTTTATGATTATTCTGGGAAATTATTATTGGGTAATCCAGCTAATACAAAAAAACTACAGCTGAACGTTTCTTCTTTACCAAAAGGAAATTATGTTATTAAAATTTTATCTGAACAAAAAAGCAGTTCGTATAAAATTATCAAAAAGTAAGATTTTTCAATTTTAAAGTTTAGCCCGAGAGTTTTTTGACTTTCGGGTTTTTATTTTCAAATAAATTTTCAAAATATACCAATTGGTATATAATTTAATTATCTTTGCAAAGTCAATTTAGAAATCAAAATGTCAAAAGCAGAAAAAACAAGACAGTTCATCATCGAACAAACCGCAGAACTTTTCAATAAGAAAGGTTATGCTGGAACCTCTTTATCGGACATTACTTCTGCGACAGGATTAACAAAAGGAAGCATCTACGGAAATTTCGAAAACAAAGATGAAGTTGCCAAAGAAGTTTATCTCTACAATTCCAAAAGACTTCAAAACAGTTTTATCGGTCAATTGACGAGTGAAATGTCAACTCGTGAAAAACTATTCACAATTATTGATTTTTACAGAAAAACCTGGGAAATCAATTTCTCTCGTGGCGGTTGCCCACACTTGAACACAGCTGTTGAGGCCGACGATACAATGCCTTTTCTTAAAAATGAAGTCTCAAGAAATTTTGAAGGCTGGGCCAATCAATTCAGCAAAATTTTAGAAAAAGGAAAAACTCAAAACGAAATTGTAGAATCAATAGATTCTCAGAAATATGCTTATCAATTCATTACATTAATAGAAGGTGGAATTCTGCTTTCAAAAACGATGAATAACAAAACTCATCTTTTCAACGCCTTAGAAAGAATCGAAAAAATCATCGATAACGAATTAATCAAATAAATTTTTTTCAATAAAAATATACCAATCGGTATCAAATATCATTATGAAAACAACCAACAACACAGTATTTATTTCAGGTGGTTCAGCCGGAATCGGATTAGAAATAGCCAAATCATTTTCCGAAAAAGGAAACAAAGTCATTATCAACGGAAGAAATCAGGAACGTCTTGACAAAGCTTTGGAACAATTGGAAAATGCAGTCGCGATTCAGGGAGATTTATCTATCGAAAACGAAAGAATTAGAATTGCCAACGAACTGATTCAGAATCATCCGGACCTCAACATCGTCATCAACAACGCCGGAGAAGCTTATTACTATAACTTAGCAAACAACACCAATTCTTACGAATTAGCCAAGAAAGAAATCAATACCAATTACCTGACCATCATTCATTTTACGGAGTTATTGCTTCCACATTTGTTACAAAAAGATTCTGCGGTTGTCAATGTAACGTCTATCGCATCGCTGGTTTCTTACGCGCCTGTTCCGACTTACGCTGCCAGCAAAGCCGCACTTAGAAGTTACACGCAATCACTGAGAAATGCTCTCAAAGAAACTTCAGTTAAGATTTTCGAAGTTCTGCCACCTTTGGTCAACACAAGTTTTTCAACAGAAATCGGTGGCGAAAACGGAATTCCACCAAAAGAAGTTGCGGACGAATTATTGATAGCTTTGGAACAAAATCAGTTCGATGTTCCTGTTGGACAGACCAAAGTTGTACTTGGCGTTTTTCA
Organism: Epilithonimonas zeae; assembly: GCF_900141765.1. Lineage (NCBI taxonomy): Bacteria > Pseudomonadati > Bacteroidota > Flavobacteriia > Flavobacteriales > Weeksellaceae > Epilithonimonas > Epilithonimonas zeae. The sequence continues at coordinate 266,262 of NZ_FSRK01000001.1, read as the reverse complement.
GGAAGCTTTAGCAAAATTGAGTCAGAATTAAAAATCTAATATTTGTTTGGGCAGCTTAATCCGCCTGCAGTTTATCCTGAGCTTGTCGAAGGGCTCTCAAACCTAACGAAGTGGTTCGACGAAGTCAATCTTTTTTGCAGACGATTTTAGTTTAAATAGAACTCGAGTACAAGCAAAAAAGGATTTCCGCTCAAATCGAGGAACGAGATTCATCGATTCAAATAAAAATATACAAATAGGAGATAATTCGGGCTGCGAGTGATTCAACGCTAAACAAATTAAACTTATTTTTAAGACTCAATAATTGCCTTGGCGACTTATAACAATTTAATAAATTCAAAAATATTGCGCCTTTGCGATTAAATATAAAATCTAAAATTATGGACAGATTAGCACATTTGAAATCATTAATCGGAAAAGAATTCACAGACTCTCCTTCGCCTTTTATGCGTTGGCTGAAACCAGTTGTGATTTCAGCAGAAAAAGGTCATTTGGAATTTCAGTACACGATTCGTCCGGAATGGCTGAATCCAATTGGAAACCTTCACGGCGGCGTAACGGCTGCCATTATTGATGACGTTTTGGGCGCAACAATGTTTTCTTTGAACGAACCAACTTTCTATACAACGATTAATAATGTCATCGATTATTTCTCAATCGGGAAAGAAGGCGAAAATATCATTGCCGAAACACACATTACGAAATTGGGAAAACAATTCATCAACGCCACTTGCGAAATATGGAATTCTGACAAAACCAAACTGATTGCAAAAGGCACTTCAAATTTATTCAAAACACAAATTACAAGATAATGAAACGAGTTGTAATAACCGGAATGGGAGCCGTAACTCCTTTAGGAAACGACGTCGATACTTTTTGGAACAATATTCTGAAAGGCAAAAGCGGCGCTGATAAAATCACGCATTTCAATCCAGAGAAATTCAAAGTTCAGTTTGCTGCAGAAGTCAAAAACTTTGCTCCGGAAAAATATCTGGACAGAAACGAAATCAAAAGAAGTGACCTCTTTACGCAATTTGCTATCTACGCTGCTGCAGAAGCAATGCAAGATTCTAAATTAGATTTAGAAAATATTGAACCTTTTGATATTGGCGTTATCTGGGGAACCGGACAAGGCGGAATGGAAACCTTTGAAAATGAAGTTACTGAATATGTTTCAAGAGACGGAACACCGAGATTCAGTCCGTTTTTCGTACCAAAACTTATTGCTAATATGGCTTCCGGAATGATTTCTATGAAATATGGTTTAAGAGGAATCAATTATACAACGGTTTCTGCTTGCGCCACTGCCAACACTGCTTTTATGGATGCATTCAATTATATCCGCTGGGGAAAAGCAAAAGTAATTGTAAGCGGTGGTTCAGAAGCTCCAATTACACCAGCATCTGTTGGTGGATTTTCATCAATGAAAGCAATGTCAACAAGAAACGATAATCCAAAAGCCGCAAGCCGCCCTTACGATGTTGAACGTGATGGTTTTATAATGGGCGAAGGTGCCGGAGCGTTGATTTTGGAAGAATACGAACACGCCAAAGCCCGAGGTGCAAAAATCTATGCAGAACTAATCGGCGCAGCAATGACCGCAGATGCCTATCATATGACGGCACCTCATCCGGAAGGAATTGGCGCTGCAAAATCTATGGAATTAGCTTTACAAGATGCAGAGATTCTCCCTGAGCAAGTAGATTATCTGAATCCGCACGCTACCTCTACTCCACTTGGAGATTTAGCAGAACTGAACGCCATTAATAAAGTTTTCAAAGGCAGTCCAAATCTTGACATCAGTGCTACCAAATCTATGACAGGCCATTTGTTGGGCGCTGCGGGAGCTGTGGAAGCGATTATTTGTATCAAAACGATTCAGGAGAATATAATTCCGGCAACAATTAATGTTTCAAAGTTGGATGAGAATATTCCGGAAGGCATTAATATCATTACTGAAAATAAAGAAAAACCAATCAATATCGCTATGAGTAATGCGTTTGGGTTTGGAGGTCATAACTCGACGGTTATTTTTAGAAAAATATAAATTAAAAGCACTTAGGCTCCATTCAGTGTGACATTTCTAATATTAAATGTTCGAATTTTAGCAATGTCAGTCTGAGGTTCTCGAAGACTTTAGAACTAAAAAAGGCTTAGTTTTACTAAGCCTTTCTTATATATTTGAAATTGTAATTATTTCTGTGTGTGATTGATATCGTTTCTGTGTTCCATAATTTCAAGATTGGCATCTACGAAATATGCACTTCCAAAACCATTAACATAAGCTCCTTTTACAGGATGAAGAGCAACTAGGATAAAGTCAGTCATTTCATTCAAAACATCTACGATTTTTCCGTGTCTTTCTTTTAGTTTTCCAACGATGTCGTTCCAATCATCAGAATCTCTCTCGATTTGAGAAGTAGAAACCTCGACTGTTAATCTTTCTCTTGCATAAACTTGCTTCGTAGCAGACTCATCCTCGATGAACATTGCAGACACTTTTCTACCTTCAGCAAGATTTTTGGTATGTTTCGCCATAAAAGAAACCAAAACATAGAATTTGTTATCAATTTCTACAAATGGTGCATAGCTAGCATTTGGTGTTCCTTCTGCGTCTACAGTTGCCAAAGTTACGCTTAGCGTTTTAGCAATTAATTCTTTTACTTTTGGAGCAACTGGTTTTGCTTGTTTCTTTGCTTCTTCTGTATGTTCACTCATAATATATTTTTTTGATGCCACAAAAATAGTTATTTAGATTTAAACTAAATAAATTCTTGCTATGTAAATTGTCATAATTGGAAGATAACTTATGGTTTTTATATCTTAATTATATATCGTAATTTTGCACTTTGATTTCTAATCGATTTTAAACTTATTTTAATTATAAATATGAGTACAACAACACAATATGTTCCTTACAAAGTGAAGGACATTTCCTTAGCAGAATGGGGAAGAAAAGAAATTACTTTAGCTGAAGCTGAAATGCCAGGTTTGATGGCTATCCGTGAAGAATACGGACCGTCTCAACCGTTGAAAGGTGCAAGAATCGCAGGATGTCTGCATATGACAATCCAAACTGCAGTTTTGATTGAAACTTTGGTAGCTCTAGGTGCTGAAGTTACTTGGTCTTCTTGTAATATTTTCTCCACACAAGACCACGCTGCTGCTGCTATTGCTGCTGCCGGAATTCCTGTTTATGCTTGGAAAGGTCTTAACGAAGAAGAATTCGATTGGTGTATTGAGCAGACTCTTTTCTTTGGCGAAGACAGAAAACCATTGAATATGATTCTTGATGACGGTGGAGATTTAACCAATATGGTTTTTGATAAATATCCAGAATTCACAAAAGACATCAAAGGACTTTCTGAAGAAACTACAACCGGAGTTCACAGATTGTACGAAAGAATGAAGAACGGAACTTTGGTAATGCCAGCAATCAACGTAAATGATTCTGTTACCAAGTCTAAATTCGATAACAAATACGGCTGTAAAGAATCTGCAGTCGATGCTGTAAGAAGAGCTACAGACCTTATGCTTGCCGGAAAAAGAGTTGTAGTTTGCGGATACGGAGACGTAGGTAAAGGTACTGCTGCATCTTTCAGAGGTGCTGGTTCTATCGTTACGGTTACTGAGATTGATCCAATTTGTGCACTTCAAGCTGCAATGGATGGTTACGAAGTGAAAAGATTGGATACAGTGGTTGATAATGCAGATATCGTAATCACGACTACTGGTAATTTCAACATCGTAAGAAAAGAGCATTTCTTAAAATTGAAAGATAAAGCGATTGTTTGTAACATCGGTCACTTCGATAACGAAATCGATATGGCTTGGTTGAATGAAAACTACGGTCACACAAAATCTGAAGTGAAGCCTCAGGTTGATATCTACACTATCGAAGGTAAAGAAGTTATAATCCTTGCTGAAGGTCGTTTGGTAAACCTTGGTTGTGCGACTGGTCACCCATCTTTCGTAATGTCTAACTCTTTCTCTAATCAGACTTTGGCTCAGATCGAACTTTGGACTAACTCTGCAGCTTACGGAAACGAAGTTTATATGTTGCCTAAGCATTTAGATGAAAAAGTAGCAGCTTTACACCTTAAGAAATTAAGCGTTGAGCTAGAAGTTCTTTCTCCAGAACAAGCTGAATATATTGGTGTTGATGTGAAAGGACCTTTCAAACCTGAGTATTACAGATATTAATTTTCTGCTTAATGATAGAAAAACCTTCTCAAATCTGGGAAGGTTTTTTATTTTTAGGACTTAATCCCGCTATCCGCTCATACTCCTCGTTCCAGCGTTCGCCAAATCACAATCCCCCAACTCTCCCACTTTACTGCAGGGTAGCCGCTACTATCAGGACTAAGGATTTTGTATATTTCTTCAATGTTTCAGATACGTTTGACCATAAATCTTGAATTTCGAAAAAACAAAAGTGATAATCAGCGCCACAAAACATCCGATGCAGACACAAATCACGCGCTCAATAGGAATCAGCCAATCGTGAGCCTGATTTTCCTCAATCAAAACAATAACCATCGCTGCGAGAGCTGAACGAAGCGTATTATCCAACCTTAACGCAATTCCTACAAGAATCGTCAAAGCCACACCAATACAAATCAATAAAATATTAGGAATTGGAATCAGAAATAAAATCATTCCGATAGAAGCGCCGAGAAGATTGGATTTGATTCTGTCATAAGCCAGCTTATTACTATTATCCGGCGAGAAAACAATCACAACCGAAATCAACGCCCAATAAACAGGATACTGCGGCAAAAAAATGTAAAACAAATAACAAATAGATGCACCGATTACACATTTCACTAGATAAATCCACTCAGAAATAGAAACTCTTAATCTTAAAAATTTGGAAAACTGTTGTATGAAATTCGACATCAATATCTTGCTAGAAATAAGACTTCAAAATTATAAAACATAAAACGAAACAAAGATTCTGGAAACATTATTTATGTCATAAAGATTTCATTTTCCTTTCATAATTAGTAAATTGCCACATCAAAAAATTTCAAAAAAATGGAATATTCACAACTGGAACCAAAAGTGATTTGGAAAAATTTCGAAGCATTGAATTCGGTTCCTAGACCATCAAAAAAAGAAGAAAAAGTTATAAAATTCATAAAAGAATTTGGAGAGAATTTGGGATTACCAACAACGGTTGACGAAGTTGGAAATGTCATCATCACAAAACCTGCAACTGCTGGAATGGAAAACCGAACGCCAATTGTGATGCAGTCGCATCTTGATATGGTTTGCCAAAAAAACAACGATGTCGATTTTGATTTCGAAACTCAGGGAATCCAGATGTATGTGGATGGCGATTGGGTAAGAGCAAAAGGGACAACTTTGGGTGCTGACAACGGTTTGGGTGTTGCTACGATTATGTCAATATTGGAAAGTAATGAAATTGCACATCCGGAATTGGAAGCTCTTTTCACAATTGACGAAGAAACAGGAATGACGGGTGCATTAGCTTTGAAACCAGGACAATTGAAAGGAGAAATCCTTCTTAATCTTGACACAGAAGAAGATGACGAAATCGATATAGGTTGTGCCGGTGGTGTTGACGTGACGGCTTCTGCTAAATTTGATTTAGAAGAATCAAAAGGCGAAACTTTCAAAATTGAAATCAAAGGTTTACAAGGAGGACATTCCGGAATGGATATTCACAAAGGTCTTGGAAATTCTAATAAATTACTGGGAAGATTCTTGTTCTCAGGATTGGAAAATCAAATTCAGTTAGTTTCTATTGATGGCGGAAGTTTGAGAAATGCTATTCCAAGAGAAGCTAAAGCTACGTTTTCTGTCAACAATTCAGAAAACTTTTCTTCAAAGATTGAACAATTGAAATCTGAAATCTTAGAGGAATTTGCTTCCTTAGAAAAAGATTTGGTTATCAATATCGAGAAAATTGATTCTTCAGAAAAAGCGATCTCTGTTGAAGATTCTAAGAAAATAATTTTCGCAATCAATGCAGCTCATAACGGCGTTTTCAGAATGAGTCCAGATGTTGAAGGTTTGGTAGAAGCTTCTAATAACGTTGCAAGAGTTGAACTGAAAAATGGAGAAATCAAGATTTTAAACTTAACCCGTTCGTCGGTAGAATCAACAAAATGGGAAGTGGCAAATCAATTAAAATCCGCATTCGAAAGTAATTTTTTAAAAACAGAATTCGGAGGTTCTTATCCCGGCTGGAAACCAAAACCGGAAGCAGAAATCATCAAAGTAATGACTGAACTTTACGAAAATAATTTTGGTGAAAAACCTTTAGTTGTCGCTTGCCACGCTGGTTTGGAATGCGGAATTATCGGTGCCAATTATCCAAAAATGGAAATGGTTTCTTTTGGTCCAACAATCAAAGGCGCACATTCTCCAGATGAAAGAGCCAATATACCATCTGTTCAAAAATTTTGGAAATACACGCAAGATATTTTAAAGAATATTCCAATCAGGAATTAATAATTCAATTTTAAATCCAACAAAAATTTGTTGGATTTATTATTTAAAATTGTTTTTGATTAAAATTCTAAACATAATTCATCTTAATTCTTAAACATTCATTAAAAATTTACTAAATTGGCTCGAAATTTAATACTTAGTATATGAAGAAAGAACTTTTACGAATTGGTATTTTGTGCAGTATTTTTGGATTTACCCTATCCGCAAATGCGCAGGAATACGTTGACAAGAAAATTACCGAGAAGAACGGGAATGTTAGTTTAGTAACGTTTAAGAGTAATGCAAACTTAAAATCGGCTTCAAAAACTGATTTATTTAAGGAGATTTTAAAGCTTCCTGTTGGAGCAGAACTTAGACTTACTAAATCGGAAAAAGATGCTAAAGGCAGTTTTTTGGATGAAAAATATCAATTATACTACAACAACGTAAAAGTTGAATTTGGAATTTATAATCTGCATTATAAAAACGGAAATCTTACCAGTATGAATGGTGAGATTTTCGACACGAATAATGTTAGTATTTCACCAAAAATATCTTCGCAATCTGCATTAGACAGAGCCATTCAAAACGTTGGAGCACAAAAATATATGTGGGATGATGTTGAAAGCAATGTTGATAATTATAAAAAGCCTACTGGGGAATTAGTTTTGCTACCTATTCAACAAGCAGATGAAAGTTACAAATTGGCTTTAGCTTACAAATTTGATGTTTTTGCATCTAAGCCAATGAGCCGAGCTTACATTTATGTAGATGCTTCAAGTGGTCAGATTTTACTTTCTGATGCGATTATCAAACACGCCAAAGGACATCATCACAATGTATTAAAAGGCGACTTGGATACCGACAAAATAATTTCAGAAGTAAAAGATTCTGAGCTTAAAGAAACAATTTCAAAACTGGCAACTGGTAACGCTGCTACACGTTATAGCGGAACTCAGTCCATTGAAACCTCTTTGAATACTGCTGGTGACAACTATATCTTGTTTGATACTACAAGAGGTGCCGGCGTGCGAACTTACAATGCTAAAAAAAGTACAGCTGTTGGAAGTGCTGTAGATTTTACAGACGCAGATAACGATTGGACTGCTACAGAATTTGATAACTCTACTTGGGACAATGCTGCTTTGGATGCGCATTTCGGTGTAGAAAAAACTTATGATTATTTCAAAAATGTTCATAACAGAGACAGTTATGACAACAATGGTTCACTGCTAAGAAGCTATGTGCATTATGGAAGTAATATCAATAATGCTTATTGGTCTGGTTCTTATATGCTGTACGGCGATGGTGACAGAACGAACAACTTCAATGTTTTGACAGCGTTTGATGTTACAGCTCACGAATTGGGTCACGGTGTTTGTGCTACATCTGCAGCATTAGCATACCAAAGAGAATCTGGAGCAATGAACGAAGGTCTTTCTGACATTTGGGGAGCGGTAGTAGAAGAAACTTACCTTCCAAACAAACAAGCTTTCGCGATTGGAGAAGATATCACTCTGTACTCACCTTTTTACTTAAGGTCAATGAGTAATCCAAAATCTGCTGGACAACCAGATACATACAAAGGTATCAACTGGCAGCCAGCAACTGCTGCAGAAGGTTGTACTACACCCGCTCAAGACACTAATGATTATTGCGGTGTTCACACCAACAGCGGCGTTCTTAACCATTGGTATTATGTATTGGTACAAGGAAAAACCGGAACCAATGATATTGGAAAATCCTACAGTGTGACAGGAATTGGTTTTGAAAAGGCATCAAAAATCGTTTATCGTTTAGAGACTGCTTTCTTATCTTCCAATTCTACTTATATGAATGCAAGAAATTTTGGTATTCAGGTTGCGACAGAACTATACGGAGCGAACTCAGCTGAAGCAATTGCAACTCAAGATGCATTTTATGCAGTGGGTTTAGGTGCAAAGTATAATCCAAACGGACCAGATACAATAGCACCTACTACTCCACTTAATCTCGAAGCAACTTCTACAACCAATGTTTCTACTTATTTGACTTGGGATGCCTCTACAGATAATTTTGCATTAGATGGCTACAATGTTTACAAAGACAACGTCTTGCTTGGAACAACTTATAAAACCTCTTACTATGTTACGGGATTATCTGCATCTACAACTTATAATTTCAAGGTTGAGGCAAAAGATGAAGCTGGTAACAAGTCCGCTTTCAGTAATATAGTTCCAGTGACTACATTAGCCACGGGTAACACTTATTGTACTTCACAAGCTTCTAATACAAGCTTTATGAAAATACAAAACGTAAAACTTAATACAATCGATAATGCAAGTACAGGAAGCACTGGATATGAGGATTTCTCTTATTTATCAACAGATGTAAAGAAAGGTGAAACCTATACAATTACCATTACTCCTTTCTGGTCTGGAACTGTTTACCCATTGAGATATAGATTGTATGCAGACTATAACAACAATGGCATATTTACCGATGCAGGAGAAACTGCATGGTCACAAACTACTGCCACAAATGCTGCCACAGTTACAGGAACGTTTACAATCCCTGCAACTGCAACAACCGGAAGAATTAGAATAAGAGTTCAGGCAGCTTACTCTCAAACACCAACCTCTTGTTCAACAATAACTTATGGACAGGTGGAAGATTATTCGTTGGACATCCAGGAGGTTTTAGCCGTTTCTGATGTTAACAATGATAACAAAGTATCCATTTATCCTAATCCTGTAAAAGATGTTCTTAATATCAAAACTAAGGAAAGTGGAGATTCTACTTATAAAATTTTCAATACAGCCGGACAATCTGTAGCTAACGGAAAATCTATTGAAAATAAAATAGATGTGAACAGACTTCCTACAGGAAATTATGTTATTGAATTAGTGAATAAAAAAGGAGAAAAATCTACTCAGAAATTCATTAAAAAATAGAAAGTTCATTTCTTAATACAACAAAAGCTTCCAGATTTGGAAGCTTTTGTATTTTATATTGACTAAAAAATTTAACTTATATATTAATGTCCAGAATGACCATCTTCTCCGTGTGCATGACCGTGAGCCAATTCTTCTTCCGTTGCAGGACGTGTGTTCAGAATTTCAACATCAAAATGTAGAGGTCTTCCCGCCATTGGATGATTAAGGTCTACAACTACAGCTTCTGGTGTAACTTCTACAACCACAGCTTGGAAATTATTCCCCTGATTGTCAGACAGTGGAAGTACTGCACCTACAGGAGGCAATTCTTGCCCTTGGAACATATCAACAGGCAATTGTGTCACAGCTTGAGGATCTCTCTCTCCATAACCTTCGCTAGGCTCTATAGTGAAAGATGCCGTTTCGCCTATATTTAAATTTTGTATTTCCTGTTCAAACTTCGGAATCATCATTCCTACGCCATAAAGAAACGTCATTGGGTTTTCTGCTGAGGTCTCTTCCACAAAGATTTTTTCTCCCGCCTCATCATTAGTATGTAGAACGTATTTTAAAGTTACTACGTGATTTTTGTCTAATGCCATTTTTATTTAATTTTAATTTTCTGATATCATCGTTGTAATATATCGTGAACAAATTTAAGGTTTTCAAAATAAAACATTAAACCAGCTTTTAAACTGACCTCTAATTTTTTATTTTCCAAAATTTTTCTGGAACTTAGCAGAATGGCAAAACTAAAAACTCAATATTTCTGTCAAAATTGTGGTGCGCAATATTCCCAATGGCACGGGCAATGCAAAACTTGTGGAGAATGGAATACACTTGTGGAAGAAATTGTAGAAAAATCTACAAAATCTGTCGTTGCAAAATCCAAATCTTCAATCATCAACATCATAGAAGTTGAAACTAATGAAGAGCCAAGAATCAAAACACCTTCTGAAGAATTGGACCGGGTTTTGGGTGGCGGAATTGTTTTGGGTTCTGTAACCTTAATTGGTGGCGAACCTGGAATAGGAAAATCGACTCTGCTTCTTCAATTGGCTTTGAAGATGAAGAAAAAAATCCTCTATGTTTCCGGAGAAGAAAGCGCGTCACAAATCAAAATGAGAGCCGACCGTTTAGCCGAGGTTAAAAATCCGAATTGTTTCCTGTTTACTGAAACTAATGTTGAAAAAATCTTGCACGAAGCCAAGAAATTGATGCCAGATTTTATGATTATCGATTCCATTCAGACGCTTCAATCCCAATTGATAGAAAGTTCGCCAGGAACGGTTTCACAAATCCGAGAATGTTCTAATGAAATCATCAAGTTTGCCAAAGAAAATAACATTCCGGTTTTTCTAGTTGGTCATATCACAAAAGATGGACAAATCGCCGGACCAAAAGTTTTGGAACATATGGTAGATGTTGTTCTGAATTTCGACGGCGATAGAAATCATCTGTTCAGATTATTGAGAGCAAATAAAAACCGTTTTGGATCTACGTCGGAAATCGGAATTTATGAAATGATTTCGCAAGGTTTGAAGGAAATCAAAAATCCATCTGAAATTCTCATTACTAAAAAATCAGAAGAGCTTTCCGGAAATTCTGTTGCGGTAACTCTCGAAGGAAATCGACCAATGTTATTGGAAATCCAGGCGTTGGTTTCTACCGCAGTTTATGGAACGCCGCAAAGAAGCTCAACCGGTTTTGATTCCAAAAGATTGAATATGCTTTTGGCAGTTTTGGAAAAAAGAGCAGGCTTCCAACTCGGAGCGAAAGATGTTTTCCTTAATATAACAGGCGGAATAAAAACTGATGATCCCGCTTTGGACTTAGCTGTTGTTGCTTCTATCCTATCAAGCAATGAAGATATTGCCATCTCGGAACATTATTGTTTTGCAGGAGAAATTGGCTTAAGTGGTGAAATCCGTCCAATTGCACAAGCCGAACAAAGAATTACCGAAGCAGAAAAATTGGGTTATGAAAAGATTTTCATTTCAAATCTTAATAAACTTCCGAAGAAAAAATTTGGAATTAAAATAGAAGAAATTAGTAAGATTGAAGATTTTGTAGAATTACTTTTTTAAAAACACATAATGTCATTTGAGAATATTCAAAAGTTTGTACTTACATTGCTTTACGGAGGTTTGATCTTACAATCATTTATTGTACTTATAAATCCTATGAAGGTAAACCAAAGGGCTAATGCCTTATTTGGCTCTTTTCTTTTTCTTTGGTCAAGCTATTGGATATTGGATGTATTACAATTTTGCGGATTATCTCCCAATCAATTGTTCGTTTTTTTTATTTATTTTATAGAGATATTAACACCTATTTTTCTATTTTTCAGTGTTGTATTTTTTATTAATCCAAATTATCGTTTCAGCAAAAAAGATACAATATGTCTTATTACTCCAATTATTTATCTGATTCTTCTATTAAATGCTGAAGGTAATAAGACAGTTGGCATTACCGCTGATTTTGTGGCTATATTTCATAATCTGCCTTACATTGCCATCATTTATATCCGAATCAAGAAATACCAAAAACGGATAGAAAGTATCTCTTCCAATACAGAAAACATTAATCTGGAGTGGTTAGCAAAATTAAGCTTACTATTATTCTGCACGATTATTATCACCGTATGTTACGAACTTTTTAATGTATTCATATACAAACTAAATAATCATTTAGCAATGGATTTACTTTTTTTGTTCATTGTTTACAGCACATCTTACCACATTTTAAGGCAGAAAGAAATCTATCCTGTCAATGAGAAAGAACGGCAAGAATTATTATCAATAGAATTAGAGGACGAATTAAAATCAGAAAAGAAAAAGCTTATTGCCGACAGTGATTTTGAAAATCTAAAACAAAAATTAATCGACTACATGAAGACCGAGAAACCGTATTTGGATGGCGAGCTTAATCTCTCTAAACTTTCCGGTTTTATTGGAATCAATGCTCATCAACTTTCATATTTGTTGAATAATGGATTCGGTGAAAATTTCTTCCAATTTGTCAACAAATACAGGGTTCAGCGAGCTAAAGAATTATTATGCGATGATTCTTATAGAAAATTATCAATTTTGGGAATTGCTTTTGAAGCAGGCTTTAATTCTAAAACGGCCTTCAATACAATTTTCAAAAAACTGACAAATGAAACACCTTCCGAGTTTCGTAAAAATCAAACCGATTTATAAAATAGAACATTTTCTATTTCTATATCATTGATAATCAATCAATATCAATATTTATTTTTGGCGATCAAAATTATAAAGAGAAGCTTTTACATTATTCTTCATCAATACTTTTGTCATTATAGTAATTGAAAAAATGTATTTGCGAAAAGTAATTACCAAAAAAGATATACGCTTATTTTTAGACCTTCCTGATAAGACCTATAAAGATAACTCCAACTACATAAAACCTCTGGACAGAGATATAGAGGAAGTTTTTGATTTGAATAAAAATATTCATTTTCAAAACGGCGTGTGCGAAAGATGGATTCTAATGAACAAAAACAATGAAGTCATAGGCAGAATTGCATCTTTCATCATCAATACAGAAACTGAAAAAAGCAAGACAGGTGGCATAGGTTTCTTTGAATGTGTTGATTCTCAAAAAGCAGCAAATTATATGTTCGACTATTGCAAAGAATGGCTACATAATCAAGGAATTAAAATAATAGACGGTCCGATAAATTTTGGGAATCGCATGCAATGGTGGGGCTTGCTTATACACGGATACCAGACGCCGTTATACAGAATGAATTACAATCCACCTTATTACCAAAAACTTTTTGAAAGTTACGGATTCGAAATTTACTTTCTTCAAAACTGCTACGCCATAGATTTGAAAGCAAAACTACCACAAAAATTTTATACCATCAATGATCTACTTACCACCAACCCTTCCTACGAGTTACGGCAACTTAGTAAAAATAATATTACGGAATTTGCGAAAGATTTTGCTACGATTTACAACAAAGCTTGGCAAAACAATCAGCATGAAAAAATCCTCAATATAAAACAAATTACAAGAACCTTCAAGGCAATGCGGCCAGTAATAGATGAAAAAACAGTCTGGTTTGTATATCATAATAATCAGCCAATCGGCTGCTGGCTAAATTTACCAAACCTTAATGATTACTTCGGGAAAGTGAGTTCCAGGTTTGGAATATTTTCGATGCTGAAATTTTTGATGCTGCAAAAATTCTGCAAAACAAAAAAACTAGTAGGATTGGTTTTTGGTATTATTCCCGAATTCCAAAATAAAGGCATTGATGCCTACTTAATTGTCAAAGCACTGGAAATGATAAATCTAGAAACTACTTATGATACATATGAAGTGCAGTGGATTGGAGACTTCAACCCAAAAATGTCAAAAATAATTGAAAATCTGAGTGGCAATCTTACAAGAACTCTCTCAACTTACAGATATATAATCAAAGTTTAAATTATATTCGGGTTGAACTACTGATCTCCTTACTATTTAAATTATTTATCCTAAAAACTGTAATCAATATCAATTATAACAGTATCTTTATGATAAAATGAATTATCTCGCGCACTCTATTCTTTCATTCACAGACCAACAACTCGTTGGGAATATGATTGCGGACTTTATCAAAAATAACGAACGGGAAAATTTTCCTCTTGAAATCCAAGAAGGAATAAAACTTCATCGTGCTATTGATACTTTTACCGATTCTCATCCTGCAGTTTCAGAAGCTAAGAAGATTTTCAGTCCGTTGGTCAGATTATATTCAGGAGCATTTGTGGATGTTGCCTTTGATTACTTCACTGCACATCTTTATACAGAAAAGGAACTAAAAGTACATTCTCAGAAAGTCTATAATATACTTTGGAAAAATGAGATATGGCTTCCGGAAAATTACAAAAAGATGCTTATAAGAATGGAACAGGATGATTGGCTGACGAATTACAGAACAGATCAAGGCATAAAATTCAGTATGTTGAATGTTTTGAACAAAGCAAAATATCTTGATAAAGACATTCCTGTTTTTGATGCATTTTTAAAAAGCAAAGAAGAGCTGCAATTTCATTTTGATCGATTTTTTCCAGACATTTTAGCAGAATGTGATACTAATTTTAATCCAACTAGTTAACCGAAGTTAATAATTCAATTGACAACATCAAGAATCCTTCAATACTTTCGTTATTTTGGCGGTAATGTTTGTTTTTTTAATATTTTTGCATTCGCATTGGACGCTGTGGATTTTCAAAAAAAATTATTAATACTTTCTTTTCTATTTTCCTTTCTTTCGGAATCGGATGCGCAGCAATATACACCTCAGCAAGTAGACCAATTAATTGCAAAAACTTTTAAGATTGCTGATCGGAACGAAGCCCTAAAAATCAGTAATAAAACATACCAAATTTCCGCGGATATTGATTACTATCAAGGAAAAGCAAAATCTCTAAAAGCCGATATCAGTTCTTATCTTGGACTTGGAGAACAGGAAAAAGCTTTAAAATCTGCTGACAAATTATATGAAATAGCTAAGAAAGAAGGTGACGATTACCATTGTACCCAAGCTTATATTGCAAAAGCAATAGCTTATGCTTATTTAGGTTTTTTTGAAAAAGCCATTAAAACAAATGAAAAAGCAGAAGAACTTTGTAAAAAAATAAAGATCAATGATGACCTTTACAGTTCACTTGGGCAGATCTACAATGGAAAAGCAGAAATCCTAAATCTGCAATATACAGATCCACAAAAAACACTGAGGTATGATCTACAAAGTATCGAGTACTTTAAGAAAATAAAAGATAAAACAAAACGTAATAACTGGCTCTCCGCACAATATTCCAGTTTAGGAGTAATATATATAGATCTGGAAGATTACAAACCAGCAATCTACTACAGTAGAAAAGCCTACGAGTTGGGTAAACTGGAAAACGACTCTATCAATCAAGCATTTGGTTTATTTGGTTTAGGGAATGCCTATTTGGAAATGAAACAGAATGATAGTTCTATCCATTATTATAAACAAGCCTTACCTATTTTTGAGAAAGCTAATGACATCTATCGTTTACAGTATATCTACGATGACCTTGGCCTTATCTATGAGCAGATGGGTGATGACAAAATTTACTCTTATTACACAAAAAAATCTCGCGAATTAAATGAAATCATCCGTAAAAAGGAAAAATTAGAGACGGATAAAGTTTCCCAAAACATTTTAGAAGAGGAAAAGAAAAACTGGTATCAGAATCTCTATATTTTTATTGGAAGTATTATCTTTCTTGCAGTTGTATTTTTCTTTTTTACAGTTAAATATTTTAAAAGCTACAAAGAAGAAAAAGAGCAAAAGGAAAACATCGAGGATGACCTAATAGAAAAAGAAGAGGAACTTAATCATTTGGAACTTAAAGTCAATGATGCATTTGCAGAACTTTTGGAATTAGCCAAGAGTAATGACTCATCATTCTTGAGCAGATTCAAAGAAGTCTATCCATTTTTCTATAATAAACTAATCACCAATTATCCAGAGCTCACAACCGGACAATTGCAATTTTGCGCATTACTGAAACTTAATTTTACCACAAAAGAAATTGCTCATTACAACAATATTTCTGTAAGAAGTGTAGAAACCCGAAAAAACAGATTGAGAAAACAATTGGACATCTCTTCAGAAATTGATTTGAATAAATGGATGATGGATTTCTGATAAAACCTCCATGTCAGAATCCAAAGATCTCATTATCAAAACATTAAACCACTGGCGTAGTTATGTAGTAGTTCCTTTCTTGTCAATATTATGTTAAATGATAATCTTTGTGGCATAAAACTAAACACTTTATTCGTCCCTTAGATTCTGAAGGCACACAAGATGAACATAGATCTGTTTAAAATTAAAATATACAGATTAATATCAGCAAATTTTTCAATAAATATCACGTCAATGCTGATAAAAAGATAACGCTCTGGATTACTTCTGGAGCTTTTCTATTTATAAATATGTCTTTATTTCATCACATCATCATTCCAGCGTGGAATAATTGCTATCAAACCAACTCCCACAAAAAGAAATAAGGCGGTAATATCAGAATACAGATAAGTGCTCAAAAAATAATTATGTAGCCCAAAATGCAACATTACCAAAACAGGAAAAAGTATTACGCCTATCTTTCTAAAAAATAGAATAAGTAGCCAGCTTAAGATTATCAAAATATCAATTCCAAATGTATAGTAGAAAAATCCAGTCGGAATATTAAGCGATTGATGTTGAGAAAATTCTGCTAAATCCGTATTTAAACTTAACAAAAACACCAATAATATAAGACCGAAACTAAGGTAATAATCTTTATTATTTTTAAAACTTTTATCCACTGACTTCATCCCATAAAATTACAAAAAAAGAGCTTAATAAATAAGCTCTTCTTTATAGAAATTTCTATTAACTAACTATATACTAACCGCATTAATTAAACGGTTTTTATCACTGATGTACTCCTCCATAGAGATCATACTCTCTGTTCTCATTACATCCTGGATATCATCTATTTGATAAATGATTTTTTTAGCATCTTCGGTATTTTTTGCTTTCATTTTACAGAAGATGTTATATTTTCCAGATGTTACGCTAGCTTCTACAACATTTGGGATTAAAGCTAATTGCTTCAAAACTTCTTGTGTATGGTTTGACTTTGTCAACAAAATACCGATAAAAGCTGTGAAATTATAATCTAGTTTACTGTAGTCAATGTTAAGAGAAGAACCCAGGATAATCCCAGCATCTTCCATTTTCTTAACTCTTACGTGGATTGTTCCTGCAGAAACATCCATTTGTTTTGCAATCTCTGTAAAAGGCATTCTAGTGTTTTCTACTAAGAAATCCAGAATCTTTTTATCGATATCGTCTAATTGATAGTTCATTGTATGATTTTATTATTTATTTAAAATATATCTAATTTTTTTGCAAATTTATAAAAAATATTTTAAATAAAAAGAAATATCAAAACATTAACAGCTTTTAACAAAACTTCATATTCACTATGATAATTATCATTTATTCAGCTTGTTTTTTACAGAATCTATTTTATTTTGTTCAACGTTAGCAGAGTCCTTTTTTATCCTTTTTCGGCTTTTGAAGATATATTTGAAAGAATTGAAACTTTTACTATACACAACCCCAACACCATAACTTTGATTGGCTCCTGGTGCAGTGGTAATACCAATATTAGATGGTTTGGAATAAGCTCTCAGTAAACGGCTTCCATTATTATTTCTACTCCAGTCATATTCCACAATCCCTTCTGCAGATAAATAATTAGCATTAGCATTATCTGTTCTTGCAATAGGAACTCCCAGACCTGTTTTCAGTTTAAACCTTGGAGAAAGTGCCAAACTTACACTGGTATTTGCTCGGTCGGATGTATTAGAACCCACATCGCCACTTATATAATCCAGATTAATCTGAAACGCACTACTAATTGTATTAAGAACAGAACCCAATTGTTTGAAAGCCATACTATAACCTGTACTCACTGCAGTTTGAGACACATCCACTTTCAGACCTCCTGAATTGACCACGTTAAAGTTATTAAGTACCAAGATGGATCCGAACTGAATAATCCTTTCATCGTCTGTACTCATTTTTGTTGCCAGAGTTTCTCTAACTTGTGAAGACCCATCCGGAGCTGCAACGCCAAATTCAATATCAGGTTTGGTTAATGTTTCTGTAATTTTCGTTGTCAAAACGACATTAATAGGCTGCGTAAGAGACATTCCCAGATATTCTCCTGCATTGGTTACAGTTCTGGTGTAATTGGCGGTAATATCAAGCGCCGGCGTCATTGGATTTCCGCTCCATTGGATGCTGCTGTTTTTGGCAATTTGGAAGGTTCTATTTAAGATCGCTTTCGAAACAAATGTTCCATTATCAACGGTATAAGTTCCATCCATCAAAATGTTTCCACTTCTCTCCATCTTGAATTTAAGATGACGCGCTTCTCCTCGCACAGAAATATTTCCTACATCATCACCTACCAATACATTTACTAAAGAACCTTTGTCAATGGTTACATCAAAGTCAATCAACATATTAGCACCCGATCTTTTCTTTTTTTCGATCGAGATCTGACCAGAATCGTCACGTTTCAAAAATCTTAATATTTTAAATTCCTCAACATTCGCTGTCGACGCACTATTGAATGTAAACGTACTGTTATTCAAAACTCTAAGCCCATCATTTGGCGTAGAAATCTCTAATGCTGAAACCGGTCCACTCACATAGACGTCGCCTTGTCCTGTAACTCTTCCCCAAAAAAGATCATTGTCATCTTGTGTCGAGTTCAAAACCAAAAGATTATCGGCCCGCATAATTAAGTTGATTCCTAATGAAGACAAAGTTTCAAACTGTATAGATCCCGAAATATTCCCTTTAGAATTCTCTCTTCCGTCTCGTATTCCAATATTGTTCAGCAGCGCCAAACCTTTTGAAAGATTAATAACTGTATCATCCATGGAATAATCTACACCCGTGAATAATAACTTCAAACCAAATCCTTTCAGAGCAATATCACCGCTGTAATCTATATCATTCACCGGGCCTGAAATTTTAAGATCTCCAGTTGCTTTTCCCCGGAAATTCCCAAAAATTTCTTTTACAAATTGCTGTGCAAAACCAAGATCGAACTCATTCATTTTTGCACTAAGATCAAGAGCCATAGATGATCCTGTATTATCAACAGTTCCTGTCACATCCAAAGTATTTTGTCCTAATAATTGTGATGACAAAGCTTGGATACTTACATCAAAGACATTGGGTTTTTCGCTTTTTGTAATTTTGGTTTCGATGTTACCCATCGCTTTACCATTCATAAAAATATCATTGACATCCAGATCAACCAAAGGTTCCAGATTGTTTCCAGACTTCTTGATTTGGATGGTTCCATTCGCTGTACCTTTGATATCCAATGCATTTTTATCTTTACTAAAAGCAAGAAGCTTCGAGATATCAAGATTTTTCACCTCAGCATCTGCCGTGAATTCTTTTGCCGATTTGAAATCTGCATTTTTGACCAAAAGCTCACTTTCATCAGAATAAATCCTGAGATTTTCTACAATGAAATCTTTTTCTTTCTTCCTATAGGTAATCGAATGATTGAGTTCCGGACTTGTATCCACGCTCCAAGCTACATCATTAAGTTTTACAGTAGTCGGCTCAAAACGCAACACATAATCTCCAATAGCATTGGTTGTCTGGTTAATGTTCACGGCATATTCTTTCATTTGTTTTGCCGTTTCATCTTCCAAACTTCCCAGTTTGAAGACCGTTCCGATATGCAAAACTTGCGAATTTTCATTACTGGCAGTCAACTTCACATCCTGAAGAACATTATTACCATATTGTCCTCTTTTTATAGTCGCAAGCAACTGTTGGTCAAGGTTAGAAGTGTTTACTCTCAGCTTCAGACTGTCGACCATTGCGCTATCTTTCACTTTGTTAAGGTCTGGTTGGTAAGTTGCATCGGTTTCTGCTAAGAATTTTTCAGCTTCGCTCAGTTCTTTTTTGCTGGTCATCACATATTTGATTTGAGCTGCATCAGCATTCAGAATCAAATCATTGGTTGCTCCGACATAATTTCCAGCGACTTTTGCGCCGTCCGGCAATTCCAAATCCGGAACAAAAAATGAAACCAAACCTTGCTTCACATCAAAATCGAAATCGAAATTCTGTCCGTTGTAAGTTTTTTTCGGAGGATTACCCACCAGAATTTTGTTGATACTATTCATCACCATATTTCCGATATCTTCCAAATCAAATCTACCGGAAACTCTTCCTGTAACAGCTCCGGGCGCATCGACAGAAACAATTCTGTTTCCGTTTTCAAAAAAAGCTTTGAGTTTGGAATCTGGAATATGCAATTTTTGAGAACTTGAATTGAGAGTCAATCCTTTGATATTAGTATCGAGATTAAGGTCATTCAGGTTGGTCATAGAAACTTTCCCAACAAGATGACCGCTGACAGAATTGGTATCACCAGCCGAAATACCGAAATATTTCAGATTAACATACTGAATATTAGCATCAAAATCTGCAAACAATCTTTTGGTGCTGAAGTCTACAATGCCTTTGAAATTCCCTTTTACATTTGCATCATTAGCATTAACATTTCCTGTGAATCTTTTTTTATTCAGAACACCATCGATTTCAATATTATTAAGGCTTTTGCCCATTAAATCTATATGATTGACAGCCGAAGTGGTTTTCACATACATAGTATTCACATCAAAACCTTCGCCCTGAACATTGAACTTCCCGGAAATCAATCCAACTTGCTTGTTTTTGGTCAAAGCGGTTACATTCAAATCTTTAACATCTACATAACCTCTGTATTTTGGACGTTTTGTACTATAATCAACAAGATTGAAGTCTTTCATCTTCGCCTGTCCAATTCCTGTAATGACATTTCCGGTGGCAAAAATCTGTTTTGGATTCACTTTTACAGAACCATTATATTTTAACCTTCCAAAATCATCCGCAATATTCCCCAACTTCGAAGAAATAAATTTCGGAAGTGAGGCTTTCAGACCTTTGTATGTAAAATCAGCAGAAACATCTTTACTTTCAATGAAAAACTTCTTGTCTAGAACACTGGAGATGGTCATCTTTTTGGTATTCAGATTGATTTCCTGCGAACGAATTAAGAAATTATTCAAAGTAAAATCATTCAACGGTCCGGTCATTGTTCCGGAGATATTGATAGGTGTGTAATTGTCCCAATCCGGCACGAAATAACTCAAATCATAGCCACTGATCTGGCTTCCCGGAACCATTCTCAAATCCCAATTCACCTTATTTCCAAAATCTGCAAATTTCGTCTTAGGATCAAGATTCAGAATGGCTTCACCTTGCAAAAGAGAATAATTGGTATTGAAAGTCAAATTCCCAAGCTTCAAATGTTTTTTAGTCAATTCAAAATTGGTGGAAAAAGTATCTACGGTATGTTCTTTACCGTGACGCTTTGTGATGAAATTAAAGTTTCTGATATCCGCAAAAACATCAGCGCCTTCTACTTTTAGAGAAGTGACATTAAGATTAACGTTTCTTGCATCCAGCCATCTTCCTGCTTCGCCCGGACTATTTTCATTAACAATACTTGCAATCCCATTGATGATATCGAATTTCATTCCCATTTTAAAGGGTTTTCTCTTCGGATCACGTGGTTTTCCATCATCAAAATTATCCACATACCGGATAAAATTACTGATGCTATCACCTTTATAAGTAATCACCCGGATGGTCGGCTCAATAATTGTAGCCTGGTTGAATTTGATATCTCTTGTATTGAAAGCCAAAGCAAACCAGTCAGAAGCCACGCGCATCTCTTTTGCTTTGACAAATTCGTAGCCTTTATAATCTTTCAAGTGCAGACCTTTGATGGTCACATCACCGAAAAAATTGACATCGATGTCATCAATAGACATTCCCATTTTTAGGTCTTTGTTCAGAAAATCGATGGCTTGATTGGCAATGTATCTTTTGGTAATAGGAAGGTTGATTATAATCAATACCAAAGCCACCAAAGCAATAATCCCGTAAGAAACAGTGCTGAGAATTCTTAGAAAAAGAGGTCGCTTTTTCTGGCTGACAGGTTTGTCAATATGTGGTTCTTCGTTATTTGTATTTTTATTTTCTAACTTTGCCATCTATTATGAGTGCATCAATTATTTTAGGTATAGAATCTTCTTGTGACGACACTTCTGCAGCCGTTATCAGCGGTAGCAAAATCCTTTCCAATGTGGCTGCCAATCAGGAAATCCATAATGAATATGGTGGCGTTGTCCCCGAGTTAGCTTCCAGAGCGCATCAGCAAAACATCATCCCTGTCGTAGAAAAAGCATTCTCGAAAGCAAATATACAACAAAATGACATTTGCGCGATTGGTTTCACAAGAGGTCCAGGACTTTTGGGCTCGCTCTTGGTAGGAACCTCTTTTGCCAAATCTCTGGCAATGAGTCTGGACGTTCCGTTGATAGAAGTCAATCATTTGCAGGCTCATATTTTGGCTCATTTTATTGATGATGCCAATCCTACTCCGCCAGCGTTTCCATTTTTATGTTTGACCGTTTCCGGCGGTCATACGATGATAGTTTTGGTAAAGGATTACTTCGATATGGAAATTATTGGAAAAACCATAGACGATGCGGCTGGTGAAGCCTTTGATAAAATCGGAAAAATCTTTGACCTCGATTATCCTGCAGGACCAATTGTTGACCGATTAGCCAAAGAAGGCAATCCTTACGCTTTCAAATTCAACAAACCGAAAATGGAAGGTTATGACTATTCTTTCAGCGGGATTAAAACTTCGGTTTTATATTTTATTCAGAAAGAGGTGAGAAAGAATCCAGACTTCATCAAGGATAATATCAATGATCTTTGTGCTTCTGTTCAAAAATCAATCATCGAAATCCTGATGGACAAACTGGAAAAAGCGGCGAAAGAACTCAATATAAATGATATTGCGATTGCCGGCGGTGTTTCTGCCAATTCTGGTCTTAGAAAAGCAATGGAAGACAATCATGAAAAACTCGGATGGAATATCTTCATTCCAAAATTCGAATACACGACAGACAATGCTGCGATGATTGCAATGGTTGCGAAACTGAAATACGAACGTGGCGAGTTTACGGATATTAGGACGACGGCGACGGCAAAGTATGATTTGTAATGAAAAAACTTTGTTTAAAAGACTCAATAAATAACAAAAATGAAAAGGTTTCTTTTTATATTAATGTTCTTTAAATTTCTTCATTTGTTCGCACAAGAATCTAATTCTAGAAAGTGTAATCTTATATATGAAGTTGATACAATTGGGCTTTCCAAGACTGGAATAGTTAATTTAAATATTACCAATAAAGAACTATACGGACTAAAACTTTCTGATATTTTTCACGAAGTTTATATACAACCAATTAATGTAGAAAAGTCTGAAAATAAGTCGAATATTTTTTATGAAACTTCAAAATCAATCAGTGATGTGAATTGTTTAGATTGTTTTGGAAAATTCAAAAACGTAAAGCCAAACAAAACCATATCATATTCTATTAATCTTGATGAATCAAAATTTTTTAAAAAAGTCTTAAGTTCCAGAAGCACAAAATATCGTTTTAATATTTGGTTTGACACAATTGATTTACTAAAAAATTCTACAAAGTCAAAATGTTATGTAGGAAGTTTTACATCAGATAAAATCATCTACACTACAAAATAAAATAATCAGACCGTTGGCGCGAGCATCTTGCTCGTGCAAACAATACGAGCGAGAAGATCACACTAGCCAAATAAATCCTATGAAACTACTACTAGAAGAAAAAATACTCGGAAAACAATCTAAAAAAAGTTCAAAATTCTACTGGATTTTAGAAACGATAACGGGCAAAACGGAAACTACGGAAAAGTCAGAAGATTTTGACCTAATCAGTTCTGAAAAAGGCTATCTTCAGGATATCAAAGAAGAAATTCTGGGAAAAATCAATACTGAAAATGTGTTTAGTTTTGCGTACGAGCCAAAAGAGGGTGATTATCTTTCCATCAAAAACAATTTGAAAAAACAGGAATATTTAAATCTGATTTTCATCAACAGCACTTGGGTCGAAGAAATCTATATGTGTTCTTTGCGCGAGTGCGATACAGATATTTACACGACTATTAAAACCGGCGTTGCTTTCATCAGTGAGAATGAAATTGCATTCCAAAACATCAAATAAAAATATTCTGACCATTAACTTTAAGCATTGAATTTTAAAGTTTAAAACTTATTTTTGCATCAAAATAAAAAGTTATGGCTTCAGGATTCTTCGCAATCTTAGATGATATTGGCGCATTGATGGACGACATCGCAGTGACCAGCAAACTCGCAACAAAAAAAACAGCCGGAATACTTGGCGACGACCTTGCCGTAAATGCGGAAAAAGCAACCGGATTTCTGTCTTCCCGCGAGATTCCCGTGCTTTGGGCGATTACCAAAGGTTCCTTTATCAACAAACTGATTATCATCCCAATTATATTTTTACTCAAATGGCTTTATGAGCCAGCAATCATTTATATTTTAATTATTGGCGGGGTTTATCTGGCTTATGAAGGCGTAGAAAAAATCATCGAATTCCTTTTTCACAGAAATAAAAAAGGACACGAGGTTGTAGAAGAAAGCACTTTACCAGAAGATGATGAGAACTCTGAAAAATCAAAAATAAGTTCGGCTATCAAAACCGATTTTATTTTGTCTTTGGAAATTGTCATTATCGCGTTGGGAACAGTTATCGAGAAACAACATCCACTTTTAACACAGATTCTAAGCGTTTCTTTTGTAGCGATTATCGCAACAGTTGGTGTTTACGGAATTGTCGCTTTGATTGTAAGAATGGATGACGCAGGATTCTTCCTAATGAAAAAATCAGGAAATAAAGGATTTCTTTCTGGTCTTGGACAAGTTCTGATTAAAGCTTTACCAATCATCATCAAAATTTTGGGTGTAGTAGGAACAATTGCTTTATTGCTTGTTTCTGGCGAAATTTTCCTTCATAACATTGATTATATCCATCATTTACTTCCAGAAAACATTCTTTCAAAATTCGGATTGGGAATTGTGTTTGGATTGGGCGCTGTCTTATTGGCTACGATTGGTAAGAAAATAATCTCTGCAGTAAAGCCTGCAAAAAAATAACACTCACTTTTGTCATTCCGTAGGAATCTCGACTGTTTAGATCTCTACGAAATGACAAATAATCTGCAAAATAATTAATACAAAATGAAACTTTTCTTTGGACAGATCTTTCCGGAAATATTGATCGATTCTGACGAACAACAGCACATCACAAAAGTTCTCAGAATGCGAGAAGGCGAAGAAATTTTCGTAACCGACGGTAATGGAAATCTGGCTAAAGGAAATCTCGTTTACGAAGGTAAAAAAGTATCATTAGACGTTTCTGAAGTCAAAGAAAATCTTCCCGATTTCTCTCCGAAACTTCATATCGCAATAGCTCCTACTAAAAACATCGACAGAATCGAATTCTTTGTGGAAAAAGCTGTGGAAATGGGAATCTCTGAAATCAGTTTTATCCTCACAGAAAAAACCGAGCGCAAAAACATCAGTATCGATAAACTGAGAAAACAGGCCATTGGAGCTTCGAAGCAAAGTCATAGATTTCATTTTCCGAAAGTCAATGATTTGACCAAGTTTTCTGACTTTATGAAAAATTTAGATTCCGAAAATACTTTCGTTGCGCATTGCAATGAGAATTTGGAAAGAATTAATTTGAATGATATTCCAAAGCTTGAAAATTACACTTTTCTAATTGGTCCGGAAGGCGATTTTTCTGATAAAGAAATTCAATTGTTAGCAGACAAAGGCATCAAAGCTGTTTCTCTCGGTAATCAAAGACTGAGAACAGAAACCGCGGGAATTTTTGTTGCCGCTTGGAACTATGATAAGATGTTTTAATTTTAAGTAAAACTTTTTGACTTTAAAATTCACAATTCCTTTCAAATATCTGAGAGGAATTTTTATATTTATTAAGAAAAATTTTCAAAATGAAAGACTTATTCATCAAGCGATTTCTGTATTACAAAGAATTGGGTGACAAATCATTTGCCCAACTTTCTGATGAACAATTGTTCTGGCAGTACAACGAGGAAAGCAATTCTATAGCAGTTATCATTAATCACATTGCCGGAAATATGCTGTCCCGATGGACTAATTTCTTAACCGAAGATGGCGAAAAAGATTGGCGAAACCGAGATTCTGAATTTGTTGATTCTTTCAAAACAAAAGCTGAAGTTCTGGCGTATTGGGAAAAAGGTTGGAGCTGTCTTTTCGAAGCTTTGAGCCAAATCACAAATGAAAATATCAACTCTACAATCTATATCAGAGGCGAAGCTCATTCGGTTTTGGATGCAGTTTTTCGTCAATTAGCGCATTATCCTTATCACATCGGACAGATTGTTTATATTGCCAAAATGATGAAAAATAATGATTGGAAAACGCTTTCTATTGCCAGAAACAAGTCGGCAGATTTTAATCAGGAGATGCATTCAAAATTTGATTCGAATCAGGAAAATTCTTCGCCAGTTTACTTTGCGAAAAGTGATGAAGTGAGAGATGATTATAAATCTGAGTAACTATGAAACCAGCCAATTCAAGCATTTGGGAAACCGAAACTTTTTACAGAAAACGTGACATTACAATCATCGGTTCGGGATTTACCGGACTTTGGGCAGCTATTTCCATCAAAGAAAAACACCCTGAAAAATCGGTTTTGATTATTGAAAGAAATTCTGTTCCAACTGGCGCTTCGACTCGGAATGCTGGTTTTGCCTGCTTCGGAAGTGTGACAGAGATTATTTCTGATTCCGAAAAAATGGGTTGGAAAAAAACTTTGGATTTGGTAAAAATGCGATTCGAAGGTTTGCAGAAAATCCAGAATTATTTTTCTAAAGATGAAATTGATTTTGATTTGTGTGGCGGTTATGAAATTCTGAATGACAAATCAGCTTTAGAGAAACTGAGTGAAGTCAATGAAAGATTGGCCTCAATCACAAAAACGGAGAATACTTTCAGAATTGCGAATGAAAAAAATGAAGAATTTGGATTGGGAAAATCTGATTTTTTGGTTGAAAATCTTTGTGAAGGAAGTTTACATTCGGGAAAGTTATTGACAAAGCTTTTAGAAAAATGTCACGAACTGAAAGTTGAATTTCTATTCGGAACCGAAGTAGAATCCGTTTCAGAAACTGATAATGAAATCGAAATTAAAATTGATGATAATCTTATTCTAAAATCTGATAAGGCCATCTACTGTACGAATGCTTTCAGTTCCAAATTTTTAGAATCTGAGGAAATCATTCCCGCAAGAGGACAAATTATTTTAACAGAACCAATCAAAAATCTTAAACTGAAAGGCACATTTCATTATGATGAAGGTTTCTATTATTTCCGAAATCTGGGAAACCGAATTCTACTTGGAGGCGCAAGAAATCAGGATTTTGAAACTGAGAGAACAACCAATTTTGAAACAACAGATTTTCTACAAAATCATCTGGAACAATTTTTAAAAGAAGTGATTCTCCCGAATCAAGATTTTAAAATCGAAATGCGCTGGTCCGGAATTATGGCAATGGGAAATGAAAAAACACCGATTGTAAAACAAATCTCCGAAAGACAGTTTTGTGCCGTAAGACTTTCTGGAATGGGTGTTGCGCTGGCTCCGAAGATTGGAGAGATTGTTTGTGAGTTGATTTACTAATTTTTTGAACGCAAAGTCCACAAAGTTTTTTTCACCAATATTGAAAATATTTTAAGTTCGCAAAGACGTAAAACTCATCAAAGAAATACAAAGGGTATAAATTAAGAATTCTCTTTGAGATACTTCTCCAAAATCATATCTCCACTCGGAATCGAATTTTTCGCCCAGCGTATTTTCATCTGGAGTAATTTTTCTTCGGACAATTTATAGTCGATATTAGATTTCAAAAGTTTTTGTTTGAGCTCGTACATACAAATTGCCGCAGCTACAGAAACATTGAAACTTCTGGTAAAGCCAAACATTGGGATTGCTAAAGTCTCATCTGCAAAATCTAACAATTCATCCGTTGTTCCCTCCCATTCTGTTCCGAAGACCAAAGCTATTGGTTCTTCGATTTTATAATCTGGTAGCATTTTTGCGTTATTTTCGGCAGAAACCGCTACGATTTTATAACCTCGATTTTTTATATTTTGTAGAGATTCTATTGTTCTTGGCATTTTCTCCACCTCAACCCAAGTATCAGCGCCTTTTGTGACTTTTAGATTTGGTTCAAAGAAATTCTCTTTTTCCAGCGCAACCACTTTATGAAATCCACAAGCTTCTACGGAACGAACAATTGCAGCAGCATTTCGGAATTGGTAAATATCTTCCATTACCGGCAGAACAAAATCAGAACTTTCTTTGGAATAATGTTCGATTTTTTGGAAACGTTCTGGCGTTAAGAATTGCTGGAGATATTCGTAAGTGGATTCTAGATTCAAGGTTTTGGATTTAAAATTTGATGGTTGCAAATTTCGGGATTTTTTGAAAGAAATTAACAAAAATATTTCTCACTGATTTTACAAATTAAGCAGATTACTCTTCTAAAATTTCTTCTGCCAAATCTGTTTAATCTGCGAGAGATTATATATTCATAAAAAAAGCGGTAAAAATTACCGCCTTTAATATTTATTTCTTTTTGTTTCTAGCTTGCTCCTGCAATTTTTGTTGCTCTTGTGCTTTCTCCATCATCTCTCTCATTCTCTTTTGGAAAGTCCCTTCTTTTTTCGGCTCTTTCTTTTTGTTCTCCTGAATCTGAGCGTGGATTTTTTTCTCATCAAGGATAAAATACTTGATGACCAAGATAATCACAATGTTAATTGCATTCGATACAAAATAGTACCAAGATAGACCAGACGCAGAACTATTTAAGAAGAATAGGAATGTGATTGGGAAGATATACATCAAGACCTTCATATTCGGCATTCCTTCTTGTTGTGGCTGCTGAATGTTTCCTGAAGTCATAATGGTGTAAATCAAAATCACAACCGTACAAGCCAAAGCAAATACACTTAAGTGATTTCCTAACAACGGAATGTTGGTTCCCCAACTGATGATATCATCATAAGCGGTCAAATCCGGTACGAACCAGAAGCTTTTTCCTCTAAGGTCCAACATATTCGGGAAGAAACGGAATAGTGCATAGAACAACGGAATCTGAACCAACGCCGGTAGACAGCCCGCCATTTGATTCACGCCGGCCTTTCGATAAACAGCCATTGTTTCCTGTTGTTTTTTCATTGGGTCAGCATCTTTGAATTTGGCATTAACCTCATCAATCTCCGGACGAATCACCTTCATCATCGCACTTAGCTTGTGCTGTTTGAACATTACCGGAGACAAAATCAATTTAACGATAATTGTCATCCAGAAAATTGCCCAACCTGCTGCAATTCCCCATCCTGAAATCAAATTGTACAATGGAATAAACACATATCTGTTCAATGAACCGATAAATGACCAGCCTAACGGAAGAATCTCATCAAAGTTCTTGTCATAAGATTTCAATAATTCGATATCCAAAGGCATAAAATACCAAGTGAAATCCTGATTCAACTCGTTTCCAGCCAAGTTGACCTGGCCATCGTAATTGAATTTCTTCAAATATTCGCCTTCTGGAATAGCTTCCTGAAAACCTTTGGATTTTGTGAATCCGTTTTTAGCCTCGATAACTGCTGAGAAAAACTGTTGCTTGATACCAATCCAGTTAAGCGTTTCATCTGGCTCATCCATATCAGAACGAGCGTCATAATCGTAATCTTTATAATTGTTGAACGCATATGCAAACTCTGTGTGGGTCTCTTCCTGCGAACGTCCTTTTTCTGCGCCTCTTACATTGTAATTCCAAACGAAATTAGCTTTTCCGTCATTCACAACACTACCCAAGCCTTGTGTTTTCACTTGGAAATCAACGGTATATTTTGCTTTAAGTGTATAAATGAACTGGATAACCGCGTTTCCTATTTTGGTATTCAGCGTTACTACATTTCCTGCAACCTGCGGCGCAAAAACTAAATCCTTGGTATTGAAAACTTTACCCGATTTATCAGTAAACTGAAATCCATAACTCGCATTGTTATTATTGAAAAGGTACAATGGTTTTCCACCGAATGCTTCAAATTTATTCAATTTAACAGAACTCAATTGCCCACCAACACTGGAGAATTCCAGAGACAACTCATCATTCTGAAGATTAACTTTCTGAACAGAATTGGGTGTTACCGTAGCTGCATTCAGGTTGGTAGCAGCAGGTTTAGATTTTGTAGTCTGCTCTGTTTTCTTAGCTTCCAGAGCTAATTTTTCTTGTTCGGCCTGTGCATTTCGGTTTTGGAAATAAAACATAAAACCGATAAGAATCATAGAAAAAATACCGAAACTAATCAGTTGTTTTTTGTCTAATCCGTTGTTTTGTTGCATTATAGAATTGAGTTTAAAGTTTAAGGTTTTGAATTTTAATATCCTTCGACAAGCTCAGGATGACATTTCAGAAACCTACATCATTTTGGTCTGCAAAAATAGGTTTTATTTTTCAGATTCCGTTATAAAGACGAATGGCTCAGAGAAATACTTTGAGCCATTCATTAATTTATGATTTATTCTTAACCGTTGCGCTGATAAAAGCTTTGAACAATGGATGCGGCGTTGCCACTGTACTTTTGTATTCTGGGTGATATTGTACACCAACGTAGAAAGGATGGTCTTTCAACTCTAATGTTTCTACCAATTCTGTTTCCGGGTTAAGTCCGGTTGGTGCCAGACCTTTGTCTTCGAAGTCTTTTTTATAGTCACTATTGAACTCATATCTATGACGATGACGTTCCGAAATGGTTTTTGCACCATAAACTTCTGCCAGTTTGGAACCTGTTTTCAAGGCACATTTCCAAGCGCCAAGACGCATTGTTCCGCCTTTATCTACAACATTTTTCTGCTCTTCCATCAAAGAAATCACCGGGTCTGGTGTAGAAGTATCAAACTCCATACTGTTGGCTTTGGTTAATCCCAGAACGTTTCTGGCGAATTCTATCGTCATAATCTGCATTCCCAAGCAAATCCCCAATAATGGAATTTTGTTTTCTCTTGCATATTTTGCAGCCTGGATCTTACCTTCAATCCCTCTGTCTCCGAAGCCTGGTGCAATAAGAATTCCGTCCACGCCTGTCAATAATTTTTCAACGCCTTCTTGTTCGATATCTCCACTGTAAACCCATCTTACCTTCACTTCGGTTTCCATATCAGAACCTGCGTGGATAAAAGCTTCGGCAATAGATTTATAAGAATCCTGAAGCGAAACATATTTTCCAACCAATGCAATTTCCACACTGCGTTTCGGGTTTTTATATTTTTTAAGAAATGTTTTCCAGTCTTTCAGATTGACATCTTTTCCTACTGGAAGATTTAGTTCTTTTAGAACCACCTCGTCAAAATTCTGTTTCTGAAGGTATAATGGAACTTCGTAAATCGTGTCCATATCGATACATTCGATAACATTTTCCAGCCCTACATTACAGAACTGAGCTAGTTTCGAACGTAAATCTTTCGGAATGGTGTGTTCCGTTCTACAAACCAAAACATCTGCCTGAATTCCGCTTTCCATCAATTGACGAACGGAATGCTGAGAAGGTTTTGTTTTCAATTCTCCACTTGAAGATAAATAAGGCAACAATGTCAAATGGATGACCATCGAATTGTTTTTACCTAATTCCCATTGCAACTGGCGAACGCTTTCTATATAAGGTAAGGATTCTATATCGCCTACAGTTCCACCAATTTCTGTGATAATGATATCATAGTCTTTTTTGGAAAGCATTTTTATCCTGCGCTTGATTTCGTTGGTAATGTGCGGAATCACCTGAACGGTTTTCCCAAGAAAATCACCTTTACGTTCCTTTTCAATAACGGTCTGGTAGATTTTTCCGGTTGTAACGTTGTTGTTCTGCGAAGTTGGCGAATCCAGAAAACGCTCGTAATGCCCAAGATCCAGGTCTGTTTCCGCGCCGTCTTCGGTCACATAACATTCGCCGTGTTCGTAAGGATTAAGCGTTCCGGGATCGATATTGATATAGGGGTCAAGTTTTTGGATGGTAACTTTGAAGCCGCGGGATTTTAGCAAAAGTCCCAAAGAAGCGGAAACAATACCCTTACCAAGTGACGATGTTACACCTCCTGTCACAAAGATGTATTTCGTTTCTTTTTTACTCATTAGATTAGGTTTGTGCAAAGTTAAAGCATCTGGGCTTAAAAAACAATTTTAGGGGAACAATTAGGGTTTTGTTAACGAATATTTGTTTAGCAGATTTTTAGGATTTAGCAGATTATTACCGTTGAATTACAGCAGCCGGGCTTGAGTGGAAATCCTTTTTTGCCGGTTCTCAAATTGTATTGAATGGGAACACTTTCTGCAAAAAAGATTGACTACGTCGAACCACTCCGTTAGGTTTGGGAACGGAAGACGGATTAAGCTGCCCCAATAAAAAGAAAACCCACACCAATATTGATGCGGGTTTTTCTCATAATTATGATGAAGATTTATTTTTTGATAACCTTGAACGTTTTTATTTTTCCGTCCTGCGTAGTTGCTTTCACAACATAAGTTCCTGTAATTAATGTTGATAAATCCAACTGAACTTTTGACTCGTTAAGACCTGCGAAGTTTCTTACCAGTTTCCCTTCTATATTGTAAACTGAAACATTGGTTACATCTTTCTCACTAATCAGATTAAGGATATCTTTTACTGGATTTGGATAATAACTCACTGATTTTGAATTAATATCATCCACTCCAAGTGTTTCTTTCACATCCAATGTGTAATCTTCTGCCTGACCGTAACCGTAGATCGAGTTGTCGCAAGGTGTCGTGATAGATGCATCCCAATTCAGCATCACTCTCATTCTTGCTTTACCTACAGTTGCAGTAGAAGGAACAGCGATGTTGCCTGTGATCTGTGCGCCATCCATCCCGTCAGAAGTCATTGCTCCCACTTCGTAGATTTCTCCTGCATCTGTGAATACGCCGTTTTGGTTCCAGTCTACGAAAACTGTCGCATAGTCGTAACCAGTATTGGTATTAGCTTCTATGGCAATTGGATATTCGTTGCCTTGGTAAACTTCCCCAACTTTGTCCAGATAATATTCGTTAGCTTGGCTAGAATATAGGTCTGATGTATTATCGATTCCTGCAAACTGAACTTTTGTAATAGAGTCCACTCCATATTGAGGCGTTGTACTGCAATAAACATCATTAACAATCACTTGGAACGAACATACGTAAACGATTTTTCCATCTGCATCCACCAAGTTGTGAACAACGTTTGTCACACCAATCGGAAACTGAGAACCTGACTCATAACCAGAAACCAGAACTGTCTGTAATCCTGTAGAAGATGATGAACCACAAGTAACCGGCAATGTATAAGTCACAACAGCTGATGTCTGAGATGCGCTTGCAAGAGTTGTTTCAATATTCTCAGGACAAGTGATTGAGCAATCGTTGCTGCTTAACAATAGACCATTAAGATTAATAGCCCAACCTGCTGCAAAAAATGGCGGAATAGAGTTATCAAATCCAGCAATGAAGTTTCCATTTGCAGAAATTCCCATTGCGGTTCCTAATTTACCATCGAAAGTAGTAACTGTAACGTTTTGGCTCGTCAAAATATCTTTTAGGAAAACCGGATTAGAACTCAAAGATGGATGATAGATAATCACTTCTCTGTTTCCGGCATAACCTGCATATCCAACAGCAATTCCATTTTCTGAGATGGATGTAAATGTTGCAGTATCAAAACCTGCAGGAATATTGAACTCTTTATAAACATTGGTATTGATGTCATAGATGAAAGGCTTGTTATCTTTCACACCTACAACTTGCCCAGCGTCATTGATATCAGCCGCTTCTCCGTAACCCAAATCTCCGATGTAATGCACGACTCCATCTGGCGTGTAATAAACCGGAATCCAATAGGTACTTCCGTTGATAGAATATTTGTTGACAAATCCTGACACAATCCCGGAACTGTTAACACCTTCCCCTCTTCCATATTCAAAAGAGCCGTCACCGTCAAATTTTTTAATTGTTCCAGCTTCTGTATCATATAAGTATGCATAGCTCCCAGAAACATCTACAGAAATTTGTCCCGTTACATACTTACTGTTTCCGGAAATAGCATTCGCACTACTGAACCAGCTATTTCCGGGAACATCACCAGGAAAATATCCGATAGCATTCCAAGTTCCATTCTTTTTATAGGCAGCCTGACCAATTTCACTACCATCTTCAGCAGTGAAAGCCATCAATCCGGCAACATCTCCGGCATTGTTCAATCTGTTGGTACCCTCGCCACCTTCTGTAGGAGTTGTGACTCCGGTAGCAAAATCATAATAAGCGCCGGAATGGATTCCCTTTCCGCTGTCATTGATGTCGTAAAGACGAGAACCAAATCCTGTAAGAACTTTGAGTTCAATTTGTTGGGCATTGATTCCTGACACAGTCATCATTCCCATTAAAAACAAGTAAACTTTTTTCATAATAATAGATAAATATTGATAGTAATTTTTCTTCAGTAGTTATTGACTTCTTGTTTCAAAAACTTGTTTACAATGTTATGTATTAATACCATCAATTCCTAAAGTTTACCTTTTTGAATTCGTGAATTTTTAAAGCATTAATTCTAAAAATAGCTGGTTTTCAAATATTTAATAAAACCACAATAACAATGTATTTTTCACTAAAGAATTATTAAAAATCATACAATTCACAAATAAAAAAACTATTTTTGTAGTATGTTCAGGGTATTTTTTTTGTGGTTGATGGTTGTTTCCGGCGTCATTTTGACTTCGGCGCAAAGCAATCCAGAAACATTAAAACTTCTTGACAAAGCTTACCAAAGTCTTTACGAAAATCCTGACAACGCCTTCCAGATTCTTCAGAATATTGATATCAATAAAGAACCCGAACTCATCAAACAACGTGTTCAAATCATCCTATCGAGAGCTTACAATTTCAAAGGCGATTATGCAAAATCCATCGATCAATCTATCGATAATCTGAATAAAAATAGAAATGAAAACAACTCATTCTATTCGGATTTTGCTTTGGCGCAACAATATCAATCGCTCAGGCTTTACAAACAATCTATCAGAATTTCCCAGAACCTTGTTGACAAAGCTTCTAAAATCAAATCTCAGCATTATCCAGAAAATCTTTCAGCTTACATTTTTCAGTTGAATGCTTCAAACTTAATGGTTCAGAAAAAATGGAAAGAAGCGGAAGAAAACCTATATCAAAGTAATGCTGAATTAAAAAACACGAATGAAGATTTCATCATTTCGATAGAAAATCAGATTTATCAAACTTTCATTTATATTTCTCAAAATCAAATTAATAAAGCTGAAAAACTGGTTAATGAGATTCAGAAAAAGCTGGAGAAAACGCCTCAATATGTTTTTCTGAGAGCTTTCAATCTGGATAATTTTGGTAGAATTAATTTTCTGAAAAAAGATTACGTCAAATCAACCGGAAATCTGAATCAGGCTTTAGAATTAATTCAAAATAAAGCTTACGACGCATTAAGATACAGAATCTATGATGATTTGTCTAAAAATTATCTGGCGCTAAAAAACGAAGATCTGTATCAAAAATATTACTCTATATATAAGGAGCAAACCGATAAATTAGACAAAAATAAAAAAGACGCTATCCGAAATCTGGTAAAGCTGAATGAACAATACGAAGCTAAACGAATAGAAAACTCTAACAGCAATTTTGTAAACAATATTCTGATTATTTCAATGGTTTGTTTCATTGGAATTTTGGTGATTATTATTGTCAGTATTTCCGAAAAGAGAAAAGCAAAATCAATCCAGAAGCAAATCGATTTTTATTCCAAACAACATGATTTCATTAAAAAAATTGATAAAAATAAAACTGTTGTTGAACCAAAAGTTGGTAAAATAGATCCAGATATTTCTAAAAAAACGCCACTCATTTCCAAAGAAAAAGAAATGGATATTTTGGCGCGTCTGGAAGAATTTGAAAAATCGGAAAAATTTCTGAACCGCGATATGTCATTGGCAATGCTGGCCGGACAACTGGACACGAATACGAAATATCTGTCCGACGTCATCAACCGATACAAAGAAAAAAATTACAATAATTACATCAACGAACTAAGAATCAATTACATTGCTTATCTTTTAAAAACCGACCCAGCTTATCTTAATTATAAAGTGAGTTATCTGGCGGAGAAAGCAGGTTTCTCATCGCACAGTGCATTCACAACAGTTTTCAAATCCGTAACTGGTATTTCGCCAAACACTTACATCCAGCAATTGACTCAGAATAAACAATGAAACGCTTCATTTTCATATTAATTATTTTCTCATTTACCGGAATTTTCAAATCCCAGTACAACGAGCAATTGTATAAAAAGGCA
This sequence comes from Epilithonimonas zeae, assembly GCF_900141765.1. Taxonomy (NCBI): domain Bacteria; kingdom Pseudomonadati; phylum Bacteroidota; class Flavobacteriia; order Flavobacteriales; family Weeksellaceae; genus Epilithonimonas; species Epilithonimonas zeae. Next base: position 229,859 of record NZ_FSRK01000001.1, on the reverse strand, counting down.
CTTTCGGACATTTATCAAAATCCTGATAACTCTCAGAAAATGGCTCAGGAAATGCTGAAAAATGAGAAAAACCCGGACAATCTCATTAAACTTTACAAACTGATATCCCATTCCTATATCTCAAAAAGAGATTTTGACAAATCGCTGGATTGGGTTCTGAAGATGAAGGAACTAAGTAAAAATGTAACAAATCCCGAACAAAAAGTAAAAATCCTAAATGCTACGTCTATACAATATCAGCAGATGGGGCTCAACAGCAAGACTTTGGAAATTCTGGACGAATCTTATCAAATTTGCAGTCAACTTCCGGATGGGAAATTCAGGACTTATTATCTTGGTCTCAATTCTGCGTTAAGAGGTTTGGTCTATAAATCTCAAGACAACAACGAGCTGGCCTTGGAAAAACTGCTCATCGGCTTGGAGTATGTAAAAAAAGTTGGAAATTATGATAATGCGATCGCGAACTCCAGTGTTTTCCTTTACAATATTGGCTATTGTTATTTTTATTTGAAGAGATATAGCGAGGCAGAAAAATATTTCAAAAAGTCTGCTGAAGTTGCCAAATCTGTTCAAGCAGAGAGTTTGGAGGCTTTTGCCTACAAAGGTTTGTCTGAGAATTTCACGGCTTTGGGAAAACATCAGGAAGCCATAGACCTTTTGAAAAAATCGGTCAATCTGTCCAAAAAAGTCGGCGATTTGGTCTTGAGCGAAGGGATTTACAAAGGTTTTTCTGACAATTATCTCGCACTTCAAGATTGGAACAATTATGAAGTGTACAACAAACTGTACATCGAAACCAAATTTGCCAGAGAACAAAGCGAGCTCGCTTCTCTCAACAAAAGCATCGATGTCCAGAATCAGGAAAACAACAAAAAAATCGAGGAACAAAAGAACAGATTGAGAATCATAAGCGCCATTATTATTTTAATTTCTTCAATCTTATTTATTTGGTTTCTTCTTAAATTTATCAAGCACAAAAAGCGCAACCAATTATTATTAGAAAAGCTCAATCAAATTAATAAAATCACGACCTAAACTATGAAGAATATATTCGACCAAGCAGACACCAGTCATTTTATCAAGAGAATCAACGCACTCACGGAAGACTCTTTCCCGAAATGGGGCGTGATGTCCGTGGACAAAATGTTGGCGCACTGCAACGTAACTTACGAACTCATCTATGAAACCGAAAAACATAAAAAGCCTGGCGCTATTACCAAATGGATTCTTAAGCAATTTGTAAAATCAAAGGTCGTGAGCGAAACGCCTTATAAACATAACTCTCCTACTTCGGCAATGTTTGTTATTACAGATAACAAAATATTTGAAGAAGAGAGAAAAAGAATTATCGGTTTCATCCAGAAAACCCAACAATTGGGTGCAGACGCTTTTGAAGGCAAAGAAAGTTTCAACTTCGGAAAACTCACAGCCATCGAATGGAATAATATGATGTCCAAACATCTCGACCACCATTTGACACAATTTGGAGTTTAATAATTTAGTTCACTGATTGATCGGATTTTGCAGCTTCATTTCTATCTGCTTGATCAAAACAATCTGCGAGACACTAAATATTTTTTATTGGGGCAACTTATCCGCCTTCCGCTCCCAATCTTTTTTGCATACGATTTCACATTGACATAGAATTTGGAGGTTGGCAAAAAAGGATTTCCGCTCAAGTCGGGTTGCGAGTAATTCAATGTTTTAAAATTTATGGTTATGAAAAAACTTTTCTTTCTTTTAATTCTTGTTTTTGGGATTATTCATTCCAAGGCTCAAACCGAAAGTCTTATTATGAATAATACCGAATCTTATATCGGAACAATTGATGATAAAACAAAAATAAAAGTGGGATTTTATTCAGTTTTTCTGGACAAAGATTCTCCCGAAACCTATAAAGTAAAAGGCTATTCTGATGTCGAAGGAACTAAATCCAACTTCAGCGGAACAATTATTCTAAATATTGAAAGAACAAAAAAATCTCCGAAAGGCAATTTGAAAATTTACGATTTCAAATTTTCTGAAGAAGGAACAGGCAAACACAATGGAACTTTTTCTGGTGATATGCTTTCTTTAAGTTTAGGAAAATTAGCGTTCATAGGTTTTGAGGGCAATTGGGAAAACTATGAACAATCTTTGAAATTCCCTGTTTACTTTGACAACAGCAATAAAATATATAATTTAAAAAAATGAAACTTTTCACTCCTATAACATTCAGAAATGTAGAACTGAAAAACCGAATCGTAATGTCGCCAATGTGTATGTATTCCGCAGAAGAAGGTGTAGCGAATGATTTCCACTTCGTTCATTACGGAAGCCGAGCTCAAGGTGGCGCTGGCCTTATTGTAGTAGAAGCAACTGGCGTTGAACCTCGCGGTAGAATCTCGGATAAATGCCTTGGAATCTGGAATGACGAACAAGTTTTGGCTTTGCAAAAAATCGTTGACTTTGTTCATGAGAATTCAGAAAGTAAAATCGGAATTCAGTTGGCTCACGCTGGACGAAAGGGTTCTGTTTCCGCTGAAACCAATCGACAAATGAGCTTGGAAGAAGGCTGGGAAACCATTGCGCCAAGTCCAATTCCGTTTCATCATTCCGAAAGAATTCCCCACGAATTATCTGTTGACGAAATCAAAACTTTGGTAGAAGATTTCCGAAAAGCAGCGAAAAGAGCAGTTGAAGTTGGATTTGATGTTTTGGAAATTCACGGTGCGCACGGTTATTTGATTCATCAATTTCTATCGCCACTTTCCAATACAAGGACTGATGAATATGGTGGAAATCCTGAAAACAGAGCAAGATTCTTAATGGAAATTGTAGATGCCGTTAATTCTGAAATTACAGAAAACCAAGCGCTTTTCGTAAGAATCTCCGGAACCGAATATGCGGAAAATGGATGGGAAATCTCCGATAGTGTAGAATTATCAAAAGCTTTGAAAGCTAAGAATGTAGATTTGGTAGATGTTTCCAGCGGTGGTAATATCAATGGTGTAACCATTCCTTTGAGACCAGGTTACCAAGTTCCGTTAGCAGAAGATGTGAAAAAGAATTCGGATGTCAAAACCGGAGCTGTTGGTCTTATCACGTCAGCGGAACAAGCGGAAGAAATTTTACAAAACGGACAAGGAGATTTAATTTTCCTGGCTAGAGAAATTCTGAGAAATCCTTATTTCGCAGTTCAGTCTTCTTGGAAAAATGGCGATGATTGTTTTTATCCGCATCAATATTTGAGAGCGAAACCAACAAAATAAAAAAACCGCCCTCACAGAAAAGAACGGTTTTAAAATGAATTTGGGTTTATCATTTTGGAGTTACTAAGGTAGAAAATAAGAAAACCTGTTCCAACTTTCTTGAACTGACTTTTAACAGAATATTAAATAAAAACTTTCCTTTTTGGAGAGTTTTTTTCGTTTTCACAGAAATTGACAATTGTTGTCACACAATGTCACGCCATAAATTAAAGCTTTCGGGTTTATACTATATAACTTCACTCAACAAAAAAAAATTATATATGGAAAAGTATATATTCTCGGGAATTTTAAACAGAGGAATTTTATCAATGACTGTTTTGAGTTTGACATTGGTTTTTGGACAGTATCAATCGAAAAAAATCACAGCTTCTACAAGGGAAAGCAGAGCAGAATTCGGGACGTCGGTTGCGATTAACAATCAATTTTTGGCGGTTGGCGCTTCCAGAGAAGCCATTGCAAAAGGTGCTGTTTATATTCATCAAAAAAGCGGAAACAATTGGAATTTCAATCAAAAAATCACGGCTCCGGATGGTTTCGAAATGGCAGAATTTGGAGGAAGTATAAAGTTTGGAAATGATTTTCTTGTGATTTCTGCAGGAAGGGCGGATATCGAAAATACAATCCGGGCTGGAGCTTTATATGTTTATGAGTTGAATCCTAACAATCAATGGAATTTCAAAAAGAAATTAATTGCTTCCGATTATGATAATGATGCATTGCTAGGCGTTAATCCGACTTCCATTGCTGTTGACGGGAATACGATTGTTGCTGGTGCTCCAGGATTCAGCAGTTGGAATGGTGCTGTTTATATTTACAAAAAAAATGGTAATGACTGGATAGAAGCACAGAAAATCACTTCATCGGAAAGTGTGGATTTTGGAAATTTTGGAATTGGTGTCAGTCTCTATGGCGATTATCTTGTGGTTGGCGCAAGTGGTGTCAACAACAGCGCAGGGAAAATTTACATTTATAAAAAGAATAATTCGGGTAATTGGATATTCCATCAGAGCTTAACGTCATCAGACAATTTTGAGAACTCTTATTTTGGAAATTCGGTTAGTATTTCTGGTAATGAATTGGTTGTTGGTGCTTATACAGAATCCAACACAGGAAATCCGTCGATGGCTTATATTTTTAAATTGAATGATAATGGCAACTGGGAAGAATCTCAAAAAATCCCAAGTTATGAGTCTTCCGAACACACCTATTTCGCCTGGATGTGTGAGTTGAAAAATGACAAACTACTCATCAGTAGTCCGCATCTTTATGGTGCTGAGCCAGGAAGAACATTGCTTTACAAAAAGAATAACCAGAATAATTGGGAATTTGACCAGGAACTGAAACCTGGAGATGATGTTGCAGAAGATTTTTATGGCTGGAGCCTTGCAATGAATGATAATGAAATCATCGTTGGTTCTGCGAGAGATAATTTTGATGATAATGAAGAAAATGAACTTAATGATGCGGGTTCCGCTTATATTTTCACTTCAACAGATCTTGCAACTAATGAAAGTAATCTTCCTAAAAAAGATGTAAAAATCTATCCAAATCCCGCTAAAGATTTCATCAACATTACAAGTAAACAACAAATTAATTTGGTTGAAATTCTGGACCAATCCGGAAAACGGATTTCGGAGTCCAAAGAATTAAAAATTAATGTTTCAAATCTTTCAAAAGGAATTTATATTCTGAAAATAAAATTCTCAAACGGAAGTTCATCGATTCAAAAATTGATTAAGAAATAATTTTAATTCTCGCAGATTTGCTGAATTTTTTCGATTTAATCTAAAATTTGCCGAATCAGTAAAATCTGCGAGAAATAGAATAAAACTAAAATTATCGAATAAATCAATTCTCACAATCTCATCTTTTTGCTTTTACGATTAATTATATCTATATTTCGTTATCGATTTGACTAGAAGATGAAATTATTTCTGAAAATAATCCCAATCATTATACTTTTTGTTCTGCCTTCCACAATGTCCGGGCAGTCCGAAAAAGAATATGAGGTCATCATCGATTCCGCTATTCAGAAGATGTTCCGAAAAGAACATACGAAATCTCTGGAAATGTTGATTCGTGTAAAATCTGTCTCGGAACAAAAGAAATGGGACAAATCCAACTTTCGCGCAACCAACAACATTGGTCTCAATTATTATCTGATGACCGACTTTGGCGAAGCTTTGAAATATTATCTCGAAGCTTATGATATCGCAACCAATATGCCGGACAAGAAACACGTGATGACGGTTGTGAACAACATTGCAATTCTTTATTTTCAGGAAAAAAATAACAAAAAAGCCTACGAATATTTCCTCAAAGCCTACCAGACTGCCAAAGAAAATAATCGAAATGAAAAAGCCGGCGCTTATGCAGTGAATCTCGGGTTGGTTCTGAATAAATTGAATAAAATCAATGAAGCCTATAAGTACATTCAGGAAGCTGAAATCCTGACAAAAGATGACCCAAAAGTCAATATAATGAACAAAATGGCTTTGGCAGAAAATCTTTATCTCAAGAAAAAATTTGAAGAATCTGAAGCTATCATCGATAATCTGATTCCTAAACTGGAAGCAGACAATCAAACTGAAAATCTTGTTTTTATTCTTTTGATAAAAGCGCAAATCAATGAGAAAAAAGGAGACTTTACTCAGGCAAAATCTTTGGCTTTACAGGCAAGAAAACTTTCTCCAAACATCAATAACAGAGAGGAAGTTTACAATTATCTTTCAAAAATCAATGCAGAAAGTAAAAATTATGATGAGTCTCTGAAATACAAAGATTCAGTAATTATTGCGAATGATTCGATTTCAAGAATTAATAATTCGGCACTGTTCAATAATGGAAAAATCAAGTTCGAAATGCAAAATTACCAGTTCGAACTCAAAGAAAGCCATCAACGTTTGAAAGATGAAAGAAAAATCTTCTACATCATCATCGCTTCTGCCGTTATCATTATTTTATTGGTTCTGCTTTTCCTTTACAATAACTCGATAAAATACAGACAGCAGAAAAAAATCACGCAACTGGAATTTGAGAAAAAACAGAGTGATAATCTGATTTTGACGCAACAATTAAAAGAACAGGAAACTTTGTCTTTGCTTGAAAAAGAACGTCTTAAAAACGAAATAGAACAACAAAACCGACAACTGACTTCACAAGCTCTAACCATCTCCAGCAGAAATGACGTGGTGGAAGAAATTATTGAAGCGATTGTCAATCAACCTGAGATTTCTAATAATACGAAACTGGTCAATTCTATCAAGGATTTGAAAATTCAGCTTAAGACTAATAATCAGTGGGATAGTTTTTTCAAACATTTTGAAGGCGTTAATCAGAATTTTATCACCACGCTCAAAGAAAGACATCCGGATTTGAGTTCTTCCGAAATCAGATTCATCTGTTATGTTTATATGAATCTCAGTCATAAAGAAATTGCATCCATTCTCAACATCAGTCCGGAATCCTGCAGAAAAAGAAAGGAAAGAATCAGTAAAAAAATCAATCTTCCTGACAAAATAAACTTATACGACTACATTTCAGCGATATAGACAAATCTACGTCACGCAGAAATTGGATTGATGTCACGCAATGTCACGCCATTGTTGATATAATTTTTTTTATTTATCATCAATTTTACATCAATAAATTTTTGAAATATGAAGAAAATATTGACTTTATTTTTATTGGCAATTTGCTCCGGTCTTTCTACAATGCTGACGGCTCAATTGTCATTTTTAACTTCACCAAATTATGGGCAGGTCTTTGATGTGACTTATGACCCAATCAAGCCTGATGTTTTGTATGCCAATACGGTAACCAATCACATTGTGAAAAGTTCTGATAATGGAAAAAATTGGGAAGTGCTTTACTCTTTTCCAATTAATCTGAGTTTTGGAACAATAAAGGAATTAAGATGGACCGCTGACCAGAAATACCTGAGTTTTATTTTAACTTCGGAAGGGACAGCTTACAATCAGGTAATTATCATCGACCCGGAGAATGGCAACGTCATCAAAAAAGTCGATTCTCCAAATGGAAATCAATCTGGAAACCTTATAATGTCCTACTCGATTACGGGAAATAACTACGAAAATATTCTTTTGCACACGACTTATATGTACAATTTTGGTCTTGTGACGGATGTTTTCTACAGCAAAAATGGCGGAGACGACTGGCAAAAAGTTTACACAAGTTCCAACAACGATGGCGTTCACGTGAATAATGTCGCAATCCATCCAAGAAATCCCGACAAATTATTTTTAGCAAGAGGTTTTTCTCCGGCAGAAAAAAACGGTGGATTATTTGTGTCTGAAAATGCCGGAAATAGTTGGACAGAAAAAATTGCCGGACAGAATTATTCTGCCATAACTTTTGACCCGATTAATCCTCAAAAAATGTTTTTAGGAACATTTTATCTCACAGAAACTCAAACGGAAAATCTCTATCAATCTACAGATGGTGGCGATAACTGGGCAATTGTTCCAATCACTTGGACAACACTTTCAAGCAACAGCATTCAAAAAATTGTCATCAATCCAAAAAACACAAATGATATAATGGTTCTGGAAGAAAATGAGATCGTGATATCAAAAGACGGAGGAAACACTTGGACAAACTATGTTTATCCTGCAAATGATTTGGAAAATAAATATTATTATGGACTGAACGCAACTTATAATCCTTCGAATAGCAATGAATTGATTATCAGTTCCAATTACTATCCTTTTCATTCTTTGGATGGCGGAATCACGTTGTCGAGATTCAAAAATCCATTTGCAAACAATACCGATAAGGTAAGCTTTCACAACAGCATAGAAAAACATTTGTATTACGGATTGAGAAGAGGCTTTATTCATCAGAACTTACAAACCGGAGAAGAAACACCAATTAATCTTCAGGCAATCAACTTCTTCCCGAATTTTACTAATAACGGACTTTTTGCTGATCCATTAGTTTCCGGAAGAGTTTATATCAGTACAAGCGGTTTTATGGGTTCTACCTTTGCGGTGAGTGCAAATCACGGCGCAGATTATTCCACCGGATATACTGATTATGGACTGAATATTATGAAAATCGCTACATCCAAATCAAATACCAATCATTCCTGGGTAGCTTTCAGCGAGATGGTGAGAAAATTTGATTTTACAAATATGAGTGGAATTACAAGTGAAGAAGTGATGTTGCCTTCGTTCGGTACTGTTTTCGGAATCAGCATCGATGAAAGCAATGAGAATAATGTTCTTCTTTCCCAGAACAATCAAGTTTACAGAACAACAGACGGCGGACAAAACTGGACACCATCGGAAAGCGGATTGGAAGTTTTGGAAAAAGATGTAGATTATATTTACGACATCACAAAAAATCCTTTTGACAAAGATCAATTGCTTTTGTCCACAACTCAGGGGATTTTCATCTCCAATGATGCCGGCGTAAAATGGAATCAAATCTATAGTGGTAATGTCATCAACAAAGCTGAATTTTCGCCGTACAAAAATGGTGTTATTGTAGCAACCTCCAATTTTATGAACGGAAGCGGCGACGGTTATGCTTATCCACCTTCGCAGGTAAGAATTGTCTATTCTAAAGATTTTGGACAAACCTGGAACGAAGTTTCTCCTGAAAGTTTGGGTCATCTTTTCTCAGAATCTTCAGCCATTAATTTTCTGGAAGATGAAAAAGCGGACATCTACTTCAGCACGTCAGATTTAGGATTGGTGAAATATCAAATCAGTCTGGAAACTTTGGGAACTGGCAATAATTCCCTATCAAAAGCCGAACTGATCATCTATCCGAATCCAACATCTGATTACATTACGATTTCTAATGACAAAGTGAAAGAATCTTCGATTATAGATTTCACTGGAAAAACTTTACTGAAATCAACGTCGAAAACAATCGATTTATCCAATCTTCCGAAAGGTGTTTACATTCTGAATGGGACATTGGAAAACGGAAAATCTATTTCGAAAAAAATCATCAAGAAGTAAAAATTTCTTCATATCAAAAAAAAGAGACTTAGCAAAAATTTGTTAAGTCTCTTTTGATTTAATTAAAGATTGGTCTCATATTTCCTTATTAATCCAAAATCACGCGTATTTTTTTATATTTGTTAACAGAAGCACATTTATGGAGATATTTTTATTACTGGTCGTTATACTTTTTGTGATAATTATTCACAACAAAGTCAATTCTAACCATCAAGCCACTCAGGATTCAATCAGAAAACTGCAGGAGAAAATCGATTCTTTAAAATCAGGAATCCAAATTCCACCTGTAAAACAGGAAGAACCAGAGATTCCAATTATCAAAGAAGAAATCAAACCGGAAGAAATAACACCAACTCCTGTTGAAGTTCCTCCGTTATTCGAAGAAGAAATCATCGAAGAAAAACAGCCGGAAAGTATTGAAAATACAATTCCTCCAGTTGAAGATGAACTTCCAAGAGCGGAACAAAAAGTGGCTTTCTCAGCAGAAAGTACGATAAGAGAAGTTGTACCGTCTAAAAAATCGTGGCTGGAAAACTTCAGGGAAAATAATCCTGACATCGAGAAATTCATTGGAGAGAATCTGATTAATAAAATCGGGATTCTGATTTTGGTTTTAGGAATCAGTTTCTTTGTGAAATATGCGATAGATAAAGATTGGATTAATGAACCAGCACGTGTGGGAATTGGCGTTTTGGCAGGCGCGCTTGTGATGGGCGTCGCTCATCGATTGAGGAAAAATTATGCGGCTTTCAGTTCTGTTTTTGTAGCCGGAGCAATTAGTATTTTTTATCTCACAATTGGAATTGCTTTCCACGATTATCATCTGTTCAGTCAGACTGTGGCGTTCGTTATAATGGTTGTCATTACCATTTTCAGTGTGTTTGTGTCTGTTTCTTACAACCGGAAAGAACTGGCTGTTTTATCATTGATTGGCGGTTTTGCCGTTCCTTTTATGGTAAGTACAGGCGAAGGAAATTACAAAGTTTTATTCACTTACATTGCGATTCTTAACATCGGAATGTTGATGATTGCTTACTTCAAAAAATGGAATCTGGTCACTTTGTTGGCTTTCATTTTCAGTTGCCTGCTTTATTCTGCTTGGTTTGGAAAAGGCTTTTACGACGACAAATTACCATATCGTGGCGCTTTGTTTTTTGCTACTATATTTTACCTTATTTTCAGTATTGCTACTGTTATTCATAACCTTAGAAACAAGGGAACTTTCACGAAGCTGGAATATTTCATAATGGTCGCTAATACGTTCTTCTATTTCGGGATGGGAATCAGTATTATCGAAAACTGGAAACCGGAATTCAAAGGTTTATTTACCGTTGTTTTGGCTTTGTACAATTTGGTTTATGCGATATTCTTATATAGAAAGTTCGGGTTGGACAAAAATGCGATTTATCTTTTATTAGGACTGACTTTAACCTTCGTGACATTAGCCATTCCGATTCAGTTCCAAGGCAATTACATCACTTTATTCTGGGCTGGAGAAGCCGTTTTATTGTTCTGGCTTTCTCAAAAATCGAAAATTGCAACCTTCAAATTAGGCGCAATCATCGTTCAGATTTTGATGTTCGGAAGTTTGATTATGGATTGGGAAAAATATTATTCCAGAAACCTGATGGAACTGAAACCTTTCATCAACCGAATGTTCATCACAGGAATCGTTTCTTTGGGTTCCTTGATTTTCACTTATATTTTATTGAGTAAAGAGAAAGAAAAAACTGATATTTTCGGTTTTGAATTCCATCCTTCATCCTATAGAAATATTATTTTAGGCGTCGGTATTTTGGTCGGCTATTTTACCGGAATACTGGAAATCAGTTATCAAGCTAACGAATACATCAGCAATTATTATTCGGCCTTGTCGTATTCGGTTTTGTATCATTTCTTGTTCAGCATTGGAATTATTTATTTCGTTTTGAAACTGAAAGACCAATTTTGGAACAGTTTCACAATGCTTTTGGCTTCGGTTAACATTCTTTTATATATAACTGTTTTCTACAAGCTGACTTACAATGAAATGATGGAAAATTTTGCTCTCAATCTATCTTCCAAATCAGCTTTCTTCGTACATTATATCTTATTGATTTGTCTGGCTTATTTCGGATATGTTTTGATTAAATTCAGAAATGAAAGTCTGTTTTCCAAGCTTTTGAATCACAAATTGGCTTTGTGGGTTTTCGCATTTTGCATTGTTTATGTTTTGAGTAATGAAGTGATGATTCACGGATTAATGTTTACCAAAGACATTATTTCTCCTGCAGAATTAGCTAAATATCCATTGAATAAAACCGGTCACAGCTACGAAAAAGAGATTTTCATCGATGATAAATTCGAAGCGGTAAAGGTTCAAATCATTAAAATCGGCTATCCGATTCTTTGGGGTGTTTTATCTTTTGTTTTCCTGATTATCGGCATCAAAAAACAAAATCAACCGTTAAGGATTATCGCTTTGTCTTTATTAGGTCTTACGATTATCAAATTATTTATTTACGATATCAAAAACGTTTCGGAAACAGGGAAAATCATCGCCTTTATTTTGTTAGGTGTTTTGATTTTGATAATTTCATTCGTTTATCAAAAGATTAAAAGACTGGTTGTAGATGAAACCAAAATCTCTTTGGATAAAATTGAAAACTTAGAAGACCAAACAGAAACTAAAAACCCAACCGATGAAGAAATTAATTAGTCTAATACCAATTCTAATAGCGAGTTTTTCCTTAGCTCAAACTTATCAGGGAAAAATCAATAAAGTCTCGGAAAACGGATTGCATCAGATTTTGCTAACTCCGGAAGTTCGTTCTGCGTCACAGAATAATATTGATTTTTTAAGAATTTTTGATTCTAAAAATAATGAAGTTCCTTATGTTTTTTATGAAGGGAAATCCAGCAATTCCAGTTCAAAAAATTTCACAATCATTTCCAAATCTGCCGTTCCGAATGTGGCGACTTCCATTATCATCTCCAATGAAAACGCATTGAATATTGACCATCTGACGCTGAAAATCGCCAATACGGATGTAGAAAAAAAGTACAATATCAGCGGAAGCAACGACCAGAAAGAATGGTTTGGATTGGTCATTAATCAAAAAGTAATCGGACTGAATGATGCCGGCGAAAACTTTGTGGAACGTGATTTTACGTTTCCTTTGAACAATTACAAGTTTTTGAAATTTGATTTCATTGATAAAAACTCTTTGCCAATTAATATTTTGGAAGCCAGTTTGGAAGAAAACCATTCCATCAATCAATCGAAAACTGAATTACAAAACTTCACTCAAAAAATTGAAACGAATAAAAAATTAAAACAAACCAGAATCACAATTACTTTTCCAAATTCACAAGTAATTGACGGAATCAGTTTCGAGATTTCTTCACCGAGTTATTATCTGCGTGACGCAAGGATTTTGATTAATAAAACCCGAGTTTATAAAAAATCGACTGAAAATTATGTCGAGAATATTTCTGCTTTTCAACTCAATTCAAAAAGTAAAAACAGATTTGATGTTCAAAGTTTTTTCGCAAAAGAATTCATAATCGAAATTGATAATCAAGACAATCCGGCTTTAGAAATTAAGAAAACTAATCTTTTTCAATCGCCCGTCAGCATTCTAACCGATTTGAAACCGAATGAAAATTACACTTTAAAAATTGATTCCACTTGGTCAGCTCCACAATATGACCTCGCCAATTCCGGAATTGATTTTAATCAAAATTATCCTGTTACAACCATTTCGAACTTGGAAAAATTAGAACAAGCAAAATCTAAAGAAGCAGAAAAAAACTTTTGGCAAACGCCTTTGTTTATGTGGATTTGTATTGTTTTAGCTGTTGCGATTATTGGTTATTTTGCGGTTGGTTTGGTTAAGGATATAAATAAGGAGAGTTAAATGAGTAAAATCAACATATTGAAATTTTTTCTAGCTAAGTTCTATCAAGGTTTTAGTAAAGTATTATCTGGAAATATTTTAGTTATATCTAAATAAGATTTTTTGTTCTTCATTATTTAATTATTTTTAAGGATAATTAGTTTGGACTGACGCAATGCGTGAAGACAGATGTTAGGCAATATTTTATGAAAAAATACCTATTTATTTTTGTTTTTGTTATTTTTAATCAAACTTTTGGACAAATTCCTAAATTAAAAAAAACGTATTCGCTAAATCCAACAATTGATTATTTTATAGATAACTTACAAGGCATTAACCACGAAAATATTGTTATAATTGTTAGTTTTTTCTATGATAAAAAAGAGAAGTCATTTTTGTTAGATTTAACTTGCGAGAATGTTAAGCTAATTTTTGATAAATCTGAAAAAAACATTTATAAAATTTATAAGTATAAAGACTATAATCTTCTTTTAATAGGACAAAATTCGCAACAAATTAAGTTCCTGAATTCAATAATTAAAAATTTGAAACCTAACATAAATTCCAATGTTGAATTTTTAGGTAAACAAAAATATGGTATAAGTAATGACCCTTATTCTTGGTATTTAGATTTTAATAAAAAAATGAATATTAAAAATATTTATATCACTGAAGATGAATCAACTGAAAAATATGCTAAAATAGTTTCAAAAATTATGGAATTAAGCAAAAAGTAATAAAATGTAATGGCAAAATATCTATAAAAATAAAGGCAACAAAAAACCTTTCCAAAATCGGAAAGGTTTTCTTTAACTAATACTGTAACTTCCTAAAAACTTCTAGCGTTTTATCAATCATTTCTCTTACGTGTCCCATTTTTACGATTACGAACAAGATACTCACACCAACGTGGGTAAACAAAATTTTGTTTCACTTAAAAAAAAATATAAATATTAAAACTTCGTTTATCCTTGTATTAGAAGGAATTTTAAACAAACACTCGTCACAAATGAAATTAATTATATTTTTTCTTGGAATTTCTACCTTTTGCTTCTCACAAAAATTGAGTTTCATTTACGAAACAAAATACAAACTGAATTCAGAAAATCCGGATGATGTTAATTCCGAGAAAATGATTTTGGATTTAAAAAATAATGTTTCAATTTTTAGAGATTCAGTAGAAAAAGAAGCAGATTCACTAAAGCTGAATAATGGAAAGGAAATATTTAAAATGGGCGTTGAAAACAAATTCTATGTCAAAAAGAATCTTGCTCAAAAAAGAATTGAAAAAGTAATAACTTATTTGGGAAAAGATTATCTTCTTCCAATTGAGGAAATATTAGATTGGAAAATATCTTCCGACCAAAAAATGATTGGAAAATATAAATCTCAAAAAGCAGAAACTACGTATGGAGGAAGAAACTGGATTGCTTGGTTTACAACAGAATTACCTTTTGGAGATGGTCCGTATATTTTCAATGGTTTGCCTGGGTTGATTATTTCTATTCAAGATTCAAACAATGATTATTCATTTAATTTGATAGAAGTCAAAAAAGGCGATAATATTTTTGACGCACGCACGAAAACAATAAAAATTGATTGGAAAAAATATGAAACACTTGCAAAATCATATTTTAATGACCCATATGATGTAAAGTCAAAGATGGGAATATGGAAAACTGTGACATTTACCGACCCGAAAGGTAATACAATGGATATTTCTGTAAAAAATAAAGAAATACAGAATAATATTTTACAAGAAAATAATCCAATCGAATTAAATCACAAAATAAACTACTAATAAAAACTTCTGCTAACATTATATTGCAAAACGCAGGATGAATTGCTGAGTGGAAAAGCCCAACACAATACAAAACAAAAAACCTTTCCGATTTTGGAAAGGTTTTTCTTTATCTAATACTGAAACTTCCTAAAAGCTTCCAGCGTTTTATCAATCTCTGTATCACCAATCGCAGAAGAAATAAACCAAGTCTCATAACCACTTGGCGGAAGATAAATCCCTTGTTCCAAAACCTGATGAAACAGATTGTTGAACAAACCAATGTTGGAATTATTCACTTCGTTAAAATTACTCGCAGAAGTCACATCAAAGAAAATCGACATCATACTTCCCTTTCTGTTGATTCTGTGTCGGATTCCTTTTTCGTTCAGGATTTTCCCGATTTCGAAATCCAAGGTTTCTGTTGTTTTGTCTAATTTTTTATAGAAATCCGCGTCTTCTTTTATAAGCTGCAACGTTTTAAGTCCGGCTCTCATTGCGAGGGGATTTCCGCTCAAAGTTCCGGCTTGGTAAACGCGTCCTCTTGGCGAAAGCCAATTCATAATTTCGTTTCTTCCCGCAAAAGCACCAACAGGCAATCCACCACCAATCACTTTCCCATAAGTTACCAAATCTGCTTTCACGCCCAAAGCTTCCTGAGCTCCACCAAAAGCCAAACGGAATCCCGTCATTACCTCATCAAAAATCAATAATGCTCCGTTCTCATCACAGATTCTTCTAAGATTTTGAAGGAACTGATTTTCCGGCAGAATACAACCCATATTTCCGGCAATCGGTTCTACGATAATCGCCGCAATCTGTTCAGGATTATTTTTGAAAAGTTCTTCAACTTGTTCGATATTATTATATTCAGCAAGTAATGTATCTTTTGCTGTTCCTTGAGTTACTCCGGGAGAATTTGGGCTTCCAAAAGTAGCCATTCCACTTCCAGCCTGAATCAAAAACGAATCCGAATGTCCGTGATAACAACCTTCAAACTTGATGATTTTTTCTCTTTCAGTATAACCTCTCGCCAAACGAATTGCGCTCATACAAGCTTCGGTTCCCGAAGAAACCATTCTGATTTGGTCAACATTAGGAACAT
Source organism: Epilithonimonas zeae (assembly GCF_900141765.1). Taxonomy (NCBI): domain Bacteria; kingdom Pseudomonadati; phylum Bacteroidota; class Flavobacteriia; order Flavobacteriales; family Weeksellaceae; genus Epilithonimonas; species Epilithonimonas zeae. The sequence continues at coordinate 213,855 of NZ_FSRK01000001.1, read as the reverse complement.
TTTCCACAATATATTTTGCAATCTCTGTTTCCAATTCTGTCGGTGCTCCGAAAGAAAATCCTTTTTCAGCCTGTAGTTTCAGCGCTTCCAAAACTTCTGGATGTGTGTGACCGAGAATTGCTGGTCCCCAAGAATTGATATAATCGATGTAGTTTCTGTCGTCTTCATCTGTAAGGTAAGCACCTTTTGCATATTTCATAAAAATCGGAACACCTCCAACAGATTTGAAAGCACGAACCGGCGAATTAACTCCGCCCGGAATATATTTGTACGCTTCTTCAAAAAGCGTTGAACTTCTTTGGTATAACATTTTAGTTGATTGTTATTGGTTGATAGATGTTAGTCCAAATTCTAACATCTAGTTTATAATTTCTAAGCTCTCGGCTTTTTACTTTGCAGATAAATCACTTGTCCGGCTCTTGGTTCTTCCCCAGCTTCCATTCTGTTTTTAGAATACAATTTCTTCAATTTAATTCCGAATTTCTGAGCAATATCGTGCATTGTTTCACCAATTCCGGCTTTGTAAGTTTCTTTATTTCCTGATGAGTTTTTGCCTTCCAAGAAGATAATATCATTCTTCGCCAGTTTAGAATCTTCCAACTCGTTATACTTCATCAGACGTTTTTCACTGATTCCGAACTTTTTGGCAATATCAGAAATATCAGCGTTCACAGGCATTACAAAGAATTTCAAATCGCCATTAGGATGATTTTTTACAAGAATATTTTTCAGAAGTGCTGTTTTCGTATTGGCATCTACAATATCAGAAACTTCGGATTGTTTTTTCGCGTATGAACCTTGCGAATAAGGCACTTTCACAGTTGGTGGAGCAACTTTTTCATTCTGTTTTTCCTGACCAAGCTGAGCCATAAAAACCGCATCGTTATTAAGATTCGGATACAATTTCAAAATCGCATAATAAACCTCATCTTTCGTCGTATTATCAAATTCATAAAGTTTATACTTCTCGATTTTATCAATCAAAATATACGCATATCTCGGATTAGTCGCATATCCCGCTTTTTTCAGACCGTGAGCCCAAGCTTTGTAATCTTTCGGGTTCAGGTCAAACAATTTGGTGTAATATTTTCTCGTCGCCAAAAAAACCGAATGGTCTTCGTAGGATTGCTTTGGGTCTTCATAAACCCGGAAACACTCGTTGGGCGCATCATCCGTGTGTTTCATTGTTTTTCCCGTCCAGTCTTCCTTACATTTGATTCCGAAATGATTTTTCCCTTCCTGCGCCAATCGGCTTTGTCCGCCACCGGTTTCCAAAAGTCCCTGAGCAAGCGTGATACTTGCCGGAATCTTGTATTTTTCCATTTCTTCCACCGCATAAGGCGCAAATTTTTGGACATATTGGTCTTCAGTTTTCCAGGTTTGCGCTTTCACAAATCCCAGAACACACACCAAACCAATCCCAAACAATCTTCTCATTTTCGATATTTTAAAATATTTATCTTCTTATTTTTTTAGGAGCTTAATCCCGCTATCCACTATTACTCCTCGCGCCAAGTCTTTCCCATCGCTTGCTGTGGGGTAACCGTTACTATCGGGGCTAGGGATTTCTACATCAATTCACTTTTCGTCAAAAAATCGAATTTTCAAAATCAATCAACGGTCTATGTTTACCTTTCAAAAACAGATTTGCACCTTTGATTCCTTGTAACCCACCAGTATGAAATGTCAAAATCTTTGAACCTTTCGGAAAGAATTTTTTTTCTGCCAAATCAAAAATCTTCTGCATCATCTTTCCAGTATAGATTGGGTCAAGCGGAATCTTATATTCCTCAAAGAACCAATTTATAAAACGGATATTCTCATCCGATATTTTCCCGTATCGATTTTCATCCGCATCAATCAATTCAAAATTGTCTCTACCGCTCCATTGCTTCACTAAGTTTTCCAGCGAATTATCCTTAACAACTTTGATTCCAACAACTTTCTGATTCTCTTCTGCAAACTTCGAAATCCCTGCAATTGTTCCTCCGGTTCCGACTGCGGTGCAAAGATAATCAAAATCTTTGGTGTCGTTTCCCAGCATATATTGGACACCTTCAACTGCCATTGCATTACTTCCACCTTCCGGAATAATGAGTGCATTTGGATATTTTGCAGAAAACTCTTCAGTTAATTTTTCTTTGTTCTGATAATCTTCTCTGGAAACAAAGAAGAATTGCATTCCGTTTTTGGAAGCTTCGGAAAGCGTGGGATTGTCTTGCCAATTATTTTCTAATTCATTCCCTCTGATAATTCCAATCGTGGGAATTCCGAATTCATTCCCAAAAGCAGAAACCGATGCAATATGATTAGAAAATGCTCCACCAAAAGAAATTAACAAAGGATTTTCCGGTTTCGATTCCAGATATTGATTGACATTGAAGAAAAGTTTCCAGAATTTGTTCCCGGAAATTTTGGGATTGATAAGGTCTTCTCTTTTGATAAAAATCCGGACATCAAAATCAGTTTTGATTTCGATAATGGGGATTTTATGTTCCGGAATCTGAAGCATCTTCAAAAATAAAAAATTGAGAGCGAATAATGGACTTTTAGAACAATTAATTGAGGTCAGAATTCTTCGCCGCCATTACCAATTCATTCATCTCCGCATAAAGCAGACGCCATTCAGTCACATTTTTCATTGCAGTGAGAAGATTCAGAAAAGACTTTAGCACTTTTTCCAATGCTCTTCGGGTGGCAGACGCACTTTTTGTGAGCCTTAATTCTGCATTGGAAGTCGCCTGCTCAGCAAATAATTCTTCAAAAGTACTTTGTTGGACCTTCAGGTCATCTATGGTTGAAGTCAGAAAAAGCGCATCAATTTTCTGTTGATTCTCGGGTTGTTGCAGTTCCTCCAGAAGTTTTTTCATTTGGGCAGTTTGCGAAGAATAACTGAGCTTATCCAGCGCCAGACCATACTTTTTAATAATCTGATAAAGCGCATCTGCCATCTGATAATTCGGCAATCGTGGCATATCTTTGTAGCCATCCAGAAATTTTTTGAGGTTTCGGAATGCAGTATCTCTCTCAGCATCCGCATCAGCAACCAATTTTCCTTTTCCACTGAAACTTGCTTTGCCATAAGCCTTATCATAATCAGTATTTTCTGCTTTGATGTCTGCCAAAAGAGGATGCGAAAAGATTACCAAATATTTCCCTATCTGCTGTGCTGATGATTCTCTGTGCGAGTGTCGTCAAATCTTTGGTCGACAATTCTGATAATGTAATTTTCATTCAATGTGTTTTTTTAATAATTCATTAAAAATAAAAAAACAGATGATTTAAAACCATCTATTTTTAATTGATACAAAAGTCTGTTTTGATTTGCCAAGTCAGATTAGACTTTCACAGATATCTGTTTGAGTTCCGCAGGTCAGATTAAACCTTTACAGATTTATGTTTGAGTTGCGCAGGTCAGATTAAACCTTCACAGATTTCTGTTTGGGTTGCGCAGTTGAGATTACATTTAAATTAGTCGTCAAACAAAAAAATCCACCATAACGGTGGATTCTATAAGATATAATTAATTAAAATTATTTTGTTCTTTCGATGATTCTTTTCACTGCTTTTATCACAGCATCTGCATCGATTTCATACTTCTTCATCAATTCTGCCGGTGTTCCAGATTCCCCGAAAGTATCGTGTACCGCTACAAATTCCTGAGGCGTTGGTCTTCTTCTTGCAAGCATTCCAGCGACAGATTCACCAAGTCCACCAAGATAATTATGTTCCTCTGCAGAAACTAATTTACCAGTTTTCTCTACAGACTTCAAGATAATCTCTTCATCCAAAGGTTTGATGGTGTGGATATTGATAATTTCAACCGAAATACCTTCTTTTTCCAACTCATCTGCCGCTAACAAAGATTCCCAAACCAAATGTCCGGTTGCAACAATCGTTACATCTGTTCCCTCTTGTAAAAGAATTCCTTTTCCAATCTCGAAAGGCATATCCTCCGGAATAAAAACAGGAACTACAGGACGTCCGAATCTCAAATAAACAGGACCTTCGTGTGCAGCAGCAGCCAAAGTTGCCGCTTTTGTCTGGTTATAATCGCAAGGATTGATTACCGTCATTCCCGGTAACATTTTCATCATCCCGATGTCTTCCAAAACCTGATGTGTTGCGCCATCTTCACCCAAAGTAACTCCAGCGTGAGAAGCTGCAATTTTTACATTCTTGTTAGAATAAGCAATCGATTGACGAATCTGGTCGTAAACTCGAGAAGTTGCAAAGTTGGCAAAAGTCCCGGCAAAAGGAATTTTCCCATTGATTGTAAGACCGGCAGCCAAGCCCATCATATTAGCCTCAGCAATACCTGTCTGGAAAAATCTTTCCGGTGCTTTTTCTATGAATTTCTCCATTTTAAGCGATCCAATTAGGTCTGCGCAAAGTGCCACAACATTTGGATTAGTATCAGCTAACTCTGCCAATCCTGCTCCGAAGCCTGAACGTGTATCTTTTTTTTCTGTGTATGTATATTTCATTTTATTATAATTGATGGATGATAGTTGATAAATGATTTTATATTATTGATAATAAATCACTCATCATTAATAATTTATCATTGATAATTAATAATCTGCTGGTGCTTCTAAGTATAATTGTTTGAAAGCTGTTGCCAACTGCTCATCATTAGGCGCTTTTCCGTGCCAAGCGTGACTTCCTACCATAAAATCTACACCACTTCCCATCTCTGTATGAAGAAGAATCGCAACAGGTTTTCCGTTTCCGGTTTCTGCTTTTGCTCTGTTTAAGATTCCGATAACTGCTTCCAGATCGTTTCCGTTTTTCTCTTCAAGAACCAACCATCCGAAAGCTTCTAATTTTCCTCTCAAATCTCCCAAAGACAATACATCATCTGTATCTCCATCAATCTGTCTCCCGTTATAATCTATAGTTGCGATGATGTTATCTACTTTTTTTGCAGATGCATACATCAATGCTTCCCAGTTTTGACCTTCCTGCAACTCACCATCACCGTGAAGTGTGTAAACCAAAGAATTATCTCCGTCTAATTTTTTACCCTGAGCAGCTCCTAAAGCAACCGACAAACCTTGACCTAAAGAACCTGAAGCCACTCTGATTCCCGGTAAACCTTCGTGTGTCGTTGGGTGACCTTGTAATCTTGAGTTTAATTTTCTAAAGGTTGCCAATTCTGCAACCGGAAAAAAACCAAATCTCGCCAGTGTGCTATAAAACACCGGAGAAATATGCCCGTTTGAAAGGAAAAATAAATCTTCATTCTTACCTTCCATAGTAAAAGGTAGTTTGTAGTTCATCACTTCGCCGTAAAGTGCTACGAAATATTCTGTACAACCAAGAGATCCTCCGGGGTGACCACTGTTTACAGCGTGAACCATTCTCAGAATATCTCTTCTGATCTGCGTTGAAAGGCTTTTCAGCTCTTCTATTGATTTGCTCATTATATTGGATTTGCTTTCTTGCGAAATTACGTTTTTTTGATGACCTCAAAAAATCTGCGGTTATAAAAATTCCATAAAAAAACCACTCAGATTTGAGTGGTTTGAATTATTTATTTTAAATAAAATTATTTTCCAAACTTGTAAGTTAAACCAAATTGGAAAACTCCGTTTCTATAAGAATCACTTCCGTCATTATCTTTGATAATATCTGTAACACCGGCAACATATCTTACATTTGCACCTAAACTAGAAGTGAAATTATATCCAGCTCCTAAACCAATCCCTAAATCAAATCCGTTTATAAAGTCTTTTGCATCTTCTGAACCACCATCCCATTTTTCTTTTGCACTAATCGCAAAACTGAATTCTGGGCCAGCTTCTAGATAGAACTGAGGTGTTGCTTTATATTGGAACATTACAGGTACTGAAATATAATCTAAATTTAATTTTCCGTCACCTGCTCCATCATACTTTACTCCTTTACTATTATAAAGTACTTCAGGTTGAAGACTGAAAATCTCTGCAATTGGAACATTAACAAAAGCTCCGGCGTAAAATCCAAATTTAGCTTTACTATCTTCCGAATTCGAAACACTTGAAACATTGGCACCAGCCTTTAAACCAAAAGTTTGTGCATTGGACAATCCAAAGATTGCAATTGCGGCTGTAAAAATTAATTTTTTCATAGTTGTAATTTTAAAAATGTTATTAATTGTTAATTTAACTTAAAACATTGCTAAATTAATATTTTTTTCCAAACTTCAAAATAAATTATAAAAAATCTAAAATTAATGCAACTCAGCATTTTTTTTAAGATTCGAACAAATAAAAAACTCCAGTCTAAAAAGACTGGAGTTTTTAAATCTATTTTGTGAAATACTTATTCTTATTTCAAATAAAAATTATATCCTACGATTACTGCACCGACAGATTCCTTCCCGACAACCGGGCGGTCATCGTAATATCTTCTGTTGTCTCCTGCAATACTTTGATAACCAATGTATAGTTCACCTGTTGGCATATTATACATAAATTTTGGAACTGCATAGAAACCTCCATTAACATTGTCTGCCGTAGATATTGCATATCCTAAGTCAAGTCCTACTCCGATTGGTGCACCAGAAAATGAATATTTACCTGAAACTGCTACAGGAATAAAACCAAAATCATCAGCTTTTATTGATCCTCCTGGATAATCATAACTTTTACCTATATAATGAGAATATCCTGTTGCAACACCAAGGTCAAACCCTTTTGCAATATTCCATCTATAAGCAGCGTCTAATCCTAAAGTGAATGGTGAGTTACCTGTAGTTGGAGCTCCAATGTGAGCACCTAATTTAAATCCTTCTTGAGCTTGTGATAAACCAAATACAGCAATCGCAGCAGCTAAAAATAACTTTTTCATAGTTTTAAAAATTTAATTTCCAGGAAACCTTAACCAAGTTTTATACCAAAAATCAATTTTTATTTTCTTTCTACATTATTATAAGCCATAATAATCTTCTTCACAACAGGATGTCTTACCACATCTTCTTCTGTAAGATGTACGAAACCAATCTCTTCTACATCTTTTAAAATAGTCATAGATTCTTTAAGTCCGGACTGCTGATTTTTTGGTAAATCAATTTGGCTTGGATCACCTGTGATAATGAATTTGGCATTCATTCCCATTCTGGTTAAGAACATTTTCATTTGAGAATGCGTGGTGTTCTGGGCTTCATCCAAAATCACAAAAGCCTCATCCAAAGTTCTACCTCTCATAAAAGCCAAAGGTGCTACTTCTATAATCCTTTTTTCCATAAAACCTTCCAGTTTCTCGTGTGGAATCATATCACGAAGCGCATCGTACAGTGGCTGCATATACGGGTCTAATTTTTCTTTTAGGTCACCAGGCAGGAAACCAAGACTTTCGCCAGCTTCTACGGCAGGTCTTGTGAGAATAATTCTTTTAACTTCTTTATCTCGCAATGCTTTTACAGCCAAAGCAACACTAGTATATGTTTTCCCCGTTCCGGCAGGACCAATCGCAAAAACCATATCTTTTTTCTCAGATGCTTTTACCAATTTTTTCAGATTGGTAGTCTTCGCTTTGATGGCTTTTCCATTGACGCCTTTTACGATAATATCCTGATCAAAAACCAATTGTTTTTCAGAATCGTCCTTTAATTTCAAAAGAGATTCCAATTGTTTGATTTCTATAGAATTGTGCTTGGTAATGTAAGCAGAAATATCATCGAGTTTTTGCTTCAAAACATCCAGAGTTTCTCTGTTTCCCATTGCAAAGATAAAATTATCACGACCCGTGATTTTAAGCGTTGGAAAGCTGGATTTTATAAGGTTGAAATTTTGATTCTGGACACCATAAAAGGTTTTGGTGTTGATATCTTGTAGTTCATAATTGATTTCGAACATAAATAATATTAGTGGTTAGTCTAACAAATATATGAATAGATTTGACATCTTATGCGCCTTTAAAAATTGATTTATATTAAATTTGCAACAAATCTTATCAAATGTCAGTCATTACGCTTACTTCAGATTACGGACTTGTAGACCATCGGGTTGCAAGTATCAAGGGAAAAATACTCAGCTGGAGCGAGGATGTAAAAGTGATTGATATCACACATAACATAACGGCTTACAATCTTTTACAGACAGCTTACATTGTAAGAAACGCCTATAAATTTTTCCCGGAAGGAAGTATCCACATCATTTCCGTAGACAGCTTTCATCATAAATCGAGGAAGAATATTATTACCAAAATCGATGGCCATTATTTCATTTGTGCAGATAATGGAATCATTAACCTCATGTTTTTTGACATCAAACCAGAAGCTATTTATGAAATAACTCTTAATAACAGATTTGATGACAAGGTTTCTTTTCCATCGACAGATATTTTTGTTCCTGCAGCTATGCACCTTTACAAAGGTGGTCTGCCTGAAGTGATTGGAAGAAAAATCAAAACGATAAAAGACATTTCTTTTCCAAAAGCCATTTACAACGAAACTGAAAAAATGATTGTTGGTGAAGTGATGTATATTGATAATTTTGGAAATGTGGTTTCCAATATCAGCCGAAAATTTTTCGAAAAGCACGCCTCTATCAATAACGATTTCACGGTTAAATTCCGAAATATTGTTTTGTCAAAAATCATGGAACAATACACAGATGTTGTAACCGATTGGAGCAGAGAACAGGAATTCCATGGAAAATCTTCTGTCATTTTTAATGATGCAGACTTATTAGAAATTACCATTTATAAAGGCAGTGTTCTGAACGGTGCCTCTACGCTTTTCGGAATGAATGCTGGCGAGAAAATCTACATAGAATTTACATAAAAAAACCGGCAAATATTCGCCGGTTTTTATTTTGATTTAAGAATATTATTCTTTGATTAATTTCTTACTAACAGTTTCTTTAGAAGATTTAATGGTTACAATGTATGTTCCTGTCTTTAATTTTGAAACATCGAAGCTGTTTCTTGATAGAGAATCTGAATTAAACTCTCTCACCAATTTACCCGATTGATCAAAAACTTTCACGTTCTCGATTTTCTGTTGTCCATCAATTTTAAATTGATTTTTAACCGGATTTGGAGATATCGAAATTGATTTTTGAGAATTGAATTCATCAGTTCCTAAAACTGAACAGTTTAATAATGCTTTAAAACCAGCTTCATTAACCATAGTATCCGATCTGAAGACTAATGTAATTGCCCCAGTTGCATGGGTAGACTCGAAAGGTCCTCTTATTGTTGTACCAGTCATATTACTAGCCCCTGTAAAAACAGGAGAAGTTGTAGAAGGACCATTTCTAACCGTCAAGAAGTCATAACCATCTTCCAAATTAAACTCTTGGAAAGTTATTTTTAATTTTTCATTATCATTTTCAGGGTAGAATGTTTTACTCCAAGTTTCACTATCAGAATAATTACCATTAATACCACCAGTATCAGTTATTGTTTTCCCACACCAGTCATCGTCTGTCAAAATGATCTGAGATCTTTGATATGCAGGGGAGCAATCTGTCCCGATTTCTATTTTATAAAAAGTACCTTGTGCAAGACCACTTAATGTAAAACTTTTTTCTGTAGTAGTACCAGATTGAGCCACTGTTCCATCCATTAAACTCACTCGGTATTTCCATTCAGCAGAAGTGGCATCAGTAATAACAACTGAAGCTGTAGTCTTAGCAACAGTAGGAATAGATAATCCAGTAACTGTAGTTGCACAAGCCGTCACACAATTCCCACTCAAACAAGCCTTGGAATCAACTGTTTGTCTGATTAAAGCGCCTGGCTGTTCGCCAAAACCTTTTGTGAAATTGATACCAGTTGACACCAAGTGACAATAACTCATAATTGTACCTCCATCTGTAGGAATAGGACCAATAGGACAATCTCCTTCTGCAAGATCAGGTCTGTAAGTCGGCGCACATCCATCGATAGCGGTTCCGTCTCCATTCCAAGAACAAGCGTGTGTGTGGGGAGAACCTAAAGCATGGCCCATCTCGTGTGTCATTGCCATAACGGTCCAAGAATAAGTTGGGATATTGCTATAGGTCATATTAATGCCTGAGTATGCATAACGATTGGTTGTACACAAAGAGTTAAGATAAGCTACACTGGTTGTAGAAGGATAATTTACAAGATGCGCAAGATCTCCTTCAAATGTAGTCCTGTTGGATCTAAATGCAGCTAAGTTTGCACTATAACTACCTGTATAAGGATCTGCTGTCTCCCAAACATAAACTGTTTTTAGAGACATTTTAACACCATCATTAACATATAATGTATTGATATTATTATGAACAGCTGATATCCAGTTGATTGTATTAGTTACATCGCTTCCGTTTTGTTGAAAGGGTTTATAACAAATCTCATAATAAACTCTCACACAAGCATCTGTCATCTGTGGAGCTTTGGAAGTTTTGGGGTCAAATCTTACTTTTTGTGCTTCATTCTCCATTAACTCGTCGGCAGAACAGATAAATGGGTTTGTTCCAGTTAATTTCTGATCATTATAAACAACAAAATCTTCGGAGTTCACAGCTTTTCCTAAAGTTACATTTCCAATATTATTTGCAGAAGCGATACCTACTACGTCATTATCAAAAAAACTAAATGCAACAACGGATGTATTATCTCCTTTGATAATCCCTCTATAAAAAGCTCCTTTCTTATAATTGGTAATTTGTCTTTTGTTTGTTTCTGCTTTGAACTCTGGAGAATAAAGATCAACTCTTACCATTTCTACTGTAAGTTGTCTATTCTCAAAAGGAAAATCCATTTCCAATGCTATCGGCTTTTCACTTACTAAATTTGATAATTGCTTTTTATCCAATTTCAGAACCTGAGCATCTCGCGCAGCTTGTTGATAAATCATTTGTTTACCACTTGTGTTATCCAAAGTAAATGGATTGACTTTCTTAAATACTACTTTTTTGTTTTGAAAATCCTTTACTTCTTTCGCAATAGGTCTTAAACTTGCCTGCGCAGAAAAAAGAACAAAAACAAAAACCGTTAAAAACAGCTGTAAAATTCTTTTCATATAAACTTCTTTTTAAATTTTCACAAAAAAAACAATAAAAATCCAAATATGCTAAGGATTCAGCATTTTTAACATTCTAAATTAGAATTGATAAATGCCTTTTAATTTTAGACATTAGATTATCTTTGCAAAAAATCCGTAGATGCTTTACACGATTATCAAGGCAATTCATATTATTTTTATGGTAAGTTATTTTGCCGGGATTTTCTATCTCGTGAGATTGTTTGTATATTATAAAGATACAGATGAATTTGATGAAGTGAAACAACAGATTCTCAGAAATCAATACAGTTTTATGGCGGTCAGACTTTGGAATATCATTACTGCTCCTGCCGGAATTCTGATGTTATTAAGCGGATTGACGATGATCTATCTGAATCCCGGATTACTGAAAACACCTTGGTTTCATCTGAAACTGACATTTCTCGTAGGACTTGGAATTTACCATTTCTGGTGCTGGAAGCGAGTGAAGGAACTTAAAAACCTCAACGGAAACACACTCTCAATTCCGAATATCAAACTTCGGCAATTCAACGAGATTGCAACTTTTATTTTATTCGCTGTAGTTTTTACAGTAATTCTCAAATATTCCGTTATACAATATTGGTGGCAACTGTTACTTGGATTTTTTGGAATCATCATTCTGATAACTTCGATTGTAAAAATGGTAAATAAGAATAAAGATAAAAGAACAAAGAGTAAAGACTAAAGGCTTCGGGAGCCTCAGCCTCACAAAAAAACTAGCAACTATAAACCATCAACCGACAACTAAATTATGATAGCAATATTCAAAAAAGAACTTTGGAATTTTTTCGGAAACTGGAGTGCGTGGCTTATCATCGCCGCTTTCAGTATTATATCCGCATTATTCCTATTCTTCTTCGAGAACAATTTCAACATTTTCGAGATTGGAAGCGCTACTTTACAAAGTTTCTTTGTGCTTTCGCCTTGGCTTTTTATGTTCATTATTCCGGCAATCAGTATGAGAACTTTGGCTGAGGAAGAACAATCCGGAACACTATTTTGGCTTTTTTCCCAACCGGTAAAAATCACAGAAATCGTTGGCGGAAAATTCCTTTCCGTTTGGTTGGTTGGCGTTTTATGTTTGCTGCCATCGCTGGTCTATTATTACACGGTTTATGTTTTGGGCATTCCGGAGGGTAATATCGATGGAAGTATGACTTTCGGAAGTTATATTGGTTTGACGATTCTAATTGCCGCTTTTTCTGCGGTCGGAATTTTGGCTTCGTCGTTATCTTCGAATCAAATTATGGCTTATCTATTGGGAGTTTTCCTTTGTTTCATTCTCTATTTTGGGATTGAACAATTGGCAAGTTATAAATTAATGGGTGGTGCAGATTATATTTTACAGAATATTGGATTTTATCAGCATTTTCTGGCATTCACAAGAGGTCAGGTAGATACAAGAGACGTTTGCTACTTTCTTTTCGTAATATTTTTGGGATTAGGATTAGCAAGTTGGTTTGTCTGGAAAAAGAAGTAAGGAAAAATTAAAGATAAAAGACTTCCAATTGGAATGTTGAATCCTAGCAGCCCGACTCGAGCGGAAATCCTTTTTTACGCAACTTAGTGGAGTGAAAAGATTGGGAGCGGAAGGCGGATTAAGCTGCCCTAAAAATTTAAATTATAAAATTCATTCTAATAGAAAAATGAATAAAAAAAATAAAATCACTTTGGTTATCATAGCTGTTCTCCTGATTATCGGGATGAGCGGAATCATTTATAAACGTTTCGATTTGACGGCGGAAAAACGTTACACACTTTCTGATTCCACCATCAAGGTTTTGGAAAATGTAAAGAAACCGATGACGATTGAAGTTTATCTTGAAGGCGATTTTCCAGCTTCTTTCAAGCAACTTTCGAACGAAACCAAATTTATGTTGGACGAGTTCCGAAAAATCAATCCAAAAATCGATTATAAATTCCGTGACCCGATTGCTGAGAAAATTCCACAAGATACATTGAAAGGAATGGGAATGCAACCTTCGATTCTTCCGGATATGAAGGACGGAAAAATCTCCGAAATTGTGATGTTTCCTTACGCTGCTATCAAGTATAACGGTTATGGAACTTCAGTTCCTTTGATTGTTCAACAATCGGGAATTGATGCAGCAACACAATTAAGCAAATCAATTGAAAACCTAGAATATAATTTCGCTTCCACAATCAAAGGAATGACGGAAGAAACGGCGAAGAATATTGGTTTCTTGGTTAATCAACAAGAATTAGGTCCGGATGAATTTCGTGGATTTTTGGATTTGGCAATGGAGAATTACAATATTGGGCCAATCATTCCGGAAAACAAAACCGAATTGTCTTTGGCCGACGTTCCAAAACTAAAACAAATGGACGCAGTTGTTATCGCAAAGCCAAGAAAAGCTTTTACTGATAATGAAAAAGTGATTCTCGACCAATATATTATGAATGGCGGAAAAACGCTTTGGATGATTGATGCAGTTAATGCTGAAATGGATACACTTTTTCAAGCCAAGAAAATTATGGCTTATCCGATTGACCTTAATCTGACGGATTTTATGTTCAATTATGGTCTTAGAATCAATCCCGCTCTGACCAAGGATATGAAAAAATCGGCATTGGTAAGAATCGTTTCTGGTGAAGTTGCCGGTAATCCACAGTATAGCAGTTTTCTTTGGCCTTATTTTCCTTTAGGAATCGCAGAAACCAAAAATCCGATTACAAAAAACATCAATCCTGTAAAATTCGAATTTCCAACTTCGATTGATACATTGGGAAGACCAAATATCAAAACCAAAGTCCTGTTCGAATCGAGCGAAAGAACGACGAGCAAAACCGTTCCGAATTACGTCGCGCTTTCTGAAATTGTAAGAACAGACAGCATCGGCGAAATGGAACGTCCTACGCCGCCGAAGATTTTTGCAGTGGCTTTGGAAGGAAAATTCAAATCGGCTTATGCGACGAGAAGTGAGAAAAATTCTTATCCTGGATTCAAAGCTCAAAGTCCTGAGAATAAAATGCTTGTAATTGCTGACGGTGATATTGCCAGAAATCAAATCTGGAAAGGACAACCACTTCCTTTAGGAGAAGATTTACTAACAAAAGAACATTACGGCAACGCACAATTCCTGAGAAATGCTTTGGATTATCTGCTAGACGACAGCAATATAATGGAACTCAGAGACAGGACAATTGAAGTGAGATTACTCGACAGACAGAGAATTGATGCAGAAAAATCTGACTGGCAATGGATTAATTTGCTTTTACCTTTGGGAATATTGGGTGCTTTAGGAACAGGATTTTATTTTCTGAGAAAGAAGATGTTTTCGTAATTAAATCTTTTTGAACACAAAATCCACTAAGATTTTTAATAAAAATAAATATAAGGTTCACAAAGACGCTTGTTCATAAAAGATTCTTTGCTAAGTGCTAACAGCTTTGCGAACTTTAAAATAATCACAATAATTGTTATAAAACTTTGCGCACTTTGCGTTCAAAAAACAACGTATTATGAAAAACCTTTTACTAGCTTTAATTTCGGGTGTTTTGTTAGCCATTTGCTGGCCGACTTATGGGATTCCGTTTTTTATATTTTTTGCTTGGGTTCCGCTTTTGATGGCAGAACATAACATTACAAAGTTCAGTAATATCAAGAAGAAAAGCTTGGCAGTTTTTTGTTTCTCCTATCTTACTTTTTTGATTTGGAATTGGGTAACAACAGGCTGGCTTTACAATTCGCAATTGCCGGATGGAAGCAAATCTCTGTTGGCAGTTCTGTTTCCTGTTTTGACAAACTCATTTTTTATGGCTTTGGTTTTCTTGGCTTATCATTTTTACAAGAAAAGTCAAGGAACTTATTTTGGATTGGTATTTTTTGTAGCGATTTGGATGTGTTTTGAAAAGCTTCATCTCGTTTGGGAATTCACTTGGCCTTGGCTGAATCTCGGAAATGTGTTTGCAGATTATCATCAGTTTATCCAATGGTATGATACTTTAGGTGCAACAGGAGGAAGTTTTTGGATTTTGGTTTGTAATGTTTTAGTTTTTTACACGATAAGAATTTGGGAAGCTGGAAGAAAGAGAAAATCATTGATTAAAAATATTTCATTGTCTGTTGCTTTTATTGGTTCACCTATGATTATTTCTTTGGTTAGATATTACAATTATTCGCCAGAAACTGTTGGTTCAATCAATGTAACTATGCTTCAACCAGCGCTTGACCCTTACAATGAAAAATATCAGAAAGACAGCTTGACAATTGAATGTGACTTATTGAAATTAGCTACAGAAAATTCAGTTTTACAGAGCGATAAAAAATCAAAAATCGATTTATATCTTTCGCCCGAAACTTCACTCCCTGGTCCAGGTTCTATCAGCGAAAGAGGTTTTAATAACAGTTTGTTGATTAATAATATCAAAACTTTCCTTACTCAACATCCAAAATCTGTTTTCTCAGGCGGAATTTCCAGTTATTATGTTTACAAAGAAGACGAAGAAAAGCCATCAACAGCAAGTTATCTCGACAGACAAGGGATTTGGGTTGATGAATATAATTCCGCAATCCAAATTATCCCAAATCAACAACCGGAAGTTTACCACAAAGCAATGCTAGTTCCTGGCGTTGAGATTTTTCCTTACATTAATTTCTTCAAACCAATCTTAGGAAACGTGATGTTGGATTTAGGAGGAACAACACGTTCTCTTGGAGTTTCTAAAGAAAGAAAAGTCTTCGCCAATCCTTATAACAAATCTGTGATTGCGCCGATTATTTGCTACGAAAGCATCTACGGAGAATTCGTAACCGATTATGTTAAGAAAGGAGCAAATCTTCTTACAATCGTAACCAACGATTCTTGGTGGGGATATTCTCAAGGTCACAAACAATTGCTAGATTACGCTAAACTAAGAGCAATAGAAACAAGACGAGAAATTGCAAGAGCTGCCAACAGCGGAACAAGCGCACATATCAATTCCCGAGGCGATATCGTGGATGATTTACCTTATGGTGCAAAAGGCGCTTTGACAGCAAAAGTCAATCTGATTGACAAAGAAACGTTCTACACCAAAAGTGGTGATTTTCTTTCCAGACTTTGTCTTTTTGTGATTGGTGCTTTGTTGCTTTTTATTCCAGGGAGAAAGTATTTGAGTAGGAAGAAATAGTAAATTATTTTCTTGCGTAATAACAACTTTGACTGTATAAATGGCTCAAGTTATTTTCTGTTATCCAACTGTATTTTAACAAAATATCTTTTTTGAATTGATTAAAATTTACAAATTCGATTTCTCCATTGATGACCGAACCGCCTTTGTAAACATAATTATTAGCAAATTGATTGACCTTTTTGCAAATAGAATTTAATTTATCTAAATCCTCAGAAGAAATATCGGGATACTTTTTAAGAATTCTTTCGTGAATCGTCTTCAACCAATTCTCCCCGAATTCCATTGACATAGCCAATGGCAGTATTTAATATTTCTTCTGAGAAATTCATTATAAATTCGGTAAATATCTCTCCTTAATAATATTCAGGTGATGAATGTTATGACCAACGGTTAATTTGCCAATTGTTTCTACTTTGATGTCATTTCCATTCACTTTTCCGGAAAGTTGATATGCTTCTTCCGGAAGATTTTTAAAGAATTTGATAGATAATTTTCTGGTCAATTTAAATTCTTTAATCAGACTTTTCAACGTTCGGCTGTCTGCATAAGAATTGTCTGCCCAAGCTTCTTCATCAAATCCCGAAACCAAAGACTGGTCTTTTCTGGAAAACCTCAAAGCTCGGTAAGCAAAGACTTTTTCTGTATCGATGAGATGCTGCAAAAGCGTTTTCAAACTCCACTTTCCTTCTGCATAAGCATAATTACCTTGCTCCTCGGAAAGAGATTCATAGATTTGTAAAGTTTCGTCTGAAGCAATTTTCATTTCTTCAATCCATTGTTCAGAAGGAACCAAATCCAAATAACGCAGTATATATTTTTCGAATTCTGTCATCGTTTAAGACTTCGTTTAGTCGAATTTTAATTTTTGATAAATTTTAAGTTGGCTATACCTTCTTTAGTTTCAACTTTAATGATGTAAACACCTTTATTAAAATAAGAAATATCAATATTTTTATTATCTGTCTTTTCGCTTTTTAAAACTCTTCCAGACATATCAAGAATTGTATAGCTGTCAATTTTTAAAGGGCTCATAATGGTAAGGATACCATTTGACTTATTTTGAGATACTTTAATTTTATCAATCAGATTAGCAATCTCTTCTGTGCTCTGAACCTCGCAGTTGGTTACTGCAAAACCCGGATATCCGAAGTCATAACAATTGATTTTCAAATCCGTAAGATTGGGATTGTTTTCAATTTTGGGTGGATAACAACAAGTGCTAAACATATTTCCAGCCTCACTAGAAAACGGACAAAACATCCAGTCAGCCAGGATACACCAACTCGTATTTTTACCATTTTGAAGATTTAGACTTTTAAAGTTATTATCATTAAATCTGAACAAAACGTAAGCTCTGTCGGGCAGATTCACAGAAGATTGAGATAAGTCTAATGTTTCCAAAAAATTATAAGAGCAATCTAGTGCACGCAGTGATTTTACAAATTGAAAATTAGTAAAAGAATTAATCTGGTTTTTTTTACAAATCACTTGTTCTAATTTGCTAAGATCGGTAAAATCTATTGTTGTTATTTTGGCATAGGCGCAGTCTAAAACTTTCAAATTCTTAAAATTATTAAGTCCTCCTAGCGAATAAATATCTTTTATTGTTAAAGGATTATCATAATGACCCCAAAAATAATAAACAGTGTAATTAAAACTACCAAATCTCCCATTGAAACTTATAAGAGATACATTCTCTGCTTCAGAAATCTGGATTTCGCCATCATTATTTTGATCTAACTTTATAGAATTATTGTTGAGATCACGTACAAATCCATTAGTTGAATTAGATTCTAATAAGAAGCTTTTAAAATTAGCATCCGTAAAATTTATATTTTGTGAGAATGCAAAATGCACAAATGCTAAAAACAGTAGATTAAATAGTTTTTTCATAGTTTTTCTTCTAAAGATATAAAAAATAAATTATGAAAATATATTATACTAAATCAATTGTTGATTTCATTGCAGATACATTCATTACATTCAAGAATAAAAGTGATGCAAATTAACATTTAAATTTATAATTCTATCGTCCACTCATAAAAATTAACCTCATCATATTTTTTGAAACCTGCACTTGGATACAATTGATTTCCAATCATATTCTCTTTGCTTGTTTCTAAGTACATTCCGCAAGAATTGGATGTTCTGCAAAGTTCTTTTGCTTCTTCTATTAAAGCTTTAGAAAAACCTTTACCACGGAAATTAGAATTAACGTAAAGGTCATTCAACAACCAATAACGCTTCATTCTTGTTGATGAAAAAAGCGGATATAGTTGCGTGAATCCAACCAGCTTCCCCTCATTCTCTGCTACAAAAATCTCAGAATCTTTTTTCTCTATTCTTTCGGATAAAAATTGCTGTGCTCCGGATAAATCAGATGTTTTGTGATAGAACATTCTGTATTCATCAAATAATTTTGACAATTGAGCTAAATCTTCCTGAGTCGCTTTTCTGATATTATTCTTCATCTTCGTACTGTTCAAGATAATAGCTGAAACTAAAATCTTCCACCTCATCTTCCAAATCTTCCAAAGTTGTCAAAAGGTCTTCGAAAAGTTCTAGTTGGTCAACACTCATATTCACAAATTCGATATGAAGTGGCATTTCCAATTCTCCGGAAATCACATCCGAAAGCGCATCCAGATTATCTCCGAAATGTTCCGGCAATTCTAATTTTGATTTAAGTTGTTCGTAAAAATCTTCGTAATCGCCGATGTTGACGAAATCGATATATATTTCTTTCATTTTCTAATTTATTTTTTCTCAAACGATTTATAATGATTCTTCGTCAACCAAACATTACCACTTTTAGTAAAGACAATTCGGTCTGCATTTCGGTTTCCGCAATTATAATTGACGTCGGCTTCGTAATATTGTTCGCCTTTCGGTAATTGCTTTTCACGGTTACTGAATTTATCGCCGCCAATGGCTTTTCCCGGCAAAACGTCACAAAGATTTCCTTTTGAAGGATTCCATCCTTGACTTTTCGCTTCAGATTTTGTGATATAATAATCTGGCAAATTATGATTCGATTTGACGTAAGAAATAACTTTGTTTTCATTTGTCAATTCTTGTATTGAACTTACATCAGAAGGTTTTTCGGTCTCAAACTTAGTTTCAGATTGTGTAACATCCAGCCTCTGATTTCTAACTTCCGACGAAATTTCATTTCTCTTCTCGATTTTATAATTCGAAATCAGATACATTACCGAAATTCCGGCGAATGCTCCGATGAGAAAGAAAAAAAGGGTTTTCAGTTTTGGATTCATTATGAAAAATTTCTATGCTAAAATAATGAAAACCTCGATTCATACAGAAGAAAAAACAAACTTTAAAAAAAAATTGTGCTTAACCTAATTTTTCTATATTTGGGCACAAAGATAAAAATATGGAAACTGCCACTATGGACAATCTAAAAATGATAGCTGAAACGGCCAAAGATTTTGCCGAAAAAAATATACGCCCAAATATTATGGATTGGGACGAGAGCCAGACTTTCCCAGTGGAATTATTCCACCAATTGGGCGAACTTGGTTTTATGGGAATTGTGATCCCTGAAGAATATGGCGGTTCAGGACTTGGTTATCAGGAATATGTGACCATTTTGGACGAGATTTCTCAGGTTGACCCTTCTATTGGATTATCCGTTGCTGCACACAATTCACTTTGTACGAATCATATTTATGAATTCGGGAATGAAGAGCAAAGAAGAAAATGGCTTCCTCAGTTAGCTTCCGGAAAAGTTATCGGCGCTTGGGGATTGACCGAACACAATACAGGTTCTGACTCAGGTGGAATGTCCACAACTGCTGTGAAAGACGGTGACGATTGGATTATCAACGGTGCAAAAAACTTCATCACTCACGCTATTTCTGGAGACATTGCTGTTGTAATGACAAGAACGGGAGAAAAAGGTGCAAAAAATAATTCCACAGCTTTTGTTTTGGAAAAAGGAATGGCTGGTTTTACTTCCGGTAAAAAGGAAAACAAATTAGGAATGCGTGCTTCGGAAACAGCAGAATTGATTTTCGATAACGTTCGAGTTCCGGACTCTCACAGATTGGGCGAAGTCGGGAGCGGTTTCAAACAAGCAATGAAAATTCTGGACGGAGGTCGTATTTCTATTGCTGCACTAAGTTTAGGAATTGCTAGAGGTGCTTACAAAGCTGCGCTTAAATATGCTCAGGAAAGACATCAATTTGGAAAATCGATTTCAAGTTTTCAGGCGGTTAATTTTATGCTAGCTGATATGGCAACAGAAATTGATGCATCAGAATTATTGATTAGAAGAGCCTCGGACCTTAAAAATGCAAAACTAAAAATGACAAGAGAAGGCGCAATGGCGAAATTGTACGCTTCCGAGGCTTGCGTAAGAATTTCGAATAATGCGGTTCAGATTTTCGGTGGTTATGGTTATACAAAGGATTTCCCGGTTGAGAAATTCTACAGGGATTCAAAACTATGCACAATTGGCGAAGGAACTTCTGAAATCCAGAGATTGGTGATTGGAAGAGATATTACGCAATAATTTATTAACATAAAATTAAAACACAAATGATCAAACAAACACTTTTAGGTGAGTTTTTGCACGAAGCAGACAGCACAAGAAAACTTTTGAAAGCAATTCCGGACAGCGCTTTAGACTGGAAACCATCAGAGAAAAACTGGACCACAGCTCAATTGGCCTCACACATTGCTGAAGTTTACAATTGGTATGAGTCAACTTTCAATCAGGATGTTCTTGATATGGGTTCTTATCAATACGACAAAGGTGACATTTCTAAAGCAGAAAATATTATTGCAAAATTCGAAGAAAATGTAGCTAATGCTCAAAAAGCCATTGAAAATTCTGACGAAGCAAATTATATGAACGAATGGAAAATGCTGGCTGGCGGAAAAGAAATTTTCCCACCAATGCCAAAAATTCAAGTCATAAGAGGTTTTCTTTACAATCATCTTTATCATCACAGAGGCGAACTGATTGTTTATCTGAGAGCAACTGGAAACAATGTTCCCGGATTGTACGGACCAACTGCTGACGACAAGTTTTAAAGATTTGAGTCCTGATATTATTTCATACAATCAAAATCTCGATCCTGAAGATGAAAAAATTGCGAATATTCTTTCTGGAGAAATCTGCAAACATCTTCCAGAAGCTGAGAACAAAATCTGGCACGCTCATCCTGTTTGGTTTATTGATGGAAATCCTATTGTTGGTTATAGCAAACAAAAAAAAGGAATTCGGTTGATGTTCTGGAGCGGAAAATCTTTTGATGAAACACAACTGAATGTAGAAGGTGAAAAATTTCAGGATGCTTCGGTTTTTTATAATGATTGGAATGAAATTAATAAAGATGATTTAAAACGTTGGCTGGAAAAATCAAGAGAAATACAATGGGATTATAAAAATATCGTAAAACGAAAAGGTATTTTGGAGCGCTTAAAATAAAAGAAAGCGAAACTCAAAAAAACATTTTAATTTTATAAATGCTGTCTCCTTGGACGGCATTTTTTATATTTGTTAAAATTTTAGAAAAATAATGGAAAAATTAGATAGCCTGAATCAGGTAGCCGAATTTCACAAAACCTTCAATGCTCCAATTCTTGATACACCTCAGATTCCTTCAAAAGAACGAGCAGCTTTGAGAGTTAGTCTTTTACAAGAGGAATTAGATGAGTTGAAAAAAGCCATCGAAGATAATGACCTGGTGGAAGTTGCGGATGCCCTTTGCGATTTACAGTATGTTTTGAGCGGTGCTGTTTTGGAATTTGGTTTGGGAGAAAAATTCGTGGAATTATTCAATGAAGTTCAGCGTTCTAATATGTCAAAAGCTTGTGACAACGAAGTTCAGGCTCAGGAAACTGTAGAATTTTACAAAGACAAAGGAACCGATGCTTATTACGAAAAGTCCGGCGACAAATATAATGTTCACAGAGTTGCAGACAACAAGGTTCTTAAGAACAAATATTATTCTGCAGCGGACATTGCTTCATTATTAAAATAAAAAACTCAGGATGAAAAAAATTTCGATTTTATTAGGAATCATCGCATTGACAAGCATTAATTCCTGTGCTGAAAGAGTGATTGTAAATCGTGAAGTAGAATCCAAAAATGACGGTAAAATGTTACTTGGAACGCAGACGCTTGACCAGTTCCGAAAAGAACCCTTCAAAACTTGGTTTGACGAAGAGTACAATCGTTATCAGGTTGACCAGACGAGTTTAACCGAACTAAGAAAAGAAAAACTCAATTCTTACAGTCTGGTAGTTTTTGTTGGAAGCTGGTGCGAGGATAGTCACAGAGAATTTCCAAGATTAATTAAGATTTTGGACGCTTTGAAATACAACACCGGAAAAATGCAAATCATCGCTGTTAACCGAAAAAAAGAATCACCATCCGGAGAAGAAGGACTTTATAATATTACCAGGGTTCCAACCATTATTGTAAAAAAATACGGCAAAGAAATCGGAAGAATCACAGAAATGCCGGAAACAGGCTATTTGGAAAGAGATTTGCTTAACATTCTGAAAAAAGATAATTCAAGTTTATTTAAATAATAATTTGGGCAGCTTTATCCGCCTTCCGTTCCCAATCTTTTTGCCTTGGCTTTTCCAGCCACAAAAAAGGATTTCCACTCAAGTCGGGCTGCAACAATTCCGTTTAAACATTGCTGACAAAATCTAAATCAATGAATAAATATACAGGTTTACTTTCTTTTATTTTCGGGATTATTCTCACGGTTTTTGTTTTCTTGTCGTGGAGAAGCTGCAACAAAAAAGATGAAGCAGCTTTGGTCAATCAGGATTATTATCTGATTACGAATCAAATCCAGAAAATGAACAAAATGGTAGTTTTGGAGCAGGATTTTTCCAGTTTTCAAACGCATAAAAGTTCAGCTGCTACAGTTGCAGGATTCGATATTCTGCCAAGAGAAATGGTTCTTTACACGACTGCAAAAGCTCAGGTTTCTTACGATTTGAAGAGAATGAAAATCGATGTAGATACCGTTAGCAAAAAATTGATCATCAATGAATTACCTCAGCCAGAAATCAAGATTTTTCCGGATGTAAAGATTCATTTTATGGACGATTACGCGATTAACAGATTCAGTCAGAAAGACATCAACGGCATTATGGAATCTGCCAAAAAAAATATGGCAAAAAGCGTGAACCAGGAACAACTGAAACAGGAAAGCAAAAAACAACTGAAAGAAAATCTTAACGAAATTTTTGTTTTGGCAAAAGCCTTGCATTATTCGATAGAAGACAAAACAAATACGTTTTCTTCCACCGAATTATAAAAATTAACGTTATGAATCCTGATAAAAAAACCGAAAACAACAATTCTGCTGAGAATAAAAAGCAGAATGAAGATTTTAAAAATATTCCTGCCGCATCTGATAAAAAGAATCCGCCCGATATTGATAAACAAGATATCGACAAAGGTTCCAAAATCAACAAAGACGGAAAAACAGACAATACAGAAAAGTAATTTTTTACGAAAAACACAATAAGCCTTTCAATTTATTTCGAAAGGCTTATTTATTTAATAAAATTAATGTATATTTAATATCGAAATCAGAAGATAAAATTTGATTTTTCCGTGTTCTTTAAATTCGTTTCACCAAAAAAAATTTACAGCTATGTCATATATTGTTGTAGGGCTTTTTCCCACTCAGATGGAAGCTGACAAAGTCCTTTTAAAATTGGAAAACGCAGGTTACAATGACTACAATCTTTCTCATTCTGACGAAGAAATTTTACAAAATGTAGACATTCAGAAGAAAAATGGGTTTTGGAATTGGTTATTTGACGACAACCATCTCGACAGAGCCCGTTTCGAATACGCAAGTATAGACCACAACACGATAACCGTTCATCTGAAAACAGAACAGGATGCACACATCGTGAGAGATATCCTAGACAACAATGGTGCAGTGAATGTTGAAGAAAAAACTCAGGATTATATGACTGAAAATTACTCCGTTTCTCCTCGGGAATATGTGATTTCTGAAAGCAAAAATGCAAAAATCATCGCCAAAGCAAAAAACAATCTCTTTTTCACCAACAACAGAAGACATCATCTTCACGAAAATTGGATTGCAGATGAGCCCGACGGTTTGGGTTTTAAAATTAGTTAAATTTACAACTGAATCATTTTTCCCATAATGATTTCTAGGATTTAATACGAGCCTTCTGATTGTTTGGAAGGCTTTTGCATGCTTTCAATTATTAAATCATATAAATTTATAATTATTAAAAATTTGTTAAAATTCCTTCATTTCTTCGTTCTGCCACAATTTTTGTTTAAGTGAAGACAAATAGATTTAACACCAAAAAAAATATTATTATGTCTTACACGATTATCGGGATTTTCCCCAACGAAACAGAAAGCAGAAATGTCATTACAAAATTGGAAGAAGCAGGATTATATGATTATTCGCTGACCAACTCAGAAATAGAAGCTTTAGAAAAAATAGACACTCCGAAAGAACAAAGTTTCTTCGATTGGCTTTTTGACCGCAATGAGATAGAAACTGATCGTTACGAATACGCAAGTATCGACAGTAACACCATTACAGTTTACACAGAAACAGAAGAGGATGCCAATGCCGCAAAGGCAATTCTAGACGACAACGGCGCAATAGATGTGGAAGAAAAAACAAGAGGATATCTTGCAGAAAAATATCCCGACACCCATAAAGAATATCCCATCTCAGAATCTACAAGAGCAAGAATCATCGCCAAAGCTAAAAACGATTTGTATTTCACAGATAACAGAAGCGAAGCCTACAGACCGGAAAAAGGAATGTCTGACGAGATGGATTCGCAAGGTAGAAAAGATTAAAACCAATCACATCCTGATATAACTTTACATTTTTCAAAAGAGCCGAATTTCTTCGGCTCTTTTTTACAGACTTCATATCATCAAACAATCGTTGATTTGCCCAACTGAATATTTTCGAAATTGTAATAAGACCTTTCTGAAAACTTAATATAATCAGCGATAAAATCGCCAACTTCGGAAGTTGAATAGTGTTGTTCCGCATTTAGATCTATCGTTACATATTTGCTTTCTATAGCATGTTCTACGCTTTTTCTCAATTTATCTGCAGCTTGAGTCAGTTCCAAATAATCCAACAACATTGCCGCACTCAAGATTGAAGCAATTGGATTGGCAATCCCTTTTCCTTTGGCCTGAGGATAAGATCCGTGAATGGGTTCAAAAAGTCCACTATCTTCGCCAATAGAAGCTGAAGGCAATAAACCGATAGAACCGCCAATCACACTGGCTTCGTCCGAAATAATATCACCAAACATATTCTCTGTCAAAATCACATCAAATTGTTTTGGGTTAAGAATCATTTGCATCGCAGCATTATCTACAAACATAAAATCTAATTCAACATCCGGATATTGAGGCGCAATTTCTTTTACGATTTTTCTCCAAAGTCTGGAAGTATCGAGAACGTTGGCTTTGTCTATTAATGTCAGTTTTTTTCTTCTCTTCTGTGCATCTTGAAACGCCAAATGCGCAATTCCCACAATCTCTTCTCTGGAATATTTGCAAAGGTCATAAGCATATTCGCCATTTTCTTCCGTGAATTTTTCCCCAAAATAGATGCCGCTAATCAACTCACGGTAAATTTGAATATCTGTTCCTTCGACGATTTCTCTTTTCAGCGGACTTTTTTTGATTAATGAAGCATAAGTTTTGATTGGTCTAATGTTGGCAAACAATCCCAATTCTTTTCTCAATTTCAACAAACCTTGCTCCGGACGGACTTTTGCATCAGGATTATTATCAAAAGCAGGGTCGCCGATTGCTCCGAATAAAACCGCATCAGAATTTCTGCATAATTCCAAAGTCTTATCCGGCAAAGGATTTCCTGTTTCATAAATTGCTTCTGCTCCCATAACTCCATAATCGAACTGGAAATTATACTGAAAAGCTTCGCCAATGACTTTTAAGATTTTTACACTTTCATCGGTTACTTCCGGACCGATTCCGTCGCCTGCTAAAACGGCTATTTTATAAGTTTTGCGCATATACTTTTTGTGCTTTCTGTTCAAAATTTTGGATGGCTTCTTTTTTACTGGTTAAGAAATCGATGTCGTCATAGCCATTTAGTAAACATATTTTTTTATAAGAATCCAACTCGAAACTTTCTGTTTTGTCATTGAATGAAATCGTTTGTTTTTCGACATCAACCGTGATTTGAGTTGAAGGATTTTCCGAAATCGTTTCCATTAAATCTTTAAGATAATCCTCAGAAACTTTCACTGGAAGAAGTCCGTTGTTAAGTGCATTCCCTTTGAAAATATCCGCAAAATAACTTGACACAACCACTTTGAATCCATAATCAGTTAACGACCAGGCCGCGTGTTCTCGACTGCTTCCACATCCGAAGTTATTTCCTGCAACCAGAATTTCGCCGGAATATTTAGGATTGTTCAGAACGAAATCTGGATTTGGTTTATTCGTGTGAACATTATACCGCCAGTCTCTGAAAAGATTTTCACCGAAACCTTCTTTACTGATACTTTTGAGGAAACGCGCCGGAATAATCTGGTCGGTATCTATATTTTCGCTCGGCAACGGAACGGCCTGAGATTTTATTAAAACTAATTTTTGCATACGTTTAATTCGATGTTCAAGATTTAAAATTCAATGTTTTTAAATTCCAATGTTTAATTAATTCAGATTTTCAAAAGTTGGAATTCCGCCTTCTACAGCCACTTTTGCAGCGGTTAACGGACTTGCCAGAAGTGTTCTTGCGCCTTGGCCTTGACGACCTTCGAAGTTTCTGTTGGACGTGGAAACGCAATATTCGCCTTCTGGGATTTTGTCTTCATTCATTGCCAAACAAGCGGAACATCCAGGCTGGCGGATTTGGAATCCTGCATCATTGAAGACTTTATCCAAACCTTCATCATAAATTTGTTTTGCTACTTTTTGCGAACCCGGAACCAGCCAAGCCACAATATTTTCAGCTTTCTGTTTTCCTTTGACATAAGTTGCGGCGGAACGGAAATCCTCAATCCTTGCATTGGTGCAACTTCCGATGAAAACATAATTCACTTTGATGTCCGAAGTTGATTGTCCGGCATTCAGTCCCATATATTTTAAAGCTTTTTCTTCGGATTCATTTTGAGCTGTCGGAATTTTAGAATCGATGGAAATTCCCATTCCGGGATTAGTTCCGTAAGTTATCATTGGACGAATATCTTCTGCCGAGAATTCAAATTCTTTATCAAAAACAGCATCAGAATCGGATTTCAATGTTTTCCAATATTCAATTTTTTCATTCCATTCTTCTCCTTTTGGTGCAAAGGTTTTGTCTTTTACATATTCAAAAGTGGTTTCGTCTGGCGCAATCATTCCGCCTCTCGCTCCCATTTCGATACTCATATTGCAGACAGTCATTCGGCCTTCCATCGACATTTCTTCGAACACATTTCCTGCATATTCACAGAAATATCCCGTTCCAGAATCCGTTCCGACTTTTGAAATGATATAAAGAATCACATCTTTTGCCTGAACATCTTTATTGAGTTTTCCATTTACGGAAACCCGCATCGATTTTGGTTTGTTCATCAATAAACACTGACTTGCGAAAACCTGTGCCACCTGACTTGTTCCAATTCCAAAAGCTATCGCTCCAAAAGCGCCGTGCGTAGAAGTGTGGCTATCACCACAGACAATGCTCATTCCAGGTTGCGTGATTCCCAACTCTGGCGCGATGATGTGAACAATGCCTTGATATTGATGACCAAGTCCGTATAACTCGATGTTATTTTTTTCGCAATTTTCTGTCAGTTGCTGAACTTGCGTTCTCGATAATTCGTCTCTGATTGGCAATTCCTGTCCCAAAGTCGGAACGTTGTGGTCGGCAGTTGCCACAATTTGATTTGGACGAAAAACTTCCAAACCTCTTGCTTCCAATTCCGCAAAAGCCTGTGGACTCGTCACTTCGTGAATCAAATGTTTGTCGATATAAATCACTTGAGGCCCATCTAGAACGGTTTCTACAACGTGTGCGTCCCAAACTTTATCAAATAATGTTTTGCTTTGGCTCATTTTCTATCCAATTTTTTGATTAAATGATTTCATCATAAAGCTTAAATCATCATTATTAACTTCTTTTTTGGTATCCGCAATTTTCAAGAATTCCTGATACAAAAAGTCCAACTCCACTTTTGTCACATCAAAACCGATATTTTTGAAACGATAAGCCAAAGCCGAACGTCCGCTTCTCGCCGTCAAAACGATGGAAGATTCATTGATTCCAACTTCTCTCGGGTCGATGATTTCGTAGGTTTCTCTGTTTTTAATAACGCCATCCTGATGAATCCCTGAACTGTGAGCAAATGCGTTTGCTCCAACAATTGCTTTGTTTGGCTGAACCGGCACTCCCATTAATTCTGAAACCAGATAACTCATTTCGTTCAACATTTTGGAATTGATATTGGTGTGAAAATTAAGATTTGGATGTTGTTTTATAATCATCACAACTTCTTCCAAAGCTGTATTTCCTGCACGTTCGCCAAGTCCGTTGATAGTGCATTCGATTTGTCTGGCGCCGTTGATAATTCCAGAAATTGAATTTGCGGTTGCCATTCCCAAATCGTTGTGACAGTGGCAGGAAAGAATTGCTTTGTCGATATCTTTTACGTTTTCTCTCAGGTATTTAATTTTTCGGCCGTATTCTTCTGGCAAGCAATAACCAGTTGTGTCGGGAATATTAAGAACAGTTGCTCCGGCTTTAATGACTTCTTCACAGACTTTAGCAAGGAAATCATTATCAGTTCTACCTGCATCTTCTGCATAGAACTCGACATCATCAACAAAATTTTTCGCATATTTTACAGCTTCAATTGCACGTTCCAAAACCTGCTCTCTTGTCGAATTGAATTTGAATCTGATATGTGAATCAGAAGTTCCGATTCCTGTATGGATTCTCGGTCTCTTAGCAAACCTCAAAGCTTCGGCTGCAACTTCAATATCTTTTTTGTTAGCTCTGGTTAATCCACAGACTTTGGCATTTTTTACAATTTTCGAAATCTCCTGAACTGATAAAAAATCGCCTGGACTCGAAATCGGAAAACCAGCTTCGATAATATCCACACCGAGACTATCGAGTTGTTCCGCAATGATTAATTTTTGTTTCGTATCCAATTTACATCCCGGGACTTGTTCCCCATCTCGCAAGGTCGTATCAAAAATTTCAATTTTTTCCGAATCCATAATAAAGTTTTTATCTAATTTTGATATTCAAAAGTAGAAATTGACTTGTTCTATTAATCTTCGTTAATTAAATAAATACAATATTCGATTTTATCAAAACAAACAATAATCACTTAATTATCAAAAGATTAAACCATATCATTTTACAATGTCAGAATTACAAAAAGATTTTTTATTCGTGCTTATAAAGTCACTTTCGACTTCGGAAAAACGACAATTTAAGCTGTATGTGAATCGTCTTGGAATTAATGTCGATGCCAAATTTCTTTTACTTTTTTCTGAATTGGACAAAATGAAAGAGTATAATGAAGAGATTATCCTCGAGAAAAAAATCTCTTCAAAACTTCAACTTTCTAATCTGAAAGCGCATCTTTACAAACAGATTTTAATAAGTCTTAGATTAAATCCGAGTCATCAGAATAATAGAATTCAGTTGCGTGAACAATTGGATTTTGCTACGATTTTATACCAAAAAGGATTATATAAACAAGCTCTGAAGATTCTTGACAAAGCCAAACAATCTGCATTAGATTTAGACGAAAAAAGCATCGCTTCTGAAATCATTGAACTCGAAAAGGTTATTGAATCTCAATTCATTACAAGAAGTATCGATGGACGTGCAGATGAATTGATTTTGCAATCGACAGAAATCAACAAACAAAACAGTTACGCCACTCAACTTTCCAATCTATCATTGAAATTATACAGCGAAATGCTGACGCACGGCTATATTAAAAATGATAATGACCGTGAGAATATTCTTAATTTCTTTGATAGCAACATCAAAAATATTGATTTAAAAAAATTAAATTTCACAGAAAAACTTTGGTATTACAAAGCGCACGTTTGGAAAAATCAGTTGCTTCAGGATTATAAGTACACGATAAAATACGCTTATCAATGGGTAGAACTTTTCCATCAGAATCTGGAAATGATAAAAAATCACCCTGTTTGGTACATCAAAGGGAATACTTATCTATTTAAAACATTATTTATTTACGGAAGTATCAAAGGCATTGAGAAAAGGTTTGAAAAATTTGAAAGTATTGTAAAATCAGATGCTTTCATTCATAATGAGAATTCTCAATCTTTGATTTTCCTTAATTATTATAACACCAAAATGAACCTCTATTTCATCAAAGGTGATTTTTTCAACGGCACAAAAATGATTCCTGAATTGGAGTTAAAAATGGAGAAACATCGTGATAAGATAGACGAACATCATTTTCTGGTTCTTTATTTGAAAATCGCAGCAATGTTTTTCGGAAGCAAAAATTATCAGAATACGGTAAAATATGGACAAAAAATCATTAATTCCAAAGGCAATGTTCAGGAAGATTTATTGTTTCATACACGAATTTTAATGCTAATGGCAAAATTTGAATCTGGCTTTGATGATGATTATGATGACTTTGTAAAAGCAACGATGAAGTTTGCAAAAAAGATGAAAAATCCGGGTGATTTACATTTTGGCATTGTTGATTTCTTCAAGAAAATCAATGATAGAAATCCAAAAGAACAAGCCATTGCCTTTAATGAATTTGAGAAAGAATTGGAAATTTCTTCTCAAAACAAATACGACAAACGAACGCTGATGTACATCGATATCCACGGATGGGTAACTTCCAAAGTGAGGAATGTAGATGTGATAGAGATAATTAAGGAAAAAGTTAAACTAAAATAACATTATTCTTTCTTTAAAAATCACTATTTTTGCAAACATTAATTTTTTAAACCATTATGCTAAAAATTACACTTCCTGATGGCAGCATCAGAGAATATGAAGGAGCAGTTACTCCACTACAAGTTGCGCAAAGTATCAGTGACGGTTTGGCAAGAAACACGATTTCTGCTATCGTAAACGGACAACAGACAGAAGTAGAAACCACGATAACGGAGGATTCTACAGTGCAGCTTTTGACGTGGAATGACGATATGGGAAAAAAAGCATTCTGGCATTCTTCTGCTCACTTGTTGGCTCAGGCAATTATGGAGTTTTATCCTAATGCGAAGCTTACAATCGGGCCTGCAATCGCTAACGGATTCTACTATGATGTGGATTTCGGAGGAGAGCCTTTGTCTGAAAAAGACTTTGAGAAATTGGAGAAAAAAATCTTAGAAAACGCTAAGAAAAATTCTACTTTCAACCTGCGTGAAGTTTCTAAAGCAGAAGCTTTGAAGGAATATGCAGACAATCCTTTCAAAACAGAATTGATTGAAAATCTTCCTGATGGCGAAATCACTTTCGTGACTCACGATAATTTCACAGACCTTTGTAGAGGTGGTCACATCCCATCAACAGGAATTGTGAAAGCTGTTAAAATCCTTAATGCCGCTGGTGCTTATTGGAGAGGCGATGAGAAAAACCCTCAATTGACAAGAGTTTACGGAATCTCTTTTCCTAAACAAAAAGAGCTTACAGAATATCTTGAAAGATTAGAAGAAGCGAAAAGAAGAGACCACAGAAAATTGGGTAAAGAATTAGGAATTTTTGCATTTTCTGAGAAAGTTGGTGCAGGTCTTCCACTTTGGTTACCAAAAGGAGCAGCATTGAGAAAGAAATTAGAAAACTTCTTATCAGAAGCTCAGAAAAAACAAGGTTACGAATTTGTAATTTCTCCACACATTGGAGCAAAAGAATTATATGTAACTTCCGGACATTGGGACAAATATGGTGCAGATAGTTTCCAACCAATCAAAACTCCAAATGAGGGTGAAGAGTTTTTGTTGAAACCAATGAACTGCCCACACCACTGCGAAATTTACAAAGCACAACAATGGTCTTACAAAGACTTGCCAAAACGTTATGCTGAATTTGGAACCGTTTACAGATATGAGCAATCCGGAGAATTACACGGCTTGACAAGAGTTCGTGGATTTACTCAGGATGATGCGCACCTTTTCTGTACACCAGACCAATTGTTGCAGGAATTTGAAAAAGTTATTGACTTAGTTTTATATGTTTTTGGTTCGCTTGGATTTGCTGATTTTACAGCTCAGATTTCTTTGAGAGACCCAGAAAATAGAGAAAAATATATCGGTTCCGATGAGAATTGGGAGAAAGCAGAAAATGCTATCGTAACTGCTGCGAAATCAAAAGGCCTTAAAACTGTAACCGAATATGGCGAAGCGGCTTTCTATGGTCCTAAGCTAGATTTTATGGTAAAAGATGCCTTGGGAAGAAGCTGGCAGTTAGGAACAATCCAAGTTGATTACAATTTGCCAGAGAGATTTGACCTTTGGTACAACGGTAATGATAACGAAAAGCACAGACCAGTGATGATTCACAGAGCGCCATTTGGTTCTATGGAACGTTTCATTGCTATTTTGATAGAGAACACTGCAGGAGATTTCCCACTTTGGTTGAGCCCTGAGCAATTTACGATTTTGCCTATCAGTGAAAAGTATGCAGATTATGCAAAAAAAGTTTCACAATTATTGGAAAATCACGATATTTGCGGTTTAATAGACGACAGAAACGAGAAAACGGGTAAAAAAATCCGTGATGCCGAATTGAAAAAACTACCATTTATGCTTATTGTAGGTGAAAATGAGGAAAATAACGGTACGATTTCTGTAAGAAGAAGAGGCGAAGGCGACCTTGGAGCAATGACAGTTGACGCTTTTATCTCTTATTTTAAAGAGCAGGCAAAACCAACATTTGAACTAGGCGGAAACAACTAAGCCTTATTTAATTATTATTAATTTTAAAATTTTAAAACCATAGCACTAAAAAGAAACAACAGCAGAGGTCCGATGAGACGCCCAGTCCAAGAAGACCTTCATCAAATCAACGATAAAATCCGCGCAAGGGAAGTTCGTTTGGTTGGAGAAAATGTAGAACCTGGAGTTTATCCATTGGCAAAAGCTTTGGAAATAGCAAGAGAACAAGAGTTAGACCTTGTTGTTATTTCTGATAAGGCAGAACCTTACATCTCTCGTATCCTGGATTATAAAAAATTCTTGTACGAGCAAAAAAAGAAAACCAAAGAACTAAAAGCGAAGCAAGTAAAAGTAGTTGTAAAAGAAATTAGATTCGGTCCTCAAACCGATGACCACGATTACGAATTCAAGAAAAAGCACGCTGAAAAATTCTTGGAAGAAGGTTCTAAACTGAAGACTTATGTTTTCTTCAAAGGACGTTCTATCATCTTCAAAGATCAAGGAGAAATTCTTCTTTTGAAGCTTGCTCAAGATTTGGAACACGTTGGAAAAGTTGACCAGCTTCCTAAGCTTGAAGGAAAAAGAATGATTATGATGATGAGCCCTAAAAAGCCTGCAAAATAATATTGATAAAATTCAATTATATAGAAAACCTCGAATTAATTTTTGAGGTTTTTCATTTGTTCCATAATTATTAAAGTTATGGTTTCAGAATTTTTTTGTAATTTTGCAAACTATTATTCCTAATTATGTTTAGGAGTCATAAAATGAATATTGATAACAAACTATAAAAAGCAGAACAATGCCAAAATTAAAAACGAAATCAGGTGCTAAAAAGCGTTTTGCTCTTACCGGAACAGGTAAGATCAAAAGAAAAAATGCTTTCAAAAGCCACATCTTGACAAAGAAAGAAACTAAGCAAAAGAGAAATCTTACGCAAACTTCTTACGTTGCTGCTGTGGACACGAAAAGTGTTTTAAGACAATTAGCAATTAAGTAGTTTTTATAAATCTATATTCGGTTTATAAGAATTCAAAACAAATTCAACAATTTAACCCTGAAATGGAGCCACTAAGAGTAATGAAATAATTACCGCACATTTCAAAAAAACAATTTAAATTATGCCAAGATCAGTAAACGCTGTAGCGTCTAGAGCGCGCAGAAAAAAAGTACTTAAGCAAGCTAAAGGTTTTTTCGGTAGAAGAAAGAACGTTTGGACTGTAGCTAAAAACGCGGTAGAAAAAGCAATGCAATATGCTTACCGTGGTAGAAAAGAGAAGAAAAGAAACTTCAGAAGCCTTTGGGTAACTCGTATCAACGCGGGTGCTAGAGAGCACGGATTATCTTACTCTCAGTTTATGGGAGCTCTTAAGAAAAACAACATCGAGCTAAACAGAAAAGTTCTTGCAGACCTTGCAATGAACCATCCAGAAGCTTTCAAAGCTGTTGTAGATCAAGTAAAATAATTACAAATCTTTGTTATCAATATAAAATCCTGAGAAATTCTCAGGATTTTTTTTATTTTTGCTGAAATTTTTAAATAATGATTAAAAGAACGATACTTTCTTTTATATTTTTCGCAAGTTTAGCTTTTGTTAAATCTCAATCTTTCATTCAGGCCTATCAAGATAGAGCCAATCAAATTTCTCAGACTAATATCAATTCTTATCTTCAGGAATTCGAAGCTTTGGGAGTGAAGAGAACCGGAACAACACAGAATACAAATGCTTTCAACTGGATTAAGAATAAATATACTTCTTTCGGATATTCAACTTCTGATTTTTTTGAGCATTCCTGGACTGCGAACGGTTTATCATCCAAAAATTTTATCGTTACAAAAACAGGAACACTTTATCCTAATAAATTTGTAATTGTTTGCGGACATTTTGATTCTATCAACGGTCCGGGTACTAATGATAACGGAAGCGGAACATCAATAATCCTTGAAATAGCAAGAATTCTAAAAGATGTTCCTACAGAATATTCAATCAAGTTTATCCACTTTTCCGGTGAAGAACAAGGTCTTTTAGGAAGTTCCAGATATGTTTCTCAAATCGTAAATGGAACGAGTCCAAAAATGGATATTAAAGTGGTTGTAAACTTAGACCAAGTTGGTGGATTAGCAACAAAAGCGAACACGAAACTTTACCATGATAAAGATCAAAGCAATCCATCAAGTAATAACGCTGCAGCGGCAATTGCTGTTCAAGAATTAGCCAATTGCACCTTATTATATTCGCCTTTAGCTGTAGATTTTGATCCGGCGGAAAGTACAGATTATGTTCCTTTTCAGCAAAATGGCGAGATCATTACTGGTTATTGGGAATACGAAGGTGGCTATAATAATCCATATGTTCACACAGCCAATGACCTTTTGGTGAATATGGATCCAGTTTATGTTTTGAATGTTGGAAAATCCGCAATAGGATCAATTCAACATTTCGCAACGGCTTCCACTACCACTTTAGCTACAGAAGATATTGTTTCAAAAGATTTGGAATCAGTACAATTCTATCCAAATCCAGCTAAGAATACATTGAATTTGAAAATTGACGAATCCATAAAAGATTTTAAATTTGAAATTACTAATATGAACGGAAGTCAGGTTTTACTTAACAAGGATAACATTCAGCAAATTGATATTTCGCATTTGAAGCCTGGCGTTTATCTTGGAACGATAACTATTGACAATAAGAAAGTCACCAAAAAAATTATTATTGAATAATTAAGTAATCCGTTAAATATTAATCCTGAGCTATTTCTCAGGATTTTTTTATGATAAATATTGGGATAAGAAATTAATCAAAAAACATTAGATTTGTTCTTAATAAAAATTAGACCCAATGTTTTTATCAATAAACAAATTAAAACTAGTATCAACACTTTCCTTATTAGGAATTTCCGCATTATATTATTCTCAGGAAAAAACAAATCCTGAGCAGGTTAATGAAGATAATCTAAAAAAACATATTTACTTTTTAGCTTCAGATGAACTACAAGGAAGACTAACTGGTTCTGAAGGCGAAACAAAGGCAGCCAATTATCTTTCAGCAGAATTCAAAAAATTAGGATTGAAGCCTTACGAAGGAAAAGAATTCATCCAAAACTTTGAATATGGTGTTAAGCTAAATCCTCACGATGACAAAACTTCAACAGCCGTAAAAGGAAAAAATGTAATTGCAGTTCTTGACAACAAAGCTGACAAAACAATTGTAATCGGAGCACATTACGATCATCTTGGGCTTAATGAACATCACAACTCTACTTTAGCCAATTCTGACGGACAAATCCACAATGGTGCTGACGATAATGCATCTGGAACTGCTGCTGTTTTGGAATTAGCAAGACTATTTTCGCAGAATAAAACTAAAGAAAACGTCAATTATATTTTCGCATTATTCTCGGGTGAAGAAGATGGATTGATGGGTTCTAAAAAATTAGCTGAAACTATCAAAACCAATTATCCTAATACAATTTTTATGATTAATATGGATATGGTTGGTCGATTGAATAAAGATAACAACCTGACTGTTGGTGGCGTTGGAACCTCTCCCATCCTATCAGATCTGGTCAAAAAATATAAACCAGAAAGTATTAATTTATCTTTGGATGAATCTGGTGTTGGGCCAAGCGATCATACTTCTTTTTATTTGAAAGATATTCCGGTTTTGTTCTTGTTTACAGGAACTCATAATGATTATCACAAACCGACTGATGATGCTGATAAAATCAATTACACAGGGCAGAAAATCATTACTAATTACGTTTTCAATTTGGCTAATGCTTTAGGGAATGAAAAGGAAATTCCGTTTACAAAAACGGCAGTTACCGCTACAAAAGCAGTCCCAAAATATAAAGTGAGTCTGGGAATTATGCCAAATTATGCAGATACCAAAGACGGAATGGGCATCGATGGTGTCATAGATAACAGACCTGCAGCTAATGCTGGAATTCTACAAGGTGATATTCTTACAAAAATTGGAAAATGCGAAGTAAAAGAGGTTTATTCTTATATGGATTGTCTTTCGAAAATAAAAGCTGGGGAAGAACATCCAGTAACCGTAAAACGTAACGGCGAAGAAAAAGTCTTCAATGTGAAATTCTAAATAAAAAAACCGATTGAATATCAATCGGTTTTTTATTTTAAATCTATTAAATTAATTCTTGATAAACTTCTGAACAATATCAGTTCCTTTTATCTTCAATAAGTAAACACCTTTATTCAGATTAGAAACATTAATGACATTATTATTAGAATTAATATTAGTCTCAGAAATTTTTCTTCCTTCTAAACTATAAATTTCAGCTGTCTCTGCTTTTTTAAAGTTCATAGAAACTGTTAAGTTTTCAGTTACCGGATTTGGATAAACAGACACTGAATTTTTAGAAACATCAGCCACTGCTAAATTAACACATTGATAAGCAGGAAGTGTATATCCCGAAGTTGTCAATTCTTCTGTAATAATATTGACATCATCACAAGTGAAGCCATAACTTCCTAACATATCTATAGACGCCTGTCTCACAGCAACCGCTGCAGTTTGCTGATTGGAAGAGGAATTGGTCATTGCAAGTCCCTCTAAGAAAATACGATCCGTTTTCTCTTTTCCAATTCTGTTGTAGATTCTCATAAGAGAAGTTGCCCAAATCTGTCCATCTCTATGAATATTGGCAGTATTACTAATGCTTGAGCTGTATTTTGTTGGATAATTAGTTACACGCCCTGCCCAACATTCGTTATGACCATCCCAGCTGAACATCCAGTTGTATTGAGGTTCTGATGACGCCCATTGATTTAAACTTCTGCTGTAGGACATTGCCCAATAATCTCCGGAACCTTCTCCTAAACCTTGAGCAGAAGAAGATTTCAGCCCCGTAACCCAATGATGAATGGCGTGCCCCAATTCGTGTAAAACTACATCAGCATCCTCCGCATCATCCACACAGCCTTCACCGAAAGCCAACCTTTGAGAACTTGGAATGAAATGCGAATTATCATCACCATTCAACCCGTGTGGGTCAACCATCATCACGCCACCATTAAGCGTAGATTTACAAGTGATTCCTAAAGTTTCATTGATATAAGCAAGACTTCTATCGATGTGATAAAAAGCGTTTACAGCTTCGAAACCTTGTTCATTTCTGTTGAAAAGAAAATCGGGAGAAGTTTGGGTAAACAAACCGGTAGCAGGCGATTCAAAATCCGCTATCTGAACGTATTTGCTTTTTAAACTATACACCCCGTTTGATAAAGTAATGTCCGGCAAAGCCACCAAACTTCTTGCTGCATCCAGACTTGCATTAGTTGCATCATTATTATCAACGTAATTTCCACCATAAGCTACATGCGCTCTGGAAAGTGGATCTGGACCGAAAATGTAAGCTGTTCCAGCAGCTTTCATTTCTGCAGATTTTTGTTTTGATTTTTTCTTTCGGTTGTCGTCGTGATGATAGTTGGCAATATCCAGGACTCTAAGTACATCTCCGGAATTTGCATCTACCATTATTTCCCAATCTCCCGGCGTTTCATAGGAATTGATAATTACTCTATGGACTAATTTAGTCTGTCCATCTTCTGTTACAAAAACATACAAATCATTTTCCTGATGTGTAATTTCACCGGCAATATTAGCAGCTACCTTAGCTTTTTCAAAAGCAGTGTCTTTATTATAAGTTGGCGTTGTATTAATTTGTTTTAACTGTTTAGAAACAGTTACTTCAGTTCCGTAAGTTACTTCTCCTTGTTTATTAAAATGTATAGCAATATCACCTTCATAAACTGGAATGCCATTAATAGTCTGCTGAAATCTCAAAGTTTCTCCTGACAAACTTTTCCTGGAAGACTGAAACTCAAAATTATCTTTAGAGGTTGTTCCTATTTTGTTTGAGTTTTTAGATATCCAATCTCTTGCTTTAGATTCGAGTGTGGTAGTCTGTCCATACATTGTAGAAAATGTCAATGCAAAACTGGCTACCAGAAAATTGATTTTTAAATTCATAAATATTATTTTAATTGATATGCAAAATAATAATTTTCACTCAAATTAATATTATTAAAATCAACGAAAATAACTTTTCATTAGAAAAATAAAAATCACACAACATATTATAAATTAAAGTGCAATATTATTTATAATTCACGGATTTGGCGGAAAGTAAGATTAATCCGAGGTCTCATCGGTCGGTTGGATTTAGCAATCCGATGTTCCCAATGGGTTTGCAAATCGCCTTTCATAATAAGCAGAGAACCGTGTTGTAAAGGCAAACTGTATTTATTCTGATGATTATCTTTTTTTCTAAAATCAAAATTTCTCACCTGTCCGAAACTGACCGATGCAATCACAGGACGATTACCCAATTCGCTTTCTTTATCCCGATGCCAAGCTACAGAATCATTGCCATCTCTGTAAAAATTGAGCAGAACAGAATTAAACTGATGACCTGTCAATTTCTGGATTTTATATTTCAAACCCAAAAGTTCCGGCGTCCAAGCATTCACACTGAACTCATTACCTCCCAAATGATACGATTTTTCATCGTCGCCGTACCAAGCAGTCAAACGTGGTGTCAGAACTTCTTTATCAAAAATTTTTTGTGTACTTTGTTTCCAGGGAACATTTTTTATAAGATTTTTTTCGATTTCGGTAGCTCTTTCCTCAGACAAAAAATGTTCGGTATAATCTAATAACTCGGTGGGAAACTGGTAATATTCGCCTGCGTCAAACAAACTGAGTTGCATATCTGTATTATATGTCCTAAAATTATTTTGCATTTGAAACTTTATTATCCAATTCTTTAATATCTTTTCTGATTTCCAAAAACATCTCCTTCAAATTATAATTATCAAAATCTTCTGGTTCAAAATCCTCCGGAAAAATGCCCGATGCATATTGCCAAATTTCCACAATCTCACCCAATGGAATCTCATAAGGTTTATAGAAAGAGTTGTCCGCTGCCACTTCAATTGACGTTCTATTTTTAGTTTTAAATCGTTTATAGGAAATCCCATCATTCAAAGTCACAAAAATGTAGCTTCTGTTTTTTTTCAAATCTTCAATATCTTCCACATATTTCCCAATGATGTAAGAGCCATCTTTGAAAGGTGGCATAGAATCGCCCTGCGCAGGGAAAGCACGATATTTTCCATTAGTCAAAAAAGGCAATGAAATTCTCTGCAGACTTTCGATATATTCTGGGTCGCTATAACCTGACAGATAACCCATCGAAGCTTTTTGGGGAATGATTTCTATGCTGTTATTTCCTGACTCATCAATAACTATAGGTAACAAAATTCTATTATCAGGAAGATTCATCATTTCTTCCAAAGGATATTTCCTAATGTCCACTGTCAAAAGCAAATCGATGCTGATGTGGAAAAACTTAGAAATTGTGATGAGCACATCATACGGCGGTTCCGAGCGTCCATCTTCATAGGAAACATACCTCGATCTTGTAATAATTAAAGTATCCGCCAACTCTTGTTGAGTTGTCATTTTTTTAGCTCTCAAAAACCTGATGTTATCTGAAAAAATAGACATTGTTATAATTTATAACAACAAATATAACAATAATGTTTTAAAATGTAACTAATTTTGTCAAGTGAATCGTGCTATTGTACATATGGATCTTGATACGTTTTTCGTTTCCTGCGAAAGGCTGAACCATTCCGGGCTTGACAGAATCCCACTAATCATCGGTGGTGGCGACCGTGGCGTGGTAGCATCCTGTTCCTATGAAGCACGGAAATTTGGTGTTCGCTCTGCAATGCCAATCAAAATGGCGCTCAGGCTTTGCCCCAATGCAAAAGTGGTAAAAGGTGATTATGAAAATTTTTCCAAAATGTCCCACCTCGTAACAGAAGTGATTCAGGATAAAGTTCCATTAATGGAAAAAGCGAGCATTGATGAATTTTATCTTGATCTATCCGGAATGGACAAATTTTTTGGGTGTTACCAATGGACTCAGGAAATTGCATCTGCTGTTAAGAGAGAAACAGGACTCCCTATAAGTTTTGCTTTATCCAATAGCAAAACGGTTTCAAAAATCGGAACAGGAGAGTCCAAACCTGAAGGGAAACGGCAAATTATAGAATCAGAAATAAAGCCATTTCTGAATCCACTATCCATCAAAAAAATCCCGATGGTTGGCGACAAAACATTTCAACTTCTTTCAAGGATTGGCGTGAGAACGATTCATACGCTTTCCGAGATGCCGGTGTTGGTTCTTCAGCAGATGATTGGCGCCAACGGAACAGAACTCTGGAAAAGAGCTAATGGTATTGATGAAAATCCCGTTGTTCCCTACTCCGAAAAAAAATCAATTTCTACAGAAAGAACTTTCGCAACAGATTCTATTGATATTTTAGAAATCAAAAGA
The DNA here is from genome assembly GCF_900141765.1 of Epilithonimonas zeae. Classification (NCBI taxonomy): domain Bacteria; kingdom Pseudomonadati; phylum Bacteroidota; class Flavobacteriia; order Flavobacteriales; family Weeksellaceae; genus Epilithonimonas; species Epilithonimonas zeae. The sequence goes on along the minus strand of NZ_FSRK01000001.1, from coordinate 172,423 downwards.
TTGATTTCCGGAATGGCTGAAAAATTAGCTTATCAATTGAGACAGGAAAAATGGCTGACTTCTACAGTCGTGATCAAGATCCGATATTCTAATTTTGATACGGAAACCAAGCAATACAAAATAGCTTATACATCTGCTGATCACACCTTATCAAGAGTTGCCTTGGAACTTTTCAATAAAGTTTACACGAGAAGAATGCGCATCAGACTCGTTGGTTTACGCTTCACAGATTTGGTTCACGGTAATCATCAGATGAATCTTTTTGAAGACACTGAAGAACAAATGAGCCTTTACCAAACGATGGATTATCTTAAGAATCGCTTCGGATCAAATGCTTTGGGGAGGGCTTCCGGATTTGATTTCAGTAAATAATTTTAAAATAATCAATTAAATGTATCTTAATTGTCATTCTTTTCACAGCCTTCGCTATGGTACTTTATCGGTTCAAAATCTGGTAGATCAAGCTCACGAATTTGGAATTAAAGAATTGGTTCTAACTGATATCAACACAGTTACCGCAATTTATGATTTCAAAAAAGAATGTGATAATCGTGGAATTAAACCAATTGCAGGAATCGAAGTCCGAAAAGAAAATCGATTGCTTTATATTACTATTGCAAAGGAATTCAACGGAATTGGAGAAGTCAATAAAATTTTGACTGAATATAATTGTAACGGCATTGAACTTTCTGAAGTAGCGCCGGAATTCAATCAAGTTTTTGTGATTTATCCTATTGAAAATATTCCGGAAATATTAAAGAAAAATGAATTCATCGGCATACGTGAAGAGGAAATAAATTTATTGATTCGACCTGAATTTAAACATCGAATTAATAAAATGGTTGTCCTTCAATCTATTACTTTCACTACAAAAAGGGAATATAATCTTCACAAAATACTGAGAGCGATTGATGGCAATACTTTGGTCTCTCAACTTTCAGAAAATGATATTTGCAGAAAATCAGAATATTTCAAACCCGAAATCAATTTAATACAATCATTCGAGCGCTATCCTGAAATCATTGATAACACAAAGAAAATTCTCACGGAATGCAATTTTGAATTTACTTATAAAGAAAAAGGAAGTACTGAGAATAAGAACAAAAAGCATTTCCTGAGTTCTAAAGAACAAGATATTGAACTCTTGACCAAACTGGCTTATGAAGGTTTGGAGAAACGATATGGCGCAGATAACGATGTTGCTAAGAAAAGAGTTGACAAAGAAATCAAAGTAATTAATGAGCTTGATTTCTCAGCTTATTTTTTGATTACCTGGGATATTGTCCAATACAGCAACAAAATGGGTTTTATGCACGTTGGGCGTGGAAGTGGGGCAAATTCCATCGTCAGTTATTGTCTTGGGATTACAGATATCTGCCCCATAGAACTGGATCTTTATTTTGAGCGTTTTCTTAATCTTAACCGTACTGCACCGCCAGATTTTGACCTCGATTGGAGTTGGCAAAACAGAGATATGATAATCCAATATATTTTTGATACCTATGGAAAAGACCGCGTGGCGTTTTGCGGAACCAATGTAGAGTTCAAATACCGATCGATTTTTAGAGAAATAGGAAAAGCTTTTGGCTTGCCTAAAGAAGAATTGGACGATCTTGCCACCCAATCTATGGAAACCCATGAAGTGAATTCTGTAGTAAAATTAGTTCATAAGTACGGAAAATTACTTGAAAAATTTCCGAATCAAAGAAGTATGCACGCTTGTGGAATTTTGATTTCCGAGGAACCTATTACCAATTATACGGCTTTGGAAATGCCCCCAAAAGGTTTCCCGATTGCCCAATTTGATATGAATGTGGCGGAAGATATCGGTCTTGAAAAATTTGACATTCTTTCTCAGCGAGGCTTGGGAACGATTAATGAAACAGTTGAACTTATCAAAAAGAATCGTGGCATTCAGGTCGATATTCGGGACACTTCCATTTCAAAAGATGAATCCGTTTGTAATCAATATCTGGCTATTGGAAATACCATCGGTTGCTTTTATATAGAAAGTCCTGCTATGCGAGGGCTTTTGAGAAGACTTCAATGTGATAATTACAAGATTTTGGTAGCTGCTTCCTCTATTATCAGACCTGGTGTTGCACAAAGTGGAATGATGCGCGAATATATTTACCGGCACAATCATCCTGATCAGTTCGAATATTTTCATCCCGTGTTTGAGGAAAACCTAAAAGAAACCTATGGTATTATGGTTTATCAGGAAGATGTTATCAAGATTGCTCAATATTTTGGAGGTCTTGATCATGCCGATGGTGATATTCTAAGAAGAGCAATGAGTGGAAAAGAACGTTCAATTCAGAAATTAATCGAGGTTAAAGCCAATTTTTTTGAAAAATGTAAAGAGCAAGGACATTCTGAGCAAATGACTGCAGAGGCTTTCCGTCAAATTGAATCTTTCGCAGGTTATTCTTTTTGCAAAGCACATTCGGCTTCTTATGCGGTAGAAAGTTATCAGAGTTTGTATTTAAAGGTCTATTATCCTTTGGAGTTTATGGTTTCTGTCATCAATAATCAAGGTGGTTTTTATCGAACAGAAGTTTATATCCACGAAGCAAGAATGTCTGGCGCTAAAGTTCAAAACCCTTGCGTCAATAACAGCGAATATAAGACGAGACTTATAGAAAAAGAAATTTATTTAGGCTTTCTGGTTCTGCAATCACTGGAGTCTAAAATAGCACAAAGCATCTCTGAAGAACGGGATAAAAACGGTAATTACACATCTCTGGAAAATTTCATCAAACGTATTCCGGTTGGTATTGAGACCATTCAGATTTTGATTTTCATAGGTGCATTCAGATTTACGGGTAAACAGAAAAATGAACTTTTGGTGGAAGCTAGATTGCTATTATTCAATTTCAAAACAGAAAATAGAAACATTACACTTTTTGAAGAACCAGCCAAACGATTTGAACTTCCTGAACTGAAAAGAGAAGCATTTGAAGATGCTTTTGATGAATTAGAGATTATCGGCTTTCCTATTTCATCCAGTCCGTTTGATTTGCTAAAAACCAAATACAGAGGTTCTGTTTTCGTAAAAGACTTACTGAAATTCCATAAACAAGAAGTAAAAATGCTGGCTTATTTGATATCCAGAAAACACGTTCCCACAAAAAGAGGTGCAATGTTTTTCGGAACTTGGATCGACGTAAATGGCGATTATTTTGATACCGCCCATTTTCCGGACAGTCTCAAACAATATGATTTTCAGGGAGGCGGTTGTTATCTTTTGTTAGGAACCGTGGAAGTAGATTATCATTTTCCGACCATCACGATTCACAAAATGTCCAAAATGCCGATGATTCCAGATCCGAGGTATGAGTATGATGAGGATAGACAGTATCATATTCATAAACAAATGAAAGAAGATATAAGTATGACATCCAGAAAGCCTTATCCACAAGCGCACGAGATTGGTTTGCCAAGACAAAAATTCAAGTAAAACAAAAAAAAGATTACAAATTCTGTAATCTTTTTAATTTATACTATTTCCGAACTTAAACCTTTGTCAAGTAGTGCCTGGTGCATCGGTTTCAGTTTTTCAAGAGCGCCTGTTTTTACGGTACATTTTCCTTTGTAATGGATGAGCAATGTACATTGTTCCGCTTGTTCTGGTGTGTGTTCGCAAATATCAATCAGGCACATAATGACGAAATCGAAAGTGTTGACATCATCATTGTAAACCACGAGTTTGTAAACTTCGTCTTCAAGCTCCATTACCAATACTTCTTCTTCGTACTGGCGTTTTGGCTCATCGTAAGATTTATTATTGTAGATTTTCATAAGGCTGATTATTCAATAATTTCGTCTGTCAAATCTTCTACGAAAGGTTTGTTGTAAAGAAGTTCTACCAACTCCACACTTTTATTCTGCATTTTAAGAATCTTGAAATGATAATTTTCATAATCGAATTCCTGATTCTCTTCCGGGATATCCTGTAATTCGTTCAAAATAAAACCTGCTAACGTATTATATTCTCCTTCTTCAGAAAGCGGAATTTTTCTTGGTAATTTCTCATTAATCTCATCCAAAGGCTGAGTCGCTTTTATCCAATAGATATTTTCACCAACTTTATCTACAATTTTTTCTTCCTCATCTTCCTCATCCTGGATTTCTCCAACCAATTCTTCTAAGATATCTTCAAGCGTAATGATTCCTTCCGTTCCTCCAAACTCATCAATAACAATTGCCAAATGCTGTTTCTTGAATTGGAAAACCTTAAGCAAATCAGAAATCTTCTTACTTCCAACCACAAAGAATGCTTCTCGCATAAATCCTCTCAGACTCTCTTCAGAAACCTGACCTTTACTCTTGATATATTCTCTGATGATTTCTTTGGTGTAAAAAATCCCGATGATGTTATCAATCGAGCCTTCGTAAACCGGAATACGCGAATAACCGCTTTCCATAATCTGGTTGATAATATCTTCTGGGTCATCCTGAATATCGATAGAAGAAATATTCTGCCTCGTAATCATAATCTGTTTTGCATTATGATCCGTAAAATCGAATGCATTTTTTATGATTTCGTAATTCTCTTCTTCGATTTCGCCACTGTCAGCAGATTGTTTTACCAATAATTGTAATTCCTCCGTCGAGTGAATATCGTGTTCCGAGGCTGGAAATATTTTGATTAATTTCAGGAAAGCATTGGATAATGAGTTCATCAACCAAATGAAGGGTCTGAAGATGTTATAAAACCAATGCAAAGGATAAGCAATGAAAAGTGTTGTCGACTCTGATTTTCTAATCGCAATCGATTTCGGAACCAATTCTCCGAATACAATGTGCATCACTGTAATCAATAAGAAGCTACAAACAACCGAAATAGTTGTAACCGTAGCTTGAGCCAACTCGATATTCAATGAATGGAAAATAGACTCTATAATGTGATGCAGAGCGCTCTCTCCTACCCAACCCAAAGCAAGGGAAGCTAGCGTAATCCCCAGCTGAGTCGCTGAAAGATAAGCATCTAAGTTTTTGATAATGTTTTCGGCTTGTTTTGCTACGGCATTTCCTTCAGCAGCTTTTAGCTGGATTTGGGAATAACGTACTTTAACAATTGAGAATTCGGCGGCTACGAAAAAGCCATTTAGAAGAACTAAAAATAATGCAATGAGAAGTTTGACTAAACTATCGGGGTCCATTTAATGTTGTTATATATACAATCTGTACAAAGATATATATTTTTTTTAACTTCGATTTAGATATTAGAAGTTGGGGTATAGAAGTTGGAAAAAATATGATTTTGGTGATAAAACATTGATTTAAAACCAATATTTCGGAGCTTCGCCCCTCACTAAATGAATTATTTTCTACCAATATACCGAAACTTCGTCTCTTTTTTTTGTAAAGTTGATAAAAGGTGGACTGGTTATATTTGGCGAAGCTACAGCCCGACTTGAGCGGAAATCCTTTTTACGCAACGAAGTGGAGTGAAAAGATTGGGAGCGGAAGGCGGAAAAGCTGCCCAAAATAATAAAAAGCACTGAAGTTTGACCTCCAATGCTTTTTATAACTAACTACTAACTTTAACTTATCTTTAATTAACTGTTCTTAAGCGCTTCTGCTCCGGAAACAATTTCTAATATTTCGTTGGTGATGGCTGCCTGTCTTGCTTTGTTATAGAAAATCTTAAGGTCATTTCTAAGTGCTTCTGCATTATCGGTCGCCTTGTGCATCGCTGTCATCCTTGCACCGTGTTCTGACGCTACGGAATCTAGCACCGCTTTGAATATCTGAGTTTTAATCGATTTTGGAATTAATGTTTCCAAAATTTCTTGTCTGCCTGGTTCGAAGATGTAATCTACATTAACGTCTGAGCTTGTTTTCTCTACAGAAACTGCAATTGGTAAAACCTGCTCAGTTACTACTTCCTGAGTAGCAGCGTTGATGAATTTGTTATAAACAACGTAAACTTTGTCAAACTTTCCAGCTTTGAAATCTGACATCACTTTACTTGTCATATTTGAAACGTGGTCGAAAGAAAGGTTGTCAAACAAAGAACTGTGGTTTTCGTAAACAGTTTTGTTTTTTCTAAGTGCATCAAAAGCTTTCTTACCGATGGTTAAAACTTCTACTTCTACATTTTCGTTAGTAGAGAACTGAGTGTTCAATTCTTTGATAACAGAAGAGTTGAAAGCTCCAGCCAAACCTCTGTTGGAAGTCACGGTGATGAAAAGCACTTTTTTAACTTCTCTTTCTATAGCGAATTCTGAGATATTCTCAGCATCAGAAGCAGCACTTACGTTCTCTATAATCTCCTGAAGTTTTTCTGAGTAAGGTCTCAGCATTACGATTGCGTCTTGTGCTTTCTTCAGTTTCGCAGCGGAAACCATTTTCATAGCACTTGTAATCTGCATCGTAGAAGATATAGATGAAATTCTGCCTCGTATTTCTTTTAAGTTTGCCATTCTTTAGTTCAAAGATTATTGTTTAAAAAGTTCAAGGTTTCAAAACAATCGTTCTGAATCCTTGAACATTGAACTTTTTTAGTTGTATTTCGCAGAAAGTTCTGTTGCAACTTGTTTCAAAACTCCAGTTAATTGGTCATCAATTTTACCGGCTTTAAGAGCTGCCATCACTTCTGGATGTTTGTTTTTCAAGAAATCCACATATTCTACCTGGAATTCTTTTACCTTTCTGATTGGGATATTTCTCAATAGATTCTCAGTTCCTGCGTAAATCATCGCTACCTGATTTTCTACCGGAAGTGGAGAGTTAACTGGCTGCTTCAAAAGCTCCACGTTTCTTTCTCCTTTAGAGATTACTGCCAATGTAGCAGCATCTAAGTCAGAACCGAATTTAGCAAACGCTTCCAATTCTTTATATTGAGCCTGGTCTAATTTCAAAGTTCCAGAAACTTTTTTCATTGATTTGATCTGAGCGTTACCTCCAACTCTCGATACAGAGATACCAACGTTGATTGCCGGACGAACCCCTGAGTTAAACAAATCTGTTTCCAAGAAAATCTGTCCGTCTGTAATAGAGATAACGTTTGTCGGGATATATGCAGAAACGTCACCAGCCTGAGTTTCGATGATTGGAAGGGCTGTTAATGAACCACCACCTTTTACGATTGGCTTCAAAGATTCTGGCAAATCGTTCATTTGTTTTGCGATAGAATCATCAGCAATAACTTTTGCTGCTCTTTCCAACAATCTTGAGTGTAGGTAGAAAACGTCTCCTGGGTAAGCCTCACGTCCTGGTGGTCTTCTCAATAGAAGAGAAAGCTCACGGTAAGCAACCGCTTGTTTAGATAAATCATCATAAACAATCAAAGCAGCACGACCAGTATCTCTGAAGTATTCTCCGATAGAAGCACCTGCCATTGCAGAGTAAACCTGCATTGGAACTGGGTCAGAAGCGTTAGCTGCAACGATAACTGTATAAGCCAAAGCACCTTTGTCTTCTAACGTTTTAACGATTTGAGCTACAGTTGAAGCTTTTTGTCCAATTGCAACATATATACAATATACTGGCTGACCAGCATCATAAAATTCTTTTTGATTGATGATCGTGTCGATAGCAACAACTGTTTTACCAGTTTGTCTGTCACCAATAATCAACTCTCTTTGTCCTCTTCCTACCGGAATCATAGAATCGATAGCAACGATACCAGTCTGAAGTGGCTCGGTTACCGGCTGACGGAAGATAACTCCCGGCGCTTTTCTTTCCAAAGGCATCTCGTAAAGCTCACCACCGATAGGTCCTTTACCATCGATTGGATTTCCTAGAGTATCAACAACTCTACCAAGCATTCCTTCACCAACTTTGATAGAAGAGATTCTGTTAGTTCTTTTTACAGTATCACCTTCTCTTACCATTTTGGATTCCCCAAGAAGAGCCACACCTACGTTGTCTTCTTCAAGGTTAAGAACGATACCTTCTACTCCAGCTTCGAATCTTACCAATTCTCCGTACTGCACATTTTCTAAACCGTAAACACGAGCGATACCATCACCGATTGTAAGTACAGTTCCAACTTCTTCTACGTTAGATTGAGTATCGAAATTTGCTAATTGCTGCTTCAGTATCGCTGATACTTCTGCCGGATTTATTTCTGCCATTATATGGTTGTTTTTTCTTAATTAAGTTGAAATTCTTTTTTGATATTGTTCAGTTTGGTTTTAACTGAAGCATCGATTTGCTGGTCACCTACTCTTAGGATATAACCTCCCAAGATATCTGGTTTGATAATCGTTTCCAAATCATAGTTAGAAACATTTACCATATTAGAATCAGCAATTATTTTTTGAATATTTTGCTCTGACAATTTGCTAGCTGTAACCAAAGAAATACGTTGCGTTCCTTTGATATCTTCTACTTTATTGATGAATTCCTGAGCAATATTTTTAAGCTGAGATTCTCTACCTTGTTTGATAACCAATCGGATGATATTCTTCGAAACAGGAGAAAAATCTTTAAAAATTTCTAAAGCAATCGCTTCTTTCTTTCTTGCATCAATGATAGGCGTGTTGAAGAATGTGTTCAATTCTTTGGACAGAGACATTATTTTCACAATATCCTTCATCTCTACGAAAACAGATTCTGTATTACCAGACTCTTGTGTGAAATCCAGTAAACCTTGTGCGTATCTTTTAGCTACTTTAGATGTAAGCATCCTGATTAGTTAAGGTTAGATTTGTTAAGAATATTTTCTACCAAAGCGTTGTGTGCGCCATCGTTGTTCAATTTCTCTCTAAGAATATTTTCAGCGATGTTCACAGACAAAGTACCGATTTGGTTTTTGATATCAGCCATAGCCGCATTCTTTTCCGTTTGGATAGATTGTCTAGCTGCTTCAATCATTTTTTCACCTTCCACTTTAGCACTGTCTTTAGCTTGATTTACGATTTTATCTTTCATATCTCTAGCTTCTTTCAAGATACCATCTCTTTCAGCTCTAGCTTCACGAAGAATTCTTTCGTTATCTTCTTTCAACTGTGCCATTTCTTGTTTAGCCAATTTAGCTTGGTTAAGAGCATCGATGATTGAAGTTTCTCTCTCGTCGATAGATTTTAGAATTGGTTTCCACGCAAACTTTCCTAATACAAAAAGTAATACTAAGAAAATGATGGACTGAATGATAAATAATCCTGATGAAAACTGATGAAGTAATTCCATTATATAGTGAGATTAATTTTTATAAATTTTTAAATTAAACATTGCTGCAGCCAACCGCTGCAACAATGTTTTGAATTTTGTTTGGCTTATGATGCGAATAACGCAGCGAAAGCAACACCTTCTACCAATGCAGCAGCAATAAGCATAGCAGTTTGGATTTTTCCAGATTGCTCTGGTTGTCTAGCGATTGCTTCAAGAGCAGCAGCACCAATTTTTCCAAGACCGATACCTACACCAATAACGATAAGTCCGCTACCAATAATTTTAGGAATTTCCATAATATATAATTTAAAAAATTGTTTTATACTTTTAATTAATGAGCATGTTCATGCTCGTGCTCTTCAACTGCCATACCGATAAACAAAGCTGAAAGCATTGTGAATACGTAAGCTTGAAGGAACGCTACTAATACTTCTAATAAATAAATTACGAATGTCAAGAACGGGAAAGCAACTCCTGCAATCCAATTTTCGAAAATGTAAATTGAACCAATCAAAGTCATTACAACGATGTGACCTGCTGTCATATTTGCAAAAAGACGAATCATCAAAGCAAATGGTTTTGTCAATGTCCCCAATATTTCTATTGGCATCATAATAAACTTCATAGGAACTGGAACACCCGGCATCCAAAAAATATGTTTCCAATAATCTTTTGAGCCTGAGAAAGTTGTAATCAAGTAAGTTACAATTGCTAAACAAAATGTAATCGCAATATTACCCGTAACATTGATCCCAAAAGGCATCAAACCTAAAACATTCAGAAACAAGATAAAAAAGAATACAGTCAGTAGATAACCCATAAACCTCTTATACTTATGTCCAATGTTTGGAATTGCAATATCATCTCTTACAAAAATGACAAGTGGTTCAAGGAATTTTGCAGCACCAGAAGGAACAAGAGATTTTTTATAAGATCTTGCCATTCCTCCGAAAAGCACAATCATAAAAATAGCAACTAAGAAAATAACCAAAACACTTTTCGTGATAGATAAATCTAAAACTCTCTTTTCAGTTGGGTGGTGATCTTTATCTAATGTTAAAGTCCCCTTAGAATCTGTTCTGTAGATTTTTTCGTGGCTAAGTGTATAAAATTTACCATTACTTTCTACCGGAGAACCGTGGATAAACTCGTGCCCATCTACGCCTTCTGTATTACTCATAAAGAAATGAAATCCTTCATCATAAATAATAACCGGCAAAGGAAAACCAATATGATGACCATCTTTCACCATCAGGGCAACATCGTGAGCATCCAAAATATGGTGGTCTACGAACTCTTTAACTTCCTTTCTTCTCTCTTCTTTTCCAGAAAGCTCAGGAGTTTCAGTTACAGGCTTACCGTGTTGGTTTTCAACATTTTCGTGCTGAGCAAAAGCAGTTGCAAACATTAATAAACTGTAAAATAAAATTGCCGTTTTCTTTAGCATCGGTAGATTTTTTTTTCGTTTTGCAAAAATAGACTATTTTTTCTCTTTAGAAGAATTAATTTACTGTTTTTTGTCATAATTAATTAACTGAATTGCATAATATGTAAGCAACGTTGTCAAAATGAAATATGGAATAATAAAATGGAATTTATAATTCGGAATTGCTTCGAAATGAAGCTTGTTTTTTACAAGGAACATCAGCCCAAATTTCATGACAATCAGTCCTATCATTGCAAATCCTTGGTATTGCGGAAGAATTTTGTTAATCAAAATAATCAAGGTTATCATCATCATAAAAATGATTGTAAGAAATAAATAAAACTTGATTATCGTGACTTCATCCAGATGAAATGCAAATTTCCAAATTGCGAAATGTATAATAAATGTGAGAAAAAATATCACACTGATAATTAGGTTACTTTTGTTTTGCATTGTCCTGTTCTTCTTTATTTAAAATTTCGAGTCTCTTCAAGGTTGTGTATAGTGAAAGGCAAAGTCCGCTGAGACCAATCACCAAAACCAAAACATTGGAACCGGTTTCAAAATACAAATCCAACTGATGTCCGCCCCAAAAAGAAATCCCAATAATAAAAAGCATCTGAAAAACAACAGACGAATACTTTCCATATTTTCTAAGGGAATCGGAGGCGTTATTTTTTTTGTCTTCCAATTTTTGATTTTTGCAAAAGTAAACATTCTAAACAACTTGAATGATTTACAATTTTATGTGGATGTTAAACGCAAAGTCCACAAAGATTTTTTATGAGATTCTTTGTTTTTAAGTTTAACAAAGGCGATTCGCCCAGTAAGAAATCTGATCATTAATTATACGTAGAATCTGCAGCCCGACTTGAGCGGAAATCCTTTTTTGCGCTTACTCAACTTCTATTGAATCTGAAATCTTTCTGCAAAAAAGATTGGGAGCGGAAGGCGGATTAAGCTGCCCAAATAAAATAAACGATGACTGATAAGTGATGATTGATAATTCTAGAGTATGATTCTGTAACTTTCGTTTAAATTTTCTTATTTTTGCAACCTTAAATATCTTATTAAAGTTATGTTTAACAGTTTACAAGACAAGCTAGATAAAGCGCTTCATAATATTTCCGGACGTGGAAAAATCACGGAAATCAACGTTGCAGAAACGGTAAAGGAAATCCGAAGAGCATTGGTGGATGCCGATGTAAATTATAAAGTTGCCAAAGACCTCACAAAAAGAGTTCAGGATAAAGCGATTGGTGAAAACGTTTTGACATCGCTAACGCCGGGACAATTGATGACGAAAATTGTTCATGACGAATTGGTGGATCTGATGGGTGGTTCACAAGAGGGGATCAACCTTTCCGGAAAACCTACTGTGATTTTGATTGCCGGTCTTCAAGGTTCTGGTAAAACGACTTTCTCAGGAAAATTAGCCAACTATCTGAAACAAAAAAGAAGCAAAAAACCACTTTTGGTAGCTTGTGACGTTTACAGACCTGCGGCGATCGACCAGTTGAAAGTTCTGGGAGGACAAATCAATATTGAAGTTTATACGGAAATCGACAATAAAAATCCTGTAGCGATTGCTGAGAATGCGATTAATTATGCCAAGTCTAAAGGCTTTGACACGATTATCGTGGATACAGCTGGCCGTTTGGCGATTGATGAGCAAATGATGAATGAAATCAAGTCAGTTCATCAAACGATCAAACCAACTGAAACGCTTTTCGTTGTAGATTCGATGACAGGACAGGATGCTGTGAATACGGCGAAAGCCTTTAATGACACTTTGAATTTTGACGGGGTTGTTCTTACTAAATTGGATGGTGATACGAGAGGTGGAGCTGCTTTGACAATCCGTTCTGTTGTAGAAAAGCCTATCAAATTTATCTCTACCGGCGAAAAAATGGAGGCGCTCGACCTTTTCTATCCGGAAAGGATGGCGGACAGAATCCTTGGAATGGGAGATGTTGTTTCCTTGGTAGAAAGAGCTCAGGAACAATTTGACGAAGAGGAAGCTAAAAAACTTCATAAGAAAATTGCTAAGAATGAATTTGGCTTTGATGACTTCTTGAAGCAAATCAACCAAATCAAGAAAATGGGTAATATGAAGGATTTGATGGGGATGATTCCGGGTGTTGGAAAAGCGATCAAAGATGTCGATATCAATGATGATGCTTTCAAACATATTGAAGCTATTATCCACTCGATGACACCAGAAGAGAGAAGAAGACCTTCTATCATCAATGTTTCAAGAAAACAAAGAATTGCTAAAGGTGCAGGAAGAAAATTGGAAGATGTGAATGCACTAATGAAACAGTTTGACCAAATGGGGAAAATGATGAAAATGATGCAAGGTCCTCAAGGTAAACAAATGATGCAGATGATGAGCAAAATGCCGAATATGCCTGGAATGGGTGGTGGTTTGTTTGGAAAGTAGAATATGAAAATTTAGATAAAAAATGCGATTCAGTTGAATCGTATTTTTATTTTTTAATCTATTGATTTTAGCAATATCCACATTTGTTTTGATATTGGAACACCTGTCCTTGCATTTTTCCATTTTAATAAACTCCAATAAGTATTGGAAGATAAAGGTTTTCCGCTGTAATCTTTTCCGTTCCATTTAAAATCTGTATTTGAGATAGAATGTTCAAATACCTTACTGCCTATTTTATTATAGATAGATATTTCCAGTTCAGAATAGTCTTTTAGCTTAGAATAATCCCAAAAATCATTAATACCATCACCATTGGGAGAAAAGAAGTTTGGAAGCTCTATATTTTCCTGTAATGTCAAAAGCTTGATTTCTTTTTTGATAAAACAATCTGTTGGTGATGTAATTTTAACGTATGCGGTCAAAAGCGCTGTTTCATACGCTTCAGGCTTATCAATAAATTTTGTCAAATCACTATCTTCATAAAATTTATAATCATTCTTACCTTTGTCAATAATAGTTTCTGTGAGGTCATATTTTCCTTTACCATTGGATTCAGAAATAGGATATAACTCAGGTTTTATTTCTGCAACAGGTCTTTCATTAACAAATACACTAGCCTTTATAGTTTCACATAGTCCCATAGTTTCTGTACAAATTCTATAGACAAACCTATCATCTCCGGTAAAATCCACGTTTGGAATATACTTTAAATTTAAATTATCTTTGATAACTTTTCCATACATTGGTTCTGTCAAAATTTCTAACTTAGAAATCTTTTCGGATTCATTAGGTGTAGAAAATTTTGGAGTGAATGCTATGTCATCACATATTTTTCCAAAATCTTTATCTACAACTGTATAAGGGCAGTGAGTAATATTAAAACTATTAGTTGTATAAGTTACATTAGAATAAGTTAAAACACAAGTATATAGTCCTGGCTCGGTCGGAATATAAGTAGCTTGATTTGCCCCAACGATATCTACTCCATCTTTTTGCCATTGTATTTTATCAAAATCTGTATTATTGAGTTTTAGAAGTAATCCTTCTTCTATACAATTTCCATTCATTGTAATGAAAGGGTCATTACTGTAACTTACTACACTTCCTGCATAACCAGAATAAGAACTAGAATATGCAGTCGTTGTACCACCAACAAAATCTACATTTAAACTTTTGTCCGATTCTATCACTACATTTCCTTTAGAGTTCTGGATGGTATGATATATCCAATTGGGTTTCCCTAAAATATCTGTTCCTCCAGTTAACTGAACTCCATTTATCTTAATGTTCGCATTTTTTTCAGTTTTGATGGAAAGTTTGCTTCGCATTTCCTGTCCTCCGATATCGTCGATAAAGGGAATTGTAACATTCTTTATTTGATATTCTTTATCTAAAGGATAAGAAAAAAGCATAGCACTAGTCTTATCTACTTTATATACATAATTTCGAGGGTCAATAGGCTTATCATAAAATGTTGCTAAAAGTTGATAACAATAGATAGGTTTTGTAGCTCTGATAAACATAGCAGAAGTAGTAATTTCTCTACCCTCTTCATTTATAAAAGAAGACTCAGAACCTTCAATGAATTTTTTATCCGCTTGATATGGTCCTATATAATGTTCTCCTTTATTTAATGTAAAAAGTGGGGTATTTTCATTATTAAAGAAAATCTGCGTCCCATCCTCTGTGGCCACAATTATTGCTTTTTCTGTAAAGTATTTACCTGCAGCCATACCATTGACAACCAAATATTCTTTTCCCAATTTATCAACCGGCATACTTTGATCTATATTAACACTTCCACCATCTAAAGCTGCATCTTGACTTAAAAGATTTCCATTATTAACAACAATAGGTTTATCAGATACTATAGTTGCACCGATAAGATGAGGATCAAAGTAATCATTAAGTGCCCCGGTTGTATTATCTTTTTTTAAAGCTGCAACTATGTAAGATTGATTTTTATTTAAAGTAATATTAATTTCATTATTTGTAGATCCATTGGTAAATTTTAAACCATTTTTGTAACCTGATATTTTTATTTTTGTATTATCGTAATACGCAGTGATACTCGCTTGATAATTCATTGGATTTGGATTAAAACTACCATTCAAAAGATTTTGATCATTAACCACGAAGAATGATTTCCCTAAGGCGCTTTTCCCTTTTGATGATATTATCTCTGTATTCGCACCAACGTATTTAAGATTTGCATAAAAACTATTCTCACCCACAAGATGTAAACCTCTGTCAAGAGGAATCATAGTATCTCCTATAAAAGAAGTATATACAGATTGTATAATATTTGCAACTACCAGATCATATTCTATTGGATTATATTTATCAATCTTTACATTACCTACGAGATTATTGCCATTATAAATATAAACGTTAAAAGGTATTGTTTTATCTGTAGAAAGTGATACAACAGCACTTTTGACATTAGCACCAGAACTAAAAACAGAAGGAAACCAATGTTCCAAATCTAACTGAGCTTTTATATTATTTTGAAAAAGGAGAAAAAGAAAAAATAGAAAAAGTTTTTTCATAGAGCAATTTTGATAATATCAGAAGAAGATTAATAGTTTTTTTATAAAAGTACAAAAAGATAAGATTGAAAGTCATTTATTTAAAAAAATCTAATAAATCTATATACAAAAAGAGCTGTCCAAAATAGACAGCTCTTTGACGAAAATAATATTGTTATTCTATCTAGCCCAGAATGGGGTAAATTGATTTTTTGTAAATACATCAGTCGCCGTCATGTTTGGAACATTATTAGCATTTGATGCATATTCTGACGTAGGATAAATCAATCTATTTGGCTTCACCGTTCCTGTAGCAATAGTTGCCATAGGAGTAATAGGATACCCGGTTCTAGTATAATCAAAGAATGATTGTTCCGGATTAATACCAGTTAAGGCAATCCATTTCTGAGTCATAATAGCTTCAAGTTTATTATCATTAGAACCTGTCCAACCTAATTTTGGAACTGCATTTATACTAGTAATATAAGCTGCTGCCCCCGTTGCTCCAAGATAAGAGTATGAAGCTGTAATCCCAGCTTCAAAATGTCCTTTATCATTCCCGAAAACAGCTGGATATCTAAGTGCAGCTTCAGCTAATAAAAATTCTGTCTCCGCTTTTGATAACAAAACAACTGGTTTTGCTGATGCAGCTGCAACAATATCAGCAGGAGCAGTTGATGTAATTGTAGTATTATTACCTACAATTAATCCTAAACCAAATCTAGATACAGTATTTCCTGTTCTACCTGCTTCAGCCCCTGCTTGACCAGGCGTAGCCCCTTGTCTCACACCTTCTACAGTTGCTTCTGTAGCATCACGACCGGCTGGAGTAATCAACGTAAATAATCTTCCTGATCTACCATCTTTTATCCCATTGAATTTTTGATAAACATCTCTAGGATCATTATATTCAACACTAGTCGTTGCAGATGTAGGAATATATCTTTTATTACCATTCAAAGCCAAAGCAATATGTTCAGAAGCCGTATACAAAGTATAGCTTTGGTTACCTGATACTGGTCTTGCACCTGAACTAAGAACAACCCAATAATTAGTCCATGGATTTTGCTTAGAATCGCTTGTAGAAGAATATCCTGGATTCATGGTCACATTACTAGCAGAAAATGTTGCACCAGCCAAGGTAGCTAATTTTTGATCTCTGTAAGTAGCCATTTCGCCTGTTACGTTAGACATTCTTATAAGATATCTCAACTTAATAGTATTAGCAAAAGCAATCCAACTTGGCATAGTCCCTCCAAAGACAACATCTGCGCTACCAGGATTAGCACCAGTACCAGAATTAATTAATTGAACCGCACTTTCCAAATCTGCGATGGATGCTTTATATATATCTTCTCCTTTATCATATTTAGGCGAAAGATTTAATTCTCTTTTGAAAGCTTCTGTGTAGGGCATATCACCATATAAATCTGTAAGAATCTGTACATGATAAGCTTTCATAATCATTGACATCGCTTTAAATTGTTTATATTGACCATTTGGATCGTTATAATCAATAATTGTTTGAAAATTCGTAATTTGTCTAAACATAGCATCCCAAATCGCTGAATTATAACCAGAAGTAATATTGGGAGTATAGTCATCTACAAATGGCGTTCCGAATGAATATGAATTCCCCGCTAAACTATTCATTTGTAAGCTTGCAAAGGCGTTTAAAACTCTAGCTTGTACATAACTTCCAGCAGTCGCGCTAAAAACTGATCCACCTGTTACAGCTCCTGGAAAAATATAGTTTGGAGTGAGCAAATTCGCATCTGCTCTATCTGGGTCTATATTAGTATCTAAAAAATCATTACACGATATGCTACTAAGCAAAGTAGCCGATAATGCCATTAATATTATTTTATTTTTCATTTTTTTTAATTTAGAAAGTTGCATTTAATTTAAATCCGAATACTCTAGTAGTTGGATATTGTGAAGTGTCAGCAATTCCAGATAAATTTCCGGTATAATTTGAAGTTTCTGGATCAGCAAAGTTTCTATTACTTTTTGCATATATTGCGATTGGATTTCTTGCATATAGGCTAAATGTAACCCCATTTACAAATGTAGATGCTAAAAGAGACTTTGGCAAATCATAGCTTAAAGCAATCTCTCTTACTTTGAAAAAAGTTGCATCTACAATAAGATTTTCACCTGTTCTTCTAAAATTATTACCTGTCCAATAAGTTACAGCTCCAGAATAATCAGCCGAATATGCAGCAGTAGTATTAGCGACATATTGTCCATTTATTAATTGTACTGAATTTGGCACAACATATCCATTTTCTCTATCTTGATTTGCAGTTTGTTCAAGACCACCTGTAAATGCTAACAAACCTTTGGTAAATGAAACAAACTGTCCTCCTTTTCTGTAATCCATAACTGCAGAAAGAGACAATCCTTTATATTTAAAAGAGGTAGTAAGTCCCATTGTATAATCTGGATTCACATTTCCTAAAACTGAAAGAGCAGAATTAATAATAGGTACACCATTTGCACCTACAATGATATTACCATTAGGATCTTTTTGGTATGTTGAGCCAACAAAAGAATAAAGGTTCTGTCCTACTACAGCCGCTACACCAATAGAAGGTGATGAATATGTAAGTAAAGAAACTTGAGACGCACCACTACGCAAAGACTCTAATATAGTTTCTGATTTAGAAAAATATGCATGTAAATTCCAAGTGAAATTTTGAGTTTTAATAGGTGTAAGTCCCAAATCAATATCAAAACCTTTAGTTTTAGAGTTTCCAATATTATCTACATAAGATGATAAACCACTAGAATTTGATGGAGCTGATGCAATAATTAAATCTTTAGTTTTTGATTGATAAACAGATCCTTCCAAAGTAATACGATCGTTAAAAAATCCAAACATTGCATTTAATTCAATACTATTAAAATACTCTGGTTTTAAGTTTGGATTTGTAACAGAAGTATTTAAAATGTAAGAAGGAACATTAAAAGGATATCCTGCAGCCACATTTCCCGTAGGATTTATTTGATATGGATTTAAATTTGCATTACCCACTCTGGAATAACTAGGTGCAATTTTCATGTAAGTTAATACATCACCACCAAAATCAAAAGCCTTAGTAGGAATGAATGATAAACCAGCAGAATAGTATGGATACGCTTTATTATTAAAGTTTCCACCTATATTTGTTGTAAACAATGAACTTTGTTCGTATCTATATGTAGCATTCAAGAATAAATAATCTTTATATGCCAGATCTAAATTTCCAAAAAATGCATAGGTTTTAACTCTTCTATTATAGTTCTCCATAGTACCACCATCTTCTTTTGTACCAGTATCAGTAGGAAGTGCAAGTGAGCTAATGTTATTTACACTATACCATCCTGGAATTATTAATCCTGACCCACCTACAGATCTTGCATTATATGCTCTATCTTGGATATTATTACCTAAATTTACTTTTAGATTCAAGTCATCGGTCAAATCATAATTAAAATTCAACATCAAATCGCCATAATATCTTCTATCTGTGTAATTTCTATTATAAAAATAAGAAGCAACACCATTAGGTAGAGGAACATTTGCATCAGCATAAGTTACCACATCCTTAAATCCATCATTATGATTTTCTTGTTCAGTTTTAGATAGACTAAGATTTCCTGTATAGCTTAAATTTATGTTTTTATTAAAATCATACTGTAGTGATACGATACCATTCAAATATTCCATTGTTGAATTCAATCTTTCATGTTGCATCGTCCAATATGGATTGGTAGCATAGGCTGTAAGATAACCCGGAATCCCCGAATTTCTATAGACTCTTATATCATTTGTTGTTGGCATTTGCAAAATATCATCGTACAAACCTCCATTTGTTTGGTTTACAGTTCTACTGATATAGTTAAATTGCCCATCAATTCTTAGTTTATTAAATTTTTTACCTCCTTTGAATAAGAAATTATTTTGTTTAAGTTTATCATTCGCAACCACAAATTCATTATCTAATCTATTCATCGACAGAAACGCATAAGAATCAGGACCACCAACATTTATGCTCAAACCATTTTGAAAATTAACACCATTTTGAAAGAATTTCGAAAAATGATCTTTTACTGGTGCATATTTACCATAGATATAATTTCCATCTGCTTGAGGAAGACCTGTCGGAACCATTTGTCCACCTAAGCTACCATTATAAGCTGGTCCCCAAGATGTATTTTCCCATGGCACATAGTTTGTTCCACCATAATCTTCATCACTATAGCTTTCATCTTGTACTCCTTTACCATATCGAGTTTGTACTTTAGGAAGTTTGAATACCTGACTTATTTCTACGGCAGAAGTTAAATTAAATGTAATTTTTTCGGATTTAGTTCCTTTTTTGGTTGTTACAATAATTACACCATTCACACCCTGCGATCCATAAAGAGCAGACCCTTGTAAACCCTTAATAATGTTTACACTTTCAATAGCTTCAGGAGGTATTGCTCCTAAAATCGCCGCTGTCGAAATTGAATTATCAATAACTATTAGTGCTTGATTATTTCCAGTTACAGACTTTGCACCTCTCAAAACAATATTATAATCAGGGTTAACCGAACTATTTGTATTAGTAATTTTTAGTCCGGATACTTTACCTGTTAATGATTGTATAGCACTAGGCGCTGCAGCTTGATTCAATTCCTTTGTACCAACTATTTGTTGTGCACTTGTTGTAGCATCAGCTGTCTTCTTGATACCCAGAGCTCCAGTTATTACAACCTCCTCGATCTGTGTTGTCTTAGCAGTATCTTTTACCGTTTGTGCAGAAACTACTGCAAAAGACGACGAAAGAACTACTGCCAACACACTTGTTGTTAATTTTTTCATATCAAATCAAATTTTTCAATAAACAAAAATGCAAAACTTTATTAATATATCCAACATAAATTCTTAAAAATTTGTTAATAGTATTCAATCAAGCCGCACTATTACATAACTTTGCAGTAATATTTTTTATTATGCTATTAATACAAAATTTTTCAGAATCATTTATTGAAGCCGGATGTGATGAAGTCGGAAGAGGATGTCTTGCAGGACCTGTAGTTGCTGCCGCTGTAATAGTCAATAAAAATTTTAAGCAAAATTTGGTTAACGATTCTAAAACGTTAAATTTCAAAACCAGACAGAATCTTGACCTTTATATTAGAGAAAATGCGGTTGATTTTGCTATTGCAGAATTGTCTCCTGAATTTATAGATGAACATAATATATTGAATGCCAGCCTTCACGCAATGCACAGAGCGCTCGACCAATTGAAAACCAGGCCAGAATTGATTTTGGTTGACGGCAACAAATTCCATCCTTATAATTATATCCCGCATCATTGTATTATAAAAGGTGATAGCAAGTATCTCTCGATTGCCGCAGCTTCAATTCTTGCAAAAAATTACCGTGATAATCTGATGATCAAACTTCACGATGAATTTCCTAACTATGGCTGGAACACCAATTTTGGGTACTGTACAAAAACACATCAAAAAGCTTTGAAGAAATTTGGTCCAAATATTCACCACAGAAAGTCTTTCCGATTGGATTATGATGTAGAAATCTGAAATTAAAAATAAATATTTTTTATTTAAAACATAAAAATTAGTAATATTTTAAATTAAAAACCACACAAATCATTTAAAATAATCAATTAGTCTTTGGACGAACTAAGGACGAACATAGGATATACAAAGAACGAACAAACACAAATGAAAATTATTCAGATTCTGACCTGTTTTATATCGATTCTTTTATCTTAGTTTCTTATCTTCGTTATTATGCAAAACTCATATTCTGTTATCAACGCATCTGCTGGTTCAGGTAAAACTTACACGCTCGTTCAGAGGTTGTTGATGATTTGTCTAAGATTTCCCAATCAATCGGATGCAATCAGAACTATTATTGCATTAACGTTTACCAACAAAGCTGCCAACGAAATGAAGGAAAGGATCCTTTTCTATCTTGGCGAATTTGTGAAAGATAATTATTCCGAAAATCAAGATCTTAAAAACATCCAGGAAGCATTAGAACATCAAGGTTACAGAATCACTTTGGCTGATTTACGATTGCGTTCCCAAAAAGTTCTGGATTATATTCTGCACCACTACTCTACACTTAATATCGGAACGATTGACAAGTTCAATTCACGATTGGTCAAGAGTTTTTCCTATGAATTGGGATTGGCTCAGAACTTTAATTTAGAAATTCAGCCCGAACCTTATTTAATAGAAGCGGTTGACAAAATGTTGGACGAGATTGGCGAGGAACAAGCCGTTTCCGAAGCATTTATGGATTTCATCAATTATAATCTTGATAATAATGAACGTGTTAATCTGAATCAAACGCTTTACAACTCGGCAAAGAAATTCGTGAATGACATCCATTACAAACCGTTGCAGGACAACAAAGATTTTGAATGGCAAGCCTACGAAAACAAGAAAAATGAGCTGAGAAAAAAAATCAGTGATAACAAAATCCAATCCTCACAATTGGCGACACAAGCTTTAGAATTAATAAAAACCCGAGGAATAGATATTGAAGATTTTGCTCAGGGAAAAAATGGTTTGGGTGGATTTTTCCAAAAAATTCAGGATTTTTATAACAAAAAAAGAGATGGATTTCCTTTCCCTAGCAATGAAGATTCTGCTTTAACGAATTATCTGAAAGGTGCTTCTGCAAAAGGAAAAATTAAAGAATCAGATATTTCGGAGATTTTGCCACAATTGATTTCCTGGAGAAAAGATATTATCAATATTTATATTGATTCTCAGAAAAAAGAGAAAATTCTGGAAGCGATTTTACCCCTGAAAGTGAATGCCGATATCCAGAAAAAACTGATGGAAATTGAGGAAGAAAACGATTTGGTTTTACTTTCGAAATTCAATATTATAATTAATGAAAACCTTCGGAATGAGCCTTCTGCATTCATTTATGAGAAAGTAGGAACTCAGTTTCAACATTACTTTTTTGATGAGTTTCAAGATACATCGTCGATGCAATGGCAGAATTTTTTGCCACTTCGTGACAACAGCATTACTTCGGACAATACTAGTTTTACGATTGTCGGCGATCCGAAACAAAGTATCTACCGATTCCGCGGTGGCGAAAGTGAACTGATGCTGAATATAATCAATCAAACCGAAATCACTCCTAAATTTGCAACAGCCGAACACTTAAAATTCAATTGGCGAAGCGCGAAAAACATCGTCGATTTTAATAATCGATTGTATGATTTTATGTCTCAGGCTTTGAATAATGAGCATCAAAAAATCTTTGGCGAAAATGCCGTTCAAGAGGCAAAATCTAATATGGAAGGCCGGGTAAAAGTTCATCTTTTGGAAAATTCGGTTAAATCTGTTTTCTACGAACAATCGGCAGAAAAAATGCGCAACGACATTCAGGAATGTTTGGACAATGGATTTACATTTTCTGATATTACGATTCTTTGTCGTGGAAACAGTGATATTTTCAATTATTCCCAGTTATTAAGCAATCTAAAAGTCAATTATAACAACAAAGAAACTTACATCAAAACAATTTCTGAGAAAGGATTGACACTTGATTTATCTTTTACGATTAAAGCTTTAGTTGAATTCCTGAAATGGGAAATCAATCCGAAAAACAAACAGTTTTTGGTAAAGATGATGTACTTTTTGAATGTCTCTGGAAGAGTAAAAATGAATGATTTCACTTCTGAAATTAAGACCATTTTAAGTCTCGAATCCAAGAAAGATATCGAAAATTATATTGATGCTCATTACCAAGTCAAATTAGTTCAAAACGACATCCCACAACTGAATCTTTATAATTTCATCGAATATTATATTCAGGAATTTGCTGTCGAGAATAAGGAAACTGATTTTCTTCTTAACTTCCTTGAGATGTTATTCAATTACACTCAAAATGCGGGTGCAACGCTGAAAGAATTCCTGAAATTTTGGGATGATGAGGCTTCGAAAATCAGCATTCAGGCGAGTGAGAATATCGATGCGGTTCAGATTATGACCATTCATAAAGCTAAAGGTCTTGAGTTTCCTGTTGTTTTCATCCCGATGCGAAACGAAAACAGCGACAAAAAATTCTCCGAATGGTATGACCTCAATAGTGAAGATGAATTGAAAACCGTGATTCTGACTCAGTTTTCTTCGGAGTTGGAAACTTATGATGAAGATTTGGCTCAATTCAATTCTGAAAATTCTTACCGAAATAAAATTGACCGTTTTTGCATCCAATATGTTGCAACTACACGACCTGTGGAACAGCTATTCCTCTATCTGGAAAAACCTAGTAAATCTTCCAATTATTTGGAATTATTTGATTTCGTGACAGAGTTTCAGCCGACAGAAAATGGGGAAAAATTAGATTCATTTGATATTTTCCACGTTGCTGATTTAACAAAACAAAAAAGAAAAGCGAAGAAAGAATATCTCTCGGAAAACATCAATTCAATTTCTCAGAATACCGAAAAAGCCTCGAATATCGAAATTGCTACGACTTCCAAAAATTATCAAAATCGTGTAGAACATGTGCGAATGGGAATTTTCACCCACGAAATTTTATCCAAAATCAAAACCAAGAAAGATGTTTCTAAAGTTCTAAACGCTTACCTTCTGGAAGGCATTATTACCAACGAAGAAAAGAAATCAATTTTGGAAAGAATTGAAAATGTAATTAATGATGTGAATTATTCTGCTTATTTTGAAGACCATCTGAAAATCATCAATGAAAGAGAAATGTTTGCAACAGAAAATGAGCAATCAAAAACTTATCGTCCTGACCGATTGGTAGAAACGGAAAACGGCTTTATCATTGTGGATTTCAAGACCGGCGAGGAAAAAGACAAAGACCAAAAGCAGGTTGATCTTTATCAAAATAAGCTGGAACAATTTGGAAAAAAAGTTGTGAAAACGGATGTGATTTACATCTAACCTGTCAGAAAAACCTTACAAGGCTGCGAAGCTCATCTAGTCTTTCCCGAAAGCTTGTTGCAGGAGTGCGGGAGACTTTCGGGAAGTACTGAAGGCTTGTTGCAGGGGTGCAGGAAGCTTCCTGGGAATTCTTAAAAGAGTTTGATTATTTTATTTGCTTTTTGCTATTAACAGGTCGTCGCTCTGCGGCTTTCAGGTTCTTGATTTTATCCGAAGTTCATTAATAAAAAGAAAAAATCCCGAGAAATAATTCCCGGGATTTGTTTTTCTATTTCTTAACGGCAGTTACAACCTGACCTTCCATCTTCGTAATGTTATCAAAAATCTGCTTGAACGCTGGATAATATTCTTTCGGATAAACTGGATCTTCAACTGTTGTCGTGGTTTCGACAGTTAGTTTATTGCCTTCCTGCGTTACTTTATAAACATATTGGATGGCGCTGTCTTCCGTTCTGAATTTTTTGGACTTCGGAACATTTTCAAAAGTGTAACCCTCCGGCAAAGTAATGGTCACTTTTTTGATTTTATCATAGCCTGTCGTCAACTCAATCGGCGATCGTCTTTCTTCTGACTGATCGAACTCGTGAGACTTATTGAATAAAAACAATAACGGATTAAAGACTAATTTCCCGCCAATACCATCTACGAAACTATCCGAATCAAAATCGAAGCTGGTTTGGAAGTCTCCTTTTTCTGTCGTACCGGATTTGATATTGGTGTAAGGAAATTTGTAACGTTCTTTATAACTTTCCTTCTGGTAAGCTTCTTTATCCTTATCATAAGACTCACTATTCATCATTGCGTACAGCATTGTATCTCTATCAGAAAAATTCCCTTCAAAAGTACCATCCGTATTTAGCTTTGCGTCTACAGTAAGGTATGTTACACTTTTTTCCGGGCAAAGGATATTGATCTGCTTGGCATCGGTTTTTGTCATAACAAATCCAAAATAATTAAGCGCAGCAGGACGAATCAGATTAGGTGTCGTCATCTTGGATGTAGCATCGTATAATACAGGTTTACCATCAAAATCTATAAAAGCAATCACATAGTTAAGCATCGTAATACTCGGAGAATAGGATGTTAATAAGCCTCTGCCAATGGTAGAAAGCAACACCGGCTCAGCATCTAGACCTGCACTTCTCATTAATAAAATCAACATAAGATTGATCTCTGCAGAGTTACCACTATTCGTAGCAATGAGCTGTTTGATACCTTTATCCGTAAAAGCACCATAATCTCCATTCCATTTGTATTTATTTTGAGCAAACTTCAAAACAGCAGCAGCTCTTTCTTTTTTATCTTTTATCGATTTGATATCCTCAGGAAGGGTTTCTTTTACAAGATTGGTTCTTTTCAACTCATCGCCGAAATTTTCATCCTCATATAATTGTTTTCTAATGTCTGACCAGGAAATCCCATAAGACTTGAACCCACCAGAGATACCCGTACTATATGCTCCATTACTTGTAATTGGAAAGTCTGTAGAATTAAGCTCCGCTCTGATAGAAGTTCTGTAATTATCGATATTATTAACATATTTTTCATCCTTATAGGCCGCAATATCATTGTAAGCGAAACGGTACGTTCTGGCTTCTGTTCCGTATAAAATCTTTTCACTTACATCTCTCTTCTGCGGATTGAGCGTTCCTTTATAATTGATGTTATATCCAAAGTGTTTTGGCGCATCAAAAACATATTCGAAATAGCGGATAGGTGCTACATCTTCTACCATTACTCTTGGAATGACATATAGAAATGGCGACAGAACCGAATATTTATATTCTACGATAGAGCCGTCTTTTACATTCTCAAAAGCAAACTTGGTTACAGAGTAGTTTTTATTTTCTTTTGATTGGTATTTAGAATTTTTATCAACCGTAGTAGTTGCTATTTTACCGTTTTCGAGATTATATGTATTAACTTTGAGAGAAGTGACTTTCTCTGTATTGTTATTCTTACCCATGTAAGTATATATCTCTTCTTCCAAGAACTTTTTAGCATCATCCTTTTTATAAATTTTCACCCTGCTGACCACATCCAGATGTAAGTCCCCCTCAGTGATGTAATAGTGATAGGATTTATAAAGAACTTCGGCAGGCTCAGATGTATTTTTAGCATATGAAGTTAATTTAAGATCCTCGATATCCAGTTTTGGCGGATCAAGAAACTTTTGTGAAAAAACGAAGCTTGAGAAAAGCAATGTAATAATTAATAAATAAGTTCTCATAGTTTGGTTATCAATATTTTTGTGTTATCAATTTTATTAGTTTGTTTTCTGAATTGGATGTATTCTGAAATTTTATCCGAAGAAAAGACGCCTTTCTTTAGCATAAATTTTCTTTTAACCAGGAGCTTTTTATCCTGAATAACAAATTCCAAAGAATAGTTTCCAAACTCCGAATCGATTTTGACAGGAGCCGCCAATTCTGAGAATTTATAGTTTTGCGGAATTGTATATTCGATTTCATAATCATCTGTAAATCCAAAAGGAATCTCAACCGGAAATCTTCTTTCCGAACTTTCTAGATAAAAATCGGATTCTAAAAATGGAATCGCTCTGAAATATATATCTGACCCTAAGGATTTGGAATAATTTTCCGCTTTGAAATTTAAATCGAAATCAATATTGGCTTTATCTTTATCATTATTAAGATTTTCTATATTGATAGTTTTAAACTGTAGATTATGATAACGATGCTTCATTGCATCATTGGCTTCTATCGGAGTCATATAGAGCAATGGCATCATTACGTCATAAGCATTACCTTGATAAGAGAACTTTGACAGAACATCCAAAGTATTATTTTCAGAAAGATTCGCTTTTACACGGATGATTTCTTTGCTTTTTTCAGAGGTTGTTTTTGGCGTTTCGACTATTTCCACAGTATTATCTTTTACCATCATTACGTTTCTGTCCAGAGTTCTATACCCCAAATGATCAAACGCAATTTTCTGAGAAGTGTTCTCCAGCCAGATATTCCCTTTATCCGTAGGAACACAAAGGACAACATGATTACCATCCATCTTAGGAAAATTTTTGTCAAAAATTTTTGAAGTCTCATCCATATAGATAATCGAGTAATAAGAAGGGATTCCGGCGGCTTTTAGCAAAACGCGCATATAATTGGTAAGAGCTTTACAGTCTCCATAGCCTTTCTTTCTTACATTGTCAGCAGACATTGGCTGCCAGCCACCAATGCCGATAGCAACATTCACATATCTGGTTTTACTTTGCATATACTGGTAAATTTTTTTCACCTTTTCTTCGGTAGAACCTTGCAAATTCAGCGCATTAACTTCTTGCTGAATCTCAAGTGTTATTTGCGACACTGGCTCCAAAAGTGTATTATACCACTTGCCAAATTCTTCCCATGATGTGAAATTTCCTTTCTTCCCTTCAAGGTTGAATTGGTCTAATGCAAACTCGCATCTTGGCATAACCACAGACATACTAGGCGCGTATTTTTCTTCTTTGATAGCAGGAATGTTTTTGTAAGAAACTTTTAGATTGTCATCATCACCACTAAACTCCGCTTTTGCAAATGAATTTTCAATATTCTTTTTTCTAAGCTTAATTCCAGACTTATTTAAGATTTCAATTTCTCTGTTTTGTACAGATACATTATAATCATAAAAAGGAGTCAGCGTTGGTAAAAAAATAGTATTGCTTGTATTGGTAGTGAATTGTACATCCAATGTATAAGGATAAAGCGTATTGGAAATTTTCAAATACAATGCTCTGTCATCTGTATAGAGGGCAGAATCATCTGACTGACCAATATCGTTCAGATCACTTTTCGAATAGGTTTTGATTTGTTTTCCAAACTCGTTATAAACCTTGATCTTAATATCAGAAACTTTTCTAGATCTATCATAAGGGATATAAACGTAAGAATACTTTTCCCCAGGGCTGTTTAATATAGAAATAACTTTTTTCTCATTGATTTCCATATCGTTCTGAGAATTGATAATGTAATGCGAGCTGATATTTCTAATTACAGCATTCGCATCTTTCTTAAGCTCTTCCGGAATTTCTGAGATAGCATAATTCTGTGAAAACATCCTGACAGATATTAACACAAATAGGGTTATTAGTTTTTTCATTAGTGTTTAAAAATATTAATTGGCTGGAGCTGGAACAAAAACCCTTTGCGCCAATTCCTGATCGAATAGATACAGTGCAGAAGGATTATCCTTTACCATTTTGATCTTGGTGACCAAAAGCGATGCGCTGGACTCTTCTTCCACCTGCTCATTGATAAACCATTGCAAGAAGCTTGTTGTCGCAAAATCCCCTTCATCGTTGGCAGCTTTAACGATATTGAAAATACTTTTTGTTACCAGTCTCTCGTGGTCAAGTGCTTTTTCGAAGATTTCCTGAGCATTGTTAAATTCGTGTGGAGGTTTTGGAACTTCATTTAGGATGATTTGTCCTCCGATGTCGTTCACATAATCAAACATTTTGTCTGCGTGCATCAATTCTTCTTTAGATTGTACTCGGAAATAGTTTCCAATCCCTTCCAAATCTTGCGCATAAAACCAAGCGCTCATAGAAAGATATAATTGTGCTGCGTATTGTTCTTTGGTAATTTGTTCGTTGACGAGTGTAATAATTTTCTCTGAAACCATAACTTTATGTATTTTTTTATGAAATTTTAACTTTAAGACCCAAATATAAAAAAAAGAGCCGTTAAAAAATAACGACTCTCTCTGAAATTAATCACTAACTAAAAACTATTTAACAACAGTGGCATCCGCCTTTTTTCTGTCTTGAAATTGAGCTTTTCTTTCTGCCATTTTTTTTGCCTTCAACTCCTGGAATTTTTTGTATTGTTCCGGTGTCAAGATTTTCTGCATTTCTGCTTCATTTTCTTTCATCTTCTGCATTCTGTCTTCTTTTTTTGCTGTCATTTCTTGCTTTTTTTCAGCAGCTTTAGATTCGTGTAAAGCTTTGATTTGAGCAACTTGGGCATCAGTCAAATTTAATTCTTGTTTCATTTGTTGCAAACGTTCTGCTTTTTTCTGAGTGAAATCTGCTTTTGTAGTTGTTTGTGCAAATCCGAAAACTCCTAGTCCAAGAAATGCTGCGCTTAAAATTAATTTTTTCATTTTTTTGATTTTAATATTTATAAATTTTATCTGTTTGTTTGATTTGTTATAATTTATAATGTTAAGTGGTTGATATTATAAATTTTTGTTAAATCCGTTTTTATCTAGAAGTGAATCTCATCCCGGAACCTCTGTTTCCATTTTCAGATTTCGGAGTAGAATTTCTTTGGTTAGAACGCTCATTACTTCTGTTCTCAATTTTTCTTTCAGAGTTTTGATTTTGTCTGATTCCGCCACCTTCGTTTCTGATGTTTGGAGAAGGCTGATTTCTTACGTTATCAGAATTACTTCCGCTTCTTATTCCACCAAAATTATTATCTCTTGTTCCACCAGAATTTCTTATTCCATTATTTTCAGAACCTCGGATTCCTCCCCAATTATTTCCATTAGAACCACTTCTTGGATTATCATTTCTGATTCCGTTATTTCTGGTTGGATTTATCATTCCTTGGTTTCTAACATTTTCTCTAAATCCTTCTCTGAAATTTCCTCGGTTCACTTTGTAGATATTAATATTCACATTTCTATAAACTGGTCTTACAGGATATCTTCTTGCATAGAAGTTCACACAACGGTTTCTGTAATAAACAAAAGGACTTGCTCCGCGGAAATAATTATTTTGATAGACTACAAAGATTCTTGGACCAAGGATATTTTGCAAAGCATAGAATCTGTCATAATACCATCTGTCAGGATTCCATCTGTAATAAGAATTCCAGGCAGCGTAAGAAGCAAAACGATTATTTAGCATCATAATCTGGTCAATCTGGAAAGGTGTCAATCTGTATTGGACAAAAAACTGATTCCAGTTTACAGAGAAAATAGCCTGTCTGTAATCGTTGTAATAACCTTGGTAATATTGGTCTGGATAATAATCGTCTGGATAGTTGTAATAATAATCGTCTGGATAATCGTATGAGTTATCGTAATATTCGTATCCGTTATATTCGGTTGGGTAAGTATCGTAATAGTCTTGTGCAGAAACTAATCCACCAAAAATAATAGCAAGTGTTAAAAATATCTTTTTCATAACTTTTTATTTTAAAAATTAAATTCGAAAATTCATTTTTCACTTAAAATGAAACTTTCTATCTTTTGGATATTGACGGATAATAAAAGTTAAACGAAAATTTAGATTCCGGATTCAAATTCAATTCAAAAATCAAATTTCACACTGATAATCAGCGTGATAATTTTCATTGATTATAATAAAAAATAACCCTTTCAGAGTTTGAAACTCTGAAAGGGTTTTATGAAAAGTTATTCAAAATAAAATTTTGAATAACTAAACTTAAAAATTAAAATCGGTCGCTATTTTCAACCCAGCTTGCAATTTTCTGATTGAATCTGTCTTTGGTTTTCAAATCTTCCAATTTAAGATGCATTCTGTATCGCCAATAATGTGGGAAAACTGCAGGATTGTTGATTCTTTCCTCATCCATATTTGGGTTCATCAATTCTTGGTCAGTCGCCAAAAATTCCTGAATCGGGAAAATCGCCAACATTGCATCTGTGTAAAGATGCTGTTTCATTATCATTTCTGACAATTCCGGAGCTAAATCCCAAGGAGCAGTTCCATACTGTCCTAATTGGTTATTAAAATATTTCTGAGTCAGATTTCTGTCCTCGTGCCACCATTGTCTCAGCGTAGAACTATCGTGAGAAGATGCCGTAACAACATTCAGATAACTTGCATTTTTCGGGTCGTACCAAGCGATATTTTCAGAAGGCATTCTTTGAACTTTCAAAGCCGTAATTGCTAATTTATCCATCACAACAGGAACCGAATCCGGAACCAATCCTAAATCTTCACCACAAATCAACATTGTTGTAGAATTCAGTAAAGCCGGTAATTTCTCCATTGCTTTCTGATACCAAAGTCCATCCTGACGTTTGAAGAAATAATCATTATAAACATCATTCAGTTTTGCTTTTTCCCAATCCGGAAGGTATTTGTAAGAAGTCGTTTTTGCAATATTAAATCTTGGATGATAAACGATTCCGTTCTCGGTTTCCTCAGTTAAGAATAAAACATTTCCGGCTAAAGAAATTAATTTTTCTTCTGCCCAATCCCAAGATTCTTTCTTAAAATAATCGGTTAATTTTCTCTGAGTATCAAATTCCGGTTTGAAAGTAATTGTTCCATTATGAGTATCAAAAAATTGATTCTGAACTTTGTCTTTAACATCTCCGAAATTTTCCCAAAGAATCGGGTCGTTTACAAACGGTTTAACATAACGGTCAAAACTAAACGGAATCTGTCTGTCAGCAAACTCTTTCTCAGTAACAGGAAGCGCCGGATAAAAATACCCCAACAAACCTTGAGTAGCAGAAATTGGCATTCTCCAGATTCTGAAAAATCCAAGAATATGGTCGATTCTCATTGCATCAAAATACTGCTCCAAAACTTTGAAACGTTTTTTCCACCATTGGTAACCGTCGGCTTTCATCACTTCCCAATTATAAGTCGGGAATTCCCAGTTTTGTCCTAGATCAGAGAATTGGTCCGGCGGCGCTCCAGCCTGGAAATCCATTCCGAATAATTCCGGTTCTGTCCAGGCTTCGACAGAATGTCTATAAATCCCAATCGGCAAATCTCCTTTTACGGAAATTCCCAAATGATGAAGATATTCCACAGCATCTTGTAACTGCAAATGCAACTGATACTGAATCCAAGCGTGAAGCATCAATTGGGAATATTCTTTATGTTTCGGAGAATAAAGTGTCGCCACTTTTCCTGCAACATATTTTTTATGTGTCTTCCATTCATTGAAATTAGGCGTTTTGTATTTATCTCTCAAAACACAAAATGCAGAATAAGGCATCAGCCATTCTTCGTTATCTTTAATGAACTTTTTAAAGTTTTTATCTTTAAGAATTGTGTCTTTATTTTCCTCGAAAACAGCCGTTGCATATTTCCATTTTCCAGAAATCATCTGCTCGTAGTCAATCAGACTCAAAGCATTCAATTCTGCTTTTTTTGCCTGATAATCCTCAACCAAATCTTTCGGCAAAGCATATTCTAATTTCTCAATCGAAAGATATTGCGGATGAAGTGCATAAACCGAAATCGCCGCGTACGGATAAGAATCTGTCCAAGTGTAATTAGCAGTTGTATCGTTAATTGGCAAAATCTGAATCACAGAAAGTTTGGTTTCGTTTGCCCAATCTCCCAATTTTTTGATATCAGGAAATTCTCCAACCCCGAAACCGTCTTCTGTCCTCAAAGAGAAAACCGGAACCGCAACACCTGCAGAATGCCAAAGCGTATGATTATCGAATTTGAAGTAATGGTCCGCTTTCACATAAAGAATATCCTTATTTGGATTTCCGAAAACCCAACGATTTTCGCCCGGTTCTATGTAAAAAACTTTGCCTGTGTTTTTATCTTTGATGGCGTATTTGTAAAGAATCGTTTGATGAGAATTGATTTCTACGCCGATTTCCCAAACACCGTAATCAGTTTCGCTCAGTTCAATTGCTTTCTCGTAATCCCAATTTCCCAAAGCATCTACATTCCCAACAAGTACCAATTGCCAATTCGGATGATATAGCGGCGCTTCTATCCTGAAAAGATGTGTGTGTTTTTTAACAACCGGCTGTTTTGCAGGCTGAAAACCTTGCAGACGATTGTGAAGAATTTTGTTGGTTAAATAATTTTCAGGAAAGTTTTTGAGATTCCATTGGTCAAAGATTACAAACTCTTTAAAACTGTTTGGAAGATTGAGCTGATGGAAAGGAATCTCTTCCTCTAAAACTTCCCCATCTTCGTTCACGAGAAGATATTTGTAGAGAATTGATTTAGAAAAATAATCCAATTCTGTGGTCCAGTTGTTATTTTCGGAATAAGTCAAGTCGTAGTCCCGATGCTCTGTTTTGTCGTCAAATAGGCGCAAAACGAGTCGCTGGCCAACTTTTGTTCCGAAGTTAACACTAAAGTATAGTTTCATTTATTAAGGTCTATTAATATTGACGCAATTTAACGAATTATTGAATTACAACTAATATTCCCGTAAAAAAATCATTTTTTCGTAATCCTTTCGAGGTAAGCACTAATATTATTGTCCAACGCAACCGTAATTCCGCCTACGTTTTTGGCTTTCATATACATCAATACTTTTTCGTCTTTTAATGAAAACATTAAGAAATCATTGAATTTATCGGGTGAAATTCCTGCTTCAGCAAAATACTCTAAGTCTACATTATTCTGAATCCAAGCCAAACCTTCCTGCAAATCTTCATATTTGTAGCGATTTTTCAGGCGTCGCGAATTACCCGAAAGCCATTTATAAAGATTATCAATATTAAGTTGAGCAAATACCAAAGGCAACAAAACTTCTTTTGCTTCAACAGGTTTTTCACGTGGTTTTTCTGGTCCTTTTGGTAATCCGATATCTTTTCTGAGTTTTTCCTCCTGAGATTCCGCAAGGTTTTTATTAATGATTTTAACTTCTTCTATCTCTTGCGGAATTTTCTCCAATTTGACTACCTGAAAATTATTACTCGTAATAACTATTTTTCCTAATTTGTAACTTTCCTTAGCAAATCGAATTTCATCACCAATATTCGCATTAACCACAAATTTCCCGTAGGCATCGCTGTATGTTTTTTGATTGGTGGTCATATTCACAATCAGAACCTTGGGAATGAGAACTTCGTCCTCTGAAATTACATTTCCTGAAATGTTCTGAGAAAAGATAAAACCCGATAAAATGAGAATAAGAACCTGTAAAAATCGTTTCAAGCGTTGATAGTTTTGGCCAAAAATAAACTTCTTTGCTAAAATAAAAATACGGTTTAACTTTCGTTAACCGTATTTGTTATTATTTATGATTAAAAGTAGATTATCTAACAACAATTTTCTTAGAAACAATTGTTTTCCCATTTTCAGATTCCACATTGACCACATAAACACCGGAAACTAATTTTCCTAATTCAATTCGGTTTTCAGAATTGGAAATATTGGTAATGGTTTGATTAGAAACCAGATTTCCGGAAGCGTTGTAAACTTTCACATTAGCATTTCCTTTTTGATTATTGGCAATTCTTACATTCACAAAACCTTCGGAAACTTTTGTCGGGTAAATATCATTTTTATTAATGTCAACCGCCAATTTATTTGATTTCAAAACATAAGGACTTCCAAGGTCATAAATCGGCATATTAAGATTATTATTCATCTTTTCCGCCTGCAAAGTTTCGAGATTCAAGCTATGGAAAAAACCACCTTTTGCACTTGCCAAAATGATTTTCCCTTCAGAATTGACAGCAACTCCATTGATGGAAAAATTCTCAGGCAAAGATTTTATTTTCCCGATGAATTTAGCTTTCATATCATTCAAAGATACTTTGAAGACACTTCCAAAAGCTGAAAAAACATAGATATTGTTATTATCATCAGCAATCATATCGCCTCCAAAGCCAGTCTGCATTTTGCTTAACTGATTTTCTCCATTTCCAGAATCATCTTTCACAACGCCTAAATCTGTAACCGCATATTTTCCGTCTTTATAAAAAATCTTCAAAAGTTGAGAACCTGAATTTGAAAGCGTATAAACATTTCCATCATTTCCTGTCGCCATTCTGGAAAACTGAGAACCAGTGTCACAAGATGTTGGATTGGAAAGATTATTTTCCAGCAAAGTGATGTCTTTTGTTTTGGAATCCAAAATATAAATATTGGAAGAAAACATCGGCATATAAACCAATTTCCCTCTTCCATCGACAGCTAAAGCTGCAATTTGACTGGATAAAGCATTGGCTGAAGATTTATTATCTTCAGAAATTTCTTTGTTTAATTTGCTGGAATAAATTCTGGGTTGGTCTTTTCCAGACAAAAGAATATTCTCAGTAATGCCTTTCTTAGAATCCAAAGCACGGAAATCCTGAAAAATAATATTTGTAGCGTCTTTTCCTGTCAATGCAAAAATATCTTGCTGAGCAAAAGAACTTGCACCAATAAACAATAAAAGTACAGTTGATAGAGATTTTTTCATAGTAAAAGTGTTTAATTAATTGACACTAAGTTAAGTATTTCTACAATATAATACTTACATCAACAAAAAAACCTTCCGTTTTTTACGAAAGGTTTAAATATTTATTGTTTTAATGAATTAATTCAGAACATAACTTGTTCCATCACGTCCATCTTTCAGCTCAATTCCTTTTTCAAGAAGCTGGTCACGGATCTGGTCAGAAAGTTCCCAATTCTTGGATTTTCTAGCCTGATTTCTCAAATCAATTAAAACCTGCAAAGTCTGGTCAAGCTTATCATTATTAGATTCTTCTATGGTTTGCAATCCTAAGACATCAAAAACAATGGCGTTTAGGAATTGTTTTAAATCTTCATAATCTTCTGTTGAAATACTTTCTTTACCCAATTTTGAAGCCGAAATAAACTTCACAGCCTCGAATAAATGGGAAATCAAAATAGGACTGTTGAAATCGTCCGACAAAGCTTCCAAAACTTTTTCTTTCCAGTTTTTATAATCGAAAGAAGATGTTTCGACGCCTTCTGTCGGAACTTGCGTATTTAGGATTTTCACAGCTTCCATCAATCTATTGAAACCTTTTTCACTCGCCAACATTGCATCATTGGAAATATCCAAAACACTTCTGTAATGTGCTTGTA
Source organism: Epilithonimonas zeae (assembly GCF_900141765.1). Classification (NCBI taxonomy): domain Bacteria; kingdom Pseudomonadati; phylum Bacteroidota; class Flavobacteriia; order Flavobacteriales; family Weeksellaceae; genus Epilithonimonas; species Epilithonimonas zeae. The sequence goes on along the minus strand of NZ_FSRK01000001.1, from coordinate 136,217 downwards.
AAAAGCAAAATCTCAACACACTTGGATGAAAAGCCTTTTCAAAGAAATCATTATTTCCAGTAATTAATTCCATTGGGAGGATGTAATTCCCGGTTGATTTACTCATTCTTTGACCATTCATTGTCAGCATATTCGCGTGCATCCAATATTTTACAGGTTCTACACCATTGCAAGCTTTTCCTTGAGCGATTTCACATTCGTGGTGTGGAAATTTCAAATCCATTCCACCACCGTGGATATCGAATTGGTCACCCAGATATTTGGTGCTCATCGCAGTACATTCTAAGTGCCAGCCCGGGAAACCTTCTCCCCAAGGCGAAGGCCACTTCATAATATGTTCCGGAGATGCTTTTTTCCAAAGTGCAAAATCCTGAGGATTTTTTTTCTCGCCTTGCCCGTCAAGGTCTCTTGTATTAGCAAATAATTCTTCTATATTTCTTCTGGACAATTCTCCGTAATTAAGTCCTCTTGCATTGTATTCCAAAACATCGAAATAAACAGAACCATTACTTTCGTATGCAAAACCTTTTTCAACCAAAAGTTTTGTGAGTTCCAGTTGTTCGATGATGTGACCTGTTGCAGTCGGCTCAATGGTTGGCGGAAGCAGATTAAATTTCTTCAAAACTTCGTGAAAATCAACTGTATATTTCTGAACAATTTCCATTGGTTCCAACTTTTCAAGTCTGGATTGCTTGATGAACCTGTCATTATTGATATCGCCATCATCCGTCAAATGTCCGGCGTCAGTAATATTTCTGACATATCTGACTTTATAGCCCAAAAACTGGAGACTTCTGTAAATGAAATCGAAAGACAAAAAAGTTCTCACGTTACCCAAATGCACATTGCTGTAAACCGTTGGTCCACAAACATACATCCCGATATTACCTTCCAGTATTGGTTTGAAAATTTCTTTTTCGCCTGACAGCGAATTATATATTTTTAGTTGCATTGATTTTTATTAATAATAAATTATAATTGATAAGTGATTTAATATTTAAACATAAAAAATCAACAACAAATAATTGTTGTAATGAAGATTTTGTGAGATTGTTTTTTAAATTTTATCATTATTAATAACTTTTAAGTGATGATTCATATGACTAATATATTCATCAATAATAAATCTTAAAGTGAAAGATTGTTTTTCTAATTTCGTTGTATCGCAAACATTGTCCAACAATTCATCAGGAATATTTTCCACCACATTTACAATCTGAAGGTTCAAATATTTCCACAAATATACGATGTCTAAAATCGTGGTATTCTGATAATTCTGAGCCTTTACCCAAAAATTCTGGTCATATACAATATTTTCATTCTCTTTATATTGAGTCACAACAAACCTTCTCATATTAGTAAGAGCACTATCACACAGATGACCTAATATTTCTTTTTTGGACCATTTTTCATCAGATAATTTTTCATTCCATTGATTTTCTGAAATCGAATTAAATTTTTCAATCTGATTTTCGACCATATCTCGAAGAACTTGATAATCCATTTTAATCAAACTTTGCGTGACTTCCTACATAATGCAAGAATTCTTGTCTAGTAATTGGATTGGTTCTGAAAATCCCGCTCAATTCCGCAGTAATCGTAGAGCTAGCCGTATCTTTAATTCCTCTGCAATTCACACAAAGATGTTTTGCATCTATGATACAAGCGACATTATTTGTTCCTAAAGCTTCTTTTAAAGCATCCACAATTTGCATTGTCAATCGTTCCTGAACCTGAGGACGTTTTGCATAATAATCCACAATTCTATTGATTTTCGACAATCCTATTACTTCACCATTAGAGATATAAGCAACGTGTGCTTTCCCAATAATTGGCAAAAAGTGGTGTTCACAGAAAGAATAAACCGTAATATCTTTCTCTACCAACATTTGGCGGTACTTATACTGATTTTTAAAGGTCGAAACTCCAGGTTTATTTTCCGGAAGAAGACCACCAAAAATCTCGTTTACATACATCTTCGCAACACGCTTAGGAGAATCTTTCAAAGAATCATCTTCCATATCAAGACCCAAAGTCTCCATGATTTCCGCAAAAAGTCCTTCTATTTTCTCAACTTTCTCTTCAGGTTTCAAATCAAAAGCGTCCTTTCTGAGAGGTGTATGATCTTTGCCCGTGAACAGATCATCGTCATTATCAGGAAAATGTTCCATAATATCATTAGTAATAAGACGCAAAAATAAACAAAATTTTGTAGCCTATAGAGAGTAAATCTAAAGATTTGATTATAAAAAGAATAGATTTAGAACGAGTTTAAAAAAGTAAAAAAAAATTGAAATGATTTGAAATTTTATATATTTGCACCTAAATTAACATAATTAAAAATAAATACTATGTCAGACATTGCATCAAGAGTAAAAGCTATCATCGCTGATAAGCTTGACGTTGAAGAAACAGAAGTAACTCCAGAAGCTAGCTTCACTAATGATTTAGGAGCTGATTCTTTGGATACTGTAGAGCTTATCATGGAGTTCGAAAAAGAATTCAACATTCAAATCCCTGATGACCAAGCAGAAAAAATTACAACTGTAGGTCACGCTATTGCTTACATCGAAGAAGTTGTAAATAAATAATATTATCTAGACAGAAAAAAATTTATGGAATTAAAAAGAGTAGTTGTAACCGGCTTTGGCGCTATTACACCAATCGGAAATAATGCGAAAGAATACTGGGAAAACCTAAAAAAGGGAGAGAGCGGCGCTGCTCCTATTACTCTTTTTGATTCCACTAATTTCAAAACTAAGTTTGCAAGCGAAGTAAAAAACTACGATCCTCTTAACTATTTCGATAAGAAAGAGGCAAAAAAAATGGATAGAAACTCTCAGTTCGGACAAATTGCCGCTAGAGAAGCTATCGCTCACAGCAGACTTATAGAAGATAATGTTAACAAAGATCGTGTAGGTGTAATCTGGGGATCTGGAATTGGCGGACTGGAAACTTTTGAAACAGAAGTTTTAGGTTTTGCTGAGTCCAATGGTATTCCAAGATTCAATCCTTTCTTTATTCCAAAAATGATTGCAGATATCACACCAGGTAATATCTCTATCGAATATGGTTTCCACGGTCCAAACTACACAACAGTTTCAGCTTGTGCATCATCTGCCAATGCTTTGATTGATGCTAAAATGCTTATCAACCTTGGTAAAGCAGATGTAATCGTTTGCGGAGGATCAGAAGCTGCTGTTACAGCAAGCGGTATGGGAGGCTTCAACGCGATGCACGCCCTTTCTACAAGAAACGATGATCCAAAAACAGCTTCAAGACCTTTTGACAAAGACAGAGATGGATTTGTATTAGGAGAAGGCGCTGGATGTATCATTCTTGAAGAATATGAGCACGCAAAACAAAGAGGAGCAAAAATCTATGCAGAATTAGCTGGTGGCGGAATGAGTGCTGATGCACATCATATGACCGCACCACATCCTGAAGGATTAGGCGCTTATCTGGTAATGAAAAATTGTTTGGAAGATGCTGGTGTAACTGCTGACGAAGTAGATCATATCAATATGCACGGTACATCTACTCCATTAGGAGATATCGCAGAATCCAATGCCATTGCAAAATTATTCGGAGAGCACGCTTTTGATATTCAGATCAATTCTACAAAATCAATGACTGGTCACCTATTGGGTGCCGCTGGTGTTATAGAAGCTATTGCTGCTTTACACACTATTATTCACGGTATTGTTCCGCCTACAATCAATCATTTTACTGACGATGAAAAAATCGACAGCAGACTTAACTTCACATTCAACACTGCTGTTGAGAAAGATGTTAACATTGCTATGAGTAATACTTTTGGTTTTGGAGGTCACAATGCTTGTGTTCTTTTCAAAAAAATATAATATGTTTTTATGGAGTTGAAAAGTTATTTTTCAAAATTACTTCCAAAAAACAGAGCACAAAAACTTTCGGAAAAAGATATTCTTTTTCGCAAAAAAATTTCTGAAATTGTTGGATACAACATTCATAATTTAGAAATCTTTAAAGAGGCATTTTCTTTAAAATCTTCTTCAAAAAGTACGAATAAAAAAAATTACGAACGTCTAGAGTTTTTAGGGGATTCTGTTTTAGGAACCATTATTTCTTGTCATCTTTTTCAGGCTTATCCTAATGAAAATGAAGGATTTCTCACGCAGATGAAGTCCAAAATTGTTAACAGGAAAAATCTTAACAAACTTGGAGAAGATCTGAAATTAAGTTCGTTATTGCAAGCAGATACAAGCCAAACGATTCTGAGCGAAAACATTTCCGGAAATCTTTTGGAGGCTTTGATTGGCGCTATTTATCTGGATATTGATTATGAATTTTGCAAGAAAATTGTTTTAGACAGGATTCTTACGCCTTCCACAATCAATAAATTGGAAAATAAAATCATCAGCTACAAAGGACTGCTATTGGAATGGAGCCAGAAGAAAAAAGTTCCGATCAAGTATGAGACTTGCGAAGAATTCCAACCTAATAAAGTGACCGTTTTCCGCTGTCACGTTTGGTTGCACAACGAAAAGATAGCGAATGCCGTAGAAAGTTCTAAAAAGAAAGCCGAGGAAAAAGCAGCACAACGAGCTTTTTATGTTTTGAGTAAAAAAGAGAATATTATTGAAGGTCAAAAAACAATTTCTTAAGCTAGAAGAAGATCACACGGAGATCGTCATAGGATTGATTCGACTTGTAAAAACAATCCCAGAGCACGAATTGTTTTTTTTACTCAATAAGACCAATGATTTTAATTTCAAAAGAATTGATGATATATACATCAAAGGTGAATATTTTGATCATCAATTTTCTCGTTATCAAGCTTATGACAGATATTCAAAAAACTGTTACAGCTTTATTTCCAACAAATCGATTTTATCTATAGAAAAAAAAGTTCAAAATCAACTTTTTTCAGATGAATCAAATATTAAATTTTTACTAAATCTACACCAAGATGTAGATTACATCCTTACAAATTCCGATATGTTTGCGGATTTTTCATTAATTTTGCTCCCGGAAAATTTCGTATTTCAAATTCAGGAATATTCACTGAGTTCTGAAGAAGAACTTTATCAATTAATTCAATATTATGAATAAAAACCTAAAAAAAACAAAAATCATTGCAACACTAGGCCCTGCTACTTCTAGCAAGGAGACGATGATACAGATGATACAAGCTGGTGTTGATGTATTTAGAATTAATTTTTCTCACGCCGATTACGAATTGGTGAAAAGAAATGTTGAGATAATTCGTGAAATCAATAAAGAATATGGCTACTCAGTCTCTATTTTAGGAGATTTGCAAGGTCCAAAATTAAGAGTTGGTGTAGTAAAAGAAGGTTCTTTCCTTAACCCGGGAGACGTTCTTACTTTCACAAACGAAAAGATGGAGGGCGATGCGACTAAAGTTTATATGACTTATGAGAAGTTCCCTCAGGATGTAAAAGTTGGGGAAAGAATCTTGATTGATGATGGAAAATTGGTTTTTGAAGTTATTGAAACTAATAATTTAGATACAGTAAGAGCTAAAACAATCCAAGGTGGACCATTGAGTTCTAAAAAAGGCGTTAACCTTCCTAATACCAATGTTTCTCTTCCTGCTTTGACAGAAAAAGATATCGAGGATGCTAACTTTATGTTGGATCTTGAGCTTGATTGGATCGCTTTGTCATTCGTGCGTCATGCACAGGATATCATCGATTTGAAAGAATTGATGGCAAAACATCCAACCAACAAAACGAAAACACCAATCATTGCTAAAATCGAAAAGCCAGAAGGTGTGAAAAACATCGATGAAATTTTGATGGAATGTGACTGTCTAATGGTTGCAAGAGGAGATCTAGGTGTTGAAGTTCCAATGGAGCAAGTTCCTGTTATCCAGAAAAACTTGGTAAATAAAGCTAGACTTTATGCTAAGCCGGTTATCATTGCTACCCAAATGATGGAAACAATGATTACTAGTTTGACACCAACAAGAGCGGAAGTCAATGACGTTGCTAACTCTGTACTTGACGGAGCTGATGCAGTAATGCTTTCCGGAGAAACTTCTGTTGGAAAATACCCTGTAGATGTGGTTAGAAATATGGCTAAAATCGTTAAGAATATCGAAAAGACAGCTTTATATTCAAAACTAAACCACGTTATCGAAGAAAAAATCAACTGTGTAGATGAGCGTTTTATCACTGATAAAGTTTGTCGTTCTGCTGTAGATATTGCAAAATCAACAGGATCTGAAGCTATTGTAACTTTAACAAGTTCTGGTTATACTGCATTCCAAATCTCTGCACACAGACCTTCTTCTCACATCATCGTTTTCAGTAACAACAAACGTGTGATTACGATGTTGAACCTTCTTTGGGGCGTTAGAGCTTTCTATTATGATATGCAAAAATCAACTGACGAGACTGTAATCCAAGTGAATATGCTGACGCACAATTACGGATTTGTAGAGCAAGGCGATTTTGTTGTGAATCTAAATGCAATGCCAGTTCATAACGGCGGAAAAACCAATACATTGAGATTATCTACAATCTAATTTGTAGTAATTATAAAACAAAAAGCCATCGAAATTTCGATGGCTTTTTTATTTTGATTTATCAAGAATTTATTCTTTGATAATTTTCTTAGATACAATTCCAGATTTTGTTTTCACAGTAATGATGTAAACACCGCTTGTAAACTTATTAAGACTGATAACTTGAAATTTTGAAGTCTTTGTATTTTCAAAAATCAGTTTCCCATTCATATCAAAAAGAGCAATTCTCTCGATATCATTTGGCACACTGACATTGATTATATCTTTTGTTTTTGCAGGATAAATTTTAACTTCTTCTTTACTTGAATCATTGGCTGCTAAAGTTATTTTCTTAGTTCCAGTAGCTATCAAAGCAAAATTTTGAGTTGCTGCATTTCCTTCTTGATTCACAATAGAGTTTTTATTATTAACCTCAATTCTGTAGATTCCATTTGTTGTTGGATTATCAATCACAATTTGTTCTACATTATCTACTGTATTATCGCCTTTTGTAGCATTGGCATTAGGATCATTAATATCAAGTCTCCAAGGATAATAGATTGTACCAGAGCCAACTTCCACTACCCTAAGATCAAGATCATTCACAATCCTGGAAGTATGATTATTTTGAAGATCTGTATCACTTGTAAATGGCGTGATAGCAGGATCAACCCAAGAGATACTCACCTTCAAAGGTTCTGTTCCAGTTGCTTTGATTTGTTTTGTGAAAGGTTGCCCTGATGTCAAAGTTTGTTTTTCTAAATAAGCATCTTCATCCAGTCTATTAACTAAAACCTGAGCTGCTTTCTTTGCATCTACCAAACCCCAACCGTACCAAACATCTGGTCCCGGTCTTCCCGCTTCATTCGCTGTATGGGTCAACAACGCTTTCATCTCATCAACATTGAAAATAAAACTGCTGTTTCCAGAAATATTTCTTTCGATTTGAGTCAGTGCACCAGCAATTCCGGAAACCATTGGAGCAGCATAAGAAGTTCCAAAATTTACAACATAAAGATTAGTTGCATTTGGATTTGCAGTAGTATAATTGGCCATAATCATATCTACTCCAACCGCCGAAAGATCTGGTTTTACCGCTCCGTCTTTTCTTGGACCAGCACTACTGAAACTTCCCTTTACAACATCACTTGCCTGAGTATATTTATGATTAGCTGTCGTTAATTGATTAACTGCCCCAACTGTAATAATATTCTTTGCCAAGGAACCAAAGTAAATACAATTATTTCCCTGACTACAGTTAGCTGGTGGCACCTCATCATTAGCCCCAAAAGTAACCCAACTGCTAGTTGCAAAATTATACCTGTATTTTACAGACGACGCATTAGGTCCAATATTATAATAGTTTCCAGTTGATTTGACAATAATCTGTTGCGGTTGAGAATAGACAATTTTATCAAAGTTATAATCGTTATCTCCGTAAGCACCAGCATAAGTATCTGTATGGTTCAAATCGTAATTTCCGTACCAGTAATAAGTATTGGAAGTGTTTGGTTTATTCCAACCGTAATTGGTTCCATAGGAATGGTTGGAAATATTAAGATTGGGTAAACTAGCCAATTTTTCATAATTATTGCCCAAAGCCGTCGCTCCAAACATATAATTATCAATAGTTCCTTGTGGCAAAATCCCCTTTGCATTAGCTTTTGGATAAGAAACGCTGGATTGTGTAAAATTACCTGTTTCTATACCATTCCCAATCAAAATACTATTGACATTGGTTCCATGAAAATGCTGAGCTTCAGTTGTAGCTTCTTTATTAATAGCTCTTCCGGTAGCAAACTGTTCGTGCGTACTTAAAATAAGACCAGCGTCAAAAACAGTCAATTTGATTCCGTTTCCCGTCAAAGGAGATGTAATTCCGGAAACTGTTCCAGCCTGTAATTCATCGACATTTGCAGTCGCATTGGCACTGGTTTCTTCAATTGAATAAAAAACAGGAATCTGGCCTGCAGCAAAACCTGCAAGATTTTTCTTAAGGCTGTCTCTTTCTTTTTGAGAATATTTTGCAGTGGATTTTGAGAAATAAGAATCTAATTTATTTTCATTATTTAATCTTTGCTGAGTGAACTCATTCTTCAGTTTAAGATCCTGAGCATTAGAAAAATAAAATGAAAATATAAAACTTATACTGAATAAAATTCTTTTCATTAGGATTGTTTTTGCAAAGATAAAAAAACCATAACGTATAAATCTTTTTTATAAAAATTAACTGTTACTTTTTGAAATCCTTCAATTTTTCCTCAAAATGAAGCTTCAAATTCCCGACATCCTGCTCATCACAAAAACCATATTTCAGAATATTTCTGGTGTTAAATGTTCTCAACGAGTAATGTAAAAATGAATTGATTTCAGAAACATCTAATCCCATCGATGTAAAATATTCATCTCTCAAATTTTCTCTGATCCATTCTACAAAATCGGTCAAGACCCATTTATCATCAATCTTTCCAAAACTAATTCCTCCTCCAACTGGCTGTACAAATTCGCCAGGCTTTGCATTAAGAACTTCTGCACTGGAAGGCGCTTTGAAATAAACTTTCAAATCATTATTAAGTGTAATTTTCTTTTTATTTTCATCAAATAATTTGGAATCTTTGCTAAGATTTCCACTCAATTGTTTCTTGACTTCAACCTCTTCTATTTCAACAGCTAATTTCACGATGTTAATGAGCAATTCATCATCATTTTCCACATTAATCACTTTACGTTCGTAACCAGATTTTACAAACCGAAGTTCATCATTAATATTGGCATTAATTAAAAATTGACCTTTGGAATCAGAATAAGTTTTTTCCTGAGAATTGATATTAACAACCAAAACCTGATTCACAGCTACAGAATCAGAGACAATTCTTCCTCTAATCTGTTGAGAAAAAATAAAATTAGAAATGAATAAAAAAGTAACTAATAAAAGTTTTTTCAAAGGCTATTTTTCTTCAAAATTAGATTTAATTCTTACTGAAAAAAGACATTTAACCAGCATTAACTTTTTTATGAACAATTAACAAAATCGGACTTTGTATCCATTTTTTTTCTCTTATTAAAACCTTAACTTTACACAAAATTCTATTTTAATGTATTTAGTTTTCGATACAGAAACCACTGGTTTACCCAAAAATTTCAACGCTCCGCTCTCAGATTCAGACAATTGGCCAAGAATGGTTCAGATTGCCTGGCAAATCCACGATGACAACGGAAACCTAATCGAAAACCAAGATTACATCATCAAACCAGAAGGTTACGACATCCCTTTCAACGCTGCAAGAATTCACGGAATTACGACTAAAATAGCGAATGAGGAAGGTCGTGATTTGCAAGAGATTTTGGAAGAATTTTCTAAAGCTCTGGAAAATGTAAGAGTTGTTTCCGGACACAATGTAGAATTTGATTACAATATTGTCGGCGCAGAATTTTACCGGAAAAACATCAAAGATAATCTGCAGGAAAAGCCAAAAGCCGACACAATGATTTTGGGAACAGATTATTGTAAACTGGAAGGCGGGCGAGGCGGAAGATACAAATCTCCGAAGCTTGAAGAACTTTACGAAAAATTATACGGACACAAATTCGATGAAGCACACAATGCGGCAGCCGATGTGAACGCGACTGCGCAGGTTTTCTTCGAAATGATGAGAATTGGCGTGATTCCAACTGAGGTTTTGAAAATCAGTGAAGATCAATTAAAGGAATTTCAAACGCTCAATCTAAATCCGATTAAACCTTTCGGAATTGTTATTAGAAGACAAGTCGCAAGTTTCAACAACAAAAAGAAACAGGCCGACATTGCGAATATTGACGAAATTGATTTAGGCAACTATTTCAATTTTGATAATCACACTGTTTTCTCAACTCTGACTGCGACAACGAGTATTAATGATCTTATCAAAAAAGCACAAGACGATAATTTTTCCGCTGTTGGCATTGTAGATATTGGAAATATGATGGGGGCTTTCAAATTTGTTACGGCAGTTGAAGGTGCTAATTCAGCAGTTTCAAAAAAGCATAAGGAATATTTAGCCAAAAAAGCTGAGGCAGAAGAAAAAGGAGAAGAATTCAATGAAGAGGAGCCAGATTCCAGCCAGCTGATTCCAATTGTTGGCTCAGAATTTTATATTTCGGAAAGATATGAACAAAAGCAATTTACCAAAGACGATCCCGACAGAAGAACGCAAGTCGTTTTGCTGGCAAAGGATTTTAATGGTTATAAAAACTTAGTTAAACTTTCCAGTATCGGTTTCCAGAAAGGATTTTATTTTGGAGTCCCAAGAATCAGCCGAGAACTGATTGCGCAATACAAAGAAGGTTTGATTGCCTTAACATCGGGAATCAATGGCGATATTCCAAGCACAATTTTGAATATCGGAGAACAAAAAGGAGAAGAGCTTTTCCAATGGTGGAAAGATGAATTTGGCGATGATTTTTATGTTCAAATCCAAAATCATAATTTGCCTGAAGAAGAACACTTGAATGAAGTTTTACTTCAATTCGCTGACAAATACAATGTGAAAATCCTGGCACAAAATGAAACTTTTTATACTGATAAAAGTGATGCCAACATTCAGGATATTTTAGGCTGTATCAAAGATGGAGAGAAATTATCCACTCCAATTGGGAAAGGTTTCGGAAAAAGAAAAGGTTTAACCACTGATGAATATTATATCAAAAATTCAGAAGAACTGAAATCTGCTTTTCTCGCTTATCCAGACGCTTTTGAAGCTTATGATGAGTTTTTAGCAAAATTCAAACCCTACACTTTGAAACGTGATGTTTTACTTCCTAAGTTTGATATTCCTGCAGAATTCGTTAATCCGGAAGATGATATTGATGGTGGAAAACGTGGCGAAATGGCTTATTTGACGCATTTGACTTACGAAGGCGCAAACAGAAGATATAAAGAAACCGGAATCACTCCTGAAATTAAAGAACGTTTAGACTTCGAATTGGAAGTTATTGCAAACACTGGTTATCCAGGATATTTCTTAATTGTTCAGGATTTCTGTAATGAAGCCCGAAATATGGGTGTTTGGGTCGGTCCCGGTCGTGGTTCTGCTGCTGGTTCCGCGGTTGCTTACTGTATCGGTATTACCAATGTTGACCCAATTAAATATGACCTCCTTTTCGAGAGATTTTTGAATCCGGAAAGGGTTTCGATGCCTGATATTGATATAGATTTTGATGATGAAGGCCGAGATAAAATCATCAAATGGGTAGTTGAAAAATATGGCCAGGAACAAGTGGCACAGATTATCACTTACTCCGTTTTAGGAGGAAAATCTGCGATTAAAGATGCTGGTCGAGTTCTGGATGTTTCGATTCCGGAAACGAATATGATTGCGAAATTAATCCCGCCAAGTCCAGGAATGAATATTGCCAAAGCCCTTTCAAAATACGACAAACTGAAACCTGAAGACCAACAATTGGTGGATGAGATGAAAGCCATTCTCAGCGACCAAAACGACTCTAGGTTTTCGGTTTTGGACAGTGCTAAAAAGATGGAAGGCTGTATCAGAAATACAGGAATTCATGCTTGTGGTGTAATTATTACGCCAGAACCTGTGAGCAATCTGGTTCCAATTACGATTGCGGCGAAAGATGCTGATATTTTGGTTTCTCAATTCGATAACTCGGTGGCAGAAGATGCTGGTCTTTTGAAAATGGATTTCTTGGGATTAAGAACTTTGACCATTATAAAAGATGCGGTGAAACTTGTGAAAGAACGTCACGGAATCGATATTGACCCAGATGAAATTCCTCTTGATGACGCAAAAACTTATCAATTATTTAAGGACGGAAGAACAATCGGGATTTTCCAATATGAAAGTCCGGGAATGCAAAAATATATGCGTGAACTAAAACCTACAGTTTTTGCCGATTTGATTGCAATGAACGCTTTGTATCGTCCAGGTCCAATTAAATACATCCCGAATTTCATCAACAGAAAACACGGAACCGAAGAAATCATTTACGATTTACCAGAACTTGAAGAATACCTTGAAGAAACCTACGGAATTACAGTTTATCAGGAACAGGTAATGCTCCTGTCTCAGAAACTCGCCAACTTTACAAAAGGTGAAGCCGATACTTTGAGAAAAGCGATGGGTAAAAAGCAGATTGACGTCCTTAATAAAATGTATCCGAAATTCATAGAAGGTGGAAGAAAAAACAATCTTAATGAAGAACGACTTGAGAAAATTTGGAATGACTGGAAAGCCTTTGCAGAGTATGCTTTCAACAAGTCTCACTCCACTTGTTATGCTTGGATTGCTTATCAAACGGCTTACTTAAAAGCCAATTATCCAGCGGAATATATGGCGAGTGTAATGAGTAACAACATTAACAACACCGCTTCTATCACAATGTTTATGGAAGATTGTAAAGCGATTGGTGTAGATGTTTTGGGACCTGATGTGAATGAATCTCAATATAAATTCTCTGTAAATGAGAAAGGACAAATCAGATTTGGATTAGGAGCAATCAAAGGAATTGGAGAAGGCCCAAGTGAAGCGATTACTTTAATTAGACAAAATGGAAGATACAAAAACATCTACGATTTTTTTGAGAGAATTCCGCCTTCGCAAGTTAATAAAAGAGTTGCGGAGAGTTTAATAACTGCTGGCGCTTTTGACGAATTGGATTCTTATCACAGAGGGCAATATTTCGATATAGACCAATCAGGAAGAACCAATATTGAAAGACTTTCCAGATATGGACAAAGTTTCCAAGACAGTAAAAACGAAATGGATAATTCGCTTTTTGCTGATTTTGCGGAAGAAGTTCAAATTGAACAACCCAAACTTCTACCTTGTGCTGAATGGCCAAATATGCACAAGCTAAATAAAGAAAAAGAAATCATTGGTTTCTATCTTTCTGCGCATCCTTTGGATGAGTTCAAATATCAATTCCAATTTATGCAAGGTGTTTTGTCTAAAAAAGCAGTTCTGGAAGAGAAAAAAGATGATTTGCCTGTTTTGGAAGAAGTCGCTCCAATTTTAGAAAAAGACAGTTCTCCCGATGAGGAAGTTCCAGACATTGTTGTTTCTGATGATTCTGGCCTAGAAGAAGAAGAAATTATTGAAGAATCAACGAAAAAAGCAGAGCCAAAAGGAAATTTTAACTTTTTGAATTTGGATGAAGTGGAAGCTTTCAAAGATTTGGCTTTTCCTCCAAAAACAGCAGAACTTTTTGAAGAAAAGAAAAGCTGGAAAGATAAAATGAATGAAAAAGACAATACTAAGGAATATACAGTTGCCGGATTGATTACCGAATATCGTGTTGCGGACGGTTTCCGAAGTGGAGAAAAAGTAGCCTTCGTTATGCTTGAAGATTATACTGGCTCCTACTCTTTCCGTTTGGGAGATAGAGATTATATGCGATTGAAAGACAAATTGGAAGTTCAGCGATTTGTCATTATGAAAATCAAATATTCGCAAGGTAAAGACGGACGCGTTTTTGTGAATGTGAATGAAGTTCTGGAGTTGAAAGAAGCTTTTGAAAAATTTGCTAAAAGCTTGTCTGTTGTAGTTCCATTGGATTCATTACGACAATCTGACATTGAGTTTTTCAGAGAAAATATTATTCAAAATCAAGGCGAGCAAAAGCTTAATTTCTTTATCAAAAATCCGGAAGACGAATCTGTATTAGAAGTTGTTTCTATGCAGCACAAGATTAATATTAATGAAAATCTATTGGAAGTCATTCATCAGATTAATAATTATGAGGTTTTTTTGAATTAAATTAAATTTTTAAAATTAACATAACATTGCTGCATATTAGTTAAATAATAAACAACAAAAACAACTATTAGCAAAAAAAATCTACTTTATAAATATAAAGTAGATTTTTTTTATGTTTTTAAAAACATAAACCAATCTAAAATTTATTAATTATTTAAAATAAATAAATTATCAATAAAAAAAACTGCATTTTATTAAATAACAATTATTACATTTGCTTGATTAATATAAATTAAATAATTATGAAGAAAATTTTACTATCCTGCTTTGTAGCAATTGGAATTTGCGCCAGCGCACAAACAACAGTGGTTTTTGAAGACAGCTTTGAAAGCTATACAGATTTTGCTATTTCTGATATTGGTAGCTGGACTTTAAAAGACATTGATCTTAAGACAACATATGGTATTACCTCTGGTGGATCCGCTGTTGTTTTCCCAAACTCAGGAGTTGCAAAATCTTATCAGGTTTTTAATGCTTCAGCTACTGTTCCTGCATCTGGGGTTGGATTCTCCGCCAGAACTGGTGACAAAAATCTTGTTTGCTTTAATGCAACTTCTTCCCCTTGGAATGACGACTGGTTGATTTCACCTAAAATCAGCATGGTTGCAACAGGAACTTCAGCAGTTAGTTTTTGGGCAAAATCCGCTAACTCTTCTTATGGTTTGGAGAAATTTCAGGTCTTCGTATCAACCACAGGGACTGATATAGCAAATTTCACAGCTATCTCTCCTGTTATAGTTACACCAGCAGATGTTACATATCATGAATACACTTATGATTTATCAACATATAAAGGACAACAAATCTATATTGCAATCCGATGTACTTCTGATGACCAATTTGCACTAAATATAGATGATTTTAAAGTAACAAATACTGCGCCTGCAACAACTGCTCCAAATTGCGCTACATTAACATCTCCAACAAACAGCAATACAGCAGTTCCTCCAGGCTCTACTACACTATCTTGGACAGCACCAACTACCGGAGGCACTGTAAGCAGTTACGATGTATATTTTGGAACAAGTCCAAACCCTACAACTTTACTTGCAACTGTTGCCGGAACATCCACTACTGCACCAACAGCCGTATCTACAACTTATTACTGGAGAGTAGTACCTAAAAATGATATCGGAAGCGCTACGGGATGTAATGAATTCAGTTTCACTACTGCCGCTGCTTCATATTGCACAACTGCCCCTAATTTAGTTTATGGTAATCTAACACCATCTACTTGTAACGGAACAACTGCTGTTACTAGAACAACTGCTTATGCAGGTGAATATTCAACAGTTAATGTTGTAGCGGGAAGAACCTATAAATTTGATATATTACTTAAAAATGGATATTATATCACAATTGCAACCGATAATACAACTCCTGTTGGATTAGCTTCTGGCACAAACTCAGTAACTTATACTGCAACTACAACAGGAGTATTAAGGTTCTACAGCCACACGAATTCCACATGTTCTGGAGCTACAGATTCTTCAACATCACACACAAGAAGTGTTATTTGCATGGGCACATTAGCAGTTTCTGATATTAACAAATCTGACATTTCTGTTTATCCAAATCCATTCGTAGATACACTTAAAATCTCTGATATAAAAGGTGTGAAATCTGTATCTATAAACGATGTATCTGGAAGAGAAGTTAAAATTCTTGCTCCATCAGCAGAACTTAACCTTTCTAACTTAAAAGCTGGTCTATACATTGTAAACCTTAAAATGGAAGACGGAAGCGTTAAAACTTTCAAAGCTATCAAAAAATAGTAGTAATCTATTTAATCTAAACCGTCTCAATAGAGGCGGTTTTTTTATATACCTATATAAATACTGAATTCCATAAATTATTTTAAAATAAATTGGATATTTATTAAATAATTGAAAATTATTATTAGATTTGCTATCGTTAAATAATTAATAATTATGAATAAATTTTTACTATCGTGCTTTATAGCATTTGGAATTGGGGCCAACGCTCAAATTACAGTCAATGAGAACTTTGAAGGAACCCTTCCTTCTACTTGGGCAGGGTCCGGAGGCTATACACCAGCAAGCTATAGTGGCATTTATACTAATGCTGGTTGTACTGGAACAGACAATGCTTATGGTGTATTACTTTTCACTACAACAGCAGCCTCCAAAACAGCAACGTTAACTTACACTAAGCCTGCCGCTATAACAGCAAATGGGAAACAAATAGACATCAAATTTGACTACCAGATAGATGATGCTCTCACAAATGGCAGCACTGGGGCTTTAACTGGAAATATTATTATTTCATATTCCACTGCGGCAACAGGAACTACCTTTACAACCCTTTCTACTATTCCATATAATGGAGCTACAGCATCTTGTCAAAACATTACAGCAACTATACCAGATGGGTTGATAACAGGAGATTTTAGGTTAAGAATTACAACTACTAGTACAAGTGCAAATAATAGTAATGGCAACTACGTATTTTTAGACAATGTATCTATAATACAACAGGTTACAGCTGTCCCTTCCTGTACAACACTGTCAAGTCCAGCCAATGCAGCTACTAATGTTCCTGTAAGATCAACATTAAGCTGGCCAAATGTAGCTAATGCACAAGCTTATATACTTAAAATAGGAACTGCAGCCGGAGCTTCTGATGTTTTATCAACAACATTAACAACTAATTCATATACTCCTACAGCAGCAACAGCTTTTCCTCAAAATACACTTCTTTATGTTAGTGTGACTCCAACAAATAGTTTAGGAAGTGCTACTGGCTGTACAGAAACAACTTTCACAACAGGAGCAAACACTTTCTCGCCTTATTGTGGACCATTGGTATCTACAGCTCCTACTCAAACAGCTCCAATCAAGTCTGTAACTTTCAATGGGATTACCAACACTTCTGATAATGCAGCTACAACTATTGGTACTTTCAGCCCACACGAAAGCTTTGTAAATACAGTTTTTGCTGTTAATAACAATGTTACTACAATACCTTTTACCATAGAGGGGATTGCTCTTGCTAATAACGGATGGGCTTCAACCATATATATTGATTGGAATAATGATGGCGATTTTGACGACGCAGGAGAATCATATTTTAATACAACCGAGACAATGAACAGAACAACGACTGTAAGCTCTTCAAATATTGCGACATTTACAGGCAACATTACTGTTCCATCTGGTGTTTCTGTTGGTCAAAAAAGGATGAGAATAAAGTACAATTTTTGTGGAACAGTTATTCATAATGCCCTGTCTACCCCTTGCTCGGACGTAGGTAACGGACAAGCCGAAGACTACACCATTGATTACAGACAATATCTGGCTGTAAATGACATTAATAAAGCTAGTATCTCTGTTTATCCTAACCCATTCACAGATGTTCTTAATATCTCTGATGTAAAAGGTGTTAAATCAGTTTCTGTAAATGATATCTCTGGTAGAGAAGTTAAATCTCTTGCTCCAGCAGCAGAACTTAACCTTTCTAGCCTCAAAACAGGTTTATATATCGTAAACCTTAAGATGGAAGACGGAAGCGTTAAAACTTTCAAAGCTATCAAAAAATAATTTAAAACCTAATTAAAATAAAAAGCCACCTCTTTTTGAGGTGGCTTTTTATTTTAATAACTTAAATCAACTTTAAGTGTTAATATGCTTCTTCAGATTAAAAAAAATTTTTATATTCGTATCAGTTTAAATAAATTTATAATATTATGAAAAAAATTCTATTCTCTTGCCTTTTGGCATCATCCTCATCACTGTTTTTTGGACAATTAGTTTATCAAGATAACTTTGAATCTTCTACAGTTGGAAATCTTGGAACAGACATTACCGGAACTACTCCTGGACAAGGAGGATGGTATACAACCGCGGCAACAACAGCATCCAACTCTGCTGCCAGTAATTTTCAAGTTCAAACTAATACAGCAGCACATGGAAACGTATTATCTATTCTCGGTTCTGCAAGTGCTACAGGTACCAAACAAATACAACAAAACAATAAACTGACATCCGTTTGGAGCACAAGAACATCAGGAAATGATATTCTTCAATACGAATTTGATATTTTCAGTGGTGCAACTAGCACTTCTCAAAATACAGGAAGAGTATATCTTGTAGATGGTGTAGCAAATAAATTTTTGATAGGTTTTGCCTTGAATATGGCTACCAAACAACATACGCTTATCGCTTATTCGGATCCAGCAGATATTAATGGGCAAACCGGCCAGGAAGTTGGTAACTGGGGTTACACTTTCAATGCAGCATTACAAGCAAATACTTGGTATAAAGTCGGATTAGCGTGGGATTCTGCGACAGGAGAGATTTCCTATAAAATCATCAATGAAGCAACTGGTGCGATTGTTATAGATGAATTTTATCAAGGTCAAGCAGCTGGTAGCAATCCAGATTTAGGAAATATACAGGTACAAGCAGTACCAAACACTACAGTAACAGCAAATTCAGTTGCAGCTAATATAATTTTTGATAACATTAAATTAAAAGCTACAAATACCGTTGATCTATTGGCAGTAAATGATGTGACGAGTACCAAAGCTACTTTCTCTATCTATCCTAATCCAACATCAGATTATTTGAAGTTTGATACTAAAGCAAAGATTGATGCTATTCAAATCTATGATATCTCTGGAAAATCTGTAAAAGCAACACTAACAGATAACCAAGTAGATGTTAGAAATTTACAAAATGGTGTTTACTTAATTAAAGTTACAACTGCAGAAGGTACTTCTTCTCAGAAATTCATCAAAAAGTAATTCTTTAGAATTATAAAATTCAAGTCCATTTCGTTAAACGAAATGGACTTTTTATGTCATTAAAAGTAAACCTGCAATTATTACTCAACAAGCTTACTATTCTATGAAGAAAGATTACATTCTTTTAATACAAATTATCTTTTTACATCAAACTTTGAAGTAACACTTTAGTCTTTTGAAAACTTAAAAATTAAATAAAAAAATACCCTATGAAAACATAGGGTATTTTTTTATAAGAAATATATTACCAGATTTTAATTCTTTCTTCTGGTTTCTTGTAAAGCTTATCGCCTTCTTTAACATCGAATGCTTTATAGAAAGCTTCCGTATTAACCAAAGGTCCAAAACTTCTGAAGAATCCTGGAGAGTGCGGATCTGTCTTAACTTGGTTAGTTAAATATTTATCTGTTGATAAAGTTCTCCAAACTGTTGCCCAGCTTAAGAAAAATCTCTGATCCGGCGTGTAGCCATCAATTTTGCCTGGATTTCCTTTATCTTTAAGATACATTTGCAATGCATCATAAGCGATATTAACACCACCTAAGTCTGCGATATTTTCCCCATTAGTAAAGGTTCCATTCACGTGAACATCTTTTGCAGGTTCATACTTGTCGTACTGAGCAGCTAAACTTTTTGTTGCTTTTTCGAAGTTAGTTTTATCCTCAGCAGTCCACCAATCCGTCAAATTTCCATCACCGTCAAACTGTGCACCACTATCATCAAAACCGTGTGTCATTTCGTGTCCGATAACCGCTCCGATTCCGCCAAAATTAACCGCAGCATCAGCATCTGGATTGAAGAAAGGCGGTTGAAGAATTGCAGCAGGGAAAACTATTTCGTTATTTACCGGGTTGTAGTAAGCATTCACCGTTTGTGGAGACATTCCCCACTCTGTTTTATCAACTGGTTTTCCTACTTTTTCTATTTCTTTGTCATAATGCCAGCTTTCTACATTCTTTAAATTTGAATATAAAGAACCGCCGTCTTTATCAGACTTCAGAACCAGTTTAGAATAGTCTTTCCATTTGTCCGGATAAGCAATCTTCACTGTAAATTTGTTTAATTTTTCAAGTGCTTTTTGCTTAGTTGTAGAAGACATCCAAGTCAAGCCATTGATATGAACACCGAAACTTTTCTTTAGATAATCTATATAAGTCAACATTTGAGCTTTAGCTTCTGGCGTGAAATATTTCTCAACATAAACTTTTCCGAATGCTTCTCCAAGAACACTGTTGATTAGAGATAAAGCTCTTTTGTTAAGTGCTCTTTGCTCTTGCTGACCTTGAAGATATTTGCTGTAGAAATCGAACTTCATATTGTCCAATTTCTGATTAAGATAACCTGCACTTCCAGAAGTCAAGTGAAATTTAAGATAATCCTTAATCAAAGGAATATTTTTCTCAGTTAAGAAAGTATCAAGATTTTTATAATAGTTAATCTCGCCAATGATTACTTTATCCGTTTTCACACCAACTTCAGCAAGATATTTTGGAAGATCAATATTTTTCACCAAAGTTTTAAGTTCTGGTAAAGTCTTAGGATTGTACTGAAGATTAGCATCACGGATTTGCTCATTCGTCAATAATGTCTTTGCCATTTTCTTTTCGAAATCAACAATTTGTCCGGCAGCAACATCTGCATTTTTATAACCAATTTCGGTTAAAACTTTAGCGACATATTTTTTATATTCAGCGATAGTTTCAGCATTCTTTGGAGATTCTTTTTGGTAATAATCTCTACCAAGACCAAATGATGCATCACCAAGGTAAACCGCATTCATTTTAGAATTCTTAAGATCGCCATCTACGCCCCAGCCATAAAAAGCATTATCACTTCTCTTAGTTGCTTCGGCAAGATATTTTTGTAAATCATTCAGATTCTTAATCGCATCAATTTTCGCTAAATCAGCTTTAATAGGATTAAGTCCATCAGCATTACGCTTGTTCATATCCATATAGGTTTCATAAAGCGCCTGAATTTTCTGACCTTCTGAGCCAGCTGCGAATTTTTCTTTCAAAATGTTATCCAACAATCCCAAAGAATTATTATCAGTCGTTTCTCTAAGTTGAGTAAAAGAACCCCAACTTGGTTTGTCTGCAGGAATTTTTGCAGTTTTCATCCAAGTTCCATTCACATAATTGTAGAAATCGTCTTGAGGACGCACAGATGTGTCCATATAATTAAGCTCCAGAGCAGCTTGTTTGGTTTGTGCAAAAGCAACATTAAATAATGAAGCCAACATCAATGCACTAAGAGAGATCTTTTTCATTTTTGATTGTAATATTTAGTTTTGATGAGTAGTTCATTTTTGCCATTTGTTACAAAAATTCGTAATTATTTTTGACATTAAACATCGCTAAGAAAACAATTACTTTATTGTTTAAATATCAGACAATTAAATCTTTAAACAAATCTCAAAATTTATCACTTTTATTTTTTTATTTAATTATGGAAAACTATAGGATTTTAGTATGCAGAATTATATTTTTACAATAAAAACATAATTTAATTTCTTTTCAAATGCATCATAATTTATTATTGATCCTCGCATTACTTTTCTCTGTTTTTATGATGGTAATGGTAGCAAAAAAAATGAAAATCGCTTATCCTATCTTTTTAGTTTTAGCAGGTTTAATCATTAGTCTTTTACCTGGGATTCCCGAGATAGAATTAGACCCAGAACTGGTTTTCCTGATTTTCTTACCACCATTATTATACGAAGCCGCTTGGTACACTTCCTGGAACGACTTCTGGAAATGGAAAAGACCAATCGCTTTACTAGCTTTTGGATTAGTATTCGCAACATCGTTAATTATCGCTTATCTTTCTCAGGCATTGATTCCGGGATTCACTTTAGCATTAGGTTTTTTACTAGGCGGAATCGTTTCTCCACCGGATGCTGTTGCGGCAACAACTGTTTTGAAAGGATTACCAGTTCCAAAAAGAATTATCAGCATTTTGGAAGGCGAAAGTCTTGTGAATGATGCTTCGTCTTTGATTGTATTTCGTTTTGCTTTGGCAGCTATTCTTACAGGAAGTTTTTCTATGCACGAGGCTACTGGACAATTCTTTTTAGTTGCTGGTATGGGAATTGTAGTTGGATTGATTGGAGCCGGAATAATGTATGTCATTCATCGTTACTTACCAACAACTTCAGCAATTGATGCGGCTTTGACGATTATGACGCCTTACATTTTGTATCTGGGTGCAGAGCAATTTCATTTTTCAGGCGTAATGGCCGTTGTAACTGGCGGACTTTTCATCTCGTACAGATCACACGAAATTTTCAAAAACGGAAATACACGCCTCAATATGTTAGGCGTTTGGACAACCGTGATTTTCGTGATGAATGCTATGGTTTTCATCTTAATCGGATTATCTCTTCCTTCAATCATCCGAGGATTAGAAGAAGCATCTTTAATCCAAGGAATCAAGTACGGTGTTATCATAAGTGCTGTAGTCATTGCTATCAGATTTTTATGGATTTATCCTGCTGCGTTTGTTCCAAGGTGGCTTTTCAAATCAGTAAGAAAAGAACAATCTCCCGGATGGAAAGGTCCGCTGGTAATTGGCTGGGCCGGGATGCGTGGTGTAGTATCATTAGCAACCGCTCTTTCCATTCCTTTTGTGATGGATGACGGAAGTCCTTTTCCTCACAGGAATTTAATTTTATTGATTACATTCATTGTTATTTTTATAACCTTAGTTGTACAAGGATTGACATTGCCTTTCATTGTGAGAAAACTGAATATGCCATCCATGGATGTCGTTCTTCCACAAGAACAGCAGGAAGCCCAAATTCAAATAAGACTAAACAGATTAGCTCTTAATCACATCCATTCACAATACGGAGATATGATTGGTAAAAGTAATCTTCTAAAAAACTATCACGCCCAGATTTCTATCGAAACAGAAAACACCGAGAATCAATTAGACCTTTTGGAATGTAATAACTGTACAACTCAGGAGATTGATAAATTTGCTGAAATTTTAAAAGAAATCTACGCAAAACAAAGAATTGATATTTTCCAGATGAGACGCGAAAAGTATTATGATGATGAGGAAATCCGTAAAGCAGAATTACAACTCGATCTCAATGATTTGAAATTAAATCCAAACTTTCATTAATAAAAAGCTCTTCCAAATTGGGAGAGTTTTTTGTTTAATTGTCTTAAAGTACAATATTATTCTGAGGAAGAATCGGCGCTGGCAAATCTTTTTCGTCCAACATATCTCTCATATCAATTTCAATCGTTCGGCTTATTTGCGTAATGGGAATATCATTGGCACTTCCCTCAAAAGGATTCACAGAACTTTCTCCAACTGTGTCCAAGGTATGAAAAGCCCAATTTATCATTGCAGAAAAAGGAATATTAAACCAAATTGTAAAGCCTTCCAAAAAAGTTCCGTCGCCTAATTTATCCATTTCTTTCAAAAGTCCAAAAGGTGCGAGAACCACAAAAATAAAAAGTAAATATGTAGTAATTGAGGCAAAATTCCTTGGATAAGGAAAATTTTTAATTCGCTCTGCTTTTCCTTGATTATCCGTGAATTTTATAATCGATTGTTGTAAAAGCGTCCATTGGAAATCATTAATTTTTCCTTCCGATTTAAGTTTAGCAAAATCTTCAGACTGCAAAGCTGTCAATTGTGTTGCCTTGTTCTTTTTGGAAAGAATATATAGATGTTCTTCAGGCGACAAGAAAGATTTCAATTCATCAGAAAGATTAGAGTTAAGTTCAGGAATTTCGTATCTGCCTTTTCTGAAATTAGAATTACCATCATTATCGACATTTTCCCAAGATCTTGGTTCTCTTAATTGGAATCTCAAAGCTGTCAGCCAGGCAAAATGACGGTAAAAAATCTTTTTAACTACATCAGATTCTTTCCCTCCCAAAGCATCCCGAACAGAATAAGCAAAGCTTCTACTATCATTAATAATCGCTCCATAAATCTGTCTTGCTTCCCAAATACGGTTATAACTTGCATTATTCTTAAATCCTACAATAAAAGCCACCGCAGTAGCAATAATAGCAATAGGTTGCCAAGGTAATGCTAAAAATTTCCATCCGAAGTAATATAAAACCGTAGCAATAGATGAGATAATGAACAGACAAAAAGTAGCTTGCTTAGTCCATTTGAAGAACTCTATAGGCGAATATCGTTTTCCTGTATGCATTTGTATTTTTTGATAAAAATATTAATTTTTTCTGATGAATAAAAACACCTAGATATTGAAAAACAAAAATTAATACTCTCATTGAATAAGTTTATTATGATCTAGAAAAGAATATCATTTCATCTTTTATCATTTAAAATCTTCAGTTTTTATTCAATCCAGACTTCTTTATTTTTAAAGTCAATTGTAAAAATATATTTACTGATAGCATCAAAATTCAGAACGCCATCATAAATAATATCTCGTATAAAAGATTTTATTTTTAGATTTTTGCTGCCAATTGCAAACATTGATTCTGGATTATTTTCATAATTGTCTTTTTGATTTTCCTTTTTGATTTGCCAAACTTCAGCACTTTCATTTGATAGAAGAAATGGTCCACTATTGCCAGAATCGAAAAGAAACCAGTAGAGTTTGTTTTGTTTTGATATTCCTATAAATATATTTAATTCTGCACCCTCCAAACCGTTAGCAAATCTTGTGGGTAAAAGTGATTTTCTTTTTATCGCCTTCTTTGCAGACGTTTTATCTTCAATTATTAGAATATTCTTCGAAAGTTCAACGGTTAAGATTGTGTTGATAAAAGATTTGAGTGAGATTACGCCATCAACTTTCGGAAAGTCTTTAGGCAAAATACTCATCAAATCCCAAATCCCAACAGTCGGGTGGAAAATTTTTGTATTACCCATTGAAAGTGTAATATCATCAGCTTTTTGAGCTTTAATTATTTCTCCACTCATCCTAAATCCTGTTGTACTTCCATAGATTTCTTTCTTAATTGTTTTCGCAATTTCTGGAGAAATAATTGTTTCGGAACCTCCTGTGTCGAACAGAAAATTGTATTTTTTTCCTTCAATGAAAACATCGACTGTTTTCATATTTTCAATATAAGGCTTAAGCTTGATGGTATCCTGAGCAAATATCTGAATCACATTGCATAAAAATAGTAAACTGTATAGTACCTTATTTAATCTCATCATTTTTTTAGTTTTTGTAATTTATTTTCAGATTAGTTATTGTCAGATTTCAACCAATTTATAAGTGCATCCATTCCCACCAAATTATTTTCAGCCAATAACTCTGTGGCTTTTTGAAGTTGCCTGTTTTGTAATTGGAGAATAATATTTTCATGTTGATTGCCAGATTTTTCAACCGTTGTATTCATCGCCATATAAGCGTATTCATACCGTTGGGATTGGCGGTGTAAGGTTTTTATCATTTTTAGAAGTCTTTGATTTTTACAATTTGAAATGAGTAATAAATGCCAGCTTTCGTCTAATTCAACTATTTCTTTTGGAGATGTAGAATTGATAATTCTTCGATTAATTTCAGTTAGTTCCTCCAAAGCATTTTTATCCGGAACTCCTGATAATTCTAAGGCGAACGATTCTAATTTTGCTCTTAGAGGATAAATTTCATAAATATCAGCTTCTGAAAATTGAGCCAACCGATATCCTTTTCTAGGTTCAGAAACTACAATTCCTTCCCATTCCAATTGCTGAAGAGCCTCTCTTAGAGGTGTTCGACTAATGTTGAGTAATTCTGCCAATTGTATTTCCCGCATCGGTTCGTTAGGCAATATTTTGCCTTCAATGATTAATTGCCACAGTGCTTTTATGATTTGACTTTTCAGTGATTCTTGTGTTATCATATTTTAAATTGTATATTTGCATATTGTATACAATATACAAATATAATAAAATCTATGTAGAATAGTAACACAGTCATATGATTACTTTTATATGTCATTTGAAATATTCATAACAATAATCAGATTAATATTTAATATCACAATTGCAATGTATTTGACAACAAAATTTTTCTATTAATGATCAAAAAATAAAAATTATTATGAAAACCAAAATCGCATTATTATTTCTTGTACTTTCTAACTATCTTTTTTCTCAAACCATTAATTCTGAAAAATTAAACAACTACTTAAGTTATATTGAAAAAAATAATTTGGGAATCGGCAGTTTGTCCATCTTTAAAAATGGCAAAGAAGTATATGCAAAGAATTTTGGACAAAAAAACATACCTGATTTAATTTATAACAAGGAAACAAGATATCAGATTGGCTCTGTTACTAAGATGATTACTGCTACTTTGATTTTTAAACTAATTGAAGAAGGCAAGTTAAGTCTGAATGATAAACTTTCTGAATTTTATCCAGACATTCCTAATTCTGATAAGATAACAGTTAAAAATTTATTAGAACACACCAGCGGATTAGGCAGCTATGTTGTGAAAAATGGAGAAGTATGGGTGACTGAGAAAGTAGGTGACAAACAGATTATGGATCTGATTATCCAACAGGGAAAAAGTTTTGAGCCTGGTGAAAAAGTCGCTTATTCCAATTCTGCTTATTATCTATTGACAAAAATTCTTGAAGAAAAACATAAAAAACCCTTTCAAAGAATACTTAATAAAGAGATCATAAAACCTCTCAAATTAAAAAATTTAACTTCTTTTAAACCTGATCAAAAAAATGTATTTCTACCATATCGTTATGATAATCATTCTTGGAATATCTTAAAAAAAGACATCGATTTTCTAAATGTAATTGGTGTGGGTGATATCTCAGCAACTTCTTATGATTTAAATATTTTTATCAATAATTTATTCCACAATAATATTCTTAAAAAAGAATCTCTTGAACTAATGGAACCTGTTTTAGGAAAAGAAAATTGGGGAAGAGGAGTCGCAGTGTGGGATTTTGATGGCATTATATTTTACGGACACGGCGGTGACACTCTGGGTTCTCATGCGATTCTCATCTATAATAAGGAGGCAAATATATCCATCGCTTACAATACTAATGGTGAAAGAATCAAAAAGGAGGATTTTATAAAAAACATTGTTTATTTACTTTATAACAAAGAGTTTACACTTCCGGAAATTAAATAAATAATAAATCTCAATAGTCGTAAGAACCCAATAGAATATTTCCATACGTCAGATCTTTAAAAACCTGAATTATTAATTAAGCAGTTTCCTTGGTATAAACAATCGTTAAAAATACTGCACATATTTACTTAATACTATGTATAAAGATGAATATAAAGTTGGTTAAATATATTGAAAGTGATTTTGATCTTTTCAAGACAATTGTAAGTGACGATGAGACAATGAAATACATAGCTGGAAGTGGTTGGACAAAAATTCCACAAAGTAATCAATCAAGAAAATGGATTTATAGGAAATTGCTCACTACAACGCTACAAATATGATCATGAAATTCTTGAAATAGGAAATGTACTAAAAAGGGAATTTCGGAGAATTGGATATGGATCTGCAATATGTCAAGAAATACTCGTGCTTCGATTGAATTTTTATGCTAAAAACCCCTCCTTCGTTAAGTCTTAAGACGGTAGCTGTAACTGTACAAAGAACCGACAAAAACACAAACGAGCCTCCCACCAACCTAAAATTGAGCCTCTCACAAATCAGTTCCATCGCTAATTAGTTCAATTTTGCTATATAACTTTTAAATATAGAAAATATGAGCAAAAGAATTTTAATTACAGGAGCTGCAAGTGGATTTGGAAAAATGGTTGCTTTTGATTTAGCAAAAAAAGGGTACAAAGTAATTGCAACGGCACAAGTTTATCCGCAAATGAGTGACTTGATAAGAGAAGCCAAAGAACAAGGAATAGAATTGACCGTTGATAAATTGGATATAACGAATGCAACAGACATTGCTTACATCACCCAAAAATACGACATCGATATTTTAATCAGCAACGCAGGAATAATGGAAGGTGGCCCAATTGCGGAGCAACCTTTAGATTTAATCCGTTCGATGTTTGATGTAAATGTTTTTGGCGGATTGCAGTTAGCTCAAGGTTTTATAAAGAAATTTATTGAGGAAAAAAGACCAGGGAAAATCGTTTTCACAACTTCTATGGGCGAATTATGGACGGTTCCTTACGTTGCCGCTTATTGTGCTTCGAAACACGCAATAGGTTCAATTGCCGAAGGTTTGAAAACGGAATTAGCACCTTTCAATATCAAAATTGCAACTTGTAATCCGGGTATTTTTGGAACTGGTTTTAATGACCGTGGCGTTGATACCATCAACCGTTGGTACAATCCTGAAACCAATTTCACACCTTTATCCGCATTCGACGGTACTGCCGAAGCTTTGGCAAATCAATTAGACCCGCAATCTATGGCAGATTGTATAGTTGATGTGGCTTTGGATGAAAATTCAAATTTCAGAAATGTACATCCAAAAGAAACCGAAGATTTTGTAAAACAATTACAAGCAGATGCTTGGACGGCAAAAAGCTAAACAAATTCAGAAAGTGCAGTTCAAATAACTGTGCTTTTTTTATCATTAATTAAAATTAAAAAAATGAACATAAACTATAACGAAGCAACAAAAGCATTAAACGCTTCCATAGAAAAAGCAAAAGCGTTGAACATTCCCGTAAGTATTGCCGTGGTCGATACAGGCGGACATTTGGTTGCATTTGCAAGATTGGAGAGCGTTTTTGGCGTGATAGAATTTGCTGTAAAAAAAGCCAAAACTGCCGTAATGTTTGGCGTAGATAGTGATGTGATGGGAACAATAGTTTCTGGTGCAGACATTCACGGCTATGGAATGCTGAATTCAAACGACGGATTATTAACTATTGCAGGCGGTGTTGTCATCAAAAACAAAGAAGGCAAAATCATAGGGGCCATTGCATCATCGGGCGGTTCACCCGAACAGGATAAAGAAATTGCGAGTGCAGGAGCGGTTTTGCTCAATTAAAATTTAAGATATTTGTAGTATGGAAGCAAAGCGTGAAATCATTTTTGATAAGTTGGTCTATTCCTGTGTTTTTGAAAAACACAGAGGAAATGAAGAATTTATTCCTGAGCATTTTTTAGGATTTCAACTATCGGGTGAAACACACGCTTTTCACGCAGATGGAAGTACAATCATTCCGGAAAACACCATCGTATTGGTTCGCAAAAACCAATTAATAAGAACAATTAAATATCCTTCAAAATCAGGAAAATACCAGTTTTTATCGATTACATTGGACAAGGAAACCTTGCAGCAATATGCCTTAGAAAACAAAATCGCGATTGATAAAAAATATGCCGGCAAACAGAAATTGTTTTTTGAACCCGATGATTTTCTGCAAAATTATTTCAGTTCATTAGCTCCATACATTAATAAGACAAAAGAAGCATCGCCACGATTGGCAGATTTAAAAATCAGGGAAGCGATAGAATTATTACTACAAAGCAACCCTGATTTTAAACAAATATTATTCGATTTTTCCGAACCTCACAAAGTCGATTTGGAAGAGTTTATGAACCAAAATTATATGTTCAATGTTTCGGTATCCTCTTTCGCAAAGCTTACTGGGAGAAGTCTTGCAGGATTTAAACGTGATTTCACCAAAACATTTAATGCTCCTCCAAAACAATGGCTGCTTGCAAAACGCTTGGAAGAAGCCCATTATTTAATCAAGCACAAAAAACAAAAGCCAGCCGACTTTTATTTGGATTTAGGTTTTGAAAACATATCTCATTTCTATACTTCGTTCAAAGATAAATTTGGTTTAACCACTTCACAAATTTAAAAAAGTGGATTTTACGCAACATTTATAAACCTTGACAAAAGCAGATATCAACCAAGGAAAATGGATGATTGGCTTAGCCGTTTTCATTCTTTTACCTCTTTGTATTTTGCTGATTAAAACTAACAATTCGCTTCAAAAAGGAATGCTAATTCCACTCTGTTTATTATTCGTGATGAATATGGGTTACAGCAGTTATTTATTAATTTCTAAACCAAAATATGTTGCAGAAAGGACGGCACAATTTCAACTAAACATCAGCTAACATCGACTTGGTAAAATGCGGGATGAATAATTTAATCGGGAGATTTAATTAATGATTTTTAGCGTATTTACAGCAAATTCCTATTTTCCATAAGATAAGCTAAAGCTTCTTTTACAGTTTGTTCCGGACTTTTAGGGTTAAAACCCAATTCGTTTCTGGATTTTGAAATATCGAAGTTCTGCTGTAATCCTGAGAACATTGCAATGTCTTTTATCGTTAATACCGGAGGTTTTCCACTGATTTTAGCTGAAAGTTCCATAAGCCCTGCAATAGTATACAATACAAATTTTGGAACAGAACCAGGCACTTTAATCTTCAATTCCGGATAAAGTTTTTGAGCCAATTTGGTGGTATCGGTAATCGTCATACATTTTTCATTGGCTAAGATATAACGTTCTCCGGATCGCCCTTTTTCTGCTGCAAGACAGCAACCTTCCGCAACGTCTTTTACGTCTATCCAATTCAGCGTTATTTTGGTATCCATCGGTATTTGCTTGTTTAAGATTAACCTCAGTACACCGTAAGAGACATTTAAGGGAAGAAAAGCCTCACTCCCAATCATTGCTCCCGGCATTACAGACACCAGCTCAATCCCTAATTCTTTGGCAAGCTGAAAAGCCAGTTTTTCACCATCATTTTTAGAATTATAATACATATCTCTACGGTCTGGGTTGTATCCGTTACTCTCTTTAGTAGGGAGATTGGTGTAATCTAAAGCTGCAATGGAACTCACATACACAATTCTTTTTACCCCTGCTTCTGCCGCAGCTTCAATCGTGTTACGGGTTCCGTTCATATTTACGTCATAGATTTCCTTTTTAGGGTCTCTTGCCCACAATTTAAAAGAAGCCCCAACAGCATAAAATGTATGAACTCCCTGGAGAGCCTTTACAAATGAAGCCTTGTCGGTAATGTCTGCCTGAACTACTTCACAGTCCAAATCTTTGAAACAGTCTTTATTTTTGATGTTACGAACTGATGCCCGAACCTGAAATCCTTTTTTGATTAATAATCTTACCAGATTGTTACCCAAATGTCCATTTGCTCCGGACACCAATACTAAGTTTTCGCTTGTCATATTTTTTGATTTTAAATGATAATGCAAAGTTCAACCTTGCTCATTCAAAACCACTTCACAAATGTTACTTAAAAATCTGTTTGCGGATACGGCTTAAACTTTTAGGGTTCATCCCCAGAAAAGAAGCGATATACTGCATCGGGACATTATTCAACAGTTCCGGATGTTCGTCCATCAGTTTTAAATAACGCTGTTCTGCGGTAAGTGTTGCCAATTCTTTCGCTCGTTTTTCATTGTAGGATAAGGATTGCTGAAATACCAAAAAACTGAAATCTTTAAACGCAGAGCTTGCCTGAATAAGCAGATCAAGATCAGACTTTGTAATGCGTAAAAGTTCACATTCGGTAATGCATTCCAAATTTTCATCAGATTTACTCTGATTCGCAAAATTGGAATAAGAAGTAATAAAACCCGGAGGACAATTGATATGCGTGGTTACCTCGTCCCCTTTATCATTGTAATGAAACAGCCTGACAAAGCCTGAAATTACAAAATACAAATGTTGTGGAACTTTCCCTTCTTCTTCAATCACTCTGTTTTTGGGATACAGGGCAAGTTCAAAATACTGAATGCACAATTTTCTTTCCGAATCTGAAAGTTCTGCACTTTTTGAAATAAGTTGGATCAGTTGATTGTGCATAATAACATTAATGAAATTAGATGTCTTTTTTGTATTCTTTGAGGATATTAAGGCATCCTGAAAATTAATTCTTCTAATGTTTGAGAAGCTAATTTAATACTTTTTTGTTCTTTGCTAATTAAAGATTATCAAAGGAAAGATATATTGTTGGAAATCCAGTATGATCATTACACGAAATCTATCGGAATGAGGTCTGGCATTATTTCATTAAATTTAATGATTCAAATAAAATCAAAATTTTATTAAATCTAAAAAACTATGCATCATCAACTGGAAAAACATTATGTGAATAGGGTCGGATGGCTTCGTGCTGCAGTTTTGGGTGCGAACGACGGATTATTATCTACAACGAGTATTGTTATTGGTGTTGCTGCGGCCAATCCCGATAGAAATACCATTATTCTCGCTGCATTGGCAGGAATGATTGCAGGAGCGATGTCTATGGCTGCCGGAGAATATGTGTCGGTAAGTTCGCAGGAAGACACAGAAAAAGCTGATCTTTTAAGGGAAAAACGCGAACTTGAAGAAATACCCGAAGTAGAACTGAGAGAATTGGCCAAAATCTATGAGAGGCGCGGCGTAAGTAAAGAAACCGCTTTGAAGGTTGCAACCGAACTGACGAATCACGATGCTTTGGCAGCACACGCTCACGATGAATTAGGCATCAATGAGATAACTCAGGCAAAACCTTTACAAGCTGCATTTGCATCATTCGGTTCGTTTGCTTTGGGAGCAATATTGCCTTTTGCAGTATCACTTTTAGCTCCGATAAAGGAAATGGTTTATTTTCAGTATGGATTTTCAATTATTTTTCTAATGATCTTAGGAGCTATTTCAGCAAAAACAGGCGGTTCAAAAATTGGAATTGCCATTCTGAGAATCTGTTTCTGGGGAACAGTTGCAATGGGAATTACCGCCTTGATCGGGCATCTTTTCGGGGTTTCGGTAGCATAACGATTAATTAATAATAATAAATAAAAAGAAGACTGTAATCCAAACTACAGTTTTCTTTTTATTTAAATTTTAATGTGGCAATTTTTCTCTGAAATATCCATAGACCCAAGTTCCGAGAACAGCATTCGAAAATGTTCAATATTTTTAATTAACCGTTTTCACTCCTTCTGAAATATTTTCTTTTTTGATGATTTTACCATTTAAACTATAAACATATCGGTATTCATCTTTGTAGGCATTAATTTCATTTTCTTCCACATAAATTCTTTCAAATTCAAAAGGCAGAATTGGATTGAGTTTGTAATCAAGCACACCAAATTTTTCATCATTTGAAGCGACAATAACCGTTCTGTACAAATCCATCAAAGAATATTTTGTCAGAGGAACGATGATTTGATTGTCTTGATTGATGACGCCTGTCTTGTTTTTAATTTGAAAAATTGCTAAAAATCCTTTTCCATCAGAGATAGTTGAACCTATAAAATCATATTGGAAAGGAATGACAATTTTGTTTAAATGGTTAATGATTCCGTATTTTCCACCTTTTTCGGCTCGTATCCTATTTTTATTTTCGATTTCTAATATTTTAAATTCAATGGGAATTACAATTTCATTTTTGTCATTTACCGTTCCGTACAAATCATTTTTTATTACGTAAATCACACTGTCTTTTACACCAATTCCATCATAATCATTGTTGAAATCGATGATGAAGTGGCCTTTACTATCCAGCAATCCGAACTTTTCTGTACCCGGAATGTGATTTTCATCTCTTCTTCCATATTCGTCAAATTTATGTTCAGCTTTTGATACCATATAATAACCGTCTGTATTGTAAGAAGCCGAGCAAAATTGAGGTTTTACAACATCGGTTCCGTCTTTCAGATAATATCCTAGATAACCTGCCTATCATTTACGTGATATAACTCAGGAGCTATTTGTGCATTGATAGATAAATGAATTAATAAAGAGAAGAAAGGATTGGGTGACATTCGTCAAAGAATATTTAGAAAATTAAGCACGAAATAAAAAAACTGGCACTAATATATTTTGAGTTTTATCATATCCATTTTAATTTTGCAGCTACGGTGTATTCTTCCATCGTATTCTTTCTTAGGTGTTTAATTTTGCTAGTTTGTGATTATAATTTTTGGTAACAAGATATTTTAATACACAATTAAAATATCTTGCTTGCGTTTTTAAGTATTCAAATTTCACGTATTTAATTAATGGTTATTTTTTTGTCACTGATTGGAAACATTTCATTCAGATTCTCTTAAACAAATTAAGAAAATCACATTTTTTTGTACGGCTTAAAATCAGATTTTCTCCATCTCTCATAATGATGTCTTGCTGACATCAAGTAATCTGATAATACCGTTAATACCAACTCCTTCTTTTATCAGTTGTTGAATATTATGATTGGGCCCCTTATGATATGCATTAAAAAAATAGTTCCAATGAACTTCTTGTTGCATTTTTGCTTTGATAGCGCAGCTTTTTTTGTGATGTTATTCCTGTCTTGATACAGTAACTGTAATTAACTTGAACATATTGATTCCGGCGTTTATTCATAATAATTTAAAGTAAATTAACGCCTCCATATCTGAACCATTACCATAAAACAAAAAATGCTTTAAAACATATGTTTTAAAGCATTTTGTACTACTTTGATATCGTAGTTGCGATCCGGACGGGACTCGAACCCGCGACCTCCGCCGTGACAGGGCGGCATTCTAACCAGCTGAACTACCGGATCAATTTTTTGAAAAGTAATTGATAAACTTTTTGCGATCCGGACGGGACTCGAACCCGCGACCTCCGCCGTGACAGGGCGGCATTCTAACCAGCTGAACTACCGGATCTCTTGCCATAACTCAGGATTAGTACCCTTTGTTATTGTGGTTGCAAAAATACAACAATAATCTACATCTGCAAATTAATTTCAAAAAAAAATGCTTCTCAATTAGAAAAGCATTCATTTTCAATTATATTAATTTCTTACAAGAAAGCATTCAGCTTCTCAGCGATCACTTCTTTTGGTGCAACACCTACGATTTTATCTACAACTTCTCCGTTTTTGAAAATTAAAACGGTAGGAATATTTCTGATTCCATAATCCACAGAAATCTGCTGATTATTATCAACATCTACTTTACCTACCAACGCTTTGCCTTCAAAGTCAGTTGCTACTTCTTCGATGATTGGTCCAAGCATTCTACAAGGTCCGCACCAAGCTGCCCAAAAGTCAACTAAAACTGGTTTATCTGAATTCAATACTGTTTCCTGAAAGGATTGATCTGTAATTTCTACTGCCATGATTTCTTTTTCTTTATTGTTTTATTAAACAAAATTACAAAATTTTAAGTTTGTTTCTTCTGTTGGTTATCTATGTAAACTATCAGCTTTTTCTATAACAAATTGCTGCCCTATTTCCTCTAATGCATTTATAAAAGCATCAATTTCAGACTTTTTCGTAAAGTGACTGAATGAAACTCTTACCGGAGTCGAATTTTCTAAATCATCTTCTGATAAAACAGACATCAAGACCATTGATGGTTTTGCTGCGCCCGAACTACAAGCACTTCCTTGCGAAATGGCAATTCCTTTCATATCCAATTGTAGTCCAATCAAAGGATTTTTATAAGGAAGCAAAAGATTCAGAACTGTATATAAACTGCTTTCATCTGCACTTCTTCCATTGAATTTTACTCCTGCAATCCTTTCTTTTAATTGTTGGATTGTATAGTTCTTAATCTCTTGAATATGATTCTTGTAATCTTCCATTTTATCCTGGGAAATCTCCCAAGCTTTCCCCAAACCTGCAATTCCTGTCACGTTTTCAGTTCCAGCTCTCAAGCTTCTTTCCTGTGGTCCACCTGTGATAATCCCCTTCAAACCTGAAGATTTTCTTACGAAAGCAAATCCAGAGCCTTTTGGCCCGTGAAACTTGTGCGCACTGCAAGATGCAAAATCAACCGGAATTTTAGAAAAATCTAAATCCAAATGCGCCATTGTCTGAACCGTGTCCGAATGGAAAAGTGTATTATTTTCTTTACAAAGGTTTGCCACTTTCTCGATATCAAGAATATTCCCGATCTCGTTGTTGGCGTGCATCAATGTCACTAAAGTCTTTTTGTCTGAGGACTTTAGAACTTCTTCTAATTTCTTCAAATCGAAATCACCGTTGGAGTCCGGTCTTAGATAAACCAATTCTACACCTTTCAATTTCTTCATTTCAAGGCAAGTTTCAGCTACACATTTGTGTTCCAAAGCAGAAGTGATTATTCTTTCTACACCAAGATAATTAACCGCAGATTTGATAATCATATTGTTGGATTCGGTTCCACAAGATGTGAAAACGATTTCGCCCGGAGTTACTCTCAAAGAATCTGCAATCTTTCGCCTTACTTCCTCCAAAATGGTCTTGGCCTCCTGTCCCAAACTGTGCGTTGATGACGGATTGCCATAATTGAATTTTAAAACATTCACCATACAGTCTATCACCTCATCATCGAGAGGCGTAGTTGCTGCGTTATCCAGATAAATTCTTTCCATTTTTATACGATTAGAAGCCACAAAAAAGGCCGAAAAATTAAAGCACTAAATTAGTGAAAAAATCGGTAATGAGATTCATTTGCAAATTTGAACATCGCTTTGTCTCCAGAAGTATCTCCAAAAGCTATTATTTTATCGAATTTCTTATCGCCAATTTCAAGTTTAATTCGGTTGACTTTCTCTTCTTTATTACAGTTTTTACCAACGAATTTTCCTGTAAAAATATCTTCTTTGAATTCTGCTTGAGTAGAAAGTAATTTCATATTGAATTTGTCAGCAAATGGTTTTACCCAAATGTCCAAAGATGCTGAAACAATATAAGATTCTGTATGAGTGCTATCAATATTATTAATGAAATCCAAAGCGTTTTCTCTGAACAAACTCGGAAAATTTTCTTCGAAAAACTGTTGTGCTTTTTTTTCGATTTGATGTCTCGATTTACCTTTTAGAATTGATGCAATCAAACTTTTCTTCACAGATTCTGCATCCGCTAGCTTCAATTTTAACAAAATAAAAAGAGGAACGTGCTTCAAGAACTGAACCGAATATTTTGCAGGGTCATAAAACTTCAAAAACATAAACATCGTGTCTTTGTAAGTTAAAGTTCCGTCAAAGTCGAATAAGTATAATTTTTTCATTTGTTAGGTTTTCGGGTTTAGCTTTTAGGTCATAGCCAGATAAATATCTAAATCCTATTACCTTAAACCTAAATTAAAGCTCCAGTTTTTTAAAAATAAATT
This sequence comes from Epilithonimonas zeae, assembly GCF_900141765.1. NCBI lineage: Bacteria > Pseudomonadati > Bacteroidota > Flavobacteriia > Flavobacteriales > Weeksellaceae > Epilithonimonas > Epilithonimonas zeae. Next base: position 99,197 of record NZ_FSRK01000001.1, on the reverse strand, counting down.
CAGGAATATTTCTGATGATCATCATAATGATTGCCCAAATTGGTAAAACGTAGGCAACATCTTTTTTATTTTTATAAGCTTTATAAATTCCTGCTGCTGCTTTTTTAGGCGTTGCTGTCAAAGCTGGATTAAGAGGTAAACCTTCTGTCATTTTGGTATCCATAAAACCTGGTTTAACCGTCAGAACATGAACTTTCTTGTCGAAAAGATAATTTCTTAGCCCACTAAGATAAGCTGTTAAAGCTGCTTTTGCACTTCCGTAAATAAAATTACTTTGTCTTCCTCTTTCGCCTGCAACCGAAGAAAGAACTATCATTGTTCCGCTTCTTTTGGATTCCATTTTTTTGGCGAAGAAATTGAGTACAGGAACTAATTTTGCGTAATTGACATCAATAATCTGCGCTGTATTTTCATCATCATAAAGTCCTTCTTCTGTTCCTAAACCAAGATAACCGGAGGCACAAAATAAAAAATCCGAATTGATGTTTTCCAAAGCCTTATAATCAATCTCATTCATCAGATCCAAAGGAATAATTTCGGAATTCTGAAGAAACTTAACCTGAAGATGACCAGCGAATTTCTCTGTCGTTTCAGGATTTGAACTTAACAGATAAATCTTGGGAAATTTTTCGCCTTTAGCTAAGCATTCTTCTACGAATGCCTGCGCAACTTCAGAATTGGAACCTAATACTATCATTTTATTAAACGCAAGTTGCGCTAAGTTTTAGTTTTTATTATGCTTTATGATTCGCAAAGACGCTTCGCTCATCAAAATAAAATATTGTTTCAGTTTTTACAAACCATTTACAATTCGTTTTACTCCATTTTTGAAATAAGGAAGATTAAAATTGATAATCATTCCTAATTTATATTTTCCTAACCTTAAATAATTCAACGTTTGTGCTTCAAATATATGTTGACCTGATTCTGTTGCTGATTTTAACTCGATGACGACTTTATTTTCAATCAACAAATCTACTCTAAAAGCATCTTGAATCAATAAATCTTCATATTGTATTGACAAGCTTTTTTGCCGTTCAACTTTTAATCCAGATTTCATTAATTCATAATAGAGACATTCTTCATAAACTCTTTCATAAAGCCCTGTTCCTAATTTTCTATGAATTTTCAGCCCCGAATCAAAAATAATTTTGGAAATTTCATTTTCAGTCATTTTGTGTTTTTATTTTGATGAGCGAAGCTTCTTTGCGAATCAATTATTTTCAATAAAAAATAATCTTTGCACAACTTGCGTTTAATTACCTCCGCTCAATATTCTTTTATGTTGGAGTGATACAAACTTGGACGAATTGACGTTTTGAAGATAATTGGTCAAAGAAGATCTGCTCATACTGTCTTTTGTTAAGTAAATTCTTCCTCCAAAATTTTCCACGATCGTATCCAGTTGGTCAACCAGTTTTTTAAGTCCTTTGTTGACTTTAAAATCTAAAGCCAACGTGTAACCCTCTTTTGGAAAGGAATTATAAGCTAATGGATTATCTTTCCCAAACAATTTCAAAACAGCTAAAAAAGAGCCGTTTCCACTTTTTGCAATAGCATCAAGGATTTGTCTCATTCCTTCTTTTCCGTTTTCTTTCGGGATTACCATTTGGTACTGGATAAATCCACTTTTTCCATAGATTTTGTTCCAATCATTAATGACATCCAGAGGATAGAAAAAAGTTTCGTAATCAATAAAATTATTGAGCTGTTTCTTTGTTTGCTTGTTATAATAAAGGAAATTGAAAATCTTAATCGTTAAAGCATTCAAAACAAATCCCGGAAAATAAAAAGGAACTGTCGGTTTGAATTTTTCTTTTAGTTTCAAAGACTTTTTTTGAAGATTGGATGGTAATTCAGCCTTCAAAGCGTGTTCTCCTCGCATCAAAATGGAACGTCCCAGATTTTTTCCTTTTTGGAAACAATCAATCCAGGCAACGTTGTAAGTCCAGTCCTCACTTTCATCAAACAATTTGAAAACTTCATCCAGATTTTCAGCTTTGATGCTTTCTTGTCTGATATAAGCCGATTCAATATTTTTCAGTTTAAATTTGGCCGACAGAATAATTCCCGTCAATCCCATTCCGCCAATTGTAGCCCAAAATTTATCTGAGTTTTCCTCACGAGAACAAGTAATCACTTCTGAGTTTTCATTCATCAATTTGAACTCCGTTACATATTCAGAAAAGCAACCTTCAGCGTGATGATTTTTCCCGTGAACATCCGAGGCGATTGCACCTCCAACGGAAACAAATTTGGTTCCTGGAGTTACGTAAAGGAAATAACCTTGCGGAACAGTAACCTCTAAAACTTCTGACAAAAGAACGCCAGATTCGCATTCTATGATTCCGTTAAGTCTGTCAAAAGAAATGAATTTATTCAATCTTTTTGTAGAGAAAATATGTTCTCCAAGAGAAGCATCGCCGTAGCAACGACCGTTTCCTCTTGCAATAACTTCATTATTATCTCTTACAAATTGTTTTATTTTCGAAACAGAATCATCCGATTTCATTTCCTTCTCTACAATTGGAAAATTTCCCCAGTTGGTGACTTTCTGTACAAAATTCGGCTTCATCTTTAGGTTTTTAATTATTTAAAATTGAACATTGTTAATTCAACTTTTAATATTTTGATTTTATTTCTTAAAATAGATTTGTAAAAGAAAAACGATAACCCAAAGGACAATTGTCACTTGTATATATCGGTCTTTATAAACGATTTTTGTTGGCGACTCGGTTTTATTATAAACCAAAGTTTGTTGCAGATATCTTAAGAATGCAAAAACTACAAAAATCACTGTGTAAAACACTCGCGGATGAAATCTCGCCTGAACCTCCGGAGACAATGTAAACATCAGATAACAAATAATCGCCAAAGTACAACTGATTGACAAAGCAATATCAGCAAACTGAACATTATAACCATCTAAAGCTTTTCTGGTTTTTCCTGAAATCTGAGCATTGATTAATTCTCCTCTTCTTTTGCCAATGGCCAGTACAAGTGCCAGTACAAAGGTTAACAAGATGGCCCAGTTGGTTACGATAACTCCTGTCACATAACCACCCGCTAAAACTCTGAGAACAAATCCAATGGCGATGATACAGATATCAACAATCGCCACTTGTTTTAGTTTGAATGTATAGAAAAGATTCATCACAAAATAAAATGCGATGATGACTCCGAACTTCCAAAAGTTAGCTTGAAAAATATAATTCCCAAGGAAAATAGAACCGACTGACAACAGAATCAATAATACAAATAAAATCCTTGCACTGGTCTTAGAAACAGCACCGCTTGCTAACGGACGATGTTTTTTTTCCGGATGTTTTTTATCTGATTCTATATCAAAATAATCATTGATGATATAAATAGAACTTGCTGTAAAAGAGAAAACCAAGAATGCAAAAATACTCTCGTAAAAAAGATGAGTATTGGTAATTTTACCTGAAAAAAATAAAGGAGCAAAAACAAATAAGTTCTTAACCCATTGTTCTACTCTTATTAATTTTAAATAATTCTTCATCCAATGTTTATAATTCTACAAAAATAGCATTAAAATAAAAAAACCGCAAATTGCGGTTTGTTATTTATCTTAAATGAATGATAATTAATTTGACTTAGCGTCGTTAATCATTTTTTCATTGGCTGTAATTGCAAATTCTACACGTCTGTTCTGTGCTCTACCTGCATCAGTATCGTTAGAGGCAATAGGACTAGATTTTCCTAAACCTTCTGTAAACAATCTCGTAGATGAGATACCATTAGCCACAAAATAATTTTTAACTGCAGCAGCTCTCTGTCCCGAGATTCTCAAGTTAACCGCATCTGTACCAACACTATCTGTGTGACCATAGATATTAATATTAGTATCAGGATTATTTTTAAGAACCGTTACCAATTTATCAAGATTAGTTTTTGCAAGAGTCGTTAAATTCGATGAATTGAAATCGAAGTTAACCGTATTTTCGTGAAGCGTCACTTTAATACCTTCCCCTACTCTTTCTACTTCAGCTCCAGGTAAAACTTCTTTAATTTCTTTAGCCTGTTTGTCCATTTTGTTACCAATAACACCACCAGCAACACCACCTACAACACCACCAAGAACAGCTCCAAGAGGCGCATTACCACCTTTTCCGATGTTATTTCCTAAAATCCCTCCAAGTACAGCTCCGGCAGCAGTTCCTATTGCAGCGCCTTTCTGAGTATTATTCGCATTTTGAACAGCCTCACAACTTGTTAATAAAAGTGAGCCTGAGATAAAAAATGCAGCTATGTTTAATTTAGTTAATTTCATTATATGTATTTTTAATTATTTAGCAGTTCTTACAAAATTATAACGCACGTCCATTGGGGAACCATCTGCATTAACAGACTGAACCAAAGTGAAGCTATTTTCAGTTGGATTTTCTAATCTTAACATATATCCAGCAGAAACATGTTTTGCTTTTTCTCCTTCACCAACTTTTTTGATGGATACGTTACTGTATTTATCAACACTGAAAGTAATAGCTTGTGTTCTCATTGGGCAATCTCCTCCACCATTTAAGGTATATGCTCCTGTATAATTATTTGGAACTAATTTCCAAGAACTACCTACGAAACAATTGATATCCGCACCTTCGTCGAAAGGTTTTATTTTAAATGATTTGTTATAGTCTACATCAGATATAGACCATTCTCCTTTTAGCTTCATAACTTCAGCACGTACTGTTTGTGCCTGACCTGCACTAACGCTTCCATCAGAAGATGAAGCATTTTTTGTAGATGAACAAGAGGTTGCAAAAAAAGCAATACCTAATATTCCTAAAATTAATTTTCTCATAGTTTTATATTTAATGCTAAGTTATGATAAAAAATTATGCCAAATCATAAAAAATAAAAAATCTGAGAAGTTCCCAGATTTTTATTTTTATATAACATTCTAATTATTAAAGCTTTGTCTTATCAATAGACTTATGCAATTTTTGTTTTTTTACAGGTTTATTGGTAGATTTTGTTGAAGCATCTGCTTTGTAAAAATTCTTATAAGCATATTCCGCCGCTTTAGCAACATCTATTACACCTGCCGATCTTGACAAATTATCAAAACCATTAGCTGTACTGGTATTGGTAGTTTTTACTAAAGATTCAATAATCTGTTCTGGTTTAAGATTTGGCATATAAGCTAACAACACAGCAGCTGAACCAGCAACTACAGGAGAAGCCATTGATGTTCCTTGTAGATATTCATATTTTCCATCCGGAACTGTGGAATAAATCTCTGAACCTGGCGCAAAAACATCTACCATCTTTTTATCATAATTGGAGAAACTAGACTTCAAAGCATTAGAATCATTAGTATTTGAACCTACTACAATCATATTGTTGATGAATGGTTTTTCATCTGATTGAGATTTGAAATTAGTCGGAAAATATTGATGTTCTGCGATATCTTCGTTTTCGTTTCCAGCCGCTTTTACCAAAAGAACGCCTTTGCTCTCTGCATATTTGAAAGCATCCCAAACTACATTCTTGCCTGGAGAAACTGGTTTCCCAAAACTCATATTAAGGATTTTAGCACCATTATCTACGGCATAACGAACTGCATTGGCAACATCTTTATCTCGTTCGTCACCATCCGGAACGGCTCTCACAGTCATAATCTTTGCCACTCTGGAAGCTACACCATATTGATTTTCTGAACCATTTGCTAAACCTGCAATGATTCCAGCTACGTGAGTTCCATGTTTTGCGTCCGGACCTTCATAATGGTTGTTACCATATTTTTTTTCAGAATAATCATCATAGTTATCTCCTACGATTTCTTTTCTTGGATCAAAATCTAGATTATAACCTTTTTCAGCTTGTGGTGTAAAATAATCCAAAGCTTCTTTCATTTGACCTTTCAAGTAAGTTTCTACTTCAGCAGCTGATTTTCCTGCAATCTGAGGATCGCCTGACATTTGAGATAGAACCTGCATCGCCATCGCTTCTTGCTGAGTAGTAGGTTTGATACTTGCTAAAGTTTCTTTAGTTAGATTTTTTCCATTCAACAGTTTTATCATATCAGGAATGGCATTGTTGATCATTGTATATAACTGTACGCTTTGTTTAGCTTCCTGACTTTTTTTAGTGAAAACATCTTTAGCTTTCATATACATTGCAAACTCTTCCGGCATTTTCGCTTGGTTTGCTTTGTTTTTTGAAGAATCATCACCTTCGAAAACAGATTGGTATTTTTTCACCACTCTGGTCACTTCCATATTATCTACATCGATGTCGCCATTTTTTCCTCCGATAAAGTTCCATCCGTAAACATCATCTACATATCCGTTCCCGTCATCATCGATTCCGTTGTTTGGGATTTCGTTTGGATTTTTCCACATATTTTTCACCAATCCCGGATGATCCACTTCTACTCCGCTGTCCAAAACACCTACAACAACCGTTTTTGGTTTAAGACCTTTTGATTCTAAGAATTTGTAAGCATTCTCCGTATTAACGCCGTAAACTTTGGTTGTAGCATAATCTTTGTGATACCAAGTTTTAAGATCTTTATCATTTTCAGGAGCAGCTGTTTGTGCTGTAACTGTTGCAAAACCGGCATAAAAAGCAGCCGCTATCAATAAATGTTTCATATGTAAATTTTATTGTTTTTATAAATCATATGCAATCGCAAAATATTTATAGGACTTGTTATCAAATATCCTAAATACGATTCATATTAGATAATTATTAAATTAAAAAAATTGGTATTTAGTTTTTATTGATATTTTTGATATAAGTCAAACTTTCCGGCCCGATGTTACAAATAAGATCAAGAATAGATAAATCTTTTATAAATCCGTTTTTGTCTGAAAAGCTTTGATAATACTCCGGCATTTCATATTCTGATTCCGATTTGGCTGAGAATTTTTCTCTAAAATCTTCGGCTTCCGGATTTTTGAAATATTCTGTTGTGAACTCATATTTTTTTTCGGTTTTCAGAATAGCAAGAATGATACCTAAAGCTTTGATGTTAAAGTCTTTTAACGATAAAATCTTTTCTGCAAAAATACTTTTGAGTTTATCTTCATAAAACTCGAAATATGGCGTGCTTTGATAAGCTGTTTTTATGGATTTCCAATGCAGTTTTTGCCAATCTTCAGCAAAAGAAATTTCGATGTCTTTGATTTCTCTTTTTCCTGTATGTTTGATCGGAATAATCAAAGGTAATTTTCCGTTGGCTCCGTAAATAGCTGCACGGTTTCTGTAAGTCTGCTTAGGAAAGTTTTCGAATTGTTCTAATGAAATTTCGTTTTCATTATCTAAGAAAACTGAAAACCACGATACAGGTGGCAAATAAAATATTGGTAAGAGAACTTTTTTCATATTGATTGTTGATAATCCTTTTTACTCATTCAAAATTTTAACACAAAGCGTACTAAGATTTTTGACAATAAAATGTCTTTAGATTCACAAAGACGCTTCGCATATATAAGTTTTGAATTATTAATTGTGGATATTAATTAAAAAAAACTTTGCCAAAGATAGTAACCTTTGACAAAGTGGTAAATATTGTTTGGATGACTAATGCCCTAGCCCCGATCGCAGCATTTGTTTGAGCTCATTTTCTTTTGCAAAAAGAAAATAGCGAGTGCGGAGAGCGGGAATTAGCTCCTAATTAATTTAAATTTATTCGTCTTCTTTTTTCTTTTTGAATAATTTGGCGAAATAATCCCAACCGAAGAACAATACCAAAATAATCACAGCTACCCACCAATAAGATGTTTTATTAGCTTCGCCTGTGTTGGTCGCTTTGAACATTCTGTCCCAACGGATTTTCTTGCCCGGCGCCTGATAAGTAGAACTTGCATCTGAGAACAGACCTTCTACACTCATCCAAGTGAACATCGGTCTTCCCACGATATTTTCCTCCGGAACTACACCAAAAAATCTCGCATCCAAAGACGCATCGCGGTTGTCTCCAATCATCATATAATAGTTCTGCTTGATTGTATATTGATTGGTTTCCTGACCGTTAACATAAATTTTTCCGTTTTTGTTTTCAAGCTTGTTGTGCTCGTACTCGGAAATAATCCATTGGTAAGTTGGCAATGTTTCCTGATCCAGTTTTACAACATCGCCTTTTTTCGGGATTCTAAGAGGTCCGTACCAGTCCTGATTCCAAGGTTTGTTGATTGGATAGATTGATTGTGTCGTGTCGACGCTCTTTGTATAAGCTGTTTTATCAGCATTCAGTTTAAATCTTACGGCACCTTCACCTTTTTTCTCGATCATTTCGTGCATCTCGATTACCTGCGGAAGCGCTTTGATTTCTTTAGCGGTCTGATCCGTCAAACCTTGAAAAGCATAAATAAATCCTTCGTTAGTTTGATTCTCCTGAACCGGAAGAAAACCATAAGTTTTGTATAATTGAGGAATGTCTAATTGCGATCCAGTTTTTACCAAATAACCGTGTTGCTGATACTCATCACCAAGAATTTTTTCGGGCGCATTGTTCACAAATAATCTTCCGTTTCTGAACTCGATCACATCGCCAGGAATACCAACGCATCTTTTCACGTAAGGATCTTTTCTGTCGATTGCGACGTGAACAGAATCCTGCGGATAATTGAAAACTACAATATCGTATCTCTTGATCTCATCATAGCCAGGAAGTCTTAAGTAGGGCAACTTTACTGCATCAACGTAAGATTTTGGATCGTCTTTAGGATTTCCCTTTTGGCCTGTATCGAAAATTGTTCCTTGTAAGAATGGTAAAGCTACCGGTCTCATTGGCATTCTGTAACCGTAAGCCCATTTATTCACAAATAGGAAATCTCCTACCAACAAAGTTCTTTCCATAGATCCTGTCGGAATCCCGAAAGGTTGTGTGATGAAAGCGTGGATAATGGTTGCAAAAACCACCGCAAAAGTTACAGATCCCAAGAAAGTTTCTTTCTTTTTATTTTCTTCTTCCTCTTCTTCGGTTTCTATCTGAGGATCTTTGCTATAATTAACAGTCGCCATAAAAATGAATGGCAAAACTACAGTCAGCAGACCGTTCAGAGCACCTCTTTTTCCAAATTTTTTCATCAGGAAAATATGGAAAACCGACATCATAATCGGTCCAACAATTGGAAGATAAGATAAAATCGCCCACCATTTTGAATGGTTAGTTTCCTTAAGAATAATAAAATAATTATAAAATGGAATAAAAGACAATAATGGATTGTAACCCATTTTCTTAAATAACTTCCAAGTTGTAAGTCCCATCAAAATACTTATGATAAGAACGTAAACTGTATAAGTAATAATGTAATTCATAAATTTAGCTTTTGGCTTTTGTATGGTAGCAATTGCTTTGGGTTGCTATTTTACAATTAGTTTTTAGTATGTCGTTTTTGTTACAGTTTTTATAGACCTAAAACATCTTTCATAGAAAAAATTCCTTTTTTATCTACAATCCATTCTGCCGCAATTACTGCTCCTAATGCAAATCCGTTTCTATTAAAAGCGGTGTGTTTGATTTCGATTTCATCTACTTCCGATCTGTAGAAAACGCTATGTGTACCCGGAACTTCATCTTCACGAATGGCAAAAATCCCTAATTCTTTATCTCTGGTTTCATCCAATTTCCAGGCTTCATACTTAGAATTTTCAATAATTCCTTCCGCAATGGAAATTGCTGTTCCACTAGGTGCATCTTTTTTATGAATATGATGAATTTCTTCTAACTGAACTGAATACTCATTGATATTTGACATCAATTTCGCTAAATTTTCATTTAAAGCAAAAAACAGATTAACCCCTAAGCTGAAATTAGAGCCGTATAAAAACGGCGTATTGTTTTCTAAAGCTAATCTTTCAATCTCAGGCTTTTTATCCAACCAACCTGTAGTTCCACAGATTACAGGAATCTTATTTTCCAGGCAAGTTTTTATATTTTCAAAAGCAACTTCGGGATTAGAAAATTCTATGGCTACATCTGCATTGTTAAGATTCTCGGTAGTCGGTGTTTCTTTTAATCTTGCAACTACTTCGTGACCACGGCTCTGAGAAATTTCATCAATGATTTTTCCCATTTTCCCGTAACCTATTATTGCTATTTTCATTTTTTAGAATTGAATTTTATTAGAATCTGAAACTTAAGCTTAAACCAGCTTTAGTCTGATAATTACTGAATTGGTCGTTAATAACCGCTGGCGTTAATGCCAAATCCGGATCGTTACGACCTTCAAAGAGATGCGCATCTACAACGGCATCCACTATATTAAGAATATAAATTAAACCCGCAATTCCTATGGCATAATCTCTTTGTCTTTTGAAACGGTCTTGTGCATTTCCCAAAACTGTTTTGTTGACTCCATTGATGCCATCAAACTCGTGGGGAAGACCATTTAGCTCTGCTATATAAGCATTTCTGTAGCGTTTATAGTTTTTATCATTCCAAAGAGCAATTCCAACTCCAGTTCCTACAGCTCCCCAAACAAGAGGAATTTTCCAGTATTTTTTATTGTAGAATTGTCCTAAACCTGGTAAAACTGCAGAATATAAACCTGCTTTTATAGGACTTAGTTTTGTGATTTTTGCCGGCGCATTTTTATCTGCAATATCTCCAAGAACCTGAGCTTCAGACAATGGTTTGGCGGCAGGAATGCTATCTTTCGGATGATTTTCTACACGTATTGTATCATTGCGATTGACTTGTGAAAAAATCAAACAAAAAGAAAAAAACAAAAAAATCGAAAGTACTTTCTTCATTTATCTGATGTGAGCAAGAATGCTTTCCAGCTCTTCTTCATTTTTAAAATCAAGGACAATTTTACCTTTCTTTCCATTTGCTGCAGTTTTGATCTCGACATTCACATTCAGAATATCAGACAAATTTTTCTGAGCTTTCTTCACGTGATTGGGAACCAAAGTTTGCTTGATCACTTTTTCTTTCTCCTGCGGATTTTTCATCTGACCTGCCAATTGCTCAGCTTGTCTCACATTCAATTGGAGTTCTATAATTTTATCAAATAACAATTTGCGTTTTTCATCAGAATCCAATCCCATAATCGCACGACCGTGACCAGCAGAAATCTGACCGCTTCTGATTCCGTTTTGGATATCCGGCGTCAACTTCAGTAAACGAACACTATTGGTAATTGTACTTCTTTCTTTTCCCACTCTTTGGCTAAGATTTTCCTGAGTCATCCCAACCTCATCCAAAAGTCTTTGATAAGTCAAAGCCACTTCTATCGGATCCAGATCTTCTCTTTGGATATTTTCTACCAAAGCCATCTCCAGCAAAACCTGATCATTCACCAAACGGATATAGGCAGGAATAGATGCTAAGCCAGCTATTTTAGAAGCGCGGTAACGTCTTTCTCCAGAAATAATTTCGAATTTTTCGCCATTTTTTCTAAGCGTAATTGGCTGGATAATGCCTAAACTTTTAATGGATTCAGCAAGGTCATTCAAAGCTTTTTCGTCGAAATAAGTTCTTGGCTGATTGGGATTCGGGTAAATATCTTCAATCGAAACTTCAACGATATTTCCAACCAAAGTTTTTGCACCTTCGTCCGAAGCAGAATTGATATTGGTTTTGCTTTCAGCATTCAGAATCGCGCCTAGACCACGACCCATTGCTCTTGTTTTGTCTCTCATTTTATAAATGATATAATTAATTAATGATAATTGATAGATTTTATCTCAAATCATTTTAATTTTTAACTAATTTTTCGTTTTTCAGAAGAACCTCTTCTGCTAACTGAATATATTGAATAGCACCCTTGCTTTCCGCATCATATTTCAAGATACTTTCTCCAAAACTTGGCGCTTCACTTAAACGTACATTTCGGCTGATAATTGTTTCAAAAACCATTTCCGGGAAATGGGAATTAACTTCTTCCACTACTTGATTGGATAATCTCAAACGGCTGTCATACATCGTTAACAACAATCCTTCGATGTCCAGATTCTGATTATGGATTTTTTGTACATTCTTTACGGTATTCAATAATTTACCAAGACCTTCCAAAGCAAAATACTCGCACTGGATCGGAATAATTACTGAATCTGCGGCAGTTAAAGCATTAATTGTAATCAAACCTAAACTTGGCGCGCAATCTATAATGATATAATCGTACTCATCTTTGATCGGCTTCAAAGCTTCACGCATCATATACTCTCGGTTGTCTTTATCAACCAATTCTATCTCGGCAGCAACCAAATCTATATGGGAAGGGATAATATCCACGTTTGGAGAACTTGTCGGCAAGATGCATTTTGAAACTTCCGCACTATGCTCCAACAAATTGTAGGTAGAAAAATTAACTTCTTCCACCCCAAGACCAGATGTCGCATTAGCCTGCGGATCTGCATCTATCAAAAGAACTCTCTTTTCCAAAACACCCAAAGCTGATGCCAGATTAACGGCTGTTGTTGTTTTTCCAACTCCGCCTTTCTGATTCGCAACGCCTATAATTTTTCCCATAAAAATGAATTTAATCCTCAAAAATACAATTTTTTAGGACTAAGAATGTTTTGAAAATCCGATCAACTCGTTAAAGTATTGTTAATTAACAACTTGACAAATAAAAAAATTATCCACATTTCGACTGGAAATGTGGATAATTATAAAACTCTAATTAAATCAATATCAATATCTCATTGATAATCAATCTATTCTATTCTCATAGAAATCGGCATTCTGAAAGATGACCTTACGGTTTTACCATTCAGTTGAGCTGGTGTCCATTTTGATTTTATAGATTTCACGGTTCTCTCTGCTTCTTTATTAAAATCGGAATTTTCTCCGTTGATTTTGATATTAGAAATGCTTCCGTCTTTTTCCACAACAAAGGTAATCACGCCAGAAACCATACCTGATTGATCAACAGATCCTGTATCGAAACCTTGAGCAACTTTTTGACGGAATGCATCTATCCCTCCCTTAAAATTAGCAGAAACATCTACTTTTTTACCATCAATAATTATGTTTGGATCTTCAACTGGAGCTGGAGGAACCGGAGCAGTGTGAGGCGCAACAGTTGGGGGACCAGGAATTACTGGAGGCGCTGTAACCATTGTAGTTTCTGGACCTGGAGAAGTCACATTGCTGATTGCAGCATTCTTTTTGTCATCGTCTGTTGGTTCTGGTTTATTCTTTTTCACAACTCTTACTGGTGTATATTCCGGAGATGCTACAGTTTTAACTTTTGGAGGAATGACAGCAGCGACAGCTGGTTTTTTGTCATCTGGTATTGTTACATCATCCAATTTAAAAACAGTTGGCGGCACAAATTCCTCTGTAACCTTATCAGCTTTGAGGGCTGATATCACTAAAGGAATAATAGACAGCGAACCAAAGAAAGCAACTCCTACAAGTAATGCTTTTGTTAACTGATTAGAATACTCATTTCTAAGAGCATAGGCGCCATAAGCTTTATTTCTATTAGCGAAAACAATTTCGTCCATACGATCTTTCCCAAATACTTGTAGTAAATTTTTCATAACGATAAAATAAAATTTGATTAAACTATTGATAACATTTTTTCTAATTGAATAAAAACATATCAAATAACATTCCATTTTTTAGATAAAAAATTAACTATTTTATGGAATACATAAATATTATTTAATTTTAATTGAAAAATTATTAAACTTGTAAAGAATTAATAAGTAATTTAATCTAATGAAAATCAAACTGTTTTTCTGCATTTTTTGGAGTTTCTGGATCTCAGCTCAGGATGGTTTCGTCTTGGAAAATGCAGATAAAGCGGTTATAAAATTCAAGTTGATTAACAACTTAATTTTCATTCCAATGACTGTAAATGGTGTTGAACTCAATTTTATGTTGGATTCTGGAATAGCAGAAACCTTGCTTTTCAGTTTGGAAAATAAAGAAGTTGATTTTAAAAACATTGAAAAAATCACCTTCAAAGGTTTAGGTGAAACAGTAAGTGTTGAAGCTTTGAAATCGATAAAAAATAATATCAAAATTGGAAATCATTTCATTGATAAATCTCACACCGTTTTTATAGTTCTAGATGAAGACTTCAATATTTCTCAAGATATCGGCGTTCCTGTAAATGGAATTATTGGTTATTATTTTTTCAAAAACCATCCAATAGAAATCAATTATTTAAAAAAAACAATTACGGTTTACAAAGACAGTTCTAAATTTCCGAAAAGAGTAAAAAGATTTGCCGAATTTCCAATGACAGTAGATCTCAACAAACCTTATATGTTGGCTGACGTGGAAATGAAACACGACAAACAAAGCTCTAAACTTCTTTTAGATTTGGGAAACACGGATTCGGTTTGGTTGTTTCCGGTTTTGATTAAAGATTTTGTCTACAATCGTCCGAATATTGATGATTTTCTGGGAAGAGGTTTCAGTGGTGATATTTTTGGAAAAAGAAGCAGAATCAATTCTCTATCAATTGGTAATTTCAGGCTTAACAAACCTATCGCTTCTATGCCGGATGAATTTTCTATCCAACATCTTAACCTTGTAAAAGATAGAAAAGGCTCTATTGGTTCAGAAATATTAAGACGTTTTTCTATTATTTTTGATTATCCTGGAAAGAAAATTTATTTCAAACCCAATCAACATTTGGACGACCCATTCCTGATTGACGGTAGCGGATTGGAGCTAAAACAAGACGGATTAATCTGGGAAAAAGAAGAAGTAAAAGTGGAAACAGCGAGAAAAAACTCGGCAGGCGGTGAGATTAATGTGATAGACAACAGCAATAATTTCCAGTACAAATTCTCATTAAAACCAGTTTTCATCGTATCCGGAACCAGAAAAGACTCACCCGCTCAGAAAGCCGGTATTCTTAAAAATGATCAACTCATAAGCATCGATAATAAAATTGCTAAGGATATGACATTGAGCAAAATACACGCTATCTTGAAAACCAATATCAGCAGAAAAATAAAACTCGAAATCAAAAGAAATGGTTTACCTATGAAAGTTGATTTCACACTGGAAGATCCAATCCCATATATTGAGGAATAATTATTGAATGTCCAATTAATTGAACCAAAAACTATGAGCGAAACCCTCAATCATATCAGAAACAGACCGAGATTCAAGCTTTACACGAATCTTTCTTTGGAAGAATACGAAGTTAACCTTAGAAAATATTTGAATGACAATAAGGACAAATTCTATGGCAACATCAATAAAGAAGTTGCAACAATCTATGTGAAAATGAAGGAAGACAATTATTGGAAACCCAATTTGGCTTTACGAATTGAAAAAGATGATGAAACCGAGACAACCGTTATCCGAGGCATTTTTGGACCGAGCTCAGCTGTATGGACTTTTTTTATGTTTCTTTATTTTCTTTTCACCATTGCGTGGATGACTTTTTTCACGCTTTACTATGTTGAAAAACAAATTAAGACCAACAATTACCCTTGGGCTCTACCTTGTTCTTTTGTAGTTTTAGTTTTCATCGGGCTGACTTATTTTGCTGCAAGGTTTGGACAGTTGAAGGCTAAAAATGAGATGATGGAATTAAGAAAATTTGCGGAAGAATCTACGCTACCGTTTGAAAAAGATATTTAAATTTTTGATTCCTCAAGGAAATATTTGAACTTCAGACCTGCTTTCATCAATAGATATTGAAACGGCTTTTGTTTTTTGTAATACTTATCGATAAAGATATTCATTGCGCCAAAAAAACGATTCAGATAAACTTTATCTTTTACTGTACTTTCACCTTTGTAATGAAGAATTGAATATCTACCGTAATAAAAATTTTTATAACCTTTTCTAAGAATCGTGTAGCAAAGGTCAATATCTTCTCCGTACATAAAATACCGCTCATCAAAACCGCCAACTTCCTGATAAACTGACTTTTTCATCAGAAGGTTAGCACCAGTCATTATCTCAACCTCAGCAATATCAAATTCACCAACATCATTCCTATAATAGGTTTTTGTATTGTTGCTAAACGAGGTGAATAATTTCTCGAAAGAATTAACCAGAGCTGGTATAGACCTTTTACTTTCCGGCAAAAAATCGCCTTCTAAATTATGCATCCTAAGCCCTAAAGATCCAAATTTTTCTTTAGAATCTGCAAAATCGAGGATTTCTTTAAAATAATTACCTTCTATTTCCGTATCCGGATTCAGGATGTAAACATATTCTCCTTTTGCAGAATTGACACCAATGTTATTGGCTTTTGAAAAACCAAAATTTTTGTCGAGGCTGATGAAATTAACTTCAGAAAATTCAGACATCAAAGTTTTCCAATCAGAGTTTGGAGAATTATTATCAACTACAATAATTTCATACTCAAAACCTTGAAAATATTTTTGAATAGAAAGGATACAATTTCTCAACAAATCCTTCACTTGATAATGAACAATGATGACACTTACTTTCATTAGCCGGCTTCGTTATAAGCAGTTCTGTTGGTTATAGACCTTCCCAAAGAAATCTCATCTGCATACTCTAACTCATCCCCTACCGCAATTCCTCTGGCAATACTTGAAAATATAACCTGCGAACTTTTGAATTTTTTATAAATATAGTAAGCCGTTGTATCGCCTTCCATTGTTGCACTAAGTGCAAAAATCAATTCTTTTACAACGCCTTCTCCTATTTTCTTTTCTATACTTCCGATCCTTAACTGGCTTGGACCAATCCCTTCCATTGGAGAAATTTTCCCACCAAGAACCAAATATTTTCCTTTGTACTTCCCTGTATTTTCAATCGCCATCACATCTCGAACATCTTCTACAATACAGAGCAGCTCATCATTCCTCTTCTCATCATTACAAATATCGCAAACTTCTGAGTCTGAGAAATTGTGACATTCTTTGCAATATTTGATATCTGTTACCAAATTTTGTATCGACGATCCCAAAGAAATACCTTGAGAAGCCGGCTGGCGCAAAAGATGCAACGCTAGACGAAGCGCAGATTTCCTGCCAATCCCTGGCAAACCTGCGATTTCTTCAACAGCTTTCGACAAAACTTTACTTGGATAATCCATTATTAAGAAACCAGATTCAAGAAATAAGAATCAGGAGAAATTTTAAACTTTATTAATTTTTTCAAATGTTTGGAAACAGAAATCATAGTCGTTTTTATCATCTTTAGAATGACATTCTTCGTCTGTTTTCTGCCAGATTTTTGGATCTATTTTTGGAAAAAAAGTATCTGCTTCAAAATCTCCGTTCACTTGCGTGATTTCTAATCTATCAGCAACATCCATTGTCTGCTTGTAAATTTCGCCACCACCAATTACAAAGAAATCTTCATTGATTTTTTTAGCGAATTTCAAAGCTTCTTTCAGTGTAGATACAATCAAGATACCTTCCTGAAACCAGTTTTCCTTTCTGCTGACTACAATATTGGTTCGATTCGGTAAAGGTTTACCAATACTTTCGAACGTTTTTCTTCCCATCACGACAGGATGATTTTCTGTAAGCGTTTTGAAATGTTTCAAATCTTTTGGAAGCTTCCAAAGCAGTTGGTTATCCTTTCCCAAAGCATTCTTGTTTCCAATAGCAGCAATTATCGTAATCATATTTACAAATCTACATGATTATGTTTAATTAAGAAAAATTTATGAGATTTTAGTTTTTATTATTTCGTATTTTTGGCAAAATGTTAATAATAGAACATTATCGATAATTACTAAGGTAAAATCGATTATAAAAAAATGAAACCGCAAAAGCGGAAAAATCAAGAATAATTCTAATGAAAAAAATTTTTATAGCATCAGCTTTTGCCCTATTAGTTCTGGCAAGTTGCAACAAAGACAAAGAAATCCTCAATACTTTGAATGACTATAACATTGGACAACAAAACAAAGGCTATCATTTTGGCGATAAACTGCAGTTGCCTCAGGATGTTTTGGATTATGCGGAAGCCATCACGATAAGTTATGGAGATAAAGAAAGCAGCAACTTGACAATTGATCCTAATTTTTTCTCTTTGGGTGAGAATGATGTGACTTTCAACATCAAAACTAAAGGTGGTGAAGTCCTGCAACAAGATGCAACCATCAATGTTTTTGCTAAAGCTAAAGCCAGAAAAATATCTTATGAAGTTGTGAATCAATATCCGCATGATGCGAAAAACTTTGTTCAAGGTTTCCAGATTGATGGCGATATTGTTTACGAATCTGATGGACAAAATGGGCAATCCAGACTCTTGACTTATAAACTAGGTTCTACTGAACCAATCATCAGCGTTTCTCAACCACAGGAGATTTTCTCTGAAGGAAGTACAATTGTAGGAGATAAAGTATATCAGCTAACTTGGCAAAATAAAAAAGGTTTTATCTACGATAAAAGTACTTTAAAGTTGTTGAGTGAATTTGCTTATCCAGAAGCTATCGGTGAAGGCTGGGGATTGACTTATGACGGGAAAGATTTAATTTTATCAGACGGAACAAAAACAATTTATTTCCTTGATCCGACAAATCCTTCAAAAATATTAAGAACAATAGCTGTAGCAAGTGACACTGAAGGTTATGACCAACTCAACGAATTAGAATACCATAATGGTTCTATCTACGCAAACGTTTGGCAAAAACCTATCGTTCTTCAAATTAATCCTGCCAATGGTGAAGTGATTGGAATTATTGATTTCACAAACATTGCAAAACAAAATACTACAGGAAATGATGATGTTCTGAACGGAATTGCTTTCAAAGGTGAAAATATGGTCATTACCGGAAAAAACTGGAGCAGAATATACGAAGTGGTTATAAAATAATCTCCAATATAAACTCATAAAAAAACGCTTCATAAATTTGAAGCGTTTTTTATTTTATTGTAATGATGCTACAGTATTTTTTGCGGCATTTGATGTATTTACGACCGTATATTTTATACTTAATTGTGTATTTTCAGAAAACGTTTTGTAAACCTTGTATTGGCTCTGGCAAACCTGAGACTTCATCTCATATTCTCCTCTTTCTACAACAATACTTTCGCTTTTCCTAGCTCCTACAGGCAGACTATAATGGTTATTGCCAGAAATATCCATTGTAAAATCACAATCTGATTCATTACTGATAACCAAAACCATACTCTTATTAGATTCATCACTATTAAATAGCTGGTTAAGCAATGTAACTGCTTTTTCTTCAGCGCCAAGTTTTTTTGGAGCTTGTTTCAATAAATCTGTTTCTAAAATAACATTAGTATTTTTCCCTACAAAAACTGGTGAAACCATTGTATTACCAGTAGCACAACTGGTAAAAAAACAACTACCTATAAATAGTAAAAATAATTTATTCATCCTTTAGTCTGAATTTGATGTAAGTAATTGTTTTGCCTTTAGATGAAAATAAATCTTCATAATAAGTTCTAATATCTTTTAATAATGGTGTGTCCGGTTGATATTCTGCAGCGCCATAAATATCGTGATGCGCCGTAAGAATATGATGTCCCAGACCTTGCAACAATCCTAAAGTATAACCGTGTAAATATTCTGAATCCGTTTTCAGATGAATAATTCCGTCTTTCTTAAGAATATGTTTGTATTTTTCCAAAAACTCTGGATTGGTCAACCTGTGCTTTGTTCTTCTGTATTTTATTTGTGGATCTGGAAAAGTAATCCAAATCTCAGAAACTTCATTCTCAGCAAATAGATTTTCTATCAATTCTATCTGAGTTCTGAGAAATGCGACATTTTTCAGATTGTCACGTATTGCTTCCTTAGCACCAAACCAAAACCTTGCTCCTTTTATATCAATCCCAATAAAATTTTTATCCGGAAACGCTTTTGCAAGTCCTACAGAATACTCTCCTTTTCCACATCCTAACTCCAAAACTATCGGTTTATCGTTACCAAAAAATTCATTCCATTTTCCTTTGTACTGAAAGTCATTAATCGCCTGTTCTCTTGTTGGCTGAATGACATTTGGTAATATTGTATTTTCTCTAAACCTCGCTGCTTTGTTTTTCCCCATTTTCTAAATTTTCTGTAAGCTTCTAAAAACGTGATAAAAATAAACATTTTTATCTAATTCCAATAAATAATTAATAATATTAAGCTTTTTTATAAAAATAAAATCATTCTTTTTTCAAATCTTCTGTAACCTGCATCAAATGAGAGTTTTGTAATCTTCTTAAATAAATAGGAAGATATTTTTCTATATAAACTTTGGTAGCCTCGTAATTATTTGATTCTAGAAATATAGAAATATTGTCTGAGCTGTAGATAAACTGAAGGAAATTCGGGATCAATTCTTTTGGAATTTTAAGTTTTGTAAAATAGTCATCACCAAAATAATCCTGAAGACTTTTGATTCCCTGACTCATTTTTTCATATTGATAATAGCGCTCTTTTTTCTTCTTCTCTCCGGAAATCAAATCAAAAATACTATCGATACTAAAACTAAGCCCTTGATTGAAAGATAAAACCGGAATCTCAGGAGAAGTTCCGTCGCCTTTTGGCTCTGGTAAACCAATCATTTTCTTAAGTTCAAATACTTTTTCAGAACCTTTCAGCATCGCAACATCTCTTCTAAGGTTACCTGTCGGTTTGAAAGAACTAAGAATAACTTCCTGAATTTCATAATACGCAATCTGAAGTTCTATGAAATTCTTTTTCCTTGACAGCATTTCCTTTGTAACCTCTATATCTTTTCTTTCTGTAGCAATGGATGTAAATCTCAGAACCTCGCCTTCTTTAACTGCAATTTTGAACTCACCATTATAATTCGCCAAAACACTTTTGTGCGCATTGATATTGGTTACATAGACTTGATTAAGATAAAGGCTGGACTTATCTCTAATAAAAATTTCACCTTCAAAATCTTGTCCGTAAACCACAGTAATACAGAACAATAGCGCAATTGTAAATATCTTCTTCATATAATTGGCAAATTTATAGAGAATAAGTGGAGTATTGCTATAAAAAAAAGCCGATAAGGTTAAAATTTTATTAAACTTTATCGGCTTTTTGTTAAGTAATTAGAATAACAATCTTTTTTAGAAAAGAAGTGTTAAAACAATGATATTTTTTAATCTGAGTTTCTGTTTTTCAGGAGGATCCAGCCGGTTTTTTGCACTCTGTTAGGGTTTCCAGATTCGTTCCATTGCAATATATACCAATAAGATGCGGTTGGTAAGGGCCTACCTTTGAATTTACCATCCCATTTATATTGATTTTCAGATGATCCTTTAAATACCAAAACTCCATTTCTATCATAAACTTCTAGTCGAGGTTCTATTTTGGTCATCAAATCAGAGTAATCTATAACATCGTTGTAACCGTCATCATTAGGTGTAATTAAATTTTTTTCATTAATGATATAAAAAGTTTGTAACACAGAACCACATTTATCCCTAACCTCAACTGTATGTGGTCCTTTGGAAACATTTTCAACAACATTCGAAGACTGTCTATTTCCATCTAAAAAATATTGATAAGAAGGAATACCATTAGAAACCTGAATCGTTATTTTATTACCTTCAATTAAAACATTATTAATGATTAAATCCTGAGGTTCTGATATTTTGACAGACTGTTTATAAATACAGTTATTAAACCCAAGTTCCACAATATAATCGCCTGCGGGTAGATTTCCTGATTTATGTTGATCGCTAATCATTATTGATGGATCGGATGCTTTGTACCATTTATAGGAACTGAAACCCATATCCATAGCTGGATCTGCATCCAGATTTATAAGTGAGTTTTTACAAATTACAGTATCTTGAATAGCTGTTGATTTTTTTGGTTGTTTAAAATTGAATTTAATTTCTGCAACATTATCACAAAACCCTAGTTGATGAAAACGAACAAAAAAAGATGGAGTTTTATTTTTATCATCCAAAGTGATAGTTGTATTGGACAAATATTCTTTTGAATCTTTATTATTAGCTCCTGTTCTAGATTTGTAGAAATCCAGTCTGCCATCAAAACCTGTAGGTATCAAAGAATTAATAAAATTGGGACTTGATATATCCACTTCTTTCTTTCCTTCTAATTTTTCGTCACAAATATCAAACGGCTTCAAACTTACACTATTATCAAACGAGCTTAATGTATTTTTTGTTAAAGTTATTTTAGTCAATGTAGGATTGCAACTTCCTGGTTTTAACCACATATAAACATCTTTTGATGCTGAGTTAAATTTTACATTAGTAATAGCTGCTTCAGTTGGATTATTAATATTAGCCGGAGGATATTCAAAATATTTAATATCAAATCCATAATCCTGCGAAAGATTGGAAACAACTTGCGAAGTATATGTGTTAAGAATTACATCTGCATTTCCATCAAGATCTTCATCGCAGATATTGTTGAAATTTGTAGCTCCAATAATTGGTAGAATTTGTGGCTCAATATTAATATGCCCCTTAAGTTTACAATTTGTATCAAGGTCTATTTCTACCTCATAATAACCATAATTAGTATTATCAACCAAAAATTTAGGAATCATTCCGTTTGCTACCAAGACTCCATTTCTATACCATTTGTAATTTGTTGCAACACCTTGCACTGGAGACGGTGTTGCATCGATTTCGTGGGTTCCCGTTGCACAAAGAGCTGTTCCTGCCTCTAAACTTAAATCTGAGCCAAGATCCTTAATACCAACAAAACTCCCCGCTTTTAAAAAGACAGCAGAATCGTGAGTCGGGTTGCTTTCATCACCAATTACTAATTTAATATGATATTTTTTTCCAATTTCCACATCAGCTGTTGCTATTAAAATTTTGGTTTGTCCGTTAAAATTAGTTGGAGAAAGAGAAGTAGAAGTTTGCGGATTAAAGCTTCCAAAGTAATCCTCATTCTTACTTGGACAATTACCTCCGCCTCCTCTTATATTAACAACAGATACCGGCTGATTAGTACCTGGAACTAAGGCAATATTTGTATAAGGACCAGCACTGCCAACTGGCTTTATAAGAAATGCAAATATATCAGAATACCCACAACCAGTTACAGATTTAAATTTATCATATTCTTCTGAAAGAAACATATACTCGAAGCTGACTTTGTCACTGATAGAAGAAATAAAATCAAACTCCAGATAAGTTGCATTGGTATTAAGAACCCCCAACAGGTCATATAAATCCGTATCTCCTCCCCAGCCACTTCCAATCTCGCTTTGCAAAGCATCATTTGGACCAGGTGCTTTCAAAACATTACCTGTAGATAAAATAATACCTTTATCGATATCAAAATTGCTTGTTCCTTTATCAAAATAACCGTAGCTAGCACCTCCCGATGTAATATTCCCACCTTTAACGGTGACATTTGAAACCGAGATACAAGTCGATACCTTTGCACCCAAAAATTCTTCCACCAATTGCTGAGGTGTATATGTCGTAACATCTACATTTATAAATTGTGCTTGCATAAGATTACTACCAAAGCTTAGCATAGCAATAAAAACAAGATAATATGAACAATCTAACCGCTTCATCTAAAATAATATGGATTGCAAATTTACTTCTAAATTTTATAACAAAAAATCCTGCTACAAAATATAGCAGGATTTAATATTTTTAAGCTTTAAGATTAAGCAAGAGCAACTCTTACAAAACCTGTTACTTTAAGATCTGCATTCACAGATTTTACATAATCAGCAACTGACATGCTAGAATCTTTGATGAAATCTTGGTGTACCAAAGTATTATCTTTGTAGAATCTCTGCATTTTACCTTTCAAGATATTATCGATAATGTTTGCAGGCTTACCTTCTTCTGTTAGTTTATGTCTTTCGATTTCCAATTCTTTATCGATAGTCTCCTGAGAAACCGCATTTTCGTCAAGAGCGATTGGGTTCATTGCAGCAACTTGCATAGAAACAGCTTTTGCAGCTTCGTCAGCACCTTCAGCCTTAGCAGAAAGAGAAGTGATTGCAGCAATTTTATTTCCAGCGTGGATATAAGCGCCCAAGAAAGGTCCTTCGATTCTTTCAAATGCTCCGATCTCGATTTTCTCACCGATAACACCTGTTTGCTCGATTAATTTATCAGCAACAGTCATTCCGTGGAAATCTGTCGCTAATAATTCTTCTTTAGTAGCAGCAAAAATTGCCATTTCAGCTAATTCATAAGCCAACTCGATGAACGCTTCGTTTTTAGCAACGAAATCAGTTTCACAGTTCAAAGAAATAACAACACCTAAAGTGTTATCCTCATTTACTCTTGCGATAACTGCACCTTCAGAAGAATCTCTGTCCGCTCTGTTAGCAGCAACTTTTTGTCCTTTTTTTCTAAGGATGTCGATTGCTTTTTCGAAATCTCCCTCAGCTTCTACTAAAGCTTTTTTGCAGTCCATCATTCCTGCACCTGTCGTGTTTCTTAGTTTTGCTACGTCTGCAGCTACTGGTGTGTAAGACATAATATTGATTATTTTTTTATTTTAATTTTATTTTACCTCCTTAATGTTTTTCAGCGTGCAAATATAGTGATTTTTATAAAAATATTTAGCACCAAAAAACAATCTTAATAAAATTAGAACATTGCGACGATTTTTTCAAATTCGGTAAAAAATCTAATTAATTTTTAATCTAATTTTCATACTATTTCACAAGATTTAATTTATTTTTACGTTTCAATTAAAATCAGAATCCTATTTATAATGAAGAAGATATTTTTACTTTTGTTTTTTTTAGTTTCTCTTTCCGTTTTCTCACAAAGCGTCTTCGAAGCCAAATCAACCACAGACAGAGCCGTTGTAGAAAATTTCATCCGTAACAATCCTAAGCACCCTGCCGTTCCAGAATTAAAACAAAGAGCCTTATCCTTAAAATATGGAGGAAGTTCCGCAGTAGCTAAACCAACGGTAACGGCAATGACTGAAAATAAAATCGAGAAAACATCCAAAGTTGGAACTACAGCTGCAAAAGGACAACCTTCTGAACAAGCAAAAAATACCGCTGCAGTTCTGACAAGTCTTTTCAATAACGACCCGAACAAAAAAGAAGTGATTGTACAGTTTGTCAATAAATCCAAATGTGTTCTTGTCATCAAAATCAGTGGTAAAAAATTCTACAACCTTTCAGTTCCCGCAAATGGACAAAATTATATTTTGGTAGATAAAGGAAGCTATAACGTTTCAACTATGATTTGTGATGCTACTTACAATCAGAACAAAGCGTTTACAAAAGATGTGATTATTACATTAAAAGGAAACTAAGCCTTAAAACATTCTATTGAGATTATTATCTTTCATATTAATATTAACTTCGATTCTAACTTTTTCTCAGAAAAAAATTGGATTCGATTCTTTACAATTGAGAGATATTCAAGAAGTTTTAGGAGATGACTACGGCAACATCTATATATATAAGAAGAAAGATTTCAGTCTTACCAAATATGATTCTGTGGGAACACAACTGGGAAAGTTGTTAATGACTTTTCCGTACAAAATCCAGAGTGTCACCAATCCTCTTAATATTGTCATGTTTTCAGAAAATGCCCAGGAAATAAAATTCCTCGATCAAAATCTGAATGAAATTCAGAAAATTAATCTAAGTTCAACTTTCGGTTTTATAAAAGCCGTTTATGCAGAAGATTTACAATTTGCGTGGCTGATAGATGATAGCAACAAAACACTTTTTCAATACAATTTCCGAAGCAATTCTGTAATCAATTCATTTCCATTCAATATTAATCTTCAGTCTCTGCAGGATTTTATAGTCTATAATAATAAGATATATATTCTTAAAGAAAATATTTTAGAAGTTTATAACACCAGAGCTACTCTGCTCTATTCTGCAACTATTATAAATGCTAGAAAACTCCGAAGGAACAACGATGATATTTTGATATTTGAAAACCAAAGTGTCAAAAAATTCGACGGCAAAAATCTGATCGAAATTTTCCAGAATCCCAATGCAAAAATTGTGGATAAAAATAATGCCGGATTTTTGGCACTCATAAAGGACAAACTTTATCTTTACAGACAAAATAAATGATAATTGATAAATCATAATTGATTTCGAAGTTTCAGCTTTCAACACTATCATTTATCAACCATAACTTATCAATTATTACGAAAATGCATATCGCTGTTACAGGAAATATTGGCGCCGGAAAAACAACTCTAACCACGATGTTGTCAAAACATTACAATTGGGAAGCGCAATTTGAAGATGTAGATCACAATCCTTATTTGGATGATTTTTATGGCGATATGTCCAAATGGAGTTTTGCATTACAGATTTATTTTCTAGGAAGCAGATTCCGTCAAGTGAAGGAAATCCGTGAAAGTGGGAAAAATGTCATCCAAGACAGAACCATCTATGAGGACGCGCATATTTTTGCTGAAAACTTAGCTGAAATGAACTTACTTTCCGAGCGTGATTTTAACAATTATTTATCAGTTTTTACATTGATGAAAGACTTTGTTTCGGCACCGGATTTGCTAATTTATCTTAGAGCAGATGTCCCTACTTTAGTGCGACAGATCTCCAAAAGAGGAAGAGAATACGAAGCTGGCATCAGTATAGATTACCTATCAAAACTGAATAACAAATACCAAAGCTGGATAGAAAATTACAAAGAAGGCAAACTTCTTGTTATAGATGTGGACAACCTAGATTTCGTAGAAAGACCTGAAGATTTTGGGTACATTCTGGAAAGAATAGATGCAGAACTGAACGGTTTGTTTTAAATTATTTTTTGGTGAAATAATTTTTGCAATCCGAAAATTACGTTAGCCAAAATTTAACTTTAAAGCATCATGATAAAAGTAATTCATAACAACAGCTGTCCAAAATCCAAAGCTATTCTGGAGTATCTGGACGAGAATGATATCAAATTTCAGATTATTGATATTAAGAAAGATCCGCTTAGTTTGTTTGAGCTCAGAACATTATTCAAAAAACTCAACAAACAACCGAGCAGAATCCTAAGACATTCTACAGAATTATTCAAAAAATATTTCTCTGAATCAGAAACTGTGAATGATGAACAAGCCCTTGAAGTCATCGCTCTCAATCCCGAATTAATACAATGTCCTATCCTTATCAAAGGAAAAATTGCAATGTCGGGAAACCCTTTGGAGAATGTCAAATTTTTCATTGAAAATTAATAGCCATCTCAAAATCAAATAATTAGCTTATTGCTTTGGCGTTTCAAATACAATATTAATTTTTAAGAATTATTTTTGAAATAATTTGCCTAACTGAAAAATAATCCTTTATTTTGCACTCTCAAATATTCATTAGTCAAAAGAACATCGAGATATGTCAAGAATTTGCCAAATAACAGGTAAGCGTGCAATGGTAGGAAACAATGTTTCCCACGCTAATAACAAAACGAAAAGACGTTTTGAAATTAACTTGCTAGAGAAGAAATTTTTCCTTCCTGAGCAAGAAAAGTCAGTAACCCTTAAGGTTTCTGCTCACGGATTGAGAATCATCAACAAGATTGGTATTGAAGAAGCTATCGAAAGAGCAGCTAGAAACGGATACATTAAAAACACGACTAAGTAATGGCTAAAAAAGGTAACAGAGTTCAGGTAATTCTAGAATGTACTGAGCATAAGGAAAGCGGTGTAGCGGGAATGTCAAGATACATTACTACAAAAAATAAAAAGAACACTACAGAAAGATTGGAGCTTAAAAAATTCAATCCGGTTCTTAAGAAATATACTGTTCACAAAGAAATTAAGTAATTTATAAAAATATTTTACAATGGCAAAGAAAGTAGTAGCAACACTTCAAGGTGGAGCTGGTTCAAAAAAAATGACAAAAGTAATCAAAATGGTTAAGTCTTCTAAATCAGATGCTTACGTTTTTGAAGAAAAAGTAATGAACGCTGACGAAGTTGAAGGATTTTTGAAAAAATAATCTCTCACACGAATACAATATAGAAACTACTCTTTTTAGGGTAGTTTTTTTGTTATCTTTGTTTTCGATAATCAGTTAAAGATTATCATTAATCATTTATATATCAAATGAGTTGGTTTAAAAAAATATTCAAAAAAGAAGATAAAGAAACTCTTGACAAAGGTTTGGAAAAATCCAGCCAAGGTTTTTTCGATAAAATTTCCAGAGCTGTAGTTGGAAAAAACACAGTAGATGATGAAGTTCTGGATGATTTGGAAGAAGTACTTATCGCATCTGATGTTGGTGCAGAAACTACAATCAAAATTATCAAAAGAATAGAAGAACGCGTTGCAAGAGACAAATACGTCAACGTAAGCGAATTAGACAATATTCTTCGTGAAGAAATCACAGGTCTTCTTTTAGACAATCCTCATTTGGATACAGACAATATCGACACAAGTAAGAAACCTTATGTTATTATGGTTGTTGGCGTGAATGGTGTTGGAAAAACTACAACTATCGGAAAATTGGCTCATCAATTCAAATCTCAAGGATTGAAAGTAGTTCTTGGCGCTGCCGATACTTTCCGTGCTGCCGCAGTTGACCAACTGGTAATCTGGAGTGAGAGAGTTGGCGTTCCGATTGTAAAACAGGAAATGGGATCTGATCCTGCTTCTGTTGCTTTTGATACCGTTCAATCCGCAGTTGCTCAAAATGCAGATGTTGTAATAATAGATACTGCAGGAAGATTACATAATAAAATCAATCTAATGAATGAGCTTTCTAAAATTAAGCGTGTGATGCAAAAGGTACTTCCTGATGCACCTCACGAAGTTTTATTGGTTTTAGATGGTTCTACAGGTCAGAATGCTTTTGAGCAGGCAAAACAGTTTACTGCAGCTACAGAAGTGACTGCTTTGGCGGTAACTAAACTAGATGGAACCGCTAAAGGTGGCGTTGTAATAGGTATATCAGATCAGTTTCAGATTCCAGTGAAATATATTGGCGTGGGGGAAAAAATCCAGGATCTTCAGATTTTTAATGGTATGGAATTTGTAAATTCGTTCTTCAAGAAAAGATAACAAATCACATTTATATTAACATTAAAAAATCAAAACTATGGGTATTTTAACTTGGATTATTTTCGGTCTTATTGCCGGAGCAATCGCAAAAGCTATTCATCCAGGAAATGATCCTGGTGGATGGGTTGTAACAATTATTATTGGGATTATAGGTTCATTCCTAGGTGGAGCTATTGGAACTTATGTTCTAGGCTGGGGAGATGTAGATTCTTTCTGGAGTCCTAAAAGTTGGCTATTAGCCATTGGAGGATCTGTTCTTTTACTATTTTTATATAGAATGGTTACCAAGAAATAGTGATATTGATATATTATTATCATCAATAACGAAAATAAAATTAAGCATCAATAATTTTGATGCTTTTTTGTTGCCATAAAGTCAAAAAAAACCCATACATTTGGTTTCATTAAATTTAAAAGTATGAAGAAAATCTTTACTACTCTTTTTTCATTAGGTTTGATTACAGGTGCTTATGCACAGTGGAATCCTGCATCTATGAAAGGAGAAAAGTTGCGCGACACAAAGGTAACTAACTATTATTCATTAGATCTTGATGCGATAAGATCTCAGTTGGTAAATGCTCAGGATACAGGGAAAAATAGCAAAGCAGTCATTATCAAATTACCAACATTAGACGGTAAGATTGAAAGATTTGCCGTTTACAGCTTACCTGTTGTTGACAAAGCAATGGCTGATCGTTATCAATTAGGTTCATATACTGGAGTTAAGGTAGATGATCCAACGGTTTATGTGAGATTCAGTATTTCTCCTTATGATTTCCAGGGGATGATGTTCAGAAATGGACAATATGAGTTCATCGAGCCACAAAATAAAGAAAAAACGGTTTATGGCGTTTTTCCAAAGACAGAAAAAAGGTCTGAAGGTAAAGCTTTTGAGTGTAAAACATCAGAATCTTTCCTTAGCAAAAAACAAATGGATGCTTTATCGAAATCAACAGATTTCACGCACAGTGTTACCGAGTTCAATAAAGCTAGTGATAAAAAATACAGAACTTACAGATTAGCCATTTCTGTAACGGGAGAATACACACAGTATTTCGGAGGAGTTCCTCAAGCTGCTGCAGCAATTAATGCTACAATGACTAGGGTAAACGGTGTTTTCGAAAAAGATTTTGCTATTCACTTGAATGTTCTTGATCTTCCTCAATTAATTTATACCGACCCAAACACAGATCCATATTCACCGGCTTCTTCAGGCGCATCCGGAGCCTGGAATCTTGAGATTCAGCAAACTTTAACTTCTGTTATCGGAAATGCTGCTTACGATATTGGTCACTTATTCGGAAGATCTGGTGGCGGTGGTAGCGCAGGAGATGTTGGTAATGTTTGTAGAAATCCATCGAGTAATTCTGATGAAGAAGCTAAAGGTTCGGCATTCACTTCTCCAGGAAGTGGCGGACCAGAAGGCGATAATTTCGATATTGATTATGTAGCACACGAAATGGGACACCAGTTTGGAGCAGATCATACTTTCTCACACGGAATTCACTCTGCACCAAATAATACTGCGCATATGGAGCCAGGTTCCGGATCTACAATTATGGGTTATGCAGGAATAACGAGCGCAGATGTTCAGCCACATTCTGATGCTTATTTCCACGTAAGAAGCATAGAGCAGGTTCAAACTTATGTGAATGGTCAAAACTGTGATGTAAGTACAGCCATCACAAACAATCCGCCAGTCGTTGCCACACTAATAAACAGAACAATTCCAAAAGGAACTGCTTTTGTTTTAACAGCTTCAGCAACAGATGCAGAAAACGACCCTATTACTTACACTTGGGAAGAATATGACAGATCAACATCTGCAGTTACATCCGTTACAGGAAACAACACTGCTGGACCAAAATTCAGATCTTTAACTGGTTCTGCATTACCTTATAGGTATTTCCCTAAATTAAGCAGTGTCTTGAACGGTACTTTATCCAGCGCATCAGATTGGGAAGCTGTTTCTAACGTAGCAAGAACTATGAATTTTAGAGTTCTTGTAAGAGACAATAATGCTGATGTAAAACAACAACAGACTCAGATCGGTTCACAGACGATTACTGTAGGTAATGACGGACCCTTCAAAGTTACTGCTACAAAAGTTTATAATAACTCCGCAGGGGCATTTACTTGGGATGTAGCCAACACAGCAGCTGCTCCTTACAGTGTTTCTAATGTTAAAATAGATTATACGACAGATAACGGTGCAAACTGGACTGTTCTATCTGCTTCTACGGCTAATGATGGAACAGAAAACATAAGCTTCGCTGGGATTCCTACAAACTCTGTAGTTACAGTAAGAGTTTCTGCTATTGATAACGTATTCTACGCGGTTGGTAAAGTAACGGTTTCAGCGATGGTAAACTGTGACGGAACAGCACCAGCAGGACTTGCAGCTAGCAGCATTACACAAACAGGTGCTAAGATTGATTGGGACGCAGTTGCTAATGCAACTTATATCTTGAGATACAAAAAAGCAGCTGATACCAATTGGACAGAGGTTAATAATCTTACAACTAATACTTACACTATTTCCGGATTAACACTTAACACAGCTTATAACGTAAGCGTTGCAACAATCTGCAGCGGAACAGTTGGAACTTATGCAACTGCAGACTTCAGTACAAAAGGAATAGAATATTGTACAGCTGGTGCGACTTCTACAAGTTTTGAGAAGTTATCTAATGTAACTTTTGCAGGCATCAACAACAGTTCGACTTCTACAGCAGGATATGAAGACTTTACTACTGTTACCGGAAATGTAAATGCGGGACAATCCTATACGTTCTCTTCATCATTTACTGGAACATCATACGCGGATGACCAAGTTTTGGTTTGGATTGATTTCAACCAAGATGGAGACTTTACAGATGCTGGTGAACAAGTTTTGGTAACAAGTAAAAAAACATCACCTTGGACAGGTAATATTACGATTCCTGCAACTGCCTTAGCTGGAAAAACAAGAATGAGAGTTCGTTTACAAGATTCTTCAATCTCACCAAATGCGACTCCTTGTGGTACATCTACTTACGGGCAAGTTGAAGATTATAGTTTGAATATTGTGCAATCATTGGCAGTTACTGATGTTAAGAAAAATAATATCAGCGTTTATCCAAACCCTGCGACAGACGTTATTAACATCTCTAATGTTTCTTCTAAAACTAAATTCGAGATCTACTCTGTAGGAGGACAATTGGTAAACCAAGGAACAACAGATGGAAAAGTAAATGTTTCTAAGTTAACAAAAGGTGTTTACATCTTAACTGTAGAATCTAACGGAGAGAAATCTCAAACTAAATTCATCAAGAATTAATCAGTAATTCTATCAATAAAAAACCCCGAATCTTGGATTCGGGGTTTTTGTTTTTATAAATTAAATTTTTATTTAAGTTCTTCAACAAAAGCTTCTGTCGCTACTCTTAAGCTTTCTAAATCAGAGTTGTTATAAATAATATAATCAGCCAGTTTACATTTGTCTTTTTCAGACATTTGCTTTTGCATCACAGCTTCGACTTCTCGATACGTTTTATCATCTCTATCCATCGTCCTTTTGATTCTGAGATTATCGTCTGCCGTGATTAACAGAGACTTATAACATTGTTGATTTAATTTCAGTTCGAAGAGAAGTGCAGTTTCTTTGAAAACGAATTCAGAGTTTTGGGAATTAATCCAATTTTCAAAATCGATTTTTACTGCCGGATGAATCAAATGATTTAATTGTTCTAAAAGTTCAGAATTATTAAAGACTTTTTCAGCAACATATCTCCTGTTATAAATTCCATTAACATAAGCCTCTTTACCCAAAAGCTCAATAATTTTTTCTTTTAAAGCCAAATCTTTGTTGACAATATTTTTCGCTTCGTCATCCGAATAATAAACAGGAAAACCTTTTTCCTCTAATAATTTTGCGACTGATGTTTTTCCGGAACCAATTCCGCCTGTTAATCCAATAATCTTGGGTATGGGAACATCTTCCTCTTGATTTTGATTTATATCTTGTATTTCCATAATTTATTTAATATCCAAAAACTTCATTAAAACTAAAAGTCTGATCTAATTTAACACCTCTTTCTGTCATTTTCAAACTTGCTAATTCGTTATGAGCATCGTGTTCCAAAAACAAAAGATAATCATTATCAACACATTGCTTTAAAAATTTCCCTTTTTCTTCCATTGTTAACAATGGCCTTGTATCATAGCCCATCACATAAACCTGCGGAATATGCCCTGTTGTTGGAATCAAATCTGCTGCAAAAACAATTGTTTTTTCCTGATACTGCAGAACCGGAAGCATTTGTTTTTCCGTATGTCCATCTACAAAAATCACATCCATTTTCAAATCGGGAGCAAATCCATAATTTCCGGTTGTCGGTAATGGCAAGAAATTGAGTTGTCCACTTTCTTCCAAAGGAAAAATATTTTCTTTTAGAAAACTTGCTTTCTCTCTAGGATTAGGTTCTGTTGCCCATTTCCAATGATTTTCGTTCGTCCAGAAATGTGCATTTTTGAAAGCAGGTCTGTAACCAGATTTGTCATCATTCCATTCTACTGCACCACCGCAATGGTCAAAATGAAGATGCGTCAAAAAAACATCCGTAATATCTTCTCTCACAAATCCATATCTCTTAAGGTTTTTATCCAAAGAATCATCTCCCCAAAGTGAATAATGACCGAAGAATTTCTCATCTTGTTTATCTCCAAGGCCACAATCGATTAGTATTAATTTTTTGCCGTCTTCTACCAAAAGCGAGCGAGTTCCTAATTCGATAAGATTTCTTTCGTCAGCTGGATTTGTTTTTTCCCAAAGCGTTTTCGGAACAACGCCAAACATTGCGCCACCATCAAGTTTAAATTTTCCACATTGGATTGGATAGAGTTTCATAAATATTTTGTTTTTTTTAGAGAATTGTTAAATCAAACCTCGATTTTCCCCCATCAACTCTGCAATTTTTTTATCATTTGCAGAATCTGATTGCCCTAAATTAAGAATAATATTTTCAAAATCACCATCGTTTCTATTTTGACTTAATTTATTTGCTATAAAGATTTCCGTCGGATAAATATTGATTCCAAAAGTACCTTTCATTTCTTTTTTCACAAATTCATCGCCCATATTTTCAACAAACATTGGACATCTCTGAATTTTTTCATATTTGAACGTAAGCTTTTCCAGATGTCGATAAAGCTCTTCATCCGTCATCACTTTTACTTTTCCACGGATTTGAACTGCTTCATAATTCCACGTTGAAACATTGGTTTTCTCATACCAAGATGAAGAAATGTAAGAATGAGCACCTAAGAAATCGCATAAAACCTCATCGCCATCCTTCAAAGTTCTTGCTTGAAAATTGGCTTTGGAAATATGAGTTTCAAGAAAAAAATCTTTTCCATTATCATTCGACAAAAACATAGAATGTGTTGCCGATAGTTTTTCTTTATCAGAAATTAAAAGTGCAAAAGCATTTTCACTGATAATTTTCTTCATCAATTCTTGGTCATCGCTTTTGTAAATTTTGGGTATGAACATTATAACAAAATGATTAATTAAATTATTAAAACAATTCTCCCAAATTTTTCGGCCTGGAAATATTCAAATGTTTGTAGGCTTTATAAGTCACTTCCCTACCTCTAGGTGTTCTGATAATAAAACCTTCCTGAATCAAAAAAGGTTCATAAACTTCTTCCAAAGTTTCTGGATTCTCTCCAATAGAAGTAGCCAATGCAGAAATCCCCACTGGTTTGCCTCGGAAATTTTCAATCATCACACGCATAATTTTGTTATCCATATCATCTAAGCCAAACTCATCAACGTTTAGAGAATTCAATGCGAATTTTGTGATTTCGATTTCGATTTCTCCATTGCCTTTGATTTCGGCGAAGTCACGAACTCTTCGCAAAAGCGCATTGGCAATTCTTGGAGTTCCTCGGCTTCTTCTGGCAATTTCGAGTGCTGCATCTTCATATATTTTCACACCCAAAACTCGTGCACTCCTTTCGATAATCATTCCGAGAAGTTCGATGGTATAATATTCTAATCTGCTTTGGATTCCGAATCTTGCAAGCATTGGCTTGGTAAGCATTCCGCTTCTTGTGGTTGCACCAATTAATGTAAAAGGATTTAAGCCAATTTGCACAGAACGTGCATTGGGACCGGTTTCCAGCATAATATCAATCTTATAATCCTCCATCGCAGAATACAAATATTCTTCTACAATTGGAGACAGACGATGGATTTCATCGATGAAAAGAACATCATTTTCTTCGAGATTGGTCAGTAACCCAGCCAAACTTCCTGGTTTATCTAAAACTGGACCAGAAGTGATTTTACAATTAACGCCTAACTCATTGGCAATAATATGTGAAAGAGTTGTTTTTCCCAATCCCGGTGGACCGTGCAAAAGAACATGGTCCAAAGCACTTCCACGATTTTTAGCTGCTGCCACGAAAACTTCCAGGTTATCAAGCGTTTTTCTTTGCCCCGCAAAATCTCTGAAACTCTGCGGTCGGATTTTTTCTTCCTGAATCAAATCGTCATCAGAATAATTGTATTTATCGGGATGTAAAAAATCGGGCATTGCTTTGAATTAATAATTAAAATGAAAAATTAAACCAGAAATTGAATTCGGTTTAATGGTATTCAAAGATAAAGAAATTTTAAGGGACTTTTGGATTGTACTTCTCGGTTTCGGAAATGATTTCCTTTAATTGGATTTTTTCTTCTTTTGTCAATTTTCTTTGCAAGAATCCATTCCTCACATCTTTACCAAGATATTGTGGAAAAATCCCGTAATAATCATAAAGCTTCAAATCATAAATATTAAGCCAAGGAAAAAACTCTTTCTGAAAAGGGTATTTAGGAACATAAAAGTTTAAATTCCCAATCTTATATTCTGAATTGATATTAATCAAATTATTCTCTTTTGGTTTATAAAGCTGATACCAATTAAAACCCGACATCTTTTTCCCTACATTGAATTTTTGAATAAATCCCGGGAATATAAAAATCACTGATACAAAAACTGAAGTAATGACAGTTGTAAAAATAGATTTCTGTTCTGAAATATTTTTAAAAATCAGAAACAACACAACTAAATAAATATCAATAAAAAATCGATATTGTGCTGAGAAGACAATTATAAAAATAAACTTCAATAAAACACAAATGAAAATGAAAAGTAAAAAGTAAAATTTATCTTTTCTTCTAAATGCTAAAAATCCTAAGATTATTACACTCAAAACAATTCCGAAATTTAAAATTGATTTCAATCCAATTGTAAACCAATGATAAATTCTTTCCCAAAGATTAAATCCCAGAATCTGCTGATAAGAATAATGCATATCATAAGATTTCATCAATCCGATTTGTGAAGAGTAAGTCAAAATCTCCTCACTCGGCTTCCAAGACAAATTAAAATCAAAAGCTGAAACAGGAAAAACAGGAAATCCGAAAAGCCAGATATTTTTGAAAACAAATAAACTTCCAAAAGCCAAAATTGGAATCAACATTTGAAATTTGAAATTTCTTTGGTAAATACTTTCTAAAACAATCAGCAATGGTAACCAAAACATTGTTGGCTTTATACAAAATACAAATATTGAAATGTATAAAAGTACTTTTCTGTCCGAGTTAATTAATAATTCATTCAGAACAATTAAAGAAATTATAAAGGTTGGTAAATCCGGGCTTGGCTGCTGAATAAAAATTAAGAAAAATGGAATAAACAGAAACAGAACCCACTGCCTTCTTTCATAAATATAAATCAAAAATAAGAGTAGTAAATAAACATTAATTCTTAAAAACTCATCAGTTAAATTTGAAAATCCAGCTTGATAAACGTGCCAAAACGATGATTGACCCAATAATAAATCTATATTTGAAATTCCTTTTACAAAGCCAACTTCTTTGAGAAACGTAACAGTTGGAACATAATAACTGTAATGATCATATAAATAAGGCGAAAAGGATGCAACAAAAAGAATTAATATTATAAAAAAATAAAACCAAAAGTCGATATTCTTCCTAAACTCAAACTGGGTAAAATCTTTCTCTTTTAAAAATAATATCATTCCAAAAACTCCAGAAATTAAAAATGTAATTTCTATATAAAAATTCAATGGCAAGAAAAAAGCCAGAATTGTTTGTAAAAAGGTAACGCTTAGAATCCCTAAAAGAGAAATGATTGTAAAACTCTCATTTTTGATTTTTAGAAGTTTACCCACAATAATTCCATTACCAAAATTGATAAAGAGAAATATGAGAACAGTTTTGAGAATTATAAGCATAAAAAAGATTGCTTACCAAAAATAAGCAATCTTTCCGTGTTAAAATATATATGAAGAAAATTTACTTCTGTACTCGCCCGGTTTTTCTATCATTGGCTCTACCAATTGTATAACCAGTTGCACCACCTGCTACACCACCAATTACGGCTCCCAAACCAGGATTTTTCTTAGAAATAATGGCTCCAGCTGCCGCTCCACCAACCGTACCAATAACCGTACCTTTCGCCGCACTACTCCAGCCTTTTTTCTGAGTCGCTGTAGTTCCAGCTGAACTTGAGGAACCTGAGGAGCCTGAAGACGAAGAATTAGAAGCCACGCTTCCTGATGAAGATGAAGAGCTACTCCTTCTGGAACTTTTTCTGGCAACACGATTAGCTTCAGCTTTTCTCTCTGCTTCTTTCTCCTCTTCCACTTTATTGAGGCTATCTTTTTGTCTTTCGAAATTGATTTTTTCTTTCTCTATGGCCAACTTTTGTTTTTCAATATCAATCTGTCTAGCTTGATAATCCAACTTTTGTTGCTCCAAAGAAGCAGCTTGTACTTTTTCATCTTTATTACAAGATGATAACAATAAAATTATACTCGCTCCTGTTAAAAATAAATTTTTCATAACTTTTTATTTTTTCACAAATTGTGAATTACAATTAAACCAATTTCAATTATGATTCCAAAATAGATTATAAATTGTTAAAAATTGTTAATTATATTTATTATCAGGAGTTTAAATGTTATAAATTTTCTGCATAAATTTGATTCCAACTTTAATATCACACTGAATTTTATATTAAAAGTCTATTTAAAATCATAAAGCCTACAAAGAATTATGAACTATATAGCTTCTATATTAGCTAAAAAAAGAGACCTTGCAAAAAATGAAATGGAATACGAAAAAAGTATCCTGTTCGATGTTTATACATTTGTTTTGGTTTTCCTTTTATTGTGCAATGTGGTTATTAACATCCTTCTTTTTCGTCCTGTGAATTGTATAATTTTTGGAAGCTTTACTATTTTTATGTTAGGCACATTGTTTTGGCCGGACAGAATCAGGTTCAATCCAAAACTTCTGATGTTACTTTTCTTTTTCTTAGGAATAATGATTTTTTATTTCGACACCATTTCAGGAGAAGGCTGTATGAACTATTTATCGTATGTTTCTTTAACCATTGCAGTAGCCTTTTTCTTCGATTATATCAGAGACCGATGGATTATATTCTTTTTGATTTTATCCTATCTACTTTGGTTTTTAATTAATGTTACTACTGATTATTATCTAAGTAGATTCTACGATCAGAATCTTTCTCCTATAGAAGAATGGTATGTTAGAATCTATAAAATCATAGAAATTTCTTTTTGCACCTTCGTCGGGATGTATTTCATCTACAGAAAAGAACGATTCCTTGTAAAATATTATATAGAAAAGGAAAAACTGAATGCTATGATTCAGAAAACAGATAAAATTAATTTTTCCGGAGAATTGTATGAATTGGCGATGAGTAAGAATTCATTATTCATTACTTATTTCAAATCTCAGTTTCCAGATTTTTTTGATAATATTTTAGGTGCTACACCAAACCTTATTTCATCCGAATTGGAAATATGTGCATTACTAAAGTTGAATCTTAGCACCAAAGAGATTGCTATCGCAACCAACTCTACAGTAAAAGCAATCGAAAATAAGAAGTATCGCATCCGTAGAAAGCTGGATTTGAGTACAGAAACAGACATTAATCTTTATATTATAAACAATTTCTAAAATTTTATTTACAAATAAAGATATCTGATTATTAAACAATTAACCAAATTATTAATAATTATAAATACCATGAGTATATGTGGGCGAACAATTATTGGTCAAATATTTTCCACTGAATTATAGAAGCTATATTATTGCACTATAAAACACAGAAAAAAAACACAAATGTTTGAAAATAACTACGATTTTCAGACTTGATTAGAAGTATTAATATTTCTTTTCTAAACACAAATGATAAAAAACCGGAATAATTACTATTCCGGTTTTGTGTTTATATTGAAGAAATATATTTAAAATAATTCTTTTCTAATAATATTCTGAGAACGTTCTGGCCCTACCGAAACCAAATAAACATTAATTCCCAAATGTTCCTCTATAAACTCGATGTATTTTTTTGCATTTGCAGGAAGCTCATCGTATGTTCTAGCATTGGTAATATCTTCGTCCCAACCTTCCAATTCTTCATAGATTGGTTCGTAATCATATAATTTAGTTGTAGAAGAAGTAAAGTAATCGATAATTTTCCCGTCTTCTGTTTTATATTTCGTAGCGATTTTCAAAGGATGAATTCCTGTAAGAACGTCCAACTTGGTAATTACCAAATTATTAATTCCGTTAATCATACAAGCGTGCTTAAGAGAAACCAGATCCAACCAACCTGTTCTTCTTGGTCTTCCTGTTGTAGCGCCAAACTCAAAACCAATTTGTCTGATTTTCTCTCCTAATTCATTATCTAATTCTGATGGGAAAGGTCCATTGCCAACTCTTGTTGTGTAAGCTTTAGCCACTCCAATTAGATTTTGCAATGCTGTTGGAGGAACACCTGCGCCTGTACAAACACCACCTGTAGAAGGTGAAGATGAAGTTACGAATGGATAAGTTCCGAAATCGATATCCAACATCAAAGCTTGAGCACCTTCAAACAAAATATTTTTACCGTCCTGGATCGCTTCATTGATTTCTAATTCCGTATCAACAATTCTATCTTTCAGTCTTTCTCCCAAAGCTAGAAACTCCTGATAAATTTCTTCAACATCCAAACCTGGCTTTTCGAAATATTTTTCAAAAAGGGAATTCTTTACTTTTAAATTTTTCTCGATTTTTTCTCTTAGAACTTCGGGATTCAAAAGATCAATCATTCTGATCCCAACTCTTGCGATTTTATCTTCATAACAAGGACCAATTCCTTTTTTGGTAGTCCCAATTTGGGTTCCGCCTTGTTCTTCTTCTCTATAAGTATCTAGTAAAATGTGATAAGGCATTATCACGTGTGCTCTTCTACTGATGAAAACGTGATTCGTTTTCAAGCCTTTGCTCTCTATCTGCTCGATTTCTTTAATGAAAGCTTTTGGGTTTACAACCACACCGTTAGCAATGATACACTTTCCTTTACACTGCAAAACGCCTGAAGGCAAAAGATGCAGGACAAATTTTTCTTCTCCAACATAGACGGTATGGCCAGCATTATCACCACCCTGGAAACGGACTACATAGTCTGATTTGGCTGATAAAACATCCGTTATTTTTCCTTTCCCTTCATCTCCATACTGGAGACCTACAACTACGTAAGTTGACATATTTTTTACTTTTTTTAGATTATTTACAAAGTTATACTATATATATGGCTTAGCAAAATCAAAGAAAATAAAAAACCCTCTTACTATGAATAAGAGGGCAAAAACACAAATGATGAAAAAAATTATAAATGCATCGCTGCATCTACAATACAATTTTCGGTACAAAAATCGTACAATTTTTACAATTTCCAATAAAAAAAGAAAACTTTATTTCAGAAAATTAATTATATTTTAATATTAAATTAAATTAAATAAAAATATAAACTTACTTATACATATTATATATTTTTATCAACTCAAATCTGTCAATTCGAAATAACAGTAATGTATTAAATAAAAAATCAATCAGAACTCTAAGATTATTTAAAAAAAAGCGAAAAAACATCCTAAAAACAAAAATAAATGAGAAATATTTAAACCTAAATAAAAAAATAGTTTTAATTTTAAATCAGCAAATATACTTTTGCAATATAATTTTAATTAAAAACCGAAATAAATATTATAAAAGATGTGCGGAATTGTATGTGTATTTGATACAAAACAAAAGAATGAAGTTATAAGACCTCAAATATTAGAAATGTCTAAAAAAATTAGACACCGTGGTCCGGATTGGTCAGGAATCTACCAGCACGACAATGTGATTTTCTCCCATGAGAGACTGGCAATTGTAGATCCTACTTCTGGCAAACAACCATTATTTACAAAAGATAAAAAAGTTGCATTAGCAGTTAACGGCGAGATATATAATCATCAGGAATTGAGATCAGAATTTCCAGATTACGAATTTTTGACTCAGTCTGATTGTGAAGTTATTTTGGCTTTATACAGAAGAGACGGAAAAAAGTTCTTAGAAAAACTGAACGGAATTTTCGCTTTCGCCCTATATGATGAAGAAAATGACGCTTACCTAATAGGAAGAGACCATATGGGAATTGTTCCTTTATATATGGGTTGGGACAAAAACGGAAGTTTCTACGTCGCTTCAGAATTGAAGTCCTTAGAAGGTGTTTGTAATAAAATAGAAGAATTCCTGCCAGGTCATTTTCTTTATAGCAAAGATGGGCAGGAATTACAGCAATGGTACAAAAGAGACTGGGCAGACTTCGAGAATGTAAAAGATAACGAAACCGATATCGCAGCCATCAGAAAAGGATTAGAAGAAGCAGTTCACAGACAACTGATGAGCGATGTTCCTTATGGTGTTTTACTTTCTGGTGGTCTGGATTCTTCTATCATCGCGGCTGTAACTGCAAAATTTGCAAGACAAAGAATAGAAAGTGGTGACACTCAGGAAGCTTGGTATCCAAGATTACACAGTTTTGCTGTAGGTTTGGAAGGTTCTCCCGATTTGGCAGCGGCTAGAAAAGCAGCAGATCATATCGGTTCTGTTCATCACGAAATTAAATATACCGTTCAGGAAGGTTTGGATGCGATAAAAGATGTGATTTATCATTTGGAAACTTATGACGTAACGACTATCAGAGCTTCTACTCCAATGTATCTTTTGGCAAGAGTCATCAAATCGATGGGAATCAAAATGGTACTTTCCGGAGAAGGTTCAGACGAATTGTTTGGCGGTTACTTGTATTTCCACAAAGCACCATCTGCTCAAGCTTTCCACGAGGAAACCGTAAGAAAATTAGGAAAACTTCACCTTTATGATTGCTTAAGAGCCAACAAATCTCTAATGGCTTGGGGAATTGAAGGTAGAGTTCCTTTCCTTGACAAAGAATTTATGGATGTAGCGATGACCATCAATCCAAAAGATAAAATGGTAACACCCGAAAGAATGGAAAAATGGGTTCTGAGAAAAGCTTTTGAAGATATTTTACCCGAAAGTATTGCCTGGAGACAAAAAGAGCAGTTCAGTGATGGTGTTGGTTATTCCTGGATTGATACTTTGAAACAAGTAGCAGAAGATGAAGTGACAGACGAAATGATGGCGAATGCGAAATTCAGATTCCCGATTAACGTTCCGATGAGCAAAGAAGAATACAGATACAGAACCATCTTCGAAAGTCATTTCCCAAGTGATTCCGCTGCAAGTTGTGTTCCTTCTGTCCCTTCTGTAGCTTGTTCTACGCCTGTTGCTTTGGAATGGGATGAAGCTTTTAAAAATGCTAACGACCCAAGCGGAAGAGCGGTAAAAGTGCACGAGACAGCTTATTAGGAATTTATTAAAACTAACTATACTAACTACACCGAAAAACCGCAAGTCTAGGCTTGTGGTTTTCTCTTATTAATTAATAATTTTTTCTATAATTAACCCCTTGTATTAGATATTCTGCTTTATGCCCATCATTAATACGAAACAATGTTCTAAGACTTCTATATTTTTGGGGGTTAAGCACAGAGCAATTAAAATGTAAATGTGGACCCGTGCTCCATCCGGTATTACCACTTAAGGCTATCACTTGTCCTTTTTTTACTTTATCACCCTTTTTTACATTTAAACTATTAAATTGCAAGTGTACATAAGAGGCCATTGTTCCATCAGAATGTAAGATAATTATAAAATTAGCATCTTTAGCACAAGCTTCATTGTCACATCCTGTATTACTATCTTGCTTAAGCAAAATTACAACACCTTCTCTCGCTGCCAGAACTTCAGTTCCTTCCGGCATTTCAAAATCAAGGGCATTTTGATTTTTATGAGAATATCCCCCATTATATCCCTGCACTACTGCAAACATTCTTCCTTTAGCATAAGGTAGATCATAAATATAATCTTCATCAGCATCTTTCCAATTATTGCCTGGCGTCAACTTGAATTCAGGTATTTTTTTAAAGCTGGAAGGCTTATGGATATCTAGAGGAACAAATTGAGCTAACCTTAATTTGGATGTATTCTCTTCAATCACATACCGATTTTTGAAATGCTCGCCTATCGACCTCATATTCTCAACCTTTGGTTGTCCAAAAAACTCAATTGAATATGGAAGAGAATCTTGATTATCCATCAAAAGTGTAATGGTATCATTCTTCTTCTGGTAATAAATTTTAAGATTAGGTGCTTGCGAAAATAGAAAACTATTTTTTAAAATAATTATCGCCCAAATTAATTTTCTCATTCTTCAAAATAAAGCCCCCATTTCTGAGGCTTTTTAATTATTGCTTAGTGAAAATTATATTATAAGGCAACGGATCTGGTCTTTCAGAGGCAGGCTTATCATAATAGAAACAATCTGTATCTATCCAGTTGGTATCTTTGGAATAAATCCATTGCAGCTTTGTTTTTGCAGAATCTATAAAGTTGATAATAATATCTCCTGTTATACCACATAAATCTCTATCTATATAAAATAGTGAATATTTATTATCTGATTTCCCAAAATTAGTGCCTTTTATTTTTGCTTTATCATCGATTATATTGGTATTATCAAATAAAATATTTCCATTATTATCCGACACTTTAAACTTTCCTATTAAAATATCGGCATAATAGGCACGAGAGTCTAGAAAATCTTTATAGTATTTAATTTTTTTTAGAGTAATAAAAATAGTTTTATTGCTCCAAGTTGCTTTCCATACGCCTTCATATTGTGAAAGTTCATTGGTGGTGTCTTTCAAATAAGAATCCTTTGGAAATTCTATTCCGTAAGTTCTTAATGGATATTCCTGTG
Source organism: Epilithonimonas zeae (assembly GCF_900141765.1). Classification (NCBI taxonomy): domain Bacteria; kingdom Pseudomonadati; phylum Bacteroidota; class Flavobacteriia; order Flavobacteriales; family Weeksellaceae; genus Epilithonimonas; species Epilithonimonas zeae. The sequence continues at coordinate 55,145 of NZ_FSRK01000001.1, read as the reverse complement.
CGTTACAGGACAGAAATATGTTGACTATAATTAATAAGATTATTTTTTTCATAATTATATAATTTAATTTTATGGGCAAGGAGTTGATTTTACAGGCTGGTCAGCGCCATTGTATTCTAATTTCGCAGAAGATGTTTCGGTCACTTTATATACTTCCAGCCCATCAATTTTTGTAACTTCTTTTATAAATTGTGTGAATATTTTCTCAACATTAGCTTGAGTTAATTTTTCGTCATTAATTAATTTTCGATATTCATCTTTATACCAGGTCTGCCATTTTTCTTTTGTTTCATAATTAATAGAACCCGGCCAAGTAGCTTTAGTATATTGCAGCATATAATTTCCGCCAGAAGTTGTAACTATCGAGTACGCATTCATGTAGCTTCCCGTGTAACTACTTGCTTGCGGCATGAGAATATTAATAAAAGTCCTTACATCTGTTGGTGAAAAGATTTTTATCGGATGATTTCCATTAGCATCTTCATCTTGATGAGAATGCATCAATCCCGAAACGCCACTTTTATCGTCAGGTAAACTCATATCGGTAGTGCCTATCTTATTTTCAATATCTACAAATGAAGGCTGCAAACCACTATTTTTTGGTGGATATCTTTCAAAAGTACCTTTCTCGTGATCTAAACCAAAGACATCTGGCTTGTTTATATTATCATATTTTGCTTTAAATTTTGTATCAGCAAATTTTGCTTTTATCTTCGTACATGGATCATTCAACAAAGGAATACTCACCGTACCAGATCCCACACCATTGCAGTTACCCTTGTTGGATCCACCATAAAAAACATGCTGTGTCTCACCACATAGGTTGATCCATACCTCACCGGTGATGTATCGCTCTCCCGTAACAGGATTCTGAGAGTATGTATAATGGGAAAGCTGATAGACTCCGCAGCCATTTCCGCCGGTACCACCAGTTGGCCCACCGGTATCCCCAGTATTCGGCCAGTTCCCACCGCCACCTCCACCAGTATCACCAGGACCGTTTGTACCGCCTGGGCCGCTAGGGCCGCCACCGCCACCAGGATTACCTGAGCACCCACCACTGCCATTTACCATAGACATGTTGGTTTGTTGGGTTCCGTCCAAAGTATAGGTGCTGATGTTTCCCGAAAAGAACAAAAAATCGTTAGGATCATTTGTAAGCCAGTCTTCCGATGGAGAATATCTTACAATTTTCGAGGTATAAGTCCCATCAGAAACTTTGACTTCCAAATTATAAATATCCGGTGTACTGTCTGCAGGCACCACCGGGAAATTATAATAGATACTTCCATTGTTAGTAGTCTCAACGACGAAATCTGTCTTGACCTCCCCAAAGATGGTCTCTGATTTTCCACTGGCAGATGATGCTTTCAGGCTAACAATGAAGTTGGCTGTCTTCGCCTGCAGTTCATTGATAACCCCGGGGATACTGGATTTTGGCACAACCCGGAATTTTAAAGCTTGTTGATTGTTGCTGGTTTCGTTAGCGTTGAAATTGTCATTTCTACAACCAATGATGAGGAATGTAAGAATTACAAACCACATTAAATAGTTTTTTCTCATAAGTGTTTTTTATTTTTTTATTACATTACTAATGTAAAAAATTCTCACAATAAAAAAGTACGGAAAAACGCATTTTGATAAAAATTTAATGAATTTTTAATTTTACCAGATATTATTTGCCGATATATCAATATTTATTTTAATTTTATCTCATTAATGAAATTCAATTTTTAATTAAAAACAACACAAAAGATGAGAAAATTTATTCTTAGTATCCCGGCAAAAGCCGTTACGGATACCTACACCGCAACCATTACTAGTTCCCTTACACCAATTAATCCTTACAAAATCAATCTTACGGATGACGAGAAACCTGGCATGCGAACAATGGCAGAGGGCAGAGAAGGCTACGCACGACTAATCTCTCGTATTGCCACACAATTTCCTGACGCTCTGGGCAGAAGCGACAGTCCCGAAGAACTCGCTGCACTGCTGGATTATTACGGCAATCTGGAAGGGGGCAGAATAGCTATTCTGCAGAATCTTGAAACTTTTGAGGAGATTCAGCTAGGGGCTTCTGCAGATATAATGGCGCTTACAGACCGTTACAAAAAACCTGCAACTCTCCCGAGAAAATGATGCTGCGCTGGATCTTGCGATGCGCGATGTGGATAGCTGGAATAGCCGATTTACTAATAAAAGTAAAACAGCCGACGCACCACCATCTGAATAGTTTTATTATTAATCCCATAAGCCCGCTTTGAATTTTCAAGGCGGATTTTTTATGGCATTTACTTTACATTAGCATCTTAGAATATATATTGGAGAAACTTTCAGGTTAGGAATCAACTTAAAGCTGTTCGCCTATGAATATTATAGGCAAGCCTATCATTTCAGTAAGCGAGCCTATGGATTTAGTAGGCTAGCGTACCAATTTGAAAGACGTGCTTATAACTCTTGTAGGCCCGGCTAAGTATTTAGCAAGAGAGCCTATTATTTTGCTAAGCGAACCTACTATTTTCACAGGATCGGTTCCACTATTTATAGGATTGGTTATCTTTTTATTAACCTATCCTATAATTGATAAAGGCTTACCAATGAATTCTTTTGGTTCTCCTACTTTTTTAACAGGTCGCTCCTACGGAACTTTAGCCAATTGTAAGAAAACTATTTCTATTAATAGTTTGTAGCTCTGCTTCTTTATTTTGTTGATATTATTATGAACAGCTATGTTGCTTTAACACCAGTCTAAATAACAAGCTGCAAATTAGTTAAAACAAAAAACCACAAACTTAAGCTTGTGGTTTTTGATTTTTCAGTTGTAATTGTTTGGCTCTTTTTTTCCGTCTGTTGGAGATGACTTCTGTTATTTTCCCGCCGATCCACGAGAATGGGAAGAAAATCAGGAAGATGGATATCTTGTAGAAGACAGGATGGTAAGGATATATGATAATATCCAACATCGCAATGAATAGCATGATAAAACCTATCAAAATGGCATAAGCTACTTTGGCATATTTCACAATCATTGCGGTTACTACTCCACCGAAGGTCACGCCCAATCCACCAAAAAACAACAGTGCTATATAGAAAGAATCTTTGCCTTGGACAGACTGCAAGAGCAATTCCCAATGACTAAAAGGTGCAAACTGCTTATAGGTGATCCACGAGGAGTCTATCTTTACCCCAAGTGTGATAATGAGAGCGGCTACCGTAAGACCAGCCAAAACACCTAATGTATTCCTAAGAAAGTTCATCTAGTCCTTGTAAGCAATCATAGAGATTTCTACATCCACATTTTTGGGAAGGCAAGACACCTGCACGGTTTCTCTCGCCGGAAATTGATCGTTATTAAAATAGGAAGCATAGATCTCATTCACTACTGCAAAATCATCCATATTTTTAAGGAAGATAGAAGCTTTTACAGCATTATCAAAATTCATATCAGCGGCTGTTAAAATAGCTTTCAGGTTTTTCATCACCTGATGTGTTTCCTTATCAATACCTTCTACCAACTTTCCAGTTTCCGGATCTACAGGAATCTGACCAGAGATATACAAGGTTCCGTTGACTAAAGTTGCTTGCGAATAAGGTCCGATAGCAGCCGGAGCGTCTGATGTATGAATGATTGTTTTCATTTCGAGAGTTAAATTTTTACAAAACTATATAAATTAGATGGAAGTTGGAAGCCAGAGGTGATAAGATTTCCTGATTATGATTAAATAATTTGCAAATGCTACTCTTCTAACTTCGGTTTTTATTTTTCGTTTTTAAAAAGTACTGTTAGGTTGTGTGAAACTTCTTTCTTTATATTTCACCGCATCTTTCAGGATATTGGCTTTGATTCCGATAAAGAAATCATAGACTTTATACTGCCCAAAAGGCACCCAGTTGAATGTTATGGTAAAACTACGCTGATCTCTGGAAAACCCAAGTCTTGTGTACCCCAGCTCTTTCCTTTCTATATCATAGTTTGTACTTCCGTTGATATTCCAATAAGGTGTCAGCTTTATACTACCATCCAAACCAAGCGATGCAACTTTGGTACCTAAACGGGAAAGACCTCTTGTGTAAGCATAATTGGCATTCACATTCAGTGTCCAGGTTGGAGAATAGTGGGAGTAATTATCATCATCAAAGAAATAATTCTCGTTCCGTATTTCTCCTTTCTTTTTGTACTTTTTGGAGCCTTCTTCCTTCTTACCAAAAATGGCTTCACTCATCGGGTAAGATAATTGAACATTAATTCCTTGTAAACTGAAATGTCCAAAATTTTCTGTTCTTACGCCAACGTCACTTCCTTCGGTAAATACAATTTCATAAGGTTCAATCGTCATACTGGAGTTGACATTCAATTTATTATTAAAGAATGACGACTGCGCACTAACACTGAAAACCGACCATTTGTATTTTTCTGCCGCAAAGTTATACCCTCCGGAAATATTAAGATTTTCAAAAATCTTCACTTTTTTCACTCCGGTAGAGTCTGTTTTGGACTTCACTTTCATCTCCAAATTATTTGAGACATTGAAACCCATAGTTTGCTGAAGTCCGGAAGAGGGTGCACCATAAATCCCACCTTCGAAGATAGAATAAGGCGTCATTTCTCCTCTGGCATTAGAATAATTCTTATAATAACCCCAGCTTCTCTCACCAAAATCCGGAGAATAGGAAAAGCTCATACTTGGCGTTATCATATGACGAATAGCAACAATCGGAGAGTTTTTGTTAAAGTTTTTCTGACCATACAAAACCGTCTGCAAACTTGCACTTGTAGAGAATGTGGTATAACCACTAACATTACTTTTATAATTATCCTCCACCAAGTTGGTCAATGGATTGTATTTTTTTTCCAGAGTCTTTGTCGTTAAAACATTATCTGCATTAGCCGATAAAGTAAATGTAAAATATTTGGCTAATGTTGTGTTTGTAGAAAGTGAGATATTGTTTTTTGCGCCCGTTTTCAGGTCTTTCCACATTTCCTGTTTGAAAAGCTTATCTTCTGTAGTTGTTACATAATTACTCAATGCAAAACCTGTATTCACGTTGATGTTTTCCAGCAATCCGGTTCTAACACCTGTTTTTGGTTTGAAAAGATAGAACTGATTAACTGCAATCGTCATATCCGGCAAACGCAAATCAGTAAGTTTCGTAGCAAAGTTCTGGTTGTAAGCCATACTTGCACTAATTGTAATCGGAAGGTTCAGAAATCTTTTAGTAACATTCACTCTGGAAGTCTGGGTTGTATTCAGAACATTACCATTGAAAATATAATTGTTATTAACTGTATTAGTATAAAAAGCACTACTGCTTACAACATCCACACTGGCGTTGAATGTGAAATATGGGTTAGCTTTAGAATCCTGAGAATGTCGCCAAGCGATTCTGAAAGTTCTTGTTTTAGAATAATCATCCAAACCTTTGATTCCACGAACCGTATAACCGTAATCCGCCGCGAAATTTCCAGAGTAGCGGTATTTTTTAAGATAATTAAGTTCCGGCTTCAAATTCCAGCTTCCTTTGGTGTATAAATCTGAAAGAATTTTCAAATCAAAGTGATCGCCAATAGGTTGGTAATATCCCAAACCATTCAGGAAGAAACCAACGTCCTGCCTTTCTCCAAAACTTGGAATCAAAATACCCGCGGATCTTTTATCTGAAAAAGGAAGAATAGCAAACGGCATAATCAAAGGCGTGGGAACTTGTTCTATGTACATTTGGATGGGGCCAGTTACAATCTGTGAACTGTTTTTACCTTTCAAAAGTTTGATGATACGGGCAGACATATGATAATCCGGCAAAGAATCTTTTTTCTTCAGAAAATATTCATCCGTTGTGTACATTCCTCTGCTCATTACAAAAACAGAGTCATTATACTTCTTGGTTTTTTGCGCCACAATAACACCTTCACTCTCTTCTGTTCTGGCATTGAAAGCGATGGCTTGTTTGGTTTTGATATTGTAAATTACCTCGTTGTATTCATATTTTTTACCCGCTTGTGTTGCAATGGCCGGTTTTATAATCTTGCCTTTTTCATCCTGCTCTCCTCTTGCATAGATTTTCCCGGTTTCCCATTCGAATCTGATGTAATCTGCATCGATTTGCATATCCTGATAGATAATCTGAGCATTCTTATAAAGAGAGGTTTGCTTGTTGGTAATGGAAGAAGTATTTCGCTTTTCAGCCTTCATTTTTACGATACCTTCCAACTCTTCTTTAGGAAGAATCGTATCTTTTTTCTTTACACCTAAGGAATCTTTGGTTATATTTATAGAGTCACGAATACCGCTTTTTTCATCAACATTTTTAGGCACAGTTTGTGATAAAATATTGTTAAAAATTAGGATATTTAAAATTAGTAATATACTTTTGAAAATACTTCGAGCCAATGCAGTCATTCTGAAATTGGGTTCAAAATTAATTAAATTTTAAAGATTAAAATGACCAGCTTCAAATTTTATAATAAAATTTTCTTTCTGTTAACATTTTTTATCGGTTTTAGCAGTATTTATTCACAAAAAAAATTCACCATTGTTCTGGATGCTGGACACGGTGGAAGCGACATTGGCGCTAACAGAACATATAGTGACATTGGTTCTGTTCAAGAGAAAAACGTAACTCTGGGAATCGTTTTGAAATTGGGAAAAATGTTAGAGAAAAATAAGGATTACAAAGTCATCTATACCAGAAAAATAGACGAATATCCTTCTTTAACTACCAGAACAACGCTTGCTAACAGAAGCAAAGCTGACCTTTTCATATCAGTTCATGTCAACTCATCGCCGAGCAAAAGTGCTACAGCGCAAGGAACAGAAACCTTTGTCCAAGGTCCTAATCAAAACAAAGCGAATCTGGATGTTGCAAAAGCAGAAAATGATGTGATTTTCTTAGATGAAAAAGATAGAGAAAACTTCGCATCCTATAATCCAAGTTCTCCGGAATCCTTAATTGCCCTTAAAATTCAGCAAAGCAAATATCTTGAGGCAAGTCTTATCATTGGTGGCTTGGTTGAAGAGAATTTTGTAAAAAAAGATAAAAGAATGTCTCGTGGTGTAAAACAAGAAAACTTACACGTTTTAAGAATGAATGCGATGCCATCTATACTTATAGAAACCGGATTTGTTAACAATTATGAAGACGCTCATTATATTTCCACAGAAGACGGACAGCAAGCCATTGCAGAAAGTATCTTCAATGCTATTACAAGTTATAAAAAACTCGTGGATAGAAACGTAAAAGAACCGGAGCCTGAAAAACCTGTAGAACAGCCTTTGAAAAACGACTTCAGAATATTATTGATGAGCACGCCGTCCAGATATACAGAAGATGACCCAGCTCTGAAAGGTTTAAAATACATTTTACCTATTAAAGAAGGTGAATTCTACAAGTATTATTACGGAACAACAAACTATGCTTCGGTAAAAGACACCAATCTGAAGACAGCCAGAGATGCCGGATTTAGAAATTCTATGGCCATCAGTTTTGTTCCAAATCAAGCTTTAGGAATGGGTTACTATACTATAGAAGTATATGCCGGAAAAGATAAGTTAGATTCTAAATCTAATATATTAAGGGCTCTTCCAGATATTGTAAGAAATAAAGAGAATGGTATTTTCTATTATACTAATGGTAAGTACAGAACTCTTGAAGATGCTGTAAAAGCTCAGAAAGATTTGGAAAGTAAAGGGATCTCCAATACTGTCATCGAGAAAAAATTGAAATAGATAAAAACGATTTGCAAAAAGTAGAGAGTTTCTCTACTTTTGCATACCGTAAAAGGAATGGCCTATTCGTCTAGTGGTTAGGACTCAAGATTTTCTTTCTTGCAACAGCGGTTCGATTCCCCTATAGGCTACATTTGAAAATTAAAATGAAAGTTATTTTGAATAGCTTTCATTTTTTTTTATCTGAAAATCACGATTTTAAAAAAACATCTAAAAAAATATTTTGAATTTTAAAAAATATCTATACTTTTGCACCGCCTTAGAGGAGAAGAGAAAGATACCCAATCTTAATCATTCAAAAACGGTTTTTAAATCACAATAACTTCTAAGCAAAATAAAATTAAATTTTAAAAAAAGTTTGCAAATTAAAAAATAGTTTTTATCTTTGCACCCACATTTGAACGATATGGCAAATCATAAATCAGCATTAAAGAGAATTAGACAAAACGAAGTAAGAAGACTTCGTAACAGATACTACCACAAAACTGCAAGAACAGCTTTGAAAGCGTTGAGAAACGAAGAAAACAAGGCAGCAGCAGTTGAGCAGTTACCTAAAGTTATCTCTTTATTGGATAAATTAGCAAAGAAGAATATTATTCATAAGAATAAAGCTTCTAACTTAAAAAGTAAATTAACTAAACACGTAAACGGTTTAGCTTAATATAAAGCTTGGCCCGTTCGTCTATCGGTTAGGACCTCAGGTTTTCATCCTGGTAAGAGGGGTTCGATTCCCCTACGGGCTACTTAAAATACCTTCCCTAATTTTTCTGGAGGTATTTTTTTTAAACATTTAAAGTCTGTGTTTTTCATTTAGAATGGTACAGATAAACAAAAAGAAAAATTAACTAGGCCCGTTCGTCTATCGGTTAGGACCTCAGGTTTTCATCCTGGTAAGAGGGGTTCGATTCCCCTACGGGCTACTTAAAAAACCTTCAGAAATTTCTGAAGGTTTTTTCTATTATGATAATTAATCCAAATCCTTTTTATCTATACAATCTGCTCGTTTGTCTATTTTTATTTTGATTAATTATAGAGATTCTTACCTTTGGCAAAAAAATACATATGTATATTATTATTGCTATCGGCTTAGTCATACTGACTTTATTTCTTATCAACTCAAAACTATTTGATGAATTAAGGGCAAGAAAAACCAGAAGTTTCGAATTCTTCATTTCTTTAATTTCAACATTTATAGGTTTCTTTATTGCGTTAAGTCTTAATACAATTTTGTCAGACATTAATCAAAAGAAAAATCTGGTTAAAGTTTTGGATGCAACCAATCTTTCATTGGAAAATAGTGAAATGAAAACCCAAGGAATGTATTTGAACGCTGCCAAAAAAGGAGCTGATATTTCGGAAATTATTCAGTATGCCCCGATGGAAATTCCAAAACTCTATAGTAATCTGGAAACAAATTCGCTTGTAAGTGATTATTTTTTGTCAAATGCATTTCAGGCATACATTTTGTGTAACGACAATCTGCAAACTTTTGTAAAAAGCGCTAATGCAAGTAATGTAACATCAGAAAAGAAAGTCCTGATTTTAGAAAAATATCTGGCTTACCTTAATTTGGCAAAGCAAATCAATACATTAGAAATAAAAAGATTGAATGGAGACATTTCTCTGTCTGATGAAGACCAAGAGTTGCAAAAATTAATTCAACAAATAAAGAACAATTAACAAATGAAAAAAACACTTTTAACACTGGCTCTAGCAGGTATTGTGATGACAGCTAACAGTTGTAAAAAAAATGATGATTCTACAACAAAGATAGATTTTACCCAATCTTATGAAGATGCAGCTTTAGCACTATCTAGCGCTCAGAAAAACTACGAAGCGGCTTTGGCAACTAATGACCCAGTAAAAATAGAAGCGGCTAAAAAAGAATTAGAGGCAGCACAGCAAAAATATGTAGAAAGTAAAAATACTTATGTTGCAAAAGGCGGAACTGTAAAACCTGAGTACGAAAATTATCTGACAACTTCTACCCAAGCATTAGGAGCAACGGCTTCTGAAGCGATTGGAAATGTGGTGAAGGGTTCTGACAGCATCATCAGCGGAACGGTTACCAATGCTGTAGAAAACAAAACTACGGAGGTTAAAAATAAGCTAAATGCTGAAAAAACGAAGATTACAGATGAAACTAAAAAAACGGTTGCTGATGTAAAAGCTTCTGCCAATAAAACCAAAGAAGATTTCAAAAAGTCTGCTGAAGAAACGAAGAAATCAGCGAATGAAGAAATTGATAAGGCAAAGCAAAGTCTTAACAATCTTTTGAATAAATAATTACACCAAATCACACACTATATTTCAAAAAATCCTCAGAAATTTCTGGGGATTTTTTACTTTTACATTAATTATTGAAAAGCAATGAAAATCCTAATCATCAACGGACCTAATCTCAACTTACTTGGAACACGTGAACCGGAAATCTACGGCTCTGTTTCTATGGAAGATTATCTGAATGAATTAAAAAATGAATTCCCTTCTGCCGAAATTACGTATTATCAATCCAATATAGAAGGCGAATTGATTAACCGTTTACAGGAAGATGATTTCGAAGCTGTAATTATTAATCCTGGTGCTTTTACCCATTATTCTTACGCCATATCAGATTGTCTTAAAAATATCAATAAACCTAAAGTTGAAGTTCACATCAGCAACATTTACAAACGTGAGGAATTCCGAAAAAAATCTGTGACTGCGGAAAGTTGCGATGCGGTTATTTCCGGATTTGGAATGAAAGGTTACAAATTAGCAATTAAAAGTTTGATTTAAAAATCATAAAATCTCGCAGATTTTATAGATCATGCAGATAAACTTATATATAAATTCTGGAAAATTTGCTTAATCTGCGAGACAATTAAACGAAAAAAGAATCTCGATTGAGATTCTTTTTTATTTTATTCAATTTTGACAAAAAACTTACCAACCGGCGTTCCTTCTGCCATATTGCTTTTAGCTAATATCAGCCAATATTCTCCTTTTTGTTTGGTGTCATATTCAATGGTTGGTCCGAATGGTCCGTCAAAAGTATTGTCTGGCATTCTGATTTGATTGAATCTCAGATTCATTGGTTTTTCGGTTTTCAAATAACCTTTGATTTTTGGTTGATTGAGATTTTCTAATTTTAAAATCAGTTGGTCATCTGGGTTTTTGATTTCGAGATTCAATCGGATTGGCATTTTTGAGGCGTCGACTGTGACGATATTTTGATTCGATTCTTTTTCCGTTTTCAAAATGGTCGAAAGTGAATCAACTGGTTTTTCAATAGTGGTAACAGTATCTACTTTTTGTTCTTTGATTTCCGGTTCTTTTTTACAGGCAATCAAAAACAGTGGAATTAATGCCAAATATTTTAAACTATTTACTTTTAGGTTTTTTGATATTAATTGTTTCATAATATAAAATTTTTGAGAGAAATGTTTCTTTTTGATAAGATTCTATTCTTTCCTTAAGTTGATTTTTCATTTCGGAGTTTTTGGTTTTCTCGGCATAATCCAACAAAATTTGTTCGTTATAATTGATGGAAACCAAGTGATAGTTTTCCGCAAAATCCTTTCTTTTGATATTGTTGGACGTGATAATCCACCCCCAATTGACGTAACTGCAAACCAAAATCAAGCCATAACAAGCCCAAAACATTTTGTTAAAAAGGAAAGCATTGGTCTTCTTTTTCTGGATTTTGATGAATGTGAAAATCAATCCTATCAAAGCCATCGCCAAAAAAGCATAAACGCCCAAACGTTTGTAAGTCAAACCATAATTGATGATATATTCTGAATTTTTAAGAGAAGCCGAGATTACCAAAACCGCATTAAGAACTATCCATACTTTTGCAGAAATCTTAAGTGATTTTGCTTTGTCATCGAAATTAAATCCTTTTTTGAAATAAAATAAAATCACGAGAATTGCCATTATAATAGACATTATCACAGCATTAACACGTTCGTGTGTTTCAGCACTCAATCCGTCAGCAGACTTTGTAGCTTCGAAAAACTGTTCATAATTGTAAGTCGCAATGAAAATCAAAAGCAGAACGTTAAGCGCAGAAAAGGAAATCAATCCGCTCGTTCTTTCGGAATCGATATCGAGGAAAGAAAATGTGGGTCTTTGAATTTTGACTAAGCCAGAAAAATTGTCATTCAAGAATCTGTTTTGTTTGAAGATGAATCTTTCCACTCCGAAATTCCAGAAAATAAAACCAATGTAAAATCCGATAATTGCTAAAACTATAAAAGTCAAGGGTTGAAACTCTAGTTCGGAATCTCTGAACAGATTCGCAAAATGGTCGCTTCCAAAAGCATAAATAAAAAAGAAAATGGTCACAAAAAATGCAGGAATCAAAATAAAAGTGATAAGTTTTTTCCCAAAGCTTTTGCCTTCTTTCGGCTTTTCGTACCATTGCTCTATGTTGAAAACTCTTCCCAAGAATGTGAAGAGATTCAACAATAGAACTTCAATATATAGAAATGGTTTTAGTTTCGGATAAGTTCCTTTGAACCTCAATAAAAATAATGACACAAAAACTGCAGCAAACGAAATAGCATCGCCAAACCAAGCAAAAGCTAATGATGAAAAAATGGAGGTTACAAAAAGAGTTAGAAAAGTTCGTCTTTTGAATTCTGGTTTAGTTTGAATGTAAGTTAAGATACTTAGAAAAATCCCGAAAATTCCTAGATTGAGCGCAATATATTCTTTGTAAAAGAGAATGATAACTGCCAAAACTGTGATGAAAATCAAATGATGTTTTTTCATAATTATGATGTTTTATTATTTGAATTAAATCAGTACAAAACCACTGTTTCTCTTTGGTTAATAAAATCTTTCACATTTTCGAAATTCTGAAAAAGTAATTCCTCAAAATCCCAATGATAAAAAGGTCTCATACGTTTTCCTTTCCTGTAAGCCTGCATATAAATCCTGAAATATTCTGGAAGAATGAGGCTTCCTAAAAATATTGCCGCAAGGAGATGAGCGTTCATTTTGCCGTTTCCTAAAAGCAAAAACTGCATTGCAATTTCTTCTTCGAACTTGGTTCCACAATCCGTGAGCAAATGATGAACATCGTGATTTTCCATCTTTGGAATCATTGTAAAACCGTACTTTTTATAGAATTCGCCAAGTTTTCTTCCAAGCGTATCTTCTTCAAAAGACAATAATTGCTGTTGGGAAAACGCCCATTGCCTTTTCTTTTTCTTAAAATATTTTCTATATAACTTTTGCGTATTGTCGTAAACAAACAGCAAAAATTGAATGCGTATTTTTTTCATAATTTTTATTTTAAAATTGAGGTTCCGATGAAGAAATAGAGAATAGCAAAAGGAATATTAATGAGTAGAATCATAGCAGATTTGATGGATTCGCTTTTATAATTTGGGTTCATTAATCCATACATCATCAATCCGAAAAATGCGAGCAGATTAATAATAGTTCCAAAAATCAAAAGCAAGTAACCTCCGATTGCAAAACCTTCATCGCCAGAAAAAATGTAACCAAAAAGACAAATGTTCCCCAATATAAATGAGAGCCAGAAAAGGGATTTCCCAAGGTTTAGAATTTTAAAATTTTCCATAATGTGTTGATTTTAATATTAAATAGATTTCAAAGTGAAAAGTGTGATTTCCGGTCTGCAATTGAATCTGACCTGATAAGAATGTCCCAAAGCACGATTGATGTAAAGCATTCTGCCATCTTCCAAATCGATGATTCCGGAGATATATTTTCTGTTTTTAACTGGTAAAATTAATGGCGGAAGAAATGGCGGTTTCGCCTGTCCGCCGTGTGTATGTCCAGAGAGAATCCAACCTTGATAATTGTTCCAGACATCCAAATCGCAAACGTCGGGATTGTGGCAAAGGACGAGATTAGCTTCTTCCGGATTAATGGTTTTTGTTAATTTCTCAGGATGAAAATTGGTTCCCCACAATTCTTCGAAACCATAGATATTAAGTCCCGATAAATTCACTTTCTCATCCCGAAGAACTTGAATCTTGGAGTCAGTTAATATTTTTGAAACCTCATCTGCAACATATTCTTCTCTCCATTCTGCACCGTAATCGTGATTGCCTAGAATTGCCGTTGTTCCTAATGTTCCAAGAACGGCTTCTTTCATTACGATTTTCAGTTGTTCAAATTGTTCAGCATTATCTTCCCAACAGACAAAATCGCCGGTGTAAACGACAAAATCTGGTTTGTAAGTTTTGGCTTTTTTAAAAGAGTCAATCAAGAAATTCCAATCGAAACGATTACCGACGTGCAAATCTGAAATCTGCATCAGAACTTTATTATGAAGATTAGATGGGAGATTTTTGATTGGTAAATCTTGGTGAACAAACTCCAACATAAACGGTTCAATTTGCCAACTATAGAATAATGATAATCCTGCTGTTGCGAGTAATGATTTGGTTATAAATTTTCTACGATTCATTTTTAATTAATTGTAAAGTTCTTTGAATCACAAAGTAAATTTTCAAAAAAAATTGAGAGTTATCGTCCCAACAATTTTTCCAGATTATTAATATGTTCTGTGAACGCATCTCTCCCTTTTTGTGTGACACGGTAAGATGTTCTCGGTTTTTTACCCACAAATTCTTTTTTGATTTCTATATATTCAGCTTTTTCGAGAGCGGAACTATGACTTGCCAAGTTTCCGTCGGTGGCATTCAGCAAATTTTTCATTTCAGTAAAATCAACCCAGTCGTTGACCATAAGAACGGACATAATGCCCAATCTTACACGGCTTTCGAATTCTTTGTTGAGTTGATTAATGTTTAACATTTCTTCTAATTATTAATTGGCTGCCATTCTCCTTTTTTGAAAAACATATTCGAATAAGGTTTAGTTTTAAAAACTAAATAAAAATCCCGAGAGTTTCTATATAGTGTTGGCTCTGTTTCTAAAATGAAATTTGGATTTTCATTAATGATTTTCAAATGTGGACTTACTCCTCCTTCTATAAATTGAATTTTTCTTTTATAAATCTTTAATACTTTGCTTTCATTGGTAATATATAGATTCAAATCATCATCTTTTGTGATTTCGAATCTATAATGATTGTATTGCCAGTCAGCATTACTTCCTTTAAAAAATTTTCTATCAACAATGTATGTTCCATAAAAATCCTCCTTATCTATTTTTGTGCTATATAAAAAATTAGAAAGAATTGCAACAATAGCAAATGAGCCAACCACAATCCAAATTCCGACAGAAAGTTTTATAAATATTTTTTCCCTTGTTAAATGATAAATAGATAATAATATAAGAGTAATAAATCCTAATAATAAAAATAGTATCAGAGAAAAAAACATCCACATAATTTTTATTATAAAATAGAATCAATCATATTTTCTATACATCAAAATCCCATAAAAAATATGTAAAAATCCAAATCCTATTGCCCAAAATACCAATCCCCATCCCAGCCAAAATAAAGCTATAATTCCTAAAACTACTTCGCAAATCCCAAGATATTTGACATCGCTTAATGTGTATCTTTCAGCATTAATCAAAGCTAATCCATAAAAGATAAGCATTGACGGCGCAATTAAAGGAAAATAATGATGATACCAAAGTGCGACGCAAAAAAAACCACCTGCAATTAATGGAATTGCAAAATTGAGCAACAGTTTTTTCGTAATGGAATCCCAAACTTTCAGATTTTTCTTTTTACTCTTTCTGGCTGTAAAAATATAACCACTGGAAATTGCCAAGACTAAAATTACCAAAGCAACAAAGAATAGTTCTTGAGCCAAAGCTGGTGTATAGATATTTCTTTCACCGTCAAAGTAATCGATTCCCTCTCTCTGGAAAATAAAATAAACATAAATAGAGCCCAGCAACGCAACAATTCCTGCGACAACACCGGACAAACCGCTCAATGAAATAAATCTTGAACTGCGTTCCATCATCTGACGGATATGCGCTAATTCATCTTGGTAATTTTTTGATTCCATAAAAAGAACTTTGAATTACAAAGTTATAATTTATTTTAAAACTTCAAAATAAATTTTGAAGTTTTTTGAAATAAAAAAGGGAACAAGCAAGTTCCCTTTTATAAATTATTTTTTGATGATTTTAAAAGTATGAATTTCTGAATTGCGATCTGTCAGCCTTATTACATAGCTTCCTGAGGCAATATGAGCAATATCAATTTTTAAATTTTTATCAGATATCATTTTCTGAATAATCATTTTTGAACTCGCATCAAATATTTCAAACTTTTTAATTTCAACTGGCGAATCGATATTCAGAATTCCTGTTGTTACCGGATTAGGGAAAATCTTGATATTTTCCTTATCACTATATTCTACAGAAAGATTCTCATCACAATTAATCAAAGCATCCCAACCAGGATAAGTTGAACTAGAGTCTGAAGTAAACCTGAATGTCAAAGCTCCAGAATAATGTGAGGACTTATATGTCTGTGGAAGGCTTTGCATTGACCCAGAAGAAAACAAAATTGGAGATAATATATCTGGCCCATTATAAATCGTCAATCGATCGCAGCAGCTTTCTAGGTTGAAAAGCGTAAACTTTGCACTTACAAGTTTGCCCGCAGACATTGGATAGATGGTCTTAATCCAATTTTCATTGTCTTTATAATTTCCATTTGTACCACCAGAATCGTAGAAATGATCACCACAATAATTTGGTGTTGTACAGAAAGCTATTGATGATTTTGTCCATTCGGAATTACCAACAGTACATATTGATCTTACATAGACATCATAACAGGTATCTTCTAATAAATTAGAAATTAAATATGATTTTGCATTAACTAGAGTTCCTTGGCCAGTCGGAGTTTGCCCGAACTTAACAATTTCTATCTCCCACTGTGTTGCATTGGAATTTTCTGTCCAATTAACATTTAAAGAATTTGATGTTGAACGTTCCAACGTAATCAAAGTTGGTTTTCTTGCACAAGGTGGCAATGGCTCACAAATTATTTGAGCATCCCAGCCTGCCTTTTGATTATTGTTAGAATAAGTTGGATTAAAAACAAAAGTCAGCGCACCAGAAGGATCTGTCGAAACTAATGTTCCTGGCAGAGTTGAATTATTATAACTATTGTATAAAATTGTGTTACCATATGAATATGGACCATCGTAAACCATAAATTGGTCATATTGATGAATATCGAATAAATCGAAAATAGCTTTTACTCTATTTCCAGTCCCTGACGGATAAATAGTTTTAGTTAAATACTCATTATTTGGATAATTACTTAATCTTCCTCCTAAATCATAAAAATGATCTCCCGCACAATAATCAGCTTGCGTACAAACTAATTTAGACACGCCCCATTCTGATTTTCCACCAGCACATACAGATCTGATGTAAACTTTGTAGCAAGTATTTCTAATAAGTCCCGAGATGGTATAAGTACGAGAAGAAACGATTGTCCCAATTCCGGTAGGGACATCACCATCTTTTACAGCTTCTACTTCCCATTGGTTTGCATTGGAATTATCTGTCCAGTTAAATGTCAAAGTATTAAGTCCTGAATTCTGAAGATTAATATAAGTTGGAGGATTAGGACAAGCTGGCATTGGCTCACAAATAATTTTAGCATCCCAACCTGCCTTATTGCTATTATTTCCAGAAGTTGAAAAATAGAATGTTAACGCTCCTGTGTTGATATCTGTCGAAGAAATTGTAGTTGGAGGTGCTGAATTACCATAATTATAACTATATAGAACATTATCACTATATGTATTAGTTCCATTATATACAGTAAATGAATCGTATTGATTGATATCAAACATTTCAAAAACAGCCTTCACTCTATTACCATTTCCTGTTGGATAAATCGTCTTGGTAAAATATTCGTAGGTTGTAGGATAGCCACTTAATGCACCTCCTGAATCATAGAAATGATCACCACCACAATAATCACCTTGAGTACAGAACAACTTAGACACAGTCCAAGTAGAGTTACCTCCAGAACAAATGGATCGGATGTAAACTTTATAACAAGTATTACTTTGAAGACCTGTAATAGTATATGGATGGCTCGAAATAATTGTTCCGGCACCTGTCGGAGAATTACCATCTTTTACCACTTCTATTTCCCACTGTGTAGCATTGGAATTTTCCGGCCAGTTAATGGTCATTGTATTCAATGTGGAAGATTGTAATGTAATTTCTCCAGGAGCATTGGGACACGCTGGCATTGGTTCACAAACAATTCTTGCATCCCAACCAGATCTATTATTAGTATTACCAGATGTATAAAAATAGAATGTTAAGGCTCCTGTTAAAATATCTGTAGAAACCAAAGTTCCCGGCGGAGTTAAGTTACCATAACTGCTGTACAAAGTCTGACTGCCATAAGCATTAGATCCATTATAAACTGTAAATTGATCGTACTGATTAATATCAAACAAATCAAAAATAGCTTTTACCCTATCGCCATTTTTTGATGGATAGATGGTTTTGGTATAACTCTCATAATTATTTGAATAACCACCCGAAAATCCTCCAGAATCATAAAAATGATCGCCGCCGCAATAATCTGCTAAGGTTGCAAACTTGGGAGAACTACTCCATTCCGAAGTTCCGGCAGAACATAGAGACCTGATATAAATTCTATAAATACTATTGGAATCTAATCCGGTAACAGTATAAGGTTTTGTTGAAACTATCACTCCTTGGCCTGTAGGATTATTCCCGTCTTTTACAGCTTCTATTTCCCACTGTGTTGCATTGGAATTGTCTGTCCAATTAACTCTAAGACTATTCAATGCAGCGGTTTGCAATGTTATAGATTTTGGATATTCTGCACATGCAGGGATTGGTTCACAGAAGATCTCTGCGTCCCAGCCAGATTTTACAGAACTTCCATCAGAGGTAAAAGTAAATGTTAATGCACCTGAAGTATGAGTAGATCTGAATGCAGCAGGCAAGTCCGACATGCTTCCGCTGTTAAATAATACAGGTGAGTTTTTATCAGGTCCATTGTAAATAATCAATCTGTCACAGCACGATTCTAAAGCAAACTCATTAAAGACCGCTCTAACCCTATTTCCTGCAATTGCTGGATAGATGGTTTTTGTCCAATTCTCATTATCTTTATAATTTCCATTTGGACCACCTGAGTCATAAAAATGATCTCCCGCACAATAATCCGGAGATGTGCATAGTCTTTCAGGATTAGACCAGTCTGAGAATCCAGTGGCGCAAATTGATCTTACATAAACATCGTAACAAGTATTAGTAGATAAACCTGATTTTGTAAATGATTTTTGTGAAATATTCTCGCCAACACCTGTAGGGATCGAACCAGCTGGAACCACTTCTACCTGCCATTGTGTTGCATTAGAAGTATCTTCCCAGCTAAAAGTAATTAAACTAGGTTGTGAATTAGTCAACAGAATATTTTTAGGTACAGTAGGACAGGCCGGTTTTGGCTCACAGCTTATAGTCGCATCCCAGCCTTCTCCTCCATTTCCGTAAGCATAAAAACTAAAAGATAAAGCTCCCGTAGGATGAGAAGACCTAAACGTATAAGGCAGCTGCATATTTGTTCCGGAAAATAGGATAGAGCCACCAGCATTCGGGCCATCGTATATTGTAAAATATGAACAGCAGCTTTCTACATTGAATTTATTAAAAGTTGCTACAACCCTGTCCCCAGCATTCTCCGGATAAATTGCTTTAATAAGGCTCTCTCCAGGCGGATAATTGCCGTAAGCACCTCCTGAATCGTAGAAATGATCGCCACCACAATAATCTGCAGTAGTGCAGAAATTACTTCCTTTTATCCAAGGTGAGTAACTTCCTTCATCTCCACAAACGATTCTGACATATACATCATAACAAGTATTCTTAATCAAGTTAGTTATTATATATGGAGAAGACGTAACAATATTTCCAGTACCAGTTGGTGTTGTCCCTGCTGGTACAGATTCTATTTCCCATTTTCCAGATGAGGAGTTGCTGCTCCAACTCACAGTAAGAGATGAGGTTCCCGCACTTACCAATTGTAAATATTGAGGCGGATCGCAATAAGTATTAAAACTATTGACTACAGAAAAAGAACTTTCACCACATTCATTAATTCCCTTTACTCTCCAATAATATTTGGTTCCAATACTTAAATTCTTGGAGTATCTATTAGTGGATACTGTATAGCTTTCTTTAACAGAAAAATTAGAGTCTTTCGAAATTTCTAAAAGATAAGATTCAGAATTAGAATCGGATGACCAAGTGAATTCAGTATTATTATAATTGACTGAAAGATTATTATTGGTTGGCGTCAGCAAATTAGGAACAGAAACATTACTATCATAGATTATAAAGCTTATCGGATACTCAAAAGTATCTGTTCCACTTTGTCCTTTTACAATAATGTTATATTTACCTTTTTGCAAACTTGAAATCCCTAATATATTAAGGGTAAAGTTTCCTTCTGCAGATAAACTAACCGGACTAAAATTAGCTGACAAGCCATTAGGTAAATTCAATACAGAGAAAATCACATTATTTGAAAATCCATTTTTTGTATGGAAGTCAAAATCAATTGTAATGTTATCGGTACTGGTTTTACATAATTTGATATTATTCTGAGTTGTATTGAACCAGAAATCCTTAGTAACAATGCCTGAAGCGATGAGTGAGTAATTCTGGGACTGATTAACCAAACTTCCTTTATGTTTAATTGTCAACAAATAAGTTCCTGCTACTGGTGTATCAATCTCAATTTTCTCAACATTATCAAGATTGTTAACACCTCTTGTAGCTGCTGAATTGACAGCCGAAGGATCTAATTTCCATGGAAAATATTCTGTCCCATCTCTTGAAAGAATAATATCCAAATCGTTGACCAAATTTGGCGTCGGATCATCTATGGTATTAGATGGCAAATCGCCTACAGGATCTGTCCAGGCTAATGTAACCACTAACGGATTAATACCATCACTATTTAAAATGATCTCTTTTGTTTCACCATTAGCCAAGGAACTCTCTTCTATTTTGGAAAAAAGATTTTTATTCTTTATAATAGTTGCAGCTTTTTCAGCATTGATTAATCCCCAACCAAACTTGTAATCCGGCCCCGGAGCAACGCCTGCCTCATCAGCAGAGTGAATCATCAAGCCTTTAAGACTCGATGCTTTCATATAATTATTATTCAGTTGATTATAATACTGCTGCAACAAAAGTAATGTTCCGGCAACACTAGGAGAAGCCATAGAAGTCCCATCGTAATACTCATAAGAATTGTTAGCATAATTAACTGCAGAAAATGTGTGAACACCTTTAGCTGAAATATCCGGCTTAATACGTCCATCATCCGAAGGTCCCCAACTACTAAAATCTGACATTATCACAGAGGATGCATTAGTATAATTTAAAACTTCTTGCACAGCTGCAACAGTAATAACGTTTTTACTAAGCGCATGTCCTGTTATAAGGTCAAAGCCATTCTTCCCTGTATTAACGCCATAAATTCTGGAATTCCCGGCGGCACAAACCATTTGGTAGTAAGGTGCATTAAAATGAATTTCGTCAAAAGCTTTTGAATCATCATCATATTTCCCAAACTTTTCTACGCCATAATAATATGGATTATAGCCATAAGAGTGATTGGAAATCAAAAGTCCATTTGCGGCAGCATTGGCAACCTCTGCTACGTCATTATCCCAATCGTAAGCATTTGCGCTACCTTTAAAAGCCATTCCTCTTGCATTACCATTTTGCACAGCATCTGTCCCAATGATGGTTCCTGCAACGTGTGATGCGTGAGGATGCAGATAAGGAGAATTATCACTCAAAGAAATTCTGTTAGAAAAAAGCTCGTGCGTTAATAATGGACTTCCAGCATCCCAAACACCAGCAAGCATCCCTTCGCCTTGTATAGAAATTCCTAAACTACCACCGCTATAGAGTCTATCGGCACGTGAAGTTATTCCAGCATTCCGGTTTTCTGTCATGTAATAGATGGGCTTCAAATCTTTGGTGACACCTACTAATCGGGAATACGTAGAATCTGTAATTATAATTTTACGCCAATTGTTATGATCTGCCAGGGAATTAGCCAAATTAAAACTGAGGTCAAATTTCTTTCTTTGATTGTCGGAGAAAGATTTTAAATAATCAACTTTTGTAGATTGCTGAATCCGCCTGATGCTTTGTTGATCTTGGGAAAATATACTTATACTAAATAATAAGCATATTAAGAGAAATTGGTTATTTAGTTTTTTCATTTTAAAAAATTTCCCAAAAATAAATAAATTCTTAAATATTTCTTAAAAAATGTTAATAAAATTCAAAACAAAAACGATATTAATCATTTAGATCAATATCATTTTAAATTTTCGAACAGGTCGGAATATATTTTAAAGGTCTATAATCTTCTTTCCAATCTTATAAACTGTCCCTCGAAATCCTGCTATAACCTCATCATTCTGATTCTTGATTGTAATATCATAAATAGCCGTTTTTCTAGTGTTGTTCAAAAGAATACTTTCTGCAGTTAAAACATCACCGTTTTTTGCAGCTTTTGTGAAATTAATATAACAATTGAGCGCCACCGCAGCTTCACCGCTATTGTTGGAAGAAAACGCCAACGCCGAATCTGCAAAAGCAAATGTTACGCCGCCGTGAACCGTCCCGAGTCCATTAATCATTTCTGGTTTTATGGGCATTTTTATAAGGCAATAATTATCCTTGATTTCGGTCAATTCAATTCCGAGCCATTGAGAAAACAAATCTTTCTCAAACATATATTCTGCCGTTTCGCGAGCATTCATAAATGATAATTGATGATTGTTAAATGATAGTTGATGGATGATAGATGTTTAAACAAAATAATACTCAATGCTGGTACTCTCAAACGTTACCATTCTCCAACTTTTCTTCTTATTTTCCTTTGTAATTGGGCAAACGTTTTTCGATGAAAGCGTCAACACCTTCTTTGAAATCTTCGGTTTCTGCTGCATCTTGCTGAATGATGGATTCGTAATCTAATTGTTCGTTAAGCGTAAAGTTATATGATTTATTAAAAGCTTTTTTAGTTAGATAAAGTGCTGTTGTTGCCGCGTGGGAAAGCTGTGTCAGAACTTCCATTGATTTTTCTACAAATTCTGAATCTGCAAAAACATCAGCAACCAAACCTATTTTCTTAGCTTCTGTAGCAGGAACTTTTTTCCCTGTGAAAGATAAATAACTAGCTAATTGTCTTCCTACTAATTTGGGCAAATAATAAGTTCCCGCGGTATCAGGAATTAAACCAATATTCGCAAAAGCAAAAGAGAAATAAGAACTTTCTGTTGCTAGAGTAAAATCACAAATTGAAGCCAACATTGCTCCTGCTCCAACAGCCGGTCCATTAACTAAAGCAATGACTGGTTTTTTACATTTAACAATTTCGAGAACCAAAGGATTATAATATTCGATAACAAATCTCTGGATGGTTCTGTCATCTTCATCAAAACCTAAAGCTTCTTTTAAATTTTGTCCGGCACAAAACGCCTTTCCTTTTCCAGCAATGGCAACACATCTTACGTTATCATCATTACTGAATTTGTGAACCGCATTTCGCAATTCTCTAAGCATAACTTCGGTAAGGCTGTTATAACTATCGGGCTGGTTCAGATAAATCAGTTGCAGTTTTCCATCGAATTGGGAATCTATCTCTATTTGTGAATACATAGTTTTACTTTTTTGATATCAGCAATTTAATATATTTTATTGAAAGCATCGAAGAAATTTCTATTCTAGAAATAACAAAAGCCGACCATTGCTGATCGGCTTTAAAATTTTTAAATAAATTGGAATTATTTAACAATTAATTTCTGAGTATAATTCGCTTTAGAAGAAGTTACTTTCAATAGGTAAACTCCTTTTGTCAAATTAACATTGAACTCATTAGTAGATTCACCCGTTGCCGCATTGAATCCTGAAGTATGAACTACTCTACCATTCATATCATAGATTGCCACATTTGCATTGCTTCCTAGATCTTTTGACTTGATAAAGAAGTTTCCACTTGAAGGGTTTGGATAAACTTTGATATTATTAGCATTGAAAGCATTTTCGTTAACAGCAAGAACCTGAGCATCTCTTGTACAAACTTCTAAAGCCCAAGAATTGATAACTCCAACATTTCCAGGCGTATTATCTGATGCAAATAATTTCCAAGTTCCTTCTGCATTATGCCCTACAAAAACATTTAATGGCTGAAAAGGTTTTGCATTACCTGTAACTGGAGACGCACAAGTAATTGTTGTTGCAGCATCAGTAAATTTGGCCGTAATCCCTGAACGAGAACTACACTGATGATCCATTAATAATGCTGTTGTACCAACTGGACTTTCTATTCCAAAAGATAAATTTGCTGCGTTAGGATGAGTAATATTTGGTGTCACACTGATTTTTGTAATTACTCCTGTATCAGTGATTGATAATGGAGCTTCTACCTTTGGAGATGCTATTGCGGATCCGCCAGGTCCATCTTTGATATTTACCGGTGCCCCACTGTATGTATAAGTATTACACTCTTCACCCGCCACGCTATAATCAATTACAAAGCTTGGGCTTACGGCATAATAAATATTATTAACTGCTTCTACTAAAATATAAGCATTCGTAGCTGAGAAATCACTTGGTATTGTTACCGTTTCAGTTCCATCATTAGGTGTATTATCCAATAATGAAACAAAAGTTTTTCCTCCGTCTTTAGAAATCTTTAGATTAACAGTAGTAGTATTCACAGGTGCAACATTTGTATTTGCTACATCCCAAGTTACAGTAAAACTTCCTCCGGACGTTAATGATTGACCAAATGTTGGCGCTGTAACTTTAAATGGTCCAGAAGCTGCATTAACAGTAACTGCCATTGCATCTCTCGCAATATTAGGTTCCAATGGATTGTTATTTCGTAATACCACTCCAAAATTAAGCGTTCTCGCAACACTAGAAACAGATTCCCATCTTGTTGTATACACTCCAGCTAAAACTGTATTAAAATCAGGGAAATATCTATACGGATTAGCTGTTGGAGGTAATGCTCTGAAATTTGGTCCGGAAGGTTTTGCCAAATAAGCAATACTATTTGTTCCGATTTGAGCTGTTGCAGCCTGATCGGTTTGTTCAAAACTGTAGGTATAACCAGTCGTACTAGCATCGGTAGTTGTAGCTTTTACAACAAATGGTGTAGATGCCGGAATAGTGTAATCATTTCCAGCATCTACTGTTGGAGCTGGTAATGCATATGGTACATTTGTTCCACAAGAGACACCGTTGATTTTATTTTTAATCTGGTTGAGACTATTATAATGGAAATTATCGTGTGAGTTATACTGAACATCTAGATTTCCGGTGATGCCAGTATAAGCCATTACAGTACTTCCACTTCCCGGCTCTACTCGCTGATCTAACTGACTACTATAAAAAGTGTAAGTATGCCCGGCTCCCATCTGATGTCCCATCTCGTGAGCAACATAATCAATATCAAAAGTTGCTCCTTCCGGAAGGTTATGTGATGTCCATCCACCAGCTTTTAAACTAGAGCCACAAATAACGCCAAGATATGCCGCACCATTAGCATCTTTTTTATCAACAAGATGCCCAAGATCATACAAAGAGGCAGCGCCAGTTCCTAAAGTGGAATTGATACCACTGTTCGCCGTATCTGGCCCTCCTCCACTAGAATAAGGATCAGTATTTGCATTTAGAAATATTAGTGATTCTGTTTGAGAAATCAGATTATAATGCAAAGACAAATCTTTTTCAAAAAGGGCGTTTAGTCTTGTTGCAGTAGCATTAAGAGCAGCCAATACAACGGCTTTTTTCTCAGCATCGGTTGCTGTAGAAGGAATTCCAGCTTTATCCAAATGGTACTGAGCATATTCGCCGGTACAAGATAATGCCAACCTAAAAACATTAGTTCCAGCAGCTTTATTAGAAACATTTGGTGTTTCTTCCGCAGTTGATCCTGCATCTTTAACAGTACACTCAAACGGTTCATCTTCATTAACATTTTTTTTCTTCTGACTAGAATCAAAAACAACATATGTTTTATGATCTGCAGTTAGAGGTTCAATATATTCGGAATGGCCGGAACGAACTATGATTGAGGATAGCCCTTGCGGAGAAAGACTAAATCTCAAATAAGCAGATGCGTCGTCCAAACTTGTTCCAACGTATGATTTAATGTCAGAAAATTTTGCCTGAAGATCCTCAGCCATATTAGAATACTCCCAAATTTTAAATCGCTCTAATTTTCCTTCAGAATTCGGGATAGTAATCACTACACCTTGCTTTCCGGAAAATTTATTATTTACAGGGCTAAGTAAACTCTGTAATTTCTGTTGATCTAAACTAAACAAGTTTTTCTTAGCCAGATAAGCAACACTTTCGTTAACTTTCTGCCTGTCGGAAACTTGAGACACCTTAGTCCATTGCGAATAACCCAAAAGAGGCAAAGCAATTGCAGACAATAATAGATATTTCTTCATATTAAATTATTTTGTGCAAATTATGAATTTTATATGAAAACCAACAATTTAATCCCGCAAAAAAGAATTATTTAACAATAAAAACATTATTAAATTAAAGATTGCCTTCAAAATAAACGAAATTAGTTAATACATGACAAATATTAAAAAACAAAAAAGCCAGGAGCAAAATTCCTGACTTCCTGTCGTAATAATTTAAAATATGAATTTATTTTTTAATCAATTTATTCGTAAATGTATTTCCGTTAGCCGTTATCGTTTGAACGATATAAACGCCGCTTTTCAGATGACTTACATCAACTTTAGATTCATTGGAATTGATTGTTTTCACAAGACTTCCGTTGCTTGAGTAGATATTCGTCGATACGATTTTGGTTCCGCTTAAGCCTTTAAATTCGAAATAATCCTGAGTCGGATTAGGATAAATGCTTATTTTAGAATTGAAATCAGCATCAGAAACATTCAGGATACCACATTCAGCTTCAAGCTCATATAAACACTCTTGATTAAGAAGTTGAAACCAATCAAATGTGTTTCCGCCCATTGCCAGACTTTCCCCAACCACGCCTTCACCAGTTTCGTAATGTGCAGTTGTAGCCCAAGCATTGGCATCAGATTTTGTACTCATCCAGATTCTACCATCAGACATTGTTCCGTTTAACAAAATTGGATTCGCTAACTTTACTTTTACTTTTCTTACGACAAACTCGTGCAAAGGTTCGTATCCAACATCTTCATAGGATTCGATTGTACTATCAGTAATTTGTAAAATCTGCTGATTTGGGACATTTCTTCTTGGATCTTCCGGGTCTTCCGGCGTAGAAAGAGTATTATCGTAAAAGATGAAATTCACAAAAGTTGGCGGAAGTTTACTCGCCAAAGTCACTACTATACTATTGATTTTAATGGTCTGATTAGCTTCGAGTGGAATATCAACAGCTGCTTTTTGTCCGCCATTTCCGATGATGAAAACACCGTTTTGCTCTTCGGTATCATTAATAACAACCGTATTACAAGTTTCTGCTTTTGCCGCTAATTTAGTTTGAGTTTTAACTTCTCCGGATAATGATTTGGAAACAGAATTTCCGTAACCCAGGTTTTGCGAATAGGAAAAAATAGAACCTAGCGCAGATAAAAAAAATACAATTTTCTTCATAATTAATTTTTTAAGATTTTTTAAAATACATTGATATAATCACATCAATCAGAAAAATATTTTATCTCATTGATGAAGTAAATGTATATACTTTAAGAATCAAAAAATAGCATTACACTTTCGAAATATCATATTTTAAAATACAAAAATTAGCTTTAAACCACTGATAAATAAAAGATTAAATATTTTTATGTTTCTTCTCCGCTTCTCTCAAAAAAGCTGATGGAGAAATTCCGGTTATGTTTTTGAAAACAGTTGTAAAGGAACTATGTGAAGAAAAACCAGCTTCTTCTGCGAGATAACTTATTTTGTAATTAAGGAATTCCGGACGTTCGTTAATCTGCTTGCAGATATAATTGATACGAAGCTCGTTCAGATAATTATTGAAGTTTTTCTCTTTGTGTTTCTTGATGGTTTCGGAAAGATAAGTTGGATTGGTCTTGAACATTACCGCCAGACTCGCAACCGTCAGTTTGGAATTGGTAAACTTGGCAGATTCCTCAAACTTTTCTAATTTAT
Source organism: Epilithonimonas zeae (assembly GCF_900141765.1). Lineage (NCBI taxonomy): Bacteria > Pseudomonadati > Bacteroidota > Flavobacteriia > Flavobacteriales > Weeksellaceae > Epilithonimonas > Epilithonimonas zeae. Next base: position 27,282 of record NZ_FSRK01000001.1, on the reverse strand, counting down.
CGAGAATCATAGTTTCTGCAGAACTTGGAACGGAAAACGAAACTTTTTCCTTTTCTTCAATTTCGGGCTGAACAATTGCTTTCGGTTCTGAAGTTTCCTTTACTTCCTGCTTTTCAAGATTCGAAATAAAATTCTGATAAATCAATTTCTCTTTCTTTCTTTTTTGATTGATGAAGAAAATAGAAATCCCTCCAACGACAACCAAAAATCCACAACTGATTAGTAAAAGATTATTATGTCCTTCTTTATCGGATATCTTTTCCAAAAGATTTTTTTGCTCTTCAGAAACTGCGGTGTTGATGGCTTTCAGATTATTATCCTTCACATCAGACTCCAGTTCCAAAAGCTTCTCAGAATATTCGATGTATTTTTCTTTATTATTCAAAGCTTTGTAAGAAGCAATCAGCTTTTTGTACATATCAGCCCGCAATCTATTGTCTTTGAAAGCATCTTCTTTCAACACAACTTCCAAGGAATCGATTGCTCGCTGATTTTCATTTTTATCAGCATAAACCTTAGCCAAATTATTGTAGATAAAATACTTAAACTCTTTATTTTCATTATCATGGATTGCCAAAGCTTTGTTAAGAAAATATTCCGCCGAATCATTTTGTTTGAGATAAGCATACGAAACACCCATATTATAAAACGCTCTTCGAAATTGGAAAATATTTTTTTTATTGGGGTTCCCTATATTTCCAAGAAACTTCAAAGCTCTTTGATAATCTTTTCTCGCCACAATAAAATTCTCTTTATCGGCTTCCAGATTTCCATATTCTATGTACAATCTTGCCGTCAGATAATTCTTTTCGTAGCCATTCGGAAGTTTATCAACTTCTAGTTTTGATAAGTCGAGGTAAGGTTTTATTTTTTCAGGGAAATTCAGAAAGGAATATTGATTGGCGATTGAACCGTAGATTTTTGCCTTCAACTTGGTATCATCCAACTTCTCAGCAATTTCCTTCGCTTTGAAAAGCATCTCTGTTGATTTTGCAAAATCTGGTTTTTTTATTTTCAGATAAGCATCTGCCATTTTCATCCGAACTTCATATTTTTCTTCTTCGGAAATTGGTTGTTCAAGCTTTTTGATACTTTGCTCGACGATTTGTTCCGGCGAAATTTTACTTTTATCCAAAGTCTCTGAACCAGCCAAGTCTTCCTGATTTTGATTTTGACCAAACCAAAACGAAGCAGTAAAAGCAGCGAAGAAAATTAAGATAAAGCGATTCAAATTCAGATTTTATTCACTCAAATTTATAAATAAAAATCCCGAATTAAAATTATTTGAATTCTCTTTCTAATTATCATAATAAAACCCAACATCCACTTTGTCATTCCGGAGGAATCTAAATAGTTTATTTCAGTGTGTTGAGATTCCAAAGAAACTTGAAAATACTTCTTAATAGTATTTAAAATAATTTTCATTACAAATTGACAATGATTTTTTATCAAATTTTTACATTTTCGGAAATTTTGTCTTTTCGAATTAGCTTTAAATTTAATTATTCGGAAATTTCGTCTGATAATTTTAAAAATTCAACAATAGAATACTTTTTGTGATTAAGGTTTCAGAATTAAATGATTGATGAAGCATTAAGAAGTTAAACCTTAAAAATTTATTTTCTTAATGCTTTTAAAAAAACAAAAATCATAGTTTCAAAATCTAAAATTGAATGGAATTTGATACAAGTTTTTCAATCATTAATCTTTTAATTTTTAAATCATTTAATCCAAAAATATTATGAATCTAAATCAATATACAGTAAAATCACAAGAAGCCATCCAGGCTGCCCAGCAAGTCGCAATGGAATTTGGCAATCAGCAAATAGAACCTCAACATTTACTTGAAGGAATTTTTCAGGTCGATGAAAATATATCGCCTTTCTTACTCAAAAAATCTGAAGCAGATGCCACTTTGGTAAGAGAGCGCAACCGTGAAAGTCTTGAAAGACTTCCGAAAGTACAAGGCGGAAATATTTATCTTTCACAATCAGCAAACAAAGTTTTGCTTGACGCGCCTAACATCGCCAAAAAAATGGGCGATGAATTCGTGACTATTGAACATCTTTGGTTATCACTTTTAGAAACAAATTCTGAAGTTTCTAAAATGTTGAAAGATATGGGCGTGACCAAAAGTCTTTTGGAAGGAGGAATTAAAGAATTAAGAAAAGGCTCGAAAGCGACTTCTGCAAGTTCAGAAGAAACGTATCAATCCTTAAATAAATATGCTAAAAACTTCAACGAACTTGCTGCAGAAGGAAAACTTGACCCAGTAATCGGGCGTGATGAAGAAATCAGAAGGGTTTTGCAGATTCTTTCAAGAAGAACTAAAAATAATCCAATTCTGATTGGTGAACCTGGAGTTGGTAAAACCGCTATTGCAGAAGGAATTGCGCACAGAATTATCAATGGAGACGTTCCTGAAAATTTGCAGGATAAAACTTTGTACTCCTTAGATATGGGTGCTCTGATTGCCGGTGCAAAATACAAAGGTGAGTTTGAAGAGCGATTGAAATCTGTTGTTAATGAGGTCATCAAATCGGAAGGACAAATTATTCTTTTCATTGACGAAATTCATACGTTAGTTGGAGCCGGAGGTGGTGAAGGCGCGATGGATGCTGCAAATATTTTGAAACCCGCTTTGGCAAGAGGAGAATTAAGAGCGATCGGTGCAACCACTTTGAATGAATATCAAAAATATTTCGAAAAAGATAAAGCCTTAGAAAGACGTTTCCAGAAAGTAATGGTGGAAGAACCTGATACAGAATCTGCGATTTCTATTCTTCGTGGAATTAAAGATAAATACGAAGCGCATCACAAAGTAAGAATCAAAGACGAGGCGATTATTGCAGCTGTGGAAATGTCTCAACGATATATTTCTGACCGATTTTTACCGGATAAAGCAATTGACTTAATTGATGAAGCTTCTGCAAAATTGAGAATGGAAATCAATTCAAAACCTGAAGAACTGGATGTTCTCGACAGAAAATTGATGCAGATGGAAATTGAGTTGGCGGCTATTTCAAGAGAAGGAAGTCAAACCAAAATCGACCATTTAAAAGAAGATATTTCGAAAATTTCTGAACAGAGAAATGAAATAAACGCTAAATGGCTGAAAGAAAAACAAAAATCTGAGGATTTAACGTCCATCAAAAAAGATATAGAATCTCTGAAACTTGAAGCAGAAAGAGCGTCAAGAGCAGGAGATTACGCAAAAGTTGCGGAAATCCAATACGGGAAAATTAAAGAAAAAGAAGATGCTTTGCAGAAACTCGAGCTTGAGATGCAAAATCATCAAAATGAATTGATTAAGGAAGAAGTAACCGCAGATAATATATCAGAAGTGATTGGAAAATGGACGGGAATTCCTGTTACAAAACTACTTCAATCTGAAAGAGAAAAATTATTACATCTGGAAACAGAACTTCACCACAGAGTTGTCGGTCAGGAAGAAGCGATTGAAGCGGTTGCAGATGCAATCAGAAGAAACAGAGCAGGCTTGAGCGATGAGAAAAAACCAATCGGAAGTTTCTTATTCTTAGGAACAACCGGAGTTGGTAAGACAGAGCTGGCAAAGGCTTTGGCCGAGTTTTTATTCGACGACGAAAACAATATGACGAGAATCGATATGAGTGAATATCAGGAACGTCATTCAGTTTCGAGATTAGTTGGTGCGCCTCCGGGATATGTGGGTTATGATGAAGGCGGACAATTGACGGAAGCCGTGAGAAGAAGACCTTATTCCGTGGTACTTTTGGACGAAATTGAAAAAGCGCATCCTGATGTTTTCAATACATTACTTCAAGTCTTGGATGACGGTCGTTTGACGGATAACAAAGGTCGTGTGGTAAATTTCAAAAACTCAATTATCATTATGACATCGAATCTCGGCTCGCATATCATTCAGGAAAATTTTGAAAATATTACAGAGGAAAATCAGGATGAAATTGTTGATAAAACGAAAATTGAAGTTTTTGATTTGTTGAAACAAACTTTACGTCCGGAATTCCTGAACAGAATTGATGAAACCGTTTTGTTCCAGCCTTTAAGAAAAAAAGAAATCGGGAAAATCGTTCAGTATCAATTGAGAGGTTTCAATGATTTGTTGCTGAAAAGAAATATTATTTTGACCGCAACACAAGATGCTTTGGATTATCTGACCAACAAAGGTTATGACCCAGTTTTCGGAGCAAGACCTTTGAAAAGAGTGATTCAGCAGGAAGTTTTGAATAAATTATCGAAAGAAATCCTCGCTGGAACCGTGAATGACGGCGACAGAATTACGCTGGATTATTTCGAGGAGACAGGTTTGGTTTTCAGACCGGTGGAATAAGAGTTAAATTTTTCTTCATATTAAATACTATTTTAAAAAAATCCTTTTTAGCAATGCTAAAAAGGATTTTTTTATTCAGGAATAAATCATCGTCTTATTTTGAAAAATTAATTTTAATTTGCGTCAAAATTAATGATTCAATGAAAATTCACTACCTCTTGTGTATTTTGCTATCATTTATAGCAAATAGTCAAATCAAATTTGAAAAAGGTTACATCATCACTCAAAGCGGCCAGCAAAAAGATGTTTATATAAAAAATCTAGACTGGTTGGAAAATCCTGATACTTTCATTTACAAATCCGGAGAAAATGACGAGCAAAAGACAGGTCAACTGATTAATATAAAAGAATTTTCAGTTCCGAACTATTTTAAATTTGTTAAATATACGGGCAAAATAGATGTCTCTTCTAATAACATGAATGATTTATCATATCTTCCAAATCCAATCTGGGAAGAACGAACCATTTTCTTGAACCAATTGACTAGTGGAAAGCTTAAACTCTATCAGTATAGAAACAAGAATATTGAACAATATTTCTATTCAACGGAAAATGGAGAAATCATACCATTGGTCTATAAAAAATATAATCCTGGCGGAGACACATATAAAATTGCTGAGAATACAGAATATATTGACCAACTAGTAAGTTTAACTGGAGAAAAAACCCGGAAAATTAAATATGAAAAAAGTTATCTTGTTGATTTTTTCCAACAATATAACGGAGAAAAAAATGAAACAAAAAATAATAAGTTAGATTTTAATTTAAGCTTTCGGATGGGTGTAAGTTTTAATAAACTAAATGTTGACCTTCACAGTTTTTATCAAGATGTAGATTTTTCTGATAAAACAGGCTATACAATTGGTCTGGAAGCTGAGTTAGTTTTGCCGTTTAACAAAAACAAATGGTCTATAATTGCAGAACCAACATATTACAGATATAAAAATGAAAGTGTTTCCAAGGATGGAACGTATAAGTTCGCTACAAGTTTTGATATGCTAGACTTGGAAATTGGACTGAGACATTATATGTTTCTCAGCGACAAGTCAAAAATTTTCATCAATGCCGGAATAGTGACCAATATTTATATGACCAAAGATGCACTCATGACCTACACCAGCCTCAAACCTGGCTATTTGAATGGTGGTTCTTATTATGACACAAAAAGTACATATTTGAATTTTGGAATCGGTTATAAGTACAAGAATAAATTCAGTGGTGAGCTGAAAGTTTCTACCAGCAAAGAATTATACGAAAGAGGCTATTGGAGTGCGAAGCTTAGCAGAGTTTCTTTTATTTTAGGATATAATATTTTTTAAAGATATTATTTGTAATAAGACAAGAAAACCTCAGCCGAAATAGCTGAGGTTTTTGAATTTTATTAAACTAACTGGCTTTATTTCACACCCACCAATTCTATATCAAATATAATAGTAGAACCTCCCGGAATTGCGCCTCCAGCTCCTTGATCTCCGTAAGCTAAATCGGAAGGAATATAAAATCTGTACTTAGATCCTTTGCTCATCAACTGGATTCCTTCTGTCCATCCTGGGATAACAGCGCCCAAATTAATATCTGCTGGCGCACCTCCATTTTTGTCGGTTGAGTCGAAGACGGTTCCGTTCAATAATTTTCCGGTATATTTTACCTGTACTATATCGGTTGCTTTCGGTTTTGTTTTACCATCACCTTCCTGCAAAACCTCATACTGTAAACCAGAAGCAGTAGTTTTCACTTTTGGGTTGGTTTTATTTTTAGCCAAAAACTCCAGACCTTTTTTCTTATTATCATTGGACTGTAATCCTGCTTCTGACTGCTTTTTTTGATGTTGCTTCATCATAAAATCTTGCATAAAGCTGTTCATCTCTTCAGCTGGCAACATCTTTTTCTTCGTGCTGTCCATTTCCTCTTTGATACCTTGAGCCAAAAGTTCTGCATCTACTTTGAAACCTTCCTGTTTCATATTTTGAGCGATGCTCATTCCTATGTAATAAGAGGCTTTTTGCTCGTCGGTATATTTGCTGTCATCTTTTTTATCTCCTTCCTTAGCACAAGAAATAATACTAAGGGTTGCTATGCAAAACAATGCGATAGTCTGTCTTTTCATTTTATAATTTTATGATTAACGAATTAATGGCTGCAAATCTATCATTTATTAAAGAATTATCCCCACCACAAAGAAGTTTTCTATAATTAAAGTTGACTAAGAATCCGAAATCACCTTATCCAAATCCAGCAGAAGATAATTAATATTCTGATTAATAGTTCTTGTGGCAGACTGCATTTGATTCAGCATCGATGCGCGATTATGTAAGTCGGATGAACGATAAAGTCCCCCGTTTCCAAAATTCACAGATTGATTGGCGGTATTCTCATCGCTGTCAAACTGGTACTGAATCCACCTTTGCTTCATATTCTCGATGATAGAATGTTCCCGGTTTCCGGTAAACTTCTTCTCGGTGTACATATACCAGATGAAAGGCGGAAAATTCTTGGACAGTAACTTTTGTTCCCAAATATCACGCAGGAGATTTCGCCCGTGGATGAATTCTACTTTTTTACCTTTAGGATTAAAAGTTGCTAAACCAAGTCCCGCCCCCAACAAACCTCCACCAATATTCACTGCGTTTTCTACACCATTATCCTTGATAACACCTCCTGCAACAGAGGTTACTGCACCAGTAATAATAGAAAAAAGTATCAATTTATTATTTCGGTTGTCATTCATATTATCTACATAATTGGCCATCTGGGCAACCCTTTCACCTTCGCAGTCAAATTCCGCTGCTACAGCATCTAACTCCGTCAATGCAATACTGATTTTACTATTAATTTTAGTTTTCAACTGTACAACTCTCAGTTGAGATTTTAATGTCGAATCTTTTTTCAAATCGATGATTTTCTCTGCTTCATCAATACTTTCCAAAGCATTAAGAATCAAAATACTTTGGTCGGAAAAATAATTCTTGAGTTTCTGATTGGCATTAATAATAGAATCAGAATTGTATGATGGGATTTTCTGAGAATAATTGTATTGCAAAGGCGCTTTACAATAGCTGTCCTTCAACGTCAGAATATTTTGCTGAATGGTTTTATTCTTTTGTGAAACGCAGGACGAAAAGAATAGCAACATCAATAAAAGACTAATATTTTTCATACAAAATCTCTTTTGTAAAACTAAAATTAAAGACTCTTCAAATTATCATCCGGCGTATAATCCATAAAAATCCCGCCATCCAGATTCACAGATTTTATTTTCTTCTTAACCGGAATATTCAGACTGGTAGATTTCTGGTCTTTCTCCCAAACAACTGGCGTAAAATGGCCTTTTTCCGTTGTTCCATCTTCATAAGTCAAAACAACATCAAACGGAATCGCAAATCCACCAACATTATCAACCGTTAAAACCATCTGATTCTTTTCCTGAGAAATAGAATTGATTTTCAAATCGATATAATTATTCGTATAAAACCAATTATTGAAGAACCAATTCAGGTTTTTACCAGTACCTGTATTCATAGAATTAAAATAATCCCACGGGATTGGATGCTTTCCATTCCAATTATCCATATAATGATGAAGCGCCTTCTTGAACAAGTCATCACCCAAATAATCCTTCAAAGCCAAATAAGACAATGCTGATTTTACATAAGCATTGTTCCCATAACCTGCACCAGAAAGTTGTGAGCTTAGCGTAATAATCGGTTGATCCTGTTCCGTAGAAGCATCATTAATCCAACGCTTCACACGGAAGTTCTTCATAAATTTATCCGCTGCTTCTTTTCCATTTTCATCAATTCCGATCAGATATTCCAGCATAGTCGCCCAACCTTCATCCATATAAGCATATCGGGTTTCGTTGATTCCCATATAAAAAGGAAAATAGGTGTGCGCAATCTCGTGGTCAGCCGTCAGTCTCGCATCCTGCAAATCATCTGGGATACTGGTGTCATTTATCATCATTGGATATTCCATATCGGCGTAACCTTGGATGGCCGTCATCACAGGAAAAGGATATTCTACACCAGGCCAGTTGTCGGTAAACCATTTCAGGTTATAGCGCATCCAGCCCGTGTATTGTTCAAAATCTTTCGCGCCGGCATTGTAAGCCGATTGCACACTTGCTCTTTTGGTTTTTAATTGAACACTCGATGCATCCCAAACGTAATGATTGCTCAATGCAAAACAAAAATCAACAATATGATTGGCTTTGAATTTCCAGACATTCCATTCATTTTGTTTCGTCACTTTTCCCGATTTCATTTCTTCGGCATTTGCAACGTGGATGATTTTATCCGACTTTAAAGACTCTTTGAAACGTTTCAGATATTCGGGTTGAAGTACGTCTTCAGGGTTCAGAAAATCCCCCGTTGACCAAACCACAAAATTCTTAGGCGCAGAAATAGAAAAAGAGTAATCATTGAAATCATTATAAAACTCCTGTCTGCCGTTATGCTGCAACATATCCCAACCGTTATAGTCATCATAAACCGACACTCTCGGGAAAGAATAGGCTACATAAAAAGTCTCTGGGTCTATTTGCCCTTCTCTTCCACTTTCTTTAGCTAATGGATATTCCCACTCGATTTTGATTTCTGTATTAGATTTTGAAGCCAATGGTTTTATTAATTTCACGGCCTCAACAGTTGACCAGTTATCACTATTGATATTATATTTTTCTCCGTTGATGTAGAAAGATTTAATTTTCAAACCATCCGTCAAAGCATCTTTCGAAGCATAGCCAGCTCTTGCAGATTGTGGTTTGGTCATATTATTCACAAATCTAATCGCTAAGATTTTCAATTCATCCGGACTATTATTGGAATACTGAATCACCTCGGAACCAGAAACAATCTTGGTTTTTGCATCCACTTTAACATTCACATCATAAACCCCTTTGTTTTGCCAATAGTTTCTGCCCGGCTTTCCAGAAATATCACGTGTTCCGTTGGTATAAGCTTTCTTAATGTTTCTCGGCATATACAATTCCTGTGCAGACATTGTAGTGCCTATCAACATCAATCCCAATAATAGTTTGTTCATTTTTTAACAATTAGAAATCAAAAATAAAAATTTAAAATGAAAAGATAATTTTCGGAATTCCAGAAAAAATTAAAAGCATCTCACTTTCAGCAAATAAAATCAATTCAAACAAACGATTAATTAAATATTATCCAACACATTTAATTAATTGTTAAATATTTTTTAAAACAAACCATAAATAAATGTAAAAAATACATACATTTGATTGAAATTTTAAAAATATAATCCTATGAAGAAAACTTTTTTTTACCTAGCTACAGCCATTACATTGACTGCCTGTACTCAAAACTCTGAAACCGAAACTTTAGCAGAGGAAAATTCTACAACTACCGTAGCCGCAAGAAGGTCTTGTCCTTCTGAAGAAATCAGACAACAATTACTAAGTACAGATGCCAGTGCGAGAGCAAGATACGCTAATATAGAAGCAGGACTTCAATCTTTTATTACTTCGGGAAAGGTTTTAGCAGATGGTTCCGTAGATATTCCGGTTGTAGTTAATATATTGTACAAGTCATCTGCAGAAAATATTTCTGATGCGAGAATTGCTGAACAGATTGCTATTCTTAATGCTGATTTTGCGGGAACTAATACGGATGCGACTAAAATCCCGACAGAATTTTCAGGTGTTAAAGCAGGCGATACTCAGGTGAGATTTCATCTTGTAAAAACCGTAAGAAAAGCTACCACTAAAACAAAATGGGGCACTAATGATGCTATGAAAAAATCATCATCAGGCGGAATCGACGCAACAAGCCCAGCTAATTATTTCAACCTTTGGGTTGTTGGAAATATGGGTGGAATTCTTGGATATGCGACATTTCCAGAATCTGCAGGACTTTGGAACGATGGTGTTGTAATCGCAGCGCCCTATTTTGGAAAAACTGGTACTACAGCGCCTTATAATCTTGGAAGAACCGCAACACACGAAGTTGGACATTACCTTAACTTAAGACATATCTGGGGCGATGCATCTTGTGGAAATGACCAAGTTGCTGATACACCGACACAAACTGGTGCCAATTATGGAAAACCAACCTATCCATTATATAACACTTGCAGCGGAACATCCAGATCTGTAATGTTTATGAATTATATGGATTACGTGGATGATGCTGCGATGTTTATGTTCTCTGCCGGTCAGAAAGCAAGATCTCAATCTGTATTGACTTCCAGTGGAGCTAGATCTGGTTTAAGAGTATACTAACTAACTATTTAATTATTTCCAAGCTGTTTTCACCTTTTGGTAAAAACAGCTTTTTTATTTTAAATATTATTATTATTGAAATTAATATTATTTTTACGATATTAATTTCTCAAAAAGAGACAAAACGTTTTCTAATGAAAAAACATTTCCTTTCCTTCCTATTTCTGACCTTTGCGATTAGCATTTCAGCACAGAAAAGCATTGACCAAAAAGTCAATGAATTAATTTCCAAAATGACTCTGGAAGAAAAAGCTGGTCAGCTCGTTCAATACAGCGGCTTCGAATATGCGACAGGGCCACAAAACTCTAACTCCAAAAAAGTTCTGGAAGAAATAAAAGAAGGAAAAGTAGGTTCTATGCTCAATGTAACTGGCGCAGAAGAAACTAGAGCGTTCCAAAAATTAGCTTTAGAATCCAGATTGAAAATTCCATTACTCTTCGGACAAGACGTGATTCACGGTTTCCGAACGACATTCCCTATCAACCTTGGCCAGGCAGCAAGCTGGGATTTGGAAATGATAGAAAAATCTGAAAGAATTGCAGCTATTGAAGCTTCTGCCTACGGAATTCACTGGACATTTGCGCCAATGGTGGATATCGCAAGAGACCCAAGATGGGGACGTGTAATGGAAGGTTCCGGCGAAGATACTTACCTCGGAACAAAAATTGGATTGGCGAGAATCAAAGGTTTTCAGGGAAAAGGTTTAGGAAATATTGATGCGATAATGGCTTGCGCCAAACATTTCGCAGCTTACGGCGCAGCAGTTGGCGGAAGAGATTACAACTCTGTGGATATGAGTTTGAGACAATTGAACGAAACTTATTTACCTCCTTTCAAAGCAGCTGCTGAAGCTGGCGTTGCAACCTTTATGAATTCATTTAATGATATTAATGGAATTCCTGCAACGGCTAACAAATATATCCTGAGAGATTTATTAAAAGATAAATGGAACTTCAAAGGTTTCGTAGTTTCGGATTGGGGAAGTATTGGAGAAATGATAAAACACGGCTATGCAAAAGACAATGCCGAAGCCGGAGAAAGAGCGATTCTTGCTGGAAGCGATATGGATATGGAAAGCCGAATCTATATGGAACAGCTTCCGAAACTAGTGAAAGAAGGAAAAGTGGATATCAAGTTCGTGGATGATGCGGTAAGAAGAATTTTGATTAAAAAATTTGAAATGGGATTATTTGATGACCCATACAGATTTATTAACAATGACAGACAAAAGCAGCAGACCAATAATCTTGAGAACAGAAAATTTGGAAGAGAATTCGGCGCAAAAAGTGTTGTTCTTCTGAAGAATGAAAAGAAACTTCTTCCACTTTCAAAATCTACAAAAACAGTTGCTTTGATTGGTCCATTCGGAAAAGATGCGGTTGCGATGCACGGATTCTGGTCTGTTCCTTTCAAGGATGATGCGCAGAGAATCGTGACTCAATTTGATGGAATCAAAAATCAGTTAGACAAAAACTCAACCTTACTTTACGCAAAAGGCTGCAATGAAAACGACGAAGACAAATCGATGTTTGCAGAAGCCATCGAAACGGCGAAAAAAGCAGATGTCGTGATAATGACGCTTGGCGAAGGACACGCTATGAGTGGCGAAGCAAAAAGCAGAAGCAATATTCATTTTTCAGGTGTTCAGGAAGACTTATTGAAAGAAATTGCCAAAACCGGAAAACCAATTGTATTAATGATTAATGCCGGAAGACCTTTGGTTTTTGATTGGGCAGCGGATAATATTTCAACCATCGTTTACAGCTGGTGGTTGGGAACAGAAGCTGGAAACTCTATCGCGGATATTTTATTTGGAAATGTAAATCCAAGTGGAAAACTGCCAATGACTTTTCCAAGAACAGAAGGTCAAATCCCAGTTTATTACAACCATTACAACACTGGAAGACCAGCCGAAAAATCCACGGATAGAAACTATGTTTCCGCTTATATTGATTTGGATAACGACCCGAAATTTCCTTTTGGATTTGGATTAAGTTATACCGATTTCAAGTATTCAAACTTTAACCTGAGTTCTGAAAATCTTAAAGGAAATCAAACTTTAACGATTAATGTTAATGTTGCCAATACAGGAAATTTTGATGGTGAAGAAGTTGTTCAGTTATATATCCGAGATTTGTTTGGAAAAGTAGTAAGACCTGTGAAAGAGCTGAAAGGTTTCCAAAAGATATTCTTAAAAAAAGGCGAAAACAAAACGGTTACTTTCAAATTGACGCCGGAAGATTTGAAATTCTATGATGACGAACTGAAATATGATTGGGAAGCAGGAGAATTTGAAATAATGGTTGGAACTAATTCGAGCGATGTGATGGTAAAAAAGATTGTTTGGGAAAAGTAGTTTCCTTATAATTAAAAAAAATCAAGCAGATTAAGCAGATGTTAAAATGAATCTGCAAAATCTGCTTGATTTGCGAGACAACAAAAAACAAAATCCTCTTTCAACAAGAGGATTTTTTATTTGTGACTATTTCTTAAAACTAATCTCCGCCAAAATCGGAAAATGGTCAGACGGATAAAGCAAATTTTCGCGTCTGTCATTAATTGTTCTGTTGGACAACACATCAAAACCTTTTACAAAAATATAATCAATCCTTTCCTTCGGAACGGTGTTGATATCAAAAGCCGTGAACGTTCCTTTCGGTCCATAATGTGGTTTTTTGGAATGGTAATAAACATTGTCCAAAGACTTAGAAATAATTTTAATCGGTTCAGAATCGTCTGTTAAGTTGAAATCCCCAGTCAAGGTCAATGGAAGATTTTTCGGGTTAAGTTCTTTGATCTTTTCAAGAATCAACTTCACAGAATTCACTCTGGCAACATCGCCAACGTGGTCAAAATGTAGGTTCATCGCCAAGAATTGTTTTCCTGTTTTCTTGATTTTGAAAAATGCATAAGTACAAACTCTGTTGTAAGCCGCGTCCCAACCTTTCGAAGGTTTTTCTGGCGTCTCACTCAACCAGAAAGTTCCGGATTTCAGAACTTCCAATTTGTTTTTGTCATAGAAAATAGCAGAATATTCACCTTGATTTTTCCCGTCATCTCTTCCAACGCCCACGTAATCGTAATCTTTCAAACTGGTTTTGATGTCAGTCATTTGCTGAGGAACTGCTTCCTGAACACCAAAATAATCCGGATGATAATAAGACATCAATGCCAAAGCATCTTCTTTTCTGTTGTCCCAGGAGTTTTCTTTATCGCTTTCTAATGACAATCGGATGTTGTAAGTCATCACTTTCAAATCCTGAGAAAACACAAGACTGGATGCGAACATTAATCCGAAAAATAATTTTTTCATTTTAAATTTTTATAATTGAATTGATTTTAAATCTATAGAATATTTTTGAGTCTCACGTGCTGAAGAAGCATAATCGTTTTCGCATCTTTGATTTCTCCCGAGTCAATCATTTCAAGAGCTTTATCTATATTGAGTTCCAAAACTTCTATTTCTTCCTGCTCTTCTTCCAGTCCGCCACCATCATTGATCTTCATCGATTTGGAATATTCCGCAATGAAAAAATAAAGAATTTCCGTCACAGAACCTGGCGACATATAAACTTCGAACACTTTTTTGATGTCAGAAATCTCATAACCCAATTCCTCTTCTGTCTCTCTTTTGATACAGTCTTCAGGATTATCTTTATCCAAAAGTCCGGCGCAAGCTTCTATCATCATTCCGTCCTCGTTTCCATTGATGTAAGTCGGCAAACGAAATTGCCTCGTGAGAATGACAGTTTTCGATTCTTTGTTGTAAAGTAAAATTGTTGCACCATTTCCACGGTCATAAGCTTCTCTGCTTTGGGTTTCCAGCGTTCCATTTTTCTTCAGATATTCGAAAGTCACTTTGTTCAAAGTGTACCAATTATCGGATAGGATTTCGGTTTTTAAAATCTTGACTTTGTTATTCTCCATTGAAATCTATTATCTATTCGTCTATTTTCTTTTTGTCTAAGATTTATAATCCTCAAAATTCTGAATTCCATTAAGGAAATCCTTTACCGCCATTCTTTTCTTCCCTTGTATTTGAACATCTTCCGGATAATAAATACCGTCTTTTGTATAGAATTTGAACTCGTTTTTAGAAATGTCAAAATCTCCAGCTTCTTTTGAATGTGATTCTAATTCAAAATGTCCTTTGAAGATTTTAAGTGATTTTTCTTCTTCTCCGATTTTCAAAATTGTGAAAGCTGTTGGATAAGGCGACATTCCTCTCACGAAATTATGAATCGTTTCAGAACTTTGATTCCAATCGATTTTTAAATTTTCTTTAAATATTTTATAAGCCGTTTTTGGATTTTCTTTTTGGGGCTGAGGTTTTTCCGTGATTGAGTTTTCTGCTAATCCGTTCAAGGTTTCAATAATCAAATCAGCACCAATCACCATTAATTTATCGTGTAAAGTTCCGGCGTTATCTTCCGGTAAAACTTCGGTTTCTGCTTGGAGAAGAATATTGCCTTCATCAATTTTTTCATTGATGAAAAATGTAGTTACACCCGACTTGGTTTCGCCATTGATGACCGCATAATTAATTGGAGCGGCTCCACGATAATCAGGTAATAAAGAGCCGTGCAGATTGAATGTTCCCAATCTCGGAATCGAAAACAAAACCTGAGGCATCATCCTGAAAGCCACAACTACAAAAACATCGGCATTCAGATTTTTGATTGCTTCTAAAAATTCTGCATTTCTGAGTTTTTCCGGCTGGAAAAGGTTGAAGTTATTTTCTTCTGCGAAAACTTTCACTGGCGAAGGTGTGAGTTTCATTCCTCTTCCGCTGGCTTTGTCTGCTGCTGTTACAACGCCTACAACTTTATGATGAGATTTGAATATCGCTTCCAGAGAAGCCTTTGCAAAATCGGGAGTACCGAAAAAAACGACATTAAGGGATTTCGTCTGCATTGATTTTATAATTGATGATTGATAGTTGATAAATGATTGAATCTAATTATTTAACATATAAGTTTTGTAGTTCAACATCTTGACTTTTCCGATATCCAAAAGAAAAATCAAGGTTTCTGAAATAGATTCTTTTGAATAAAAATTGAGGTTTGCTGCCACTTCGTCCAAAGACATTGGTCGGTTCGACAATTGCTGAGAGATATCATAAGACAAAGTTCTCTTGGAGTTGGTTCTCTTTCTGCAAACCGAACATTTACCACAATTTTCCGCATCTCGTTCTCCGAAATAACTTAGAATGAGTTTCATTTTACAAAAATCGGGATCTTGAATGAAGAACTTGTTTTCTTCCCATTTCCTCAGTTTATTTTTCTGAATATTATGGAAAAGTGACCAATACTCTCCAAACAAATGCCGGTCATTTCTAGGTTTTAAAAACCTGATAGAATGCTGGCTTCCGTCGAGATATTCCAGATGTCCAGCTTTCTGTAACTGCAAAAGTTTTTGTTTGAAGTTCTGAATGTCCATTCCGTTTTTTTTGCAAAAAGCCAAATCACTGAAATGTACTTTCTGAATCGATAATCCCGGCAAATTCCTAAACAACAACTCTATAAAATAAGCATCCGAAGAAGCCAATTGCTCTAATTCATCCGACTGAACAAAACTCTGAATTGTGGAAGCTGAGATATTATTTTTATAATAAATCAGTTCTTGATTGTTCAGAAACGTCAGAATATTTTTGATTTTCGCTAACGATAATTTCGTCAGATTCTTGATTCTGTTGAGGTCAAGCTGGAAGGTTTTCTCCGGCCAATCGTTATCTCCAATTTGAAAAATTGAATAGAGATAAGTCAATATTTTCTCGTATTCGGTTTTGTTAGGAATTTGATTTTTAAATGTATTATCGATGTTCGTCAATTCCTGTTCGTTCCAAAGCATTAATGTTAAAGCTTCTTCTCCATTTCGTCCAGCTCGACCAATTTCCTGGTAATAATTTTCAATTGTGGAAGAAGGTGACAAATGAATTACAAATCGTACATTATCTTTGTCGATCCCCATTCCGAAAGCGTTGGTGGAAACCAAAACGTGAAACTGGCTGCTAATCCATTTTTTCTGAAGTTTTTCTTTTTCAATTGAAGATAATCCGGCGTGGAAAAAATCTGCGTTTTGGAATTTGTTATTTTTAAGGAAATAAGTTAATTCTTCCGCTTCTTTCCTGGTTCTTGTATAGATGATTCCAGAAGAGGGATTTTGTCTCAGGAATTCTAGAATCCTGCTGTACTTATTGGAAGTATTTTCAACAATAATATTTAGATTTTCTCGCTTGAAACTTTGTTTGTAAACCTGAGGGTTATGCAATCCTAATTTAGATACAATTTCATCAACCACTTGATTGGTTGCAGTAGCCGTCAAAGCCAGACAAGGCACATTTTTGAATTCCTGTCTGAATTTTTTGATATTCTGATAACTCGGGCGAAAATCTGAGCCCCATTCCGAAATACAATGCGCCTCATCAACCGCAATAAATGAAACCTCAATCTCCTGGATACTTCTTAAGAATAGTTGATTTTGTAATCTTTCAGGTGAGATATAAAGAATTTTTATTAATCCCTCTTTGCATCGATTGTAAACAGACTCTTCCTCGAATTCATCCAAATCTGAGCTCAGTAATTCGGCTTCGATTCCTATAGCTTGCAAAGCATCGATTTGATCTCTCATCAATGCTAAAAGTGGAGAAATAACCAGACAAGTTCCTTGTAAAACAATGGCTGGCAACTGATAACAAAGCGACTTCCCACCACCTGTTGGTAATAATGCCAAAGTATCTTTACCATTAACAATGGAAAGAATAATATTTTTTTGAGAAGACCTAAACTCATCAAACCCCCAAAATTGTTTAAGTGTTTGATGAATAAGTCTATCTTGTGATTCTGTAGAAGAAAGCATTTGTAAATTTAATCAATTCCTGAACATAAAAAAACCGTTTCGCAATAAACGAAACGGTTTTAATTTATATAAATTTATTTTATTTAGCTTCAAAATATACTCTTCTGTTTGCTCTGTTTTTCCATTCAGGGCACTTTTCAGCTGGTTCACATTCTGGATAAAGAAGATCTTTTTCTCCTCTTCCGATAGCCTCCAATTTTGCTTTATCTGCACCGTTTTGGATTAGATAATCTTTCACATTGTTAGCTCTTCTTTCAGAAAGCTTTTGGTTATATTCATCAGATGATCTTGTATCTGTTCCTCCAATTACTTTAAAATTAGAATTAGAAGCATTGATATAATTAATCGCTTGAGTAAGAATTGGTGTATTAGAAGGTAGGATTCTATCAGAATTCAAATCAAATTCAATTCCTTTCATAATTCTTTCCCCATCTGTTACAACGCCTGTAGTTGTATTAGAAGGATAAGGACAACCTTGATTTTCTACTGGTCCTGGAACCGTAACACATTTGTCATAAAGATCGATAACACCATCTAAATCTACATCCAATGCAACACCAGCCCCATCTACTCTAGCTCCAGCTGGAGTATCTAACTGTCTGTCCCAATCGTCACAAACACCATCATTATCTACATCTCCTTTTTTACAAACTTCAAGATCCTGAGTTTTGTCATTAAGAACATCTAATTTGTAATAGATTTCTTGTAATGGATCATGCCACATCAAGTGAGATTCATGTTTCCCAAGTTTGAAGGTAATACCTAGAGTTCCGTTGAAGAAATTATCAGAAATTTGATCTTCTGTCAAGTTGTAACCATTTTGACCAACTCCAGCCCCATCAAATTCATCATCACCAGTAACAACATACATTAATCTTCCTTCAATGTCAAATCTATTATTGATTTTAAATTTAAGACCTGCTCCAGCCTGACCGAATAATGATCCTATTTTGAAAGGCTTAGATTCAAAATTAAGAGTTTGGTTATAAGGACCTGGATCTTGTCTATAAGATCTATATGCTAAAGTACCAATACCTGCATAACCATGTAATGCCCATCTAAAAGGAGATTTGTTATCTACTCTTCTTAGGAGGTTAGAAAAATTAACGTCTCCTAAGATTGAAATTGCATCATACTGAGTTCTACCGGCTGGATAATTACCTTCTAAAGGCTTATGATCCTTTGTATTTACTTGACCTTGTCTTGTTTCTCCACGGTCATACTGTAGATTAAGACCAAAGGCATGTGTTATAGCTTTATCTACACTGATATAAGCAGAATATCCAAAAAGGTTTTTACCATTTCCGTTTTTGATAGAGGTCATATCCGCAGACTGAATCAAAGGTACACCTGCACCAACCGATATAGACCAATCATTGAATCTTTTTGATGCTTGAGTAAATGGAGAAACATTCTGAGATCCAGAGTTAGCATCTGTCGATACCTTCTGACCTGCTAAACTCATAGGTAACAATAATCCTATTGCTACTAATGATAATAAATTTTGTTTCATATTTTAAATGTTTTTTTTCTAGTTTATTTATTTTGCAACGAAATATACTCTTCTGTTAGCTTCATTCTTCCATTCTGGGCATTTTGTTGCCGGATCACATTCTGTATATTTCAAATCTTCTTTCCCTCTACCTTCTGCAGTAAGTACATTTGCAGAAACACCTTTATTTACAAGGTAATTCAAGACTGCGTTTGCTCTAGCCTGAGATAATTTTTTATTGTATTCTATAGAACCTCTACTATCTGTAGCTCCAACTACAATAAACTTGCTATCACCTCCTAAAGTTTTTATAATATCAGCAGCATTATTAAGATCAGAGAAAGATTTAGGTCTTATAACATCTTTATTCAATTCAAATTCAATTCCATTGAAATATTTATTAATCTCATCAATAGCTACTTCTTTAGTAGGTAAAACTTGAGGTGTACTTTCTATAGGACATCCATTATTTTGGATTGGTCCAGGAACAGTGACACATTTGTCATTGAGGTCTATAACGCCATCCAGATCAGTATCTAAAGCAACACCAGCACCATCAACTCTTGCTCCAGCCGGCGTATCCAATTGTCTGTCCCAATCGTCACAAACTCCATCATTGTCCTGATCTCCTTTTTCACAAACATTGAAATCTTTAAACTGTTCTTCCAAAGCTGCAGCTTTTGCATATGCTCCCTGTAAAGGATCCACCCAACGTAAATGATCTTTGTGTTTACCTAATTTAAATGATAAACCTAAATTAAATAACCATGCATTATCTGAATAAGTATCATTAATTTCGTTATATCCTGTATCTGTTCTTGACCATCCGCCACCGTCAAATTCCTCATCTCCGCTGATCAGATACAGAGCTCTTAATTCTATATCAAGTAATCTTGAAATATTATATTTCAATCCTACTCCACCAGTGTAAGTGAAACTTGCGATATTCATTTTTTGCTCTATATACAGAGGCCATTTGCTTAACCTATCATTATCCTGCAAAAAGGTTTTGTATCCTGTGAAACCAATACCGGCATAACCATGTAAAGCCCATCGGAATGGAGACTTATTATCTGTCCTTCTCATTAGGTTTGAGAAGTTGATGTCTCCCAACAAAGCAATTTGGTCAAATTTTGTATTACCACTTGCAACTCCAGCTGCATCATTTAAATAAGCTTTTTGCTTTGTCTGACCTCTGGTATACATCAAGGACAATCCGAACGTGTGGCTAATTTGTTTATCCAAACTAACATAACCGTTCCACCCCCAATTAATTTTTCCATCATAAAATGATGTAAGATCCGAATTTGTCATAAAGGATGCTCCTCCACCAACAGAGATAGACCAATCTTTAAAAAGTCGGCTTTTGTTGTTAAATGGTTGAGTTTCGGGCTTAGTGTTACCGTCATTAGTCTGTGCCAGACCTAAAAATGGTAAAAATAAGAAGAGTAATAGTTTTTTCTTCATAGTCATCTGTGTTATAAAAATCTACTTCAGTTCGTTAATAATCCTTTTGGCAAAGTCTCTTTCATAGAGGTTTTTGTAATGAGGAATAATTAACCGCTTCGAAATAAATTTTATATTGTTATATAATATTATATCAATGTCTATAATCCTATCCCGATAAGCTCCTAGAGCAGCAGAATCGCTTACACGACCCATACTCTTCTCGATAGCTTTCATCTCAGAAAGTAGTTTTATAGGTGAAAAATGTGTTTTTAATTTAATTGCAATATTACAAAAATTATTATAACTTTCAAACTCTACAGGTTTTGTTATTATTAATTCAGATTTATTTAATATTGCACCCGCTTGATTTTCTATTTTTTCAAGAGCAATCTCGATGTTTTTTTCCGGATTATTTATATTACTTCCGAGTAACAAAATGACATCATTGTACGACATATAGACCAAATAATATAATTAGATGAAAAGTTTTTTCAAATTAGTTTTAGCAAATTTAACTGCAATTTTCATTGTAACAGCAGGTTTGTTCCTGTTTTTTATTGGATTCATTATTCTATCATCATTATCTGGCGGTACAGATGTAAAATCAGATTCTGTTCTGACGCTTGATTTAAAAACAAAAATAATTGATAGTCCTTCTGAAGATCAGGAAGAAATTTTCGCATTCAAAACAGAAGAAACGCCGGTTTTGCTTTATAATGTTTTGAAAGCCATAGAAAATGCAAAAACTGATGATAAAATAAAAGGAATCAGTTTAGAAATGGATAACATCAATGCTGGGATGACTCAGTTAGACGATATCAGAAATGCACTGAAGGATTTCAAAAAAAGTGGCAAATTTGTTTATGCTTATGGAAACGCGGTTTCTCAAGGTGCTTACTATCTTGGTTCCGTTGCTGACAAATATTACTTGAATCCGGCAGGATTAATAGAATTAAAAGGTCTTTCTACAGAAGTGACTTTCTTTAAAAACTTTGCTGAAAAATATGGAATCGGAATTCAGGTAATTCGTCACGGGAAATTCAAGGCAGCAGTTGAACCATTTTTAAGAGATGAAATTTCTCCAGAAAACAAAGAACAATTATCAACATTATTGAATGATATTTGGTCTAATACTTCAACTAAAATTGCTAACTCTAGAAACATTCCTGTAGCTGAACTCAATACAATTACAGATAGTCTTTATAGTTATTTGCCGAATTTGAGTCTAAAATACAAATTAGCAGATCAACTCATTCAAAAATCTGAATACGATAACATCATCAAGAAAAAACTGAATATCAATACAGATAAGAAACTCAATAAAATTTCTTTTGCCAAATATTCTCAATCATTAGAATCTGATAGTAATGGTAAAAAAATTGCAATTCTTTATGCATCTGGAGCTATCTATAACGGAAAAGGTTATGACGGAATTTATTCTGAAAACTTCGTAAAAGAAATCAAGAAACTTCAGAAAGATGATGATGTAAAAGCGGTAGTTTTCAGAATCAATTCTCCTGGAGGAAGTGCTAATGCTTCTGACGAGATTCTTTTCGAAATGCAACAACTGAAAAGAAAAAAACCTGTTGTAGTTTCTTTTGGAGATTATGCAGCTTCCGGAGGTTACTATATTGCAATGGGCGCTGATAAAATTTTCTCTGAGCCTAATACTTTAACAGGCTCGATTGGAGTTTTTGGAGTGGTGCCTTATTTCAAAGAATTGGCTGAGAAAAACGGAATCAGAAGTGATGTCGTCTCTACCAATGCCAACTCTAATATGATTTCGGCCATCAATGGATTGACTCCCGGTACGTTGAATATAATGACAAGAAGTGTAGAAGCGACTTATCAGAGATTTGTCCATTTTGTAACATTGAATAGAAAAAAATCTTTTGAACAAATAGATGCTATTGGTGGAGGAAGAATTTGGTCTGGTGTTCGTGCGAAACAAATTGGCTTGGTAGATGAGCTGGGTTCTTTGCAAGATGCGATTAACTTTGCTGCAAAATCTGCCAATCTGAAAACTTATGGTGTTGCTACTTATCCGGCGAAAGTTTCAAAATTCGAGCAAATATTTTCTGCTGAGACTGAGGAAGATTTCTCTACAAGAATGATTAAAAACAAAATCGGGAAAGAGAACTTCAAGATTTTCCAGCACATCACAGATCCTGATACCAAATCTGCTGTAATGATGGAAAGCCCTTTCAGTATTAAGATTAACTAATCTTTCTATGCGATATAAAAAAAGCACAAAGCCTTTATTGGTTTTGTGCTTTTT
The DNA here is from genome assembly GCF_900141765.1 of Epilithonimonas zeae. NCBI lineage: Bacteria > Pseudomonadati > Bacteroidota > Flavobacteriia > Flavobacteriales > Weeksellaceae > Epilithonimonas > Epilithonimonas zeae. The sequence goes on along the minus strand of NZ_FSRK01000001.1, from coordinate 4,624 downwards.
TGTTTTAATGATTTAAGTTGAAAGTCCAAAGTTGTTTAGATGTTGAATCTGCAGCCCGGCTTGAGCGGAAATCCTTTTACGCAACGAAGTGGAGTGAAAAGATTGGGAGCGGAAGACGGAAATAGCTGCCCAAATCAAAAAAAACACATTCAACTCAACTATAAAAAAAGTCCGCTTAATTACGGACTTCTATATTGGTTGTATTGTTCTAAAATTTGTAAGCTAAACTCCAGCTAAATCCCATCGTAAAACTTCCTGAACTTCTTCCAAAACCAGGAACAATCATTGGTTCTATCTCATCTTGTTTGGTTGTATAAGCTAAATATCGAGGCTGTAAATTCACATCTATGAAGAAGTTGCTTTCAAAAACCTGAACCCTTGCGCCCAACATTGCTTCTATCCAATAACTGCTTTGCGTGGAAGGATCAAAAGCTATGGTTACACCTTCACTATTAAGACCTTTTACAGGAATTGCCATATATTCCTGATTATAGAAGCTACCTGCCAATTTTCCGCCAGCATAGAAACCATTCAGGTCATTTTCAGAATCCATAGATAACATATAATATCCTCCAACTTTAGCAAAAATCCCATCAACTTTAGCATCGTAGCCATTCTTCTGATAAACGTTTTTGTCGTAACCTAAATCTATTACAGCGTGAACTCTTTTGTTGATCCTACTCGAGACATAGCCTTGAAATAATTTTCTATCGCTAAAGAAGCCAATTCCAAGATTCAGTACATCTACGCCTACTGTAAGATTGGGTTTATATTGCCATTTAATCGAATCTGACTTTTTCTCTTCTGCTTTATTCTGAGAAAAAGTAGAAATACAAAACAGACTAAAAACGAAGATAAAAATTGATTCTAGTTTCATCAGTTAATGAAGTATGATTGGATTCGACATTTTGTACAGGATTACTTTCCAAAAGCTCGGCATTCAGGTTTTCATAATTAATTTTATAACCACACGCAGGAGAAACATAAATGGCTTTTGTCGTATAGTTAATCCTTAACTTACTTCTTGGCCCTTCTTTTCTTGTTCTAAAATAAATATCAGTATAAGGAGAAGCATCCACTCGCATCGGAACAAAAATAGAATCCACATTGGCTTGGGCAGTAATGATATTGGTTAAATCGGCTTTTCCATAATCTACATCTACGTAAAGTGTATCAATTCTAACCAATTGATTACTCGTATTGGCTGCACTTTTAAATTTAAGTTTCAATCTTGGCGTAGAATCAGCACTCAGACAGATATCATCATCTCCTCCACAACTGGTGAGAAGTAATAAAAATCCGAAAAACAATATTAAATTCTTCATTATCTGATGTTAGAATTTAGAATAAAATTAAATCTTATTTTTTGATTAACAAAGCAATATTCTCTACGTGATGTGTTTGCGGAAACATATCAACCGGAAGAATTTTCACCAATTCATAATCATCTTTCATCAAAGCAATATCTCTGGCTTGTGTTGCAGAATTACAGCTTACGTAAACGATTCTTTCTGGGGCTAACTTCAGGATTTGTTCTACTACTTTTTGGTGCATGCCGTCTCTTGGTGGATCTGTAATCAAAACATCAGCTTTTGGATGATTGGCTAAAAACTCATCATTGAAGACATTTTTCATATCACCAGCGTAGAAAGTCGTATTGTTAAGACCATTCAGTTCTGCGTGTTCTATAGCTGCATCAATAGCCTCTTGTACAGCTTCGATTCCAATAACGTGTTTGGCATTTCTCGCCACATATTGAGCAATTGTTCCAGTTCCTGTATAAAGATCGTATACAACTTGGTCACCAGTTAATTCAGCAAACTCCAATGTTTTTCTGTAAAGTTCTAAAGCCTGACGGTAATTGGTCTGGAAGAAAGATTTTGGTCCGATTTTGAATTTCAATCCATCCATCTCTTCATAAAGAAAACCTTCACCAAAATAAGTTTGGATATCCAAATCGTAGATGCTGTCATTTCCTTTTGGATTGATGGCAAATACAAGCGTTTTGATTTGTGGGAATTGGCTTAAAAGAAAATCGAATAATTGGATTCTCTCGGCTTTCATTTCCTTAAATAATTGGAAAAGGACCATCCATTCTCCTTTAGAATTCTGACGCATCATCAACGTTCTCAAGAAACCTTCCTGAGCTTTGACATCATAAAATTCCAAGCCGTTTTCAATTGCATATTTTTTTACAGCTAACCTAATTTGGTTTGATGGATCTTCTTGCAAAAAACATTCTTTCAAGTCAAGAATCTTACTCCACATCCCTGGAATATGAAATCCCAGTGCATCTCTATTACCAAAATTTTCTTCTGAACTAATTTCATATTGAGTCAACCAACGAGCATTGGAAAAAGAAAACTCCATTTTGTTTCTGTAGAAATATTGCTCTTCTGAACCCAAAATTGGAATAATTTCAAATCCGGAAACACCTCCGATTCTTGTAATATTATTTACAACTTCGTTATGTTTGAAATCAAGTTGTTTCTCATAGGCAATATTCTGCCATTTGCAACCACCACAAGTTCCGAAATGGATACACTTTGGTTCAACACGATCTTCAGAATATTCTAAAATATCTACAGCTTCGCCTTCGTAATAATTACTTTTCGCTTTCTTGACTCTAACATTCACCAAATCTCCGGGAACTGCTCCAGAAACCAAAACGGTTTTTCCTTCTGCAGTCTTACCAACAGAAACTCCTTTCGCACCTGCAGAAAGGAGTTTGATATTTTCAAGAATAAGATTCTTTTTTCTCTTCATCTAATATTTATTTTGTTGCTGCAGAGTCTGCATTTGCCGGAGCCTTTTGCAACAGATCATTTTGTAATTGTGCACCTTGATTTACAGATGGTGCTTGTAAACCAGAAATTTTATTCATTTCTTCTACAAACTTAGCATCACCAAGATTATAAAAAGTTTGGCTAGCCACTTTTCCGTCTTTGTCAATCAAGAAAAATCCAGGAATTTTGAATCCATAGATAAAGAATTTTTTAGCATAGTCAGAAGCTAATCCTCCTTCAGCATAATAATTAGTTCCAGGAATTCCTTTCAACATTGCATTAGCTGTTTTAGTAAATTGTTCTTTAGTGTCATCAAGATTTACAAAAGCAAAGTTAACTTTAGCCTTGTAGAAATTAACCACTTCTTTTAGAACAGGGATTGTAGATTGTCCAATGTAAGGATTCCAAGACGCATAGCTCATCACCAAAGTTGGCTTACCATTAGTTTCTATATTTCCGGATTTTCCGTCTAGTTTTACAAGATTAACTTTTGGAGCAACTTCTCCTTTCTTCAATCCAAAAACAGCATTGATCGCAGAATTAAGATCTTTCTTAACTTCAGAATCTTTGATATATTCTTCGCTGACTTTCTGAACTTTTTCTACTTCACTTGTGTAAGGATTAAGATCAAATTTAGCAATCACAAAGGCCAACAAATAATCTTTTGTTTTCTGAGACATCTCTTTGTTAGTCGCTAAAAATCTAGCAAAAATTGTAGACATACTTACATTGTCTTTGTCTTTCTGCTTAACTGCAAAGTTTTGGAAATCCTGTCCTACTTTATTCAAAAGATAATTTCTATAAACCGGAAGATTTTCTACCATTCTGTCATTGTTCTTTGTCAAAGATTTTTCATAATCTGTAAAAACTTTAGAAACTTTGAAAGATGGATCTCCTATTGTTTGTCCGTGAGTAGATTCGTATTGAACCAAGAAAGTTAAAATATTTGTTGTTAACTCATCTTTTTTAAGTTTAACAACATCACTATCTGGTCCGATTTTGTCAGCCGTCTCATCCAAATTTTTCTCAAGATCAGAATGTACCTTCTTAATTTCAGTTAAGAAATCAGCTTCTTTTTTCTGAAGCAATTGCATATTCAATTTAGAACTATAAGACTGAAGATATTTTTGAGTTTCTGTAATGAAGTCGTTATTTTTCTTAGCATCACCTTCAATTTTATAAACTTCAGGAAATGATGTAGCTTCACCAGAAACTTTTAAAGTTTGACCTTTTTTAAGATAAATGAAATTCATTTTCCCAGCGTAAGTCATCGCATACATTCCATTTTTTGGCGCATTGAACTCACCTTTGAAGTTTCCTTTATCATCAACCCCAAGATTGATCAATGGTAAAGTAGCAACACCAGAAGCTTCTATAAATTCAATTCTTTCCAAAGGAGAACCTCCTTTGATATTTCCTTCAACTTTAACCTTAGAGCAAGACACTGCCATAAAAGCAATTAAAAGAAGAAATAAGTATTTTTTCATTTTAAAAATTAATTTGTGCAAAAATAATCTAATTAAGAACTTAAAAAAAATGAAAACAACATTTTTATAAAAAGATTAACAGATAAGTAGGAGAATTTGTGTGTATTTGGAATTAATCCAATTATAATTAATTCAAATCAAATTCTAAATGTTGTATTATGGCATTTTTATAAAACAAAAAATCTCATCAGAATACATACAGTCTGGTTTTTAGTATTGAATATGATTCGTTAAAGAGAGACTAAAGCTTTAAAACAAAAAAAGCTCATCAAAATAAATTGATGAGCTTTAAAAAAAACTGGCGGCGACCTACTCTCCCGCTTTCGCAGTACCATCGGCGCTAGAGGGCTT